>NZ_KB911088.1:0-1077341 GCF_000383315.1 Cryocola sp. 340MFSha3.1
CTGACCTACACCTGGCCGGGCACCCCGGGCACCCTGCAGCCGAAGGAGAAGGTCACCGCGACCGCGACCTACCGGCTCACCCAGGCCGACCTGGACGCCGGTGAGGTGAACAACCAGGCCACCACCTCCGGGAAGACCCCGGACGGGACCACGGTCACCCCGCCCCCGGCCGCGACCGACACCCCGCTGGTGGCGAACCCCACCCTGAACCTGATCAAGACCGCGAACGCGTCCGCGGTGAAGAACCCGGCGACGGTCGGGGACACGATCACCTACACCTTCACCTCCACCAACACCGGCAACGTCACCCTCACCGGGGTGAGCATCACCGACCAGCTCCCGGGCCTGTCCGCGATCAGCTACACCTGGCCCGGCACCCCCGGCACCCTCACCCCCGGCCAGACCGTGACGGCGACCGCGACCTACCAGCTCACCCAGGCCGACATCAACACCGGCCAGGTCATCAACCAGGCCACCGCCACCGGGACACCACCCACCGGCCAGAACGTCACCACACCCCCCGCCAGCGTGCCCGTCCCGCTGACAGCAGCACCGAAACTCACCTCCACGAAAACCGCCGACTTCAATGCCGTGCAGACGCCGCCGGTTCCCGGTGACACGGTCGTGTTCCACTTCTCGGCGAAGAACGAGGGCAACGTCACCCTCACCGGCGTGACCATCACCGACGCCAAGGCGGGCCTGAGCCCGCTGGTCTACACGTGGCCGGGCACTCCAGGCACACTGCTGCCCGGAGAGACGGTCACGGCGACGGCGACGTACAAGCTGACCCAGGCCGACATCAACACCGGCCACCTGGCGAACTCCGCCACCGCAAAGGGCACACCTCCGACCGGTCCGGACGTGACGCCCCCGCCGTCGGTAACGGACACCCCGCTGCTGGCGAACCCGGACATGACCCTGGTCAAGACGGCCGACCGCGACCAGCTGAACAGTCCGACCAAGGTCGGCGACCAGATCACGTACCACTTCACGGCGAAGAACACGGGAAATGTCACGCTGACGAATGTGTCGATAGCGGACGCCCTGCCGGGCCTGTCGGCCCTGACCTACACGTGGCAGAACACGCCGGGCACGCTGCAGCCGGACGAATCCGTCACGGCCACCGCGATCTACTCCGTGACCCAGGCCGACATCAACGCCGGTCACGTGGACAACCGCGCCACCACCACGGGCACCCCGCCCACGGGACCAGCGGTCGTTCCGCCGCCCGCTGTCGTCGACGTCCCGCTCACAGCGGGTCCCCAGCTCACCCTGACCAAGGGGGTCGACCTCATCGGTCTGCCCACCCCGCCCTCCGCGGGTGACGTCATCACGTACCGGTTCAGCGCCCAGAACACGGGCAACGTGACGCTGACCAACGTCAGCATCTCCGATGTGCTTCCGGGTCTCTCCGCACTGACGTACACGTGGCCGGGCACGCCGGGCACGCTGACGCCGGGCCAGACCGTCACCGCGACGGCGACCTACCGTGTCACCACCAACGACATCAACTCCGGCCACGTCGCCAACGTCGCGACCGCGGTCGGCACCCCGCCCTCGGGTCCGCCGGTGAACTCCCCGCCGGCCCCGAACGATGTAACCCTGACCGCCAACCCGGCCATCGGCCTGGTCAAGTCGGCGTCCCCGAACGACGCGGCCAACTTTGTCGTCGGCCGAACCATCACGTATACGTTCGTGGCGACCAACAACGGCAACGTCACGCTGACGAACCCGCAGATCTCAGAGACCCAGTTCTCCGGCTCGGGCACGCTGTCGCCGCTGTCCTGCCCGCCGACGGCGCAGTTGCAGCCGCGCGGCCAGCTGGTCTGCACGGCCACCTATGTGCTGACACAGGCCGACATCGACGCAGGACACGTGCTGAATGAGGCGACCGCCTCCGGAACGCCGCCCACCGGCCCGGACGTGGTGTCCCCGCCGGCCGAGGTCGAGATCCCCGGCGTGCAGGACCCGAAGCTCACCCTGGCGAAGGTCGCCGGCACCAGCGGCGTGTCCAACCCGGCCAAGGTCGGCGACGTCATCGTCTACACGTTCACCGCACACAACGACGGCAACACGACCCTGACCAACGTGTCGATCACGGACCAGCTTCCGGGTCTGTCCCCTCTGACCTACACGTGGCCGGGAACCCCGGGCATCCTCCTGCCCGGCGAGGACGCCGTCGCCACCGCGCAGTACGTGCTGACGCAGGCGGACATCAACGCCGGCCACGTGGCGAACTCCGCCATCTCGACCGGAACCCCGCCGAACGGGCCGCCGCTCGTGACCCCGCCGGCCGAAACCGACACGACTCTCGGCCCGGCGCCGAGCATCGACCTGGTCAAGTCCGCCGACGCGTCCGCGGTGCAGTCGCCCGCGGTCGTCGGTGACACCGTCACCTACACGTTCGTGTCGACCAACAACGGCAACACGACCCTGACCGGTGTCACGATCGACGACCCGCTGCCGGGCCTGTCACCGCTGACCTACACGTGGCCGGGCACTCCGGGCACCCTCGACCCGGGCCAGCAGGTCACCGCGACGGCGACCTACCAGCTGACCCAGTCCGACATCAACGCGGGCAAGGTGACCAACACGGCGACCACCGAGGGCACCCCGCCAAGCGGCCCCCCGGTCACCGACCAGGACGTCTACGACCTCACCGTGACCGCGGGTTCGGGCATCGAGCTGACCAAGACGCCGGACGCCGGTGCAGTGCAGTCCCCGGCCCGCCTCGGCGACACCGTCACCTACACGTTCGTGTCCAAGAACACCGGTAACACCACGCTGACCGGCGTCACCATTACCGACCCGATGCCCGGGCTCTCCGCCCTGACCTACACGTGGCCGGGCGCCCCGGGCGTCCTGCAGCCGAGCCAGTCGGTCACGGCGACGGCCACCTACCAGCTCACGCAGGCCGACCTCGACGCCGGCCGGGTGGACAACACGGCCACCACGACGGGCACGCCGCCGACGGGTGGGGATGTCACCGACACCGCCACCGCCCAGGTCCCGGTCACGCCGGGCCCGTCGCTGAAGGTCACCAAGACGGCCGATGCCGGCGCGCTCCAGAACCCGGTGAAGGTGGGTGACACGATCACCTACACGTTCTCCGCCGAGAACGACGGCAACGTCACCCTGACCGGCGTGAAGATCGACGACGTCCTTCCGGGTCTGTCCCCGCTGACGTACACGTGGCTGAACACCCCGGGCACCCTGGCGCCGAAGGAGATCGTCACCGCGACGGCGACCTACCAGGTGACCCAGGCGGACATCGACGCCGGCCATGTGGCGAACGCCGCCACCGCGACCGGCAACCCGCCCGTCGGTCCGCCCGTGGTCACCCCGCCGGCCCCGACGGACACCACCCTGATCACCACCTCGGAACTCGAGCTGACAAAGGTGGCCGACCCCCGCGCCATCCAGTCGCCGGCCCAGGTGGGCGACACGATCATCTTCACCTTCGCGGCGAAGAACAACGGCAACACGACCCTCACCGGCGTGACCATCAACGATCCGCTGCCGGGCCTGTCCACGTTGACCTACACGTGGCCGGGCACCCCGGGCACGCTCCCGCCGGGCCAGAGCGTCACGGCCACCGCGAGCTACCATCTGACCCAGGCCGACATCGACCGAGGCCTCGTGTCCAACACGGCGATCGCCGTCGGCACCCCGCCGACGGGCCCGTCCGTCACCTCGCCCCCCGCGAGCACGGACACCCCGGTCGCCCCCGGTCCGAAGCTGACCCTCACGAAGGTCGATGACGCGACCGCGGTCAAGAACCCCGCGCAGGTCGGTGACACCATCACCTACACCTTCACCGCGGTCAACGACGGCAACACCACGCTCACCGGGGTGACCATCACTGACGCCCTGCCGGGCCTGTCCTCGCTCACGTACTCGTGGCCGGGCACCCCGGGCACGCTTGCACCGACGGAGAAGGTCACCGCCACGGCGACCTACCAGCTGACCCAGGCCGACATCAACGCCGGCAAGGTCACCAACTCGGCCACGGCGACGGGCAACCCGCCCACGGGCGGCACCGTCACGACGCCTCCGGCGTCCGTGGACACCCCGCTGGTCTCCGACCCCGAGCTGACGTTCACCAAGAACGTCGTCCCCGGCGGGATCCAGTCGCCGGCACAGCCGGGTGACGTGGTCACCTTCGCGTTCTCCGCGAAGAACGACGGCAACGTCACTCTCACCGGTGTCACGATCACCGACCCCAAGCCGGGACTCTCTGCCCTGACCTACACCTGGCCGGGCACCCCCGGCACGCTGCAGCCGGGCGAGACCGTCACCGCGACCGCTACCTACGCGCTGACCCAGGCCGACATCGACGCGGGTCATGTCGGAAACGTGGCAACGTCCAAGGGGACGCCGCCGTCCGGTCCGGACGTGACCCCGCCGCCGGCGGCGACGGACACCCCGCTCGTGGCGACCTCCAAGCTGACCCTGACCAAGGACGCCGACGCGACCGCGGTGAAGAACCCGGCTCAGGTCGGTGACACGATCACGTACCTGTTCACCTCCGAGAACGAGGGCAACACAACGCTGACCGGTGTCGCGATCACCGATGTCCTGCCGGGCCTCTCGACCCTGACGTACTCGTGGCCCGGCACCCCCGGAACGTTGCTGCCCGGTCAGAAAGTCACGGCCACGGCGACGTACCAGCTCACCCAGGCCGACATCAACGCCGGTGTGGTGACGAACTCCGCCACGGCGACGGGGACCCCGCCGACGGGTACCGATGTCACGACGCCTCCGGCGACGGTGGACACCCCGCTCGTCTCCGACCCGGTGCTGACGTTCACGAAGGACGTCGTCCCCGGCGGCATCCAGTCGCCGGCACAGCCGGGTGACGTGGTCACCTTCGCCTTCTCGGCGAAGAACGACGGCAATGTGACGCTCACCGGTGTCACGATCACCGACCCCAAGCCGGGACTCTCTCCGCTGACCTACACGTGGCCGGGTACCCCGGGCACGTTGCAGCCGGGCGAGACCGTCACCGCGACGGCGACCTACGCGCTGACCCAGGCCGACATCGACGCGGGACACGTGGCAAACACCGCGACCTCGACGGGTACCCCGCCGACCGGTCCGGACGTGACCCCGCCACCCGCGACCACGGACACCCCACTGGTGTCGTCCTCGGCGGTCGAGCTGGTGAAGACCGCCGATTCGACGGCGCTGTCGTCCCCGCCGAGGGCCGGAGACCAGGTCACCTACACGTTCGTGTCCAAGAACACGGGCAATACGACCCTGACCGGTGTCACCATCACGGATGTGCTGCCGGGCCTGTCCTCGCTGACCTACATCTGGCCGGGAACCCCGGGCACGCTGCAGCCGGGTGAGTCGGTCACCGCGACCGCCACCTACCTGCTGGTCCAGTCCGATCTCAATGCGGGCCAGGTCGTCAATACGGCGACAACGGTCGGCACTCCGCCGACCGGCGGCAACGTGACCGACGACGCGACCGAGACGGTTCCGCTCCCGGCGGATCCGACGCTCGAGCTCGTCAAGGACGCGCAGGCCGATGCTGTGCAGTCGCCCGCTGCTGTCGGCGACACCGTCACCTTCGTCTTCCTGGTGACCAACGCCGGGAACGTCACGATGACGGGCGTCACGATCGACGATCCCAAGCCGGGACTCTCTGCGCTGACGTACTCGTGGCCGGCCGCACCGGGCGTGCTCGAGCCGAAGCAGTCGGCGTCGGCGACGGCGACCTACCAGCTCACGCAGGCCGACATCGACGCGGGCCACGTGGGCAACGTGGCGACGTCGACGGGCACGCCGCCGACCGGTTCCGACTTCACTACTCCGCCGGCGGCCACCGACACGCCGCTGGTCCCGTCCGCGTCCATCGACCTCGTGAAGACGAAGGACACCTCCGCCCTGCAGTCGCCGCCGAAGGCGGGTGACGTGGTCACCTATACCTTCGTCTCGGAGAACACCGGTAACACCACGCTCACCGGCGTCACGATCGCCGACCCGCTGCCGGGACTGTCCCCGCTGACCTACACGTGGCCGGGCACCCCAGGCACGTTGCAGCCAGGCGAGAAGGTTACGGCTACGGCGACGTACCCGCTGACGCAGGCGGACCTCGACGCGGGCACGGTCGTGAACACGGCGAGCACCACCGGCACTCCGCCCTCCGGTGACGACGTCACCGACGTGGCGAGCACGACGGTTCCTCTCGCGTCCGACCCCGACCTGTCGCTGGTCAAGAGCACCAACGTCGACGCTGTCACGAACCCGGCTCAGGTCGGCGACACCATCACGTACCTGTTCTCGGCGAAGAACGAGGGCAACACCACCCTCACCGGCGTGGCGATCACGGACGCGCTGCCAGGCTTGTCCCCGCTGACGTACGCATGGCCGGGCGCTCCGGGCACGCTGGCGCCGGGAGAGACCGTCACCGCGACGGCGACCTATCAGCTGACGCAGGCCGACATCGATGCAGGGCACGTGGCGAACTCGGCGACCGCGAAGGGCACACCCCCGACCGGCACCGATGTCACCACGCCACCGGCCGTGACGGACACCCCGCTGGTGTCGACGTCGAAGCTGACCCTGACGAAGGACGTCCAGCCGGGCGGCATCCAGAATCCGGCTCAGGTAGGTGACACGATCACGTATCTGTTCTCGGCGAAGAACGAGGGCACGACGACGCTGACCGGCGTCACGATCGACGACCAGCTTCCGGGTCTGTCTCCGCTGACCTACACCTGGCCGGGCACCCCGGGCACCCTGCTGCCTGACGACGTCGTCACGGCGACGGCCACCTATCAGCTGACCCAGGCCGACATCGACGCGGGTCACGTGGCGAACACCGCGATCTCGACGGGCACTCCGCCGACCGGTACAGACGTCACTACTCCGCCCGCTGTGACGGACACCCCGTTGGTGTCGACGTCGAAGCTAACCCTGACCAAGGACGCGGACGCGACCGCGGTCAAGAACCCGGCCCAGGTCGGGGACACGATCACGTACCTGTTCACCGCGGAGAACGAGGGCACGACGACCCTTACCGGTGTCACGATCACGGATGGGCTGGCGGGACTCTCCTCGCTGACGTATTCGTGGCCGGGCGCTGCGGGAACGTTGCTGCCGGGTGAGAAGGTCACCGCGACGGCGACCTATCAGCTGACGCAGGCCGACATCAACGCCGGGCTGGTCACGAACTCTGCTATCGCGACGGGCACCCCGCCGACGGGCACGGATGTCACGACGCCTCCGGCATCCGTCGACACACCGCTCGTGTCGGACCCCAAGCTGTCGCTGACGAAGGACGCCCAGGCCGGTGCCGTGCAGTCTCCGGCCAAGGTCGGCGACCTGATCACCTTCGTGTTCTCGGCGACGAACGACGGAAACGTCACACTCACCGGTGTCACGATCGACGACCAGATGCCGGGGCTCTCCCCGCTCGCGTACTCGTGGCCGGGGACCCCGGGGACCCTGCAGCCGAAGGAAGTCGTCACCGCGACGGCGACCTACCAGCTGACGCAAGCGGATCTCGACGCGGGCCACGTGGGCAACACGGCGACTGCGACGGGCACTCCGCCCACGGGCACCGACGTCACGACCCCGCCGGCGGTCACAGACACTCCGCTGACGTCGGGGCCGTCCATCACACTGCTCAAGGTTGCGAACACGACGGCCATCCAGTCACCGGCCGAAGTGGGCGACACGATCACCTATACCTTCGAGTCCACCAACTCGGGCACGGTGACCCTCACTGACGTGAAGATCATCGACCAGCTGCCGGGCCTTTCGGCTCTGACGTACACCTGGCCGGGAACGCCGGGGACGCTCGCGCCGAAGGAGAAGGTCGTCGCGACGGCGACGTACCAGTTGACGCAGGCGGACCTCGACGCGGGCCATGTTCCGAACACGGCGACGACCGTCGGCACTCCGCCCTCGGGACCTGACGTGACGGCCGAGTGGTCGGTCGACGTTCCGCTGACCGCTTCTCCGAACCTGACACTGACCAAGGTGGCGGACGCGGCGGCGGTGAAGGACCCGGCCCAGGTCGGGGACACGATCACCTACCTGTTCTCGGCCGAGAACACCGGAAACACCACCCTCACCGGTGTCACCATCGCCGACGCCCTGCCGGGTCTGTCCCCGCTGACGTACACGTGGCCGGGCACTCCGGGCACGCTGGCGCCGACGCAGATCGTCACGGCGACCGCGACCTACCAGCTGACTCAGGCCGACATCAACACAGGGCTCGTCACGAACTCGGCGACCGCCAAGGGCACTCCGCCCACTGGCACCGATGTGACGACGCCTCCGGCATCCGTGGACACCCCGCTCGTCTCGAACCCGGTGCTCACATTCACCAAGGATGTTCAGCCTGACGCCATTCAGTCGCCGGCGCAGCCGGGCGACGTGGTGACCTTCCAGTTCTCCGCGAAGAACGACGGAAACGTCACCCTGACCGGTGTGACCATCGACGACCCGATGCCCGGGCTCTCCCCGCTGACCTACACCTGGCCGGGCACACCGGGCACGCTGCAGCCGGGCGAGACGGTCACCGCGACGGCGACCTACGCTCTGACGCAGGCCGACATCGACGCAGGTCACGTCGGCAACGTGGCGACCTCCACCGGCACCCCGCCCTCGGGTCCCCCGGTCACCCCGCCGCCGGCCGCGACCGACACCCCGCTGACCTCCACGCCGAAGCTCACGCTCACGAAGGACGCGGACGCGACTGCGGTCAAGAGCCCCGCGCAGGTCGGTGACACGATCACCTATCTGTTCACGGCCGAGAACGAGGGCACCACGACCCTCACCGGCGTCACGATCACCGACGTCCTTCCGGGTCTCTCACCGCTCACGTACTCGTGGCCAGGAACCCCGGGCACGCTTGCGCCGACGGAGAAGGTCACCGCCACGGCGACCTACCAGCTGACCCAGGCGGACATCAACGCCGGCATCGTCACGAACTCCGCGACAGCGACGGGTAACCCGCCCACGGGGACGAGCGTCACGACGCCCCCGGCGACGGTGGACACCCCGCTGGTGCCCGACCCGGAGCTGACGTTCACGAAGGACGTGCAGCCGGGCGCCATCCAGTCCCCAGCCGAGCCGGGCGACGTGGTCACCTTCGCCTTCTCGGCGAAGAACGACGGCAACGTCACGCTGACGAACGTGTCGATCACGGACCCCATGCCGGGACTCTCTCCGCTGACCTATGTGTGGCCGGGCACCCCGGGCACGCTGCAGCCGGGCGAGACGGTCACCGCGACGGCGACCTACGCTCTGACGCAGGCCGACATCGACGCGGGTCATGTCGGAAACGTGGCGACGTCCAAGGGGACGCCTCCGACCGGTCCGGACGTGACCCCGCCGCCGGCGGCGACGGACACTCCGCTGGTCTCCTCGTCCAAGCTGACCCTGACCAAGGACGCGGACGCGACCGCGGTGAAGAACCCGGCGCAGGTCGGTGACACGATCACGTATCTGTTCACCGCGGAGAACGAGGGCAACACTACGCTGACCGGTGTCGCGATCACCGACGTCCTGCCCGGCCTTTCGACCCTGACGTACTCGTGGCCCGGCACTCCGGGCACCCTGTTGCCGGGTGAGAAGGTCACCGCGACCGCGACCTACCAGCTCACGCAGGCCGACCTCAACGCCGGCATCGTCACCAACTCGGCGACCGCGACGGGCACTCCGCCGACGGGCACCGATGTCACGACGCCTCCGGCGACCGTGGACACCCCGCTCGTCTCCGACCCGGAGCTGACGTTCACCAAGAACGTCGTCCCCGGCGGGATCCAGTCGCCGGCGCAGCCGGGTGACGTGGTCACCTTCGCCTTCTCGGCGAAGAACGATGGCAATGTGACGCTCACCGGTGTCACGATCACCGACCCCAAGCCTGGACTCTCTGCTCTGACCTACGTGTGGCCGGGCACGCCCGGAACGTTGCAGCCGGGCGAGACCGTCACCGCGACCGCGACCTATGCGCTGACCCAGGCCGACATCGACGCAGGTCACGTGGCGAACACCGCGACCTCGACGGGTACCCCGCCGACCGGTCCGGACGTGACCCCACCACCCGCGACGACCGACACCCCACTCGTCGCGGACCCCGCGCTGACGTTCACCAAGGACGTCGTCCCTGGTGGCATCCAGTCGCCGGCACAGCCGGGTGACGTGGTCACCTTCGCGTTCTCCGCGAAGAACGACGGAAACGTCACGCTCACCGGTGTCACGATCACCGACCCCAAGCCGGGACTCTCTGCCCTGACGTATACGTGGCCGGGCACCCCCGGTACGTTGCAGCCGGGCGAGACGGTCACGGCGACGGCGACCTACGCTCTGGCGCAGGCCGACATCGACGCAGGTCACGTAGACAACGTGGCGACCGCCATCGGCACCCCGCCGACCGGTCCGGATGTCACTCCGCCGCCCGCGGTGACCGACACCCCGTTGGTGGCGACGTCCAAGCTGACGCTGACGAAGGATGCCGACGCGACTGCGGTCCAGAACCCGGCGCAGGTCGGTGACTCGATCACGTACCTGTTCACCGCCGAGAACGAGGGCAACACGACCCTCACCGGCGTCGCGATCACCGATGTGCTGCCGGGCCTGTCCCCGTTGACGTACTCGTGGCTCGGAACACCCGGAACACTGCTCCCGGGTGAGAAGGTCACCGCGACCGCGACGTACCAGCTCACGCAGGCGGACATCAATGCCGGTGTGGTGACGAACTCCGCCACGGCGACGGGGACCCCGCCGTCGGGTACGGATGTGACGACGCCTCCGGCGACGGTCGATACCCCGCTGGTGTCCGACCCCGAGCTGACGTTCGCGAAGGACGTCGTCCCTGGTGGGATCCAGTCGCCGGCGCAGCCGGGTGACGTGGTCACGTTCCAGTTCTCCGCGAAGAACGACGGCAACGTCACGCTGACGAACGTGTCGATCACGGACCCCAAGCCGGGACTCTCTCCGCTGACCTACACGTGGCCGGGCACGCCCGGTACGTTGCAGCCGGGCGAGACCGTCACCGCGACGGCGACCTACGCGCTGACGCAGGCCGACATTGACGCAGGTCATGTCGGAAACGTGGCGACGTCCAAGGGCACTCCGCCCTCTGGTCCGGACGTGACCCCGCCGCCGGCGGCGACGGACACCCCGCTCGTGGCGACCTCCAAGCTGACCCTGACCAAGGATGCTGACGCGACCGCGGTCCAGAACCCGGCGCAGGTGGGCGACACGATCACGTACCTCTTCACCGCCGAGAACGAGGGCAACACGACGCTGACCGGTGTGGTCATCACCGACGTGCTGCCGGGCCTTTCGACCCTGACGTACTCGTGGCCGGGCACCCCCGGAACGTTGCTGCCGGGTGAGAAAGTCACCGCGACGGCGACGTACCAGCTCACGCAGGCGGACATCAATGCGGGCATTGTGACGAACTCCGCGACCGCGACAGGTACGCCGCCGACGGGCACCGATGTCACGACGCCTCCGGCGACGGTCGACACCCCTCTGGTGTCCGACCCCGGGTTGACGTTCACGAAGGATGTGCAGCCGGGCGGCATCCAGTCGCCGGCGCAGCCGGGTGATGTGGTCACCTTCCAGTTCTCCGCGAAGAACGACGGAAACGTCACCCTGACCAACGTGTCGATCGATGACCCGATGCCGGGACTCTCCCCGCTGACCTACGTGTGGCCGGGAACTCCGGGAACGCTGCAGCCGGGCGAGACCGTCACGGCGACGGCGACCTACGCGCTGACGCAGGCGGACATCGACGCCGGGCACGTGGGCAACGTGGCGACCTCGACGGGTACCCCGCCCTCTGGTCCGGACGTGACCCCGCCGCCGGCGGGCACGGACACCCCGCTCGTGGCGACCTCCAAGCTGACCCTGACCAAGGATGCTGACGCGACCGCGGTGAAGAACCCGGCTCAGGTCGGTGACACGATCACGTACCTGTTCACCGCCGAGAACGAGGGCAACACGACCCTCACCAGTGTGGTCATCACCGACGTGCTGCCGGGCCTCTCGACCCTGACGTACTCGTGGCCGGGCACCCCCGGAACGTTGCTGCCCGGTCAGAAAGTCACGGCCACGGCGACGTACCAGCTCACCCAGGCCGACATCAACGCCGGTGTGGTGACGAACTCCGCCACGGCGACGGGGACCCCGCCGACGGGTACCGATGTCACGACGCCTCCGGCGTCCGTGGACACCCCGCTCGTCTCCGACCCGGTGCTGACGTTCGTGAAGGACGTCGTCCCCGGCGGCATTCAGTCGCCGGCGCAGCCGGGTGACGTGGTCACCTTCCAGTTCTCGGCGAAGAACGACGGCAACGTCACCCTGACGAACGTGTCGATCACGGACCCCAAGCAGGGACTCTCCCCGCTGACCTACACCTGGCCGGGCACCCCGGGAACGCTGCAGCCGGGCGAGACGGTCACCGCGACGGCGACCTATGCGCTGACCCAGGCCGACATCGACGCGGGTCACGTGGCGAACACCGCGACTTCGACGGGTACCCCGCCGACCGGTCCGGACGTGACCCCGCCCCCAGCGGCGACGGACACCCCGCTGGTGTCCTCGTCGAAGCTGACCCTCACGAAGGATGCGGACGCGACCGCGGTGAAGAACCCGGCGCAGGTCGGTGACACGATCACGTACCTGTTCTCCGCTAAGAACGACGGCAACACGACCCTCACCGGTGTCACCATCACGGATGTGCTGCCAGGCCTGTCCCCGCTGACCTACACCTGGGTGAACACTCCGGGCACCCTGCTGCCGGGAGAGGTCGTCACGGCGACCGCCACCTACCAGCTCACTCAGGCCGACATCAATGCCGGGATCGTCACCAACGCGGCAACCGCCACGGGTACCCCGCCGACCGGCACCGACGTTACGACGCCTCCGGCCACGGTGGACACGCCACTGGTGTCCGACCCGGAGCTGACGTTCACCAAGGACGTCGTCCCTGGCGGCATCCAGTCGCCCGCACAGCCGGGTGATGTGGTCACCTTCCAGTTCTCCGCGAAGAACGACGGAAACGTGACGCTCACTGGTGTCACGATCGACGATCAGATGGTCGGCCTGTCGCCGCTGACGTACACGTGGCCGGGTACCCCCGGCACGTTGCAGCCGGGCGAGACCGTCACCGCGACGGCAACGTACGCGCTGACCCAGGCGGACATCGATGCCGGGCACGTGGCGAACACCGCGACCTCGACGGGTACTCCGCCGACGGGTCCGGACGTGACGCCGCCGCCCGCGACAACCGACACGCCCCTGGTGTCGACGTCCGAGTTGACCCTGACCAAGGACGCCGATGCGACCGCGGTCAAGAACCCGGCGCAGGTCGGTGACACGATCACCTATCTGTTCACGGCCGAGAACGAGGGTACGACGACGCTGACCGGTGTGGTCATCACCGACGTGCTGCCGGGTCTCTCGACCCTGACGTACTCGTGGCCGGGCACTCCGGGCACCCTGTTGCCGGGTGAGAAGGTCACCGCGACGGCGACCTACCAGCTCACACAGGCCGACATCAATGCCGGCATCGTGACGAACTCTGCGACCGCGACCGGTACTCCGCCGTCGGGTACGGATGTCACGACGCCTCCGGCGTCCGTGGACACCCCGCTCGTGTCCGACCCGAAACTGACCTTCGTAAAGGATGTCGTTCCTGGTGGGATCCAGTCGCCGGCGCAGCCGGGTGACGTTGTGACCTTCGCGTTCTCCGCGAAGAACGACGGAAACGTCACGCTGACGAACGTGTCGATCACCGACCCCAAGTCAGGACTCTCTCCGCTGACGTACACGTGGCCGGGAACTCCGGGCACGTTGCAGCCGGGCGAGACCGTCACGGCGACCGCGACGTATGCGCTGACGCAGGCCGACCTCAACGCGGGACACGTGGCAAACACCGCGACCTCGACGGGTACCCCGCCGACCGGTCCGGACGTGACCCCGCCGCCTGCGGCGACGGACACCCCATTGGTGGTCGAGCCGGAACTGACGTTCACCAAGGACGTTCAGCCTGGTGGCATCCAGTCGCCGGCGCAGCCGGGTGACGTCGTGACCTTCCTGTTCTCCTCGGAGAACACCGGAAACGTCACGCTGACGAACGTGTCGATCACGGATCCGATGCCAGGCCTGTCCGCTCTGACGTACAACTGGCCGGGAACTCCGGGCACGCTGCAGCCGGGCGAGACGGTCACGGCGACGGCGACGTACGCGCTGACGCAGGCAGACATCGACGCAGGCCACGTGGGCAATGTGGCGACCTCGAAGGGCACCCCGCCGTCCGGCGCCGACGTGACTCCGCCGCCCGCAGCGACGGACACGCCGCTGACGACTTCGGCGACGATCGAGCTCAGCAAGGCAGCGGATGCGACCGCGTTCAGCTCGCCGGCGAAGCCGGGCGATGTGATCACCTACACCTTCGTGTCGGAGAACACGGGCACCGTCACCCTGACCAACGTGTCGATCACCGACCCGATGCCGGGCCTGTCCGCCCTGACCTACTCGTGGCCGGGCACTCCGGGCACGCTGGCTCCGAAGCAGAAGGTCACGGCGACGGCCACGTACCAGTTGACGCAGGCGGACATCGACGCCGGGCTCGTGACCAACTCCGCGACCACGACGGGCACCCCGCCTACGGGCACCGACGTGACCGACGGTGCGACCGCTGACGTGCCGGTGCCGCCGGCGCCGAGCATCGATCTCACGAAGCTCGCCGATCCGTCGACGGTGCAGACCCCGCCGCAGGCGGGCGACACCGTCACGTACACCTTCGTGGCGGAGAACAACGGCAACGTGACGCTGACCGGCGTCAGCATCACCGACCCGTTGCCGGGCCTGTCCGCTCTGACCTACACCTGGCCGGGTACCCCGGGCACGCTGGCCCCGAAGGAGAAGGTCACCGCGACGGCCACGTATCAGCTGACGCAGGCGGACATCGACGCCGGGCACGTGGCCAACACCGCCGGCACCGAGGGCACCCCGCCCACCGGCACGAAGGTCACCGACGGGGCATCGGCGGACCTGCCGCTGGTGACGGTCCCGAGCATCGACCTGGTCAAGGCGGCCGACGTCGCCGCGGTCCAGTCGCCGCCCCGGGCGGGTGACACCGTCACTTACACCTTCGTGGCGGAGAACACCGGCAACGTCACTCTCACCGGTGTCGCGATCACCGACCCGAAGCCGGGCCTGTCCGCCCTGACCTACACCTGGCCGGGCACTCCGGGCACGCTGGCCCCGAAACAGAAGGTCACCGCCACGGCGACGTACCAGCTGACGCAGGCGGACATCGACGCCGGGCATGTGGCCAACACCGCAAGCACCGAGGGCACCCCGCCCACCGGCACCAAGGTCACCGACCAAGCCTCCGTCGACATCCCGCTCACCGTGACTCCGGGACTCGACCTGGTGAAGAGCGCCGAGGCGGGAGCGGTCCAGTCTCCGGCTGCCGTGGGTGACACCATCACCTTCACGTTCGTGTCGCAGAACACGGGCAACGTGACGATGACGAACGTGTCGATCACCGACCCGATGCCGGGTCTGTCGGCCCTGACGTACTCGTGGCCGGGTGCTCCGGGCACGCTAGCGCCGAAGGAGAAGGTCACCGCTACAGCGACCTACCAGCTGACGCAGGCGGATCTCGACGCAGGACACGTGAACAACGCGGCGACGGCGAACGGGACGCCCCCGTCAGGCACGGCCGTGACGACTCCGCCGGCGAGCACGGATACCCCGCTCGTCACCACTGCAGCGATCGATCTGGTCAAGTCGGCCGACCCCGCGCAGATCGGCACACCGGCTCGAGCAGGCGACGTGGTCACCTACACGTTCGTCGCCGAGAACACGGGCACCGTCACGCTCACCGGTGTCACGATCACCGACCCGATGCCGGGCCTGTCCGCTCTGACGTACACGTGGCCGGGCACGCCGGGCACGCTCGCTCCGACGCAGAAGGCCACCGCGACCGCGACGTACCGACTGACGCAGGCGGACCTCGACGCGGGCCACGTGTCGAACACCGCCGGCACGACCGGCACCCCGCCGACCGGCCCGAACGTGACCGACAGCGCAACGGCCGACGTTCCGCTCCAGCCGGCACCCAACCTCACTCTGGTGAAGTCGGCGGGCACAGGGGCCATCGCGAATCCGGCGAAGGTGGGCGACACGATCACCTACACCTTCGTGGCGACGAACGAGGGCAACGTGACCATGACGAACGTGTCCATCGCCGACCCGATGCCGGGACTGTCGTCCCTGACGTACTCGTGGCCGGGGACGCCGGGCACGCTGGCTCCGAAGGAGAAGGTCACGGCGACGGCGACCTACCAGCTGACGCAGGCGGATCTCGACGCAGGGCATGTGACCAATACGGCGACGTCGACGGGCACCCCGCCGTCGGGCGAAGTCGTGACCACGCCGCCGGCCGGGACGGACACCCCGCTCACGCCGGACCCGAAGCTCGACCTGGTCAAGACGGCCGACACCAGTCGCCTCTCGTCCCCGGCCGCCGTGGGTGACGTCATCACCTACAGCTTCACCGTGAGCAACATCGGCAACGTGACCATCAGCAACGTGGCGGTCGCCGACCTGATGCCGGGCCTGTCCCCGCTGACCTACACCTGGCCGGGAGCCCCGGGCACGCTGGCCCCGGGCCAGAAGGTCACGGCGACGGCGACCTACCAGCTGACGCAGGCCGACCTGGATGCGGGACACGTGGACAACACGGCGTTCGTCACGGGCACCACGCCCGGCGGCGGCAAGGTGACCGCCACGCCACCCGCCACGGTCGACACGCCCCTGCCGCGCAACGCTCTTCCGGGAGTCTCCGGATGATCCGCGCGGGCCGTGAGGCCATGGCGATGCAGGCGCCGTCCTCGGAGGGAGGGATGGGATGACCGAGCTGCCCGAACACCCGCGGCGTGACCGCCGGCGCCGACACCGGCGCCGGCTGGTCATGGCCGTCGTCCTCGGGGCGACGGCGGTCGTCCTCGCGGCCGGGGCCGTGGCGACCGTCGTCGCGCAACCGCAGCAGAAAGGCGCCGACCGCGCTTCCGGCTCCTCGACGCAGGACGGCGGGGTGGCGGTGCGCGCCGGCGACCACACGGCGCTGACCGCCGACCAGGTCGCGGCACTCCCCGAAGCCCGGTACGACGCGGTCATCCCCGGACTCCTCCCGTACGCGAGCTCCGACGTGCCCCCCGTGTCGCACGACGTCTACACCATCGCGACGGACACGCCCATCTACAACGACGAACACGTCGCAGTCGCCCGCTTCGCGTTCATGAACTTCACCGGACGGCCGACCGTGATCGTCCCCGTGCGCTCCGACGGCGCGTGGACGCTCGTCATGACACCCGCCCGACAGAAGCTGCCGTCCCAGTCGAACGGCGCAGCGCCGGCACAGACGGCCGGATGGGTGCGGACCGACGCCCTCGACCGGACCACGACGCTCGACCGCCGCGTGGTCGTGTCGACGGGCGAGCAGAAGCTGCGCATCGAGGACTTCTCCGGCACGGTCGAGAAGACGTTCGACGTCGCCGTCGGAGCGCCGGGAACCCCGACCCCCACAGGAGTGACCGGCTACCTGCAAGAGCGTTACCTCGACCCCCAACAGGGCCAGGCGACCTACCCGATTCAGTTGACATCCCTGCACGCGTCCGCTCAGGACGAACCGTTCCAGGGCGAGGACGGAGGACTTATCGGCATGCACTACTTCCCCTCCCACAGCGGCAGCATCTCGCACGGATGCATCCGTCTGTCCGACGAGGCCGTCACGGCCGTCAACGCTCTGCCCCTCGGCACGAGCGTCACGATCGTCCCCTGAGAGTCCGCTCTCCCGGGGCCCAACCCAGCACCCTGAACAACCGTTCCGTGAAGCAAAGGATCACACCATGACGAAGAGAAGAAACCTCATCCTCCCGATCGCCGCGGCCGCCCTCGCCGTCGCCGGACTCGCGGGCTGCACCGGCACCCCGAGCACGTCGCCGTCGTCGACCAGCGCAGGTGGCAACCAGGCAGCGGCAGGCGGCTCCACGCCGCTGCCGACCATCCCGACCGGCACCGGCGTCATCTCCGCCACGAAGATGGACAGCTGCGAGACGACCGGCTCCAGCGTCACCGCCAAGGGCACGGTCACCATGCCCAAGGACACCAAAGGCGACGTCGTCGTGTCGGTCAGCTGGGTGAACTCCAAGAACTCGTCCGTCTACGGGCGCGGGGTCACCACCGTCAAGGGCGCCGCCGGCGACAAGAAGGAGTGGACCACCACCGCCACCCTCCCCGCCAACGCGGACTCCGTGTCCTGCGTCCTCGGCGCCGTCGTCCCCAAGAAGTAAGGGACCACAACGGCGGCGCTCACATGATCGGAATCTTCGCATTCCGCGTCATGGAGCGCCGCCGGCTCCGTCTAAGTGAGTGAACCCGTGTCTCACCAGCGTTCAGAAAGGGAGGCGAGATGACCGTGATGCCTCGCATCCCGTCGAGGAGGTCGAAGCAGCGACGCTCCTCGTACGTACCGCCGGCGAACCGCTCCAGCGTCGTCCCCGACGCGCTCTCCTGGCGTGAGCAGCAAGACACGACCACGGCACCGAAAGGCCCGGCTGCCTGGACGGCCGCGAGTATCACCGAGTCCGACCGCACCGTCATCGACGCCGGACCGTACGGCGTCATCGACCTCGCCGTGATGGAAGCCGGAGGCGACTTCCACGGCCGCAACCAGCAACTCGGCGTCGTCTGGTGGGACAAGCGCTCCTTCCGCGAAGAAGACGACGACTTCGGCACCATCCAGACCAGCTTCGTACCCGCATCGATCACCGACCACGTCTCACTCGCACCGCCGCAGAGCCGCACGGCCGCTCCGGCGCCTCACGATCCGCGTCACGCCGACGCGCAGGTCCAGACGCCCGGCGCCGCGCCGCTGCCCCCGGAGGGCGCACCGCTGCCCGCCGCTGCGCCCGCAGCCGCCCATATCTCCGTTGCTCCAGCCGCGCCCTCCGTTCCTGCGGCACCCGCGACGCCCGCCCCGGCACCGGCCGCCACCCGGCAGCCGAGCGAGGATCCCCGGGTCGCTGAACCGCGGCCCACCTCCCGCCGCGCCATCCGACACGCGGCAGCCCCCGCGCAGGCAGTGCCCGCGCAGGCGGCGCCCGATGTCACGGTCCCGCCGATGCCCACGGCGGAGACGCAGGCGTTCGCCCCTCCCGTCTCGGCGAGCAGCCCCGTCGCGCTCGACGACTCCGAGCACCAGAGGCACGCGCGGCGGTCCCGCCACGTCGCGCTCGTCCCCAAGACCCGCGGTCGACGGGGGCGCTTGGCCGACAGCAGGCACCCGCGGAGGGCGATGCTGCGCCGCCGCCGCACCCGACGCCGGGTGATCCTCGGCACCCTCCTCGTCGTGGTCGCGTTCGCGGTGACCATCCTCGTCCAGAACATCATCGTCACCCCCTTCACCGTGCCCTCCGTCTCGATGGAGAACACCCTCCACACCGACGACCGCATCCTGGTGAACAAGCTCGCGTACGGCGCAGCACCCATCAGCAGAGGCGACGTCATCGTCTTCAGCGATCCCGGCGGCTGGCTCGACGGCTCCCCCTCTGCGAGTGCGAGCGCGGCGGGCGCAGCGGCGTCCGGCACCGGCGACTACCTCGTGAAGCGCGTGATCGGCATCCCCGGCGACACGGTTACCTGCTGCAGCACGAACGGTCGGGTCACAGTGAACGGCGTCGAGCTCTACGAGCCCTACGCCATCATCCCCGAAGGACAGCCGGCGTCCGCCGAGTTCGACGTCACCGTTCCTGCAGGGGAGCTCTGGGTCCTCGGAGACAACCGCTACAACTCCCGCGACTCCAGCCACACGCAAGACCTACCCACCAAGGGGTTCGTCCCCATCGTGGATGTGGTCGGCCAGGCAGCACTCAAACTCTGGCCCCTCAACCAACTCGCGCCGATCTCGTCGGCGCGAGAGACTTTCGCGTCCGTTCCGAACCAGACATGTCCCATCTGAAAGCTCGCCCACTGAGCGACGACGAGGTCGACGGACTCGATGAGTCCGCGGTCGGAGTGCCCGCCCCCCACACGGCGTCCGAGTACGTCGCGGACTACGCGCTACCCACGGTCGTGCCCCGACGGGTCCACCCGGTCGCCGTCGTCGCGCTGATCCTGGCCTTCCTGCTCCCCATCGTCGCCATCCCGCTCGCTCACAAGATCACCCGCACCCTCCAGCACGATGGAGGACGGGGCCGGGCCGTCGCGCAGACGGCCGTCGTGATCGGCTACCTCAACATCCTGCTGCTCGCCCTACTGTCGCTGAACGTCGCCGTCGCCGTCTTCCTGCACTCCGCCGTGTGATCGACAGCCCCGCGGCTGGCGGCCGGCGACCGGCAGCCGCGAGACCGGCGACCGGCAGCCGCGAGACCGGCAGCCGCCAGCCCGGCGACCGGCAGCCGCGAGACCAGCAGCCGGCAGCCCCGCGACCGGCAACCGGCAGCCGCGAGACCGGCAGCCGTGCGACCGGCAGCCGTGCCACCAGCAGCCGGCAGCTCGCGGTCCACTGCCGGCAGCCCTCGGGCCGCACCCGGCGTCCGCTGCGCTCAGCGCACCACCGACGGCGACCACGCGTGCTCGATCAGCAGCGTCTCCGCGGCCGAACCATCCGCCGGCGCCGAGTAGACGTTGAAGTCCCCGTCCTTCCCCGCAGCGGGTAGGCCGAACAGCAGCGTCCGGTCGTCCAACCACTCGGTCTGGTCATCGACGTTCCCCTCGAGCGGGAGCACAGTCTCCTTCTCCGACGCGAGGTCGAGCACCGCGAGGGTCCACCGCGGCGCATCCGTCGTCCCGAGGTTCTTCTTGTAGGCGACGCGGGTGCCGTCGGGCGACAGTGACGGACATTCGGCGCCCTCGTGGAGGGCCACCAGCGCGCGCCCGCGGAGGTTGCCCTTGACCAGCCAGGTACGGCCGGCCGACGCCGCGGTCGCGTAGAACGTGTTGCCGTCGTCGGTGAACGTCACTCCCCAATAGTTGAGGTCGACGGCGGTGTAGGGCTTGGCATCGATGAGGAAGGTGAACGCGTCGAGCGGCCCGTAGTACGTGCCGTACAGCGCCGTGATGATGGTCTGGGTCGAGAACTTCACGCCCTCATACGATTCGCCGTCGACGAAGGAGGTCCAGGCGGCCAGCTTGGAGTCGGGCGACAGGCGCGTCCGGCTCGGGGCGCCGGGCAGCGGCCAGAACCGTGTCTCCACCCCGTCCGCGTTGTACAGCGTCTCGCGGTAGCCGATCGGGTTCGTCCCACTCTTGCTCATGCACGACAGCGCCTTGCGGGTCGCGTACACGCGCTCACAGGCGAGGTCGGAGACGGTCCGCTTCGACTGCGGGGACGAGAGGGGAACGGAGGCGACGAGCCCGGAGTCCGGCCCGGGCGCGGTGTTCCGGAACACGATCCGCGGGCCTGAGGGCAGCTTCCACACCGACGCGCCGGTGGATGCGGGAGCCGAGGTCGAGGCGGCGGGCGCTGGTGAGGCTCCCGCGCATCCACTCGCTCCGCCGAGCACCGCGGCGATGGCTGCCGCTGTGGCGACAGCCCGCGCGACGCGACGTCTGGTGGCCTTGTTCATCGACGGTCTCCTCCGCTTGAGCGCTCGTTAATAAGGACTCGGGAAGGAGCGGGTGATTACGCAGGAGGACGACATCCACAGGAGGGGTCGCCCACCGCTCAGCCGATCAGCGAGACGGCGCGCGCGATCACGAGGGCGAGGAGCGCGAAGCCGGCGAACGACTCCAGCGACATGAGCAGCTTCGCGCGGTGGGTCAGCGGCATGGTGTCGGTCGGGCTGAACGCCATCGAGTTCGACAGCGAGAAGTAGAAGTAGTCGATGTAGTTCGGCACCCAGTCCGCCTGCTTGCTGGATCCGCGCGCCACTTCGTCGACGGCGTCGTGATCCTCGTCCTGCGGGAAACGGAAGTCCGCCAGGGCCAGTCGAGGCCGCGGAACGGTCGCGCGGGCGACCGGGCCACCGCGGTCGAGCACCCAGAACACCAGCGCGAAGGCGATCACGTTGGTCAGCCACACCTGCAGCGACGCGAGCAGCAGCTCGTACCCGTTGCCGTGCTTGTTGAGCAGCCGGACCACCGTCTCCGCGAACGCGATCTGGTTCGCCAGGAGGATGAAGATCGAGAGGGCGATCTCGGCCCGGCGCGACCACCGCGACTCCCGGGTGAGCCGGTGCGGGTTGTAGAGAACGAGCGCGACGACCATGAGTACGCACACTCCGACGACGGCGTAGCGCTCCAGCAGGGGGACGACGCTGGGGAGGAACGCGTACGCCGCCAGGGCGACGAGCGTGGCGATCACGGCGGGCCAGCGATGCTCCGGCTGGGCCGACCGCTCCCGCTTCTCGGTCTGGGTCACACGGGGAACAGTACCGCCGGGGCGCGCGGTGGAGCGGGAGGCGGCGCGGGGCGGTGCCGCGACCTCTCCGCCGAGAGAGCCTTCGGCGGAGAGGTCGGACCGTCAGTTGAAGATCGCCCACTCGGAGCGGTCGAGCTTGGCGCGGCTGCCGTTGATGACGAGGTACCACGACCCTTCGTCGCGATGGAGGTACTCCGCGAGGATCGTGGTGTACTTCCACTCGCCGGACACGAGTGACCACCGGATCAGGGAGATCAGCTGGCCCTGTCGCAGGTACGGGACGGCGACGAAATCATCTTGACGATGGGGCTCCAGTGACCGGTTGCGGGCCCCCGTCCGCTGCATGCTCATGCTGAACTGTAACTCCGCGCCCGACCCGCTGGATATACCTGAATTCACCCCAGGGTGAATTTTCTGCGAACTCAGCTCTCGGGCGCGGAGGCGGTCACCAGCTCGCGCACCGAGCGGACCGGCGCGATCGTCCTGTTCTGCGCCGATTCGTAGGCGGCGAGGATGATGCCGAGCACCTCGATCCCCTCCTTCTGCGTGTGGAGGGGGCGCGTGCCGTCGAGGATGCTGCGCGCGAAGTGGCCCACTTCCTCCTGGAACTCGTGCACCGGCGCAAGCTCGAGCGCCGTCGGCTCGGACTCGCCGCGCAGCCGATAGCTGAGGGATGTGCCGTCGCTGGTGAGGCTGCCCAGTTCGCCGACCACGGAGAACTTCTCCGTGCCGTCCGCCGGCTGGTAGGCCCAGCTGGTGACGAGGCTGCCGATCACGCCGTTGTCGAAGCGGACCAGCACCTGCGCGGAGTCCTCGCCCTCCATGAACGAGAGACGGTGTGTGGCGAGCATCGCGGTCACCTCGACCGGTGAGCCGCCCGCGAGGTGCAGCAAGAGGTACGTCGGGTGGTAGCCGGTGTCGATCAGCTCGCCGCCGCCGCTCGTGGATGCGTGGGCCCGCCATCCCATGTTCGACGGGTCGAAGTCGTTGTAGAAGCTGTCGGTGGTGCGCACCTCGTAGACCCGGCCGAGCACGCCGGAGTCGATGAGCTCTTTGGCCGTGGCGACGGCCGGGAGGAACAGCTGGTTGTGCGCGCACATCAGGGTGACGCCGGCTTCGGCGACCGCGGCATCCACCTCGGCGGCCTCCTCCGGGGTCAGGCAGAGCGGCTTCTCGCACAGGATGTGCTTGCCTGCGCGGGCGGCGGCGACGATCGCATCCTTGTGCAGGTGGTGGGGCAGGCAGATGTCGACGGCGTCGATGTCGGCCTCGGCGAGCATGGTCGCGTAGTCGGCGTAGACCTCGGCGCCGCTGTCGCCGGCCCGGCGCTCGGCGGCCTCGCGGACCGGGTCGGCGACGGCGGCGAACGTGACGGTCTCCGGGTTGCGGAGGTAGCCGGCGACGTGGGCTCCGGCGATGCCGCCGGCTCCGATGAGGCCGATACGGACGGTGTTGCTGGGCATGGTGATGCTCCTTCGCAGAAGTGGATGGGCGTGCGGATGCACGGAATGAGGGGTGGGAGTGGGGATGCTGCGGCGGGTCAGGCGACCGGCGCCGGCTGTCCGGTCAGTGCGACGGCACGGCCGGTGGCGGCGGACTCGTTGGCGGCGACGACCATGCGGGTCAGCTCGACGGCGTGACGCAGGTTGTCGTCGGCGGTCGTGCCGTCGTGGATGTGGTGCACCCACTGCGCGAACGCGCCGGGCCGCCGCTCCGGGAGGGGCAGCTCCTGCCATTCGTCGCCGAACGCGCCGCCCTTCGCGAGAAGGCGCTCGCCGCCGAAGCCGAACATGACCGTCGCGGCGGTGCCGCGCAGTTCGATCGTGAACGCGCCCGGCGTGGTGACGACGCTCGCCTCGAAGACGCCGATGCGTCCGCCGGGGAACTCGGCCGTGACGACCGCGTTGTCCTCGACCGCGCGGTCGGTGACGTGCCCGTAGGCCGCCGAGATGGTGAGCGGCTCGGCGCGGTGGAACAGCCGCGTCAGGTACGCCGGGTGGCATCCCAGGTCGGTGAGGGCGCCGCCGATCGCGGCCACCGGGTCGGCGAACTGCTCCGGAAGCCAGCCGGCGACCCAGCCGTCGTGCGCGAGGCGCACGCGGGAGTAGGTCAGCTCGCCGAGGGTGCCGTCGTCGAGGATGCGCTCGATGGCGACGGTGTAGTCGTCGGAGAGCCGGGGGAGGGACACCACGAGTGCGACGCCGGCCTCGCGGGCCAGGTCGACCAGTTCTTCCGCTTCGGCGACTGTCGGGGCGAGGATCTTCTCGGTGAAGACGTGCTTGCCGGCCGCGATGGCGCGTCCGATGACGTCGCGGTGCTGGTCGGTCGCCGTGGTGATGGTCACCGCGTCGAGTTCGGGGCGGGCGAGCAGCTCGTCGAGGTCGGCGACGAACTCCACGCCGAACTCGTCTGCGGCCGCGCGGCCGCGCTGCTCGTCGTCGTCCCAGACGGCGACGAGGGTGGTGTCGGGATGCTGCTGGACGTTGCGCACGTAGTCGCCTGCGTGGACGTGCCAGAAGCCGATCGCTGCGACAGCGAGTGGGTGGGACATGCCTGTCAAGGCCTCCTTGCCTGGTATTCGATGCGCGCGAACCACGAAAGCGTACCTTCTGCTCGGGAGCAGTCGATAGTCCCTGGCGCAAATTTCTGGAATCGTTCCCAGATTGGGCATGATCGTGGGGTGAGCTCAACGACGATCACCCTCGACGGCGACGATTGGACCATCCGCGAAGCCCTCGGCGATACGGCCGAGTGGTACCTCGGGGCGCCCCTGCCGGAGGCGGGGAACAACGTGGCCGAGGCATCCGCGGCGATCGCGGCCGCGCCGGGCTGGCTGCCGGGACGGGTGCCGGGCGCGGTCGTCAACGACCTGCACCGCGCGGGCGAACTGCCCGATCCGCGCGTCGGCCGCAACTCCCGCGCGGCCGAGTGGGTGGCCGAGCGCTCGTGGGTGTACCGGCGGGCGGTGGAGCTGGATGCGAACGCGGCCAACGGCGTGGCGGTGCTCGAGTTCGACGGCGTGGACCCGGGAGCCGACGTCTACTGGGACGGAGAGCGCATCGGCTCGGTGCGCGGGCTGTACCACCGCCTGCGGGTGCCGCTGGACGCATCCCTCCGCTCGGCCGGGCGGCACAAGCTGGCCCTGCGCGTGCATCCCGCGCCGGACTCCGAGCCGCAGGTCGGACGGACCGAGCGCGTACGCGTTCACACACCGCGCCTCGGCTACGGCTGGGACTTCTCGCCGCGACTCCGCCACCAGGGCGTCTGGAAGAGCGCGCGCCTGCGTATCGGGCGCGCGCTGCTCGGCGACGTGACGGTGCGCGCGTCGGTGGCCGAGCCGTCGAGTCGTGAGTCGGTGCGCGAATCCGGGCCGAATGGTCACGAGATGTCGCACCTGGGCGGGATGGGCCGGGGCGGGGATGGAGTCGTCGCCGTCGCGTGGGAGGCGCCGCTGGCGGAGCGCGGCAACGAGCGGCTCAGCGTCACGGTCACGGTCGCGCGAGACGGACAGGCGGTGGCCGAGCGGCGCGTCCCGGCGGCCGACGGTTCGGCGGAGCTGCGCATCCCGAACCCGGAGCTGTGGTGGCCGAATACGGTCGGCGCCCAGCCGCTGTACACGGTGACGGCCGTCCTCGCGGACGACGAGGGCGAGACCGACCGCACCGAGCGTCGGGTCGGCTTCCGGACCGCCGCGCTGGTGCCGAATCCCGGCGCCCCGGCGGACGCGCTCCCGTACACGGCCGTCGTGAACGGTGTGACCGTCCCGCTGCTCGGCTGGAACTGGACGCCCGCCGACGCCCAGTTCGGATCGATCGACGAGGGCACGGTCGAGCACATGCTCGGTCTGGCGGCGGCGTCCGGCGCCCGGCTGATGCGCGTGTGGGGCGGCGGGCTGATCGAGACCGACCATTTCTACGCCACCTGCGACCGCCTCGGGCTGCTCGTCTGGCAGGAGTTCTCGCAGTCGAGTTCCGGGATGCAGAGCGCGCCGAGCGCCGACCCGGGGTTCGTGGCGCTGATGCGTACGGAGGCCGAGGCGCTCATCCCGACCCGGGTGCACCATCCGTCGCTGCTGCTCTGGGGCGGCGGGAACGAGCTCGACGACGGCGGGGTGCCGCTCTCCGACCATCGTTCGCCCGTGCTGGGCGCGCTCTCCGACGCGGTCGCGCGCCTCGATCCGGGCCGCGGGTGGCTGCCGACCTCGCCGACGGGTCCGGAGTTCCATAACCGGCTGGACCGCATCGAGGCGAACCCCGACGGGCAGCACGACGTCCACGGGCCCTGGGAGCACCAGGGCCTCGTCGGCCAGTACACGCTCGCCAACGCCGGAACGAGCCTCGCGCACACCGAGTTCGGGGTAGAGGGGATGACGAACCTGCGGTCGCTCGAAGCGCTCGTGCCCGAGGCGGATCGCTGGCCCGCGAACCGGACGAACCCGGTGTACCGGCACCTCGGGGAGTGGTGGAACAACGCCGACCAGGTGGTCGAGCTGTTCGGCGGCCGGCCGGACACGCTCGAGACGCTGAACCGCGCATCCCAGCTGCTGCAAGCCACGGGGCTGCAGTACGCGGTCGAGGCGGACCGGCGGCGCTCGCCGCGCTGCAGCATGGTGCTGCCGTGGCAGCTGAACGAGAGCTACCCGAACGCGTGGTGCACGGCGACGGTCGACTTCCGGGGCGACCCGAAACCCGCGTACTTCGCGGTCGCACGCGCGTACGAGCGGCGGCGGGCGACGCTCGGCGTGACGCGGGCTGTGTGGGGCGGCGAGGCGGTCGCGTCGGTCGAGGCGTGGTTGTGGGCGGAGGATCCTGTACCGTCCGGGTCCGTGCTCACGCTGCGGGCTCGCGGGCTCGACGGCGGCGTGCTCGCCTTGCGTGAGGTGCGCGTGGGCGCTGTGCGGCATCCCGAACCCGTCGGGACGCTGGAGGTCGCGACCACCGACCTGCCCGACGTCTTCGTGTGGGAGGCGGAGTGGCGGGATGCGGACGGCCGCGAGCTCGACCGCGAACGGATGCTCGCCACGGTGACTGCGGACTGGGCCGCGCTCTTCGACGTGCCGGCACCCGTTCTGACCGTCGCTCGTGACGCGACCGGAGCCGTGCGCGTCCGCAATGACGGCCCGAATGCCGCCCTGACCGTGCGGTTGGTCGACCCACGGCCGGTCGGTGCGCCCGGCATTCTGAGCGTCGGCGGCGACCCCCGACCGCTGCTCCCCGGGGAGGAGCGGACGCTTGCTGCGACCGCCGGAATGCCCGTGCGCGTCGAGGCCTGGAACGCCGAACCGGCGGATCTGACATGAAACGAATGCAGGCGGCACACCGTGAGCGTTCACGATCCGTTCAGACGTAGGTGGTGTGATAGCCCCGTGAAGACGCGAATCGCGGAATACCCGCGGCCGGACCACTTCCTCCTCCACATCAGCGACACCCATCTGCTGGCGGGAGGCGAACAGCTCTACGGCACCGTCGACAGCGAACAGCACCTCCGCGCCCTCCTCGCGGAGGTCGAGGCGTCCGGTGGCAGGCCGGAGGCGATCGTCTTCACCGGCGATCTCGCCGACCGCGGCCAACCCGACGCCTACGCGCGGCTGCGCGCCCTCGTCGACCCGGCGGCCGAGCGGATGGGCGCGCGCGTCATCTGGGTGATGGGCAACCACGACGATCGTGCGTCGTTCCGGCAGGGCCTCCGCGACGAGCTCGGCGATACGTCACCGATCGACGACGTGTACTGGCTCGGCGGACTGCGCGTCATCGTCCTCGACTCCACCGTGCCCGGACACCACTACGGCGACGTCAGCGAGTCGCAGCTGGACTGGCTGGCGGCCGAGCTGGCGATGCCGGCGCCGGAGGGCACCATCCTCGCGATGCATCACCCGCCCATCCCGAGCGTGCTCGACCTCGCCGTCTCCGTGGAGCTGCGCGACCAGTCGCAGCTGCGCGAGGTGCTGGAGGGCAGCGACGTGCGCAGCATCCTGGCCGGGCACCTGCATTACTCGTCGACGGCGACCTTCGCGGGCATCCCCGTGTCCGTGTCGTCGGCGAGCTGCTACACGCAAGACCTCAACGTGCCGGTGGGAGGCACGCGCGGCCGGGATGGGGCGCTCGCCTTCAACCTGGTGCACGTGTATCCGAACACCGTGCTCCACTCGGTGGTGCCGCTCGGGCACTACCCGACGCTCGACTACGTGGACGCGGAGGAGTCGGCCCGTCGCCTGGCCGAGGATGGCATCCGCATCCCTCCGGCGCCGCGTCGCGAGACCCCGACCGAGCCCATCAGCGTCCTCGCCTGACCCTCGCCCCGCCCCGCCCGTCCGGGCCGAGATTTGCGCCAAATCGTCGTTATGGACGCGCCATAACCGAGATTTGGCGCAAATCGCCGTCAGCACGACCGTGCGGAGATTTGGCCCAAATCGTCGTTATGGACGCGCCATAACCGAGATTTGGCGCAAATCGTAGCCACCCCGGGCGGCGGCGGGAGCGCGCGTCAGGTGCCGGGACGCTCCCAGGGAGCCGCGAACGGGAAGTAGCGCTCGAGGAAGTCGGTCACGATCCGCGTCCGCTCCTCGGGGCTGATCTCGGGCTTCGAGCCGTCGTTGAGGCAGAACATGTCCTGATCGCGCCGCTTGAGGAGACGACGCATCATGTCGGGTGCCTGCCGCAGCGTCGTCTCGATGTAGAGCACCTTTGCCTGCGTCTGCGTCACCGCGCGCCCGGTCATCAGCGCGTAGTAGTGGTAGAGCGAGTTCGTGACGGAGATGTCGGTCGCCGAGCGGAACGGGCTCGCGGCGGTGCGCCGGAAGTCCTCCGCGAACTCCCGCTCCATCTCCCGCAGCACGCTGATGCGCAGCGGGGCCGCGCAGTGCTCGAGATGGCGGGTCGTGACGGCGCCGAATCGCTCCCAGAGCAGGCGGCGGTTCACGCGGGCCGCATTCTCGAATCCGCTGCGCGCCGGGTCGGTCTCGCCCAGCCCGATGCGCGTCCCGGCCTCGACGAACTTGGTGATCCCGCCGGGCGAGAAGAACACGTCGGGCGACAGCGGACGGCCGATGAACATGTCGTCGTTGCTGTAGAGGAAGTGCTCCGACAGGCCCGGGATGTGGTGCAGCTGGCTCTCGACGGCGTGCGAGTTGTGCGTGGGCAGTGTGGAGGTGTCCGCGAAGAAGTCCTCGCTCCGCATGATGTGGATGCGCGGATGCTCCGGGTCGAGCCACGGCGGCACCGGGGAGTCGGTCGCGATGTAGATGTTCCGGATCCACGGCGCGAACATGTGGACGCTGCGGAGTGCGTACTTGAGCTCGTCGATCTGCCGGAAGCGGGCCTCGTTGTCGTCGCCCTCCCCGACCACGTACGCCGCCATCCGCGCGGCCCGCTGCCGCTGGTACTCCGCACTGGAGCCGTCGACCCACGAGAACACGATGTCGACGTCGAAGGCGATGTCGCTCGCCAGCGGGTCGAACATGTGCTGGAGGGTGCGCCAGCGTCGTCCGTACAGCTCCACCTCGGCCTCGACCGCTTCGCTGCGGGGCAGGCGCGGCCGCATGAGGGCGTTCTCGCGCGGTGCGGTGATCTCGTCGTCGCCGAACCGCCAGAACTCGAGCTGGAACGCGGTGTCGGCGCCATATCGCAGCCGTCCGATGGGCTCGAGCCGCGGACGGTACAGGCGCAGGATGTCGGCCTTGCGGCGCGAAAGGCGGCCGTCGGCGATGAGCAGGTCGTCGCCGTGCTCGTCCTTCTCGGGGTCGATGCTGCGCGAGTAGAAGGGCTCGTCGGCGAACGCTTCGGCGAGGACCGCCGAGACCTCCTTGCGGCGCCGGCGGTCGAGCGCCACGATCAGGCGGTTGTCGTCGTCGCGCACGAGCAGGTACTCGAGACCGGCCGCATCGAGCGCGTCGCGCACGGCGAGGAGGTCTTCGATCATCGACTCCCGCGGCGTGAAGGGGCCGGAGACCAGCGTGAAGAGGCCCTTGCGCTGCACGATGTCGTCGCGGGCGAACCGGGGCGCGCCGGGACCGGGGTCGAGGGTGACGACGACGGGCTCGGGCTGGTCGGAGAGGGATGCGGGAGGATGCTCAGCCATACACGCATTACTCTAGGCCGCTCTCGTGAGAGTGCGTTCCGCGGTCGGAGGCGCGAGATTCGTGCCGAATGTGCGTTATCGACTCGCCATTCCGCACATTCGGCACGAATCTGCGGGGGATCAGGGGAGGAGGGCGCGGAGGGTGGCGAGCAGGAGGTCGCGAGCCTCGGGGGTCACCAGCCACGGCGCGAAGCCGTCGGCCGCGAGGAAGAACGTGGCGCGCGCGGCGGGAGCGGGCGTGCCGTCGGCAAGGGGAGACCCCGCCGGGGTGATGCCGATCACCACGCGGCCGGACTCGGGGTCGCGTGCGACCACGTCCGCGTCTGGTGGAGGGTCCGCGACGGTGAGCTTCGAGCGTCCGCGGTAGACGACCACCTCGCCGTCGAGACCCGCGGCGGCCGGGTGCTCGGCGGCGGAGATGTGGATGCGGTCCAGCGACAGCGGGACGGCCGCGGCCGAGGCCAGCCCCAGCGGGACGAGGTGCCCCCACGCCAGCAGCGGCACGGGACGGGATGCGGCGGCCCGCGCGACTTCCTCGGGCGCGGCGCGCGTGACGATGACGAGGTCGGCGTTCGGGTCGTCGCCCAGGTGCGCGCGCATCCCGGAGCGGCCGAGGAACTCGACGAGCTCGCGGTCGCCCGGCGTCGGGTTGGGGCCGCTAAGCACGGCGACGAGCGAGCCGTCGCCGTGGGTGCGGTGCGCTGCGACTCCGAGGCGTTCGAGGGCCGCGTCGACGAGCGCGAGGACGGCGCCGCGCGCGACGTCGGCGTACTCGGACTCCAGCTCACGTCGCGCGTCGAGGAGCGCGGAGGCGTGCCCGGCCGCGTGGATGTCCGGAGCGGCCAGGACTCTGCACGCGAGCGCTCCCGCGGAACCGGCGGCCCGCGCCGCGACGATCCACGGCTCCAGCTGGTCGGCGAGGTCGGCCGGCACGGAGGTCGCCGCGTGGGTGTCCGCGAGCTCGGAGAGCAGAGCGCCAGCCGCATCCCATCGCTCGGCGTCGACGGCGGCGTCGAGTTCCGGCCAGCGCGGGGCTCCGGGCGGCCAAGCGCTACACGCGGCCACCAGGGCGCGGAGCCCCGGGTCGCCGCCGATGACGGCCGCATAGGCGCGGTCGGCCGCCGCTGCCGCGTCGTACCCGGCCGGGTCGGCCGCCCACTCTGCGACCGTCTCCAGCGCGAGCCGGGAGGGCGCTGCCTCGACCATCGGGTTGGCGACGATGCCGACCAGTCCCGGCGCTGCCTCCCGCCCGGTCAGCGGACCGAGGAAGACGCGCGAGCGGTCGAAGTCGTTGACGGGGAAGTTGTCCCAGAGCACCAGGTCACGCCCGAAGCTCTCGACGGCTCGGGTGATGTCGTCGGCGGTCACCGTGCCGACAACGACGTCCGCGCCCGTCCACAGCAGGCGGGCGTCGGCCGGGAGCGTCTTGGCCAGCCCGACGCGGTACGGCGTCCGCTTGACGCCGGCGTAGTCGGTCGGGCAGAGCAGCACAGGTTCGTCGATGCCGGCGGGGCGGAGGAAGCCGCGCTCGAACAGGGCCGCGACCTCTCCGTGTGCGCGGCCGAGGGCCTCCGGCTCGTCCATCGGCACATCGTCGAAGAGGAGGGCGAACGAGCGGATGCCCGCGTCGAGGAGCTGCCGGCACTTCGCCGCGAGCGCGTCGTGCTCCGCGTCGTCGTCGAAGCGCATCGAGAGGCCCGGCGAGATCGCGTAGACGAAGAGCACGCCGCGCTCGGCGGCGGCCCGGTTCAGCTCGGCGAGGTCGGCGAGTCGATCGACGGGATAGGGCTCCCGCCACTCCTCGCGGTGCCACGGGTCGTCCTTGGGGGCGTACAGGTAGCGGTCGAGCCCGATCGCACCACCCCGCTCGAACCAGGCGAGCCGGTCGGCGTGCGACCAGGGTTCGCCGTAGAACCCTTCGACGACGCCGCGCCACATGAGGGCGCCCGGCCCTCCCGCGGCGCTCACCGACCGCCTCCGTGCCACGACGCCCAGAGTTCCGCGTACGCACCGCCCGCGGCCACGAGTTCTTCGTGGCTGCCCAGCTCCTCCACGGCGCCGTCGCGCACCACGGCGATGCGGTCGGCGTCGTGCGCGGTGTGGAGGCGGTGCGCGATCGCGACGACGGTCCGGCCCTCCAATACGCGGTTCATCGCGCGTTCCAGGTCGCGGGCTGCGGTGGGGTCGAGCAGCGAGGTCGCCTCGTCGAGGATGAGCGTGTGCGGGTCGAGGAGCACCAGCCGGGCGAGGGCGAGCTGCTGCGCCTGCGCCGGGGTGAGGACGACGCCGCCGGAGCCGACGACCGTGTCGAGTCCCTTCGGCATCGCGGCGACCCAGCGCAGCGCATCCACCACCCGGAGCGCCCGGGCGAGCTCGTCGCGGCCGGCGCCCGGTTTCGCGAGCGACAGGTTCTCGGCGATGGTGCCGACGAAGACGTGGTGCTCCTGCGTGACGAGGGCGACGTGGCTGCGGAGGTCGTCGAGCGGGAGGTCGACGAGCCGGACACCGCCGACGGTGATGCGTCCGCTGGTCGGCTCGGTGATGCCGGCCATCAGGCGGCCGAGCGTCGACTTGCCCGACCCGGACGGTCCGACGATCGCGAGGCGCTCGCCGACGGCCAGGTCGAGGGTGACGCCGTGCAGCACCTCGGTGCCTTCGCGGTAGGAGAAGCGCACGTCTTCGGCCAGCACGTGCTCGTCGACCGGCTGCTCGCCGGTCGCGTGGCGGTCCTCCGGCACGTCGGCAACGCCGATGATGCGCGACAGGGCGGTGGTGCCGACCTGGATCTCGTCCAGCCAGCTGATCAGCTCGTCGACCGGCGACACCAGCTGCATCGCGTAGAGGGCGACCGCGGTGACGGCGCCGATCGTCGCGGCGCCGCTGCCCACGAGGAACGCGCCCCACGCGATGACGACGATCACCGGGAGCAGGAACGCGATGTCGGTGCTCGGGAAGAACCAGGAGCGCAGCCAGAGCGTGTACCACTCCGACTCGCGGCGCTCGCGGAGCGCGGCATCGATCTTGGCGCGCTGCGCGGGGGCGAGGCTGAGCGCCTCGATGGTCCGCACGCCGTCCACGGTCTCGCTGATCGTTCCGCCGAGGGTCGCGTAGGAGGCGAGCTGGCGCTGGTAGCCGGGGCCGGAGCGCCGGAGGTACCAGCGCGCTGCGATCACGAGGATGGGCACGCCGGCGAACATGGCGACAGCGACGGCTGGGTTCACCAGGAACGCCGCGACCACCGTCAGCACGGCCGTGACGCTGGCGACCAGGATGCGCGGGACGCCGAACCGCACGGTCTGGGCGACCGACTGGATGTCGTTGGTGGTGCGCGCGAGCAGGTCGCCCGTCCCCGCCGCCTCGACGGTGGAGAGCGGGAGCCGTGCGACGGTCGCGAGGAACTCCTCCCGCAGCTGCGCGAAGACCCCCTCGCCGAGAACCATCGACTGCCGCTGGGCGAACCGGATCAGCACGGCCTGGCAGACGATGGCGACGAGCAGGATGAGGGCGATCGTGTCGATCCCGCCCGTGACGAGGGTGTGGCCGGTGACGCCGTCGATGATGACGCCGATGAGGGCCGGTCCGGCGAGACCGGCGACCGCGGCGAGGGTGTGCAGCACCAGCACGACGGAGAGGCCGCCGCGGTGCTGGCGGATGAGACGCGCGCCGGTCTCCCGGACCGTCCTGGTGCTAGCGATCGGCAGCAGCATCGCCCGTTCCCTTCTTCGTGCGCTTGTCCTTCTTCTTCGGCTTCTTCGTCGTGCGTCCGCTTTCCGGGCGCTGCGCCGTCACGGGATGCGTCGCCGTCCAGAGCGCGTCGATCGAGCCGGTCCAGGCGGCGTCGAGGTCTTCGCCTTCGGCCGGCTCGGCGGCCGAGATCGTGCGCGAGACGATCGCGCGGTAAAGGTCGCCGAGGTCGTCCTCCTGGCGCAGCAGCTGCTGGTGCATCCCGGTGCCGACGACCCGGCCCTTCCGCACCACCGCGATGGTGTCCATCCGGTCGAGGAGCAGCGGGCTGGCGGTGACGACGACGGTGGTGCGGCCGTCGCGGGCCTCCCGGAGCCGTTCGGCGATCTGCGACTCGGTGTGCGCATCCACCGCGCTCGTCGGCTCGATGAGCACGAGCACCTCGGCGTCGGTGAGCAGCGCGCGGGCGAGGCTGAGGCGTTGCCGCTGGCCGCCGGAGAAGGTGCGGCCGCGCTCGGCGACGCGCTCGTGCACGCCCTCGGGCAGGGCGTCGACGGTCTCGGTCGCTGCCGCCGCGTCGAGCGCGGCGGAGACCCGGCGCATCCGCCCGGTGGAGGTGTCGTCCTCGCGCCAGCTGCCGGCCTCCTCGTCGCGCACGGGCAACGTGTCGAGGCCGTCCAGCAACCGGCCGCCGAACAGGTGCGGGTTCGCGTCGTTCACGACGATGCGCCGGCGCACGTCGCGGACGGGGACGCGGGTGTGGTCGACGCCGCCCCACAGCACCGGCGCCTCGCGGTGCACGGCGTCGTCGAAGCGGCCGATGCGGGTCGCGATGGCGGCGGCCTCGTCGGGGTCCGCATCCACGATCGCAGTGAACCGGCCGGGCGGGATGACGACACCGGAGGCGAGGTCTTCGATGGCCGATCCCCACGCCGGCGCCTCCGCGGTCTCGTCGGCGTCCTGCGCGGCGGGCCGCGTGCGGAGCACGGAGAGCACGCGACGGGCGGACACGACCCCGGCGGTGAAGGTCTGCGCGGCCTCGACGGCGGTGCGCAGCGGGAGCACGAGGAAGGTCGCATAGCCGTAGAACGCGGTCAGCTGGCCGGGCGTGATGGTGCCGTCGGCCGCGAGGTGGGCGCCGAACCAGACGATGAAGACCAGGAAGACGCCGGGCAGGAGCACCTGCAGTCCGTCGAGCCAGCTCTGCGTCTTGGCCACGCCGACCCCGGCGGCACGGACCCGCTGTGACTGGTCGGCATACCGCTCGACGAACTCCTGCTCGCCGCCGATGCCGCGCAGCACGCGCAGGCCGACGACCGTGTCGGCGCCGAGGGTGGTGAGGCCGCCGGACTCCTCGCGCCACACGGCCTGCCGTGCGCGAAGCGGCCGCAGCAGCAGGGCGAGCACAGCGGCCACGGCCGGGACGCCGATGACGACGGCGAGCCCGAGCGGAACACTGGCGGACAGCATGATGATCGACACCACGACGAACGCGACGACACCGCCGCCGAGCCGGGCGGTCACCTCGTACATCGCACCCAGGCGCAGGGAGTCGGTGCTCACGGTCGCGACGATCTCACCCGACGAGGTCGTCGCGGTGATCGCCGGACCGGTCTCGGCGGAGTGGTAGCCGATCAGGCGGGCCACGCCGAGTGACGAGCGCAGCCAGTTGGAGATGGCCATCCGGTGGCGCAGCATCCCGGTGATCGCCTGGACGACGGCGACGATCAGCAGGGCGCCGCACCAGGTCCACAGGCGGCCGGAGTCGCCGGAGACGCCCTCGTCGACCGCGCGGCCGAGCAGGTAGGGCCAGACGGCCTGGCACAGCATCCAGACGACGCCGAACAGCATGCCGGCACCGAGGCTGGCGGGCTGTCGCGCGGCCTGCCACAGCAGGAACCGCGGCACCGACGACAGATGCCGTTCGGTGGGCCTGGCCGAGGGGATGCGGGCGCCGCGCGGTGTGCGCGACGGCGGACGGGAGGCGGACGGACGAGCAGCGCGGACGCTGGACACGAGTGCTCCTGAGGGGGATCGAGCGGGTGCGGGATGTGGGGGAGGTGCGGTGGGCGGAACGGCGGGACGGCGGTTCAGCGGCCCGGCGGGGTGAGCGCGGCGATCGCCGCCGCGTCGAGCGGGACGGCCGGGGCCTGCTTCAGCAGTAGCGTCAGCAGGGCGGCCGTCTCGAGCTCCTCGACCAGGTCGATGGCGCCGTCGAGGGTGCCGGCCGCGACCACGGGGCCGTGGTTGGCGAGCAGCAGAGCAGGATGCGCGGGCGCGGCCGCGGCCACGCCCGCGGCGAGTTCGGCGCTTCCCGGGCGCGCATACGGCACGAGCGGCACATCGCCCAGCCGCATCACGCGATACGGCGTCAGCGGAGGCAGCTGGGCGAACCCGCCCTCCGTCGCCGGAAGGCAGGCGACCGCCGTCGCGTACGGCGAGTGGAGGTGGACCACGGCGGTGGCGTCGGGATGCGCGGCGTACATCGCGGCGTGCAGCGGCAGCTCCTTGGTGGGTCGCGGTGCGCCCTCCTGATCGGCGGGCGTCGCGGCCAGCTGCTCCTCGGTCACGGAGCGCAGGGAGGAGCCCGTGGGCGTCGCGATGATGCGCGACCCGACGCGGACGCTGACGTTGCCCGAGCTTCCGGGCGACAGGCCCGCCGCTGACAGGTGGCGGCAGGCGCGGACGACCGCCGCGCGGGCCTCCGCCTCGCGCACATCCCTCTCCCGCAGGGCCGTGTCGTCGGAGCGCGTCACGGTGCCACCTCCCACGGGTCGGTGAACAGCGTCGGGAGGCCGAAGTTGCCCGACTTGAGCAGAACGGCGACGGTCCGGCCGGAGCCTGTGCGGGCGACCGCCCACGGCACGCCGGGGGCGGCCTGCACGCCGATCCGCAGGCGCTCGATGCCCAGGCGGGTGGTCACGGCGCCGGAGGTTTCGCCTCCCGCGACGAGCAGATGACTGACCTCCAGCTCGTTGACGGCCCAGGCCGCGAGTTCGGAGAGGGCGTCCTCCAGCAGTGCCGCGGCCCGCTCGGCGCCCAGTTCGCGCTGTGCGGTCGTCACATCCGGCGACGCGTGCACCAGGACGGGCGCTAGCCGGTCGGCGCGGGCGGCGAGGGCCTCGCGGAGGCGGTCGAGCGTGCCGGGGTCGCGAGCGAGGTCGAGCGGGTCGAGTTCGTGGCGTTCCCCGGTGAAAGCAGCGATCTGACCGCGGGTGGCGGCGGAAGCGCTTCCGGCGAGGATGAGACGGCCGGTCACGGGGACGGCCGGGAGGGAGGCGGCGGGTCCGGTGGCGCCGAACTCGCGGACCGCGACGCGCGCCAGCGCGGCCCCCACCCCTGCGCCGCCGCCCGCGATTACGGGACGCTCGGCGGCCACGCGGAGGACGGCCGCCGCGACGGTGTCGAGGTCGTCGTCGGTGAGGGCGTCCACGAGGGTGTGTCCGTCGCCGATGCGGTCGACGACCGCGTCGGTCCCGCGCTGCACGTCCAGCCAGCGCACCAGGGAGACGGGCGCGGATGTCTGCGGGGCGAGCAGGCGGACGACGTTCGAGTCGCGCATGGGCGTCAGCGGGTGGTCGCGCATCGGGGACTCGGCCAGCGGCACCCCGCCGGCGAAGAGCACGCCCTGGTACTGGGTGCGCGCGGCGTCCGGGGTCGCGGGAGTCCCGATGGTGACGGCGGTCGGCGCACCGGCTGCGGCGCCTTCCGCAGCGACGGCCGCGAGCGCGTCCGCGATCGGCCCGATGTTGCCCTCCGGCGTCGAATCGAAGGTCGAGCAGTACTTCTGGTACAGCAGCGTCGCGCCCGCGCCGACGAGGAACCGGGCGGCCTCCGACGAGGCAGCGACCGCGTGCGCCACGGGCGCGGTCCGCACCTTCAGGGCGACGACCGCGCACGACGAACCGGCCGGGGCGAACACATCATCCGGCGATACGTCCGAAACCGGGATGCCGAGCAGCACGCTCGCCGGGAGCCCGGCTTCGGCGACGCGTCCCGCCAGGTCGCAGGCTCCGGTGACGTCGTCGGCGACAGCGCCGAGCCGCATCACGAGACACCGACCCCCGGTGCGTCGGTGGTGGCGTTGGTCGCGCGGGAGGTCAGAGAGCCCGGCGCGACGTGCTCGCCGGCGACGACGACGGTCGCACCGGCGTCGCGCAGCGCCTGCAGGTCGTCGGGGTCGGCGCCCGGGTCCGTGAGGATCACATCCACCAGGTCCAGGCCGCCGACGCGGATCGGGGCGCGCGCTCCGAGCTTGGAGTGGTCGACCAGCAGGATGGTGGTGCGGGCCGCGCGGGCGAGCTCCTGCTTGAGTTCGGCGTCGAGTGCGTTGGCGCAGAGGATGCCGGTGGTGTCGACCGCCGTCGCCGAGAGGACGGCGATGTCGACGGAGTAGTCGGCGATGGTCCGGCGTGCGGTGGCGCCGGCGAAGGAGCGGGTCTCGCTCTGGTACACGCCGCCGACGGCGACGAGCTCGACGTCGGCACGCTCGATGGCGGCCTGGATGACCGGCGCGGAGTGGCTCACGATCGTGGTGCCGGGCTGCAGCATCCCGGTCAGGGGTGCGACGGAGGTGCCGGCGTCGAGGGCGACCGTGACGGCGCCGTCGAGAAGGTCGAGGCAGGCCTCGGCGATGGCGTGCTTCTCGCCGCTGCCGGTGACGGCGCGCTCGTCGAAGGGACGCCCGTGGCCGAGGTTCGGGAGGCTGGCGCCGCCGATCACCCGGCGGGCGAGCCCCTCCCCTTCGAGCTGGCGGAGGTCGCGGCGGATGGTCATCTCGGAGACGCCGAGCTCCTCCGCGACGCGCGACGACGACACGTAGCCCTCGGCGGAGAGCCGTCGGAGCAGCTCCTCGCGGCGGGCGGGGGCATCGGTGTAACGCACCCGTCCATCCAAGCGGCTGCCCCGAACGCTTGTCAACAAACGCACAAATCTTGACGTGAATGTTCAGAAGTAAACAGAATGGAGCACGTGACCTCCGCCTCTCTCGCCGCCCTCGGCGTGGACGTCGGCACCACCAACACCAAGGTGGTCCTGGCGCTGCTGGGCGATTCCGTGCGCGAAGAGCGGACGCTGACCGTCCCGACGCCCGGAAGCGGCGCGGCGCTCCAGGCGGTCGTGCTGGGGGCGATCCGGGAGATCGCCGCCGATAGCCCGTACCCGATCGCCGCGCTCGGCGTGGCCTCGATGGGCGAGACCGGCTGCCTGGTCGCCCCGGACGGACGCCCCCAGGGCGACCTCCTGCGCTGGGCCGACGGAGACACGGCGACCGCCGACCGCCTGGTCGCGGCCGCCGGCGCCGGGGCGCTGTACGCGGCGACCGGCGTGCCCGCCCCGGCCAAGTCGCCGCTGACGCACTGGCTCCGGCTGGCGGCAGACGGGGATGCGCGGCTCGCCGATGCGCGCTGGCGCGGCGCCGACGGGCTGATCGTCGAGGCGCTCACCGGAGAGGCGGCCACGGACCACACGCTCGCCGCCCGCACCATGGCGTATCGCCTGCCCGAGCGCGGGGGCGCGCTCGCCGCATCCTTCGACCCCGAGCTGCTCGCGCTCGCCGGCGTGACCCCTGAGCGCTTCCCGCGCGTCGTCGAGCCGGGCGCTATCGCCGGGACTTTGACGGCCTCGGCCGCCGCCGCGCTTGGCCTCCCAGCCGGGCTGCCCGTGGTCGTCGCCGGCCACGACCACGCCGTCGGCGCCTGGGCCGCGGGAGTCCGCGAACCCGGCCAGGCCGCCGACTCCGTCGGCACCGCCGAGGCGCTGCTGCGGGTTGCCGACGCCGTCTCCCGCGGGGGCGCGCGCCGCCACGGGATGAGCCTCGCGCGCACCGTGGACGGCGCGCACGAGACGCTGCTGGCGGGCAATCCCACCGCCGGTGCGCTGGTGGAATGGGCGTTCGCCGAGCTGCTGCCCGGGGCCGATCGCCACGATGTGCAGGAGCAGGCGCTCGGGCTCGCGGGCGGCCCGGTCGAGGCCGTCCTGCTCCCGTACCTTCGCGGGCGTCAGTCGCCCGCGCCGGACCCCGCCGCGACGCTGCGCCTCGTGGAGCTCGCCTCCGCGGGCGACGCGGGCACCGCATCCACCGGGCTGGCCGACCCCGCCGCGACGCTGACCGCGGTGCTCGCCGGACTCGCGCTGCAGCTGGCGTGGATGGATGCGGCCCAGACCGACCTCGCCGGCCCGCGTTCCGTCGACCTCGCCGTTCTCGGCGGTCCGGGTGCGGCCAACGGTGCCTGGTGGCGGCTCAAGCAGCGTTTCGTCCCCGGCGCGTTGCGTCGCGTGGACGCTGCGGAGCCGGTCGCCACCGGCGCCGCCATGCTGGCCGCCCACCGCGTCACCGGCCTCACGACCTCGCTGCCCCTGCGCAGCGCCGACAGCGCCGCGTCCGCGGGCGATCCAGCACTGCTGGACGCCTTCGTGCGCGCGGCCACGCTCCACGACAAGGAACACGCATGACCGACACCACCTCCCGCCCGGCGCTCGACCTCGACGCCATCGCCCGCCCCAGCGGCGGCCTCGCGATGGTCGCGATGGATCAGCGCGAGAGCCTCCGCCACATGTTCGATCTGGCGGGTGCCGGACGCCCGGCGGACGACATGCTCATCCGGTTCAAGCTCGACGTCGCCGAGGCGCTCGGCCCGCTCGCATCCGGTTTCCTGATCGACCGGCACTACGGGTTCGAGGCCGTGCGCGACGCGCTCCCGCCCGAGACGGGCCTCATCCTCGCCGCAGACGCCCTCACCCAGGAGGACGGCGGTCCGGTCGAGGAGACCGCACTCGACGAGGTCGTCCTCGACCAGACCGATCTGGCCGGCGTCTCGGCGCTGAAGCTGCTCGTGATCTGGCGGCGCGACGCCAAGCGCGAGCAGCGCGTCCGGCTGGTCGAGCGGTTCGTCGCCGAGTGCCGTACGCGCGGCGTGCTCTCCGTGCTGGAGCCGGTCGTCCGGGCCACCCCCGAGGAGCTCGACGCCGGCAACTGGGATCTGGATGTCGCCATTCGCGAGGCCGCGGAGGAGCTGTCGCCGCTCGGCCAGAGCCTCTACAAGGTGCAGGTGCCGATGTCGGGCACCGGTGATGAAGCAGCGCAGCGCGACGCGAGCGAGAAGCTCAACGCCTCCATCACCGGGCCGTGGGTCGTGCTCTCGCAGGGTGTCGACCGGCCGGCGTTCCTGCCCGCGGTCGAGGCGGCGTGCCAGGCCGGTGCGAGCGGCTTCCTCGCCGGACGTGCCCTGTGGAGCGACGTCGTCGGCCGCGACGACGTGCCGTCGGCTCTGCGCGAGCTGTCGGTCCCGCGTCTCGAAGCGCTCATCGAGGTCGTCGACCGCGAGGCCCGGCCGTGGCGGGAGGCGTGATGATCGCGGGACTGCTGCACACCGTCCCGGCGCTCGCGCCGACGTTCGACGCGCTCGTCGCCGATGCCGTTCCCGGTGCCTCGCGTGAGCATGTCGTCGACGCGTGGATGCTCGAGACGGCCATCGCCGAGGGCGTCACCCCCGCGGTGCGCGAGCGCGTCGTCGGGCACCTGCGTCACCTCGCGGACTCGGGCGCGGACGCCGTGCTCGTGACCTGCTCATCGATCGGCGAGGCCGCGGAGGAGGCGGCTGCTGCGCTCCGCATCCCCGTCATCCGCGTCGACGCCGCCATGGCCGCCGAGTCCGTCCGTCTCGCCGCCCACGCCAACAGCTCCGGAGTTTTTCGGCCTGACACGCCGTCCGAGGGCGAAAAAACTCAGGAGCTGTCGGCTGGGGGGATCGCGGTGCTCGCGACGAACACCGCGACGCTCGGGCCGACCACCCGGCTGATCGAGCGGGAGGCGGCGGCGCGCGGCGTCGCGGTCGACGTCACCGCGACGGTCGTCGAGGGCGCTGCGGCCGCACGGGCCGCCGGCGACCAGGCCACCCACGACCGGCTCATCGCCGACGAGGTGCGCCGGCTCGCGGACAGCGGAACGGCCTCCGTCCTCGTCCTCGCCCAGGCCTCCATGGCACCGGCCGCCGAATCGGCCGGCGTCGACCTCCCCGTGCTCACCTCTCCGGCCGGCGGCGTCGCCGGCCTGCGGGAGGCCCTGACCCCGTCGGACCCGGGAACGCCGGACGCCAGCGCGAACCGGCCGGCGCCTCCCGGGTCCGGCGGTACCTCCGCCGCGGCGGGTCCGGCGGACGGGACCCCGGCGGACGGAACCCGCGCATGACCGGCGTCGACCTGCTCGCCTACGCGGACCGCCTCGGCGGCGACCTGCCGCGGCTGCGCGCGCTGCTCGAGGGCCCGCTGCGCGACTTCGCCGGGGTGCACATCCTGCCGTTCTTCGTGCCTTTCGACGGCGCCGACGCGGGCTTCGACCCCATCGACCACGGCGCGGTCGACCCGCGCCTGGGCACCTGGGACGACGTCCGTGCCCTCGCTGCGGAGCGCGAGGTGACCGCCGACCTGATCGTCAACCACGTGTCGAGCGACTCCGCCGAGTTCGTGGACTGGGTGGCGAACGGCGAGCAGTCCGCCCATGACGGGATGTTCCTCACCTTCGACACGGTCTTCCCCGACGGTGCGACCGAGGACGGCATCACGGCGTTCTACCGCCCGCGGCCCGGTCTGCCGTTCACGGCCTACCGGATGGCCGACGGCCGCCGCCGGCTGGTGTGGACCACCTTCATGCCGAACCAGGTCGACCTGGATGTGGCCAACGACCGGGCCCGCGTGTACCTGCGCCGCATCCTCGCGACCCTGCGGTCGGGCGGCGTCACCACGGTCCGTCTCGACGCGGTCGGCTACGCGGTCAAGACGCCCGGCACCGACAGCTTCATGACCCCGGAGACGCTCGAGTTCGTCCGCGAGATCGTCGCGATGGCCCGCGATGAGGGGCTCCGCGTGCTCGTGGAGGTGCACGCCCACTACACGCAACAGCTCGCCATCGCGCCGCTCGTCGATTACGTCTACGACTTCGCGCTCGCACCGCTGCTGCTCCACAGCCTGGGCACGGGCACCTCCGATCGCCTCGTCGAGTGGATGCGCATCCGCCCGCAGAACGCGATCACCGTGCTCGACACCCACGACGGCATCGGCATCATCGACGCCGGACCCTCCGGCGATCGGCCTGGGCTCATCGACCAGGGCGAGATGGCCGCCATCTTCGAGCGGGCCGCCGTCGCGACCGGCGGCCACTCGACCGTCGCCTCCGTCATCCCCGCGTGGATGAGCCTTCCGCACCAGATCAACGCGACCTTCTTCTCCTCCCTGGGCGCCGACGCGCGCAGCTACCTGCTCGCCCGGGCGGTGCAGCTGTGGCTCCCCGGCAAACCGCAGCTGTACTACGTCGGGCTGTTCGGCGGTCTGGATGACGTGGCGCTCTTCCAGCGCACCGGCCAGGGCCGCGACGTCAACCGTCACGTGTACACGCCCGACGAGCTGGAGACGGCGCTCGCGAGCGAGGTGACGCGCGCGCAACTCGCGCTCGTCCGCCTGCGCTCGACGCATCCGGCTTTCCAGGGCGAGTTCCGCTACCGTGTGGAGGCGGACGGCTCGCTCGACCTCGAGTGGGTGCTCGGCGACGAGCGCGCCACCCTCACCGTCTCGTTCGCCCCCGAACCCGGATTCCGCATCCGCCTCGCGGGTGCCGGCGGCCAGCTCACCGCCGACTCCGTGCCCGCACTCGCCGCTCTCTGACCCCTCTTCCCCCACCGAGGACCATGCAGACCATCCAGGACATCACCGTCACCCGCAGCGCGACCGAGGTCGTCCTCGTCGCGCCCGCCTACACGCTCGGCGTCGCGCTCACCCGGCCGCGCGCGACCATCGCCGGCCCCAATGGGGAGCTCTGGAGCGATCTGTCGCTCCTCGCGAGCGTCGACCGCGTCGGCCTCCCGGACGAGTCGTCCGGGCCGACCGCGGTCACCGTGGAGGAGCAGGAGGACGGCACGGTGCGCGTCACCGTGCTCACCGATTCCAGCGCGTGGGCGACCAAGGCCGTCGTCCTGAACTGCACACCGAGCGAGGTCCGCGCCCGCGTCGAGGTGACGACGGAGGACGACGACGCCCGGATCACCGACCTGACGATCTTCGGCGGTCAGGCAGCCCTGCCGACGGGGGCGGCCGGCACGTTCCGCTCGGGCATCCGCTTCCCGTCGGTCTTCGTGCCGACGCCGACCGAGCCCATCCAGGTCGTCCGCGCCTCCAACACCCAGGCGCAGCTCGGCGTCGTCGGCGACGCCGAGCCTGGCCGGCTGAACGGCATCTTCTCGCCGCCCCCGCTGGTGTTCGGCCTCGGCCGGCCGTCCATCGCACCGGACGCGCCGCACGGACCGACCGACATGCCCGTCGGCGACTGGCTCGGCGTCTCGGTGGTCGCGCCGATCGCGCAGCTGGGCTTCACGACGTTCCGCTACGACGCGATCGACGGCGGCTTCCTGTTCCGCCTCACCTACGAGGGCCACACGCGGGTCCGCGCGGGTGGATGGGTGTCGCCTGAGTTCGTGCTGCGGCCCGGCGGCGCGCCGCTGAGCCTCATCCGCGACTACTGCGACGACCTGCTCGAGCGCGGCTGGGCCGAGGAGCCGAGCGCCGGCGCCGAGTGGTGGCACGAGCCGATCTTCTGCGGCTGGGGGGCGCAGTGCGCGCTCGCCGTCCGGATGAGCCACGAGGGCGAAGCGCTCGCCACCGACAATGCGGACGGGTTCGTGCTCCCGGCCGGTGCCGCCTTCGCCCCCGACCTCGCCCGCCAGTACCTCTACGACCGGTGGCTGAACCGTCTCGCCGAGCGCGACATCCACCCGGGCACCGTCGTCATCGACGACCGCTGGCAGGCCGACTACGGCACCAACACGGTCGACACCGAGAAGTGGCCGGACCTCCGCGGCTGGATCGACGCGCGGCACGCCGCCGGTCAGCGCGTCCTGCTGTGGTTCAAGGCGTGGGACCCGGCCGGCCTGCCGCCGGAGTTGACCGTGCGCGACGCGCACGGTCGCCCCGTCGCCGTCGACCCGTCGAATCCCGCCTACCTCGACGCGCTGCGCGACCAGGTCACGCGGATGCTGTCGGCCGACGGACTCGACGCCGACGGCTTCAAGGTGGACTTCACCCAGCGCGCGCCGTCCGGTGTCACCCTTCGCACGCACGGCGACGACGTGTGGGGCATCAGCGCGCTGCACGCGATCATCGCGACCATCCACGACGCGGCAAAGGCGGCCAAGCCGGATGCGCTGGTCGTGACGCACACCGTGCATCCCTCGTTCTCCGGGGTCACCGACATGGTGCGCCTCAACGACGTGCTCGAGGACTCGGTCCACGGCGACCCGGTGCCCGTCGCCGACCAGCTGCGCTACCGCCACGACATCGCCGCGGCCGCCCTTCCCGGCCACCCGATCGACACCGACCAGTGGCCGATGCCGAATCGCGACGAGTGGCTCGCCTACTCGCGCATCCAGCCCGAGCTCGGGGTTCCGGCCTTGTACTACGTGGAGTCCATCGACAACAGCCGCGAGACGGTTACCGACGCCGACCTGGATGAGATCGCCGGTCTCTGGATCGCCTACCGGGCGACGCGTGCGAGCCGTGCGGGCGAACCCGCCGAGAAGGAGCCATCCGCCGTATGAGCGCGTTCACCGAGGTCGCCCCGGGCGTCCACCGGTTCACGGACACGTGCAACGTGTACGTGGTGATCCCGCCGGCCGGTTCGGCCGGCGGTGCGCGTTCCGGCGCCGAGCGTTCCGGCGCCATCGCCATCGACTTCGGCTCGGGCGACGTGCTCGACCACCTCGGCGAACTCGGCCTCGAGACCCTCGACGCGGTGCTCATGACGCACCACCATCGCGACCAGGGGCAGGGCCTTCCGCGCGCGGTCGAGGCCGGCATCCCGATCTTCGTGCCCCCGGTCGAGCAGGACCTCTTCGCCCGCGTGGATGAGATGTGGTCGGCCCGCGCGCTGTACAACGACTACAACCTGCGCCAGGACCGCTTCTCCCTGCTCGACCCTGTGCCGATCGCCGGGACCGTGCCCGAGTACCGCACCGCGCGATTCGGCGGCGTCGACGTGAAGACCGTCCCGACGCCCGGCCACACCATGGGGTCGGTCACCTACCTCGTCGATAGCGGGGATGCGCGGGTCGCCTTCACGGGCGACCTCATCTACGCGCCGGGCAAGGTGTGGTCGCTCGCGGCCACGCAGTGGTCGTACACCGAGAACGAGGGACCGGCGATGAACGTGCTCTCGTGCCTGCTGCTGCAGGAGGAGGAGCCGACCATCCTGCTCCCGTCGCACGGCGAGCCCATGCCCGAGGCCGTCGACGCACTCGACCAGCTGGCCACCCGGATGAGCGGCTACGTCGACTCGCGGCGCACCCACCCGTGGGATCTGCGCGACTGGCTGGAGCGTCCCTTCGTCCGGCTCACCGACCACCTGCTGCTCAACCGCACCGCCAACTCGTGCGTGTACGTGCTGCTCAGCGACTCCGGCGCCGCGCTGTTCATCGACTACGGCTACGACATGTCCACCGGCTGGCCCGCCGGCACCGACCGCGCCGCACGGCGGCCATGGCTGGCGTCGATCCCGGCGCTCAAGCGCGACTTCGGGGTCACCTCGGTGGAGGTCGTACTCGGCACGCACTACCACGACGACCACATCGCGGGGCTGAACCTGCTGCGCGACGTCGAGGGCACCGAGGTGTGGCTGCCCGAGAACGTCGCGCCGATCATGGCCGACCCGATGCGCACCGACCTTCCGTGCCAGTGGTTCGAGCCCATTCCGGCCGACCGGGTGCTTGGTCTCGGCGAGACGGTGCGCTGGCAGGAGTACGAGATCGTCACGCACGAGCTGCCCGGTCATACCCTCTACGCCGCCGCGTTCGAGTTCGAGGTCGACGGCGTGCGGGTGCTCGCGACCGGTGACCAGCAGACCGCGGAGGGGCGGCTCGGTGTCCAGCGCGAGATCCTCAACTACCAGTACCGAAACCGGTTCCGGCGTGACGACTTCATCCAGAGCGCAGCGCTGTACCGTCGCGTCGCCCCCGGTCTCATGATCACCGGGCACTGGCAGGGTCGCGAGGTGGACGAGGACTACCTGCAGCTGCTGACCGAGCAGGGCGACGAGCTGGCCGCCATCCACGACGGGCTGCTGCCGGACGACGGGATGCTGCCGCCCGCCGACGGCAACCTGGTGCTGGTGGAGCCGTTCTATCAGCGCGTGTCCCCGGGCGCGGAGCTCGACTACGAGGTCGTGGTCGTCAACGCCTACGACGAGCCGCGCGAGGTGGTGGCGCGGCTGGTGACGCCCGCCGGCTGGAGCGACCCGGACGCCGCATCGGTGGTGGCGGGAGCGGGCGAGACCGTGCGGCTGCGGTTCTCCGTGCGGGCGACGGCGAACGTGCGCAAGCGTCAGCGGATCGCGGCGGACGTCACGATCGGCGCCGCCCGCTACGGCCAGGCGGGGGATGCCGTGGTGGACACGGTCGCACCGGGCGCAGTCCTCGACACCTCGGTGCCGCTCCGCTAGCCTGCGGGCGTGGAACGCATCCCCCTGTATCGCGAATGGCAAGGCGACCCGGACTCGCCGCATCCGCCTCTGCTGCTGATCCACGGCGGCGGTTCCACGATCGAGTCGAACTGGGGGATGCTGCTGCCGCTGCTCGCGCCGACGCGATCGGTGCTCGCGGTCGAGCTGCAGGGGCACGGCCGCACGACCTCGGGTGACCGTCCTGCGAGCTTCGAAGGCTCGGCGGATGACGTCGCGGCCGTGCTGGACGAGCTCCGGCTGGGCCCGGTGGATGTGCTGGGCTTCAGCAACGGAGGTCAGGTCGCTCTGCAGCTGGCGGCGCGGCATCCGTCCGCGGTGCGGCGGCTGATCGCGGCTTCGGCCCCGGTGCGTCGCGCCGGGATGGTGGACGGCTTCTGGGACGGGCTCGCCGCCGGGACGTTCGACGACCTGCCCGCGCCGTATCGGGAGGCCGACCTCGCGGTCAGCCGCGACCCGGAGCACGCGCGGCGGATGTTCGACCTCGACCGCGAGCTGATGCTCGGGTTCCAGGACTTCTCCGACGAGCTGCTCGCCTCCGTGTCGGCGCCCACGCTCGTGGTCGGCGCGGATCGTGACGTGGTCCGGGCCGAACACTTTGTCGAGCTGGCGTCGCTGCTGCCTGACGCGCGCCTCCTCATCGTCCCCGGCATCCACGGCGACTACCTGGGCGAGCGTCTCGCCGCCGCGGGCGACCCGGGCCCGCTCCGCCGCACGCTGCCGCACCTCCTCGCCTTCCTCGACGCCCCCTGACCTCGCGGGGCGTTCCGTCGCTCGCCCCTCTCCGCCCACCGTCGAGTACACACAAACTGCACGCCCGCGGTGCTCGGGGCGTGCAATTTGTGCGTACTCGACGGGGGGTCGGATGTCGGCGGGGATGGGATGCGTCAGCGGGTGACGTCGGCGGCGAGGAGATCGTCGATCTGGGAGACGGCCTCGCGCATGCCCTCCTCCATGCCCATCGCGACCATCTCGTCCAGCTGCTTCGTGCTCGCGAACTGGGTGAGCTGCGTCATACGGGTGCGGCCGTCGCGCTCCTCGAGCGTCGTCGTCATGCGGACGGGCTCCCCGGGGGCCGGGTTGCCGTCGTCGTCGGCGAAGCCGTCGTCGAGCGAGATCCGAACCGGAGGCTCGATCTCGACGAACCGCCACCAGCCATGGGCCTTCGTGCCGTCAGGCCCGGTCATGTAGTAGGACGCCCGTCCCGCCGGCTCGAACTCGAACACCTCGAACGTGGCCGGCCAGGTCGGCGGTCCCCACCACCGCTCCAGCTGGCGCGGGTCGGACCACAGCTGCCACACGCGCTCCGGCGGCGCGTCGTACTCGGTGACGAACGTGAGCGTCAGCGCATCCACGTCCTTGTTCGACTCGATGAAGGTCATCGCTCGTTCCTCTCTGGTTCGGTGGTGCTCAGCGTGCTTCGGGCCTCCTCGGCGAGGATGCCGTCGATGGCGCGATCGCGACGGCGCCAGATCTCCTCGTAGGCGTCGAGCAGCCGGGACGCCCGCCGGATCGTCTCCGGGTCGCCCGACACGACGCGCTCGCGTCCGCGGGTCCGCTTGCGGACGAGTCCCGCCCGCTCGAGCACGGCGACGTGCTTCTGCACGGCGGCGAAGCTCATGTCGTACCGCCGGGCGAGCTCGCTCACCGAGTGCTCCCCCTGCAGCGACCGCGCGACGATATCCCGCCGGGTCGCATCCGCCAGTGCCTGGAAGATGCGATCGACCTCAGCATCCGTCAACTCATCTACAACCATTTGGTTGTACGTTAGCGCGACGCGGCACTGTGCGCAATCCCCGAATCTCGCGAGGCGCTCAGGCTGCGAGCGACGGCTGCGGACGCGCCCAGCGAACGCGCCGTGTTGACCCGCCTGCCCGCGGCGTCCTAGTATCTGTGGGAACGATCCCACACGATCCACCGACGCTGGCGCGGTCGTGCACCCTCGGAAGGACATGATGGCAAACGGCCTCCGCGCCGTCCTCTCGCTCGACATCGGCGGCACGAAGCTCGCCGTCGGTGTTGTCACGGAAGACGGACGAACCCACGCACTGATCGTCGAACCCACTCGTCGGGAGGAGGGCCCGGGTGCGATCGTTCCCAGGCTGTTCGACATGGGTCATCGCGCGATCGCCGAATCCGGCCTCGAGGTCGAGGCCGTCGGCATCTCGTGCGGCGGTCCGCTCGACGCCAAGGCCGGTGTGCTGACCGGCCCGCTGCACCTCCCCGGGTGGATCGACCTGCCGATCGTCGAGCTCGCCGAGCGCGAGTTCGGCATCCCGGCCGTTCTCGAGAACGACGCGACGGCCGGCGCCCTCGGCGAGTTCCGCTACGGCGCCGCGCGCGACGCCGACACCATGGTCTACCTGACGATCTCCACCGGCATCGGCGGCGGCGCGGTCATCGACGGCCGCCTGCACCGCGGCGCGGCCGGCAACGGCGGCGAGTTCGGCCACGTGATGGTCCGCACCGGCGGCCGTCCGTGCCTGTGCGGGCGCCGCGGCTGCCTCGAGGGATACGCCTCCGGCACCTCCATCGCCCAGCGCGCCCGCGAGGCCGTCGCCGAGCGCGGCGCCGGCTCGACGCTCGCCCAGCTGCCCGTCGTGCGGGCGGAGGATGTGGTCGCAGCCGCCGCCGACGGCGACGCCCTCGCCGTCGAGCTCTGGGACGAGACGGTCGACGTGCTCTCCGTCGCCCTCACTGACCTCGTCAACGTCTTCGAGCCCGACCTCGTCGTGCTCGGCGGCGGGGTGACCCGCTCCGGCGACGCCCTGCTCGTTCCCGTGCGCGAGCGCGTCGCCGCCGACGCGATGCCGCCCGCTGCCGCCGCATCCACCGTCGTGCTCGCCGCCCTGGGCGACGTCGTCTGCGTCGTCGGCGCCGGTGCCGTCGCGTTCGACCGCCTCGACCAGCTCGCCGGTGCGGGCGCAGGCGTCCGGAAGGGAGACCACCGTGGCTGAGTGGATGCGGCAGCAGCTGGAGGCGCACATCCAGGTCGCCGAGCAGGGCGAGGCACTGCTGCCGGCCCTGCGTGCGGTCGGGAAGCTGCTCTGCGACGCGTTCGCCGAGCGCGGCATCCTGTACACGTTCGGCAATGGCGGTAGCGCGGCGGATGCGCAGCACTTCACCGGTGAGATCATCGGGCACTACAAGCGCGACCGTCGGCCGCTCGGGGCGGTCACGCTCAGCACCGACCCCACGACGATGACCTGCATCGCCAACGACTACTCGTACGACGACGTCTTCTCGCGCCAGGTGCTCGGTCTCGCCCGCCCGGGCGACGTCGTCGCGGCCTTCACGACGAGCGGCCGGAGTGCGAACATCGTCTCAGCGCTCGAAGCGGCGAAGTCGGTCGGCGCCACGACGGTGCTGTTCGGCGGAGGCGACGGCGGCCCGGCGAAGGAGTTCGCCGACTACGCGCTGCTGAGCCCGTCCACGACCACCCCGAGGATTCAGGAATTCCACACGTTCATGCTCCACGTGCTCTCCGAGATCGTGGACGCATGGGCCGACGGCGACGAGGAGTACGCACTGTGACCACCCCCGAGCAGGCAGCCGTCGATTCCGGACTTTCTCCGGCCGACACGCCGCGTGTGGGCGGAGAAACTCCGGAACAGATCGCGGTGGATGCGGCGCAGGAGCCGCGCGAGAGCGCATCCGGGAACGAGGTCGCCGGCGAGACGGGCGCCCCCGACACGAACGGCAGGGCCCCCGTCGCGAACGCGCCCGCCGGCACCCAGCCGCGCGACCTCCCGCCCGCGAAGCGCCCGACGGCGACCCCGCAGCGCACCCTCCACATGATCGGCAACGCGCACCTCGACCCGGTGTGGCTGTGGCCCTGGCAGGAGGGCTACCAGGAGGCCCGCGCGACCTTCTGGTCGGCCATCCACCGCATGGAGGAGTACCCCGACTTCGTCTTCACCTGCGACCAGATCGTGCTGCTCAGCTGGGTGGAGGAGTCCGACCCCGAGCTGTTCGAGCAGATCAAGCGCCGTGTCGCCGAGGGCCGCTGGGTCAACGTCGGCGGCTGGTGGGTCGAGCCGGACAACAACATGCCGATGGGTGAGAGCTTCGTGCGCCAGGGTCTGTACGGCCAGCGCTACCTCGAGTCGCGCTTCGGGAAGCCGTCGACCGTCGGGATGAATGTGGACCCGTTCGGTCACAACGCGATGCTCCCGCAGATCCTGCGCGGCCAGGGGATGGACTCGTACACGTTCCTGCGGCCCGGCCCGCACGAGTCCGACCTGGCTCCGAGCCTGTTCTGGTGGGAGGCGCCCGACGGCTCGCGCGTGCTGGCCTACCGCATCCCGTTCGAGTACTGCAGCCCGCCCGGCTCGGTCGACGGCCAGACCGAGAAGGCGCTCGCCTCGCTCGACCGCACCGTCGGCTTCGGCGAGAACGCGACCGCGATGGTGTTCTACGGCGTGGGCAACCACGGCGGCGGCCCGACCATCGCGAACATCGAGTCGATCCACCGCTACGACCGCATGGGCTCTTTCGGAAGGATGACGATGTCGTCACCGCGCACGTACTTCGACGAGGTGCTCGGCCGGGGCGAGGCGTTCCTCGACACCCTCCCGGTGCGCCGCGACGACCTGCAGCACCATGCGCCCGGCTGCTATTCGGCGCACTCCGGGATCAAGGCGTGGCAGCGTCGCGCGCAGTTCGCCGTGCTGAACGCGGAGCGCTGGGCAGCGGTGGTCGCCGCGACCGACGGCGTCGACTACCCGCGCGAACAGCTGGAGACCGCCTGGAAGCAGGTGCTGTTCAACCAGTTCCACGACATCCTGCCCGGTTCGGCGATCGAGCCGTCGTACGACGACGCACGCGACCAGCTCGGCGAGGCCGTCGCGATCTCGAAGCGCATCATCACGCGGGCGCACAACGTCCTCGCCCGCCAGGTGCAGGTCGACCGGGAGGACGGCACGCAGCCGGTCCTGGTCTTCAACCCGCACCCCTGGGCGGTGTCGGTGGATGTGGACTTCCAGTACGGCGCGCAGCGCGCCGGCGTGCACGTGGTCGACGAGAACGGCGAGCCCGTCGTCTTCCAGAACTCGCAGTCGACCGCGACGACGGACGACGTCTCGCGCGGCGCCGTGGTGTTCCGCGCCGACGTCCCGGCTCTCGGCTACCGCCTCTACCGCCTGCGTCCCGGCGCCGGCCCGGGTGCGGCATCCGATGGCCTGACCGTGACGGCCGACACCCTCGAGAACGAGCACGTCCGCATCCGCATCGATCAGGAGACGGGCTGGATCTCGTCCTACCTGGTCAAGGCGACCGGCGTGGATGTGATGGCCGGCGTCGACGGCGCCCAGCACACCCAGATCAACGACGACCCGACCGATACGTGGGGCCACCGGGTCATCTCGTACGCCTGGCCGGGCGCGACGATGGAGCTGAAGCGCATCGTGGTCCGCGAGACCGGTCCGCTGCGATCGCGCGTCCGCGTCGAGCGGGCGTGGGGCGCATCCACTCTGGTGGAGGAGCTCATCCTCGACCACGATTCGCCCGTGCTGAGGGTCAACGTGACGCTCGACTGGCGCGAGCAGGCGCACCTGCTGAAGCTGCGCTTCCCGACCGTTCTCGACGACCCGACGGCGACGTACGAGATCCCGTTCGGCCACCTGGAGCGCCCGGTCGACGGCGCCGAGGAGCCCGCGCAGTCGTGGGTGGATCTGACCGGCACGATCGACGGTGCCGCCGCCGGTCTCACGGTGATCACGACCAACAAGCACGCCTACGATGTGTCGCCGGGAACCGCCGACAACGGCGAGCAGCCGAGCATCGGCGTGACCACCGTCCGCAGCCCGGTCTACTCGTGGCACGACCCGCGCCTGCTCGACCCGGAGGGCATCTACTCCTTCCAGGATCAAGGTGTCCAGCGGTTCAGTTACGAGCTGGTGCCCCACGCGGGCGATTGGCGTGAGGCCGACCCGATCCGTCGCGCGCTCGTGCTCGGCAACCCGGTGCGGGCGATGCAGGAGTCGTTCCACGACGGCGTGCTGCCTCCGGTGAACTCGTTCGCGAGCGACGGCGGCGATACCGTCATGGTGACCGCGCTGAAGGGCACCGAGGACGAGACGGGCGCCCCCGGCGGCGCGGACGTGGTGGTGCGGGCCGTCGAGACGCGCGGAGAGGGCGGACGCTCGCGCATCGAGCTCCCGCTGCTCGGGCGCACCATCGAGGAGGACTTCGGCCCGTCGCAGCTGCGCACCTTCGTGGTGCCGGCCGACCCGGCCCAGCCGGTCCGCGAGGTCGACCTGATCGAGCGCCCGCTGCCGTGAGCGCGCGCCCCGAGGTCCGGGCGACCGTCGCCGGTCCCGCTTCCGCGGCGGCCGAGGTGCGGCTGGAGTGGAGCGAGGCGGAGCCCGGCTGGCGGCTCGCGGTGCGCGTGACGTACACCGGCGCGGAGCCGGCCGACGGGTCGGTGCTGGTGGAGGCTCCGGTTCACGGCGCCGATGATCCCTGGTGGCTCATCCCCGGTGCCTTCTATGGCGAGAACCGGCCGGCCGAGAACACCCGGGCGTTCCCGCGCTTCGAGATCGGGGCGAGGACGCCCGAGCAGCACGCGGCCCTGGTGAGCGACGCCTGGGAGTTCCGCGCCGACCGTGCGGCGACGCCGGCGGTCTTCGCCTGGGCGGGGCCGGACCGTGGAGGCGTCGCGCTCGCCGCGGCTGAGACCTCCGCGCTCGGCCTCACCGGCGTCGGGCTCGCGCACGACCCGGAGTGGGGCGACGCGACGGTCAGCCTGCGCTTCCCGTACCGCGAATACCCGGTCACGTACTACGGCGACGACCGCCCGCGGCCGGCCGATGTGGCGACGCACCGCTTCGTCCCCGGCGAGACGGTGGAGCTCGCGGTGCGCGTGTTCGCGCTGGACGCATCCCGCCACGCCTACGCCCCGATCCTGCGCGCGCTGCACGCCGAAGCGGCCGAGCACGCGACCGAGAATCCGTGGGTGGACGTGGCCACCGCCGCCGACCTCACCGCCGCCTGCCTGCTCGATTGGCACTACGACCCCGACCCCGGCGTGCTGCTGGAGACCGTCGGCTTCGACCGCGAGGTCAGCGGCCGGGACGGGCTCAGCGTCGACCGCCAGGCCATGCACGTCGGCTGGGTCAGCGGCATCCCGTGGGCGTACGCGCTCCTCGCGCACGGGCTGCGGACCGACCGGCCGGCCGAGGCGGACGCGGCGCGTCACGTCATCGACTTCATCACCGCATCTCTGTCGCCCTCCGGAACCTTCTGGGGCGTCTGGTACCGCGACCACGGCTGGACGCAGAGCTGGACCGAGCTGAAACGCGGACTCCACTCGCGCACCCTCGCCGAGGCGACGCTGTTCCTCGTCCGCGCGCAGGCGCTCGACCCGCACGAGCAGTGGGAGCGCGCCATCCGCTCGAACCTGGATGTCGTCGTCGGCCGTCAGCGCGACGACGGCAACCTCGGATCGGTCCACCATGCCGAGACCGGCGAGGTGCTGTCCTGGTCGGGCGCCTCGGGTCTGACGTGGATCGCCGCCCTGGTGGAGGCGGCCGAACGCGACGAGCGCAACCTGCCCGCGGCGCTCGCAGCCGGCACGTACTACGAGAAGTTCGTCGACCGCGAGTTCCTCCACGGCGCCCCGGAGGACGTGGACCTCGCGCCGACCTCGGAGGACGGCTACGCAGCCGTGATGGCCTACGTCGCCCTGCACCGCGCGACCGGCGATCGGCACTGGCTCGATGTGGCGCGGCGCGCAGCCGATTGGATGCTGACCTTCCGCTACACGTACGACGTCACCTTCCCGGCGCACACCCTGCTCGGGGCGTACGGCTTCCGCACCCGCGGCGCCGACAACGCATCGCCGTCGAACCAGCACCTGCACGCCTACGGGCTCGTCTGCACGGCCGAGCTGCGCGAGCTCTCGGCGGCCCTCGGCGACCCGCACTATGCGGAGCGCGCCGACGAGACGCTGGCGTGCTTCCGGCAGTTCATCGCCCGCGAGGACGGCGACTTCAACGCCTACCGCGGCATGGTCAGCGAGCGGTACTACCAGACGGCGTGCTTCCAGCCGAAGGGGATGCTGCTGACGCTCTCGCACGCCTGGAGCGTCGGCGTGACGTTGCTCGCCTGCGAGCAGACGCTGGCGGGCTGAGCGTCGAGGTGCACGTCGTGGTCGCTATCCCGCCCGAATAAGCGCCACGAGTCGCACCTCGACGGCCTTCAGCGGTGGAGGCCCCAGAACGCCCACGGCGAGACGTGGTCGATCCACGGATCGCGAACGGCTCGCGGTCGCAGCCGCCCCGCCCGTAGCGCCCGGTAGTGGATGCGCATCCACCTCCCGATCCGCTCGGCCGGGATCTCCGGCCGATGTCCGACCGCGATGATCTGCTGTGCTGTCCGATCCACGATGACCTCCTACACCGGCTAAGTATTAATGCCGGTGTCATCACCATGCGCACTGTCGCGACACCTGTCAAGGGCGTATGGTGGTGTCATGGGTCGGCAGACGGATCTCGCGTTCGAACGGGAGAACGAGATGATCCCCGCCCAGCTGCGGCTGGTGCGGGACTTCGTCAACACCGTCGAGTATCAGGAGGACGAAGAGGGCTGGGAGAGCCCAGACGACCTCGCCGCGTGGCTGCGGAGCCGCGACCTGCTCGGGGATGACGTCACCGCCACCGAAGACGACCTGGCACTCGCGAAGACCGTGCGCGAGGGCCTGCGCTCGGTGCTCGCCACGCACGCCGGCCACGACGCCGATGCCGCTGCACTCCGCAGCCTCGACGACGCGCTCGCCGAGCTGCCGCTTCGGCTGTCCTTCGGCGGCTCCGAGTCATTCGCGCTGGCGCCCGCGACCGATCGCGGCGCCCGCGCCGCCCTGGCCGGAGTGCTGGATGCGGTGCGCGCCTCCCGCGAGGACGGCAGCTGGTCCCGGCTCAAGGTCTGCGATCGCGTCACCTGCCGGTGGGCGTACTACGACTACTCGAAGAACCGGTCCAGCCGGTGGTGCACCATGGCGGGCTGCGGGAACGCGGTCAAGATGCAGAAGGCGCACGCGCGTCGGGCATCCACTCCGTCCTGAGCGGTCAGGTCAGGAGTCTGCGGGTACGTCGGCCCGGGCGTACTCCGACCCTGAGCGCGTGCGCACCAGGATGCCCGCATCGACGAGATAGCGGCGCAGCGTCACGGGATCGGCGCCGAACCGTGTCAGGCGTTCCGTGAGTTCCCGTTCGGTGACGGTCTCGCCGTCGGCGAGCACGCGGTCGCCGATGCGGGCGAGCAGCGCAGCGCGGTCCTCCGCAGCCGCGGGGAAGCGGTCGATCCGGCCGTCGGGACGCAGGAATCGCTCGACTCCCGTGCGGCGCGGCTGCAGCGATGCCGACGTCGCGAGCAGCTCGCGGAAGGCCGTGTCGACCGGCTCGTGGACACCGTCGGCGCGGCGCACCAGGCCGACGCTCTCGAGTAGCGCCAGCGCGCGCCGCTGCCGCGCCGGACTCATCTCGCTTGCCGGGGCGCCGTCCGCGATGAGCTGCGCCCACACAGCGCGCGCGTCTCGGTTGGCGAGCGCGGCGACCACGGGCCGCCAGTCCGCGGGCCGCTGCCCGTCGGCCGGCGTCTCGTCGGCGCTCGCGCTGTCGTCCTGCTCCACGTTCCCAGTCTCCCGCACGGGTCCGCAGTGTGGGCGCCTCAGGCGTCCTTCCGCAGCTGCAGCAGCAGCTCCGGAGCCCGTGCGTCCAGGACGCGGCCGCCCACGCGCACGCCGACGACGAGCAGCACCGCGCCGAGCACGATCCCGGCGGCGAGCCCGAGCCAGCCCCAGATCGCCTCGCGGGTCACCAGAGAGACGATCAGCAGCACGATCTCGGGCAGGCACAGCACGGCGATGACGCCCCACGCCGCGAACGTCGGCCCGATCAGCGAGATGTTGCTGCCCGGCCGCGACCGGAACGGGTTGTCGCCGGGCTCAGGTACCGGGAAGACGAACCGCGCCGAGGTCACCGAGCAGACGGCGACGCCGCTGAGCAGCATCCCGAGCGACAGCCCGAGCAGACCGGGTGCGGGAAGCCAGTCGCCCTCGACGGCCGTGGCGCCGACCGAGACGAGGACGACGGCGGGAATGGCGAAGGTGAGCAGGGCCGCCGCACGTCCCCACCGATCCGCTCGGCCCGGCACGGCCTTCGACACATGGAGCGCGAACGCGGTCGAGTCGTACGACACATCGGCGATCATCCCGATCCCGAGGGCGAACGCGATCACCGGCCCGGCGGCGAAGAAGTAGCCGTTCGAGTGGTTGATGCTCGAGTAGAACCACATGATCGCCGGGAGCAGCGGGATGACGAGCAGCTGCCGCAGGTATCGCGGATCGCGGAACCAGTAGGTCAGGCAGCGCGCGGCGATGGCGCCGGCCGGAGTCCCGGGCAGGATGCCGAACAGGCCCGACTTGCCGGGCGCGCGCACGCGCGACGAAGCTCGAGCGGGCGTGACGAGGGAGCGCGCGAGCCCCCAGCGCCAGACCGCCCAGAGCACTGCGAAGGTCGCAACGGCGATGAGCAGCCGCAGCAGCGCGCCGAGCGGGTCGCCTGCGGCGACGGCTCCGGGGACGGCCCACACCGCGCCGAGTGGCGACCACCCGAGACCGGCGGCGACCGCGGGCAGGGCGTCCGCCGACGACCGCAGCCCGCTGGTGATCCCGATGATGATCGGGCCGGCGAGGATGAGCGGGATCAGGATGAGGAGCCCGCTGGCCTCGCGGAAGCGGCGGCCCGACGACAGCCCGCTCGCGATGGAGGTGACCGCGCGCGACACGACGATGCAGGTCGCGGCGCCGAGCACGCCCGTGACCAGGGCGATCAGCGCGATTCCCGGCGAGTGCAGCCAGGGCAGGGCGGTGCCGAGGGATGCGAGAGTCGTCGCCGCGCCGGCCACACCGACCGCGCCGCTCAGCAGCATCCCGATCATCAGCGGCCGCAAGGCGATCGGATAGACCGCGAGGTGGCCCGGGTCGAGCGTCTGCTCGACGCCGGAGAGCAGCAGTGGCAGCACCGCCCAGCCGAGGACGGCCGCCGAGCCCGCGAGCACCACGGCGGTCGTCGCGACCTCCGCAGGAGCGAACGACAGGCCGACGAGCGCTCCGAGCACGACGAGGAGGCCGACGGCCCCGTAGATCGCGCCGATGATCACGGCGACCAGCTGCCCGGTGCTGCGGCGGAACGAGTTCTTGAGGACGAGCAGGCGCAGCCTTACGAGTGTCGCAACCACTCCGGCCCCTCCCCGACACGGCGTCCGCCGACGAGCTCGACGAACCGGTCCTCGAGCGTCGAGCCCGCGCGCACGTCGTCCACCGAGCCGGCCGCGACCACGCGTCCTGCCGTGATGACGGCGACGTGGTCGCACATCCGCTCCACCAGGTCCATCACGTGCGACGAGACCACCACGGTCCCGCCGCCGTCGACGTAGGTGCGGAGGATGTCGCGGATGTTCGCCGCCGAGACCGGGTCGACCGACTCGAACGGCTCATCCAGCACGAGCACGCGCGGGGCGTGCACCATCGCGGCGGCCAGGGCGATCTTCTTCGTCATGCCCGCCGAGTAGTCGACGACGAGCGTTCCGCCCGCCGACTCCAGGTCGAGCAGCTGCAGGAGGTCGTGGGTGCGCTGCTGCGCGGTCGGGCGGTCCATACCGCTCAGGAGCCCCGCGTACTCGACGAGCTGCTGCCCGGTCAGCCGGTCGAACAGCCGGACGCCGTCCGACAGCACGCCGACCATCGCCTTCGCGGCGAGCGGGTTCTTCCACATGTCGACGCCGTGGATGAGCACTTCGCCGGCATCCGGACGCAGCAGGCCGGTCGCCATGCTGAGCGTCGTCGTCTTGCCCGCGCCGTTCGGTCCGACCAGCCCGTAGAAGCTGCCGGACGGCACGTCCAGATCGATCCCGTCGACCGCGACCTTCTGCCCGAACCGCTTGTGCAGCCCGCGGATCCTGATCGCGAGGTCGTCGTCCTCCGCCACGCGCACCCCCTCACGTCGTCCGTGCCGCCCGCACGTCGGACAGCCCGTGCGAACCACCCTATCGGCGGGCTCCGACGCCGTGTCCAGGAGTACGGGCGATCCGACACGGCGGATCCGGCGGATGCGGCGGGGCGGACAGGACGCGGCATGCCGCGCGCGCCCCTGGTCGCCGTCGGCACGCCGCGCCTGTTCTCCGGCGGGGGAGGGAACGCCCGCCAGGGAGTTGTCCGCAGGCGCGGATGCGATCGGATGGCGGATCCGCCCGGTTGTGAGGGCCTTCCCAGGTTCGGCCGAGGGATGCGGCGGTCAGCTCCCCAGCGGTCCGGTGTACGAGCGCGCCTGCAGCGGCAGCGCGAGGTCGGCGCCGAATGCTGCGACCTCCGCGCGCAGGTCCGCCGCGTCCGATCCCTCCGCCGTCTGCACCGGCCGGAAGCGGTAGTGCAGCGTTCCGGTGAACTCCTGGCGCGCCTGGAAGTTGGTGAAATGCAGGTTGTTCATGACCCAGCTGTTGATGTGCCCCGCAGGCGCATCGAGGGTGCGCGCCCATTTCCCGGTGTGGAAGCCGCCGAGTTGGACGAGCGGCGCATCCACGGTGCCCCAGAGCACCGCCGGGCCGCCCTCGGCCCTGCGCACACCGACCGCGTGCTGCACGGAGTACCAGTCTTTCGACGTGTCCGGCAGCTGCTCACTCTCGGCGGCGAAGACTGCGCCGGCGGTCTCCAGGAGGAACTCAGGGCGGTCGACCGCGAACGGGAATGTGACGAACAGGCTCTCCGGACCGAAGTGCTCGGGCTTCGCGATGTGCACGGCGAGGTCGATGTCGTCGAGGTCGCGGTAGAGGGTGAGCGTGTGCGTGGCCGCGAGGCTGCCGGGGAGCTCGCTCGACCACCGGATGCGCGCGTAGGCGTCCGTCTCGATCACCTCCGGTGCGGAGGTGGATGCGGCGTGCGAGCGCGCGAACTCCGGGCCGGGGAAGCCGGGGTTGAAGTTCTTCGGGTTGTCGAAGATCGCGTGCGAACGACCGGCGGCGGTGACCGTCTCGGCGACGACGGCCCCGAGACCGTGCGGCACGTGCGCATCCACCAGCTCCCGGCCGGTGCGGACGTCGACGAGCGAGACGACACCGCCGCGCTCCGGGTCGACCGTCGCTCGGAAGCGTCCGGCTTCGATGGTCGTGCCCGTCGTGGCGGCCGGCTCCTTGCCGGGCACCGGGAGCACGACGACGGACGATGCGGGCACGTCGGCCACCAGCGTCACCCTGCGTGTCCCTCCGAACTCCGCCTCGAGGGCCTCCCGGCGCGGACGGTCGGTGAGGTTGGCGACGAGCACGCCGTCCGCCGGCTCGGGATCGCGGCCGGACGCCGCGAGGCGGTACAGGGCCTCGACGTTCAGGTCGCGGGCGAGATCCCAGGCGCCATAGGCGAAGCCGGCCTTCGCGTTCCAGTGCGAATGGCTGAAGTGCGAGTGCGGCTTGGAGTAGGTCTCCCACGAGCCCCAGGTGTGCTCGCCGAAGAGCAGGAGCTCCTCATCCACCCGGTCGAACGTGGCGGCGAGCTCGGCGTCGTCGCGCACGCGAACCGGGCCCCGGCGGTAGCCCAGGACCGTGGCGAGCGCCGGCTCGCCCTCCCCGCGCGCCCGGGCGAGGTCGAGGGCCGCGCGTGCGGAGACCGCGAACCGCCGCGCCTCGCGGTAGACGGCGACCTCGCGGGCGGTGGAGCCGTGACCGTGCGACCACCAGTCGGCCCACTCGCCGCGGAGCACGGGCAGATCGTCGGGCGCCTGCGCGGCCAGCGCATCCATCGCCGTGTCGATGGTCGCGGTCTCCATCGGGATGCCGGGGTGCCGGTCGTTCCAGTGGCGCACCACCTCGGTGAAGAGCGCCGTCGGCCAGCGGTTGTCGTTGCCCGCGTGCACGACCGCCGTGTCGAACGGATAATCGTCACGCGCGTCGAGGCGCTCGACGAACGCGAGGATGCGCTGCTCGGCGAGGGCGACATCCCCGTCGACGATGCCCCACTCCTCGCCGAAGCCGTAGTGGGTCGAGAGCAGGGTGAGCACCCGGCGGCCGGACGGCGCCTCCCACCAGAACAGGCTCGGCTGCTCGAGCGGTGCGCGGCCGTGGTCCGGGTTGAGGGCCATGACGAGGCGGTCGATCCCGGCGTCCAGCATCGCATCGGCCACTCCCCAGGCGATGCCGTTGACGTCGCCGTGCTGCTCGGTGCGGACCGGGATGCCGGCGTCGTGGATGCGCTGGAGCGACCGATAGGCGGCCTCGAACTCGGCGAGGTCGGGCAACTGCGTCATGTTGAGGTAGCCGCCGGTGACCGCGATGGTGCCGTCCGCCGCCAGTTCGCGCAGGCGCGCCACCTCCGCGGGCGTCGCCGTGCGGAGGAACTCGAGCACCGGCCGCGCCACCTCGAAGGTCCAGCGGAAACGGTCGGGAGCGTCCGGCGCGGCCGTGTCCTGGTCGGCCAACCGGAGCACTTCGCGCACGATCTGCGCGTGCATCCCGTCGATGATCCGGGGGCTGTTCGTGTAGCCGACGTCGTGGTGGGTGTGGCCGAGCAGCAGTAAACGGCGGATGCGGGGCATCGGGCCTTCCTCCGGGGTAGATGTGGCATCGTTGCCATACGACCCTAGGGCTTGAGCCGTGCGGCCTTCAAGCGTAAGAAACGATCAAGTAACGAAAACCGACTCCGGGGACCCGGTCCCCTTGTGAAGAGCGTCACCCCTGCATTAGCGTGCGATGTGGGAAGGTTTCCATACTGTCGCTCAGACCCCGGCAGTAGGGGATCCCGTACCTCTTCGCACGGGCGAGGACGCCCGCTGCGACACCACTGAAGGGAAATCAGATGAACAAGAGGCACACCGCCTTCGCCGCGCTGGCACTCACCGCGTCGGTGGCGCTCCTCGCCGGTTGCAGCTCCAGCGGCGGCAGCTCGTCCGGCGGGGACTTCTCCAAAGACGCCAAGGGCAGCCTGAACGCCTGGGGCTTCGACAACGCCGACGACGTCGGCACCTCCCGAATCGACTACGCCAAGAGCCAGCTCAAAGACGTCACCATCAAGATCGACCAGACGCCGTTCGACGCGCAGAAGTTCACCACCCGCGTCGCCGGCGGCAACGTGCCCGACGTCGTCCAGATGGACCGCAACTTCGTCGCCACCTACGCGGCGCAGGGCCTCATCCAGCCGCTCGACCAGTGCTACAAGGTGCACGACGTCGACCCGACGTCCACCTACTACCCGTCCGTCATCGACGACGTCACATACAAGGGCAAGGTCTACGCGGTCCCGCAGTTCTACCAGCCGCCGGCGATCATCACCAACGAGCGCGTCATGAAGGCGGCCGGAGTGACCGACGCCGAGATCGACACGTCCAAGCCGGACACCCTCGTCGCAGCGATCAAGAAGATGTACAAGTCGTCCGGCGGCAACCCGTCGGTCCTCGGCTTCGACCCGGTGGCGGGCGGCCAGGCGGGCTTGTGGATCCTCGGCTACGGCGGTCAGCTCATCGGCAGCGACGGCAAGCCCACCCTCGACGACTCGAAGAACGAGAAGGGCCTCGAGGTGCTCAAGCAGATCACCGACGCCCAGGGCGGCTACGCCAAGGTGAAGAGCTTCACCGACTCGTTCGACACCTTCGGCGAGAACAACCAGTACGTGAAGGACCAGGTCGGCGCGCAGGTCAACGCCCAGTGGTACGTCAACGTGCTGACCCCGTTCGTCGACAAGGTGGACATCGGCGCGGTCCCGTTCAAGGGTCCGGACGGCCAGCCGTTCACGGTCGCCTCGGGAACGTCGTTCGTCATCCCGACCGGTGCCAAGAACAAGGACGCCGCGTGCGCCTGGGCGCTCAACCTGACCAGCCTGCAGGCGTGGGAGGCGGCGGGCGCGGCCCGTGCCGAGACGCTGAAGAAGACGCCGGGCGCGATCAACACCGGCCTCTTCACGGGTTCGCCCGAGGCCGACAAGACGCTGCGTGAGAAGTACGTGAAGCCGTCCGGCAACGCGGGCTTCGACAAGGCGATCTCCACCTACTACGACGTGGTGGGCAACGGAAAGTCGTTCGGTGCGTCGCCGGCCGGCCAGCAGATCCAGACGGAGTTGCAGAACGCCATCCAGTCGGTGCTCCTCGGCAGCAAGTCGCCGAGCGAGGCCCTGAAGGATGCGCAGGCCGCGGCCATGAAGGCCTACGACCAGTCGACCAAGAGCAGCAAGTAACGCGCTCGCACAGGGGCGGTCTCCTCGCGGAGGCCGCCCCTTCTGCGTGCCCACGTCTCGTGCCCCTCGCCTCGCGTCGAGGTGCACGTAGTTGCGGGCTCCCGCGGCGTGTCGAGCGCAACTACGTGCACTTCTCGGGCTCTTTCCCTGTGCGGGATGCGCGCGCCGGGCTGCGAGTACGTGCTGCAACTCGCCCCGCTTTCCCGCATCCACTCACGTCTCGCGCCGGTCCGTCTCGCGTCGAGGTGCACGTTATTGCGGCCTCCCGCGGCGTGTCGAGCGCAACTACGTGCACCTCGTGGGCTCTTTCCCTGTGCGGGATGCGCGCGCCGGGCTGCGAGTACGTGCTGCAACTCGCCCCGCTTTCCCGCATCCACTCACGTCTCGCGTCGGTCTGCCTCGCGTCGAGGTGCACGTTGTTGCGGGCTCCCGCGGCGTGTCGAGCGCAACTACGTGCACTTCGCGGGCTCTTTCCCTGTGCGGGATGCGCGCGCCGGGCTGCGAGTACGTGTCGCAACTCGCCCCGCTTTCCCGCATCCACTCACCCCTCGCGCCGGTCCGCCTCGCGTCGAGGTGCACGTAGTTGCGGTCGCCTGCGGCGTGTCGAGCGCACCTACGTGCACCTCGGGGGCGGACATGTGCGGGATGCGCGCGCCGGGCTGCGAGTACGTGTCGCAACTCGCCCCGCTTTCCCGCATCCACTCACGTCTCGCGTCGGTCCGGGTGGCGTCGAGGTGCACGTAGTTGCGGGCTCCTGCGGCGTGTCGAGCGCACCTACGTGCACTTCGCGGCCGGGCATATGCGGGATGCGCGCGCCGAGCGCGGGAGGGCGAGCGGGCGGCGCTACGCGTCCGCGGCGGCGGGAAGGTCCGCGACCTCCCGGACGCCGCGCAGCGACGCCCACAGGATGACGGGGCACGCGAGGAGGAGGATACCGGCGACGATGAGCGTCCAGCGGGCTCCGATCGCGTCGCCCAGCAGGCCGCCGACGATCGCGCCGACGGGGAAGAGGCCCATCACGACGACCTGCATGGTCGCGTTGACCCGCCCGAGGACGCGGTCGGGGCAGATCTGCTGCCGCACGCTCACCTGGGTGATCGCGTAGACGATCTGCCCGAATTCCCCGGCGGCGATGCCGAGCACGATCAGGAGCGTCCACCATCCCGGCTGCGCGAAGGCGCCGAGCAGCGACAGCGGCGCCGTGACGGCGAGCGACAGCCAGACGATCCGCACCGACCCGACCGCCCGCGACAGGCGCGTGGTGAAGGCGGCGCCGACCATGACCGTGACCGAGCCGACCGCGATGACGAGGCCGATCAGCGCGGGGGAGAGGCCGAGCGTCCGCGACAGGAACACCATTTTGACCGCGGACGCGACCGCGAACGAGAAATTGCTCAGGGCGCTCGCCAGTGCCGTCGACCGCAGCACCCGCGAGCGGAACACGAAGCCGAGACCCTCCGCGATCTCTGTCCGCATCCGCCGACGGTGCTCGGGAGCCGTCGGCTCGTCCTCCCGTGCCCGGATGCCGAGCAGGCACAGCGCGGACGCCGCGAACGTGCCCGCCTGCACCAGCACGACCGTCGCCGCGCCGATCAGCGACACCAGCACTCCGCCCAGGGCGGGCCCGGCAACCTGTCCGGAGGCGCGCACGAACTCGAGGGAGGAGTTGCCGGCGAGCACGCGCTCCCGTCCGATCACCGAGGGTAGATAACTGCGATACCCCACATCGAAGAACACCCGGGCCACGCCGGCCAGCAACGAGACGACGAGCAACTGACCCATGGTGAGCAGCCCGAGAACCGCAGCGAGAGGGATGGTCGCCAGCAGCACCGCACGAACCAGATCGCTGGCGACGAGGAGCGGCCGCCGACGCATCCGGTCGACCCACGCCCCGGCGGGGAGCCCGAGCACGGCGAACGCCACGGTGGATGCCGCCCCGAGCATCCCCACTTCGAACGGCGTCGCGTCGAGGCTCACCACGGCGAGCAACGGCAGGGCGACACCGGAGACCTGGGCGCCGAGCTGGCTGGTGGTCTGCCCGATGAGCAGCAGGCGGAAATCGCGGGATGCGAACAGCGAAGGAGAAGGAGGTGTCACGACGAGTGGCCTTTCGAGTCCGGAACAGGTGGTCCTCCCACCCGCCGGCTGGATCCGAAAATCGTCGCTAGGGGGGTTAAACCTTACCGGGCGCGGTGGACGATGTCCAACCGCGCCCGGTGTCCGGGATGAGGTCAGCCCTTGCGACCCTGCGTCGCCACACCTTCGATGAAGTACCGCTGGCCGAAGCCGAACAGCAGCAGCATGGGCAGCGTCACGATGAGCGCGGCCACCATCACGTACTGGTAGTCGCCGTGACCGCCGTTGGTCGGACTGAACGTGGTCATCGCGTACGAGATGCCGAGCGGCACGGTGAAGCCGTCGACGCCTCCCGCGTTCAGGTAGATCAGCGCCGCCTGCAGGTTGTTCCAGCTGGCCTGGAACTCGAACAGGAAGATGATGATGAACGACGGGATGCTGAGCGGCATCGCGATCTTCGTGAACAGCTTCCAGTAGCTCGCGCCGTCGAGTCGTGCGGCCTCGAACAGCTCCCGCGGGAGCCCCATGAAGAACTGCCGCTGAAGGAAGATGTAGAACGCCGAGCCGAACAGGTTCATACCGAACAGCGGAAGCCAGGTGCCGATCAGGCCCAGGTTCTTCCAGATCAGGTACTGCGGCACCATGGTGACCGCGCCGGGCAGCATCATCGTCGCCAGCACCAGGCCGAACAGCAGCGTCCGCCCGGGGAACTTGAAGTACGCGAACCCGAACGCGACGATCGAGCTCGAGATCGCGACCAGGCCGGCGGCGAGGACCGCGATGATGACGCTGTTGCCGATCCACGAGAGCAGCGGGAGCTGGTTCCACACCTCGACGTAGTTCTGCGGCGTGAACGTCTTCGGCCACAGCGAGTTGTCGAACACCTCCTGCCGCGGCTTGAGGCTCGCGGCGAGCAGCCAGGCGAACGGGTACAGGAACAGCAGCGCGAAGCCGATGGCGACGATCCAGAGGACCGTCTTCCCGATGATCGTCCTCGGCTTGTACCACCGGCCGCCGACGGGCTTCTCGCCGCGCCCGTTGGGGGTGCTGCCCTGCAGCTGGGCGGCATCCAGCTCGGAGGCGAGCGGGGCCAGGGCCGCGGCGGCAGTGGACTGGGTCGCGGAGGACATCACTTGTCTCCTTCGTAGTAGACGAGGCGGTTGCTGACCTTCACCTGGATGAGCGTGATCAGGAGGATGATCACGAACAGCAGCCAGGCCATCGCCGCGGCGAAGCCGAAGTTGAACTGCCGGAAGGCCTGCTGGAAGAGGTACACGCCGTAGAACAACGACGAGTCGGGGGAGGCGTTCGTCTGGTCTCGCCAGAACAGCAGGTAGGCCTGGTCGAACACCTGGAGGGCCGCGATCGTGAGCACGACCACGTTGAAGAAGATCGCCGGGGAGATCATCGGGATGGTGATGGTGAAGAACTTGCGGATGGGTCCCGCACCGTCGAGCGAGGCCACCTCGTAGAGGTCGCGAGGCACGTTCTTCAGTGCCGCGAGGAAGATCACCATGGTGCCGCTGACGCCCCACAGGGTCATCAGCACGATCGACGGCTTCACCCAGTTCGGGTCGATCAGCCACTGCGGGCCCTCGATGCCGAAGATGGCGAGGAAGCGGTTGATCGCTCCGGTGTTGCCGTTGAGCAGCAGCAGGAAGATGGATGCGGTCGCGACCGCCGGGGTCATCTTCGGGAGGTAGTAGATGGTGCGGAAGGCGCCGGCGCCGCGCCCGACCCAGTTGAGGAGGAGGGCGAGCAGTAGCGCGAAGATGATCTCCAGCGGCACCGCCATCACGGCGTAGAACAGCGTGTTGCCGAGCGAGAGCGCGACCTTGGGGTCGTTGAACAGCTCCGAGTAGTTGTCGAAGCCGGCCGGTGTCGCGCTGTTCGTCGCCAGGTTGTAGTTGCTGAACGAGATGAAGAGGCTGTACAGCATCGCGCCGAGCGTGAACACGAGGAAGCCGATGATCCACGGGCTGATGAAGAGGTAACCCGCGATCGCCTCGCGCCTGTTGTACTTGGTGCCCTTCTTCTTGGCGGGCTTGTCGTCGCCCGTCCGGGTCTTCCCGCGTGACGTGTCGGAGAGGACGGCCATCACCGGCTCCTCTTCCTTGCGCCATCGAGCTCGGTGATCTTCATCGCCACCCTTTCGATCCGTCCTCCGCCTGCGTCGGCGTAGTGTGTGGCATCGTTACCACATAGCAGCGACTATAAGTCCTCCCGAGCGTGCCTGCAACCGGAGCCCAGCCCATTCCCGGGCGGGGGTGGACTCTCTCGGGATGCGGACCCGTCTCGGCTATGCGGGCGGTGCCGGCGGGGGAACTGCCTGTGTGCGGGGCACGGTACACCCGGTTGGACCGGTCGTCACCGGTCCGGGATGCGCTCTGCGGCGGCTCTGTCGCCGCGCGATCGCCCCTCCTCCGCGCCGCGGTTCCGCCCGGGTGAGTCGCGCATCCCGCAGCCGCGGAGGCAGCGTGACGCATCCGTGACGGCACGGCAGCGGGCCGGCGCGTCGGCCATTAGGGTGGATTCGCCGGGCGTCCGGCGCTCCGGCGCCCGTGGAAAGGGTTCGATGATCGAGAACGACGCCGACGGCACGCAGCGGCGCGCGACGCTGAAAGATGTCGCGCTGGCCGCCGGGGTGTCGCAGTCGACCACATCCCGCGCCCTGAGCGGTGAGGGCTACGTCGCCGCCGGGGTCCGCGAGCGGGTGCTCGCCGCCGCCGAATCGCTCGGGTACGTGCCGCACGCCATGGCCCGCAGCCTGCGCAAGCAGGACAGCCGCACGATCGGCGTGCTCGTCTCCGACCTGCGCAACGCCTTCTATGCCGATCTCGCCGCCGGCATCGCCGCCCGGGCCCGCCGCGAGGGCTACACGATGATGCTCGTCGACGACCAGGGCTCCACCGAGGCCGAGATGGATGCGGCGCGCGCGTTCGTCGCGACCCGTGTCGCCGGAGTGATCGTCACGCCGCTCTCGGGTGACGTCTCCAATTACCTGATGCGCCAGCACATCCCCGTCATCGAAGCCGACCGCCAGTTCTCGGCCGGTCGCTGCGACGCGGTCATCATCGACAACGCGGGCGTGGCGAAGCGGATGACGGACCACCTGATCGACCTCGGTCACCGCCGTATCGCCCTGTTCATCGACGAGACGACCTGGACGACCGGTGGCGAGCGCGCCGCCGGCTACCGCAGCTCGCTGGAGGGGTCGGGCATCCCCGCCGATCCGTCCCTCGTGATCTCGACCGGATGGGATGCGGACGGCGCCCGCAAGTCGGCGATCGACATCCTGGCCCGCCGCGACCACCCGACCGCGATCTTCGCCGCCAACAACCTGCTCGCGGAGGGCGTGTGGCGGGCGACGAACGATCTCGGCCTGCGCATCCCCGAGGACGTCAGCGTCGTCGCCTTCGACGATTCCGAGTGGATGAGCATGGTCAGCCCGGGCATCACGGCGGTGGCTCAGGATGCGGTGTCGCTGGGCGAGACTGCGCTCGACCGCCTGCTGGGGCGCCTGCAGGACCCCGCCGCCGAACCGCAGACCATCGTGCTCGAGGCGCAGGTGCTGCCCCGCGGCTCCACCGCGGCTCCGCGCGCGCTGTAGCGGCGCCCCGCGTCGCGTCGCCAACGCACATTTGGCGCAAATGTGCTCTTTGGCGGCTCGATAACGCACATTTGGCGCAAATCTCGTGTCCGTTCGCCGGGTCGACAGCGCACATTCGTGCCGAATGTGCGCTTTGCGGGCGGCATTCCGCACATTCGGCACGAATGTCGACCCCCGGGAGCCAGGCGGGCGGGCACATTTGGCGCAAATCGCGCGTCGGTTCGGCGGGAGGTGAATAACGCACATTCGGCACGAATGTGCGTTTTGCGGCCCGCATTCCGCACATTCGGCACGAATGTCGAGCTTGGCGGGGCGGGCGGGCCGGCACATTTGGCGCAAATCTCGGTTCTGGCGGGGCGATAACGGAGATTTGGCGCAAATGTCGCGTCGGGATGGGCGGGAAGGCGGACCGGCAGGGTGGAAACGATCCCATATTTGCGGCAGGATGGGCGCGGCGAAAGGATCGACGCTGACGAACACGCACCACGCACCCGAGGTCGGGCTGTCCGTCGCCATCGACGGCGGCAACTCGAAGACGGAGGTCGTCGTGCTCGAGGGCGGTCCGGAGGGCCTCATCGAACGCTCCCGCGGCATCGGCCCGGGCAGCGGAGCCGGACCGCAGGCGGTCGCCGCCGCCGTCTCGGCAGTCCTCCGCGACCTCGGCATCGCACCCGCCGACGTCACCCGCGTCTCGGCCGCCGTGGCGGGACTCGACTTCCCCGGCGACGAAGACGGCCACCGCGCCGCGCTGGCCGAGTTGTTCCGCCGCGCGGCGGTCGACGTCGTCGGCGACGCGGTCGCGGTGCTGGATGCGGGCGCCGGGCTCGGCCACGCGCTCGCCGTCGTCTGCGGCGCGGGCCTGAACGCCGTCGCGCGCGGACCGCACGGACTCGCGACCGTCCCCGCCCTCGGCTGGCCGAGCGGCGACTGGGGCGGCGGCGACGAACTGGGCCGTGAGGCGGTCCGCGCAGCCGCGCGCGCCGAGGACGGCCGCGGGCCATCCACGTCGCTGCTGCCGCTGGTCCTCGCCGAGACGCGAGCCGCCGACACGGTCGCCCTCGCCCGAGCGATCCGCGACGGGTCCGTGTCGATGCGGCAAGTCGGATCCCTCGCCTCTGTCGTCGCCCGAGCCGCAGCAGAGGGGGACACGGTCGCATCCGACCTCATCGCGCGGGCGGCCGCCGAAGCGGTGGCGCTGGCCGCCGTCGTGGCCCGGCGTGCCTGGGCAGCCGATCCGGCCTCCGCCGAGGATGCAGACGCGCCGGATGCCGTCGTCCCGCCCGGAACCCCCGTCGTCCCGCCCCGTACCGCCGCCGTCCTCGCCGGCACCCCCGTCGTCCCGCCCGGCACCCCCGTCGTCCCGCCCGGCACCCCCGTCGTCCCGCCCGGCACCCCCGCCGTCCTCGCCGGCGGAACGTTCTCCGACCCCGGCTTCCGGGACGCCGTCTCCGCGGGCCTCCGCCGCCTCGGATTCGACCCGCGCCCGCTGGAGTTCCGCCCGGTCGACGGCGTCGTCCGCGCCCTCCGCGAAGCACCGACGCCGGCCTCACCGGAAGCCCACAACCACCCCCACCCGAACCACGAAAGGACCCCGCGATGAAGGTCACGGTCATCGGCGCAGGCTCCACCTACACTCCCGAGCTGGTCTCGGGGCTGTGGAACGAGCGCGAGCGTCTCACGGTCGACGAACTCTGGCTGATGGATGTGGACGGCCCTCGCCTGGAGATCGTCGGCGGGATGGTCCGCCGCATGCTCGCCCGCCAGGGCGCCGACGTCCCGGTCACCCTGACGACCGACCGCGCAGCCGCCATCGAGGGGTCGGATGCCGTGCTCATCCAGTTGCGCGTCGGCGGTCAGAGCGCGCGGCTGCAGGACGAGCTGTTCCCCCTCGCCTGCGGCTGCGTCGGCCAGGAGACGACGGGCGCGGGCGGTCTCGCGAAGGCGCTGCGCACCGTCCCCGTCGTTCTGGACATCGCCCGCGAGGCTCGGGAGCGCGCCGACCCGGGCGCGTGGATCGTCGACTTCACGAACCCCGTGGGCATCAACACCCGCGCGCTGCTCGACGACGGCCACCGCGCGATCGGGCTGTGCAACTTCGCGATCGGCGTCCAGCGGTGGATCGCACGCGAGCACGGCGTGGAGCCGCACCGCGTCGAGGTGGACCCGGTCGGCCTCAACCACCTGTCGTGGGTGCGGCACATCCGGGTGGACGGCGTGGATGTGCTGCCCGGCATGATCGCGGATCGTTCGGACGAGCTGGGCCGCCGCGGAGGCGTTCCGGGCGAGCTCATCCGCGACCTCGGCGTGCTGCCCTCCTACTACCTGAAGTACTACTACGCACATGACGCCACCGTCGGCGAGATGGTCGCGGGCACGCCCCGGGCGACCGTTGTCGCGGACGTGGAGCGCGAGCTCCTCGCCCTGTACGCCGACCCGACGGTCGACACCAAGCCCCCGCAGCTGGAGGCCCGCGGCGGCGCCTTCTACAGCGAGGCGGCGACGGCGCTGCTCGCGTCGCTGGTGGCCGGCACCGGCGACAACCACGTCGTGAACGTCCGCAACAACGGGCTGATCCCCGGTCTCGCGGACGACGACGTGGTCGAGACCCTGTGCCGAGTGGATGCGTCGGGCGCGACCCCGCTGCCGCAGGAGCCGGTCGCGCCGGAACTGCTCGGGCTCATCCAGCACGTCAGCGCGTACGAGCGGCTGGCCGCCCGGGCCGCGGTGACCGGCGACCGCCAGTTGGTGCGGAAGGCGCTGCTGGCGCATCCCCTCGTCGGCCAGTGGGATCTGGTGACGGCTCTCGAGAGGGGCATCTTCGAGACGGGCGGCCGGCTCCTCCCGCAGTTCGCATGAGCGCGTTCGAGGTCGCGGTCTACGGGGGCACCTCCGCCGGCGTCACGGCAGCCGTCGCGGCGGCCGAGGGTGGCGCCCGGACGGTCCTCGTCGAGCCCGGCCGGCACCTCGGCGGCATGACCTCCGGCGGCCTCGGCTACACCGACGTCGGAGACGTCCGCGCTCTCGGCGGCGCGGCCGCGCGCCTCCGCGCCGACATCGCGCAGCACTACGGCACCACCCCCTGGCACTACGCCGGACCGGAACCTCACGTGGCCGAGGCGATCTTCCGGCGCTGGCTGGAGGAGGCGGGCGTCGATGTCCTCTTCGGGGCGCGGCTGACCGGGGTCGAGGCCGTGCAGCAAGGTCACGGCCGCGAGTTGCGGTCCTTCACGGTGACCGGCGGCGACCGCATCCAGGCCGGCGTGTTCGTGGATGCGAGCTACGAGGGCGACCTGCTCGCGACCGCGGGGGTGCCGTACCGCGTCGGCCGCGAGGACCGCGGCCTGCACGGCGAGCGGTTCGCCGGCAGGCAGGAGCTTCTCCCCGGCATGCACAACATGCCGCCGTCGGTGTCGCCCTTCGCCGACGATCCGACCGGGCTCACCACGGGACGCCTCCTGCCGCAGCTTCACGACCGCCCGCTCGCACAGCTGGGGGAGGGCGACGGCGGCGTGATGTCGTACGGCTTCCGCGTCTGCCTCACCACGGCTGCCGACCGCATCTCGTTCGACCGTCCCGACGGCTACGACGAGGAGTACTGGGAGCTGGGGCGCCGCCTCTTCGCGCGCGACCGACGGGAGGGCGTCGAACGTGCGGCCGGCCGGATGCTGGGGCTCGAGCCGAACCTGCCCGGCGGGATGGCGGACGGCAACTCGCTCGGACCGGTGTCGCTGAGCGTGCTGGACGGATCGGCATGGGAGTACCCGGACGCCTCCCCGGAGCGGCGCGAGGAGATCCGTCGGCACCATGTCGACCACACGCGCGGTTTCCTGTACTTCCTGTCGCACGACCCCGCGGTGCCGTCTGCGATCCGGCGCGAGCTGTCGCGCTGGGGACTGCCGCGCGGCGAGTTCGCCGACACCGGCCACCTCCCCCACCAGCTCTACGTGCGCGAGGCGAGAAGGATGGTCGGCGAGCGCATCCTGACCGAGCACGACCTGCTCGCCGGCTCGATGCCGGAGGACACCGTCGCCCTCGGCTCGTACCACATCGACATCCGCGAGGTGCAGCGTGTCTGGCGCTGGGTGTACGAGCATCCGGACCCGATCGGCACCGTCTTCACGGAGGGATACCTCTCGGTCCCTGTGCCGGTGTACGGCATCCCGTACTCCGCACTGCTGCCCAAGCGGGAGGACGCGACGAACCTCCTGGTACCGGTCTGCCTGTCCGCCTCGGCCGTCGCTTTCGCGTCGGTCAGGATGGAGCCGCAGTACATGATGCTCGGTCAGGCCGCAGGTGCGGCGGCAGCGCTCGCGTCAAGCGCTGGCACGCCGGTGCAGGATGTGTGGATCGCCCTGCTTCAGGACCGGTTGGAGTCCTCAGGACAGGCGATACGTCTCTCTTAACCACGCTCTGGTACCGGTGTCAATCCCCCTGACGCGACAGGATTTGCGTGCCTCGTTAGGGCACTATGAGGACCATGGGAAAACTCGTCTACGGCGCGGGCCAGGAGTATGACCTCGACGATCGGGTGCTCAGCCACGTCAAGCTCGCCATCGTCGCGAAGCTTCGCCGTCACGAGAGCTTCCTGCTGAATTGGGACGTCCCCGTCGAGCAGGGATCCGGCCGGGTCTCGCTCTGGATCAGCCGTGAGGTGCCGCTGGCGTTCCAGTTCAGCGGCAGCCGCCCGCCCGCCATCAACCCCCAGTGGCTCGAAGCGCTGATGCACACGTCCCAGCGCACCGGCGGCATGGTGATCATGCCCGAGGACGAGGTCGGCCGCCACCTCCCCAGCTGACCGCACGGCTCGAGCGCTTCGTCAATCCCCTGCTTTCGGATCCGACTCGACCTAGCTTTGCTTGCGTGGGCGATATGACGGCGACGGCAGTGCTGATGATGCTGCCGCGCCGCGCAAGGACGCCGGTGGCGATCCTGGCGGATGGGGCGGTCCCGTCGTCGCTTCGGCTCGACGTCTTCGGCGGCCGCGACGTGTTCGTCCGGATGCGGCGCGGACCCGGAGCCCACGGTCTCAGCGAGCCGTACCGCGAAGTGTCGCGGGACGACTACCCCGCGGGGTCGGAGCCGGCACTCGTCGTGATCTCAGACCGGTATGTCCAGGCGCGCTTCGCGTGCTCCGCCTCGGTGTTCGGCGCGACGGACGTCGTCGTGTTCGTGCCGCTGGACGGTGACGGCGAGGCGCCCGCTCATGTCGCCATCCCCATCCCGTCGCTCGACCGCCCGTCGTGGCACGAATTCGAGCTGGTGTCGCGCACCCGCATGGAGTGCCGCTACCGCGTGGTCCGCGAACGCGACGGCGTCCCGACCGGAGGTTCCCGTGCTCTATCAGCTCTCTGAGATCGAGCGCCTTCTCGTTGAGGCGCCCGGGCTCTACGTCCGCTACTCGGCCGGCTATGCGGCCGACCTGGAGGCCGGTCCGATTGACGCCGCGAGCGGACTCGCGCTCCCCGGGCTGCCCGCGCGTCCCCTCGACCCGGAGGCGTGGTGGACGCTGCCCCGCCGGGAGTGGATCGCGCGACAGCTGACACAGCTTCCGGCTGCCCGGCACGCCACGTTCGAGGGCGTGCACCCCGAGCGCTTCGCGTGGCTGCTGCGCGGCCGCCCCGCCGGTCACGGCCTGGACGGCGAGGCACTCGTCACCGACATCGAGGTGGTCGGTCGCCTGGCCGAGTGCCTCATCGCGGAGGCCGACCGGGTATGCGACGAGCGGTTCGACGCGGAGCCCGGGCGTCGCGAGGCGGAGCTGGTGTCGGTGGCGCATGCCTGAGGGTCTGCTCGTCGAGGCCACGGCCATCCTGCAGCTCATCTCCGACAGTCCGTCGGGCGGCACGGCCATTGTGCTGCGGACGCCCGAGGCGCCGCCATTCGTGGTGATGGGCGACGACACGGAGGAGGGCTTCTCGCGGCTGCGGCGCGGCGCGATCGCCTACGGAGTCCCCGAGCTGTATCAGGTGCTGCCGCGCGACATGCTGAGCGCCGGCCACATCCTCCACATCCGTGACGACCACCGGCCGGCCCGCGTCGACAAGGCCGGCTCGATCTTCGGCCCCGCCCCGGACAAGCTGTGGGTGCCGCTCGACGACTCGCGGCGCCCGTTCGCCCGGATGCGGGTGCCCATCCCGTCGCTGGAGCGGCCGGCGTACGTGGAGTTCGCGCTGGAGGGCGACGGCGACGTGCTGGAGTACCGGTTGAACGGCGAAGCGCGGATCGGCGACGGCTACATCTGCTCGTACTGCGGCAAGCTCTGCCCGACCAAGGAGCCGCACACGGCCGCGCACGGCGTGGCCGGGCACACGCACGCGGGCGTCGCCGCCGGCCAGGACCAGGACGGGCCGGCGCCCGAGACCGGGCCTCTGGAAGTGAGGGGCCACCCCGGCCCCGGGTCGCAGCTGTGAGCCGCGCTCTGCGGCTTCTCGTCTGGCAGGTCCACGGCGGCTGGATGGATGCATTCGTGCGCGGGCGGCACACCTACCTGCTCCCGGTGGATGCGGCGGGCGAGGGTGGTGTCGGCGGCCGGGACTGGCCGTCGAGCGTGGTCGACGTCCCGGAGGCCGAGCTGGCGTCCACGCCGTTCGACGCCGTCGTGCTTCAGCGGCTGGAGGAGTTCGACCTGGTCGAGCGGCTCACCGGGCGCCGGCCAGGTGTGGATGTGCCGGTCGTGTTCGTCGAGCACAACACGCCCCAGGAGAGCATTCCGAACTCACGGCATCCTCTCGCCGATCGGGACGACCTGCTGATCGCCCACGTCTCGCACTTCAACGCGCTGTTCTGGGACACCGGCTCCACCCGCACCCGGGTGATCGAGCATGGTGTCGTCGACTACGGCAACCATTTCACCGGCGAGCTTCCGCGCGCCGCGGCGGTGATCAACGAGCCGGTGCGCCGCTGGCGTGTGACGGGTTCGGATCTTCTCGGCGGCTTCGCCGCTGTGGCGCCCGTCGACGTCTTCGGGATGCAGGTGGACGGCCTGGCGCAGGCGCTCGGCGTCGGCAGCGACCGGGTGGTCGCCGCGGGCGACATCGAGGCGCCTCGCCTGTTCTCCGAGGTCGGGCGTCGGCGTGTGTACGTGCATCCCAACCGCTGGACGTCGCTGGGACTCTCGCTGCTCGAGTCGATGACGGCAGGGATCCCGGTCGTGGCGCTGGATGCGACGGACGCGCGCCGCGCCGTGGTGCCGGGAGTCGGCGCCATCTCCACCGACCTGGCCGAGCTGCATGACGCGGTCCGCGCGTTCGTGGACGACCCGGGTCGCGGGGCGGAGGCGGGCGGCCGCGCGCGCGAGTGGGCGCTGGAGCGGTTCGGTCTCGGCCGCTATCAGGCGGACTGGGACGACCTGCTGGCGCACTGGGTGAGCTGAGCGTCAGTCGTCGCGTGCGTCGCGCAGAGCCTTCTCCGCTTCGCGGACGGCGCGTTGCGCGTCGGAGATCCGCGAGCGCAGCTCGCGTTCGGCGGCACGCGTCTCGCTCAGGTCGTCCGTGATCCGTTGCAGCCGTCGTTGCAGCGAGTCCCGCTCCGCCTCCAGGTCGCCGCGGTGGTCGACCGTCTCGTCGAGCTCGTCGTCGAGGGCCTCGGCGTCTTCGCGGGCGCGCGCGACCGCCTTCTCGGCGGCCCGGATGCGGCGCTGCCGTTCCCGGCGTTCGCTCGGCGACTCGGTGTGCTCCTCTGCGCCCGGTTCGTCGTCCGCTTCGGCCGCGCCGGCATCCTCGTTCCCGCCGCCTCCGCTCTGCGCTTTCCGGCGGCCGGGCCGCGGCGCCGGGAAGTCCTCGATGTCGATCGGCAGCGCGACGGCGTCGGAGACGTCGACCTGCTCGAGACCGGTCGACTCGAGGGCGCGCACCAGCATCCCGCTCCGAACCGCGGCGGCCGCTGCCGGGTCGATGACGGCCGCCTGCAACGTCTCCTCGACTTCACGTTGCACCGCCGGGCTGAGGTCCAGTCCGTCGGTCGCGCGCTGCAGCAGCCGCTGGCGCTCCTGGGTGAGTGCGCGGATCTCGGCGCGGTCGCGGGAGGCGAACGCATCCCGCATCCGCGAGCCGATCTCCAGCACGTCGCCGACGAGGTCCGGGTGCTCGCGGGTGAGCGCGTTGATCGCGGCCGCCGACGCCGACGGCTTGCGCAGGGTCTTGATCTGCTTGGCCGTCGAGCGGTCGGCCTGGGCCGCGGCGGCGTTGCGCCGGGCGATGAAGTCGCCGGGTGCGACCGAGTACAACTCGCCGGCCACATCCCGCAGGTCCATGCGGCGAGTGTACGCGCGGGACTCAGTGGTTGCGGAGCTCCTTCACGAGCTCGCCCTTGTTCTTCTTGGAGTAGCCGCTGAGGCCGAGCTCCTTCGCGCGCTTCTTCAGCTCGGGCACCGTCCGGTCCTCGTACGAACCGGAGTCGCCGCCCGTGCGGCCGACCGAGGATCGGCCGCGGGATGCTGCGGCGTTGGAGATGCGAGCAGCCTTCTGCTTGGAGTCCCCCTCCGTGCGCAGCTTCTCGTAGAGCTCCTGGTCTTTCAGCTGCGGCTTGTTGCCGGGCATATCCGCTCCTTCCGTTTCGGCAGGAACAGTACGCCCGGCACAGCCGGCTGTCAGGGTGCGGTCAGACGCGCGGTCCCTTCGCGGCCTTCACCGCGCCGAAGTACTCGTTCGAGGGGCGCAGCCACATCAGCACGACCGCGACGATCGTCGCCAGCACCTGCAGCAGCCCGGTTCCGAAGCCGGTCAGCAGGTTGAGCAGCGAGAGCACGGTGAGCACCGTCAGGACGATGCGCGCCCAGTTCGCGCCGCGGCGCATGAAGTAGGCGAAGAGGACGAAGACGACGGCCCAGAAGATCAGGGTGACGATCGACCAGGTCACGAGGAACGTGACGGACGCGTCCGCGACCTGCTGCGCTGTGAGGCCTCGGAGGTCGGCGCCCTGCTGCTCGATGACGCGCACCTGGTCGGCGCGCGATCCTGAGACGACCGCGATCGTGATGATGCCGCTGATCACGCTCAGCACCGCACCGGCGACGTACAGCCAGAACGCGATGTTGACCGTGTTCGGCGGAGACGTCGGCGCGACGGTGGTGGACGGACCGGTGGCCGCGGCGGGGTAGGAGCTGGGCGGCGGCGGTGGTGCAGCCGGGATGCCCTGACTGGGCGGAGGAGGAGGCGGAGGCGTGGGATCGGATGCGGGCGGCGGGCTGACCGGCTCGCCCGCCCCGGTGGGTCCGGCGGGGCGCGGTGTGCTCTCGTCGTCTGGATTCGTCATGCGGCGACCATACTCCCGGGCCGATTGGCCTGACTAGGCCTCACGGGGCGGCGCCGCGCGTCGTCACGATCCTGCGCGGGTCGCGTCATAGAGGGTGACGGGCGTCTTGCCGGTCACGGTTGTGGACTTCTGATTGAACGTTCTTTCCGGTCCTGCCCGGGTCGAGAACGCGAGTCCACTCGTTCGATGTTGAGCGAAAGGGCTTCTCGCATGCCGAGACCTCGAGTGTTGAAGATGGCTACGGCGCTGAGCGGCGCGTTCTTGATCGGTGTAGGTCTCACCGGCTTCGCCTCCCCGGACGCCGCACGAGCCAACGCCGTCGATGCCGTGGCTGCTATTGAGAAGGTGGCGCCAGCGGCGGTATCGGAGGTGGCACGTGATTCGGGTGATTCAGGAACATCGGCACGGATGGAGGTCGGAGACGGGACCACCGTGTCGGTACCGTTGGATGCGCGGGCCGGCCTGCACCTAGACGCGCCAGCTGCCGCTCCGGACATCACGATCGGTCTGCCGTTTGCGGACCGGGCCACCGCGGCGACGGGCTCGCAGAAGGCCGGCGTGGTCGTCTACGACAACAACAACGGTTCCTCCACCGTCCCTGTAGTCCACCGAGACGGCACTATCCAGATCAGTACTGTGATCGAGAACGCTGGCGCCCCCACAAGGTACGACTACCCGATCGATGTGCCGGCGGACGCCGCACTGGTAGAGGCGCCAGACGGCACTGTCGCCGTCGTGGCCCCCGACGGCGCACCGTTGGCCGTGTTCGGTGCGGCGTGGGCTAAGGACGCGGACGGCAACCCGGTGCCCACCCACTACCGAGTGACGGGCAACACACTCACACAGGTCGTCGAGCATGGTGAGCGCACCGTTTACCCGGTCGTCGCCGATCCGAGCACGGGTGTCTACTCGTACAACTGCGTGCTCACCAATGGCAGCAGCTATTTCATGGCACCGGGCTCTGCGCTCACCAACTGCAAGGGAAGCTACCTGAAGAAGTACATCAACGGTGCCATGGTCAAATCTGTAGCGCTTGCCTATAACGGAGGCGGAAGCGCGGTGAAGGTCACTGGCGCTGGATGGTGTATCGCTTCCCTGGCAGGTGTGGCCGCTCTTGCGTGGAACCCGCTCACTGCCACCGGCGCCTGGCTCTTGGGAACGGCGAGCACGCTGCTGGGAGCGTACGGGAGCTGCTACCAGCTATAGCGCTTAGGAAAGGCCGGGCTCGCTGGGGTTGACCTGGTGAGCTCGGCGGCGGTTGGGGACCCACGCTCCCAGGGCGACGACGACGAAGACGACCACCGCGAGCGAGCCTGCGACCCACAGTGGTTCGTCGCGTGCAATGGTCACCGCCACGATGAGTGAACCGACGTAGACGATGGCCGTGAGCACGAAATAGAGAATCGCTTTGGTCCCCCGTGGTCGCGCGTCGATCGTTCGCCGGGTGCTCCGGTCGATGAGTATCAGCAACAGCACGGTCGGCAATGAGACCAGCCCGCCCATCTGCTGGGGCAATGCGGCAAAAGCGAAGACGGACGCGCCGGCAACCGACGCAAGAGGAAGAAAGTACCGTAGGCGGCGGGCCGGGCGCTCACTCACGCTGGACTCCTGGATCGCCTTCATCCGCAGTTTCCTCACCCTTGTGCCGACGAGAGCGGACGTGACCGGCCGACAGTGGTCAACCGAATCGGGGAACACCCTCACTCAGGCAGACGCGTGATCTCAATGAAACGTGACGGACGGGCCGAAAGGTCACCGTGCGCGTCGGGACACGCTCGTCAGCCCGCCGTCTCCGCCGCGCGGGCGGCGGGGGCCGGCGCGAGCGGCTGGGTGGCCGGACCTTCGAGAACCGTGCCGTCCGGTGCGAAGCGCGAGCCGTGCAGGGGGCAGTCCCACGACAGCTCGGCGTCGTTCCAGCGGACCACACCGCCGAGGTGGCTGCAGACCGCGGTGAGCGCGCACGTCGTCCCGTCGACCGTCGAGACCGCGACCGGTGTGCGGCCGCGGCGTCCGACCGTGCCGGTGCCTTCCGCGACCGGTTCGTCTCCGACCTCCGGGCCCGCCTGAGCGGATGCCCACTCGGTCACCGCGGCCTTGCCGACGCCGGCGTTCATGGCGACGCCCGAGGCGATGTCCACGGGCCGGGTGACCCGGTGGTGCATCACGCGCGCCCACTCGAGCGTCTCCCCGGTCAGGTCGGCGGTGAGACTGAGTGCCGAGGCCACGGCGTTCGTCATCCCCCACTTGTCGTATCCGGTGGCCAGGTAGATGCGGCCGCGTCCGCGGGGCAGCCAGCCGACGAATGGGATGCGGTTCGCCGACCGGTAGTCCTGCGCCGCCCACCAGTGGGTCCGCTCCGCCCCGGGGAAGGTGCGCTCGGCCCAGGTGGTGAGGTCGGCGAGCTTCTCGGCCGGCGAGTCCGCGCGGCCGGCCGGGTGACCGTTGCCGCCGACGAGGAGCAGGCGGCTCCCGTCCGCCGCCGTCGCGGTGCGGAGGGAGCGGGTGGGCGAGTCGGCGGAGATGTACATGGCCTCGGGGATGTCGCCCGGAACCCGGAACGCGGTGACGTACGAGCGCGTCGGCTCGACCTTGGCGAAGTACAGCCCGCGGTCCAGGATGGGCGTCCCGGTCGCGAGGACGACCTGGTCGGCCCGGGATGTGCCGGAGCTGCTGGTCACCACAGCCGGTTTCGCGGCGGACACGTCGGTGACGCGCTCCCCCTCCACGATCCTCCCGCCGAGCCGCCGGAACTCCGCCGCGAGCGCGGCTAGGACCTTCAGCGGATGGACCTGCGCCTGACCGCCCAGGGTGAGGGCGCCCTCCACCGCGAACGGAAGCTCGGTGGTGCGCTCCTCCACGGCGTCGAGGCCGGCGACGCGGGCGGCGGCGAGTTCCGCATCCAGCTTGTCCAGACCGTCGAGCGTCGTCGCGTAGGTGACGGCGTCACGCGTCTCGTACGGGACGGCCTGTTCTTCGAGGAAGTCGAGCAGCCAGCCCTGGCCCGCCGTGTTGCCGTCGACGTAGGCGCAGAGCACGGCCTCGGAGGCGTGGCGGCGGATCGACGAGAGCGTCGTGCCCTGCAACAGGCTGACCTTGCCGGTCGTGTTGCCAGTCGTGACCGCGCCGACGGTGCGGGCTTCCAGCACCAGGACGCGCATCCCCGAGCGGGCGAGCATGAGGGCGGTGGCGAGGCCGGTCAGGCCGGCGCCGACGACGATCGTGTCGTAGTGCCCATCCCACTCGAACGTGTCGGTCGGGATGTGCGGGGAGGTCTCGAGCCAGAGGGACGTCGTCGGCGGCATGAGACGAGCATCCCCCGTCGAGGACGCCGTGGGAAGCGGTTGACTTCAGGCCAGCGAGTCGAAGTCGAACCAGAACGCGTCGTCGTCGTCCTCCCCGGCGGTGGCTCCGGAGGCGACGGGGTCGCGCGGGATCGTGGCGGTCTCGATCCGTACGCGCGTCTGCGCGGTGACGAAGATCTCACTCGGAGGTCTGCTGGACTGCGAGATGGAGACGAAGTCGCCGTCGTTCCTGCTCGCCTGAACGACCCGGGCCTTCAGCTCCTCGACCGGTGCGCGGTCGACGAAGGTGAATCTCAGGTCGTCGATGTAGACGTGGAACACCTGCATTTACCTCTCCCGGTCGTCGTTTCCTGCCCGATAGTACGCGGCCCCCCGCGTTGTGCCAGTCCGACTCTGTATCGGGCGCGGTCAGAGCAGGTCGAGATCGACGTCGGGGATGTCGTCCGTACCGTGCTCGACGTAGGTCGCCCGTTGTGGCGCGAGGGCCGCGATCCGGTGCTCGAACTCGTCGACGAACGGCTGATCGTGCAGCTCGGATCCCGAATACTCGGCGTCCTCCGCCAGCATCTGGCTGGCCGGGCCGAGCAGCAGCAGGACCTCCCCGGTGCTGCCCCCGTCCACGACAACGGGGGCGCGGACTTCGGCGGCGGCGTTGTTCTGGGCCAGCGCGGCGGCGAAGCGCACGATGACGTCGGCGATGTCGTCTCCGGTGAGGAGAGAACCGCTCGCATAATGGATGCGCTTCATCACCAATCCATACGATCACCTGGGGGAAAGGTCAAGGCTTTGCGGTGTGGCCTTGCGGTGATGGAGCGGTGCGCGTTCACTCGCGGAATGACCGATCAGACCAGACCGTTGACCGCGCTCGCCCTCGTCTGCACGCTCAAGCCGTCGCCCGGTGAGTCGAGCAGTCAGCTGCTCGCGCGCCAGCTCCTGGATGAGCTGGCGACCCACGATGTGACCGGCACCGCGGTGCGCCTCGTCGACTACGACATCAAGCCCGGTGTCGAGCTCGACGAGGGCGATGGCGACCAGTGGCCGCACATCCGCGAGCAGATCATCGCGTCCGACATCCTGCTCATCGTCACGCCCACGTGGATGGGACACCTCTCGTCGGTGGCGCAGCGCGCGCTGGAGCGTCTCGACGCCGAGCTGTCGGAGACGGACGACGCCGGCCGACCGCTCGTCGAGGGCAAGGTGGGCATCGTCGGCGTCGTGGGCAACGAGGACGGCGCGCACGGAATCATCGCCGACCTCTTCCAGGGGCTCAACGACGTCGGCTTCAGCATCCCGTCGCAGGGCGCGACGTACTGGAACGGCGAGGCGATGCAGACCGTCGATTACAAGGACCTCGACGAGACCCCGGAGGCCGTGGCGAGCGCGAACGCCGTCGTGGCGAAGAACGCCGCCCACCTGGCGCGGCTGCTCTCCGAGCGCCCGTACTGACGGGCGCAGCTAGCATGGCCGCGTGACCGAACCCGACCCCCGGATCGTCGCGCGCCTGCGGGCTGCGGGATGCGTCTTCGCCGAAGACGAGGCGCGCCTGCTGATCGAGGCGGCCGGTTCACCCGCCGAACTCGACGCCCTGGTGTCGCGTCGCGTCGCCGGAGAGCCGCTCGAGCCGCTGCTCGGCTGGGTCGAGTTCGGTGGACTCCGCCTCCACGTCGCCCCGGGGGTCTTCGTGCCACGGCGGCGCACCGAACTGCTCGCCGGGCGCGCGGCCGAACTCGCCGCGGCCACGGTCGCCGTGTCCGGCGCCGCCGTCGTGGTCGACCTGTGCTGCGGTGTCGGTGCGATCGGCGCGGTCGTCGCCGACCGCGTGCCCGCCGCCGAGGTGTATGCCGCCGATCTGGATCCGGTCGCCGTCGCATGCGCGCGGCGCAACGTCGCTCCCGACCGTGTCTTCGAGGGCGACCTGTTCGCGGCGCTCCCTTCCGAGCTGCGCGGCCGCGTCGATGTGCTGGCCGTCAACGCGCCCTACGTCCCGACGGAGGCGATCGCCCTCATGCCGCCGGAGGCGCGCGACCACGAGCCGGGAATTGCGCTCGACGGCGGCGCGGACGGCCTCGACATCCACCGCCGCATCGCCGCGGAGGCTGCGGACTGGCTCGCACCGGGCGGGACGCTGCTGATCGAGGCCGGGGAGGAGCAGGCAGCCGTCTCGGCCGCCCTCTTCGCAGCTGCCGGGCTCACGTCGCGCATCGAATCGGACGACGACCTGGGCGCGACGGTGGTCGTCGCGTCCGCGCCGTCCGCGTAGCGCCGGCGGGCGCATCCCTTCACCGCCGCGGGCGACAGGACTACCGTGCGTGGCATGAGCACGCTCGCCGCCGCGCGGCCCATGCCGGCCGACCGCGTCCGCCAATCCCTCGTCATCGCCGGCACGGTTGTGGCGCTGATCGGTGCGGTCGTCGGCTCCGGTTTCGCCGGGGGAACGCCCATCCCCGAAGTCGCGGGCGGCGCCCTGAGCGCGGACGCGACCCTGCTGGCCCCCGCCGGACCGGCGTTCGCGATCTGGTCGGTGATCTATGGCGGGCTGGTCGCCTACGCCATCTGGCAGACGCTGCCGTCGCAGGCCGCGCGCGACCGCCAGCGCCGTGCCGGATTCTGGGTGCTGGCCTCCCTGCTCCTGAACGCCGCGTGGATCCTCTCCGTTCAAGCCGGTCAGCTGGCGCTCTCGGTGGTCGCGATCGTGGCGCTGCTCGTCGTCCTCATCGCCGCGTTCGTCGTGCTCCGCCGCCACCCCGGGGACTCCACCGCCGACGCCGTGCTCCTCGACGGCGTGATGGGCCTGTACCTGGGGTGGGTCATGGTGGCGACCGTCGCGAACATCACCTCGCTACTGCAGGTGGCCGGGTTCGACGGCTTCGGCGGCAGTCCGCACGCCTGGGCGATGGCCCTGCTCGCAGTCTTCGCGGTCATCGGCTGCGCCCTCGCGGTCTGGGACGGCGGCCGCTTCGCCCCGGCTGTCGCGTCGGCGTGGGGGCTCGCCTGGATCGGCGTCTCGCGTCTGACCGGCTCGCTCATCTCGGCTCCGGTCGCGATCACGGCCTTCGCGGCGGCGCTGCTTCTGCTCCTGGTCGCCCTGGCCGTGCGGGTGGCGCGGCCGTCGCGCCGGGCGCGCGGCTGACGGATTGACGAGACACGCCGTCGCGCGGCAGTCAGCGACGGCGCGTCGCGTCAACCCGATCGGTGCTGATCCCTCCCGTACGCTGGACCGGTGGGCGGCGTACTGACCGGGTTCGGGATCATCGCCTTCGTGATCCTCGTCGGCTACGTCGCCGGGCGGCTGCGGATCGGCGGTCCGACCGCCCCGTACGTGCTGAACCGGATCGCGTTCTTCGTGACGAATCCTGCTCTGCTGTTCGTCACCCTCGCCCACGCGGACCTCCGGGTGGTGTTCTCGACCCAGCTGCTCGTCGCCGCGATCGCCGCCGTCGCCTCGGCCGCCGTGTTCGTCGCGCTGTCCCGCGCGTTCTTCCGGTCGCCCGCCCCCGAGACCACGATCGGAGCGCTGGGCGCGGGATACGTGAACGCCAACAACATCGGCATCCCGGTCGCCGTGTACGTGCTCGGCAGCGCGTCCTATGTCGCGCCCGTGCTGCTGCTCCAGCTCATCGTCTTCGCGCCGATCGCCCTCACGATCCTCGACACCACCAGCCGCGGGACGATGTCGGTGCGCTCCATCCTGACCCAGCCCATCCGCAACCCGATGATCATCGCGTCGGTGCTCGGCATCCTCGTCGACGTGAGCGGGATTCGGCTGCCGGATGCCGTGTACCAGCCGTTCGAGCTGCTCGGCGGTGCCGCGGTGCCGCTGGTGCTGATGGCGTTCGGGATGTCGCTGGTCGGATCGAAGCCGCTGCAGCCGGGGACGGGCCGCACACCGATCGTCGTGGCCGTCGCGCTCAAGTCGGCGGTGATGCCGCTGCTCGCGTTCCTGGTCGCCCGGTTCGTCTTCGGGCTGGAGGGACAGCCGCTGTTCGCGGCGGTCGCGCTCGCCGCGCTGCCGACCGCGCAGAACGTCTACAACTTCGCGGCGCGCTACGAACGCGGGATGCCCGTCGCGCGCGACATCGTGCTGTTCACGACGATCTTCGCCGTGCCCTCCCTGCTGGTCATCGCGGCGCTGCTCGCGCCCTGACCGCGCCTGACCGCGCCCTGAGCCGACCCGGTCAGCGCTCGCCGTCGAGCGACCGCAGGTACCCGGCGTTGCCGCGGATGGCCGCCTCGTAGCGCAGCAGGTCCGGCGTGCGGATGCGGTCGGCGGCCAGCTCCATCAGCTCGGCGACCGCGCCATCGCTGCGGCCGGCCGCGTGCAACGACAGCGCATGCCAGACGAGCACCGACTCGGATTCGGGGAAGAGCTCCCTCGCCCGGTCGAGCACGGCGAGCGACTCGTCGAACCGGCCGAGGTTCCGCAGCGTGCTGCCGTACTGCAGCAGGCAGCGCCGCAGGGTGTCGCCGGCGAGCCCGGCGTCGAGGGCGCGCTCGTAGTATCCCGCCGCCGTCTCCTCCTCGCCCGCGGTGTCGTAGGCGCCGCCGACCTCGTAGAGCACGCGGGGATCGGTGGGATGCTCGGCCAGCACGGCGCGCAGCGCGGCGATCGTCGGCGCCATGTCGTCGCGGTCCCTGGCGTCGAACAGGTCCCTCAGCCGCTGCAGCAGGGCGGGGTCGGTCGTCTCGGGCATCCGCCCACCCTACTGGCCGGCCCCGATCACGCCCCGGAGCGGCGCGGGCAGTTCGTGCGCGGCGAGGGCGGAGGTCAGAACGGCGCCGTAATGCTCCTTCCGGCCCGAGGTGGTGCCGAAGAACCGGTGCAGCTGCTGGTCGAGCGACCGCACCCGCTGGGCGGGCTGCTGCTGGAACATCCGGAACAGTCGGAGGTCGCCCTCCCGCTCGAGCACGTCCTCCGTCCGTCGATGCCCCAGCGCACGCACGAGCTCGGCCTCGAGGTCCGGACGGCACACGAACACGGCCTCCTCGTCGAGGCCGGCTCGTTGGAAGAAGCGCAGTTCGGCGGCATCGCAGAGCCCGCGCAGCCGGAGTCCGGCATCCCCTCCGAGCTCAGCGGCGAACCGGCGGACGCTCATCGCACCGCCCATGGGCACGACCGCGACCCCGTCGGCCGCCAGGTCGACGCCGAGGATGCGGGCGGCGGCGAGCACGGCCGCCCGATCACTGGCGCCCTCGACCAGGATCGCCGTGCTGGCATCCACCCACTGTCCGGTCACGGTCACATTGTGCACTCGCCGTCGACCCCTGTCGCGCTCGCGAAGCCGCGCGTACGGTGCGAGCCATGAAGATCATCACCTTTGCCGCAGGAGTCGCCGTCGGTTTCATCATCGGGTCGCGCGCCGGGCGCGGTGCATACGAGGACATGCGCCGCAAGTGGCGCGGGTTCGCCGAATCGGACACCGTGCAGCACGTGAAGGGCGACGTCAAGGACTTCGCCGGACGTGCCGCCTCCGACGTCGGCGACAAGGTCAGCGAGACCGTCAGCAAGGTCACCGAGAAGGCGACCTCCAAGATCGACGAGGTCACGGGCAAGAGCGGGAACGGCTCCAGCTCCACCTCGCCGGCCGTCTGAGTCAGGCTCCCTCGGGCGGGTGGGCCAGCAGGTCCACCCGCTCGCTCAGGTACGCGCCGAAGTCGCGCGCACCCGCGTCCCCCGCCGCCGGGCTCCAGCGCACCAGCGGCTGAGCATCCCGCACGAACAGTGGGCCCGTCGAGGCGCGGAGGATGGATGCGTCGAGCGGGATGACCGGCGCGTCGAAGTTCACCGTCTCGCCGTCCCGGAAGCGTCCGCGAGCCGCGGCAGCCCGCAAGGCCCTGCGCTCCTCCGCCGACCGGGATTGGTACTGCGGCCGCCCTGGAGGCGTCGCCCGGACCAGCGTCCCGGTGGCTCGCAGAACGCCCTCCGCATCCAGGAGGAAGACGCCGAGACGCCACACGCTTCCGATTCCGCGCAGCACGGGCTCCCGCTGGATCAGGAACTGACGGCGGGCGGGAATGTACTCCGCCAGCGCCTCCTGGCGCGCACCGGCCTCGGCGAGCGTCGCGACCGCGGAGGCGATGGCCGCACGGATGCGGGCGACCGCCTCCCCGTCCGCGCCGTCGTCCGTCTCCGAGCCCACGCCGAGAAGCCTACGGGCGCACCGTCGACGCCCGGCTACACCGTCCGGATGGAGAACGAGTTGTCGTCGGTGACGAGCAGGAGCTCGACCCCGGCTTCATGCCGGAGCACCACCAGAGCGGACGCGTCGGTCGCCGCCACCCGCTCCACCTGGTTCAGGAAGATGCGGGCCATCTCGTCGGTGACGCGGAAGTCGCGGCCCAGAGCGTGGACGATGTACCGCGACCGCGTGGTGGGGCGGCGGCCCAGCGCCGTCTCCTGCGCGAAGTCGTCGACGGCGACATGGAATTCAGGCGTCATGGTCATCGGGGGCTCCTTCTCTGGCCTCGCCGACGGTAGTCGCGGAAAACCGGTGCAGACAGGGGCTTGACGCGGAGTTAGATGGAAGGCATGAAGATGTTCACCTTCCCCCGAACCGACATCACCGCCTCCAACATCATCCTCGGCCTGATGCGCATCTCGTCCCTCGACGACGAGCAGATCCGCACGCTGGTCCGCACCGCCCGCGACGAGGGCATCACCATGTTCGACCACGCCGACATCTACGGCACCGAGCGTCACGGCTGCGAGCGCCGCTTCGGCGACGCGGGCGCCATCCCGGCCTCGGAGCGCGACCAGGTCGTCATCCAGTCCAAGGTCGGCATCCGCGAGGGCTTCTTCGACTTCTCCCGTGAGCACATCCTGCGCTCGGTGGACGAGTCGCTGGAGGCGCTGAAGACGGACTACCTCGACATCCTGCTGCTGCACCGCCCGGACACCCTGGTGGAGCCGGACGAGGTCGCGCTCGCCTTCGACGAGCTGCAGAGCGCGGGCAAGGTGCGCGCTTTCGGCGTCTCGAACCAGACGCCGGGTCAGATCGAGCTGCTGCAGCGGTCGCTCTCGCAGCCGCTCGTCGCCAACCAGGTGCAGCTCAGCATCACGCACGCCCCACTGATCGCGCAGGGCGTCGCCGCGAACATGGCGGGACTCGACCAGTCGATCTCGCGCGACAACGGCATCCTCGACTACGCCCGCCTTCACGACATCGTGCTGCAGGCGTGGTCGCCGTTCCAGAAGGGCTTCTTCGACGGCGTCTTCCTCGGCGACCGCGAGAACTACGCCGAGCTCAACGACGTGATCGACGAGCTGGCGCAGAAGTACGACGTGACTCCGACCGCGATCGCGGTGGCGTGGATCACCCGCCACCCGGCGGGAATGCAGGTCGTCCTCGGCACGACCAACGACCAGCGGGTGCGCGACTCGGCGGCCGGCTCCGAGATCCCGCTGACCCGCGAGGAGTGGTACCGGCTCTTCACGTCGGCAGGCCACATCCTGCCGTAGCGGCCTCAACAGGAGGAGGATGCGCGGCGCGGTCCGCATCCTCCTCCTTTTCCGGTCGCCGCCGGTGTGTCGTCTTCGTAACTCCTCCCTTCCCGCCCGCCCGCGTCGCGCAGCGAACAGGACGCGCCGATCCGATTGCGGTCACCGGTGGCGCGCGGGATACGGTCGAGAGGTGGACGACGAACGGGTGTCTCTGCCGCGCCGGCTCGCGAGGCGTGCGCAGCTGGCGCGCGTCGCCGCCGTCCGTGCTCGCCTGGTGCGCCCGCTCGACGGGCGGCAGGGTTCCGTCGCTGGGCGTCGCCCGCTGCGCGTCCTGCTGATCGGCTCCGGCCCGGTCGTCGGCTGGGGCGTCGGCAGCCACGATCTCGCGCTTCCCGGGGCGGTGGCCCGGTCGCTCGCTGCGGCGACCGACCGCGGCGCGGTGGTGGATGTGGTGCCGCACCCCTCGGCGGGGGTCCGCCGGTTGAAGCGGATGGTGGATGCGGCGGGCGTCGACCGCTACGACGCCGTCGTGCTGAGCGCCGCCGTCGCCGACGCGCTCCGGTTCGCCGAGCCGCGCCGCTGGGGCGCGCGCCTGCGGCGACTGCTCGTCGACGTACACGAGCGCGGCCCGCGCTCCGTGCTGTGGCTGGGGGCCCAGCCCATCCGCTCGATCCGCCCGTACGACACCCCCTCCGGCCTCCTGGCCGACGCGCACGCGGAGCGCCTGAACGCCATCGCCCGGGAGGCCTGCCACGACACAGGCAGCCTGTTCGTCGCGCTCTCGGCACCCCCGCGCGTCGACGGCCGTCGCCACCGAACCCCAGGGGACTACCTGTTCTGGGCCCGGCAGATCGTGGATGCGCTGGCCCCCTCCCTGCAGGAGTGCGCTTCGCAGCGGACGGCCCCGACCACGGAGGGTGCGGACCGCGTCGAGGCCATCGAACGCCTCAAGCTGAGCCGTCGTGGCGGAGACGCCCGCCTCGAGGGCATCGTCGGCACCGCCAAACGCACCCTGGGCACGGAGATCGCCATGTTCACCGTGCTCGACGACGCACGGGAGTGGCCGCTGGCGTCGACAGGCTCAGTGCTCGACTCGATCCCGATCGAGCAGTCGGCGTGCATCCACACCATCCAGACGCCCGACGGGATGATCGTGCCGAACGCCGTCGAGGACGAGCGGTTCGCGGGCAACGCCCTCGTCACCGGGCCGGCGGGTCTGCGGTACTACGCCGGCTACCCGGTCGAGGCGCCCGACGGCACCCGCATCGGAGCGCTCTGCGTCTTCGGTCGCGCGCCACGGGAACAGGCCGACGGCGAGGCCGACCTCGACGTGCTGCGCGAGCTGGCGCTGCTCGCCCAGCGGGAGCTGTGGCGCTGGGAGCCGACCTCGGAGGCCTGAGCCGCGGGGTCAGCGCTCCAGCGCTGTGAGCAGCCGGTCCAGCGAACCGCCCAGCCCCCACCGCTCGGAGAGCGCGCTCAGCGCCTCGCGCTGCTCGGCGCTCGGCGCCGTGAGTCGCGCATCCACCTCGGGCAGCGGCAGGTCGCGGACGACCTCGACCACCCGCGGCGCGACCGCCAGGTAGTCGACCGCCGCGGCGAAGCGTGCCCGGGCCGCCGGCTTCATGCCGCTGGAGGAATCCTCCGCCGCCGCGATGATCCCGGCGAGGTCGCCGTAGTCCGCCAAGAGCGCGGCGGCCGTCTTCTCGCCGATGCCCGCGACGCCGGGGAGGCCATCCGAGGTGTCGCCGCGCATCGCCGCGAAGTCGGCGTACTGGTCGGCGCGCACGCCGTATTTGCTCTGCACGACGTCGCCCGTGACGAGCTCGAGGTTGCTCATGCCGCGAGCGGTATAGATTACGCGGACCTCCCGCTCGTCGTCGACGAGCTGGAACAGGTCGCGGTCGCCGGTCACCACATCCACAGACCCCTTCGTCGTCGTCGCGAGCGTGCCGATGACGTCGTCGGCCTCGTGCTCCGCCACACCGACGATCGGGATGCCGACGGCGTCCAGCACCTCGCGGATGACCGGCACCTGCGTAACGAGGGCCTCCGGCGTCTCCTCGACGTCGACGCCGCCCGGGTCGAGCTGCGCGACCCGATGTCCCTTGTAGCTCGGGATGAGGTCGACGCGCCAGCGCGGCCGCCAGTCGTCGTCCCAGCAGGCGATGAGCGCATCCGGCTGGTAGTCGGTCACCAGCTTCGCGATGATGTCGAGGAACCCGCGCACCGCGTTCACCGGCGTCCCGTCGGGCGCCTTCACGGTGTCGGGCACGCCGTAGAACGCACGGAAGTAGAGGGAAGCGCTGTCGAGCAGCATTGTTCGGCCGGTCACGCCCCGATCCTGGCACGTCCGGCCGTTCGCCGGAACGCTTCCTCCTAGGGCACCCGAGCGCTATGGTCAGCGCATGGCCGGAACCGTCGTCGTCGAACGCACCGAACGCATCCAGGCGGGCAGGGAGCGACTGCTGCCGCTGATCTCCCGGCTGCCCGAGTGGACGCAGTGGTCGCCGTGGGAGGACATGGACCCGGAGCTGAAGCGCGAGTACGCGGGCGAGCCGGGCGCGATCGGCTCGACGTACACCTGGTCCGGCAACCGCAAGGCGGGCGCCGGAGCCATGAGGGTGACCGCCGTGGACGACGCGGGAGTCGGCATCCACCTCGACTTCACGCGGCCCTTCCGCTCCTCGAACGAGCTGCGGTTCGTGCTGGAGCCGGAGGGCGACGCCACGCGGGTGACCTGGCGGATGGAGACGCCGCAGAAGCTCTACACGCGCTTCGTCAACCTCGACAAGCTGGTCGGCGGCGACTTCGAGAAGGGCCTCCGCAACCTGAAGCAGGTGGCCGAGGCCGGCTAAGGGCGCTGGTAGGTTCCGTGGCCGCGCGCGACCAGTCCGTCGCGGAACTCGAGCACCTCGCAGACCACTCCGCCGTTCTGGTTGCGGTAACGGATGACGAGGGTCTCAACGCCCACGAAGTGGTCGAGCACCTCGAAGCGGAGGTCTGGCAGCGCCGCCAGACCGGCCGTCCAGTAGGCGCGGAGCGCGTCCTTCCCCCGGGCGACTCCGTCACTGCCGGGCAGCAGCCGCACGGCCAGCGGCGAGCTGAAGGTCACGTCGTCCGTGTAGTGGGACAGCAGGGCTTCGAGGTCGTGGGCATTCCAGTCGCGCAGCCAGCCTGCGACGAAGGCGTCGGCGAAGTCGTCCGTGAGCATGGTCCATCGTGACACGCGCTCACCCCGCCTTCGCTAGCGTGGAGTGGTGACCTCCGCTCCGCTCATCGTGTCCGCCGTCGCGGTGGTGCGCGACCGAACCGTGCTCATGGTGACCGCCCGTCGGCGCGATGTCTATTACATGCCGGGCGGCAAAGTGGATGCGGGCGAGACCGCGGCGGAGGCGGCGGCCAGGGAAGCGTTCGAGGAGGTGGCGCTCCGTCTGGCGCCCGACGACCTGGAGGAGCTCTTCGAGGTGCGGACGCAGGCGCACGGCGAGCCGGACGGACGTCAGGTGCACATGCGCGTGTTCCGCGCGGTGACCGACGAGGAGCCGGCTCCGTCGGCGGAAGTCGACGCCATCCACTGGACCACCAGCGCCGACGCGGACCGCTGCCCGCCCGCCGGAAGAGAGGTGCTGCGGCGACTGGTCGAGCTCGACCTCATCGATTGATGCAGCATCCACCGGGCGGATGTGCCCCACGCGAGGGCTGGCGACCGCGGCGACCTGCGGCCAGGCTGGTGCCATGGCGCGAACGCACGAGTTCCGGTTCTCCGGCAATGCCGACTTCGACTTCGAGATCCGCACCACGATCGGTCAGGCCTTCAGCGGCGCTGCCGACATCGGAGAGGTGCTCGCCGCGGTCGAGGGGGTCGGCGAGAAGGACCACGACGGCTGGTTCCGCGCCTGGCTCGGCCTCGGCGACCGGATCGCCGCCCAGGCGGACGCGTCCGCTACGGCGGGTCACGCGGTCAGTGCCGCGAGTGCGTACCTGCGGGCGGCCTCGTACTACGCGACGGCCCTGAACGCGGTGGCCTCGTTGCCGACGGAGGATGAGCTGCTGCCGACGTTCCGCAAACACCGGGCCGCATGGGATCGCTGGGTGGATCTCGTCGACCGGGATATCGCCCGGGTCGAGATCCCCTACGAAGACACCGCGATGCCCGGTTACCTGTTCCGCGCGCCCGGTGCGGCCGGCGACGACCGCCCGCTGCTGGTCGTCGCCAACGGCAGCGACGGGGCGCTCACCAGCCTGTGGTCGTCGGCGGTGTCGGGGGCGCTCGCGCGCGGCTATCACGCCCTCGTCTTCGACGGGCCGGGGCAGCAGTCGATGCTGTTCGAGCGGAACGTGCCGTTCCGGCCGGACTGGGAGGCCGTGCTCACCCCCGTCCTCGACTTCGTACGCGCCCAGGACGGCGTCGACGCCGACCGCATCGCCCTCTACGGCATCAGCCAGGCCGGGTACTGGGTCCCGCGGGCGCTCGCCTTCGAGCACCGGTTCGCGGCCGCGATCGCCGACCCGGGAGTGGTGGACGTCTCGACGTCCTGGACCGAGCACCTCCCCGCGAACATGCGCAAACTGCTCGACGAGGGGCAGGACGAGAAGTTCGACCGCGATATGCAGATAGGGATGAAGTTCTCGCACGAGCTCGCGTACACCTGGAAGTTCCGCGCCCGTCCGTACGGCACCACGGGCTACGCCGAGACGATGCGCGCCGTGCTCCAGTACAACGTCACGGAGGTCGCCGCTCGAATCACCACTCCGCTGCTCATCACCGATCCGGAGCACGAGCAGTTCTGGCCGGGCCAGTCGGGGCAGCTCGCATCGCTGACGCCGGGCGTCTCGACCCTCGTGAAGTTCACCGAGGCGGAGGGCGCGGACTTCCACGTCCAGCCGCTCGCCCCTGCGCTCACCGAGCAGCGTATGTTCGACTGGCTGGACGACCGGCTGGGCCGCTGACCGGCGCGTGGCCGGCTCTTGCCCGTGTCGGTGGCGTGGAGTTGGATGCTGTCATGCAGATCAGCCGCCAGATCGTGGTGTTCGACACCCCCGACATCGATCGCGAGTCGGCCTTTTGGGCCGACCTGATGGGCGGGGAGGTGCGCGGCGACGAGGACGACTGGCGCTCGGTCTACGTGAACGGCGAGCCGCGCCTCGGATTCCAGCTCGCGCCGAACCACGAGCGGCCCGACTGGCCGAACGGTGCGCAGCAGCAGCTCCACCTCGACCTCTACGTCGACGACATCCGCGAGGCGCACGAGCACGCGCTCGCCGTGGGCGCGACGCTGCTGAGGCAGGCGGACGACCTCGACGCGGAGGGTGGGTTCCAGGTGTACGAGGATCCGTCCGGCCACCCGTTCTGCCTGTGCTGGGGTTGAGATGAGCGGCGACCTTCCCGCGCTCGCCGTCACCGGCGTCACCGGGGCGATCGGTCGGATGACGGCCGACCTCCTCGCCGACGCCGGTGTGCCGTTCCGGATGCTGGCGCGGTCGCCCGAGCGTGCGCCCCGCTACCCGGGGACCACCGTGGCCGCGGCGACGTACAGCGACCGTGACGCGGTGCTCTCCGCACTCGACGGCGTGGAGACCCTGCTCATGGTGTCCGCGGCCGAGAACGCCGAACGGCTGGGCGAGCACCTGGCGTTCGTGGATGCGGCCGAGGAGTCGGGCGTCCGCCACATCGTCTACACGTCGTTCTTCGGGGCCGCGCCGGACGCGACCTTCACGCTCGCCCGCGACCACTACGCGACCGAGCAGCGCATCCGTTCGTCGGCGATGCGCCACACCTTCCTGCGCGACAACCTGTACCTCGACTTCGCCGAGTTCCTCGTCGGCGACGACGGCGTGATCCGCGGTCCCGCCGGCGACGGTCGAGCGGCCATGGTCGCCCGTGCCGACGTCGCCCGGGTGGCGGCCGTCGCTCTGCAGGACCCGGCGGCGCACGCCGACGTCACCTACGACCTCACCGGTCCGGAGGAGCTCACGTTGGCGGAGGTCGCCGAGAAGCTCAGCGCCCACTCGGGTCGGGCGGTCTCGTTCCATGACGAGACCATCCCGGAGGCGTACGCCTCGCGTGCGAAGTGGAACGCCCCCGACTGGCAGGTCGACGCCTGGGTCTCGACGTACACGGCGATCGCGGCGGGCGAGCTCGCGGGCGTCACCGACGATGTGGAGCGCGTGACCGGCCGACGCCCGCTGTCGCTCGACGAGCTGTTGCGCGGCGCCATCGCCTGACGGCACCGCGGGGAGCCGCTCGGCGTGTCAACCGGACGGGGGATGCGCGCGCGGGCGCCGCATCCGGTAGACAGGACCGGTGACCGCCGCCCAGCCTCCGCAGCCCCAGATTCCGCAGGCGCAGAAGATCAACACGATTGCCCTGATCGGGTTCATCGGCGCCTTCGTCATCCCCGTCGTCGGCATCGTCCTCGGCGTGATCGGCCTCAATCAGACGCGGGTGACCGGCGAGGGCGGCCGTGGGTTGGCGCGTGCCGCGGTGATCCTCGGTTCCGTGTTCACCCTGCTGCAGGTCGGGTTCTTCATCGTGTGGCTGAGCCTCTTCCTCAACGCCATGTCGCACGTCCGCTGACCGCAGCCCGAACACGACGAAGGGCGGCCCGCACGCTGCGGACCGCCCTCCGAGGTGGCGTTACGGCTGCGCCGACCAGCCGCCGCGCGGAGGCGCCGGCCAGTGCGGGCGGGTGGGGACGATCGAGTTGACCGCACCCGTCGCCGGGTCGAGGAGCACCTCCCGCTGCTGCGGGTGGAACCAGTCGAACATCCCGCCGAGCGATCCGGCGCGCGTGTCGAACGAGGCGTCGCCGATGCGTCCGGTCAGCCAGTTGTTCTCGATGAAGCGCAGCACGCTGGCCTGCTCGACCGGCGTGTGGTCGACGCGGTTCTGGGCGGCCCAGGGCGAGATGACCAGCATGGGGAGGCGCTGGCTCGGCCCGCAGCGGTCGGCGTAGCCGCCTTGCGTGCGCTTGACGCTCGTGCACACCGTCGAGTCGACGGCCGGGTCGGCGGACCCGTTCGCGACCTTCGGGGCGACGTGGTCGTACCAGCCGTCGGAGTCGTCGTAGGCGACGACCACGGCGGTGCTCGACCAGCTGTCCGACTTCTGGAGGGCGTTGATCTCGTTCACCAGGAACTTCTGCTCGTCCAGCGGGTCGGAGTATCCCGCGTGGCCGTCCTGCGCTTCCGGGGCCTTCAGGAAGGACACGGCCGGCAGGTTGTCCGCCTTCAGGGCCGCGTCGAACGACGTCAGGTCGTACTGGTGGTTCGCCTGGTCGGTGTGCCCGATCGCCTTCACCGAGGTCGGCGGCAGGTGATGCGGGTTCGAGGTGGACTTGTAGTACTGGAACGGGGAGTGGTGCGGCGAGTAGTCCTTCGGCGTCGCGCCGGCGATATTGGCCGTCACGGCGTCGCACTTGGCGTACGAACCGGCCTGGCCGTTCCAGGCCGTGGTCGGCGTGAATCCGCCCTGGAACCAGCCCCAGCTGACACCGCGCGCGTTGAGCAGGTCGCCGACGTTGCGGCCGGACATGCCGACCACGGCGGACGACGACGTGTGGTCGTTGTCCGAGCAGTCGTCGTAGGCCGGGTCGGGATCGCCGATGACGGTTCCGACGCCCTTGGCGTCGGGCGATTGGACAGCCGTGGATGCGGTGAGGACGGCTCCGGTCTTGGGGTCGTACGCGGTGCTGCCGTGCGTCTGACCGGAGATGAGGTTGAGTGCGCCCGGCGTGGACGGGCCGAACGTGGTGTCCCAGCTGTTGTCGCTCATGGCGTAGTTATGGGCGTAGTTCCACAGACCCGTGACGGTGTTCCCGTCGTAGTAGTCCATGACCAGCCCCGGTGCCCCGTACGCGCCGGTGCAGGTGTCGGTCTCGGTCTTCTGGACGAACATGTCCATCTTCCCGCCGTCGACGGCGGCCTGCTCGGCGGCGTAGCTGTGGTTCTGGTCGCACGTGACCGCCTGCGCGGGCGTGAGCCGCTTCGGCGCGTACAGGTTGGGGTTGTTCGTCAGCGTGCCGGAGGACGTGAGGGTGTCGGTGCGCGGGGTGCGCGGCGACGCCTGGAACGGCGTCCCGTCGGTGTTCGCGGCGTTCGGGTAGGTCCCGAAGTAGTGGTCGAACGAGACGTTCTCGTCGAAGATCACGACGAGGTGCTTGATCGGGGTGAGGGTCTGGGCGGAGTGGTCGGCGTGCGAGCCGCCGGCCGTGGCGACCGCGGGCGCACCCGCGAGGATTCCGGCACCGGCGAGGGCGGCCGCGCCGGCGAGCGCGACGCCCGCGAGGGCGACCGGGGAGCGGCGCAGACGGGAGGGTCTGAACACGATTCCTTCTTCCTTGTTTCACTGATCCCGGCACGGTCGTGACGGGCGGCCTCCACTGGTCAGGCGAGCATGGTGCGCCCGAGCCAGTCGGAGGAGTCGCGGGCTCCGGGGAGCGCGAAGTAGTAGCCGCCGCCGAAGGGCTGGATGTAGTCGGTGAGCGGTTCGCCGGCGAGGCGCTTCTGGACGGTGACGAACTGCCGGTCGAGGTCCTGGTTGAAGGCGACGAAGACGAGGCCCATGTCGAGGTTGCCGTTGGCGTCGAGACCCCCGTCGTAGTTGTAGGCGCGGCGCAGCATCCGCTGGTCGTCGGTGTCCTTCGTGCGCGGGTTGGCGAGCCGGATGTGCGCGTCGAGCTGGATGACGTCGCCAGTCGGGTCGTTCTCGAAGTGCGGATCGTCGAACTCGGCGGAGGCGGTGAGCGGGGCGCCGCTGTCGCGTCGGCGGCCGATCATGTTCTCCTGCTCGTGCAGGTTCACGCGGTCCCAGAACTCGACGAGCATGCGGATGACGCGGACGACGTGGTAGCTGCCTCCCGCCGCCCAGGCGGGTTCGTCGCCGGCTTTCGCCCAGACCAGCCGCGCCATCTCGGCGGCGTTCCCGGTGTCCGGGTTGCTCGTGCCGTCTTTGAACCCCATCAGGTTGCGCGGCGTCCCGCTGGGGCGTGGGGGCGAGACGAAACCGTCCTGCCGCCAGCGAACCTGCATGGCACCACGGGTCGCCCGGGCGATCTCGCGGACGGCGTGCGTGACCGCGTCCCGGTCGGCCGCGCACACCTGCAGCAGCAGGTCGCCGTCGCAGACCTCGCGGCGGAGGGCGTCGTCGGGGAACTCGTCCATCGTCCGCAGCCGAGCGGGCTTCCGCGCGGCCAGCCCGAAGCGCTCGTCGAACAGCGAAGCGCCGGCCGAAAGCGTGACGGTCAGCGAATCGGGGACGACGGTCGGCCCGAGCACGCCCGAGTCGCGCGGCGGTGCGACGAGCCCCGGGTCGGGCGGTGTGCCTCCCGTGGTGAGGAAGCGCGCGCGCTCGGTGATCGTCTTCAGCAGGTCGGCGAGCTCGGCTCGGGATGCGGCGGTGACGTCGAGCGCGACGAACGACGCCTCGCGCTGCGGCGGGGTGAGGATGCCCTGCTGGTGATGCCCGTGGAACGGGAGGGAGGCGGGATGGGCGGCTGACGGCCGAGAGGCGGCCGCGGCTCGGGCGTCGGTCGCGAGGCCGGCTCCGGCGACGGCGGCGCCGGCCGCTCCGATGGCACCCGCCTGGAGGAAGCCGCGGCGGTCGATGGGCGTCATGAGTCCCTCCTCGGGTCGCAGATGGCGGCGACCGGGGCGAGCAGTTCCGCGGCGCGGTCGAGAGCCGCATCCACCCGCTCCCGGTCCGTTCGGCTGAGCCGGTCGAGTGGCGTCCAGGTGCCGTCGGGCGCGCGATGGGCCTCGACGACCGCATGGGCGGCGGCGAGGGCGGCCCGCGTGTCACCGAGCTGCTCGTATCGCCCGGTCAGCACCGGTTCCAGCGGTGCGAGCGCCTGCTCCGCGCCCGTCAGCTCGGCGTCGACGCTCGCCAGCGACGTGCCGGAGCCGGCGTCGGTCGCACCGGTCAGGGTGTCCTGGATGGCGTCCTCGACGATCTCGTGCGCCCGGAGCGCCACATCGCCGGGGTCGAGCTGGACGCCGGCGAACTCGGTCTGCAGCCGGTCGACCAGGCCGAGGAGGTCGTGGGCGGATGCGGCGACCGTCGCCGCCGCATCCCCGTGCCAGAGCTGCGATTCGACGAGGTGGAAACCGGTCGGATCTGTGCGCGGGGGGCCGTCGAGCTGGTCGCCGAGCTCGCCGAAGGCGTCATACGCCGCGCCGAGCGTCTCGTAGGTGGTGTGTGCCGTCAGCCAGTCGCGTCGTGCGGCTGGTAAGTCGCCCTCCTCGGCGTCGGCCGCGACGGCGGCGACCTGCTGGCGGAGCGCGGGCAGCCGTGAGGCGACCCAGGTCGTGTAGGCCTTGGCGACCGGGATGAGGTCGTTGCGGGTGACGGGCACGATACCGGGCGTGAGCGGCGAGCCCGGTGGCGCTTTGCCGACCGTGACGACGGGCCCGTGGACGGGGTCGGCGTCGGCGGGCAGGCAGACGAACCGGTAGCGGCCGGCGCCGAGCGTGACACGTGCGGTGGCGTGGGCGCCGGCCCCGATGCTTTCGAGGTCGAGGTAGACGCGCTTGCTGTCGACGGCCTGCACGTAGACCTCGATGCCGCCGACGGTCGTGTTGGTGACCGTGAAGGTCTGGTCGCCGCCGTGCACGGTCGGACCGGAGGCGGCCGCGCCGCTCGGGGCGCCGCTCTCGCCCCATCCACGGCCGCAGTCGTCCATCCCCGCGGTGATGTCGAACGCATCGGGTGCGTTCGGCGCGACGGCCACCGGCCGCAACACGATCGTCAGGATCGTCGCGACGACGACGAGCGCTCCGAGGGCCGCGAAGAAGGCGGCGAGCCGGGCGCGGGTCGACATCGGGGGAGGGCTCCTGTGGGGTCGGACGCCGGCGACGGTCCGGCGTCAGCGATCCTAGAAGTGGCTCCCGGCGCGCCGTGCCCCGCTTCACCCGCTGTTCATCGGACCGTCACCGGTATGCCCCCGGACGGGGGGTGAGGATGCGTCGAATACGTTCGGGTGCCGAACAAACGCGCCGGATTCAGTGGGCCAGCGGGCGGATGATGGGACGGACGAGAGGAGGGGCGATGCGCGAGGCGAGCTGTCCGCAGTGCCGTGGGGTGGCCCGACTCGTCAGCAACCCCTACTACGGCGCCGGCCTGGCCGTGCACCGCGACCTCCTGGTCTGCCAGGACTGCGGCTACTCCGGCTTCGCCGAGAACGACGACGCGGTGACCGACGACGTGGCGCCGCCGCCGCGCGAGGGCGCGCTGAGGCGCCTCCTCCGCTTCGTGACCGGGCGCTAGCGGATCCGCACGCGCCCCTGCTGCCACATGCGCGCGGCCGTCACCCGCGGGTTGGCCTGTTCGTCCGCATCCACCCCGAGTGCCGTGTAGAGGCGGCCGAGCATGGTCTCGACGGCGCGGACACTCGTCCCGCGCTCGGCGGCGATGCGCCGGGTGGATGCGCCCGAGGCGACGAGGCGCAGCACCTCCGCCTGCGCCCGCGTGACCGTGCGGACGTCGTCGTCGGGTTCGGCGGGCTGGTGCTCGCCGCCGACGATCGCCGCGTCGACCGCGGCGACAAGCACATCCACATCCTTCACCTGCGACTTGACCAGGTACACGACCGAGGGCGGGAGGGTGCCGTCGCCGACCGCCAGCTGCGGGGAGAGGTGCGAGGTGAGCACGACGAGCCCGACCCACGGCTGCTCGCGGTGAACGCGCCACAGCAGTTCTGCCCCGGAATCGCCTCCGCCGAAGTCGAGGTCGGTGACCACGGCGTTCGGCTCGACCTCGGCGATGACGTCCCAGGCGTCGGCCGCGCTGGTGGCCTGGGAGGTCTCGATGCCGGTGGAGCGGAGTGCGGACGCGACCATCGAGGCCGTGAAGACGTCGTCGTCGGCCACCACGGCGCGCAGGGTCCGTGTTCGCGCGGGTATGTCGGTCATGGTTCTGGCTCCTGCCCCTTCGTCACCGTCCCAGAGGTGGACGCCACGCGGCGAGCTCAGCAGGTCGGGTCAGGCAGCCGCTGCTGACCAGTATCGGCTGAGCGTGGTCGCGTCCCCGGCGGCCGAGGAGGCGCGGGCGTTCGCGCAGCGAACATCCACGGGGGAGCGGGTCGTCAGCGACCGCGAGGACCTCCCGGCCCGGGGTTTCCGTGCCCATGGCCGTCAGTGTAGGCCCGAAAGTCCGCCTACAATCCCCCCATGCCCCAGCCGAAGCCTCCGCGCGCGTCGCAGACGACCCCGTCCGACGCGTTGCGGCTGAACGGGCTGGACGCGCTCTTCCACGGTCACCCGGACGGCGTGTGCGTCGTCGACGTCGACGGCACCTTCGTCGAGTGCAACCGTGCGCTCGCCGACCTGACCGGCTATTCCGCCGAGGAGCTGACGGGGATGTCGTTCGCTCGGCTGCTGCATCCCGACTCCCTCGGGTACACGCTCGCCCGGTTCGAGGAGGCGCTCGCCGGCCAGAATCGGCGGTACGTCACGCGCGTCCTCACGCCCGAGGGCCGCATGCGTTCGCTGGATGTGACGATCATCCCCCTGCGCGGCACCGACGGCGCGGTGGCGGCCGTGCTGGCGATCGCCCGCGACATCGGCGACGTGGAGCGCTCGGCTGCGGCGGCCGCGGGCAACGAGGCGCTGGTGCGCATGGCGGCCCGCATCGCCGGCTTCGCCGGGTGGGTCGTCGACGTGACGACCGGCGGGGTCGAGTGGAGCGAGGAACTGTTCCGCCTGCTCCGGATGGAGCCCGGCCGCGTGCCCCTGGACGCGGAGGCGCTCGCGCTGTTCGAGCCGGAGGACCGTCGCGCAGTACGGACCGCGTTCCAGCGCACCGCGCTCCACGGCGACCCTCTGGATGTGCGCGCCACGATCGTCGACGCGTCCGGCCGGCTGGTGCACGCGCACCTGGTGGGCGAGCCGGAGCGCAACGAGAACGGCGAGGTGGTCCGCATCCACGGCGCGTTCCACGACGTGACCGCGCTGGTGCGCCACCGGGAGGAGCAGCGGGCGATGGCGCGTCTGCTGCGGAACTCGCTCGACCAGGTGCACGACGCCATCGGTTTCGTCGACCGCTCCTGGCGGTTCACGTTCGCGAACTCGTGGGCGCTGCAGCTCGGCGGGATCGACGAGGCGCGGCTGCGCGACCGGACGGTGTGGGAGATGTTCCCCACCGCGCTCGGCAGCGCGTTCGAGGGCATCTACCGCGACGCGATGGACCGCGGCGTCGCCGGGAGCGCCCGCGCCTACTCGCCGGAGTGGGGCTGCTGGTTCGAGGTGGACGCGCATCCCACCGAAGGCGGCATCGCGATCATCGTCCGGGATGTGACCGAGGACCAGGAGGCCCGGCGCACGCTCGAGCAGTACACGCGGCGGGTGGCGTCGCAGGCCGCCCTGCTGGATGCCGCGCGCGACGCGATCCTGGTGCGCGACCTCGACGGTGTCATCCGCTACTGGAACCGCGGCGCGGAGGCGATCTACGGCATCCCGGCGTCCGAGGCGGTGGGGCATTCCGTGCGCGAGCTGCTCTACGACGACCCGGCCGAGTTCGATGCGGCGACTGAGGCGCTGATGCGCGACGGGTTCTGGGTGGGCGAGCTGCGCCAGCGACGGGTCGACGGTTCGCTGCTCATCGCCGACTGCCGCTGGCAGCTGTCGCGCGGCGAGGACGGCGAGGTGACCGTCTTCGCCGTCAACTCGGACATCACCGAGCATCGCAGGCAGGAGGAGCAGCGCATCCGGACCCAGCGGCTGGAGAGCCTGGGAACCCTCGCCGGCGGCATCGCCCACGACCTCAACAACGTGCTCACGCCCATCCTCATGTCGGTGCAGCTGCTCCGGCAGGACGAACAGGATGCGCGCAGACGCGACCTGCTCGACACCCTCGATGCGGCGGCGCAGCGCGGGGCAGGGATGATCCGTCAGGTGCTGTCGTTCGCACGCGGCTCCGAGGGGAGGCGGGAGCCGGTCGACCTGGGCGCCCTGCTGCGGGAGGTCGAGCGGTTCTGCCGCGAGACGCTTCCGCGCTCCATCGAGCTGGTGGTGGATGCGCCCGCCGAGCTGCCGCCGGTGACGGGGGACGACACCGAGCTGTTCCAGGTGCTGGTGAACCTGATCACGAACGCCCGCGACGCGATGCCCGAGGGAGGCGTGCTGACCGTGCGCGCGTCCGCCGGCGACGACGGAGTGCGACTCGAGGTGCGCGACTCGGGGGTCGGGATGGACGGGCGGACGGCCGGCCGCATCCTGGAGCCGTTCTTCACGACGAAGGAGAGCGGAACCGGCCTCGGCCTGCCGACCTCCGCCGCCATCGTGAAGGCGCACGGCGGCGAGCTGCAGGTCGACACGGCTCCCGGCGCCGGCACGTCGATCGCGTTCGTCCTTCCGGCGGTGAAGGGAGAGGCGGACGGCCGCTCCCCGGTGCGTGCGCCGGCCGTGCCGCGCGGAGCCGGCCGTCGGGTGCTCGTCGTCGACGACGAGGCCGCGATCGGCGAGCTGGTGCGGCAGACCCTCGACCAGAACGGTTTCCTGACAGAGGTCGCTGGCGGCCCGGAGGCGCTCGAGCTGCTGGCCGGCGGCCGTCGCTTCGATGCGGTCGTGACCGACATCATGATGCCCGGCGTCCCCGGCGAACGGATCGCCCGGATGGTGGCGGAGCAGCAGCCCGGGGCGGCGATCGTGCTGATGAGCGGGATGCTGCCCGGTCCCTCTGCGCGAGCGTCGGTCGAGCGCGATGGCGCGTACTTCCTGGCCAAGCCGTTCACCCCTGCCGCCCTGCTCGCGACCCTGGACTCCGCGCTGAAGCAGCAGAGGGGCCTCGCCCCGGAGGCGGTCCTCCGCTCTCTGGTCGAGCCGGCGCTGCGGGAGGCGGTCGCCGCCCTGCAAACGGGGCTCCCCTCCGAGACGGAGCGGGAGCGCCTGCGGGCCTCGCTGACGGCGGCAGCCGAGTCGTCCCAGCGGGCCCTGGGCGACCGGGCGTCGGAGCCGCGCATCCACCGGATCGTGGGTGCGGCAGCATCCGCGGCGATGGCGCTCTCGTTCGGCGCCGACATCGTCCCGGTGGCGGACATCCGGGAGCGGCTGGAGGAGGGCCTGAGGCTTGTGGCGGCGGGATCCTGGCCACCCGAAGACCAGGATCCCGCCGCGGAGGTGTCGCGCTGACGCCGTCGTGGACCGGGGGGAACGGGACGGCGCCTGCGCGCGACGCACACGATCTTCGCCGGTGACGACCGGCGAGTGCAACGAGGCCACCGGATGGCTGTGCGTCGTGCGAACAAATCGAGTAGCCAAGGAGAGCGCTCTCTTGTGTAAGGCTTCGGACATGAAGGAATCTCACAGCGCCGAGATGACGGAACCGGCGTCCGTTCACGGGCCGGGCCGCGCCCCGGCTGGGATGCCCCTCACGATCCGCCTCGGCGAGCAGGAGTACGCCGCCCTCGTCCGGATCGCACGCTCACGCGAGACCACAGCAGCAGCCCTGGTGGAGAAGCTGGTGCTGCACGCGTTGAGCCGGGCCGAAGTGCCACCACCGGCGGACTCGCACCCCGCGCGGAGGCACACCACCTACGAGGAGGCGACGGCGGGATTCCGCCCGGACGTCCCCGCACGAACGGCGCCCGACGTGTAGGAGTCGGCCGCAGCAGCACCACTTTCACCATTCTCACAGCGCGCGTACAGTCCACGGCGTGAAGCATCGACACATCGCTACGGGGGCGGTGGCGCTGCTGGTGGCGGGCGTGCTCGTGGGCTGCTCCGCCGACGACAGCGCACGCGGCTCCCTGTCGCAGTCCGCCGGGACGGCGGCATCGGCCGCCCGCGCCGCCGGTCTCGTGCTCGGCCTGCACGAGCAGGACCAGATCCTGTCCACCGTTCAGGACACCGGTCTGACCGATGTCGCCGACCGCTTGGCGCAGGAGGCGCAGACGGTCTCGACGATGACCGCCATCGGCGGGATCGGCGCCAGGCGCGACAGCGTGCTGGCCGACATCCGGGCGGCTCAGGATGTGGTGACCGCCGCCCAGCGGGCCCAGGCGTCCGGCACGGACTCGTCGGCCACGGTCGACCGGCAGCGCCGCGAGCTCGATCGGCTCGCTCAGGAGCTGCAGGCGGCATCCCGGCGGCTGGAGCGCGAATGAAGGGGATCTTCGCCGTCGCGCTCGGCGTGCTGACCGCCATCGGCGGATTCGTCGACATCGGTGACCTCGTCACCAACAGCGTCGTCGGGTCGCGGTTCGGGATGACGCTGACCTGGGTCGTCCTCGTCGGCGTGGTCGGCATCTGCCTGTTCGCCCAGATGTCCGGACGGGTCGCCGCGGTGAGTGGCCGGGCGACGTTCGAGATCATCCGCGAGCGGCTCGGAGCCCGCATGGCCCTCGCGAACCTGTCGGCCTCGTTCCTGATCAACCTGCTCACCCTGACCGCGGAGATCGGCGGTATCGCGCTCGCCCTGCAGCTCGCCTCCAGCATCGAGCCCGTGCTCTGGTTCCCTGTCGCGGCCATCGCGGTGTGGATCGTCGTCTGGCGGGTCAAGTTCTCGATCATGGAGAACGTGACGGGGCTGCTGGGCCTCGCCCTGGTCGTGTTCGCCGTCGCCCTGTTCTTCCTCCACCCGGACTGGTCCGCCCTCGGCTCGCAGGTGCTGCTCCAGCCGTCGCCGCACACCGACGAGACGCCCGCGACGTACTGGTACTACGCGATCGCCCTGTTCGGCGCCGCGATGACGCCCTACGAGGTGTTCTTCTTCTCGTCCGGCGCGATCGAGGAGAAGTGGAAGAAGAAGGACCTGGCTCAGTCGCGTCTCAACGTGCTCGTCGGCTTCCCGCTCGGCGGGCTGCTGTCGCTCGCCATCGCCGCGTGCGCCACGGTCATGCTCCTCCCGAAGGGCATCCAGGTGGAGTCGTTGTTCGAGACGGCGCTTCCCGTGGCGCAGGCGTTCGGCAAGATCGGGCTCATCATCGTCATCTTCGGTTTCGTGGCCGCGACCTTCGGCGCCGCCCTCGAGGTGACGCTGTCGAGCGGGTACACGCTGGGGCAGTTCTTCGGCTGGCCGTGGGGCAAGTTCCGGCGCCCGGCCTCGGCGTCGCGGTTCCACGCCGTGATGATCCTGTCGCTGGTGGTCGCCCTCGGCATTCTCTTCACCGGCGTCGACCCGGTGCAGGTCACCGAGTTCTCGGTGGTGTTCTCGGCGATCGCCCTGCCGTTGACGTATCTGCCGATCCTGATCGTGGCGAACGACCCGAAATACATGGGGGACGAGGTCAACGGCAGAGCGACGAACTTCTTCGGCCTGATCTACCTCGGACTCATCCTGGTGGCGTCGATCGCCGCCATCCCCCTCATGATCGTGACGGGAGCAGGAGCATGACGCAGAAACGCCACCTTCCGCCGGCGCCGGCCGTCGCCGGCCGTGTGCTGGACGCGGGGCTCGATCTCCTCGACCGGCAGATCCTCGACCCCGACGCCGTCCCGGTCAGCACCGTCGACGATCTGGAGCTGACCACGCCGGACGACCTGGAGCACCTCGACCCGGACTCCCCGCCGATCATCGAGTCGCTGCTCACCGGTCCCATCCTGCTGACCCGGGTCTTCGGCGGGCGGCTTCCCGACTCCCGGTTCATCCGAATCCCGTGGAAGGTGGTCGCCGACCCGGGAACGGTCGTGAGGGTGGGCGTCGCGGCCGACTCGCTCGATGCGAGCTGGACCGAACGATGGATGCGCGACCACGTGATCGCGCGCATCCCCGGGGGTCGTCATGATCCTGAGTGACCTGCTCGGCAGCCCGGTGCTGACCGCGGAAGGCGAGCGGCTCGGCGTCGTGGTCGACGCGCGGTTCGCGCTCGACGGCCCGCCCGACGGGCTGCTCGCCGCCGCGCGACTGCACGGCCTGGTGGTGAGCCCGCACGCCCACGAATCGTTCGCCGGCTACGAGCGGAGAGACGTGGATGCGCCGGCGCTGATCGCGCGCTTCCTGCGCTGGCGTGCGCGCGGCTCGGTGCTGGTGCTGTGGCCGGACCTCGCGTCGTTCAGTGACGACGTCATCCGGCTGCGTCCGGGCGCGACGCTGTACTCGCCCCGCTTCGACTCCTCCGAGTCCTGAGGGGCGCCGGATGAGTCTCGATGCCGAATACGTGCTGCCGCTCCGCTGGTCGGACGACGCCGTCCTCGCGGAGCTGGTCGCGTACCTGACGAGGTTGCGTGAGTTCATCGACGTCACGGTGGTCGACGGGTCGGAGCCGGAGCGCTTCAGCGCGCACGCCCGGGCGTTCCCGCCGGGAGTCCGTCACCTCCCCGCCGAGCCGTGGCCCGGTCACAACGGCAAGGTCGCCGGGGTCATGACCGGGCTCAGGAGCGCCCGCCACGACCGTGTCGTGCTGGCCGACGACGACGTCCGGTACGACGAGGGAGCGTTGCGCGCGGTCGTCGGGATGCTCGACGCGGGCGACCTCGTGCGGCCGCAGAACGTGTTCGACCCCGCGCCGTGGCATGCGCGCTGGGACACCGGGCGCAGCCTCCTGAACCGCGCACTCGGTCACGACTATCCCGGCACACTCGCGGTCCGCCGTTCGCTGGTGCTCGCGGCCGGCGGGTACGACGGCGACGTGCTCTTCGAGAACCTGGAGCTCATCCGCACCGTGCAGGTGGCGCGTGGACGGGTGATCGCGGCGGATCGGATCGGCGTCGTCCGGCGGCCGCCGGAGGTCGGCCACTTCCTGCGGCAGCGGGTGCGGCAGGCCTACGACGACTTCGCGCAGCCGGCGCGGTTGGCGGCCGAGCTGGCCGTGCTGCCCCTCGCGCTCGCCTCGCTGCGGCGTCCTGGACGCCTGCTCGCGGGGGTGCTCGCCGTGGTGGCGCTCGCCGAGGTGGGCCGTCGCCGGGCGGGAGGACGTCGGTTGTTCCCGGCGACGGCTGCACTGTGGGCGCCGGCGTGGCTCGCCGAGCGCGCCGTCTGCGTCTGGCTCGCCGTCGGCGCTCGCCTCCGCGGCGGCGTCCGGTACTCGGACGGCCGCCTCCGACGCGCGGCGACCCCCCTCCGTACTCTCCGCCGTGCTTCATCACGCCGACGATTCGTGCCGAATGTGCGCTAACGACGCGCCTAACCGCACATTCGGCACGAATCGAGCGCCAACTCTGACGGCGCACGCACCGAAGCGGCGACCAGGCAACCGGTTGACCCGGCGCGCTTCCCCCGGTTGCTTGGGGGTATGACACCACGCATCACCCCGCGGGGGCCGGTGAGCGAGGCGCTGCTGGACGCGCTCACAAGCCATCCCTCCGCCGCAGCGGACGACGTCGTCCGCTTCACCGAGAACGCCACCGCCGCCCTCGCAGCGGAGCCGGACCTCCTCGCCGACGAGGACCTCCAGCTGACCCTCCTCCTGCTCTACGGCCTCCACTACGGAGACACCGTCGAAGCCGACGACGAGTGGGAGTGGAACCCGGACCTGCTGCGCACCCGCCGAGCCATCGAGCGCGTGTTCGAGCGCCAGCTGCGGGAGCGCGTCCCCGTCGGCGACCTGCCCGAGCCGAACGCGGATGCGGTCGCGGCCTATCTGTTCGACCTCACCTCGGAGGACGGCGGCCCCAGCCTCTCCCGCTTCCTCGCCAAGAAGGCGACCGAGGAGCAGGCGGTGGAGTTCGTCATCCACCGCTCCATCTACACGCGCAAGGAGGCGGACCCGCACTCCTGGGCCATCCCGCGTCTCACCGGCCGGGCGAAGGCGGCGCTCGTGGAGGTGCAGTCCGACGAGTACGGCGCCGGGCGCCCGGACCGCATCCACGCGGAGATCTTCGGTCGCACGATGCGCAACCTCGGGCTCGACGACAGCTACGGCGCCTACATCGACAACGTGCCCGCGATCACCCTCGCGTCGTTCACGATGATGTCGATGTTCGGCCTCAACCGCAGTCTCCGCGGCGCGATCACCGGTCATCTCGCGGCATTCGAGATGACCTCGTCCATCCCGAACCGCTTCTACGGCAACGGCTTCCGGCGGCTCGGTCACGACGACGAGGTCACCTGGTACTACGACGAGCACGTCGAGGCGGATGCGGTGCACGAGCAGATCGCGGGCCGCGACCTCGCCGGCGGTCTCGCCGAGCAGCATCCCGAGCTCCTGCCCGACATCGTCTTCGGCGCCGCCGCCTGCCTCTACGTGGACGGCCTCGCCGGCCAGCACATGCTGGAGAGCTTCGAAGCGGGCCGCAGCTCGCTCCGCCAGCCCGTGGCGGTGGCGGCATGACGGCCCACGAGGAGGAGCCGGTGATCGTCGCCTGCCCCGACGGCCCCCTGCTCGTGCGCGGTCACATCGACCTGACGACACCCGACGGCACACCGATCGAGCAGCACCGGCGCACGGTGGCGCTCTGCCGCTGCGGCGTCTCGACGATCAAGCCGTTCTGCGACGGCAGCCACAAAGCGGTGCACTTCCGCACCGACCACTGAAGACCACCCACCACACGAGAGAAGGAGCGGACATGTCCGACCCCCAGAACACCGAAGGCGACCGCCACGACGAGAACACCGAGGCGGAGCAGCAGATCATCGACAAGCCCTCGCAGGCGGAAGGCGACGAGGGCGACAGCGACAACGGCTAAGGTTCCTGCATGACGACGGAGAACGACACCGACCTCGGCGACACGATCGCCGACCTCGCCTCCTCCGCCGGCCTCACCATCGCGGTCGCCGAATCGCTGACCAGCGGCGCGATCGCCTCGGCCCTCGGCGCCTCCCCGCAGGCGGGCGACTGGTTCGCCGGCGGGGTGGTCGCCTGCTCCGAGCACGTCAAGTTCGACGTGCTCGGAGTGACGCCCGGCCCCGTGATCACGGCCGCGTGCGCCGAGCAGATGGCGTCGGGCGTGGGGAGGCTGCTCAGCGCCGAACTCGTCGCCGCGGTCACCGGCGCGGGCGGCCCCGGGTCCGAGGAGGGCAAGGAGGCCGGCACGGTCTTCCTCGCCCACGGCCGGCCGGACGCGCCGCAGGTCGAGGAGCTCCACTTCGACGGCGACCCCGAGGAGGTCGTCCGAGGCACGGTCGACGCGGCCTTGACGGCCATGGCGCGCGATCTGGAGGCACAGCGACGATGACGAACGACGACGTGTGGGATGCGCCCGAGAGCGAAGGCGTGGATGCCGACCCGGGAGACGGCCGCGACGAGACGACCGCCCAGCGCGCTGACCGCAACTGGAACGAGCTGCTGCAGGAGTTCCGCGTGTTCCAGACGGGGACCCAGATCCTCGCCGCGTTCCTGCTGACGCTGCCGTTCCAGCAGCGCTTCGCACAACTGGCGCCGTTCGACGTGGTGGTCTACCTCGTCCTCGTCTTCCTCGCGGTGATCGTGACGCTGCTGGCCCTCGCGCCGGTCGCGCTGCACCGACTCCTCTTCCGGCAAAAGGCGAAGACGGAGCTGGTGGGCCTCGGGAGCAAGATCCTGATCGTGTGCCTGGCGGCCGCATCCCTGCTGTTCACGGGCATCGTGCTGTTCATCGTCGACTTCCTGCTCGCGCCGCCCGCCGGCATCATCGCCGCGAGCTGCGTCTTCATCGTGCTGATCGTCATCTGGGTCGTGCTGCCACTGGTGGTCCGGGCTCAGCGGAGGGCGCACGTCGCCGGTCGCTGAGGCGCGCGTCACCGGTAGGCTTCGCGACAAGCGCACCCGCGGGTGCATCCAATCGACGAAGTGGCGGGATGGATATGGCCAAGCGAGTCACCTACCAGTTGATCGACGATCTCGACCAGTCCGTGATCCCGGAAGGCGAGGGCGAGACCATCGAGTTCTCGCTCGCGGGCGCGCAGTACGTCATCGACCTGTCCTCCGAGCACGCCGACCAGCTGCGGGCGGACTTCGCCAAGTGGATCGAGGCGGCCGGTCGCAACGACGCTCCCGCATCGGACGCCCCGCCGTCGCCGGACGAGCGCCGGGCGATCCGGGAGTGGGCGCGGAAGAACGGCGTCGAGGTCGGCAGCAGGGGCCAGATCCCGCGGGATGTCGTCGACGCGTTCCGGACGGGGCGGCCGCTCGCCCGCTGACCTGACGCTGTTTCGGGTGAGCGCCGGGCGAGCCGACGGCCCGCCCGGCGCACTGATCACGGAGTGGGCATGCCGCCCGTCACCGACAGCGTCTCGCCGATGACGTAGCTCGACTCGGGCGACGCGAGGAACACGTACGCGGGCGCCAGCTCGGCCGGCTGCCCCGGGCGTCCGAGCGGCGTCTGCTGCCCGAACTCGGGGATCGCCTCGGCGGGCTGTCCCTTGCTGACCTGCAGTGGCGTCCAAATGGGTCCGGGAGCCACCGCGTTGACGCGGATGCCCTTCGGCGCGAGCTGCTGGGCGAGAGCCTTCGTGAAGGCGTTGATTGCGGCCTTCGTCGTCGCATAGTCGACGAGCTGCTCGCCCGGCTGGTACGCCTGGATGGACGTGGTGTTGATGATCGTCGCGCCCGCCGGGAGGTGCGGCAGCGCCGCGCGCGTCAGCCAGAACATCGCGTAGACGTTGGTCTTCATCGTGTGGTCGAACTGGTCGTCGGGGATGTCGGTGAGGCTCTCCGTGGCGATCTGCTTGCCGGCGTTGTTGACCAGGATGTCGATGCCGCCGAGCTCGCCCAGCGCCCGCTTCACGATCTCGTCGCTGAAGGCGCGCTCCTTGAGGTCGCCCGGGATGGTGACGGCCGTGCGGCCGGCGTCGCGGATGAGACCGGCGATGCGCTGCGCATCCTCTTCCTCCTCCGGGAGATAGACGAGCGCAATGTCGGCGCCCTCGCGCGCGAACGCGATCGCCGCAGCGGCGCCGATCCCGGAGTCGCCTCCCGTCACGATCGCCTTCCGGCCGGTCAGACGGCCGGTGCCGACGTAGCTGTCCTCGCCCAGGTCGGCGCGGGGGCTCAGGTCGCTTTCGAGACCCGGCTCGGGCACCTGCTCCTCGTCAGGCGAGATGCTGGGGTAGCGGTCCACAGGGTTGTCGAAGGTGTACTGGTTCTCTGGCATACCCCCAAGCAATCACCGCACGCGCGTGCGTCCAGGGGGCTGCGCGCTCCCGCATCCCGGGGTACGCCCCTCCCCTTCCCCTTTCCTCTTTCGCCGAAGTGCACGTTGTTGCGCACCTCCACGGCGTGTCGACCGCAACTACGTGCACCTCGGCGAAAGTCGGAGGGGGGCGGGGAGAGGGAGGGGCGGCGGGCTCAGTCCTGCAGCGCCACGGCAGGATGCATCCCGTACGCCTCGCGGTAGCGGCGGGCGAAGCGGTCGAGGTCGGCGAAACCCCAGCGGCCGGCGAGGTCGGCGAGGTCGGTGGTCGCCGGGTCGGAGACCTGGAGCTCGGTGTGCGCCGCCGACAGCCGCGCCTGCTGCAGGTATCCCTGGGCCGTCGTCCCCGCGTGGGTGCGGAACGCGGCATGAAGCTGAGCGATGGTGGCCCCGGCCGCGCCCGCGATGTCCGTCACCGTGATGGGCAGGGACGCGTAGTCCTCGATGAACCCGACCGCCCGGCGGTACGACTCCAGTTGCGCGGTGGGCGTCTGTGCTTGCTCCCGGGGATCGGTGCTCAGCGAGAAGCAGTTGAGGGCGGCGAGCGAGAGCGTGTGGAAGAGGCTCGCGCGCACCAGAGGATGCCGGAACGTGCCCGACTCCATGTACTCGGCGGCGACCGTCGCGGCCGTCATCATGTACTCCGCGTGCTTCGGGCTCCGCGTCTGCGCCGAGCCGAACACGACCGGGCCCTCATGCCCCAGGGCGGTGGCCGCCACGTCGCTGAGCGTCTGCGGCGACAGGAAGATGTTGACGACGTCGCTGTCCTCGGCGAAGCAGGTGAAGTCGTGACCCGGCCGGATCAGGAAGGGGGACCGGGCGCCGAAGCCCCGCTCGCCGTCGATGTCCCAGCGGTACACGTCGGTCTTGACGTTCACGATGACGACGTCGTCGAAGTCCCCGGACGTCTCCCACTGACCGCCGATCGCATAGCGCGCGACAGAGAACGACGGATCGATCGCCTGATCGACGTCGAACGAGAAGTCGTTCTGCGGCAGCTGAGCGAAGGCGAACCGGCCTCCGGCTGCGGCCATCGCCGCATCCGCCTCCTCCGGATCGGAGGTGTGGCTGTGCAGGCGCGTGAAGTCAGCCATCCACCAACGCTACCTCGCCCCCCTGAGGAAAGGGAGGGCGAGGGAGGCGGTTGACGCGGTGGGCGTTACTCGGTATGGCCGAGGACACCCACCGGGATGCCGAAGGAGAGCGCGATGCAGACGATGCCGGCGAAGAACACGAGGCCCTGCCACGCCGGCAGGGTGTCGGCGAGCCCGAGGAGGAAGATCCCCACCAGGAACAGGATGAAGCATCCGATGAACGCGAGCACGTCGCCCATTGCTAGCCCTTCTTTCGCTTGGCCGCCGTCTCGCGACGATTGGCGCGCTTGATCTCGTCGATCAGCTCGTCCTTCGTCATGCGCGTGCGGCCCGAGATGTCGAGGCGCTTGGCGATCTCGAGCAGGTGCGCCTTCGACGCGTTCGCGTCCACGCCCTCCTCGGTCGGTGCGTCCGTGTCGCGGCCGCCGGCCGCCTTCCGGTCGGACGGCCCGTTCTCGGCCTTGCGCTCCCAGTGGTCGCCGACCTTCTCGTACTCGTGCTTGAGTGCGGCGAAGGCGGTTCGGTGCGCCCGTTCGCCCTCGCCGTACTCCTCGACCGCCGAGTCGTGCGCCTTCGACCAGAGGGCCTGGGCGTGCTTCTCCGAACGCTCGAGGGTGGAGGGCAGCTCCTGCGATGCGGGCATGGTCCTGTGGTACTCCTTCCGCTGCCGTCGGGGCTAGTACTTCTCCACAGCTACCCCACTCCTCCGGGTTTTCAACCGGGTCCCGTGCCGCTCATGGTCCGCAAAGGGCCCCGGGTACCGTGGTGGAGTGACCGACGACCTGACGCCTCCGCTCCCGCCCCGCGCCGTCGTCACGGTCGACACCGGTCCGCAGCGCCCGGCCCCGCAGCACGCGGAGCCGACGGCTCCCGTCTTCGTGCTCGTGCACGGCATCGGGGTCAGTTCGCGCTACTTCGAGCGGCTGGTGCCGGCGCTCGCCGAGGAGGGGCGTGTCGTCGCCCTCGACCTGCCCGGGTTCGGCAAGGCGAAGCCGTTCCGTCCGGGACGCGGGCTCTCCATCGCGGAGTTCGCGGACTCCGTCGCCGCCCTCCTCGACGACGCCGGCATCACCGACGCCGTCGTGGTCGGCCACTCGATGGGAACCCAGATCGCGGTGTGCCTGGCAGCCCGACGGCCGGACCTCGTGCGCGGCCTCGCGCTGCTCGGCCCGGTCATGGCACCGCAGGATCGCAACGCGGTGAAGGCCGGCGTCCTGCTCGGAATCGACACCCTGCGGGAGGACGCGCGCGGCAACCGCATCGTCATCGGCGATTACCTGCACTGCGGACCGGCCTGGTATCTCGCTACGCTGCCCGCCATGCTGGAATTCCGCACCGAAGAGGAGCTGGAGCACACGACCGTGCCCGTCGTCGTGGTGCGCGGCGCCCGCGACCCGATCGCCCGCGACGAGTGGGTCGCCGAGCTGGCGAAGCGGGCCGGTGGCACGGCCGCGCGCCTCCCCTCCGTCGCCCACCTCGTCATGCACGGCGCGCCCTGGCGCACCGCCGCCCTGATCTCGCAGCTGGTGCGGGTGCCGGGATGAGGCGCACCGTGTTGCGCCGTGCCGGCGTGCTCGCGCTCGACTGGCTGTACGCCGGCCGTCACCAGCTGCGCGCCGCGTTCGACCGCAGCAACCCGGACGCGCTCGTGGCCGGCGAGGGCTCGCGCACGCCCGTCGTGCTCATCCCCGGCATCTTCGAGACGTGGCGCTTCCTCCGCCCGCTCGCCCAGCACATCCACGCGTCCGGCCACCCCGTGCACGTCGTCACCGCGCTCGAGGACAACCGGATGTCCGTACCGGAGGCCGCCGCGCTCGTGCAGCGTCACCTCGACGAGCAGGACCTCACGGATGTCGTCATCGTCGCGCACAGCAAGGGCGGCCTGATCGCCAAATACCTGATGGGGATGCCCGACTCGGGCCCGCGCATCCGCACCACCGTCGCCGTGGCCACGCCGTTCGGCGGGTCGTCGCTCGCCCGGTTCATCCCGATCTCGAGCGTCCGCGCACTGATGCCGTCGTCTCCCGGACTCGTCCGGCTCGCGCTCAACCGCGCGGTGAACGCCCAGATCATCTCCGTCTGGGGTTGGTTCGACCCGCACGTCCCCGCCGGAAGCAGGCTCGAAGGCGCCCGCAACATCGAGCTGGACGTGGGCGGACACTTCCGCATCCTCGCCCGGCCCGAGCTGCTCGCCATCGTCGACGAGGTGCTGTCCCCGACCGCCGTCGCCGACGACCGAGCCGCCGACTGACCCCGGATCGAGCACCGCGCCGCGCCCGATTCCCCCTGTCGCGCGCGGCGGCACCGGCGCTACCCTGGCGCCCAGAAAGCGGGGAGGGATCATGCTGAGCCACCGACGGATGCAACGTCTGACCGCGGTGGCCGCCGCGGTCCTGCTGCTCGCCGGGTGCGCCGGCACCCCGAGCGGGCAAGCGGTCGTGGGTCGGTGGGGCTCCACCTCGGCAGGCCAGCCCAACCTCGACATCGAGAACGACGGCACCTTCTCCGGCTCCGACGGCTGCAACACGCTGTCGGGCAAGGGCCAGATCGACGGCGACGAGATCACCTTCGGCCCGATCGCATCCACCCTCATGGCCTGCGAGGACGTGGACACCTGGCTCGGCAAAGCCGCGACGGGCAACGTCTCCGGTGACACGATGACCGTCCTCGACGACGGCGGCTCCACGATCGGAACGCTGAAGCGATCCGGCTCCTGAGCCCGTCCGGCGCAGGCGCCGGCGGATCCAGGAAGAGCCGCGAGAACTGTCTATCGCCGCGAATCACGCCCTCGTTACGGTGACGCTGTTCGGCGCGGTCACGGATCGGCCGGCCGGACGACGTACAAGCGAACGTCCACTGCGCGAGCCGGTGCCCGCGCCGTCCGAGGAGTGAAGCGAATGACCATCTCAGAGTCGAAGGAGCGGGCGAAGGCGTCGCAGTCGCCCTCCACCGCCTACACCGGCACCAGCGACCGGACCCAGCTCAACCCGATCTTCGCCCGGCCGGGCGAGAGTACCGATCTGCCGGTGGACCGCATCCCCGACAATGAGTCGCTGCCCGAGACCGCCTACCAGATCGTCCACGACGAGTCGATGCTCGACGGCAACGCCCGCCTCAATCTGGCCACCTTCGTTGGCACCTGGATGGACGATCACGCCGCGCGGCTGTACGCCGAGTCCGCCGACAAGAACATGATCGACAAGGACGAGTACCCGCAGACCGCGGCGATCGAGACCCGCTGCTGGAAGATGATCGCCGGCCTCTGGAACGCGCCGGACCCGGAGAAGGCGATCGGCACCTCCACCATCGGCTCGTCGGAGGCGTGCATGCTGGGCGGCCTCGCGCTGAAGCGCCGCTGGCAGCAGGCGAGAAGGGCCGAGGGCAAGTCGACCGAGAAGCCGAACCTGGTGCTCTCCAGCGCCGTTCAGGTCTGCTGGGAGAAGTTCTGCAACTACTGGGACGTCGAAGCCCGGTACGTGCCGATCAGCCTCGACCACAAGGTCCTCGACGGCTATGAGCTCGAGAAGTACGTCGACGAGAACACCATCGGCGTCGTCGCCATCATGGGCGTCACCTACACCGGGATGTACGAGCCGGTCGCGCAGATCTCCGAGGCCCTGGACCGCATCCAGGCGGACACCGGGCTCGACATCAAGATCCACGTCGACGGAGCGTCGGGCGGGATGATCGCGCCCTTCCTGCAGCCGCAGCTGGAGTGGGACTTCCGCGTCGACCGCGTCGTCTCCATCAGCACGTCCGCCCACAAGTACGGTCTGGTCTACCCGGGGCTCGGGTGGGTGGTCTGGCGCACGGTGGAGGACCTCCCCTCCGACCTCGTGTTCGACGTCACCTACCTCGGCGGCCACATGCCGACGTTCGCGCTGAACTTCTCGCGCCCGGGCGCGCAGGTGCTGCTGCAGTACTACCTCTTCCTGCGGCTCGGGTTCGACGGCTACTACCGCGTGCAGAAGGCGTCGCAGGATGTCGCGCTCTACCTCTCGGGGGAGATCGCCAAGATGCCTGCGTTCGAACTGTGGAACGACGGCTCCGACATCCCCGTCTTCGCCTGGCAGCTGAAGAAGGGGCACACCGAGAACTGGAACCTGTACCACCTGTCGGAGCGCCTGCGGCTGAAGGGATGGCTCATCCCCGCTTACCCGATGCCCGACGACATCAGCGACCTCACCGTGCAGCGCATCGTCGTGCGCAACGGGCTGAGCCGCAACCTGGCGGAGTCGCTGATCGGCGACATCCAAGAGGCCGTCGCGTACCTCGACCAGCTCGAGGGGCCGATGCCGCTGGAAGGCCAGACGGCCTCCTTCACCCACTGATCGCCGGAACGCGATCGAGACCCGGCGCAGCGCGCCTCACACGAGCGGGAGAAGACCATGACCGCAACGAGCGAGCCGAACAAGTCCGCGACGGACTACACCCGGGCGGACGGCACACCGGCGCCCGGGCCCGACCACGTCAAACCGCATCCCTTCGACTCCGTGCCGCACAAGCCGGCGATCGGGTCGCCGGGCACGACGGCGCGCACGTTCATGAGCATCACCCAGCTGGCGATGCTCACCGTCGTCGCCGTCGCGTCCCTGCGCAGCCTCCCCGCCATGGCCGGGTACGGGCTGGGCTCGGTGACGCTGTTCATCATCCCGGCGATCTTCTTCCTGATCCCGGTGGCGCTCGTCGCCGCCGAGCTCGCCACAGGCTGGAAGGGCGGCGTCTTCACCTGGGTGCGCCTGGCGTTCGGCGAGCGCTGGGGATTCCAGGCGATCTGGCTCCAGTGGGTGCAGAACGTCGTCTGGTATCCGACGCAGATCGCGTTCATCGCGGCGTCGCTGGCGTTCGTGTTCCTCGACCCGAACCTGGCGAACTCCGGCCTCTACACGGCGATCGTGATCCTCGTCATCTACTGGTTCTCGACGTTCATCACCCTGCGCGGCGGCAACCTGTTCGCGAAGGTCGGGTCGTGGTCGGGACTCGCCGGCACGATCTTCCCGGGCGTCCTGCTGATCGTGTTCGGCGCGATCTGGCTCGGGACGGGACAGCCCAGCGAGACGCCGCTGGAGGCGTCGGCGATCATCCCGCCGTTCACCGGTATCGCCTCCATCGTGCTGATCGTCTCGAACGTGCTGGCGTACGCCGGCATGGAGGTCAACGCAGTCCACGCGAACGACCTCAAGAGCCCGGGCAAGGGCTACCCGAAGACGGTGCTCATCGCGTCGATCCTCATCCTCGGGATCTTCATCTTCCCGACGATCGCGATCGCGGTGGCTGTCCCGTCGTCCGAGCTCGGGCTCACCACCGGCATCAACCTCGCGTTCAAGACCTACTTCGACACCTGGGGGATGTCCTGGGCGACCCCGCTCATCTCCCTGCTGATCGCGCTCGGCGCGTTCGCCTCCGTCGTCACATGGATCGCCGGACCGTCGCGCGGTCTGCTCGCGGCGGCGCGCTCCGGCTACCTGCCCACGTTCCTGCAGCGGCGGAACAAGGCGGGCGTGCAGGTCGGCATCCTGAACGTGCAGGGCATCGTGGTCACGCTGCTCGCGGCGTTGTTCATCTTCGTGCCGAACATCAACACCGCGTTCATCCTGCTGGTGGACATGGCTGCGGCGCTCTACCTGATCATGTACATGATGATGTTCGCGGCCGCGATGCGGCTCCGCCGCACCCATCCGCACGTCACGCGCAGCTACCGCACGCCGGCGATGGGACTGATCGCGACGATCGGCTTCCTCGCCTGCCTGGCCGCGTTCGCGCTCGGGTTCGTGCCGCCGGAGGGCTTCGCGGCGGGCGCGCCGGGATGGGCGTACCCGGCGCTCGTCGCGGTGATCGTCATCCTGCTGGGCGTCCCTCCGCTGATCTTCTACGCGGCGCGGCGTCCCGGCTGGGACCAGCGCACCGCGGCGGAGAAGGCGACCTTCGACGACGTCCTCGTGAACCCACCCGCCGACTCCTCGTCGTCCTCGTCCCCTCCCTCTCCGCCTCGAGCCCCGTGAGGGGTCAGGCCGCGGCGCGGGCGAAGTAGGAGCCGGCGGCCAGGTCCTCCAGCAGGGTCGGGCCGGTCGGCGCCCAGTCGAACCGGCGCTGCGTGAGTGCGCTGGAGGCCTGGAGGTCGAGGGCGAAGATCCGCCCGATCCACCCGAAATGCGGCTCCACGTCGGCCGGGTCGATCGATACGGTGGGGAGGCCGAGCCCGCCGCCGATCGCCTCGGCGATATCACGGGTGCGCACACCCTGCTCGCCGATCGCGTGCACGACGGTCGCGGCTCCGGCGTTCTCCAGGGCGTGGGCGACCAGGCGGGCGGCATCCCCCCGGTGCACGGCGGGCCAGTGGTTCGACCCGTCGCCCACATAGGCGGCAACGCCCTTCTCGCGTGCGACGCGCACCAGCTCGGCGGTGAAGCCGTGGTCGCCGGCGCCGTGGACGGTCGGAGCGAAGCGCAGGGCGACCGGGTGGATGCCGCGGTCGACGAACCCGAACGCCAGCTCCTCTGCCCCTCCGCGCGGGGCGTCCGGCCCGGAGAACGGTGCGAGGTCGTCCTCCGTCGCGACCTGGCCGGGGGCGACGAACGCGACTCCGGAAGCGAACAGCAGGGGCGCATCCCGGCCCTCCAGGGCGTCGCCGAAGGTCTCGAGGGCGGCGCGTTCCGCGCGACCCGCTCCCGCCTGGTCGCTGAAGTCGTGGTTGTAGCCGAGGTGGACGACGGCGTCGGCCGCGGCGGCGGAGTCGCGCAGGACGTCCAGGTCGGTCAACCCGCCGAAGACCGGTTCGACGCCCGCGGCGCGGAGGCGTGCGGCGGACGCGTCCGACCGGGCCAGCCCGCGGACCTCGTGGCCGGCGGCGAGGAGTTCGGGGACGACGGCTGATCCGATCCAGCCCGATCCCCCGGTGATGAATACACGCATGATGTGCTCCTTTCGCTCGTCTCTTCCCGATCGATCAACCGCTGATGTCAGAGACTGACGTCAGCGTAGCACTCATGTCAGCAACTGTCATCACTACACTGGACACATGGGACGCTGGGAGCCGGATGCGCAGGGACGTCTCGCGCGCGCCGCGCTCGAGCTCTACCTCGACCCGGGATACGAGCAGACGACGGTCGCCGACATCGCCGCCCGCGCAGGCGTGACCGAGCGAACGTTCTTCCGTCACTTCGCCGACAAGCGCGAGGTGCTCTTCGCCGGGTCCGCCGCGTTCCAGCAGACGGTGCTCTCGGCCATCGCGGACCACACGGAGGCCACGACCGCGCTGGCCGCCGCCGCCGCGGGGATGGATGCCGCGGCAGGGTTCCTCCAGAGCAGTCCCGACCCGACGTTCGCACGCCGACGCGCGGCCGTCATCGCGGCGAACGCGAGCCTTCAGGAGCGCGAGCTGCTGAAGCTCGCGACCGTCACCTCCGCGTCCGCCTCCGCTCTGGTCGAGCGCGGCTTCGAGCCGGACGAGGCGGCCATCGCCGCCGAGGCCGCGATGGCCGCCTTCCGTATCGCCTTCGAACGCTGGATCGCCTCCGACGAGCCGCTCGACCTCCGCGAGCTCGTCGCCGAGGGCGTCGCACGCTTCCGCTCCCTCGCCTGAGCCCTGTCGGCGAGCCGGAGCCCTGGCGTAGAGCCGCCGCAGTGGGAAGATGATCGCACTGTCAGCGGGCGGCGCGGCATCGAGCGAAGGGGAGTCGGATGGCAGCAGAGACGTGGACAGACCGGCCTGAAGCAGCGCCGCACCCGCACCACCATCACGGCTGGTGGTGGAAGACGCTGCTCACGGGCCTGGCGCTGTGGATCCTGACGATCGTCGTGACGATCGTCACCGGCAATACCAACCTCATCCCGACGCTCATCCTCCTCGGGAGTTTCCTCGTCCCGTTCTGCGTCGTCCTCTTCGCCATCGAGCGCGTGAGCGGCAGCGTCAGTTCGCTGCAGCTGGTGCTCGCCTTCTTCATCGGCGGGATCTTCGGCGTGCTCGGTGCCTCGTTGCTCGAGGTGAACCTGCACCAGAGCTACTGGCTGTATCTGCTGGTCGGCCTCATCGAGGAGCTGGTGAAAGGCATCCTGCTGGTCATCATCGGCTGGCGGGTCGTGCCGAAGACGGCCACGCAGGGCGCTCTGCTCGGTGCGACCGTCGGAGCGGGCTTCGCCGCGTTCGAGTCGGCCGGGTACGCCTTCAATGCGGCGATCACGGCGCGCGGCATCGACCTCGTCTCACTGCTGCAGACCGAGGTGCTCCGTGCGATCCTCGCGCCGGTCGGCCATGTGCTCTGGACGGCGGTGCTCGGTGCCGTGCTGTTCGGCGCGGCGCGGGGACGCGACCGCTTCCGGTTCTCGATCTGGATCGTCGTGACCTACGTCGGCGTCGCCATCCTGCACGGGCTCTGGGATTCGGCGAGCGATCTGGCGGCCGTCATCGCCCTGCTCGCGAACGGTCGCGCGGTCGAGGAGCTCACCACGGCCGGCGGTCTCAGCGCGCAGACCGCGTCGGCCGTGACAGCGCTGGCCGGCATCCTCTACATCGTCGTGCTGATCGTCGTCGCTGCCGGCGGCATCCTGACCCTCTGGCTCGTGCTGCGGCACTACCGCCGCGCCGAGCGGTTGCGGGCGGTCGAGCAGCCCGTCAGCGGCCCGCAGGACGGCCCGCGGCAGCCGACCGTCTGAGCGCCACCGCGCGGTCGGCGTCCTCCAGCGCGAGTTCCGCGTTGATCTGGGCGCCGGCCAGCGCGCCGGCGGCTGCGGCGGCGCCGACCTGCGCCTTGGCGTCGGCGACGTTGCCCGCTGCCCAGACTCCGGGCACACCGGTTCGGCCGAACTCGTCCGACTCGATGCTGGTGCCCATCCCGCCGGGCAGCTCGATGCTGCGCAGACCCAGGGACTGTAGGCCGTGCGTGCGGGCCTCCATGCGCGAGCCGACGGCGAGCACCTCCCGCGCGACCAGCGTGCCGTCGTCCAACCGGACGCCGGCGATGCGGTCGTCCGCCGTCTCGACGGCGGCGATACGCCCCTCGACGACTGGGACGCCCAGCGCCTCGAATCGCGTCCGCGTGGTCTCGTCGAGCTCGTGACCGTTCGCCAGGTACACGACGTCGTCGGAGAGCTGCCGGAAGAGCAGCGCCTGATGCACCGATCCCTCCCCGGTCGCGACGATTCCGATGGCCCGGTCGCGGACCTCCCAGCCGTGGCAGTACGGGCAGTGCACGAGGTCGCGTCCCCAGCGCTCGGCGAGGCCCGGGATGTCGGGGAGCACATCCCGCAGCCCGGTCGCGACCAGCAGGCGGCGTGCCCCGACGGTGCGTCCGTCGCCGAGGGTCAAGACGAATCCGTCGCCCGAGCGCACCGCATCCGTCACCTCGCCGTCGAGGATGCGTCCGCCATGACGCCGGACCTCCTCGCGCCCGATCCGCAGCAGCTCCGCCGGCGGCATCCCCTCACGGCCGAGAAGACCGTGCACGCCGTCCGCCGGAGCGTTCCGTGGCGACCCCGAGTCGATCACGAGCACCTCTCGCCGCGAGCGCGCCAACATGAGCGCGCCGTTGAGTCCCGCCGCACCGCCGCCGATCACCACGGCGTCCACCATCTCGTCCCGCTGTTCCCACTGGTCCGTCATGCAGCCAGTGTCGGTGCGGGGATGCAGGATGGCAAATTCTCTTGCCGAAGTGGCAAACTGGGCGGATGGACACCGAAGACGCCATCGTCGCCGCCGGAGCCCGCCTGCGCCGTCTGCGCAACGACCGCGGCCTGACCCTCGCCGAGGTCGAGGAGACGACCGGCATCTCCGCCAGCACACTCAGCCGCCTGGAGTCCGGCCGCCGCCGGGCGACCCTGGAGCTGCTGCTGCCGCTGGCGCGCGTCTACGGGACGACCCTCGACGAGCTCGTCCACGCGCCCTCCGCCGACCCGCGTGTGCGAGCCCAGCCGATCCGTCGCGACGGCATGACGATGCTTCCGCTCTCGCGCCACGCCGCCGGACTGCAGGCCTTCAAGATCGTCATTCCGCCCGGCGCCCGTTCGGTTCCGCGGCAGAGGACCCACGAGGGGTACGAATGGCTCTACGTGCTCAGCGGCCGCCTGCGCCTGAAGCTCGGCGACGACGAGGTCGTGTTGGAGCCCGGGGAAGCGGCCGAGTTCGACACCCGGGTGCCGCACTGGTTCGGTACGGAGACCGGAGGCGCGGTCGAACTGCTCTCACTGTTCGGCGCGCAGGGGGAGCGGGCGCATGTCCGTGCCCGCACGACGGCGGCGGGGGACGGATAGCGGCGCTCTCACTGCGTCGCTGCGACGGGTGCGGTCTCGCTCTCGGTCAGCGCCTCCTGGGCCTCCTTCGGCAGCTTGCGCACCTTGGCCCGGCGCTTGCGGCGGTCCGGGATCATCGACCGCATCTCCTCCAGCCGTCCGAAGCAGAGCAGCCGGTCGCCCGCCTCCAGGACGACGCCGCTGCGCGGGTTCGGGATGACGGACGCGCCCCGGTGCAGGGTGAGCACCGAGATGTCGCGGTCGCCGAGACCGGAGTCGCGGAGGGTCTTGCCGACGAGGTCCGCGTTGGTGTGCACGAGCAGCTCGGCGACTCCGTAGCCGGTCGAGACGGTGAGGCGCTGACGGACATCGATCTCGGGGAACGCCACCTGGTTGTCGATGAAGTCGATGATCGCTCCGGCCACATCCAGTCCGGTCGCCCGCTCGATGCCCTCGAGCCCCGGCGAGGAGTTGACCTCCATGACCAGCGGGCCGTCCTTGCCCTCCAGCATGTCGACGCCGGCGACGCGGAGTCCCATGATCTGCGCCGACCGCACCGCCGCCTCCTCGAATTCGGGAGTCAGCGCGACCTTCTCGACGGTGCCGCCGCGGTGCACGTTGGAGCGGAACTCGTCCCCGCTCGCCACGCGCCGCATCGCGGCCACCACCCGATCTCCGACCACGAGCGCGCGGATGTCGCGCCCGCGGCTCTCGGCGATGAAGCTCTGGATGAGCACGTTCTGCTTCGTGGAGTGCAGCGTCTCGATGATCGACTCCGCGATCTTCGCCTCCGGGGCCAGGATGACGCCGATGCCCTGGGTTCCCTCGAGCAGCTTGATCACGACGGGCGCACCGCCGACGCGCTCGATCGCCATGCGCACGTCCGCGCGGCTGTTCACGAACGCCGTGCGCGGCATCCCGATGTTGTGGCGCGAGAGGATCTGCGTCGCCCGCAGCTTGTCGCGCGAGTTCGTGATGCCGTTCGCGGTGTTCGGCGTGTACACATCCATCTGCTCGAACTGCCGCACGACGGCGGTGCCGTAATAGGTGATCGAGTTGCCGATGCGTGGCAGGATCGCGTCGTAATCGGACAGCAGCCGGCCGCGGTACTGGAGGTCCGGCTCGTCGCCGGAGAGGTCGATCGCGAACCGGAGCGTGTTGAGCACCTTGACCGTATGACCGCGGTTCTCGGCCGCCGAGCGCAGCCGCTGCGTCGAATACGCGTGCGGGGCGCGCGAGAGGATGGCGAGTTTCACGGGAGGGCTCCTGCAAAGATGGGGGAATGGCCGACCTCCATCCAACCACCGACACGGTCGGCTGGCGTGAGTGGGTGAGCCTTCCCGGCATCGGCGTGCCGTGGATCAAGGTGAAGGTCGACACCGGAGCCCGCAGCTCGTCCCTGCACGCCTTCGACATCGAGGAGCTGCCGGGCGATCGGGTGCGATTCCGGGTGCAGCCGTGGCAGGACTCCGATCGGGATGCGGTCACCGCCGAGTGCGCGGTGCACGACCGCCGCGTGGTGCGCAGCTCGTCCGGTCACACGGAGGAGCGGATCGTCGTGCTGCTCGACCTGGTGCTCGGCGGCCGCCCGGTGACCGCGGAGACGACGCTGACCAACCGCGACCAGATGGGTTTCCGGATGCTGGTCGGGCGCGAGGCGCTCCGCCAGGGCTTCATGGTGGACCCGGCGCGCTCCTTCCTCGGCGGCCGGGCGCCGCGAGAGATCCGCCGCCGCAACCGCGGCCGCGAGCTCGCCTGACGCGCGCACCTCCGCGTCTCCCACCGGCTGTCGCGAGATTTGGCGCAAATCTCGGTTTTGATGGCCCCATAACGGAGATTTGGCGCAAATCTCGGTTTTGACGGCCCCATAACGGAGATTTGGCGCAAATCTCGCGGACGGCGAGGCGCGGCGCTCAGTCCAGACCGAGTTCGCGCCTCCAGTGCGCCAGGAACTCGGCGCCGGCGTCGTCGTGGATGGCGTCGCCGATCGTGATCACCTGGTACGGCCGGTCGAGCACACCGTCGGAGGGCCGCACATCCACGTGGGCCACCTCGTAGCCTGCGTCGTGCACGAAGTCCGCCATCTTGTAGTCGCTGCGCGAGTCGCCCACCGACCGCCAACGGCGGGGGAGCGGCCCGCGCGCCGCGAAGTAGTCGAAGGCGCGCTGCGCGCCGCGGTCCTTGTCGAGCAGCACCGACTCGATGTCGGTGGAGATGATGGTCGGGTCGATCCGGTACGGCACCGCGCCGTCGGCGTCGCGGGCTTCCCGGTCGCCGTAGCGCAGGCCGACTCCGAGGCCGGTCAGCGCGTCGAAGGCGGCGTCCTGGAAGCGCGACTGGGCCTCGGCGTAGCTGTCCGCATCCACGTCGGTGCGCTGCTCGACCGAGATCATCGCGCGCTTCGTCTCGTCGAAGAACATGGTGTCGGCGAAGCGGTCGCGCACGAGCCGGCGGACCGCGTCGACCGCCTCGGGCGTGAAGGCGACCGTCTCGTCCACGGTGACCTCGCCCATCCCCTCGCCGGTGATCGGCGCCCACGCGCCGCCCTTCTCGAACACGCCGAACATCCGCGCGCCGTGCTGGTCGAGGGCATCGCCGAGGCCCGCGTCGCACAGCGGCGTCACCACCTGGTTGCGGATGAAATCGCCCGACCGCCCGGTGATGAACGCGATCGGGACGCCCGCGGCGGCCATCGCCACCAGGTCGGTGACGATGCTGCGGATGGCGATGGTGCGGGTGACGGGACTCGCGATGGGCCCGTCGACGTCGAAGAGGAGGCCGAGGTTGTGCACAGTCCATTCTCTCCGCTGCGAGAATGGTCGCATGTCGCAGCCCGCTCCCGCAGCCCAACCGCTGTGGCATCCGGATGCGCCCAGCACGGTCGTGCAGGGCGACAACCTGGAGGTGCTGGCGGCCCTGCCGGACGCGTCCTTCCGCCTGATCTACCTCGATCCTCCCTTCAACACCGGGCGGCCGCAGGCGCGGCAGACGCTCACGTCGGTGCGCTCCGAGGGCGGCGCCGGCAGCGTGATCGGGTTCAAGGGGCGCAGCTACGAGCGCATCAAGGGCGACCTGCTCAGCTACGACGACCGCTTCGAGGACTACTGGGGCTTCCTGGAGCCGCGCCTGATCGAGGCCTGGCGGGTGCTTGCCGACGACGGGACGCTGTACCTCCACCTCGACTACCGCGAATCGCACTACGCGAAGGTGCTGCTGGATGCGCTGTTCGGCCGGGAGTCGTTCCTCAACGAGATCATCTGGGCCTACGACTACGGCGCGAAGCCGAAGAACCGGTGGCCGGCCAAGCACGACACGATCCTCGTCTACGTGAAGAACCCGTCGGCGTACCACTTCGACAATGCCGCGGTCGAGCGCGAGCCGTACATGGCGCCGGGGCTCGTCACGCCGGAGAAGGCGCAGCTCGGCAAGCTGCCGACGGACGTCTGGTGGCACACCATCGTGTCGCCGACCGGCCGCGAGAAGACCGGATATCCGACGCAAAAGCCGGAGGGTGTGCTTCGTCGCATCGTCCAGGCGTCCAGCCGGGAGGGGGACTGGGTGCTCGACTTCTTCGCGGGGAGCGGCACGACCGGCGCGGTCGCCTCGGCGCTCGGGCGGCGCTTCGTGCTGGTGGACAGCAATCCGGCCGCCGTCGCGGTCATGCGCGACCGGCTGGCGGCCTGCGAACCCGGGGTTCGCTTCGTCGACTGAGCGGATCCCCGCGATCCTCGGCGTTCGTCCGGAAATCTCAGAGTCGTGTGTGGAAGGGTGGATGCACTATGCGATCGAGCCTCCGCGCCCTCCCCTTCTTCTGGGGTGCGCTCGTCTCCGCCGGCTCGTTCGTCGCCGTCTACCTGGTGTTCGTGCAGAGCTACATCGGCCAGGTGATCGATGAGCGGGCGTTCGCGGGGGCGGATGCGTGGAAGGGCGACGTGATCGAGTTCGCGCACACCTTCCTCAACGCGCTGCCGGTCGCCTCGGTGGTGATCGGAGCGATCGCGGCCATCGTGATCGTGCTGGTCCGGCGCAACTGGCTGGTCTTCGCGGTAGCGGTCGGAGCGGCCATCGGCGCGAACGTGAGCACGCAGGTGCTGAAGTACACCATCCTGTCCCGGCCCGAGAAGGGCGTGGATGTCGGGCTCTCCAACTCGCTGCCCTCCGGCCACACGGCGGTCGCCGCCTCTGCGGCGCTGGTCGTATTCCTGGTGGCGTCGCCGCGCCTCCGCCCGGTCGCCGCGGTCATCGGCTCGATCTTCGCGATCGCGGCCGGCGCATCCACCCTGGTCGAGCAGTGGCACCGGCCCAGCGACGTCGTCGCCGGAATGCTCGTCGTCGCGTTCTGGGGCTGCCTCGCCGGGATCGTGCTCTCGTGGCTGCACCTCCCGGGTGCCGAACCGCCGGTGCGCAGCAAGCTGTGGCCGCTGGTCTGGATCGGTGCGGTCTGCGCGGCCGGCTCGGTCATCGCGCTGCTGGTCACCTATTTCTCGGCCCAATCGGGAACGGAACACCTGTTCATCGCCTACGCGGGCGGCGTCGCCGCGATCGTGGCGACCGGGTTCGTTCTGGCCGCGCTGGGCAACCGCCTGTACCGCCGCCTGGCCTGACACTCGGGCGGGTGTTCGCCTCGGCCGCAGCCGCGTCATAGTGCCGACATTCGGTGCGTCTGCACGGGTGGGCGGTGATTTCGCGCCGCCCTTCGACGCCCGGCGCGCCTGCCGCGCCCAGGAAGGCCCCATGAACGACGACACCCCCACCCCCGCGGAGACGGACGCCCGACCCGCCGCTCCCATCGAACCCGCCGCGTCGGTCCCACCCGGTGATTCGGCCCCGCCCATCCCGCCCATCCCGCCCGGCCTTCCTGCGCACGCGCGCCCGCAGAAGACCAACGTCCTGGCGATCATCGCCCTGATCGCAGGCTTCCTCGTCCCCCTCGCCGCCTTCATCTGCGGAGGCATCGCTCTTTCCCAGATCAAGCGGACGGGCGACAAGGGTCGCGGTCTGGCCTGGTCCGGCATCATCGTCGGCGCGGTCGTGAGCGTGCTCACCATCGTGGTGTCGATCCTGATCGTCGTCGCTACCGCGGCCGCCGTGCAGAGCGCCGTCGACACGGCATCGCAGAAGGGCTCGCCGTCCGCGTTCCACAAGCCGGGGTGCCAGGAGATCGGCGAACTCGTCGTCGACATCAGCGAGCAGATGGGCGGGATCGCCCAGGCCACAGGTGCTGAGCGCATCGAGGCGATCTCGGAAATGCAGGAGCTCTCCGCTGAGGCGCACGCGCTCGCCGTGACGATCGACGACCCGAAGGTCGCCGACGCTGCGGAGAACGCAGTGACGGCGCTCGACGATGTCATCGCGACCTTCGAGGCCGCGTCCACCGATGCCCCGGCCGACCCGGGGAGCGCGTACGACACGATCGCCCGGGCCAAGGAGCAGCTCACGACGCTATCAGCCGCGATGACGGAGCTGGAGACCGCCTGCCGTTAGCGGATCAGGGCGCCGCGGAGCCGTCCTCGTGCTCGTCGAAGAACCCGGTGAGCGCTCCGACGAGCTCCGCGGGAGCCTCCTCGGCGACGTGATGGCCCGAGTCGATCCCGTGTCCCCGGACGTCGGTGGCCCACGCATCCCAGATCGCGAGGGGGTCGCCGAAGAGCTGCTCGAGGTCGTCGCGGAGTGACCAGAGCACGAGCAGCGGCATCGTCAGCTGTCGCCCGGCCGCGCGGTCACTCTCTTCGTCGGCCCGGTCGACCGTCAGCCCCGCGCGGTAGTCCTCCAGCATCGCGCGCACGACCTCGGGGCGGTGGATGGCCTCCCGTCGCTCGGCGAAGTTCTCGAGTCCCATCGCCTCGGGGTCGCCGTGGTACCAGGAGTCCGGGTCGGCGGTGATGACGCGCTCGGGAGCGTCCGGCTGGGCGAAGAAGAACCAGTGGTACCACTGGGTGGCGAACTCCGGCGTGATGCGGTCGAGGTGCTCGACGATGGGAAGACAGTCGAGCAGGGCGACGCGGCGGACGGCTTCGGGATGGTCCATCGCCAGCCGGAATGCCACGTAGCTGCCGCGGTCGTGGCCGACCACGTCGAACCGGTCGTGGCCGAGTCGATGCATCAGTTCGCGGACGTCGTCGGCCATCGCCCGCTTCGACGCCTGCGCGTGGTCGCCGCGCGGCGGCGGTGCGGTCGAGCGGCCGTAGCCGCGCAGATCCGGCACGACGACGGTACGGCCGTGTTCCACGAGCAGCGGCGCCACCCGATGCCAGGTGGAGCCTGTGCGCGGGTGGCCGTGCAGCAGCACGATCGGCGGTCCGTCGCCGCCGATCCGGACGTGGATGCGCGCCTCGCCGACATCGACGTCGGTGATCTCGAACCCGTCGAACATCGTCCGGACGGTCAGGCCTTCTCGCGCAGGTTCTCGGCGATCTTCGCGAGCGACCCGTCGAGCGCCTGCTGCATCCCGTCGAACTCCTGCGTGGTGTGGATGCTCAGCTTGACACCGTCGTCGGTCAGGCGGAGGGAGCCGTGGTAGTCGTGCGGCCCGGGAGCCGACCAGCGCACCTCGCGTGCGGCACGATCCACGTCGAAGTTGGCCTCTGAGGTGACCGTCTCGTCGGTGCCGTCCTGGTCGGCGTCGACGTGGGCGGTCGTCTCGACCTTGCCGTCGGGCAGTTCGTGCGCCTCGGTCATGCGCGGGAAGTAGGCGGGAAGGTTCTCCGGGTCGGAGACGTAGTCGAAGTACTCGTCGGCGTCGCCATCGAGCGCTCGCTTCGCGGTGTATGTAGGCATGCCGCGACCGTACGCTCGCCCCGCCCCCTCCGCATCCCCCTGCCCCCACCGTCGAGTCCGCGAACTTTGCACGCCCCACGCCGTCGAAGTGTGCAAAATGTGCGGACTCGACGGTGGGGGTCAGGGGGCGAGGGAAGTGCGGGACGAGCGGGCGGCGCGCGAGGGACGGGACGCGATCGCGGCGTCGAGGGCGACGGCGGTGAGGGTGAGTGCGCAGACGCCTGCGGCGCAGAGGATGAGGACCCCGGCGCCGAACGGAGCGATCAGTCCGGCGGCGGCCACGCCGATCGCGCTCCCGGCCACCTTGACGCCGGCGACGGTCGCGAAGACGCGCGCGGCTGCCCCGGGCGGCGAGTACTCGGTGCGGGCGGCAAGGGTCGCCGCGAACAGGGCGGAGTTGGATGCTCCTACCAGCGCGAACGCCACACCGCCGATCGCTGTCTCGGCCGAAGGCGCAAGCAGCGCCGCCAGGGGCAGCAGCAGCGCGACGCCCGTGACCGCGACGCCGATGCGCACCAGCCGCTCGGGCGACCCGGACAGCGGCCGTGCGATGAGCAGAAGCGCCGCGGCCAGGCCGCCCGCGCCGTACAGCGCCATGAGGAGGGCCGCCGACGACGGCGCCGCGCCTCGGCTCGACGCGAGAGCGGCCGCGATCACCGGCGCCGCAGCGAGGGCGGTCGCCGAGCCGACCGTGGCGACGGTGGTGCGCCGAAGGGGCGCGGACGTCAGCAGCACTCGAAGGATGCCGCCGCCCGCAGCACGCGCTGCGGTCCGGCGCGTGCGCGGCAGCCAGAGCACCGGGACCGCGGCGATCACCAGCAGCCCTGCCGTTGCGGCCAGTGCTCCGGCGGGCGAGAGGAGGACAGCGCCGGCGGCGATGGCGGCCGGGCCGACTGTCCCCGCGGCGCCGTACGTCAGCGCGTCCAGGGCCTGCCCGCGCCGTCGGGTGACACTGGCTGCGTCCGCCGCGGTCGCATCTGCCGTCGACCGAACCGCCAGGATGGACGCCAACCGGCTGCTCAGCCCTCCCGTGACGAGCGGTCCCGCGCATCCCGCCGCCGCCAGCGCCGCCGCCGCACCGATGATGCTCACCGGCAGCGTCACCGCGGCGACGACGAGAAACGCCGCGTACCAGAGGAAGGCGCCGGCGAGCACCGGACCCGGCCGCTCGCGCGCATCCAGCAGCCGTCCGGCGAGCGGCCCGATCAGGTGCGGGATGGTGAGCGCGGCGGCCAGCAGCCCTCCCGCGGCGGGACCGCCGACGGCCGTTCCCGCGAGCACCGCCGCGACGATCGCCCCCGCGTCCGCCGACCGCGCCGTCACCGCCGAGGTGAGGTAGGCGATGACGCCGGCTCTCCGCTCGCTCATGCGCCACACGTTGCTCCGGGTCGCGTCACCTGTCAAGATAGTGACGTGACTTTCGAGTTCGTCGCGGGCAATCTCGCCCTCGACTTCGTGGCGACCGTCGCCGAACGCCGGACGACGGCGGTCGAACGCGTCCCGACCCCTGAGGCGCTGGCCCGCTGGTTCGCCGACGCGGGAGTGGTGGATGCGCCGCCGCCTGTCGACGACACCGGCCACCGCGAGGCCCTCCGCCTCCGCGAGACGATCTGGCAGCTGCTCACCACGGATCCGGGCGAACCGCTCGACGCGGACGCCGTCCGGCAGCTGCAGCGTCACGCCGCGGCGCCCCTCCCGGTCGCCGTCCTCGCGACCGACCGTGCCGTCACCACGACGGGCGACCTCAGCGGCTGCCTCGCGGCGGTCGCGCGGGCCGCCGTGGACGCGTTCCGTCCCGAGAACGCCCGGCACCTCAAGTGGTGCGAGGGCACGGACTGCACGCGGCCGTTCCTGGACGCGTCGCGCGCATCCAATCGCCGCTGGTGCGGGATGGCCGGCTGCGGCGACCGCGCGAAGGCCGCCGCCTACCGCGCCCGCAAGCGCGCCGGACGCGGTGCGCCTCAGGTGCTCTGACGCACCACCAGCTCGGTCGGCAGCAGCGTCACGCGGTCGACGTTCTCGCCCGCGAGGCGCCGCACGAGCACGCGCGCCATGGTCTCGCCCAGGCCGATCGACGGCTGGTGCACCGTCGTCAGCGGCGGCGTCGACATCAGGCCGAAGCTGTCGTCGTCGTACCCGACCACCGCGATGTCGCCCGGGATGCTGAGCCCTGCCTCGTGGATCGCCGAGTACGCTCCGGCCGCCATCTGGTCGTTCGCGGCGAACAGCCCGTCGATCGGACGGCCCTCCGCCAGCAGCCGCCGCATCGCTTCCGAGCCCGAGGCGGGTGAGAAGTCGCCATACGCGACGCGTGTGGCGTCGAGCCCGGCCGCATCCATCGCCCGCTTCCAGCCCGTGTAGCGGTCGAGGCCGGCCGGCATGTCCTGCGGTCCGGTGATGAGGGCGATGTTGCGTCGCCCGCGGTCGATCAGGTGCTGGGTGGCGACCTGAGCGCCGGCGACGTTGTCCACATCCACGTAATACGAGAGGTGCTCGGTCTCGCTGACCGGGCGTCCGCCGAAGACGAGCGGGAGGGATGCGCCCAGCTGCGCGTAGGAGTGGTCGCCCGAGTGGTGCGAGACCACGAGCGCTCCGTCGACGTTGCCGCCCATCAGGTAGCGCCGGGTCTTGTCGGGGGTGGTCTCCGACGAGATCACCATGTTGAGCGTGTACTCCGTGTCGGCGAGGCTGAGCGCCACCCCCTGGACGATGGACGCGAAGAACGGGTCGGCGAACACCTTGGCCGTCGACTCCGGCACGACGAGGGCGACGACCTGCGTGCGCCGTGACGCCAGCGAGCGCGCGGCGCGGTTGGGCACGTAGTTGAGGTCGGCGATCGCCCGCTCGACCGCGGCGACGACCTCCGCCGTCACCTTGGGCGATCCGTTGACGACCCTCGACACGGTCGCGCGCGACACCCCGGCGCGCGCGGCCACCGCCTCCAGGGTCGGCACCGCCCCGCCCGTGATCTGCTCCGTCGTCATCGGGTCTCCTCGTCGCTCGCGTCCATGCTAGACGCGCGACGCGGCGACCTCCTCCGCGACGCCCTCCGCGCGTGCTGCCGCGATGACCTCGGCGAACGCCCGCCCCGAGTCCTTGACCGTGCGCTCCTGCGTCTCGTAGTCGACGCGGACGATCCCGAACCGCTTGGCGTAGCCCCACGCCCACTCGAAGTTGTCGAGCAGCGACCAGACGAAGTACCCGCGCACGTCGGCTCCCTCGTCGATGGCGCGACCGACCGCGTCGAGGTGGGCGAGGATGTACGCCGCGCGCTCGCTGTCGTGCACGCGGCCGTCGTCGGACACGACGTCCTCGTACGCGGCGCCGTTCTCGGTGATGTACAGCGGCGGGAGGGTCGGATAGTCGCGGGTGAGGCGCACCAGCAGCCCGCGCAGCCCGTCGGGGTTGACCTCCCATCCCATCGCGGTGGTCGGCAGGCGCCGCGACGGGAAGGTCACGTCCTCGCTTCCGACGAACGGTGACGAGGTCGGCCGCGGCGTCGGCACGACCGGCGCGGGTTCGTCCGCGCCAAGGGGATGCCCGCTCACGTTGTCGTCGTGGTAGTGGTTCACGCCGAGGAAGTCGAGCGGCTCCGCGATCGCGGCGAGGTCGCCGTCGTGGACGAGCTCCTCGAACCGGTACTCGCGAACGTCCTCCAGCACGTCGGCCGGGTAGGCGCCGAGCAGCAGCGGCTCGAGGTACATCCGGTTCCACAGGCCGTCGATGCGGCGGGCGGCCTCGCGGTCCACCGGATCGGCGGGATCGTTCGGCACGGCGGTCGTCAGGTTGAGCGTGATGCCCAGCTTCAGCTCATCGCCCTTCCCGCGCTCGGCAGCCCGCGAGCGGATCGCAGCGGCGGCGAGCCCGTGGGCGAGGTGCTGGTGGTGCAGCGCGGCGAGCCCGGCGCGCGGCTCCTGCCGCCCGGGGGCGTGCTCGCCGCCCGCGTAGCCGATCAGGGAGGAGCACAGCGGCTCGTTGAAAGTCGTCCAGTGGTCGACCCGGTCGCCGAGGGCGTCGTACACGGCGATCGCGTAATCCCGGAACCGGTACGCGGTGTCGCGGTCCGCCCACCCGCCCTTCTCCTCGAGCGCCTGCGGCATGTCCCAGTGGTACAGCGTGAGCCACGGCAGGATGCCGGCGCCGAGCAGCTCGTCGACCAGCCGGTCGTAGAACGCGAGCCCGGCCGGGTTCACGGTCCGGTCGCCCGGCTTCACCCGCGCCCACGACGTCGAGAACCGATACGACTGCAGCCCGAGGGAGGCCATGAGCGCGACGTCCTGCGGCATGCGGTGGTAGTGGTCGACCGCCACCTCGGGGGTGTCGCCGCCGGCGATCGTCTGCGGGACCCGGGCGAAGGCATCCCAGATGGAGTCCTCCTTGCCGTCCTCGTGGGCGGCGCCCTCGATCTGCGCTGCGGCGGTGGCCGACCCCCAGAGGAAGCCGTCGGGCCAGGTGCGGTTCATTCTCAACCTTTCACCGCGCCGGCCATGATGCCGGAGACCAGCTGCCGGCCGGCGAGCACGAAGAGGATCAGCAGGGGGATGGTGGCGAGCACGGCTCCGGCGAGCACGATCGAGTAGTCGACGTACTTCGCCGACTGCAGCTGGCTGAGCGCCACCTGCAGCGTCGGGTTCTGCGGCGCGACGAGCAGCGGCCAGAGGTAGTCCGTCCACGCGGTCATGAACGTGAAGAGGCCGAGGATAGCCATGGCCGGTCGCGCGGCCGGGACGCCGACGTGCCAGAACGTGCGGATCATGCTCGCGCCGTCGACGCGGGCCGCCTCGATGAGCTCCTCGGGGATCACGTCGACCAGGTACTGCCGCATGAAGAACACGCCGAACGCCGTGACCAGGGTCGGCACGATGACCGCGCCGAGGGTGCCCGTCCAGCCGAACTGCTTCATGACCATGAACAGCGGGATGATGCCCAGCTGTGTCGGCACCGCCAGCGTCCCGACGACGAAGACCATGAGGCCTTCCCGTCCGCGGAAGCGCAGCTTGGCGAACGCGTAGCCGGCCAGCGTCGAGAATCCGACGACCGAGACGGTGATGACCGACGCGACGATGATCGAGTTGCCGAGCGCCAGCCAGAACGGCACGGTGTTCAGCACTTCGCCGACGTTGGTCCAGAACTGCCCGCCGGGCAGCAGGGGCGGCCAGGTCGACGTGAGCACAGTGCTGTCGCTGGAGCCGGCGACGAACGACCACCACAGCGGGTAGGCGCCGCCGATGAACAGGGCGAGCAGGATGCCGTAGGTGAGGAATCCGGGCCGGCGGTCGATGCCGAGGGCCTTGCGCTTGGGGGCCCGTCCGGGTCGGGTCCCGGCGACGGGGCGGGGCGCGCGGGTCTCGCGTGCTGTGGCGGTCACAGGTTCTTCTCCTCGCTCGCTGCGGCCAGGATGCGCGAGGCCTGCAGTCGTTTCGCGGTCCGTTTCTTACTGAGCCGGCTCTCGGTCGAGGCGATGCGGCGCGAGATCAGGAAGTTGAGCACGCCGAACACCACGATCAGAAGGAACAGCAGCCACGCGATCGCGGAGGCCTTTCCGAAGTTCTGACGGTTGAACGCCATGTCCCAGAGGTAGAGCACGGTGGTCTGGTACTGCCGCTGCGGGCCACCCGGGACTGCGCTGGACGGATTGAACAGCTTGGGCTCGGTGAAGATCTGCAGTCCGCCGATGGTGGCCGTGATGATGACGAAGATCATCGTCGGGCGGATGCTCGGCAGCGTGATCGAGAAGAAGCGGCGGAACGATCCGGCGCCGTCGAGGGCGGCCGACTCGTGGATGTCGCGGGGGACCGCCTGCATGGCGGCCAGCAGGATGAGCGCGTTGTAGCCCGTCCACCGCCAGTTCACCATGGAGGCGATGGCGACGTGCGACGGGAAGGTCTGGGTCTTCCACATCACCGGGTCGAGGCCGATGGCCTGCAGCATGTTGTTGATGAGCCCGTACTTCTCGTCGAACGCGCTCGAGAAGATGAGGGTCACGGCGACAGGGGTGACGACGTAGGGGAGCAGCACGCTCATCCGCCAGAAGGTCTTGGCGCGGATGTTCTGGTCGAGGATCGCCGCGATGAAGACGGCGGCGATCAGCTGCGGGATGGCGGAGAGCAGGAAGATGCTGATCGTGTTGAACAGCGAGTTCCAGAAGAACGGGTCGCTGAGCTCCGCTGCATAGTTCTTGAAGCCGACCCACTCGCCGGGCCCGGTGAGCAGGTTCCAGTTGTTGAGCGAGACGACGAACGTGTAGACGAGCGGGAAGAGCCCGACCAGCCCGAAGAGGATGAAGAAGGGCGCGATGTAGAAGTAGGGCGACGCCTTGACGTCGAAGCGGCTGAGGCGCTGCTTGAAGTTGAGGTCGGCGCGTGGGGCGCGGCCGCGCCGCCGCGATGCAGCGGGGGCGGCGGCGCCTGCGGCGTCGTCCCGGGCGGTGGGTGCGGTGGTGGTCATGGCGGTTCTCCCCGTGGAGCGGGCCCCCGCCGCTGTTGCGACGGCGGGGGCCCTTGTGCGGTTTCGGGTTACTTGTTGACGACCAGCTGGTTGAGCAGCTTCATGGCGTTGCTCCATGCCTGGTCGCCGTTCGCCTTGCCGGAGTCGAGCTCCTGGACGGACGGCCCGAACACCTGCGACTGGATGACGGAGTCGTCCGGTCCCTTGTACTGGGCGACGACGCCCTTGGCGCGCTCACCGAGGATCTGGCCGATCGGCGCGTTGTTGAAGAACTTCGTCAGGTCGCTCTCACCAGTGACGCCCGCGTCGGTCTGGGCGGCGGTCACCGACGGGAAGGTGCCGGCGGCCTGGAAGGTCTGGACCTGCGACTTGGCGGTGGTCAGCCATGCCGCGAGGGCCGCGGCCTCCTTCGGGTGCTTCGACTGCTTCGGGACGGTCAGGAACGATCCGCCCCAGTTGGCCGCGCCGCCCGGGAACACGTTGGCGAAGTCCCAGCCGCTGGTGGCATCCCCGCCGCCGGCCTTGACCTGGCCCTGCACGACGCCCAGCATCCAGCCGGGGCAGACGAACGTGGCGAAGGAGCCGTCGGTGAAGGCCTTGCCCTTGCCCCAGTCCCACTGGGTCTGGTTGGAGGAGAGACCGGCAGCAGCGCCGGCCGCGAGCTTCGACCACAGTGCCTTGAGGTCGCTGTTGTCCTCGATGTTGAGCTTGCCGTCCTTGGTGTAGTAGCCCTCCTCCTGCTGGTTCACCATGGCATTCCAGATGAAGCCGGACTGGTCGTACCAGGGCTTGCCGGTGGCGGCGTGGTACTGCTCGCCGACCTTGAAGAAGTCGTCCCAGGTGGCGTTGTCGCCGCCGAACAGCTTGGCGACGGACTCGCGGTCGCTGGGGAGGCCGGCCGCGGCGAAGAGCTTGCCGTTGTAGCAGAGGCCCTCCGGTCCGATGTCGGTGCCGTAGCCGATGATCCGGCCGCTCTTGTCGGTGGCCTGCTTCAGCTTCCAGTCGACCCAGCGGTCCTTGATGTCGTTCGCGCCGTAGTCCTTCAGGTCGTTGAACTGGTCGGAGACCTGCATGACCTTGCTGAGCCAGCCCTCTTCGACGGCCTGGACGTCGGGGAGGCCGCTTCCGGCCGCCTGCTTGGTCTGCCAGTCGGTGAGCGCGTTGTCACCGGTGTCGATGTTGGTGGCCTTGATCTTGATTCCGGGGTGCTCTTTCTCGTACTGCGAGTAGAGCTTGTCGAAGCCCATCGTGCCGAACGTGGTGACGGTCAGCGTGGTGGGGTCCGAGCTCGATCCGCTGCCTCCGCTCGATGAGCATCCGGCTGCGATGAGGGCGAAGGATGCTGCGCCGGCGACGGCCGCGGCGATCCTGGTGCGTCGTGAAAGCTTCACGGTTCACTCCTTTGTGCGTGTGTCTTGTGTGCGCCTGGTGCGCGCTGAGAGCGCTCTCATTCTGAAAGCGTGAGAGCGCTCTCACGCGTTGGAACAGAATGTAGATCGCTTCGCGTGCTCGTGTCAAGTCCTGCGTGGTCGCGCTCTCATCCGCGTCTTTCCGGGACATGCGAAACGGCCGCCACCCCGAGGGGTGACGGCCGTCCCGTGAGCGTCGCGCTAGTCGACCGCGGGCCGCGGGCGCTGCGCCCGAGTGGATGCGGTGTCCGCACCCGGCTCGATCAGCGCACCGAATTCGGCAGCAGCGCGATTGGCGATGATGCCGGTGTCGTACTCCTCGGCGTCGTCGTCCTCCGCCGCGGAGGCGAGCACGCCCGCCGGGGTGAGCGCCCGATCCTTCTCGGCCTGCGCGTCGGCCGCGTCGGCTGCGTCGTCCGCCGCCTCCTGCAGGGCCGACTTGGCGCGCAGCGGCGGGGTCTTGAAGAACAGCGACAGCACGAAGGCGATCAGCACCACGATCATCGCGACCCAGTAGACCGTCACCGCCGAGGCGTTGAAGGCGACGAGGAACGGCTGCGCGAGGCGCGGGTCCGCGTCGTTCAGGAACGAGGTGTCGTTGACGTCAGCGCTGTTGGAGCCGCTGTTCGTCGTCTTGAGCTTGTCGGCGACCGTCGGCACGACGGCGTCGACGACCTGCTTGCGCTGATCGGCGTTCGAGAAGTCGATCGGCTCGGCGGGCACCTTCTGCTCGGCGACGGCCTGCGGGACGCCCTGGGCGACCGCCTGCTGGACGCCGGCCTGGTGCGCCTGGGCCTGCGCCTGCTTCTCGATCGGGTCGACGATCTTGTTGTAGATCTGGTCCATGATCTGCTTGTTCTCGGGCGCGCTGGCGACCGATGGGGTGAGCGCGGCATCCAGAGCGCTGGTCAGCGTCGGGGTGTCGGTCAGCGCCGTCTTGATGTTCGTCGGGAACACCGTGAACAGCAGGGACAGCAGGACGGCCGTGCCGAGCGTTCCACCGATCTGCCGGAAGAACGTGGATGCGCTGGTCGCGACACCCATGTCCCGCAGGCCGACCGAGTTCTGGCTGGCGATGGTCAGCGTCTGCATCAGCTGGCCGAGGCCCAGGCCGATCAGCAGCATGGCGCCCGCGATGAACCAGTACGAGTCGTCCGCCTTGATGAAGGTCAGGTAGAAGAACCCGCCGGCGAGCATCGCGGTACCGATGATCGGGAACTGCCGGTAGCGGCCGGTGCGCGCGATGATCTGGCCGGAGACGATCGACGACACCATCAGGCCGAGGATCATCGGCAGCAGCTGCAGACCGGACTCCGTCGGAGTCGAGCCGAGCACCAGCTGCAGGTAGAGCGGCAGGGTCAGCATGGCTCCGAACATCCCGAAGCCCACGAAGACGCCGATGATGGTCGCCATCGAGAAGGTGCTCGAGCGGAACAGCTTGATCGGGATGAGCGCGTCGTCCTTCATCGCGATCTCGATGAGGATGAACGCGATGACGCCGATGACGCCGATCACGTAGCAGGCGATGGAGGCCGGGCTGTCCCAGCCCCACGTGCGGCCCTGCTCGGCCACCAGCAGCAGCGGGACGAGCGCGACGATCACGCCGGCTGCACCCCACCAGTCGATGCGGGCGGACCCGCGTTCCCGCTTGGGCAGGTGCAGGAACCGCAGCACCATCGCGAGCGCGGCGAGGCCGATCGGCACGTTGATGAGGAAGACCCAGCGCCATCCGGTGATCCAGAGGATCTGGTCCGCACCGGCGAAGAGTCCGCCGATGAGCGGGCCGATGAGGCTGGAGATGCCGAAGACGGCGAGGAAGTAGCCCTGGTACTTCGCCCGCTCTCGCGGTGCGAGCATGTCGCCCATGATCGCGAGCGGCATCGACATCAGACCGCCGGCGCCGAGGCCCTGGATGGCACGGAAGGCCGCGAGCTCGACCATCGACGTCGAGAACGACGCGAGGATCGATCCGACGATGAAGATCACGATGGCGATGACGAACAGCGGCCGACGGCCGAAGATGTCGGAGAGCTTGCCGTAGATCGGCGTCGAGATCGTCGAGACGATCAGGTAACCGGTGGTGACCCACGCCTGCTCGCTGAGTCCGTGCAGGTCGTCGCCGATGGTGCGGATCGCCGTGCCGACGATCGTCTGGTCGAGGGCGGACAGGAACATGCCGGCCATGAGGCCGAAGATCACGAGAAGGATCTCGCGATGCGACATGATCGGTTTGGGTGCGGCTGTCGCCGCGCTGGTCTGACTGGACATCTGTCTCCGTGTCGAGAGTCGGGTGTGGGGACGCCCGGCACGCGGAACGTCACACCGGTGTGGGGCAAAGAGAATTTTGCGGAGACTGCAAAGTTACACCCGCTGCCTCGATACTCACAACGCATGCGGGAGGTACCGCGCTCACTCGTTCGCCAGCGGCGAACAGGGGACGGTGGCAGCGTTGCCATCAGCGGGAAACCGCGCTCTCCGTGTGGCGGAAAACGAACGCAGGTGGCCCCCATCCAGGTGACGCATATATAGAAGGCGTACGTTGGAAACGCCGACCCCCGACCGTCTCTTAAATCGCCTCGAAAGTTCTATGAGATCTCTCAGCCGTCCCCGCCGCATCCTCGCCGCAGCCGCTGTCGCCGCCTCCGCGGCGCTCGTCTTCACGGCATGCGCCGGTGAGCCGTCGCCGGTCACGAAAGCCGTCGCGCAGGCCGCCGCGCCCACGCCGTCCCCGTCCGCGACCGTCGTGTCGTCGGTGCAGCCCGCCGCGGGCAGCGTCTCCGGCGGAACCGTCACCCTCACCGGCTCCAACCTCGAGAAGGTCGCAGCGGTCCAGGTCGGCGGTCAGTCGGCCACCGTCACCCACGCCACCGACGACAAGGTCGTGGTCACGGTGCCCGCCGCCGCCAACTTCCAGGCGGGCAGCGTGCCCATCACGGTCACCGATAAGAGCGGCAAGCCCGTGACCGCGACCACCGCCACGTACGACTACCAGGTGCAGACGCCGGTCGACAAGCAGCTCGCGTACGCGCTCACCTACTGGAAGAACTACAACACGGCCGAGTACGGCGACCTCAACCCGGTCGGCGGCGACTGCGCCAACTTCGTCAGCCAGACCCTCATCGCCCGTGGCTGGCAGATGAACGGCGACTGGTACAACCACGACGCCGCGGCCGACTGGAGCCCGGCGTGGGGATACGTCCCCGCCATGGACAACTACTTCCGTGAGAACGCCGCCAAGCTGGGTCTCACCGAGTACTCGTTCGACCAGCGCGACAAGATCAAGGTCGGCGACATCGTGATGTTCGACTGGAACGACAACAACTCGCTCGACCACGTCCAGATCGTGTCCGCCGTGCAGAACGTGAACGGCCAGATCAAGATCAAGATGGTGGGCCACAACGAGGACAGCGACTACCGCGACCTCGACGAGGCCATCACGGTCGACCACCCGGGTGGCATCGGCCACTTCTGGAGCCTCTCCAAGTAACGGTCGCCATTCCGGTCACACCCGCCGGGCCGCGTCACGTGCGTGAGCTATGCTCATCGCGTGACTCTGGGGGGTGCCCGCGAACGGCGGGTGGGGATGCGGCGCGCCGCCGTGATCGGCGGCGCACTCGTGGCGATGCTCGTGCTCTCGGGATGCGTCCCCGGCTCTGTCGCGGCGGCCGGCGCGACGCATCGTCCGACACCGCACCGCTCCGCCCCGTCGCCCCGGCCGCCGCGTCCGACCCCCACCCTCCCGCCGACGCCGACACCGGTGCCCTTCGACAAGACGGCGCAGTCGACCGACGATCCGGCCAGTCCCTGGGTCGTGGTCAACAAGGCGCGGGGGCTGAACCCGGCGAACTACGCCCCCACCGACCTCATCTATCCGGACCTGCCGAACCTCAACGACCAGCCGATGAGGCAGGAGACTGCCGCCGCCGTCGTGGCCATGTTCCAGGCGGCGAAGTCGGAGGCGGGCCTGAGCCTCTCCATCCAGAGCGCCTATCGCTCCTTCGACTCGCAGACGCGCGTGTACGCCGACGACGTCGCCCGGAACGGGCAGGCATACGCGGACACGGACACCGCACGGCCGGGGCACAGTGAGCACCAGACGGGCCTGGCCGTCGACATCAGCGCCGTCCCCGCGCACTGCTCTCTCGACGCCTGCTTCGGCGAGACGGAGCAGGGCCGCTGGCTGGCGGCGAACGCCTGGCGCTTCGGATTCATCCTCCGCTACCCGGCCGACAAGGTCGCCGTCACGGGCTTCACGTACGAGCCGTGGCACTTTCGCTACGTCGGAGTGCTCCTCTCCACGCAGCTGCACACCACGGGCGTCACCACTCTCGAGGAGTTCTTCGGGCTCCCGGGCGGCGAGACCTACCCCGGCTGACGGCGGGGCGACGCTGAGTCAGGCGCCCAGCGCGTCCCCGACGATCCGCTTCGCCTCGTCCTGGACCTCGCGCAGGTCGTCCTCGCCCACGAACGACTCGGCGTAGATCTTGTACACGTTCTCGGTGCCGGAGGGCCGCGCGGCGAACCACGCCGACTCCGTCTGCACCTTCACGCCGCCGAGCGGTGCGTCGTTGCCCGGCGCGCGGCTCAGCTTCGCCGTGATCAGCTCGCCGGCCAGCTCGGTCGCGGTGATCGCGTCACCGTCGAGCTTCGAGAGCGCGGCCTTCTGCTCGGGCGTGGCCGGAGCATCCACCCGCTGGTACACGGGGTCGCCGAACCGCTCGGTCAGCTCGCGGTACAGCTGCGACGGCGACTTGCCGGTCACGGCCCGGATCTCGCTGGCGAGCAGGGCCAGCAGGATGCCGTCCTTGTCGGTCGTCCAGGCCGTGCCGTCGAAGCGGAGGAAGGAGGCGCCGGCGCTCTCCTCGCCGCCGAAGCCGACCGTGCCGTCGATGAGGCCGGGCACGAACCACTTGAAGCCGACCGGAACCTCCCACAGCCGACGGCCGAGCGACTCCGCGACGCGGTCGATGATCGACGACGACACGAGGGTCTTGCCCACCGCGGCGTCCTTCCGCCACTCGGTGCGCGTACGGAACAGGTAGTCGATCGCGACGGCGAGGTAGTGGTTGGGGTTCATCAGGCCGCCGTCGGGCGTGACGATCCCGTGGCGGTCGGCGTCCGCGTCGTTGCCGGTGAGGATGTCGAAGTCGGCGCGTCGGGCGACGACGGAGGCCATCGCGGAGGGGCTGGACGGGTCCATCCGGATCTTGCCGTCCCAGTCGAGCGTCATGAAGCCCCAGGTCGGGTCGACCTCCGGGTTCACGACGGTCAGGTCGAGCTCGTAGCGCTCGGCGATCGCCTGCCAGTAGTTGACGCTCGCGCCGCCCAGCGGGTCGGCGCCGATGCGGATGCCGCTGTCGCGGATCGCCTTCACGTCGATGATGTTCTCGAGGTCGTCGACGTAATGGCCGCGGAAGTCGTAGGTCTCGACGCCCGACGGCTCCGCCATCCGCACCTCGGTCATGCCGTTCGCGATGATCTCGTTGGCGCGCTTCGCGATCCAGCCGGTCGCGTCGGTATCGGCCGGCCCGCCGTGCGGCGGGTTGTACTTGAAGCCGCCGTCCGAGGGCGGGTTGTGGCTCGGGGTGACGACGATGCCGTCGGCCTGGTCGTCATGGCCGCCCCGGTTGTAGCGGATGATCGCGTGCGACAGGGCGGGGGTCGGCACCCAGTCGTCGAACTCGTCGACCAGCACGCGCACCTCGTTGCCGACGAGCACGGCGAGGGCAGTGGTCGTCGCGAACTCGCTCAGCAGATGCGTGTCCGCACCGAGGAACAGCGGGCCGGTGATGCCCTGGCTGTTGCGGTACTCGACGATCGCCTGCGTGGTGGCGGCGATGTGGTCCTCGTTGAACGCGGTGTTCAGCGACGAGCCGCGATGGCCCGACGTGCCGAACACCACGCGCTGCTCCGGGATGCTCACATCCGGCTTCAGCTCGTAGTACGCGCGCCGCAGGGCGTCGACGTCGATCAGGTCGGAAGGCTGGGCGGGGGTGCCGGCTCGTTCGTCCATGGTGACTACTCTTCCACGGCACGGGAGCCACGCCAACGGCTCGGTAAGCTGAGCGGCATGTCCTCCGCCCCCGACAGCGCCCCCGCGGAGCTGCCCGCCTCCCTCGACGACGTGTACAGCTTCCTCGGACCGTCGGGTACCTTCACGGAGGCGGCCCTCAAGCAGGTGCCCGAGGCGCGCGGCAAGCAGTGGCGGGCCGTCAACAACCTCGGCGAGGCGCTCGCGGATGTCGTCGAGGGCCGCAGTGTCGCCGCGATGATCGCGATCGAGAACTCGATCGAGGGCGGGGTGTCGGTGGCGCAGGATGCGCTGGCCACGATCCCGGGCCTGCGCATCATCGGCGAGTACCTCGTGCCGGTGAACTTCGTCCTCGTCGCCCGCCCGGGCACGACACTCGCCGACGTGCACACCGTGAACGCGCATCCCGTGGCCTACGCGCAGTGTCACCAGTGGCTCGACCGTCACCTCCCCGACCACGGCCACCTGCCGGCGTCGAGCAACGTCGCCGCGGCCGCATCGCTCTTCGAGGGCAGCGCGGCGGATGCGGCGGTCGCGCCGCCCGGGATCGTCGACCACCACGACGTGGTCGTCCTCGCCGACAACATCGGCGACAACCCGAACGCCGTCACCCGCTTCGTGCTCGTCAGCACCACGCGCAGCGTGCCGGAGCCGACCGGCGCCGACAAGACCAGCCTCATCGCCGAGCTTCCCGACGACCGTCCCGGCAGCCTCCTCGACCTCCTCGAGCAGTTCTCCACGCGGGGGATCAACCTGAGCCTCATCGAGTCGCGCCCGATCGGCGACGCGCTCGGCCGGTACCGGTTCGTCATCGACGCGGACGGCCACATCGCGGACGAGCGCGTCGCCGACGCCCTGCTCGGTCTCCGCCGGTTCAGCCCGTCCGTGATGTTCCTCGGCTCGTACCCGCGGGCCGACGGTCAGCGGGTGGAGTTCGACCAGCGCTATCGCGACGACGTCTTCACCGAGGCGCGCGAGTGGCTGGCCTCCCTGACCGACGAGGAGCGGCCGGCAGGCGCGCAGGGCGGCGCGTCGGCGTAGGCTGCCGAACAGGACAGCCGGGGAGGTCATCATGGTCGCAGACGAGCGTGACGACAGTGGTCGGGCGGACGGATTCGACCCGCGCTTCGACCCCGCATTCCAGCGCGGTTATCAGCCGCAGCCGGGCGAGCGCGCCCGCACGCGCGTCCGCGCCGATGCTCCCGACTCGGCCTACCGCCGGCCGTCGTCGCTGCTGCGAACGCGTGAGGACGCTGCGCCCGCGACGCCGTCCGAACCGCTGACCCCCTACGAGGAGGCGGCGCTCTCGCTCGATGAGGGCCGCCCCGTCCTGCCCGATCCGCTGGAGGCCGGGGCACCCGCCGCTCAGACGGTCGTGGTCGCCTCCGCCGGCTCGCTCGCGGGCGTCGAGCTGAACCCGCGGCGCAACCCCTTCATCCTCGCCCTCTGGCTCATCGGCGGCGGGTTCGTCGTGCTCGGCATCGTGCTCTACGCCGTCTCGGTGACGTCGTCGTACAGCGGCCCGACGCCCAGCACCGACGTGGGCGCGCTGGTGTTCGCCCAGCTCGGGTGGATGCTCGCGGGGCCGCTCATCACGGTCGGGCTGCTGACGCTCGTCGGTCTGCTCTTCCTGACCGCGCTCTCCGGTCGGCGGATGCGGGATGCGATTCCGGAGGACGACGCCCCGGCGGGATGATGCCGGGCACAGCTGTCTCTCGGAGCGCGCGGAGGTCGCCATACACTGCGGCCAGGCCGACGGCTCTCGACGATGTCGACGACCCGTCGAACCGACGCGAGAGAGGATCCACCGTGACGTTGCGCCGCACTCCCTTCCCCGCCCGTCTCGCTGTCGGCATGCTGGCGGTCGCGGCGACCCTCCCGCTGCTCGCCGGCTGCACCGCCTCGCCCGAACCGAGTGCCAACCCCTCGCCGTCGGGCGCCGCCGACGTCAACGGGCTGCCTGCCGGGGTTCAGCAGGCGACGGACGTGCCGACCGCTGTACCGAACACTCCCGAACTGCGCCGTGCCGTCACCGTCTCGTCGTGCGAGAAGGCGGACGGCGGCTGGAAGGCGGCCGGGACGGCGAAGAACACCACCGACGCTCCCGTCGAACTGACGGTCACCATCTTCTTCACGAGCGACAAGGGCACCGTGCTCGGGACGGGCGACACGAAGGTCGCGGTGGAACCGCAGGCCGAAACTCGGTGGACGGTCGCGTCGAAGCTCACCCCGACCCCGAAGACCCTGTGCGTGCTCCGCGGGGTGGGCTGACTCGCCCGCTCGGCCTGTTCCTTTTGCGCCCGACTTCCGCTCTATAGGCGCGACTTCGGGCGTTCCTCGTCATGATTCGATCAGTAGACCTCTCTGTCCAGGTGAAGCCACCTTCGACAGGCAAGGAGTCCACAGATGGATCGAGACACCCCTCCGAACACCAGCGCACGATCGCCGAGACGGAGGCGAGCCCGGCGCGCCTGGCCCGTGGCCGCCGTCCTCGGCTTGGCCGCGGCCGCCGTCGCCGTCCCGGCGCAGGGGGCCGCCGCGACGCCCGGTCCCGGCTCCTACGTGGCGCTCGGTGACTCGTACGTCGCCGGCCAGGCACTCGACCACCTGACGGGCGCGTACCCCGAGTGCCTCCAGTCCGTGGCGAACTACCCGCGCACAGCCGCGTGGCGTGCCGGGCTGATCGCTAACGACCAGAGCTGCTCGGGCGCGACGATCCCCGACCTCTTCGCCGCGAAGGGCGCGATCCCGGCGCAGACCGACGCGCTCAGCGCATCCACTCAGGTGGTCACCCTCTCGATCGGGGGCAACGACCTCGGGTTCTCGGCCATCCTGCGCTCGTGCCTGGCCGCCTCCGCGGACGGTCCGCTGTGGAGCGGCGAGAAGTCGTGCCGTGAGAAGTACACGGTCGGCGGCGTGGACACCCTGAGCGCGAAAGCGGCCGGGGCCGTCGCTCCGGCGGTCGGCGAGGCCGTCACCCGCATCCGAGCGAAGGCGCCGAACGCCCGCGTCGTCGTGGTGGGCTACCCCACGCTCATGCCGGATGCCGCCCACACACCCGCAGGAGGCTGCTTCTCGCCGCTGACCTCGAGCAAGCCGGCCTTGCCGTTCGCGACCACTGACTTGGACTACTTCCACGGCGTCCAGTCGACCCTCGACACCCGCACCCAGGCTGCGGTCCACGCCGCGGGCGCCGAATACGTCTCGCTGCTGGCCGACACCGCCGAGCACTCGGTCTGCAGCACGACGCCGTACATCGACGGGATCACCCTCTCCGGTTTCGTGCTCTCCCCGACCTCGATGCACCCGAACCTGGCCGGCCTCGGCTACCAGGGCCGGGCCGTCGGCGCGGTGCTGAAGGCGCCGCGCGACTTCCAGGGTGTGACCGGCGCGCTGGTCTCCCTCGGCGGGACCTCCGCCGACCTGCAGATCCACGTTCCGTTGGCTACGCTGCACACCACGCCGGATGTCGCGGCCGAGGTGAACGGGTCGTACGTCGCGAACGTCAACGGCGAGCACGGCTGGTACGTCTGGTTCGAGAACCGTGAGGACACCCGGGTGTACCACGTGACCGTCACGGTCAAGCCGGGCGACACCGTGCGGTTGCGGACGGCGACCGGCGCGGTGCAGGTGCTGACCCTGACGCCGAAGGCGTAGGCCGAGCGGCGCGGTCGCCCTCCCGGATTCCGGGGCGGCGGCCGCGTCAGCCGACCGGGATGCCCGGAGCCTTCACGCGCAGCGCCAACTCGTCCACCCGGAGGTCGAGGCGCAGGATCTCGCCGAACGCGTCCCCGTCCAACTCGAAGGGCTCCGGCGCATCCACCGCCAGCTGCACCGAGGCTCCGCGCAGGTAGCTGAGCCGGGTGCGGATCGCGCGGTCGGTGAAACGGATGATCCGGCGACCGATGCTCGACTTCCGCAGGACGCGGTTCTCCCAGGTCACCTTGCGCCAGATCGCCAGCCAGCCGAATACCGTCGCTGGCTGGACGATCGCCACGTCGAGGAGACCGTCGTCGAGCTCGCCGTCCGGGATGAGCTCCATGTTCCCCGGCAACGCGCCGCAGTTCGCGACCAGGATCGTGCTCACGTGCGCCGACCGCTCGTGTCCGTTGTCGAGCCGGTAACGCACCGGGACCTTCGACGCCTTCGGCAGAGCACGGAAGGCCGCGTCGACGTACGCCAGCCAACCGAACCGGCGCTTCAGCTGCGGCCGGGCGTTGGCGATCATCGCCGCGTCGATCCCGACACCGGCCATCACCAGGAACGCGTGCTCGGTCGCCGACCCGTCCGGGCGGTGCGCCACGGCGATGCCGATGTCGATCCGCCGCTCGCGGCCGCTGAACGCGACGGCGCACGCCGCTTCGACGCTCGCGATCGGAATGCCGAGGTTCCGCGCCAGAAGATTGCCGGTGCCCCCGGGGATGATGCCGAGGGTGGCATCCCGTCCGCGCAGTGCCTCAGCCACGGCGCGCACGGTGCCGTCGCCGCCCGCCGCGAGCACGAGGGACGCGCCCCGGGCCAGCGCCTCGCCGACCTGGGACTGCCCGCTCTCCTCCGGCGTCGTCTCGAGCCAGAGCAGCTCGAACCGGCCGGTAGCGGCGGTCTCCACCGCCGCCCGGATGCGCGGAACGTCGACCCGCACGGGGTTGTAGATGACGGCGGCGACACGGCGCTGCTCCCCGTCCCGTCCGTTCACGCACATCACGCTACCTGTTCGGCATCGGTCGATAAGCTGGTCAGGTGATCGATCCCGTACTTCTCCGTGAGAACCCCGACATCATCCGGCGCTCCCAGGAGGCCCGGGGCGACTCCGTGCAGCTCGTCGACGAGGCCATCCAGGCCGACATCGAGCGCCGCGCGGCGATCACGGCCTTCGAAGAACTCCGCGCCGAGCAGAACGCGTTCGGCAAGCAGGTCGCGAAAGCGCCGAAGGAGCAGAAGAAGGAGCTCGTCGCCCAGGCGCAGCAGCTCGCCGGTCGCGTGAAGGAGGCCCAGCAGGCCGCCAACGACGCGGATGCCCGGTTCGAGCAGCTGGTCCGCAGCATCGGCAACCCGATCGTTGACGGCGTCCCGGCGGGCGGGGAGGACGACTTCGTCGTCCTCAAGACGGTCGGCGACATCCCCGAGTTCCCGTTCGAGGCGCGCGACCACCTGGAGCTGGGCGAGCTGCTCGGCGCGATCGACATGGCCCGGGGCGCCAAGGTCGCGGGCGCCCGCTTCTCCTACCTACGCGGCATCGGAGCGCGGCTCGAGCTCGCGCTGATGAACATGGCGCTCGACAAGGCCCTGCAGAACGACTTCATCCCGCTGATCACGCCGACCCTGGTGAAGCCCGAGATCATGCAGGGCACCGGCTTCCTCGGCGCCCACGCCGACGAGGTCTACCACCTCGAGAACGACGACCTCTACCTGACCGGAACGAGCGAGGTCGCGCTCGCCGGCTACCACTCCGACGAGATCATCGAGGTCGACGAGCCCATCCGCTACGCCGGCTGGTCGACCTGCTACCGGCGCGAGGCCGGCTCGGCGGGCAAGGACACCCGCGGCATCATCCGCGTCCACCAGTTCGACAAGCTGGAGATGTTCGTCTACACCCGCCCGGAGGAGGCGGAGGCCGAGCACGAGCGGCTGCTCGGCTGGCAGGAGGAGATGATGCAGGCGCTGGGACTCAGCTACCGCGTCATCGACACGGCGGCGGGCGACCTCGGCTCGAGCGCCGCGCGCAAGTACGACGTCGAGGCGTGGATCCCCACCCAGGGCCGCTACCGCGAGCTCACCTCGACCTCGAACTGCACCACCTTCCAGGCACGCCGCCTCGACATCCGCTACCGCACCGAGAGCGGCAAGACGGCGCCGGTCGCGACCCTGAACGGGACGCTGGCCACCACGCGCTGGCTGGTCGCCATCCTCGAGACGCACCAGCAGGAGGACGGGTCGGTGCGCGTGCCGGAGGCGCTGCGCCCTTACCTCGGCGGACTGGAGCTGCTGGAGCCGACGCGTTCGTGAGCGACGACTCCCGGCTGCTGATCGCGCTCGACGTCGACGGCACGCTGATCCATGAAGACGAGACGGTCGGCGACGCCGTGCGCGCCGCCGTCACCCGGGTGCGCGATGCCGGCCACGAGGTGATGCTGGCCACGGGACGCAGCTGGGAGACCGCGCGACCCATCCACGAGGAGTTCGGCCTCACCAGCGAGTTCGTCGTCTGCGCGAACGGCGCCCTGACGATGAAGCGCGACGACACCCTCGAGGGCGGTTACCGGCGCGAGTTCATCGAGGTGTTCGACCCGACCGAGGTGCTGGAGACCATCCGGCCGCACCTCCCGAGCGGCAGCTTCATGGTGGAGGGGCCGACCGGGTTCCGCCGGTACACCGAGGGCATGACCGACTGGGAGCTGGTCAACGCCGAGCAGGTGCCGTTCGAGGAGCTTCTGCAGCATCCCGCGACCCGTGTCGTCGTGGTGTCGCCCGAGCACGACACCGAGGAGTTCCTCTCGATCGTCGACCGGATGGGCCTCCAGCGCGTCAGCTACGCCATCGGCTGGACCGCGTGGCTCGACATCTCGCCGGACGGCGTGAGCAAGGCAACGGCGATGGAGCGGGTGCGGCATGCGCTCGACATCCCGCGGTCGCACGTGGTCGCGGTCGGCGACGGCCGCAACGACATCGAGCTGCTCACCTGGGCGGGCGCCGAGGGTCTCGCGGTCGCGATGGGTCAGGCGCCGGACGAGGTGAAGGCGGTCGCCACGCGATCGACCGCGCCGGTCGTCGACGACGGCGTCGCGGAGGTCCTCGACGCGCTCTGACCGAGCGCCCCTCGGTCTGGGGGAGGCCTTCGCGCGCAACGACGCGCGCCCATCCAGAGCATTGCCAGCCTCCCGTGCCACCCTTTAAGACGGCGTGCGCTCATTTCCAGGCGCCCGCCTGTGAACGTGCGCACACCCGGCCGGAAGGAAGTGAATGAGCGAGATGCACACCCGCGCGCAAGCGCGAGCGCAGGAGAAGGCGGCAGGACCAGCGGTCCGCCACGGTCGACTGAAGCAGCACCATCCGCTCAAAGCACTCCTCAAGATCTTCGTCGCGGTCGTCGCCATCTTCGGCGTGACCGGCGTCTCGCTCGCGGCCTACGCGGCGGTGGATGTGGTGGCCAGCGTCAAGAAGTCGGTCAAGCTCGTCGACGCGAAGGGCAACGAGACGACGCCGGGCGTCGGCGCCATGAACGGTGCGTTCAACGTCCTCCTCGCCGGCAGTGACAGCGGTGGCGGCAACACCGCATACGGCGACCGCGAGGAGAACCTCAACGACGTGACGATGCTGCTGCACGTGTCGGCCGACCACCAGAACGCGACCGTCGTCAGCTTCCCCCGCGACATGTTCGTCTCCATCCCGTCCTGCCCGGACCCGAAGGGCGGCAGCTTCGATTCGATGAGCCGCCAGAAGATCAACAACTCCCTGAGCTACGGCGGCCTGGCCTGCACGGTGCTCACGGTCGAGAAGCTGACCGGCCTCAACATCCCGTACGCCGGTGTGATCCAGTTCGACGGTGTCATCGAGATGTCGAACGCCGTGGGCGGCGTGCCCGTCTGTGTCGCCGGAGACATCGAGGACCCGTACACGGGGCTGGATGTGAAGGCCGGCCAGAACGTGCTCCAGGGCTCGCAGGCGCTCGCCTTCCTCCGTACCCGTCACGGCGTCGGCGACGGCTCGGACCTGGGCCGCATCAGCAACCAGCAGGTGTTCCTGTCGTCGCTCGTCCGCACCATCAAGAGCGCCGACGTGCTGAGCAACCCGGTGAAGCTGTACGGCCTGGCGAAGGCGGCGACGAGCAACATCACCCTCTCCGACAGCCTCAACAACCCGACCACGATCGTCTCCATGGCGATGGCATTGAAGAACATCGACATCAGCAAGGTCGTGTTCGTGCAGTACCCGAACCACTATGTGGACGGCGGCGTCGCCCCGACGACGGATGCGGCGGACCAGCTGATGAGCGCCCTGCAGAACGATCAGCCGGTCACCCTCACGGGCGACACCGGCGTCGGTTCCCAGGCCGACCCGAACGCTCCGGCCACGCAGACCCCGGCCACGCAGCCGCCGGCGACGCAGGCGCCCGCCACCCAGCCTCCGGCGACCCAGGCTCCGGCCACCGGCACCGACTCGGGCACCGCCGGCGGCGGCTCGGTCGAGCTCCCGTCGGACGTGCACGGCCAGACGGCGGCGCAGTACACCTGCTCGAAGCCGTTCTCCGAGTGATCACCGTCGCCCGGGTTCGCTAGAATCGGGCGACGCCGGGTTCGCCCGGCGCCGGGAGGGCTGTCCGAGCGGCCGATGGAGCCAGTCTTGAAAACTGGTGGGCAGAAATGTCTCGTGGGTTCGAATCCCACGCCCTCCGCAGACAGGGTGCTCCGGGCTCACCTGACAAGCCGGCGTGGCACCGCCGTCTACGGGTTCAGCTGGTCGTCGATCGCCACCTTGAAGGCGCCCAGTTCGATCGTGTTGCCCTCGTAGACCTTTCCCTGGTCGCTCCAACTGAGCGCCAACGTGCCGACAGTGTCGTCACCTGTCACCTCGGCACCCTGGAAGCGGATGTGATCGATGATGTCGTCGTGGGCGCCGCCGTTGTGCTCGTCATCGAGGAAGTAGATCCGGTTCGGCGTCAGAACGAGCCGGCCGGCATGCCGGCCATCCTCATCCAATCGATCGGCTGCGACTTCCGCGATCGGTTCCTCGCCTCTCGGAAGCCTGTCCGGGTGGCCCTTTCCATGTTCAACCATGACGGCACCATAGACCCGGGACGATGGCGATGGTGAGGACCTCTGCGAACACGGGGATGTGCGGGACCCTTCGCATCCAGCTCCCCGACGACCAGGAGGGGTGCTCGCTCCCGGGCAGATCCTATGGGGAGCCTCAGTCGCCTCCGGATGCGGTGATCGCCGCCGCAGAAGCGGTCCGGGAGGCGAGGAGGCCTCCGACCCCCGGGATCAGCGAGAACAGCCAGACCCGGTGGCGCCCCTTCGACAGCAGGACGGCCGTGATGACCGTGCCGGTGTAGGCGAGACCGTGCACCGGGCCGAGGACCCGCGAGAGTTCCGGCAGGTGAACGGTGACGAGGTTCGCCAGCAGGACCACCAGGGTGGCCAGCTCGATCGTGCCGACGATCTGCAGGATGCGCCGGGGACTCACAGCCCGACTCCCGTCGTGGATCCGGGCCGGTAGATCATCAAGACGACCACGATCAGCCAGAGCAGGTTGAACACTCCGGTCAGCATCCCGAGCCGGCGGGCGGTGCTGCTCGGCGCCGCGGAGTCGTCGTCCTGCGGCGAGTCGACGGCGCGGACGACGCGGGTCTGGGCGGGAAGAATGAACGCGATCAGCAGGGCCGCCGCGAGAGCGGTGAGGATCATCGAGATGATCAGCCAGGTGTCTCCGAGCACCCCAATGCTCGCCGCCGTCGCCAGGCCGAACACCGGTACGAGCACTCCGATCACCGCATAGACGCGGGTGATCCGGTGCAAGAGGTTCACCACGGAGACACTCTTCGTGTCGCCGGGCGACGCGAGGGCGACGCGGGCATACCGCGGGAACATGCTCGCGGCGATGGCGACCGGGCCGACCGTGAGGATGGCGGCGAGCACGTGGACGGACAGGAGGAACGCGCTCATGCACCCGTCCGTTCGCCGCTGACGGGCGTGCACTGAAGACCCCCCACGTCGAGCGGGTCGAATCCGTCGAACGGCACGAACGGGGCACGGGGCTGGGGCATGGCGGGTTTCCTCTCGTGGAGCTCTCCTTCGATCCTGTTCGGACATCCGGGGCGTTCACCATGGCCATTTGGCCAATCTTTGCCTAAATCTCGCCAAGCGCTCGTCCTCGGTATAGTTCGGGTATGTACAACGTCGTCGTGCTCGCTCTGCCGGATGCGATCGCATTCGATCTGGCCACCCCGATCGAGACCTTCGGTCGTGTGCGGTTGCCGGACGGGAGGCCGGGATACCGGGTCGTCGTCGCCGGTCTCGGGCAGTCCGTGCAGGCCGGGCCTCTGCGCGTGCAGCTCGACGAGGGGTTGGACGTGCTCGAACGCGCCGACCTCGTCGTGGTCCCCGGCCGGAACGATCCCTCGCGACCATCGCCGCCGGAGATCCTGTCGGCTCTCCGCGCGGCCGCGCGACAGGGGACCAGGATCGCGTCGATCTGTGTCGGCGCGTTCACCCTTGCCGAGGCCGGCCTGCTCGACGGCAAGGATGCGACGACGCATTGGCTCGCCGCGGACGAGTTCGCGTCCCGGTTTCCCGCCGTCCGGCTCAATCCGGACGTGCTCTACACGGACAACGGAGACATTCTGACCTCCGCCGGGGCCGCATCCGGTCTCGACCTCTGCCTGCACATCATCCAGCGCGACTACGGGATGGCGGTCGCCGCGGACGCCGCCCGCCTGGCGGTGGCCCCGCTGCACCGCCCCGGAGGGCAGGCGCAGTACATCGTCCGCAACCGCCCGACGGCCGGAGCATCGGCCCTCCGCGACATCCTGACCTGGATCGAGGCGAACGCCCACCGCGAGCTCACGCTCGCGGACCTTGCGGCCGAGGCCGGCGTGAGCGCGCGCACGCTCACCCGGCGGTTCGCAGACGAGACCGGCCAGAGTCCCATGCAGTGGGTCTCCGGTGTGCGTCTGCGGCATGCCCAGGAATTGCTGGAGACCACGGATTACACCGTCGATCGGATCGCCGCCCAGACGGGCTTCCCGAGCACCAGCAACTTCCGGGCACAGTTCGCGCACGCCCTCGGCGTCACCCCCGGCGCCTACCGGAAGGTCTTCCGCCCCCATCCGGCTGCCACTCCTGCTACCGTCGAGGCGTGGGAACGATTTCCAGCGCACTCGTGACGGGGCGCTTCTTCTTCATCCGCGACCGCCGCGCCTGACGGCGCGCTCGCTCCTGCTCGCATAAGCGCGCCGTCCTTCCGAGACGTCAACCGCACCTCGGACGGGCGCTTCCGCGTACCCACGCCGCCCTCCACAGGTGCTCCACCTCACTTCCTGGAGCACGCTCATGCCTCGTTCTCTGCATGGCGGCCGACACGAACTCGGCCAGAATTTCCTCACGCACACCCCCTCGATCGCGACCATCGTCTCCCTCGTAGGAGCGACTAGAGGCCCCATCCTCGAACTCGGTGCCGGCAACGGCGCCCTGACGCGACCGCTCGCGGCAACCGGTCGACCGCTGACGGCGATCGACATCGACGAACATCGTGTGCGCCGGCTCGCGCGGACCCTCCCGAATGTCCGGGTGGTTCACGCGGACGCCCTGCATCACGCGCTGGACACCCCGGTCATCGTGGGTAACATCCCGTTCCACCTCACCACACCGATCCTCCGTCGTCTCCTCGGGCACCCGACGTGGATGCGGGCGGTGCTGGTGACTCAATGGGAGGTCGCGAGGAAGCGAGCCGGGGTCGGAGGGCACACGATGATGACCGCGCAAAGCGCGCCCTGGTTCGCCTTCGAGCTGCACGGAAGGATCCCCAGCTGGGGATTCACGCCTCGCCCCAGCGTCGATGGCGGCATACTCACCATCGCGCGCCGCGGATCGCCGCTCGTGCCACACGCCGATCGCCGCCCCTACGAGACGTTCGTTCGCGCAGTGTTCTGCGGCAGAGGAGGCACGCTGGAACGCGTCATTCAGGTCGCCGCCCGGGTCAGCCCGGCGACCGCTCACCGCGCCCTCTCCGGCTCCGCCGTGCCGAAGACCGCCCTGCCGCGCGACCTCACCGCCGAGCAGTGGGCGGCCCTCTGGCTCACGCTCCGGGAGTAGCGGGCCCGTGCGATCACTCGCGGACAGAAGGAGGGTCCGTGGTCAGGCCGCGTACGCTGCGCGTCGACACGGCCGCAATCGACGCGAGCAGGACAACGACCGCGCATCCCAGGAGCGTCTGGACGGTCCCGAAGGACTGCGTGAGCGGCCCGACCAGGGTCTCGCCGAGCGGAACGGCGACGAACGACCCGACCATGTCGTACGAGTAGACCCGCGAGAGCGCATCTCGCGGGACGTTGGTCTGGAGCGACTGGTCCCAGGCGATGGAGAAGAGCTCCATCGCGATCCCGCCGAGCCCGAACGCGATCAGGAGGACGGGGAGGGACGGCAGCAGTCCGAGCGCCGCGAGCGGAAGGGCGGTGACGGCCATGAGTCCGACGCCGATCCCGAGGGCATGGCGCGGGCGCCAGCGCAACGCGACGACTGCGCCCACCGCGAGGCCGACGGCCTGCGCCGCGACGACGAGACCCCATCCGGCGCGGCCGAACGATGCGTCGGCGACGACGGGTCCGACCACCGTCGACCCGCCGACGTAGGCGGCGTTCAGGACGGTGAACTGCGCGACGACGATCCAGATCCAGCGGCGGCCGGAGAATTCCCGCCAGCCCTCGCGGAGATCGGAGAGGACCGATCCGCTCGACGCGGGCCGCGGTGTCTGGTGAGGAAGCCGCATTCGCGCGTAACACAGGGCCGCCAGAGCGAAGGATGCCGCGTCGACGGCGAGCCCCGCGCCCGGCCCGACCAGCGCGACCACCCCCGCTCCGACCGATGCGCCGAGGATGGTCCCGCCGTTCAGCCCCAGCCGAAGCAGCGCGTTCGCCGGGCGGAGAACATCCGCGGGGACGGTCTCGGGCACCATCGCGGCCGCGGCAGGCAGACTCACGGCGCTGACTGCACCGTTGAGGATGCTCAGGGCGATGAGCGACCAGATCGCCGCCGTCCCTGTCAGGACGAGGGCGGCGACGACGCCTTGTGTGAGCGCGGCGCCCACGGAGGTGCCGACCAGCACCAGCCGGCGGGGAAGCCGGTCGGCGATGACGCCGCCAAAGAGGAGCACCGCGACGTTGGCGATGGACCGGGCGCCGACCACCAGTCCCAGGTCGACGGGGGAGCCGGTGAGGTCCAGCACGGCGAACGCCAGTGCGATCGGGGCGACGGCATTGCCGACGATGCCGATGGTGCGGGCGGCCAGCAGCCAGCGGAACGGTGCGTGGCGCAGCGGGCTCGGATTCTTCGTCGCGGGAGCCGTCGACGCGGCGATCTGGCCGGTCACGGACGCCTCAGCGGGAAGAGCGCGACGGTCATCGACACGGGTACCGTCCCCGGGGTGCGCGGGCGCTGCGCTGCGGCGTGGATGAGCGCCGAAGCCTCTCCGACCCGGCGCACGACGCGACGCCAGACCTCGGGGTCCACCCACAGCTCAGCGTCCGTGGAGACCGACGGCCCGGCCGCGCGCTGCCGCGCACGGCGGTGCAGTTCCTCGATGAGGGCGTCGTAGTACACGGCCTGCTCCTCCCGCAGGGCCGCCGAGGTCGGCTGCGCGGGAGGGAGGAGGAACGGCTCGGCCGACGCTTCGTGCCGGTAGCGCTTCGCCTCCCCTCCCCGCAGGCGCACGACCTCGACGACGCGCACCAGCCCCGCACGCTCCAGCACCCGAAGGTGATAGCTCGCCGTCGCCTGCGAGTACCCCAGCTCGCGGCCGGCCTCCGCGGCGCTCATGGCGGCGCCGGTCAGCAACGACAGCAGCCGCAGACGGATGGGATGGGCGGTCGCGCGAAGCTCCTCGAGAGTTGACATTCCGCCATGGTCGCGCGCGGCGAGCCGACCGTCAAATGTGTCTTTGGGGGTTGCAGGCGGAGTGCGAGTCAGCCCAGAGGATGATGAGATCGATTTGCCGCCTCGGCCAGACTGAGGGGATGAGTGTGTCGTCTCCTGGCGTGATGCGCCGCTGGGTGTTCCCCGTCCTTCGCCTCGTCGTCTTCGCCGCGATCGCGGCCGCGCTGGTGAAGCTCGCGTTCTTCAGCGGTGCCACCGCCGGAGCCGACGGGGTCAGGCCGACGGGAGTCGTCTCCGAGCCGACGACGACCGTCGCGAGCGGGTCGATCCGCAACGACCTCACGGTGGACGCGACCGTGTTCGCCGATGCGGCGGCGCCGGTGCGGGCCACCGCGGCGGGCGAGGTGACGAAGGTCGCCGTGGCACCGGGCGCCGCGGTCGACGCCGGCACACCGGTGGCGGTCGTCAAGCAGCAGCTCGCCACGCCCGCGGCGGACGGCAGTCCGCGGTACGGCACGGTGACGATCACGGCCAGCGCCGCGGGGACCGTGTCCGCGGTCGCTGTGCTCGTCGGTCAGCAGGTCGTCGTTGGCGATGTGCTCGCCCAGGTGGCTCCGCCGACGTTCAACGTGACCGGGTCGATCGCCGCCGTGCAGCAGTACCGTCTGCTGAGCAAGCCGACGGAGGCGAAGGTGACCATCGCGGGCGGCCCGGCGCCGTTCACGTGCACCGGCCTCAGCGTCAGCGCACCGCTGGCCGGCGCGAGCGCCGGGTCCGACGGATCGGCGCAGGCCCCGGCTCCCTCCACGGGCTCGGCGTCCGGAGCGGGATCGACCGGGGGCCCGACCGTGCGGTGTGCGGTGCCCGCCGATGTGACGGTCTTCGCCGGCCTGGCGGCGAAGCTGACCATCAGTGCAGGCTCGGCCGACGACGCGCTCCTCGTCCCTGCGACGGCCGTCGAGGGAGCCGGTGCGGCGGGGACGGTGTACCGGCCGGCCGCCGATGGAGGCGCTCCGACGGCCGTGAAGGTGCAGCTGGGGATCTTCGACGGTCAGCAGGTGCAGATCGTCTCCGGGCTGAAGAAGGGCGACGAGATCCTGCAGTTCGTCCCGTCCAAGGTCGACGAGCAGGCGGCGGCGGCGAACGGCATCAGCGGCTGATGGCGATCCTGGTGCTCGACGGGGTCACCCGCGTGGTGGAGATCCCGGATGCCGAGCCTCTGCACATCCTGCGCGGGGTCGACCTCGTCGTCGACGCCGGCGAACACGTGTCGATCGTCGGCCGGAGCGGCTCCGGCAAGTCGACGCTGCTCAACATCCTCGGGCTGCTCGATGAGCCGACGGGCGGCAGCATCCGGTTCGACGACGTTCCGGTGCAGCGGATGTCGGCGGCGGAGCGGGACAAGCGCAGGGGCCGGGAGGTGGGGTTCATCTTCCAGCAGTTCAATCTCCTCCCCGGTCGCACGGCGGCCGAGAACGTCGCGACCCCTCTGCTGTACGCCGAACCGCACCGGTTCTGGCGTCGCCGACGTCTGGCGCTCGAGATGCTCGACAGGGTCGGCTTGGCCGACCGGGCCGACTGGCTGCCGAGCAGGCTCTCGGGCGGCGAGCAGCAGCGCGTCGCGATCGCTCGGGCACTCGTCCGCGAGCCGCGTGTGATCCTGGCCGATGAGCCGACGGGAGCTCTGGATGTGGAGACGGGTCAGGCGGTCATGGGGCTGCTCGACGGCGTCGCCCGCGACAGTAGGGCCGCCCTCGTCACCATCACACACGATCCGCACATCGCCGCACTGGCCGACCGCCGCCACCGGCTCGACGGCGGCGTCTTGCATCCCGACGAGGTCGAGGTCATCCGGTGAGAGCGCTGACGTCGGTTTACAGCGTCCTCGTCGAGGCGTGGTCGGAGTTCCGGGTCTACCGGGCGAGGGTGCTGATGGCGATCGTGGGCGTCGCGGTCGCGATCATGGCACTTACCTCCATCGCGGCCATTTCGGCGGTCGCTCAGCAGGGGGTGGTTGAGGGGCTCGAACGCGGTCAGGGGCGGCCGGCGATGATGAACATCAGCTTGCCGTACTCCGAGGACGGCCGACCGCTCACCACGGATGAGGAGTTCGGCCACCTGGTGACCGACACGCTCGCGCGGTACCAGGTGAGCTACTCGACGCGCCAGGGATATGCGCAGCCGGTCGTGCGCGGGCTGCCGCCGGACGCCAACCTCAGCGGCCAGCTGGTCGACCAGGACTACGCGGTGATGTTCCGCACCCGGATGGTCGCCGGGAGCTGGTTCTCCGCACGCGATGCGGAACGGCTCGTGCCCGCGGTGGTCGTCAACGAGGGCCTGTGGCGTCTGCTCGGCTCACCCGACGTGGCCTCGCACCCGATGCTCCATCTGATCACCCCGACCTCGGTCGACGCGGTCGTCGTCGGGGTGGCCGCGGGCGGGGACGAGCACCTGGCCCAGTTGTGGATGCTCTACGACGCCTATCGGGCGCTCCAGCCTCCCGGCGCGGCTGAGGGAGACGCGGGCTCGACGCAGTACTTCGCCTGGGTGCCGCCTGAGGTGGCTGGTCCGCTGTCGGAACGTCTCTCCGCCGACCTCTCGCGCGCCGTCGGGAACGGTGCGACGGTGAGCGTGAACCGACAGGACTACCAAGCTGCTGACGGCCCTGACCCGCTGCTCTTCCTGAAGCTCGTCGGCGGTGCCGGCGCGGGTCTCATCCTGCTGCTCGGCGCCCTGGGGCTCCTGAACATCTCGATGGTGACCGTCCGAGCGCGCATCAGGGAAATCGGGATCCGGCGCAGCTTCGGCGCGACGGCGGGACGCGTGTTCGCGGGGGTCATGATGGAGAGCGTCGTCGCGACCGCCGTCGCCGGAGTCATCGGGGTGACGGTCGCGATCCTCGCGCTCGAGAACCCTGTCGTCATCGGCTTCCTGCACCGCCAGGGCCTGCAGGACGTTCCGGCGTTCCCCCTCTCCGCAGCCGCGTTCGGGATGCTGATCGCCGTCGGCGTCGGTGCACTCGCCGGGCTGTTGCCCTCGATCGTCGCCGTCCGGGTGCGGCCGATCGACGCCATCCGGTATTGACGGGTCTCGTCTCCCGCGGCGCGAGACGCCGTACAGTTGCGGGATGAGCGTCCACCTGCTGGGCGGCGGTGCACTGGAACCCTCGGATGCGCCGCTGTACGCGCCGTTCCTCGCTGAAGCCGCCGCGCGAGCCCGCGATGTCGGGCGCACGGTGCCTCGGGTCGCGATCGTGTCGATCCATCCCGGCGGTCCGGAACGGGCCGAGGTGCTGTGCCGGGTGCTCGCGGCGGCCGGCGAGGTCGACGCGCATGTGACGAGCTCGTACGGCGGCGAGGAGCTGTCGCCGAGCGCGATCGCGGAGGTCGACGGCATCCTGGTCGGCGGCGGCATCGTCGAAGCCGTGCGGGAGGGACTCGAACCCCTGTTCGGCGGGCTCCGCCGCCAGGTCGCGGACGGCGTGCCCTACCTCGGCGTCTCGGCCGGCGCGATGGTGGCCGCCGAGCGAGCGCTCGGCGGCGGATCCCGCATCCACGGCCGGCTGGTCTGCCCGGAGGACCCGTCCGAGCCCGGGATCGAGCTCGAGGTGGCGCCGGGCATCGGACTCGTCGACGGCTCGGTCGACCCGCACGTGGCACAGCGAGGCACGCTCTCGAGACTGGTCGCCGCCGTGGAGTCCGGGCTTATCGACGGTGCCCTCGGCGTCGACGAGCGCACCGTGCTGATCGTCGGCGATGGGGGTCTTCGGGTCGTGGGCAGCGGCAGCGTGTGGAGGGTGCGGTCGGTCAGCAGCGGCGTGGCTGTGTCGATGATCGACGCGGCGACTGTCGACGTCCGCTGACGCCTCGTCCTCGTCCGCCCGCGTCGGTCACGGGCGCAGCAGGGCAGGCAGGAGCACGTGGTCCACGAGTTCGGTGACGGCCTCCCGATCCAGGTATTGCTTCCGGAGGACGACGCTTCCGAAAGCCGCGGTCGGCACGATGCCCGCGATCAGGCCGACGGGAACATCCTTCTGGACCGTGCCCTCCGCCATCCAGCGCTCGATGACGGCGGTCAGCGCCAGAACGGGCGGCTGACCGACCTCCCGGTACGCCGCCTCGTACAGCACCGGATCGCCGCCGATCGCGCTCAGCAGGCTCGCGAGCACCCGGCCGGATCGCTCGTCGGACCCGGCGAAGTGCAGGGCCGCTGCGAGCAGATCACCGCGCAGCGAGCCCGTGTCGGGCGGGGCTGATCGGGGCTGGGATGCCCGGACCGCGGCGACGATGAGATCCGCCTTGGTCTCCCATCGGCGGTAGATGGCGGACTTTCCGCAGTGCGCCCGCTCCGCGACCGCCGCGATCGTCGTGCCGCCGTAGCCGATCTCGATGAGCAGGTCCTGCGTCGCCGAGAGGATACGGGACTCCAGCTCCAGATCGCGCGGCCGGCCCACCGGGTTCGCAGAGGCATCGGACATAGGAGGCCATTGTACCTTTCGGGAATTGGCGGTACCGTAATCCCATTACGGTACCACTCGGAACCGTAACTCCATCACAACGGAGGTGCTCATGACTACGCAAACCCTCACCCCGGTCGCGTCCGCATCCAAAGCCCGCGCGGCGATCATCCTCATCGTGGCGACACTGATCGCGATCGGCCTGAACGCCGTCATCGCCTCCCTCGCTCACGCGTTGGGCGTCTCGTCCGCCTACGGCCCGCTCACGGTTCCCGCCTACGCGTCGATGACGGTGCTCGGAGTCGCAGCAGGCTGGGTGGGATGGGTCCTCATCCGTCGCCGCGCCCGCAACCCGCGGCGTGCGCTGACGATCGTCGTCCCGATCGTCGTCGTCGCGTCCTTCCTGCCGGACGTCCTGCTGGCGACGCTGCGCTTCGTTCCGGGAACGACGTCCGGAGCAGTTCTGGCGCTCGCCCTCATGCACCTCGTGGTCGCAGGCGTCGCCATCCCCGCGTACGTCCTCGCGTCCCGCGGCGCTCCGGCTCGCCGGTCGTAATCCCTCGGATGTGAAGGAGTCAGCGGCGCTGGAGCATCCGAGAGGTGCGGACGGGGAGAGTGCCGAACACGTCGGACCACTCGGCCTCATAGCTGACGGGATCGACCTCTCCATGCCTCCGCCTCGCCTCCAGCGTCATCAACCGTTCGGCGCTGACACGGAGAAGCGCGACCTCGCCGTGTTCGTACAGTTCGCCGTGGACGTACTCCGAGGTGACGGTCACGGCGCGGGATCGGGAGCGCAGGTCTCGAGCCAGGCGGGAGAGGATCAGGAAACCCCCGGCGTAGAGGGCGAGCGCGGCCGCGAGGCTCAGCGCGGGGTTCTCACTGCCGAGGAGGACGAGGGCGAACAGGCACAGGATGCCACCCCCCACAGGCCAGACACGGGCGAGATGGAGGATGCGCCGCTCGGCGTGCGTGATCCCCGGAGGATAGACCGTCAACCGCACCTGCTGCCAGATCCCCCGGCTGGCCGGGGAGACATCGAGGGTTCCCCAGGGTGCTCGACCCTCGAGGAGACGCCGGACGAACTCGTTCATGCGTCCAGGATGCGCCGGAGGGGCGCGAGCGGATCCGGTCCTTGCGATCTCCATACGGCCGCGACCGCGAACCTAACGGGATGCTGACGGTGCTGACGGCCGGACCGGTCATCGACCGCACATCGCGGGGCTCCAGGCCGGGGAGCCATCGACGGTCGTGACGAGGTGGCGCCGAGCGGGGTCGACCTCGCGGAGCAGGGCGGCCCCACGGCAGGGAACGACGACCAGATCGCCGACGCGGATATCCGACACCACCTCCTCGAGCGCAGGGGAGGGCGTGCTCGTCCCTGCGTCGTGGACGCGGGCACGCCGATGGCAGGCGGTGGAGGTGCGTCCGATCATCCTCAGCTCGCCGACGAGCGCCGAACCCGGGAGCCGGGCGTCGATCCACACGTCGAGCGATCCGTCCGCAGCCGTCACGACCTCGAGCACGCGTGAGACGACCACCGAGGCGAGTTCGTCGGACGAGGGCATCCCACCCGTGCCCGGAACCACGGCGGCGGCGGTGTGGACGCACGGCGTCACGCACCACTTGGCCAGCCGGCTCAGGGAGACGCCGGCCACCGTGACATCGCTGAGGGTCGTGATCGTGAACTCCGGCCAGAGGTCCCGGCCGATCGGGTCGGGGACGGAACCACGGAGGCTGGGGAGGATGTGCGTGAGTGTCATAGTCGACGGTTCTACGCCGCTCCGGACCGGCCCGCAGCACTCCTAACGGAATCTCCACGCCGACCGCCGGAGGGAAAACGTTAGGACTCCGGCGCGCGCCGTATGGATCGCGTTAGGACCGCCGCTCTGCGCTCCCCACCGCACTTACATAGGTCCGGGGTTCTGGCGTGCCGCCAGTCCTCACCGCGCTGCCGGACGTCGGCGAGGCGGTTGACCCGGATGGAGAGATTCCGTGTTGGACCTCATTTGCGTTGTGGGGATCGTCGCGCTCGGCGCGATCGTCGCCCTGGTCGGTCGAGGGGTGGAGAAGCTGTGATCTTCTTCGACCTGCTGGCGGCCGCAGCGGCCCTGGCCTCGATCGCGTACCTCGTGTACGCCCTGTTGAAGCCGGAGAAGTTCTAGAGATGCCGGATTCGATGAGCACCTTCTGGCTGTTCGTGGCGTTCCTCGCCACGCTCGTCCTCCTGCTCGGCCTCGCCTACCGCCCGCTGGGCGACTACATGGCCGCGACCTTCACCACCCGCAAAGACCTGAAGATCGAGCGCGGGTTCTACCGGATCATCGGCGTCGACTCCCGCGTGGGTCAGAGCTGGCCGGTCTACCTGCGCAGCGTCCTCGCGTTCTCGATCCTCGGCGTGCTGCTCGTCTATGCGCTGCAGCGCTCGCAGGCCGTCCTCCCGTACTCGCTGGGGCTGCCCGCGGTGCCCGAGGGGTTGTCGTTCAACACCGCGATCTCGTTCGTCACCAACACCAACTGGCAGTCCTACTCGCCGGAGGTGACCGTCGGGTACACCGTGCAGATCGCGGGTCTGGCGGTGCAGAACTTCCTCTCCGCCGCCGTCGGGCTCGCGGTCGCCGTCACGCTGGTCCGCGGGTTCGCCGCCCACCGCTCCGGCACCATCGGCAACTTCTGGGTGGATGCGACGCGCGCCGTGCTGCGCATCCTGCTGCCCCTCTCGGTGGTCTTCGCGATCATCCTGATCATCGGCGGCGCCATCCAGAACTTCAACGGCTTCACCAGCGTGAGCACGCTGACGGGCGGATCGGCGACGATCCCGGGCGGACCGGTGGCGTCGCAGGAGGCCATCAAGCTGCTCGGGAACAACGGCGGAGGGTTCTTCAACGTCAACTCGGCGCATCCCTTCGAGAACCCGACGGCGTGGACCAACCTGATCGAGATCTTCCTCATGCTGCTGATCCCGTTCTCGCTGCCGCGCACCTTCGGCCGGATGGTCGGCGACAACCGTCAGGGCTACGCCATCCTCGGCGCGATGTCCGCGATCTTCCTCGTGTCGCTCGTAGCGCTCACCCTCTTCGAGCTCCAGGGCGCCGGGACGGCGACTCAGGCCGCGGGCGGTGCGCTCGAAGGGAAGGAGCAGCGGTTCGGCATCCTCGGATCCACCTTCTTCGCGACGACGAGCACGCTGACCTCCACCGGCGCGGTGAACTCGATGCACGACAGCTTCACGCCTCTCGGCGGGATGATGACGATGCTGAACATGATGACCGGCGAGGTCGCTCCCGGCGGTATCGGCGCAGGACTCTACGGCATCCTGATCATCGCGATCATCTCCGTCTTCCTCGCCGGCCTGATGGTCGGTCGCACTCCGGAGTACCTGGGGAAGAAGATCGGGTCGCGGGAGATCAAGCTGGCCAGCCTGTACATCCTGATCACGCCGACGCTGGTGCTGCTCGGCACCGGGCTCAGCTTCGCCATCCCCGCGATCAAGGACAACGTCGAGAAGGTCTCGATCTGGAACCCCGGACAGCACGGCTTCTCCGAGGTGCTCTACGCGTTCACCTCCGCGGCGAACAACAATGGGTCGGCCTTCGCCGGGCTCACCGCGAACACGCCCTGGCTTAACGCCGCGCTCGGCACGGCCATGTTCCTCGGCCGGTTCCTGCCGATCGTGTTCGTCCTGGCGCTCGCCGGCTCGCTGGCGGCTCAGGACAAGGTTCCCGCCACGACCGGCACCCTCCCGACGCATCGACCCCTGTTCGTCGCCTTCGTCGTCGGCGTGGTCGTCGTCGTCGCTGCACTCACCTACTTCCCCGTTCTCGCGCTGGGTCCCCTGGCGGAAGGGCTTCACTGATCATGTCCACTCTCACCGACACCGCGGAGGACCGCGGTCAGAACCAGCCCCACGGCGGGAAGGCGCCCACCGGCGCCTTCAACGGGCGGCAGCTCTGGGCCGGGCTCCCCGGCGCGTTCCGCAAGCTCGACCCGCGCGACATGTGGCACAACCCGGTCATGTTCATCGTCGAGGTCGGCGCTGCGCTGACCACGATCCTAGCGATCGCCGAGCCGTTCCTCGGTCGGCAGACCTCCGGCGGCACGGTCACCACGCTCGCCTTCACCTGGGCGATCGCTGTCTGGCTGTGGCTCACCGTGCTCTTCGCCACCCTGGCGGAGTCGGTCGCCGAGGGCCGCGGCAAGGCGCAGGCCGCCAGCCTCCGCAAGACGCGGACCACGACCGTCGCCAACCGGGTCGCCGACTACGACCCGGAGTCGGATGCGGCGGCGCTCGCCGCAGCGGTGGCGCAGGTCCCCTCGGCCGAGCTGCGCCTGGGGGATGTCGTGGTCGTCACGGCCGGGGAACTCATCCCCGGGGACGGCGACATCGTCTGGGGCATCGCCTCCGTCGACGAGTCGGCCATCACGGGCGAGTCCGCCCCGGTGGTCCGCGAGTCGGGCGGCGACCGCAGCGCCGTCACGGGCGGCACCCGGGTGCTGTCCGACCGGATCGTGGTGCGGATCACCAGCAAGCCGGGAGAGACCTTCGTCGACCGGATGATCAAGCTGGTCGAGGGCGCGGCACGGCAGAAGACGCCCAACGAAATCGCCCTGAACATCCTGCTCGCGGCACTCACGATCGTGTTCGTCGTCGTCGTCCTGGTGCTCGGCCCCACGGCCGGGTTCGCGAACGCCGCACCGAGCGTCACGGTCCTGGTCGCTCTGCTGGTGTGTCTCATCCCGACGACCATCGGCGCGCTGCTGTCGGCGATCGGCATCGCCGGGATGGACCGCCTGGTGCAGCACAACGTCCTCGCGATGTCGGGGCGTGCGGTCGAGGCGGCCGGCGACGTGACGACGCTCCTCCTCGACAAGACCGGCACCATCACCTACGGCAACCGCCAGGCCGCGGAGTTCACCGCGGTCGAGGGAGTGGACCAGCGTGAGCTCGTGAAGGCGGCTGCGCAGGCATCCCTGAGCGACCCGACGCCGGAGGGCTCCTCGGTGGTCGTGCTCGCCGAACAGCAGGGATTCGTTCAGGCCGGAACCCTCGACGGCGTTGTGGTGCCGTTCACCGCGCAGACACGGATGAGCGGCGTCGACTTCGCCGACGGGTCGCAGGTGCGCAAGGGGGCGGCGTCGATGGTCGTCGCGTGGGCGCAGGAGTCCACTCCCGTCGCCTCCTCGATCCTCAGCGATCTCGACGAGAAGGTGCTGCACATCTCCGAAGCCGGCGGCACCCCGCTGGCGGTCGCCACGAAGTCGGCGACGGGCGAGGCCACCGTCCTCGGCGTGATCTATCTGAAGGACATCGTCAAAGCGGGGCTCACCGAGCGGTTCGCGGACATGCGCCGGATGGGCATCCGCACCGTGATGATCACGGGCGACAACCCGGTGACCGCCCGCGCGATCGCCGCCGAAGCCGGGGTCGACGACTTCCTGGCGGAGGCGACCCCGGAGGACAAGCTCGCCCTCATCCGCAAAGAGCAGGAGGGCGGCAACCTCGTCGCCATGACCGGCGACGGCACGAACGACGCCCCGGCGCTCGCGCAGGCGGATGTCGGCGTCGCGATGAACACGGGCACCTCGGCGGCGAAGGAGGCGGGCAACATGGTCGACCTCGACTCCGACCCCACCAAGCTGATCGACATCGTCCGCATCGGCAAGCAGCTGCTCATCACCCGCGGTGCGCTCACCACGTTCTCGATCGCGAACGACGTCGCGAAGTACTTCGCGATCATCCCGGCGATGTTCGTCGGGGTGTTCCCCGGGCTGCAGGCGATCAACATCATGCAGCTGCACTCGTCGTCGTCGGCGATCCTGTCGGCGGTGATCTTCAACGCGATCATCATCGTGATCCTGATCCCGCTCGCACTGCGCGGTGTCCGTTACCGGGCCGCCTCGGCCTCGGCCCTGCTGCGCAGCAACCTCCTGATCTACGGCCTCGGCGGCATCATCGCCCCCTTCATCGGCATCAAGCTGATCGACCTGGTCGTCAGCCTGATCCCCGGATTCTAGAAATCAGAACGGAACTCATCATGAATGCTTCGACACGGGGAACCGGGCGCCAGTACTGGGTCGCCCTCCGGGCACTGCTCATCTTCACCGTCGTCCTCGGCGTCGCCTACCCGCTGGTGGTCACGGGGATCGGCCAGCTCACCCTTCCCGCGCAGGCGAACGGCTCGACCGTCACCGCGCACGGGAAGGTGGTCGGGTCGAGCCTGATCGGTCAGTCCTTCACCGACAAGAAGGGGAACCCGCTGCCCGGGTGGTTCCAGTCCCGGCCTTCTGCGGCGGGCGACGGGTACGACGGCGGCGCGTCCAGCGGCAGCAACCTCGGACCGAACAACCCGGACCTCGTGAAGTCGGTCGACGAGCGGGCGAAGGTCATCGAGAAGGTGGACGGCGTGAGCGCCGGCCAGATCCCGCCCGACGCGCTGACCGCATCCGGTTCGGGATTGGACCCGCACATCTCGCCGGCGTACGCGCTGCTCCAGGTGGATGCGGTGGCGAAGGCCCGAGGCATCAGCGCGGACCGGGTGCGTGCCCTCGTCGAGAAGAACGTCCAGCAGCGCGACCTGGGCTACCTGGGGGAGCCGACCGTCAACGTCCTCCAGTTGAACATCGCTCTCGAGGCGATGGCGCCGTCAGAATGAGGGTATGACTGCCGCCGACCAGCTCCTGGACCGCTTCGTCCGCACCGTCGATCGGGAAGGGCTGGGCGCGTACGGCGCCCACGCCCTGGTGGGTGACGACGAGGCGCAGCACCGCTGGCGCAGCGACGACCGGGTGAATGTGTACTCCGTGTCGAAGGGGGTCAGCGCGCTGGCCGCGGGCATCGCGGTCGATGAAGGCGTGTTGACCCTCGACACGACCGTCGCGGAGGCGCTCCCCGGACTGGAGCTCGGCGACGGGGTGGGAGCGGTGACGCTCCGCCACCTGCTGACCATGTCGAGCGGCATCGACTTCCAATGGTTCGGCGACCAGCCGGTGCCCGGCGCCGACCTGGCGCAGGAGATGCTCCGCCTCCCGACCCGCGGTCCGGGGGAGCACTTCCTCTACTCGGACGCGAGCACCTACGTGGCCATGCGGATGCTCGGCGCTGCCGTGGGCGATGTGCGCGACTGGCTGCTCCCGCGGCTGTTCGATCCTCTGGGAATCGACAACCCGCAGTGGATGCGGTGCCCGCTGGGCTGGATCGTCGCGGGCAGCGGCCTCCAGCTGCGCACCGAGGAGCTGGCCCGCATCGGCCGCGTTCTGCGCGACCGCGGCGAGTGGCGCGGATCGAGGATCGTGAGCGCCGCCTGGATGGACGGGATGCACGCCGACTGGCGCGACACCGGCAGCGACGGCACCTCCGCTCACTACGGGATCGCGACCTGGGAGGGCCCGTCGGGCCTGTGGCGATTCGATGGACGGTACGGGCAGTACGTCGTCGTTGACGACGCGCACGGCGCTGTGCTCACGGTGACGGCTCACGAGGAGTTCCGGACCGGCCGGCTGCTCGAGGTCGCGCACGAGGCGCTCCTCGGTTGACCCTCCACCAACCGGGTAGTGTTTCGAACGTGCCCCACCCGGAGCGCAGAGGGAGAGGATTCGTATGACCGACAGCCCCGTACCGTCGTTCGAGCTGCTTGCGGCACAGCTGCTGGAGGACCCCGACCTGGACGTGTCGGTGACCGCCACCGGGCTCCACGTGCACGGCCGCCTGTTCGCCTACCTGGACGGCACGGACCTCGTGGTCGACCTCCCCACCGGCCGCGCCGCCGACCTGGTCGGCCGTGACGTCGCCTCCGCCGTCCCCGCCGGCCGCAGCGAGGCCAAGGGCTCCTGGGTGCGGATCGCCGACACCGAGGACTGGCCGGAGCTCGCCAGCGAGTCGCACCAGTTCGTCGGCGAGCCCGCCGTCGGCCACGACTCCTGATCCGACGATGACCGACCCGGTCCCTCCCGCCGCAGGCTGGTACCCGGACCCGCACGGGTCCGGCGCGCTGCGCTGGTGGGACGGCTGCCGCTGGGGCGACCAGCTCGCGCCGGCAGTGCCGTCTCCGTACGTGGCGCCGTCCCCATACGGGGCGCCGTCCCCGTACGGGCCTCCGTCCCCGTACGGGCCTCCGCCGCGCCGCCCGCTCGCGCCGGGCACCCCGGTGTACACGGTGTGGATCTGGCTGGTCGCGGTCGCGCCGGTGGTGACCGGACTGCTGTTGTTCCTGTTGCACCCGCAGGCCATGTTCCGTACCGCGCCCGATGGTTCCGGTGTGGTGCTGACGGACCCGTTCGCCCTGCTCGGCGGCCCGCTGTATTTCGTGGTCATGGGTGTGAGCTGGCTGATCTCGGCAGCGACGATCGTCTTCTCCTGGCTGGACTACCGCGAGCTCGTCCGCCGCGGCATGGAGCGACCCTTCCACTGGGCGTGGTCGTTCCTCGGGATCGTCTACCCGATCGGCCGCAGCGTCATCGTGCGCAAGGTCGCCGACGGCCGCGGGCTGGCGCCCCTCTGGGTGGCGATCGCGGCGTACGTCGTCACGATGGTCCTGGCGATGGTCTGGTCGATCCTGCTCGTCAGCGAGATCCTCGGCACCGTGGCGCAACACGTCACCGTCGGCGCCTGAGGGAACCGTGTCCGGGCACGCCCGCGGCGTCCGTTATGATGGCTGTCGTGCGTCCGTTCGCGGTCGCGCTGGAGACGTCGCATAGTCAGGCCTAGTGCACCACCCTGCTAAGGTGGAGTCCCCGTAAGGGGACCGAGGGTTCAAATCCCTCCGTCTCCGCCGATCGAAACCCCCGGAATCCCAGTGATTTCGGGGGTTTTCGCAACGAACATGCTGGCTCGCCCATGTCCTTCCCACATTCGTTTGGGACGGAGCCGATAGCGAGACACCGCGCATTTGGCGCAGGTGGTGAAGGTCGTCCGTTCGAGTTCCGCGTCACGGAGTGCTGTCCCGGACGAGCTGCGGGATCCGGTGCTCGCTCGCGACGGTCGCCCGTCCCCTCCACCGGGATCACCGAATGCCCAGTTCCACCGCGGAAGCGTCACGCGAACGGGGGATATTGACGACTTCTCAACTCCCAGTAGCGTGGACGAAAGTTCAGAACTGCAATCAGGGGGCGCAGTGTTCAGGCTGTATCTTACGGGCGCACCCGGGAGCGGGAAGTCCACAGCGGGGCGCGCTCTAGCCGAATTGGTCGGAGGTCAGTACGTTTCGTACGGGGATCTCCTAACGAAGAATCTGGGTGTTTCTAGTCAAGAGGAACTTCGGCGACGATCCGCTGCAGTCATATCGCCGGAGGACGTTGTTCGAGCGGATGAACATGTTCGAGAGGCAATCGGAGACATGTCCGGCGATGTGGTGGTTGATTCGCACGTCGTTACGCGGGAACTCTATGGCTTTCGGGCGATTCCATTCGACCCGCCGACCCTGCGAGCCATGAGGTTCACGCACGTCGTCTGTCTCTTGGTTCCCGGTGCTGTGATTCACGATCGAATTGCACGAGAGAGTGGTGGGCGGCCTCTGTTGACCCCCGACCAATTCGATCAGCACTCGGCTTTGCAATCGTCGTTCGCGGTTGCCTATTCGCACACGGCTGGCGTCCCTGCAGCATTTTTGGAGGCGAATCTCCCAGTTGAGGATGTCGTAGCAACAATCGCGAAGTTTGTGGGTGCTTAGGAGCATGGCCAGCGAAGTCGACCTGAGAGCCGCCATCAACGCGGTATCGGATGTCGTTCAGAATCGACCGCTGCCACTTCGCGAGTTTGATCAGATCTACATGAAGACAGGTGACATGGTCATGCAAAGCGAGTTCGTGGCAAGGTGGGCCGCCGGCAAGAGGCTCGCCTTTGTGGGGGATGGCGATGCGATCAGTGTTTGCGTGTCGTACCTGGTAGCGCGCGGAATCTTGGAAGAGGGCCCCAGCATGATCACCGTCTTCGATTTCGACGAGCGAATCGTAAACGCCGTCAAGCGATTCGCTAGCGCGGAGAACATCCACAACCTCGATGCTGAGCTTTACAACTGCCTCGACGCCGTGCCCGCGGTAACGGCGTTTGACTGCTTCTATACGAACCCACCGTGGGGTGCCAGCAACGGCGGAGAAAGCGTCAATCTGTTTGTCGAGCGCGGCTTTGAATTGATCGGTTACGGCGGTGATGGCCTCATCGTTATCGCCGATGACCTTGACCTGGACTGGCCAAAGCAGGTGCTGCACGCGGTTCAAAAGTTTGCAACCGACTCTGGATTTTATGTAAGCCGGATGACACCCCGCCTTCATTCGTATCACCTAGACGATGCGCCAGATCTTCGCTCATGCAACCTAATAGTGTCGGCCGTTCCTGGCAACGCACGAGACACCCGCAGCGAAGCCCGCGATAAGGGGGGACTTGCTCACTTCTACGGAAGGGACCGGCGTCCACACGTGCACTATGTGCGGGATATATCGGGTCGGGCACGTGGCACTGAGCGGCAGGAAGACTACAGATTTGAACTTTTCGAGGAGCGATCGACATGAGCGACCTAGTACCTGGCGACGATTTCATCTTCATGAAGGTCGGGGTGCACGCGGGCGAGACCCTCGAGGACATCCTGGCGAGGAAGCGTAAAGAAATCGAAGATGAGGGGCTCTCGATGTGGGGCTATGGAGGGAATTCCTGTCATCCGAGTCGCGTGCAAGACTTCGCCGAGGACGCGACCGCCCCAATTCGGTTGGTCATGCAGGAGATCAAATCTAACCACTTCGCTGACCCGCGACGTGCAAGGCAGTTCTCCGAGGACGGAGGCGTTACGTGGCGTGATGTCCCGGCTGGGATCAACGTGCTCGGTTCGAAATATGCGTTGTGTCTTTCGACCTTGGACGACGTTGATTTCACCTTAGATCTCGCCGCAACGGTGGTGCCGGTGGGCCCGCAGCAGGGGAAGCGCGGCAACCAGTACCTGCGAGGCCACGTGGACAAGGCATGTCTAACCTTGCTGGACCAGGAAGCGGGATCTACTGTGAATGCGCCCGTACGGATCTCCCTCTCTGCCGACCTTGTTCAGCCTTACGCCGTGCTCTTGAGGGACTAAGCACCAGCCAGGCTGATGACATCGCCGGGCATGAGCACACGGGGAGCAACTCGGCGTACCTCCTCGATGTAGCTGTGGAGTCCATCCGGGGCGTAATCGTCCGGCACGGACGGTCGCCGACACTCGAAGGCATTGGTCAATGCGACGTCAGCGTCAGGGCTGTCGCAGACGTTTGCTCGAATGACCAGGACGCCATGGCGAGCCGCGAGCGTAGCTATCGCCTGTTCGAGACACGCGGTGCGGAATTTAATAGCCGCAAGTGCTGGGAGGTGGTCCATTGCGTCTTCGACGCCACCGATTGCTCGTTTGTCTCCCGTCAATACTGAACTCCCGCGCAAGCAGGCGACTGCCAGGAGCAAGCTTTCGCCGCCGTCGATAGCCAGATCATTTGCTAATGCCACTTCCTCGATCTCGGCGGCGAGGGCAATTTCGTGGTCATCGGGCTCTAGCAACTCTGCCCGGGACAAGAGCTCTTTAAGGTCATCGATCGCTTCGGCTCGGGCAGTGCCCATTGCGATCAGCTTCTTGATGCGCGCCACACACACGAACGGGGCGCTGCCTAACACACCTGTGCTGTTCGAACACGGGTCCTCGCAGGCGAGATGGATTAGGTCTGTCGCGCGACCGTATTGACTCGTCTTGATCAGGACGTCGTTGTCGATCGCGAGTTCAAGCATCGCCCGACTCCCCGAGCAGGCGCCGCAAATAGTAGGAGTTCTCCTCGCCCAGCTTGTTCCATTGGAGTTGTTGGAATGCGATTCTGTTGACGACAGACGGCAAGTCGTCTACACGGTCGCCGAGAATATTGATTGCTGCGTAGACCTGCTCCCATCGATTCGTTCGATAACCCACAGCAAGGGCGATGGTGGCAGGCTCTATCGCGAACTGCTCCGAGGCGCTTCGAACAGATTTCGCCAATTGAGCGCCGTTGAAATTCTGCCGGTCAACTTGTACGTCGAAGTTCGGATTCCCGGTGAGGACCTCAAGCGCAAATGCGTTGGCAGCCATTTCATCGGGATCTTCGGCACCGAAGTCGTGAGATATGGGATCCCCGAAGTCGACGACCGCAGCCTCGCCCTCGAAGTGGTCGAGAACCACGTGCGCGAGTTCGTGAGCGAGGATGAATGCCAGTTGGGCTGGGAAGTGCGTATCGCGACCGAGGAGAATCACAGGACGCTTGCCGGCGATGACACTCATCGCGTCCATCCGTTTCGCGTCGAGGGGGAACACGCGAAGGTGCACGACCGGGATGCCCACTCCCCAGCACAGGGCAATGAGACTGTAGAGAGTAACGGCCTGGAATTCGTTGAGTATTGCCGCGCGGATCTGCTTCGCGGAAGCTAGTCGTTGGTATGGCTCTGCGCTGCCTGCTGCGGCCAGGCGGCCGACCGATAGAGCGAAGGATCCCAGAACGGCTTCTTCTGATGTGGATGCTGAGAAGCCCTTGAATCTAGTGGTGTCGTGCCAGACGAAGACAGGGTCTTCTTCCAGCAGCGACGAGGGAGATAGCCCCAGTCTCCGAGCTAGGGTGAATCGCAGTTCGGCTGAAGCGGCAATTGAATCGGACGCTTCGTCAGACCACCACTGCGGCCAAGCTGCTTCTATTAGCTCGAAAGAGACGCCGGCCTGACGAAGCCTCCGACGAAGCTCTTCGGGTGAAGCAAAGGCAGCGATGACGGATCCTCCAAGTGGTGGATTCAACCGGTGGCGGTGGTGTCGTGTAACTTCCTCTTGTGCAGGATCAAGACCTAGGCGATGAGGGTGGCGAGCGCGCTTCTGACGTTAGCGCAACAATCACGCGCGACTCGGTATTTTGCTGGTCAAAGTACGCCGCCGAGTCGGGAGAGAGCCCTGGCGGAATCCTCGCTCGTAAGGAAGCGGAACGAGCGGCCAACGGGGGCATCTTTCTATGGGGCATTGGGTCGAGTGTTCGACCCTCACTCGTTCGATTGCTCTCCTTCTCGAGGAACCCAACGGTTATCTTCTCGGCCATGAAAAGCCAAGCGGCAGCTCAGGACGAACGTCCCCGGAATATCGCCTTCTGGAACTCAGGAGTCGGAATCCGCGGAGAATCATTCCGAGTCCCGGAGTTTTCAGTCGTCACAAGTCGTGTGGACGGAAGCGGACGTCGCAAGCACTTCGCCCTCGTGTGTTCCCTTGCCGAGCCCATCCAAGAGGGCGGAGGGCTTGGCATACGCCACGGGCAGCTTCGTAACCTAGGATCGGGTGCGGCGATCGGCCATTCCCAAGTGACATCCATCGTCATCGAGGATCCAGCATTGCCGCCGGCGGGTCCTACGTACGACCTTGGCTTCTCCGCGACTCTCGTTGCCCCATACCTCGTCACGTTGGATACGAGCGTTTGCCTTCCGTACGAGGACGTCCGAGCGGCCGCTTCACGTGGTTACTCGGAACTCTTGCGTATAAGGCGAAGCCTGTTCTCGGAAGCATCGCATCTGGCGGGCGCTGCAACCCTTGGCGATTGGTAACCGTCGTCGACCACCGCTGCGAAGGACGCCCTAACCGTAGATGTCACGTGTGAAGCCGTAGACGTTCCACTCACCGTTCTGAAAGAACGACCATTCCGCCCCCCTTCGGTTAGCTGCCCGAGCGCAGCCGGGTCTCGGGGATGGCGTGGCGGCTTCAGCGGTTCGTCATCTGTCCGGGAACGAGGCGTTGATGAGCTCCGGGTTCGTCGGGTCGCCCTCGAACTCGCAAATCCACACTTGGGGCTGGCCGCCCGCATTGTTACCGACCGAGGACGCGAAGATCGCTACGTGACCAGCGCCGTCCTCCTGAGCGTCTCTCAGGGTGTCAGGAGTGAGGGGCCCGAACTCGGTGACACCAGGGCTCGTCTGCTCCCAACTCGAGTACTTGGTTCGAACTGCTTCCTGACACATGTCTCGAAGCTGAACGGCGTCGAAGCCCAGCACGGTGTAGTCGGCGGTCGACGGTGCCGACGTCTCCGTCGGTGTCGGCGTCGGTGTCGGTGTTGGAGCGGGGGTGACGGACGGAGGCTCCGTGTTTCGAACCTCCGGAGTCGCGGTGTAAACCATCGGCGCCGTGGTGGGCGTGAGCAGGTGGGCGTTCAGCGCGTAAGCGACACCGCCACCGGAAACCAGAAGCGCCGCGATGACCAGACCGACGATCAGCGCCACGCGCTTGCGCGTACTGGTTCGCCCGGCTCGGTCCGCGCGTGCGGCCTCCACGATGGCGTTCCTCCAGGCCGCACTTCGGCCACTGTCGAAGCGGATGTCGTCATTCATCGGAAGTCTCCTTCCATCGAGACAAGCGGGGTCGTTTCATGGAGCAGACCAGCCAGCCGGGCTTTGGCCCGCGAGAGGCGTGACTTCACGGTGCCGGGAGGGACCTGCAATACCGCTGCGGCCTCGGCTGTGCTGAGTTCCTCGATGACGCACAACGAGAGCACGTCCTGGTCTCTCCGCGACAAGCGCGGAAGCGCCGACCGCAGAGCGCTCCGCCGTGGGTCGGAATCCAGCCGGTCGTCGACCGCGTCACTGTGATCCGGCGCGTTCTCCTGCTTGGGCAGAACGGTGAGAACGTGTTGGTACCGGCGCCGTGAACGGGAGAAGTTCCGGCCGACGTTGTTCGCGGTCACCAGGAGCCACCCGATGACCGAGCCGTCGACATCGCGCATCACCTCGCGCCGCCGCCACGCCTCCAAGAACACCATCCCGGTGACGTCCTCGGCGTCGTGCACCGACGGCGTCAAACGCAGGGCATGACGGAATACGCGGTCGCGGTGCAGGTCGAACAGGTCGCCGAATGCGTCCGGATCGCCCGCTCGAGCGCGTGCCAGCAGGGCCGGCTCATCGATGTCATCGCTTCTCACATCTCGATAATGTCCGAACCCGCGAAACGGTTCCCGCGACCCACGCGCTCGTCTCAGGTCGTCAAGTGCGACCGCGCATTCGGGAGCGCTGGTCGACCGTGGGGTTCGGTGGGGTGCCGAATAGTCGGTCAGTGCGCGAGGCACCGGCCGCTCACCGTTACGCGGTCGACTCGCGGATGACCAGCTGTGCCTCTGTCTCGGGTCCGGCCTCGGGCTTCGCGGTTTCGGTCACGGCGCTCAGCGCCAATTCCGCGACGTAGCGGCCGAGTCCCGCCGTGTCGATCCGCACGCTCGTCAGGCTGGGGACGAAGAGCGACGCCAGAGGGCTGTCGTCGTGGCCGATCACTGCGACGTCGCCCGGCACAGTGCGTCCGGAGCGGAGAACGGCGCCGGTGACAAGTGCGGCGATGTCGTCGTTGTAGGCGACGACGCCATCGATTCCTTGCGCCAACCACCCCTCGACGACCTCGGGCGCGTTGGTCGAGTCGATGTCCGCATCCGCAGCGAAGCCGCTGCCGGTCCGTTCCAGCAGCGTCCTACCCGCCAGGGCACGGCGAGTGCGCACGAGGTCCGCGATGCGCGGGTCTGCCGAGCCGGCGAATGCAAGCGTGGTGCGGCCCCGCTCGAGGAGGTGCTCGACCTGGATGCGCGGCCCTTCGATGTATCGCAGGTCGTCCGCGGCGGCTCCTGCTTCGTCTTCGAGAACGGCTGCGATCACGTGCTGCACGCCACTGTCGCGGATCTCCGAGACCGTCTTGCGGGGGAGGGGCGCCATCCCGAGTACCACGTCGGGGCGCAGCGTCTCCCACAGCGGTTGGGCCTGCCCGCCGGGGTGGGGTGTCATGGTGACCAGCGAGTACCCGGCGCGATCGAGAACCAGCGAGGCCTCATCCAGATGCGTGCGCACGCTGTAGTCCATCGGCCAGTCGGGGAGGATCAGCAGCACGATGCGGCTCTGACCGCTCCGGAGTGCGCGTGCGGCCGTGTGCGGTCGGTACCCGAGACGCTTCGCCTCGGCGAGCACGCGCTCGCGGGTCGCGGGGGAGATCGTCTGACCGGGAGTGTTGTTGAGGACGAAGCCGACCGTGGCGCGGGAGATGCCCAGCGCGCGCGCGACATCAGCGGCGGTCACGCGCCTGAGGGTTTCCGAATTCGTCACAGACTCTCCTTCGATGTCCTGACTCTATCTCGCACTTGCACGTGCTAGTTGGACATGTTTATAGTTGCTCCACTAGCTCGTGCTAGTAATCTTCTTCCTTCTCATGACAACGGAGTCTTAATGAACAGTTCGGATGAGGTCCCCGTCGCTGCACCCCCGCTCCCCGCTGCAGCCGTTGACCCGGCGGTGATCGCGGCGGAGGCCGCGGCGCCCCCGACGGAACTCCCGAAGGTCGGCGCCCGCTACATCTGGTTGCTCGTGATCGCCCAATTCGGCGTGTTCATGGCCTTCATCACACCACTTGCGATTTCGCTCGCGATCCGAGTGGACGCCTTGGCTCCTGGGCACGACGAGTACCTCGGATACATCACCGGCATCGGTGCTTTCGCCGTCATGCTCACCGGCCCGCTGCTCGGAGTCGCGAGCGACCGCACCCGCACCCGGCTGGGTCGCCGACGCCCGTTCATCATCGTCGGCACGCTCCTCGGCGTGGTCTCCCTCCTGGTGATGGCGCTGGCGCCATCCATCCTGGTCCTCGGTCTCGGGTGGATCCTGGCCCAGCTCGGCTGGGGACAGGCTCTCAGCGGCCTGACGAACTCGCAGGCGGACCGCCTCCCCGAGTCGCAGCGTGGCAAGGTCGCCGGCCTAGGAGGACTGGCCACGCAGATCGCTCCCGTGTTCGGCGTCATCATCGCCGGCGGGCTGTCCGGCAACCCGCTCCTGCTGTTCCTGATCCCCGGACTGGTCGGAGTCGTCTCGGTTCTGCTGTTCGTGCTCTTCGTCCATGAGGACGACAGCCGGGGCCTGCGTTTCGGAGATCGGCTCACCGCCAAGACGCTGCTGGCGAAGTACGTCTTCAACCCGCGGAAATTCCCGGACTTCTCCTGGAACTGGCTGGGCAGGTTCCTGTTCTACTTCGGCCTCACCCTCAACACCACATTCACCGCGTTCTTCTTCGCCTCCCGTATGGGCGTCTCCGTCGACAAGGTCGGCGGGGTCATCGCGGCCGCCGGGGGTATCGGTGTGCTGGCGACGACGATCGGCGCTATCGGCGGCGGATTCCTCTCCGACAAGATCAAGCGGCGCAAGCCGTTCGTCGTCCTCTCCGGGGCATTGATGGCGGTCGGGATGCTCACGATGGCGTTCTCCACCGAGCTGCCTGTGCTGATCGTCGGCTCCCTCATCGTCTCGCTCGGTCTCGGTGGGTTCGCGGCCGTTGATCAGGCGCTCCTGCTCGACGTCCTCCCGGAGCGTGAGACGGACGCCGGCCGATACATGGGCATCGTCGGGTTCGCCACATCCCTCCCTCAGTCCGTCGCCCCCCTGATCGCACCGCTCTTCCTCGCGATCGGAGCCGCCGCCGGCGGCAAGAACTACACGCTGCTGTTCATCGTCGCTGCCGCCTGCGTATTGCTCGGCGGAACCGCTGTCCTCCGCATCCGGTCCGTTCGCTGACCCCGCCTCATCCTTCGGACGCTTTCTCACAGACAGGTATTGGATCCGTGCCCCACTCAACCGCTCAGTTCATCACGCCGGCCTTCCCCACCGGGAAGGAGGGCGACCCCGCTCCCTACTTCCGTCGAAGCTTCACTTCGCCGGACGGCTTGATCGCTGCGACTCTGCGCATCACCGCGGTCGGGCTGGTCGAGCCGTGGGTGAACGGCACCCGCGTCGGAGACGAAGTCCTGGCGCCGGGGTGGACGTCCTACCGGAACAGGCTCGCCGTAAGCACCCACGACGTGACGGAGATCATCGTCCCCGGTGAGAACGTCCTGGGTGCGATCGTCGGCGACGGCTGGGCGCTGGGACGGCTCGGTTGGGAGAACAAGCGCAACCACTACAGCGAAAGCCCCGCCCTCTGGGCCGAACTCACGCTCGAGTACGCTGACGGAGCGCAGCTCGTCGTCACCGACGAGGACTTCCGTTCTTCCACCGGCGCGATTCTCTCGTCGTCGATCTACGACGGAGAAACAGTGGATGCCCGGCTCGAACCGAACGGGTGGTCCGAGCCGGGATTCGACGACTCCGGGTGGTCGACAGTGGAGCTGTTCGAATGGCCGTCGGAAGCGCTGTTCGGCCGCACCGCTGACCCGATCCGTCGTGTGGAGCAGCTCGCCCCGGTCGAGATCACGACGAGCCCGTCCGGCCGGACGATCGTGGACTTCGGGCAGAACATCTCCGGTTGGGTCCGCTTCACGGTGAGAGCGTCGGAAGGCGACACGATCACGCTGCGGCACGCGGAGACCCTGACCGACGGTGAACTCGACACCGAGACGTTGCGGACGGCCAAGGCGACGGATTCCTTCACCGCCGCAGGCGACGGACCCGAGACCTTCGAGCCCCGGTTCACCTTCCACGGCTTCCGTTATGCCGAGGTCGACGGGTGGCCGGGAGAGCTTCGAGGCGAGGATCTGCGGGCGATCGTCGTGCACAGCGACATGCGCCGGACGGGCTGGTTCGAAACCTCCAATGAGCTGGTCAACCGCATGCATGAGAACGCCGTCTGGTCGATGCGTGACAACTTCGTCGGCGTCCCCACCGACTGCCCGCAGCGCGACGAGCGGCTGGGATGGACCGGGGACCTGAACGCATTTGCGCCGACCGCCGCGTATCTCTACGACGTGCGCACCGTCGTCGGCTCCTGGCTGGACGACCTGGCCGCCGAACAGGCGGAAAAGGGGTACGTGCCGTGGGTCGTGCCGGACATCCTCTCCACACCGTCACCGCCGACCGCCCTGTGGAGCGACGTCGCGGTGAGCCTCCCGTGGACTCTGTATCAGGAGTACGGCGACGACGGCATTCTTCGCCGTGCCTATCCGTCGATGACGGCATTCATCCGCAGCGTCGAGGCGCTGCTCGACGAGAACGGCTTGTGGTCCAGCGGCTTCCAGTACGGCGACTGGCTCGATCCCGACGCGCCGATGGACAACCCGGCCGGCGGGAAGACCGACCGCCACCTGGTCGCCTCCGCGTACCTCGCAAAGACCACCCGGGAGATGGCCCAGACGGCTGCGATCCTCGGGGAGGACGACGACGCGCGCCATTTCGCCGCTCTAGCCGACCGCGTTCGCGCCGCCTTCCGACGCGAGTACGTGACGGCCGCTGGCCGCGTGACGAACGAGACCGCGACAGCGTATGCGCTGGCGATCTGCTTCGGCCTGCTCGATGAGGACCAGCGTCAGCACGCCGGCGACGAGCTCGCCCGGTTGGTCGCCAAGACAGGCTTCACCATCTCGACCGGGTTCGCCGGAACGCCCATGGTCACCGACGCGCTCTCCAGCACCGGACACCTCGCGGACGCGTACGCGCTGCTCACTGAGACCCGCTGCCCCTCCTTCCTCTACCCGGTCACCATGGGTGCAACCACGATCTGGGAGCGGTGGGACTCCATCCGCCCGGACGGCACGATCAACCCGTCGGGGATGACCTCCCTGAATCACTACGCACTCGGCGCGGTGTGCTCGTGGCTGCATCGGGTCGTCAGCGGCATCCAGGCCATGGAGCCCGGCTACCGACGCATCCTGATCGCACCGCAGCCCGGCGGCGGCCTCACCCGTGTCTCCGCTCGGCACGACACCGTGCACGGCCAGGTGGCTGTGACATGGCGTATCGAAGAGGGGGTCATGACGGTCGACCTGACCGTTCCCAGCGGAACGGAAGCGCTCGTGCGGCTGCCGCTGCATCCGGAGGCGGCGGAGGTCACCGTCGAAGCGGGCACGCACACGTGGCGATACAGCGCGCCCGGGGCCGAGCGCCCCGACTACTCGATGGACACCGCGCTCAACGTCCTCGCCGCGGACCCGATCGTGTGGCGGAGCCTGACCGAAGTCTTCGCCAAACATCTGCCCGGGATCCCGATCGACGGCAACGCGCCGGAGGCCGCCGGCATGACGCTGGAGCTTCTTCTGCAATACATCCCCGGCGCCGCCCCCGAGCTCCGGGAGGACCTCGAGAACGCCGTCACCGAGGCGAGTGTGCCGGCGTGACCGCAATCGAAGACGACGTCGTCAACGGTCGCCACGGCCCGATACCGATCCGCCGCTACCGACCCCAGACCCCGCTAGCGGGAGCCGACCCGTTGGTGTGGCTGCACGGGGGAGCGTTCTCGTACGGTGGCCTCGATCAGCCGGAGTCGCACGCGCCGGCTCTCGCGCTCGCGGCGACCGGGCGACCGGTCGTCGCCGTCGACTACCGACGAGTTCCCCGCTGGAGTCCCATCCGAAAGACGAAGCCTGGGGTCTTGGACGGGATACGATTCCCGATCCCGCTGGAGGACGTTCTGGATACTGTCGACCAGATCCGTTCCGAGGCGATGGATGGACGGGTCATTCTCGGCGGAGCAAGCGCGGGCGCGTGCCTGGCTGCCGCGGCCACGCTCCGGCTCGTCCGCGAGAAGAGGCCGGGTCCGGCTGCTTTGGTCTTGGCCTATGGCGCCTTCCACGCCCACCTGCCGCCCATCCAGGATGAGCTCCGAGCCAGGATCCGAGGACGACACGCGATCGCTCAGTTCCGACCTCAAACGGTCGAGCGCATGAACCGCAATTACGCGGGAAGGCCAGAAGCATTGGCCGATGCCACCGCATTCCCCGGTGGGCACGACCTGAGCGGATTCCCACCGACCCTTCTCGTGGACGCCGACCGCGACTCGCTCCGCGCTTCCGGTGGAGCCTTCGCCGCCGAGCTCGACCGCTTCCAGGTCCCGGTCGATTACGAGATCGTCGCAGAGGCGCCACACGGCTTTCTCAACCGACCGGGATCCGGCTACTTCGCCACCGGAATGGCAACGATCAGCGGCTGGCTCACCCGTACCGCGCATCCCACTCAGCAACCCGCCACACAGACAACCAGAGGAGCAATCCAATGAGCGACCACTACAGCATCGAGGAACGCGCGTCAGCGCTCGGCGGCCAGGACTTCACCCGCTCCGCCGCCGCGGCAGGCCTACCCGCGATCGTCCTGAGTGACGGACCGCACGGTGTGCGCAGGCAGGGACGGACCGGCGACCACCTCGGCGTGTACGACAGTGAACCGGCGACGTGTTTCCCGACGGGATCGGCGATCGCCTCCAGCTGGAACCCGCAGCTCGTCCGCGAGGTCGGCGTCGCGCTCGGGCGAGAAGCGCGCGCTCTCGACGTGCAGGTGCTCCTGGGCCCCGCGGTCAACCTCAAGCGTTCACCTCTCGGCGGCCGCAACTTCGAGTATCTCTCCGAGGATCCGTTGCTCGCCGGCGTACTGGGCGCCGAGTGGGTGAAAGGTGTCCAGAGCCAGGGCGTCGCAGCCTCTCTCAAGCACTTCGCCGTCAACAACCAAGAGACCGACCGCATGCGCGTCAGCGCCGAAGTGGATGAGCGCACTCTCCGCGAACTCTACTTGGCGGTCTTCGAGCGGATCGTGACGCAGGCGACGCCGTGGACGGTGATGAGCTCGTACAACGCCATCAACGGTGTCTATTCCTCCGAGAACCGCTGGTTGCTGACCGACCTGCTGCGCGACGAGTGGGGCTTCGACGGTCTCGTGGTCTCCGACTGGGGCGCGATCAAGGACCGCGTCGTCGCACTCGCCGCCGGGCTCGATCTGGAGATGCCCTCCAGCAACGGCGCGGGAACCGGGGACATCGTCGCCGCCGTGAGCGAAGGCAGGCTGAGCGAGGACGTCATCGATGTCAGCATCCAGAGGCTCCGGCAGCTGATCGAGCGGACGGCGGAGCGAGGTGCGTCTTTCGATATCGACGCTCATCACCAGCTTGCGCGACGGGCTGCAGCCGAGTCCGTCGTCCTCCTCCGAAACGAGAACGGCACGCTTCCGCTCAAACCGGAGACCAAGCTGGCCGTCCTGGGGGCGCTGGCCGTCGATCCGCAGTTCCAGGGCGGAGGATCCTCCCATGTGAACCCGACACGGGTCGACATCCCGCTCGAGGAACTGCGAACCGTGTTCGGCGAGGTCGCATTCTCCACTGGTTACACCTCCACCGGCACCGACGAGGCGCTGCTGCAGGATGCACGGAGCGTCGCCGGGGATGCGGACGTCGCGATCGTCTTCGCCGGGCTCTGGGAGAGCGAGCAGTCGGAGGGCTTCGACCGTGTGGATCTGCACCTGCCGGAAGGACAGGTGGAACTCATCCAAGCCGTCGCCGCGGTCGCACCGCGGACCGTCGTGGTTCTCGCGAACGGCGGAGTGGTCACCCTCGAACCGTGGCACGACTCCGTCGACGCCATCGTCGAGGGCTGGGCACTCGGACAGGCGATCGGCGGGGCGATCACCGACGTGCTCACCGGCGCCACCAACCCGTCGGGACGCCTCGCGGAGACCATCCCCGTGTCGCTCGCTGACACACCGTCGTACTTCACCTTCCCCGGCGAGCAGGAAGCCGTGCGGTACGGCGAGGGCGTCTTCGTCGGCTACCGGGCGCACGTGACCTCCGGGCAGGGCGCACGCTACCCGTTCGGCCACGGCCTCTCGTACACCACATTCGACGTCAGCGATCTGAGCGTCGAAGCGTCCGGGGCCGATCGCGCCGTGGCCCACGTCACCGTGACGAACACGGGCGCAGTCGCCGGTGCGGAGGTCGTGCAGGTGTACGTCGCACCGCCCGCATCGCGTGTCCGGCGACCCGCCCGGGAGCTCGGCACGTTCGCGAAGGTGACGCTGAAGCCGGGAGAGTCGACGAGGATCGCGCTCGAACTGGATCGGACGGCGTTCCGGTTCTGGGACGCCCGAGGCCACCGCTGGTGGGTGGAGCCCGGCAGCTACGGGGTCGAGATCGGCCGCTCCGCATCAGACATCGTCGCGCGCGTCGACGTCGAGCTGGAGGGCGATACGGAAGCGCCGCAGGAGCTGACTCGCACCTCGACGGTGAAGGAGTTCTTCGCCCACCCGGTCGTCGGGCCGGCGCTCATGGAAGGGATGCTCGCGAACGCCACCCCTGAGCAGCGGGAGGCGGCCGAGTCGGGAGCGGACATGCTGCGGATGGTCGACTCCATGCCGATGGACCAGTTCGCACGGTTCCCCGGAGTCGGTCTGCCCGAGGAGACCCTGGACTTGCTGATCGCTCTGAGCCGACAGCCGGCCGAGGTCTAGTCGGCGTGCGCACAACTCACGAATCGGAGGGACGGTTCCCAGAGCTGACGAGGACGCGCGTCCTCCTCACCGGGGCGACCGGCAACTGGGGCCGCGCCGCGCTCCGCGAGTTCCGGGAGCGCGGCGACCGAATGGTGGTCGTCGCGTTTGCGCTCGACACACCGCAGGACAGGGCGGTTCTCGACGAGTTCGCCGACATGGAGAACCTCGAGGTCTTCTGGGGCGATCTGCTCAACCCCGCTGATGTGCAGCGCGCCATCCGCGATGTCGACCTGATCCTGCACGTCGGCGCCGTCGTCTCGCCGCTCGCCGACCAGCACCCGGAGCTCGCGCAGCGCGTGAACATCGGCAGCATGCAGAACATCATCCGCGCGGTCGCGGCTCTGCCCGACCCTGAATCGGTCGGAGTCGTAGGCATCGGTTCGGTCGCCGAGACCGGCGACCGGACCCCGCCGATCCACTGGGGCCGGGTCGGCGACCCCATCCGCGTTTCGCAGTTCGACGAGTATGGGCAGACCAAGGTGGTCGCGGAGAAGCTGCTGGTCGAGTCGCGGCTGCCGAAGTGGGCGTGGCTGCGCCAGACCGGCATCTTCCACCCCGGGATGCTCGCCCTGCGTGACCCGATCATGACCCACTCCACCCTGGGTGGCGTCATGGAGTGGGCGACGGCCGAGGACTCGGCGCGCCTACTCGCCGGTATCGCCGAGCGCGACCTGCCCGGAGAATTCTGGGGCGGCATCTACAACATCGGCGGCGGCGAGGAGTGGAGGCTGACGAACTGGCAACTCCAGACATCGATCAGCGGCGCACTCGGCGTGAGCGACGCGCGCGGGTGGTACAACCGCAACTGGTTCGCCACCCGCAACTTCCACGGCCACTGGTACACCGACAGCGACCGGCTCAACGACCTCGTGCCGTTCCGGCGGGACACCTTCGAGCAGACGCTCGCGCGCGCCGTCGCGACGCTGCCTGACTCAGTCAGGTCGGCCGGCCGTGTTCCCGGGTGGATCGTGAAGAACCTCGTCATGCGCCCGCTCACGCGGAAACCCCGCGGGACGATGCACGCCATCGCTCACCACGACGAGGCGGCGATCCGCGCCCACTTCGGATCACTGGAGGAGTGGAAGGCCATCGGCGATTGGACGACGTTCACCGCCCCGGAGCCATCGCGTACTCCGTCGTATCTGGACCACGGCTTCGACGAGGACATTGCGCCCGGTGAGTGGGCTCGTGCCGACTACGTCCACGCCGCCGAGTTCCGCGGCGGGGAACTCGTCTCACCGGTCGTTCAGGACGGGCGTCCGCGCGAGCCGCTGATATGGAGCTGCGCGTTCGGCCACATCTTCGCGGCCAGTCCGTTCCTGATCCTGAGCGGCGGCCACTGGTGCCCCGAATGCACTCGCGACAGTGCCGGCTACGAGCGTCAGGCCGAGCGCAACCCGTTTCTCGCCCAGCTCTACTCCGCCTCAACGAGATCCGCTGGGTTCGCGCAGCCGTCGCAGTGAACCTCGGGGAGCCGTCGTCCTCCGCATCTGCCCCAACCGCTGACCTTCTAGGAAGTCCTTCATGACGATCGAAACATCGAGTCCGGAAGATGCTCGAACACCATCCGCAACCGAGTCGTGGGCTGGCGGCTACCTCGCCGTCGACGGTGAGCCGTTCCCGGTCATCGGAGCAGAGGTGCATAACTCGAGTTCGAGCAGCATCCCCGCCATTGAGGCCTCGTTCACGGCGGTACAGGGACTCGGCGCCAACACCGTGCTGGCACCGGTGGCGTGGGAGCTGCTCGAGCCGACGGAGGGCACGTTCGACTTCACGCTTCTCGACCGGATGATCGGCGCGGCGCGCGAGCGGGGCCTTCGGCTCATCCCGCTGTGGTTCGGATCGTGGAAGAACGCTGTCTCGACCTATGTGCCCGCGTGGGTCAAGACCGACCTGGAACGGTTCCCGCGAAGCGAACTGTCGGATGGGTCGAAGGTCGAGCAGGTCACGCCGTTCGGCGTGGCAGCGCGCGACGCCGACGCGCGCGCGTTCGCGGCGTTGCTGCGCCATATCCGCGAGGTGGACGCCGATAGGACCGTGATCGCCGTCCAGGTGGAGAACGAGATCGGACTGCTGGGCGACAGCCGGGATCGCGGGTTGCTCGCGGAGCGCGCATTCGCAGCGCCGGTGCCTGCTGCGGTCGTCGAGGCGATCGCCGGTGACGAGAACGCTCCGATCCATGCCGAATGGCGTGATGTGGGCGCTCGTCGGGAGGGTACCTGGGCGGAGCTCTTTCCTCCGGGTGACCGCGTGGACGAGGCCTTCATGGCCGCAGCCTTCGCTGCATACACCGAGGTCGTCGCCGCAGCGGGGACGGCAGAATACGACGTCCCCCTGTTCGTGAACGCCTGGCTGGACGCCGACAGCGTGCTCGATGGCCCGGTGGCGCTCGCGGGTGGGAAGCGACCGGGACAGTACCCGAGCGGCGGGCCGGTGATGCCGGTCGCCGCGATCTGGGAGGCGTTGGCGCCGTCATTGCACTTCCTCGCAGTGGACGCTTACGTGAAGGATGCCGAGCCCGTCTTCGCCGCGTACCGCTCCCGCCGCGACCGCCTGTTCGTGCCGGAACTGCGGGCCGACGCTGAGGGCGTGGCCCAGATGTTCTCCGCCGTCGGTGGGCACCGCGCGGTGGGGGTATCGCTCTTCGGCGTTGACGCCTACACGGCGGAGGACGCCGACGCCGCAGTGGTCAAGGACGGCTACGCCCTGCTCTCGGCGGCGGCGACCCTGATCCGACGGAACCCTGACGCCCGAATTCATGGATTCGTGCTGAACGACGAGAACCCCGCGGCGACTCTCGCATTCGATCGTTTCACCATCCAGGTGCACTCGCGCGACGAATGGGGGATGGTGACCCCGATCTATCCCGGGTATGGCATTGCCATCGAAGACGGCGACGGCGCGTACATCATCGGCCGGGGTTTCTGGATCACCCTCGAGCCGCGGAACGGTCGGAAGGTCTCTTTCCTCTCAGCGACCCATTACGATCACGCGGATGGCCAGTTGACCGTGGCTCGGCAGCTCAATGGCGACGAGACGGCCGGCGGCACGCTGATTCCATTCCCACCCCCCGGCTCCTCCCTGCTGCCCGGCCGCGCGATCCCCACGCGCATCCCCGAGGCCGCAGTGACCAGGATCAGTGCTTACGAATACTGAACGGGCGACGGGCGGCCGACAGAAGAACCCCACAACAGCGGCCGGTCGAGACAGTGCTCCGCGCATTCCAAACGCTGGAACCTCGACCTGGTGCTAGCGTCGCCCGCATGACTGTCACCTCCCTCCTGGACCTGCGTTTTGCGGCCGACCACCTTGAGGACGGGCCGTCCGCGCTGCTCGACATCCTCGCGGACACGCGCGCTTTCGACGGATGCCTCGGTGTGCACGTCGTCACGGACGTCACTGACCCCGCACACGTGGTGGCGGTCGAGCACTGGGAATCGCTCGAGCATGATGACGCCTACCGTGCCTGGCGCGCTGGCCCCGGCGCTTCGGGATTAGGTGACTACTTGGCCGCACCGCCAGTGCTGACACGGTTCACCGACGTCGTTTCGCTCTGATGCTCGGCTGAAGTCGCTCAGGCGCCCCCGTGTCAGGCCGGAGTTGCCAGCATGCGTCTGGCGTACTCGAGTCGCGCGTCGAGGGTCGCCTCGGGAAGCCGGTGGCTGAGCTGGAGCGTGGCGAGGCCGTGGACGGTCGCCCACGCGACCTCGGCACGCGCGCCGTCCGCGCCCGGGAACGCTTGCTGAATGGCGGCGAACGCGCGTTGAAGCGATGGGATGCTGTTGTCGGGACCGAACGTCAGCCCCGACGGCATCGTGAACATTGCTTCGTAGAGGTGCGGGTGGTCCAGGGCGAAATCGAGATAGGCCCGCAACCGGGCCATCGGTTCCGGTTCGACCGCCTCGAGAGCAGCGGCGATCGCATCGAACCCGGCGATCGCGACGGCATCGATGACGGCTTGACGGCCGTCGGGGAAAGCCGAGTACAGAACCGGCTGGGAGAGACCGATCTGCGCCGCAAGCCGGCGGATCGTGATGGCACCCCACCCTTCTGACTCCGCGATGGCGCTCGCCGCTTGGACGATCTGCTCGCGCCGGAGGTCGAGGTCGGGCGCTGGTCGAGGAGACATGCGTGAAGTCTACCAGCGTTAGCTATCTGCGCTAGAAAATGAATGCGACGTAGGCTAGCGTCGTTAGGGAACGGTGCTAGATATCACGTCCGAAAGGTTCCCCATGACAATCGCCGCCCTCATCGTGGCCATCCTCGGCTGCGCTTTCATCCTCTTCATCGGGGTTCGCTTCCTGCTGGCGCCCCAGGTCGCCCTCGCCGGTTTCGGCGTTCCGGAAGGGAGACCGCGCGCCCTGACCAGCATTAAGGGGGTGCGCGACATCACCTCGGGCGTCGTGCCCCTTGTGATCCTCGCGGTGGCCGGCCCGGCAGTCTTCGGCTGGGCACTCGTCGCCGCAGCGATCACCCCGATCGGCGACGCCGTCATCGTCGTCTCCAACGGGGGGACCGTCCGGCAGGCACTCAGCGTGCACGGTGCCACAGCGCTGGTGCTGGTCGTCGTCGGGCTCATCCTCGCCCTCGGCTAGCCGGCCCCAACGTCAGCCGAACCTCCAGCCGACGCGCCCCTTGCGGTCTGCCGAGTGCGAGCGGAGGGTGGGGATGTGATCCGGATCGGCTCGATCGTGTGGGGTGCCCGGGATGTGCCGCGAGCCGTGGAGTTCTGGTGTGCGGCGCTCGACTACAGGCCGATCCGGGAGCCTGACGACGATTGGGCGCTGCTGGGGCCGGCGGACGGTCGCGCAGACCGCGCGACGGGTCCCCAGCTCGCGATCAAGCAGGTCGGCAGCGACGCGAATCCGAGTCCGCGGCATCACCTCGACCTCTACGCGTCCGATCAGGCTGCGGAGGTTCAGCGGCTGATCGGGCTCGGTGCGCGGGAGGTCGACTGGGATTACGAGGACAATGCGGACTATGTGGTGCTGGCAGACCCTGACGGGAATCGCTTCTGCGTCGTCGACGCCGGCGAGAAGGCCCTGTGACGACGATCAGGGGCGCGCGGTGAGGTTGCCGACGGCCCATTCGCCGAGCTGATCGAGGATCGGGAGCAGACGGCTGCCGCTGTCGGTGAGGCCGTACGAGACGGTCACGGGCGGGCCGGGCGTGACCGTGCGCACGACGAGACCGGCTTCGGCCAGGTCTGCGAGGCGGTCGGAGAGCACGGCGTCACTGATTCCGGGCACGGCGTGACTCACTCCGCGGAAGGTGGAGGCGCCGCTGCCGAGAGCCGACACGATCATCCCGTTCCACCGCTTGCCGAGGACGGAGAACGCGAGGGTGACGGCAGCATCACAGCGGATGACATCGTGCTCGGGCGCGTCCATGTCCCAATTGTACGCATGCTACAGTTCGCATAGTCGCTATGTTTTTAAGAGCGACTATGACAACTGATGGGAGAAGCATGGAGCTGTACCGACTGGACGCCAGCATCACACCGGCCACCTCTGCGAGCCGTTCGCTCGCCGACCTGGTCGAATCCGAATGGCTGTCCACGCATCCCGATTCCCGGGTCGTCCGCCGCGACCTCGCCGCAGATCCGATCCCTGCGACGGCGTGGCCCGACGTCGTGACCTCGGGCGCCATCGCGGAGTCGGATCGCACGGATCGTCAGCGCGCAGCACACAGCCTCGCGACCCAGCTGGCCGACGAGCTGGTCAGCGCTGACGCACTGGTGTTCGCCGTTCCCCTCTACAACTACGGTGTCTCGCAGCATTTCAAGACCTGGTTCGACCTGGTGTACACGGATCCCCGGACCAACCCGACGGGCACGGCACTGCGTGGCAAGCCGGCCACTCTCGTCACCGTCCTGGGCGGCAACTACGCGCCCGGAACTCCCAAAGAGGGATGGGACCACTCCACCGCGTGGCTTCGTCGCGTCCTCGAGGACGTCTGGGGACTCGACCTCCGCGTCGTTCAGCGGCCCTTCACACTCGTCGGCGTCAACCCTGCGCTCGACGCGTTCGCCGACGTGGCGGCGGAGCTGAAGCAGGCCGCCGAAGAGGAAGCCGTGCACTCGGGCCGCCACATCGCACAGAGCGCCGGGGCCACGCTCGCCGGATAGAGCTCACCCGAACGAGATTCGAGAACGGCGGCTGATCATCGGCCGCCGTTCCCATTCGCCAGGACGTCGTCCTGAGGCTCGATCGCCCGCCGGACGGCGCTCACCGCATCCTGGATGATCCGTTCACGCGCAGCCGCATCCTCCCGCTCCGACTCGTACACGAACGCGGTCGCTCCTCGGCGGCTGCCGCAGTAGTCGATGATGCCGTGCTCGATCTGCGTTCGGAGGGCCTGCTCGTAGCCGTGGCGCTCGTACACTCCGGCGTCGTCGCCGGCGACCGGGATCAGGTGGATGGTGAGGCGGCAGAGATTGCGCCGGATGCCGTGCTCGGGGTCGATGGTGAACGCCCATCCGTTGACGAAGACGCGGTCGATCCATCCCTTCAGCTGGGCCGGCATCGACCACCAGTAGACGGGGAACACGAGGACCAGATGGTCCGCCCCATCCACTCTCCGCTGCTCCGCGGCCACGTCGGGCGTGACGTGTCCTCCCGTCAGATACGTGCGACGGTCGGCAACGGTGAAGCGAGGGTCGAAGCCCTCGGCGGCCAGATCGACGACCTCGACCGGTGACGGGTCCAACATGCTCGCGAGTCGGCGGGCGATCTGGTTGGTCAGAGAATCAGGCTCGGGATGTGCGGTGACGATGAGGGTCTTCACACTCCATCATCACCGGTTCGCCGCTCGGAATCGCCTCAGTCGCAGGCTGTTGGTGACGACGAAGACGCTGGAGAGCGCCATCGCGGCCCCGGCGAGAAGCGGGTTCAGGAGGCCGAGCATCGCGACCGGGATCGCGGCCACGTTGTATGCGAACGCCCAGAACAGGTTGCCCTTGATCGTGCCGAGCGTGCGGCGGGCGAGCCGGATGGCGTCGCCGACGGCGAGCAGATCTCCGCTCATCACCGTGATGTCGCCGGCGGCGATCGCCGCGTCGGTGCCGGTTCCCATGGCGATCCCCAGGTCGGCGGCTGCCAGTGCGGCGGCGTCGTTGACCCCGTCGCCGGCCATCGCGACGACATGACCATCCCGCTGCAGCTGCCGGATGGCATCCAGCTTTCCCTGCGGTGTGACACCGGAGCGCACATCCACGATTCCGACGCGTTCCGCCACCGCGTTCGCGGAGCCCGCGTTGTCGCCGGTCAGCAGCACCGGGGTCAGCCCGAGCCGGCGGAACTCGGCGATCGCCGCCGCGCTCGACTCCTTGATCGTGTCGCTGACGACCACGACGCCGCGCACCGCGCCGTCCCACGCGACCGCCACGGCGGTCTCGGCCTCGCCCTCCGCATCGCGGATCCGGTCGAGCAGCTCTCCGGGCAGATCGAGAGCCCACGCGTCCGCCAGCCAGGATGCCCGGCCGACGGTGACGTGGCGCCCTTCGACGGCGGCCTCCACGCCGAGGCCGTGCTCGGAACGGAACGACTCCGCCCCGAGCAGCGGGATCCGCCGGTCGCGCGCGCCCTCGACGATCGCCCGGGCGACGGGATGCTCCGAGCCGTCTTCGGCGGCGGCGGCGACTGCGAGGACGGTGCCCTCCTCTTCGCCCGCGGCCACGTACACGTCGGTGAGGCTCATCCGGCCGGTCGTGATGGTGCCGGTCTTGTCCAGCACGATGGTGTCGATGCGGCGGGTCTGCTCCAGCACCTGGGGACCGCGGATCAGCAGGCCGAGCTGCGCGCCGCGACCGGTCCCGACCAGCAGGGCGGTCGGGGTCGCCAGGCCCAGTGCGCACGGGCAGGCGATGATCAGGGTCGCGACCGCAGCGGTGAAGGCGGCCTCGACACCGGCGCCGAGCACCAGCCAGAGGGCGAGCGCGAGCAGAGCAAGGCCGATCACGACGGGGACGAAGATCGTGGCGACCCGATCGGCCAGCCGCTGTGCCTCCGCCTTTCCGGTCTGGGCCTCCTCCACCAGGCGGCCGAGACGAGCCAGTTCGGTATCCGCGCCGACCGCCGTCACCTCGACCACCAGACGTCCGCCGACATTCACCGTTGCGCCGGTGACGTGATCGGTGGGAGAGACCTCGACCGGGACGGACTCACCGGTGAGCATGCTCAGATCGATCGCGGAGGACCCCTCGACCACCCGGCCATCCGTCGCCACCTTCTCGCCCGGCCGGACCACGAAACGATCGCCGACCGTGAGGGATGAAACGGGCACCCGGGTCTCGACTCCTTCGGCGAGCAGGGACGCGTCCTTGGCGCCGAGCTCCAGCAAGGCACGAAGGGCCGCGCCGGACTTGCGCTTGGCGCGGGCCTCGACATAACGGCCCGCGAGGATGAAGACGGTGACGGCCGAGGCGACCTCCAGGTAGATCTCGCTCGCGCCGGAACCCGGTTCGGCGATCAACTGGAAGGTCATGTGCATGCCGGGTTGGCCGGCCATGCCGAAGAACAGCGCGTAGAGCGACCACCCGAAGGCGGCGATGACGCCGACACTGATCAGCGTGTCCATCGTCGCAGCGCCGTGGCGCGCGTTCACCCACGCGGCGCGGTGGAACGGCCACGCACCCCAGACCGCCACGGGTGCGGCGAGGGTCAGCGCCAGCCACTGCCAGTTCGTGAACTGCAGCGCCGGCACCATCGACAGCACGGCCACGGGCACGGTCAACGCGGTCGAGATGAGGAGGCGCCGCCGCAGCTCTTCCGTCTCCCGGTCGGCGGGGGATGCGGCCACTGTGTCCTCGACCTGAGGTGGTGCGGGGACGGCGGCGGTGTATCCGGCTGCTTCGACGGCGGCGATCAGAGTGGAGGTGTCCACGCCGTCGGCGGTGATCCGGGCTTTCTCAGTGGCGTAGTTGACGGTGGCCTCGACGCCCTCGATCCGGTTGAGCTTGCGCTCGATCCGGGTGGCGCAGGAGGCGCACGTCATCCCGCCGATCTCGAGTTCGACGGCTCCGCCGCTCATGCCGAGACCAGCGAGTATCCCGCCTCGTCGATCGCAGCGCGGACAGCGTCCGTGTCGAGAGGCGCGGCCGAGGAGACGGTGACCGTGGAGGTTCCGCCCGCGTTCAGATCGACACGGACGGCCTCGACGCCGTCGAGCGCTTCGAGCTCTTCGGTGACGCTGGCGACGCAGTGCGAGCAGGTCATCCCGGCGACCAGGTAGTCGACGGAGGAGGCCGAGGCGGCCGCCGTGGATGCGACAACCGCGTCCGCGTGTCCGTGCGCGTCCGCGCTACAGGTGCAGGCGCTGTTCTTGTCGGTGAGGCCGAGGTCGCCGTGCGTGGACGTGCTGCTGCGCATGATGGTGTCTCCTTCGATTCGTGGTCGGGGCCTTCTCGGCGCGGCCGGGTCGAGATACCCCCTATGGGTATAGGTTATACCCGGGTCGGGTACCGGACAAATTGCTTCTCTGCCAGGATCGAGGAGTGACTCATCGGAGCTCTCGTGTCCTGGCGGCCATCGGAATCGTCGCGCTCGCCCTTACCGCGACCACCGCGTGCACGACGGGTGCCGGCTCGCCCAAGCCGAGTGCGTCCGTCTCACAGCCCGCCACGAGCGCGAGCCCGAGCCGCAATCCTGACAGCGGGCAGGAGCCGGTAAAGGGAGCGGCCGAGAGTTTCTCGGCGTGGCTCGCGGCGTCGCGCGTCCCGGACGTCGGCACGGCCTGTGCGGGACTGGCGCCCCAGCTCGTGCAGCGCATGATCGCAGAGCTCAACGCGAACGCGGGAGTCAACGTGTCCGCGTGCGAGGAGATGATCGCGGCCACCGCCCAGCTGTACAAGGCGGCGGGACAGGATGCGAGCGTCGACATCGCCGTTCAGCACGAGACCGCCACCGACGCCACGCTGTTCGTCACCTACGGCGCCTCCGGAGACTGCGGAACCGTCGTGATGCACCGGCCCGGCATGGAGTGGATCATCACCGAGCAATCCCAGGAGTGCGCGCGCTGAGGGATCAGCCCCGCTGCCGATCGGCCAGCAGCCCGAGATCGCGCAGGCTCTCGGCCGTCTCGACGATCGTCTCGACGGCGGGGCGTGGCCGGAGGCCAAGCTCCCGCTTGGCGCGCTCATTGTGGATGACGAGAGGTGCGGGCTCGTCGCCGGGCTGCTCCTCGGTGGGCGCCTGGGCGGCGAGGTCGCCGAGACGCTCCCGCAGCACGTTCGCGACGTCGAGGAAGGTCATCGTCGGTCCATCCGCCAGCACCAGGTAGCGGTTGCCCGCGGCGCCCGGGGTGGACATGGCGGCGAGGTGGGCCGCCGAGACGTCCCGCACATCCGCCATCCCGAAGCGCTGCCGCGGAACCACCGTGATCGTGCCGTCGAGCATCCCGGTGAAGAAGGCGAGCGACGACCGCGCGGAGGAGGTCAGGGTCGGGCCGGCGATCCACGTCGGATTGACGGCGACCAGCTCGAGGTCGCGGCCCTCCCGCTCGACGAAGTCCCAGGCGGCGCGTTCGGCGACCGTCTTCGACAGCGGGTAGGCGGGGAGGCCGGCGGTGGAGGGGTCGGTCCAGTCGCTCTCGTCGTAGTCGCGGACCGGCTTCGGCGAGTACCCGACGGCGGCGAACGATGAGGTGAGCACGACGCGGCGCGCGCCGGCGTCCCGCGCGGCGCGCAGCACGCGCAACGCGCCATCACGGGCGGGGACGACGACCTCGTCGGGCACGGAGGACTGGATCATCGGCGACGCCGTGTGGTGCACCTCCTCGATACCGGCGAGAGCGTCGGCCCAGCCGTCGTCCTCGGTGAGCGAGGCGGCGACGAACGAGAGGGCACCGTCGTCCACTCCCGCACGGCGGACGGCGTCGCGGACCTCGTCCGCGCGGTCGAGCGAGCGGACGGTGGTGCGGACGGCGGCGCCGGATGCGAGCAGGTCGGCCAGCAGCCGTGTGGCGAGGTAGCCGGTGCCGCCGGTGACGAGGATGGTCGGAGCGGGGGATGTCATCGGAAGGTCTCCTCGAGTCGGGGAAGGATGGATTCGAGCTCGGCGTACGCCTGAGCCTCGGCAGCGGAGTCCGCCTGATCCCGCGCATCCCACAGGGCGGCCTTCACCCTCAGGTAGTCGAGGTGCACGCGGAGCGTCGCGATCTGCTCCTCGACGCGGTCGGCGTGCCGAAGCAGGATGTCGCGCTGCTCGGCCGCCGCCTCGCGTCCGCGCCGGCGGTTCGCCTGGTACGTGCGCATATCCTCGATCCCGACGCCCATGGCGCGCAGGCAGGCGAGCACCTGGGCGGCGTCGAGGTCGCCCTCGGCGTACCGCCGGTGTCCACTGCGCTCGTCGCGCGCGATCGGGCCGAGCAGGCCGACCTCTTCGTAGTACCGAAGGGTCGGCTCGCTCAGCCCGCTCTGACGGGAGACGTCCTGGATGGTCAACGTGGTCATGTCCCCATCAGAACAGACCTCAAGCGCTTGAAGTCAAGCGCTCCGTCACGACCGGGTCAGGCGGCCAGGTGCTGACGTGCGCCGAAGAGCGTCACCGGGGTCTGCTCGCCGTGGCCGACGCAGACGAAGAAGACGAACTCCGTCGCTGCAGGGACCGTGACGACGGCGGCGACGTTCTGCCACGGGTCGTCCGGCAGGTCCTGCAGGCGACCCATCTCGAGCGGGCGGCGCTCGATGTCGCGGGCGAGCCCCTGGACGGTGAAGAAGGCGTCGAGCCCGGCATCATTGGCCGGGTCGCCGAGCCAACCGACCAGCGGAGTGTCGGTGGCGTCGCTGACCGGCAGCGCGGTGAAGATCGCCGAGATCGTCTCCTCGAGCGGCGAGTCGACCGTCACGCTGTCCGCGCGGTTCGGGACCGGGCGCGAGGTGACGGCGATCCACTGCCCGCTGGTGAGCGTGGTCAGGCGTGTGAGAAGGCGGCTGGGAACGGTGGAGCTGATATTGCGCAACATGGAAGTTCGGGTACTTTCCGTTACGGCGCCTCGAACGGGCCGGCGTGATGTCGGGTCACACACGGTTTCGGGACGCGTTATGAAGGCGCTCGCGTGGGCCACCGGGTTGTCGGGTTGGGAGCCTCGTGCGTTCGCGGCCGGTGATTCGGGTTCACCGGTAGCCCAAAACTACTCCGATGTCCTCCATAGCGCGGACACCAAAACGGGGGTCATTTGTCCCCCTGTGAAAGCGCTCAGCTTCCGGCCATGCGGGGCTGGAAACGTGGTAGCCGGACGTCGAAACGGCAGCCGCCGACCGTGTTCCGCACGGAGACATCCCCGTCGTGCGCGGTGACGATGCCGTGCACGATCGCCAGGCCGAGCCCGGCCCCGCCGGACACGACTCCGCTGCGGGGCGATCGCGCCGCGCTGCCGCGCCAGCCGGCGTCGAAGACCTTCGGCAGGTGCTCCTCAGGGATGCCGCCGCCCTCATCCACGACGCTGAGGACGACGGACGAATGCGCTCCCTCCCGGACCGACACGTGGATGGCCGAACCGGCGGGCGAGTGCTCGATGGCGTTCACGAGCAGGTTGTGGATGACACGCGAGAGCTCCCGCGCATCTCCCCACACGGTGAGGTCGCCGTCCTGCGATTCGTTCAACGACACCGACCGGGTCGCCGCGAGGGGAGCGAGGTCGGCGACGGCGTCGCTGACGAGGTCGTACATCGACAGCGGTCCGAGGTCCAGCCGCAGGGCTCCGGACTGGATCTTGGACAGCTCGAACAGGTCGTCGACCATGTGACTGAGCGTGTCGGTCTGACTACGGAGCTGGCGGTAGTACCGCTCCGGATCGGCGGCGATGCCGTCCTCGAGCGCCTCCGCCATGGCCTGCATCGCGGCGAGGGGCGTACGCAGGTCGTGCGAGATCCGGGCGACGAGTTCTCGCCGGGATTCGTCGAGCATCCGCACCTCTTCGCGTGACTCCGCGAGGCGTCGGGAGACGTCGGCGAGTTCGCGCGAGAGGGCGCTGAACTCGCTGCTGTCCTGCCGTTCCGCGGGCACCACCTGGCCGTCGCCGACCGCCCGCGCGGCGACGCGGAGCGTGCGGCTGGTGCGCACCAGCCCCATCCCGAGCACAGCGGCTACACCCAGGCTCGCCACCGCGGCCACGCCGATGACCCAGGCGAGAACGACGAAGTCGTGCGACGAGATGTACATCGCCCGGGCGATGGCGACCGTGCCGCCGACGATCGACGCGACCGCCGCGAGCACGACGACGCCGAGCCGGATCAGGATGGAGGCGCGGCGCAGCAGATGCAGCACCATCACGGCGATGGCGGAGATCACGACGGCAACGATGAGGCTGGTGCCGACGATCACGGCGAGGTCTCCGAGGGCGATCATCCGGACACCCTCAGACGCTCATCCGGTAGCCCACCGCCCAGACGGTGGTCAGGTGACGCGGCTTGGTGGGGTCGTCCTCGATCTTCTCGCGCAGCCGGCGCACATGGACGGTGACCGTCGAGAGGTCGCCGAAGTCCCAGCGCCACACCTCTTTGAGCAGCTGCTCCCGGCTGAACACCTGATTCGGATGCTTGAGGAAGAACGCGAGGAGGTCGAACTCCCGGGCGGTCAGGGTGAGCTCGTTCTCCGCCTTGGCGACCGTACGGTTCGACGGATCGATGGAGAAGTCGCCGAGGCGGAACGGCGCCTCCGGGGTGAGCGCCCCGACGCTCCGGCGGAGGATGGACTGCGCGCGCAGCACCAGCTCGCGCGGCGAGAAGGGCTTGGCGAGGTAGTCGTCGGCCCCGGCCTCCAAACCCTGGATGCGGTCGTCGGTGGAGCCCAGGGCGGTGAGGAGGATGATCGGCACAGGCCGTCGGCTGCGAAGTCGACGAGCGACCTCGAGCCCGTCGATTCCGGGCAGCATGCGGTCGAGCACCACCAGATCCGGCGGCGTGCGCTCGGCGAGGTCGAGCGCGCGGAAGCCGTCGACGGCCTCGTCGACGATGAGGCCCGCGGAGCGGAGATAGCCGCTGGCGACCTCCCGCACGGTGGGGTCGTCCTCCACCACGAGCACGCGGCGGTCGCGCAGGTCGCGCGCCGCGGCTTCCGACAGCGGGGTGGTCATGCGCTCAGCATAGGTCGGTGGGCTGCGGGTCGGGACGGGTCACGGGGACACCGGCCTGACCGTCCGTGTTTCGTAAGATTCTGACCGGCCGGGCGGAGGCGGCGCTGCATAGCGTCGAATCGTGATCGAACCCATCGACGTCGTGTTCCCGTGCCTGAACGAGGAGGAGGCCCTGCCGGCCCTGCTGGCGGCGCTGCCTCCGCGCTACCGCGCCATCGTGGTCGACAACGGGTCGACGGATGCCACCGCCGAGGTCGCGCGCCGGGGCGGAGCGCGCGTCGTGGACGAGCCGCGGCGCGGCTACGGCGCCGCGGTGAAGGCCGGCCTCGAAGCGGCCACCTCCGAACTGGTGGTGGTGTGCGACGGCGACGGAACCATCGACCCTCGTCAGTTCGACGCTGTGGTCCGGCCGGTCGACTCCGGTGCGGCCGATCTGACGATCGGGCACCGGCGGGCGACGAGCCGCTCGGCCTGGCCGTTCGCCGCCCGCGTCGCGAACCGGGTGCTCGCACGGCTGATCCGCTCGCGCACCGGCGTTCCCCTCTACGATCTCGGCCCTGTGCGGGCGGCTTACCGGGTGCCCCTGCTGGAACTGGGCGTCACGGATCGGCGCAGCGGCTACCCGGTGGAACTGGTGCTGCGCGCGCACCGGCAGGGATGGCGTCTTCAGCAGGTCACCGTGGACTACCTCCCACGCGTCGGGAGATCCAAGGTGACCGGCTCGGTCCGCGGCTACCTGACGGCGGTGCGGGATGTGCGTCGGCAGCTGGCGGAGTCGGCGCGATGACCGCCGTCGCCGTTATCGCGAAAGAATGCGTGCCGGGCAGGGTGAAGACCCGGCTGCAGCCCGAATTCTCGGCTGAGGAGGCGGCGTCCATCGCCGCCGCTGCCCTGGCCGACACCCTCGAGGTCGCCGCGGGGCTGCCGGCCGCTCGCCGCATCCTGTACTTCGACGGCGACGCCCTGCCGCCGGGGGCTGCCGGGTGGGAGGTGATCCCGCAGTCCGGCGGCGGGCTCGACGAGCGCATCGCCGCGCTGTTCGACACGATCGACGAACCGCTACTGCTGCTCGGGATGGACACGCCGCACGTCGAGCCGGCGATCCTCGGCGGGGTGTTCGCCGACGACCCCGAGGTCGATGCCTGGTTCGGCCCGGCGACCGACGGCGGCTTCTGGGCTCTGGCGATGCGGAGGCCGGACGGCGTTCTGATCCGCGGCGTGCCGATGTCGACGGACCGGACGGGAGCCCACCAGTTCGAGCGGCTGCGCGCCGCCGGGTTGCGCGTCCGGCTGCTGCCACCGCTCACCGACATCGACACCGCGGCGGACGTGCCGATCGCCGCACGACGGTCGCCGGCGGTCGCGCGGGTGCTGACTGCTCTGCGCCCGAGCGGGGTGAATGCGTGAGCGCGGCCCTGGAACCGGCGACCGAGCTCCCGTCGGCCTGGGAGACTCCGGCCGACTTCGGCGGGGGCGGCGCCGAACCCTACGATCTCGCCCTCCGTGCGGGCGGCGGATTCCTGACCGTCGTCAGCGACGGTGCCGACGATGACGCGGCACCCCTGGACGTCTCCGCCTACCTCGCGCCCGCGACCGCAGCGGAACGCCGAGTGCTCGCCCTCACGTCCGGGCCCGTACTCGACGTCGGATGCGGGCCCGCCCGGATGGTCCGGGCGGCCATCGAGTCGGGCAGACTCGCGCTGGGGGTCGACATCTCGGCGGTGGCGGTCGGGCACGCACGGGCCAGGGGGCTGCCGGTGCTGCGCCGATCCGTCTTCGAGACGCTCCCGGCGGAGGGGACCTGGGGAGCGGTCCTGCTCCTGGACGGGAACATCGGCATCGGAGGGGACCCCGCCGCTCTGCTTGCCCGCGCTTCCGAGCTGCTGCGCCCCGGCGGGCGGATGCTCGTGGAGACCCACGCGGACGGGGACCGCAGCGCGCGCTTCGCGGCGCAGCTCGTGCATCCCGTCGGCGCCCGAAGCGGGTGGTTCCCGTGGGCCGAGGTGGGGGAGCGAGCCGCCACCCGCCTGCTCGACCGGCTCGACATGCAGACCGCGACCGTCAGGAGCGGCGGCCGGACCTTCGTGCTCGCCGCACGATGACGCCCGAGGCGATGACGACGACGAGCACGATCGCGATCCACAGCACGGCGAGCCGGAGGCCGTAGTCGCCGGGCAGCACGGTCGCGTTACGCGGCCCTCGAGCCTGGGCGATCAGTTCGGGCACGACCATCGCGGTGAGCAGGGCGCCGACCGCGAAGCCGGCCTCGACGACCGCCACCACGGCCGTCGGCAGACGGCGGGACGCGCGCCGAAGCAGGAGATCGACCACCGTGACGACCGGAACCAGCACCGCGTCGTGCAGCACCACGACGGCGGCGAGCCACAGCACCAGTCCGGCGATCTGGACGGGCTGCAGATCCAGGACGAGGAACACCCCGCCGACACTGATCAGGGCCGCTCCCAGCGCGCCGATGGCCACCCGCGTCCGCATCATCCCGGCATCGCCTCGATCGAACTCAGCCATTTGGTCTGCAGGACGCCAGGACGGCCCGGCGCGATCACCCGCGCCGGGTAGCCGTGGTCGAGATCGAGGGTCCGCCCGTTCAGCGACAGGGCCACGAGCGTGCTCGGGTCCTCGGCGAACTCGGGCCCCATCGTCGTCATGCGGTAGGCGCCGCGCGGTTGCAGGCTGGTGACCAGGACGGTGGACGCGGCGGGCGCGCCGACAAGCGCGAGCAGGTCGCGCATCCGCACCCCCTCCCACTGCGCCGTCGTGCTCCAGCCCTCGACGCAGGCGATCGGCAGGGTGGCGCGCGCCTGCGGGAGGCCGCTGAGCCGGGCGCGGTCGAGCACCTCGGTGCGGTCGCCGTGACGGACGGTCAGGGTCCAGTCCGCGGCTTGGGCCGCATCCACCACTCCCGCTGCCTTCGCCGTGGTGTTCACGGGCACCTGCTGCGGGCCGTAACCCTGGACGCGCGGTGCGAAGGCGTTCAGCGGCGCCAGCCATCCGAACGACTGACCGGCGGTGAGGCCGACCGCCGCGATGCCGGTGGCGGCGATCGTGCCGAGAAGCGCGCGGCGCGTGACCATCTGCGGCTCAGTCATCGGTGACGCTCCGGTCGGTCGCTGTGCTGCGGCGGCGCCAGAAGCGGACGATCGTCGGCAGCTTCACGCCGATATGGATCGCCAGCGAACCGACGATCACCCAGGCCAGGGCGTAATGCGTCTGCCGGAACGGGAACGGCCACGGGTACCACTGGTACGTGTTGACCAGCCCGATCGCCGGCTCGAGCAGGGCGCTCGAGACCAGCAGCGCGATGGATGCGCGCTCCAGCAGCTCCCGCGCCGACCGCGCCGGCGGCCACAGGAACAACCGCGGGTAGACGGTCCACAGCTTGCCGAGCAGGAGCGGGAAGATCGCGATGCCGACGGAGACGTGAAGGCCCTGGGTGAAGGCGTAGACGCCCGGCCAGGTCGGGAACCGCATCCCCGGCAGGGGCTCCTGCAGCAGGTGGCTGTAGAGGCCGGTGAGGAAGCAGACCAGGAACGCGGTGGCGAGGAGGCGGCCGATCACGACCGTCGTCCGCGCGCTGCGGGCGGGTGCGGCGAGCACGCCGCGGGCGCCGGCCATCCGCTCGGCGAGGGCGCTCGAGACACGTTCGGTGACGGACATGGTCCGATTCTGATCGGAGGCCCGAGGCCGCACGCCCGGCAAATATTACGATCCCCGAACGGGACGCCCGATCGCGCTGTGCGGCACCGCCGGGCCGGTCACACTCGACAACGTGAAGATCGCCATCGTCTCCGTGCTGCTCGCTGCCCTGGCGGCCGTCACCGCGCTGTCGACGGCGACCCTCGGCGGGTTCGCGCCCGGGGCGAAGGTCGCGTTGGGTGTGGCGGCGGGGGCGGCTTGGCTGCTTGCGGCGGCGGCGTTCCTCGTGCTCCTCCGCATCCGGGGACGCGCGGCGCTCGTGCTCGTGCTCGCCGGGTCGGCGGCGCTCGGCTGCGCGGCGCTGGCCGGGCCGCCCAACCTCAGCACCGACTCCGCACGCTACGCCTGGGACGGCATCGTGCAGGATGCGGGGCTCTCCCCCTACGCGCATGTGCCGGCCGCCGATGCGCTCGACCGGTACCGCGTCGCGTGGCTGTTCCCTGAGCCTGTGCGGGGAACGGACGGCGCGCTGCACTGCGAGGGGCTCCGCATCCAGCAGACGACGTCGGTGCCGGACGGCGACGTGCTCTGCACCGCGCTCAACCGGCCGCAGGTGCCGACGATCTACCCGCCCGCGGCGGAGGCGTACTTCGCGGCTGTGCGCTCGGTGGTACCGGTCGGCGCCAAGTACGCGCCGCTTCAGGTGGGCGGGTTGCTGCTCAGCCTCGGAACGACGGTGCTGCTGATGTGGGGGATGCGCGCTCGCGGCCTCGATGCCCGCTGGGCCGCCCTGTGGGGCTGGTCGCCGTTCGTCGCTTCGGAGGCCGTGACCAACTCGCACGTGGATGCGCTCGGCGTGCTCTTCATCGTCGCCGCGACCTTCGCCGCGACATCGGCCGTCTCGCCGGCCCACTGGTCGGCTCGGCGCCTCGGCCCGGACGGGAGTCGACGTCGTGCGGCGCTCGCCGGGGTGTTGATCGGGCTGGCCGCCGCGGCCAAGTTCGTCCCGGCGATTGCTGCGCCGGCTCTCGCGCGCCGCCGACCGATCACCACGGCGCTGGCTGCCGCGGCAACCTTCGCCGTCAGCTACATCCCCTACGTCGCCGTCACGGGCTGGGCGGTCATCGGGTACCTCCCCGGCTACTTGGACGAGGAGGGTTACGACAGCGGCTCGCGGTTCGCGCTGCTGTCTCCGTTCCTTCCGGGCCTGTGGGCGACGGGTGCGGCGGCGCTGCTCATCCTGGCCGCGCTGTTCCTCGCCTGGCGTATGTCGGATCCCCGTGCGCCGTGGCATGCGCAAACGGTGTCCGTCGGCGTTGTGCTGCTGATCACGAGCCCGAGCTACCCCTGGTACGCGCTCGTGCTCATCCCGTTCATCGCCCTGAGCAAGCGGTGGGAGTGGCTGGTCGTACCGATCGCGCTGACCCTGCGGACCCTGGTGCCGGGTCATCCGCTCGGGACGCTCGTGGTGGCGGCGGCCGCAGCGGTGGTCGCGACGGCCACCGTGGTGCGCTGGCGCCGTGCTCGCGCCGAGCGTCGCATCCCCAACCCCGCGCGTACGACCCGGACCGAGATCTCGAACCCCGCCGAACGCGCGCCCGCATCGACCGCCCCTGCCCGAGAGGAGACATCATGACCGAAGCCGACATCGCCGTGATCGGAGGCTCCGGCCTCTACCGGCTGTTCGACGCCGACGCCGACGTGGAGACCGTCGTCGTGGAGACCCCGTACGGGCCGCCGTCCGGACCGGTCCGCATCGGCGAGGCCGCCGGACGCCGTGTCGCGTTCTTGGCGCGGCACGGCGAGGACCACGCGCTCGCGCCCCACCGCATCCCCTACCGTGCGAACATCTGGGCACTGGCCGTGCTCGGCGTCCGCGCGGTCGTCACCTCGTCCGCGGTGGGCGGGCTGTCCGACCGCGCGCGACCCGGCCTGTTCGTCGTCCCGGACCAGCTGATCGACCGGACGGCGGGGCGTCCCGACTCGTTCTTCGATCAGGATGACGTGCAGCACCTCGCGGCGGCCGACCCGTTCGACCCGGTCCTCAGGGCGGCGGCGGTGAATGCGCTCGCGAGTCTCGGCGAGGACGCGATCCCGGAGGGGACCTCGGTCGTCATCCAGGGCCCGCGCTTCTCGACACGGGCGGAGTCCGCGTGGTTCCGGGCGGCGGGCGCCGACATCGTGAACATGACGCAGTATCCCGAAGCCGTGCTCGCGGCGGAGCTCGGCCTGGGCCTCGTCACCATCGCGTTCGTCACCGACACGGATGCGGGCACCGCCGCCGGGGAGACCGCCGACGCGGCGGATGCCGCCCTGGTGCTCGAGCGGATGGCGCAGGCGGAGCCGCGCATCCGAGCCGCGATCGCGGCGACCATCGGCGCGGTGCCCGACGAATACCGGCCACGCGCCCTCATCCCCGCGGAGGCGATCCGCCGCGTGCTGTCGGCGCCGGTGGCGGTCGGAGGCGCCCGGTGACGCACCTGCTCGTGACGGGAGGGCTGGGGTTCATCGGGTCGCACGTGGTGGAGTCCGCGCTCGCTCGCGGCTGGCGGGTGACCGTCGTCGACTCCCTGCGACCGGACGTGCACGCGAGCGCCGACATCCCCGACTGGTTCCTCGCCCTGCGCGGCGACACGGACCTGCTCGTGTGCGACGCCGGCGCGATTCCGCCGACACTGCTGCGCTCGGTGGATGCCGTGTGCCACCAGGCGGCGAAGGTGGGGCTCGGCGTGGACTTCGCCGACGCCCCGGACTACGTCGACTCCAACGTCGGCGTCACGGCGCGGCTGCTCGCGTCGACGGCCGAGGCGGGGACGACCCGGCTCGTGCTGGCGTCCTCGATGGTCGTCTACGGCGAGGGGCTGTACCAGGACGGGGACCGCGTGGTTCAGCCGCCCGCGCGAGCGGTCGACGACCTCCGTGCCGGCCGGTTCGATCCGCTGGACCGGGCCGGGCGGGCGCTGCGGCCCGTGCTGATCGGCGAAGACCACCCGACGGAGCCCCGCAACGTGTATGCGCTGAGCAAGCTGGCCCAGGAGCACCTCGTCCGCTCCTGGGCTCGGTCGACCGGCGGGCGTGCTGTCGCCCTGCGCTATCACAACGTGTTCGGCGCGCGGATGCCGATCGGCACGCCGTACGCGGGGGTCGCCTCCCTGTTCCGCTCGCGGCTGGAGGAGGGCCGTGCGCCGGTGGTCTTCGAGGACGGTCGCCAGCGCCGCGACTTCGTGGACGCGCGTGATGTGGCCGAGGCGAACATCCGTGCTGTCGAAGCTCTGGCCGGGCGACCGGACGGCGATGTGCGCGCCTACAACGTCGGCAGCGGCGTGGTCCGCACGATCGGGGAGTTCGCCCGGGCGCTGGCGGAGGCGATGGCGGGCCCGGCTCCCGTCGTGACCGGTGAGTTCCGGCTCGAGGATGTGCGCCACATCACGGCGTCGTCCGACCGCATCGCCGCAGAGCTCGGCTGGCGCGCGCGGCAGCCGTGGCGGGATGCGGTGCGAGCGTTCGCCTCGGCGTCGATGCGGCCACGCGCCGGGGCTTCCGTCTGAGTGCGGGTCCGCGTCTTGACGTGTCGTGACGCCGAGTGCTTGATTGGTCGGACCTGGCGAGGAGGCCACCATGGGGCGCACGATCTGCGACATGTCCGTCTCGCTCGACGGCTACGTCACCGGCCCGAACGACAGTCGCGAGAATCCCTTCGGCGACGGAGCGGACGGCCTGCACGCCTGGTTGCGGCCGACGGCCTCGGACGAGGACCGCGCGGTGCTGCAGAGCGTCATCGGCAGCGTCGGCGCCATCGTCATGGGGCGGACGTCGTTCGAGAAGAACGAGGGCGACGGGGGATGGGGCGACGCCGGCCCGATGGGTGAGGTGCCGGTCTTCGTGCTCACGCACCACCCACCGGACCGGCCGTATCCCGCGGTGTTCACATTCGTCTCCGACGGCGTTCCCGACGCCATCCGGCAGGCCCGGCAGGTCGCGGCCGACAAAGACGTGCACCTCTTCGGCGCCACCGTGATGCAGCAGGCACTCCCCTTCGGCCTCGTCGACGAGCTGCACCTCCACGTGATGCCGATGCTCCTCGGCGGCGGCACCCCGCTCTTCGGGCCGCTCGACGCGGCGATCGCGCTGGAGCGCGTCGGGGCGCAGCTCACTCCGGCGGCGACGCACCTGCAGTACCGCGTGGTCCGTTAGCGCCGCGTCAGAACTCCACCGGATCGCGGATGATCGGGCACGTCATGCAGTGGCCGCCGCCGCGTCCCCGGCCGAGCTCCGCTCCGACGATCGGGATGACCTCGACACCCGCGTCGCGTAGCAGCGCGTTGGTGGCGGTGTTCCGGTCGTACGCGTAGACGACGCCCGGGCGCAGGGCGACGGCGTTGTTGCCGCTGTCCCACTGCTGGCGTTCCGATTCGTAGTTGTCTCCGGCGGTCTCGATGACGTGCAACCGGGGAAGGCCGAGCGCCTCCGCGACGACGTCCACGAAGGCGCGGTCGCCGTGGTCGATCACCCGGAGTCCGGGGGCGGCGTCTTCCGGGACGAGGGTGAACGTGTGAACGGCATCCATGATCTTCGGGTAAAGGGTGACGATGTCGCGGTCCGCGAAGGTGAACACGGTGTCCAGGTGCATGGCCGCGCGGAGTTTCGGCATCCCGGCGACGATGACCTGGGTCGCGGCGCCCTGCGCGAAGAGTGCTGCGGCCGCCTGCGTGATCGCGTGCCGCGACGTCCGCTCGCTCATCCCGATCAGGACGACGCCGTTGCCGACCGGCATGACGTCGCCGCCTTCGAGGGTCGCCTGGCCCCAGTCCGCCTCCGGGTCGCCCCACCAGACGGTGGCGTCGCGGAAGTCCGGGTGGAAGCCGTAGACGGCCTTCATGAGCAGTGTCTCGTCGTGACGGGCCGGCCAGTACAGGGGGTTGAGCGTCACTCCGCCGTAGATCCAGCAGGTGGTGTCGCGGGTGTACAGCGTGTTCGGCAGGGGAGGCATCAGGTACTCGCGGACGCCGGTGGACTCCCGGGCGAGGGCGACGTAGTCCGTCCGGTAGTCGTTGGGAAGGTCGGAGGTGGCCAGTCCGCCGATCAGGTAGCGGGCGAGTTCGGAGGGAGCGAGCGAGTCGAGGTACGCGCGCGTCCCCTCGATGAGGCCGAGACCGACCTCGCCTGCGACGATCTTGCGATCGAGCAGCCAGGACTTCGCGTCCGGGTCGCTGACCGTCTCGGCGAGGAGGTCGTGGAGTTCCACCACGTCGACGTCGTTCGAGCGCAGGTCGGCGACGAATGCGGCGTGATCCCGGATGGCGTTGTCCACCCACATCACGTCGTCGAAGAGGAGGTCGTCGGCGTTGCTCGGCGTCAGCCGGTGGTGGGCGAGCCCGGGCGAGCAGACGAGCACCTTCCGCAGCCGGCCGACCTCGGAATGGACGCCGTACGTGGGCGCTGGGGATGAATCCGTCATCGTTCCTCCTTGGATGAGACCTCAGATGCTGATCCAGCCGGCGGCGAGGGCGACGATGCCGGTGACCGCGCCGATGACCGCGACGGCCAGGATGATCAGCTCCCGACCGGTGAAGACGCGTCGCCCCTGCTCGCGGCGCGCCATGACGAACAGCACCGTCGCCGGCGCGTAGATGATGAACGAGAGCAGCACGAAGGTCACGCCCGCCGCGAAGATGAGGTACGCCGTGTAGAGGGTCGCGAGGACGGCGATGGTCGTCTCGCGCCCCCAGCCGCGCGGGGCGTCGCCGTACGTCTCCCTCGTGATGACCAGCTTCATCGCGTAGCAGGCGACCAGGAAGAAGGGGATGAGCGTCAGCGCGCTGGTGAGATCGAGCGCCAGGTTGAAGGCGTCGTGCGAGAAGTAGGTGATCACCAGGATCACCTGCACGAAGATCGCCGTCATCAGCAGGGCGGGGACGGGCACGTCGGCCGCGTTCGAGCGCGACAGGAAGCGCGGCATGTCGTTATCCTTGGCGGCGACGAACAGCACCTCCGCCGCCATGAGCGACCAGGCCAGGTAGGCGCCCAGCACCGAGACGACGAGTCCGATGCTCACGAACCAGGCACCCCACGGCCCCACGGCGGCGGCCAGCACGCCGGCCATCGACGGCTGCCGCAGCTGCGCGATCTCGCCCATCGGCAGCACGCCGTACGACACGAGGGTCACCGACGCGAAGGTGGCGAAGACGCTGAGGAACCCGAGGATCGTCGCCTTGCCGACGTCGGCGCGCCGCTTCGCGTGACGGGAGTAGACGCTCGCCCCCTCCACGCCGAGGAAGACGAAGACGGTCACCAGCATGGTGCCGGTCACCTGATCGAACAGCGACCCGGCGTAGTCGGCCCCTCCCCAGTTCTCGGCGAACACCTGCGGTTTGAGCACGAACAGGCAGAGCAGGATGAAGACGACGATCGGAACGAGCTTGGCCACGGTCACGATGCGGTTGATGACCGCCGCTTCCTTGATGCCGCGGCGGATGAGGAAGAAGAACCCCCACAGCCCGAGCGACGAGATCCCGATCGCGAGGAGAGTGTCGCCGTCACCCAGCGCCGGGGCGACCGCGCCGATGGTGGACATGATGAAGACCCAATAGAAGACGAGTCCCATCCCGGCGCTCGCCCAGTAGCCGATCGCCGAGAAGAAGCCGAGGAACTGGCCGAACCCGGCTTTCGCGTACGCGTACACGCCGGCGTCGAGCTCCGGTTTCCGGTTGGCGAGCATCTGGAAGACGAACGCGAGCATCAGCATCCCGACGCCCGCGATCGACCAGGCGATCAACGAGCCGGCGACCCCGGTCTCCTGGGCGAACCGACGCGGGAGCGAGAACACGCCCGCTCCGACCATCGACCCGACGACCATCCCGGTCATCGTCAACATGGACAGCTTCGCGGCGGGTGCGGCCTCCCGCGGTGCTGTCTCGTCTGTTCTCGTCACCGACCCTCCCCAGGGGTGCGCTGCGTCGTCCAGCGGGGAGGTGAGCACGTTCCCCGCCACACGGTTCGACGCGCACATTCAACTCGCCGGGCCGCTGGCTGGCAAGGACCGAAATCGGGGAGGGGAGCCTCCGGGCGCTACGGGAAGCGCGTCAGGATGAAAACGACCGCATAGTAGAGGAAGCCGACCGTCCCGATGATCATGCCGGCGATCGCGAGCCCGCGGCCACGGGCGATCCCCTGCCGGGCGGCGCGGAAACCGCGTGCGGAGATGACGGCGCCAAGGGCTCCGATGAAGCCGAAGACGAACAGGCTGACGCAGGAGATGACGAAGCCCCAGATAGCCGGCTTGCTGAAGGGCAGCCGTCCGGGCGCAGGGACCGCCGGTAGCGCGCCAGGGAAGTGCGGGGGCAGCGTCGGCTCAGCGTCGCGTGACGTGCCGTCGGGCGGGAACGACGGGGTGTCGTCGGTCATGGGCGACAAATCCTTCTCGTGATGGCGCCCCGGGGGACGCGTACTCGGTGGTGTGAGCCTGACAGGCGTGGACAGCGTAGCCACGCGGCGCTTCGCCCGTGTCTTTCCGCTCGGATCGACGTCTGCGAATGCTCTCAGCCAGTCGCCGGATGGGCGGGTCGGCCATTGCGTTCGCCCGGCGCATCCGACAGCGTGTCACTGTGGTGCGGGGGATGCGGCGGGGAATCCGTCAGAGGATGCCGGCGGCCGGGGCGGCCCTTGCGCTCCTCGGCGGTCTGACGGTGGGATGCACTGTCGCGGCCGCCCAGGACGCGCCGACGCGCACCGCGCATCCCGTCGCGGTGACGAGCCCCACCCCGATGCCGACTCCGACCGCCGACACCGGGCTCGCCGACGAATTCCAGTACCTTCCGCCGGCGGGGACCGTGATGGGCACGGGCAGGCTCGGCGATGTCGACGGGCACGCAACCGGGGACGTGACGGTCAGCGTCGCACCTGACCTGCGGTTCCAGGTCGTGCTCAGCGGGTTCAGCACGACCGCGCAGGGAGCGACCGTCGCGCTCAGTGTCGACCGGTTCGGGGCGACGGCCGGAGCGCCGACCGTGCCTGCGCACGACGACCCCGTCGGGGTGCTCGAGGCGACCAGCGGCGACCAGGTCTTGCCGTTCGATTCGAGCGGGCGGACAGACCGTGGCAATCTGTCGTACTTCAACAGCGTCGAGCTGGTAATAAACGGCACGGTCGAAGCGGCAGCGCCGATCACCTGGTCCATCCCGGACTTCTACCCCGGCCTCACCGTGAAGGATTCCGGACCCCGGCCGTACGCCCGCGGAACCGTGAGCCTGTACGACGGGCGACCCGCCGCCTACGCCGTCTGGGGCGACGACAACTCGCAGGCGGTCGCGGGTCGCTTCGGGATCACCCAGGACCAGTTGTTCTACCTGAACCCGCAGTTGCGCCGCGGCGACACGACGCTGCTGCGTGACACGAGGCTGAACCTCAGCGTCGCGTATCGCTAGCGCGTGCGCCGCGGCCGCCCCCGCGGCTCAGGCCTCCCGGGTCTTCGGCGACCGCGTCGCCGTGTGCGACGGGTCGCGCTCGACCGCTCCGCCGAGCACCTCGTCGATGCGGGCGAGCAGTTCGGCGGGGATCGTCACGCCGGAGGCCTTGACGTTCTCGACGACCTGCTCCGGGCGGGAGGCGCCGATGATCGCCGTGGCCACGTTGTCGTTCTGCAGCACCCAGGCGACCGCGAGCTGCGCCGGCGTGAGGTCGAGCTCCTGCGCGATCGGCGTGAGCTCCTGCACGCGGGTCAGCACGTCATCCGTCAGCCAGCGCTTGACCGCCCCCGCGCCGCCCTTCTCGTCGGTGGCGCGGCTGCCCTCGGGCAGCGGCGCACCCGGGCGGTACTTGCCGCTCAGCACGCCCTGCGCGACCGGCGACCAGACGACCTGCGAGATGCCGAGCTCCTTGGAGGTCGGCACGACCTCCGCCTCGATGACCCGCCACAGCGCCGAGTACTCCGGCTGGTTCGAGATCAGCTGGATGTTCAGCTCCTTGGCCAGCGCGTGGCCGGCGCGCAACTGGTCGGCCGTCCACTCGCTGACGCCGATGTAGAGGGCCTTGCCGGCGCGGACGACGTCGGCGAACGCCTGCATCGTCTCCTCCAGCGGCGTCTCGACGTCGTAGCGGTGCGCCTGGTAGAGGTCCACGTAATCCGTCTGGAGGCGCTGCAGAGACCCGTCGATCGACTCGAGGATGTGCTTGCGCGAGAGACCGACGTCGTTGTGCCCCTTCGGGCCGGTCGGGCCGAACACCTTGGTGAAGATCTCCAGCGACTGGCGGCGCTCGCCCTTGAGGGCCTCGCCGAGGACGGTCTCGGCCATCGTGTTGGCGTAGACGTCGGCCGTGTCGAAGGTCGAGATGCCGGAGTCGAGGGCGGCGCGCACGCAGGCGGCGGCCGTGTCGTTCTCCACCTGCGAGCCGTGGGTCAACCAGTTTCCGTAGGTGATCTCGGAGATCTTGAAGCCGGAGTTTCCCAGGTATCTGAACTGCACTGTCGTTCCTTTCGCACCGCTGAAGCGTGGTCATCGCGATGCTAGGCCGCATCCGTTCTGCGAATCCAACAGGAGAATCTTCTCGGATTGAGTCCGCCGGTCGATGAATGCCGGAGTGGCGCCCGTCAGCGCCGCACGATCGCCCGGGCGCCCGCGTCGTGCGGGAGGCGCAACGCCCCGACCAGCGGAAGCACGAGCAGCGCCGCCGCCAGCGCGAACGCCCAGTGGTAGCCGGGCAGCGGCGACCCCGTCACACCCTCCGACACCGCTGTCGATGCGCGCACGAACACCGCAACGACCGCGAGGCCGAGCGCCACCGCGACCTGCTGCAACGCGGACGCCAGGGTGTTCGCGTTCGTGGTCTCCTCCGGCTCGATGTCGGCGAACTGGAGCGTGTTGTACGCACTGAACCCGACCGAGCGGAACACCCCGCTCACGATCAGCAGCAGGATCAGCACGGGAACCGGGGCGTCGGGACCGATCGCCACGAAGGCGAGGAGCACCAGCATCCCGAGCCCGTTCGACCAGATGAGGATGCGGCGGAAGCCGAACCGCCGGATCAACGGCGTCGTGAAGGGCTTGATGCCGAGGTTGCCGACGAAGACGGCGATGACCATGAGCCCGGCGACGGTCGCGCTCCAGCCGTACGCGAGCTGGAACAGGAGGGTGAACAAGAACGGCGCACCTGTGATGATCATCCGGTACACGCCGCCGCTGAGGTTGCCGGCGCGGAAGGTCGTCCGCCGCAGCACACTCCAGTCGAAGAGGGTGTCCGTGCGCTGTCGAGACGCGACGATGTTCGCCCACACGACACCGGCGGAGCCGACGATCGCCACCGCGCCCACGATCTCGAGGGCGGGATCGTCAGCGCTGAGCGCTTCCGCCCCGGCGGTCAGCAGGATGAGGGCGAACGCGATCGCCAGGTACCCGCGCACATCGAACGGTGTTCCCCGCTGCGGCTCGGAGTGCGGGATGAGGCGCAGCCCGGCGACGACGGCCGCGATCCCGAGGGGCACGTTGATGAGGAAGATCCAGCGCCAGCCGACGGTGTCGGTGAGGATGCCGCCCAGCGCGGGTGCGATCACGGGCGCGATCAGCGCGGGCCAGGTGAGGTAGGCGATCGCATCCAGGAGGTCGCGCGGTTCCGTCCCGCTCAGGACGGCCAGCCGTCCGACCGGGACCATGAGCGCGCCGCCGATCCCCTGCAGGACGCGGGCGAGCGTCAGCAGGGTCAGGGTCGGCGCGAAGGCGCAGAGCACCGACGCGACCGTGAAGACGACGATCGCGGTGAGCAGCACCGGCCGGATCCCGATGCGCACGGAGAGCCATCCGGTGGCCGGGATGCCCGCGGCGACCGCGAGCAGGTAGGCGACCATCGCGATGCTCAGCTCGGCGGGGGCGACCCCGAACTCGCGCGCCATCGTGGGCGCGGCGGTCTGGATGATCGTGCCGTCCAGGTTCTCCATGAAGAACGTGGCGGCGACGAGGAGTGCGAGTCCGCGATGGAAGGAGGCCGACGGTCTGGTCATCGCCCGCGTGCCTCGGCCCGCGCCCGCATGGTCAGCGCATGATGCGTCACGGTCAGCGTCGCCGCGATCACCGAGCCGTTGGGGTCGCCGTCGAGCTGGATCTCCTGCGGTTCCTCGAACCGCACCTGCAGCTTGCGGGCCTGCGCGTAGCGGATCGCCCGCGGCTCGGGCGTCAGGCGGCCGACGAACCGGCCGAAACCGGTCCGGTGCAGCAGGCGGTTGAAGGTGAGGCGGTAGCCGATGTTCGTCCAGCCCGCGCCGCGCCCGGGCCGCAGGATGACGGCGTCCAGCATCCCGTCGTCGATGGTCGCGGCGGGAATCAGCAGCAGACCAGCCGTGAGGCTGCCCGAGTTCCCGACGATGACGGTGTGAGCGCGGGTCGATACCTCCGGCTCGTCGTCCAGGCGGAAGGTGAGGTCGAACTGCCGGTTGCCGAGGATGCTGCGGGCGATCGGGTCCGAGTACGCGAGCCAGCCGATCCGCTTCTTGAGCTCCTGATTGGTCTTCGCGGCCATCTGGGCGTCCAGCCCGATCCCGGCCATGACGAGGAACGCGCTCTCGACCGACGCGCCGTCCGGTCGTTCGAGCGTCGCGAGACCCAGATCGACCGGACGGTCGCGGCCGGTGAAGGCGACGGTGACGGCCGCGCGCAGGTTGTTCAGCGGCAGGCCCAGCTCGCGGGCGAACAGGTTGCCGGTGCCCGAGGGGATGAGGCCGATCGGGATGCCCGTGCCCGCCAGGGCCTCCGCGGCCGCTCGGAGCGTTCCGTCGCCGCCCGCGACGACGATCAGCTCTGGCTCGGATGCGGCCGCATCCAGGACGGCGGCGCGCCCGTCGTCGGCCGCGCTGGTCTCGAACCACGCCGACTCCGCCCAGGCGCCGGCGGACTCCTCGGTGGCGACGGCGGTGCGTAGGGCGGCGACCTGGACCTTGCTCGGGTTGAACACGACCGCCGCCCGCCGAGCCGGCATCGACGGGATCAGGTCAGAGCTCACTCGACCACCGTACGCGGAAGCGGGCGCCGGGAAGCGATCGTCGGCCGCACGCGTCGACGGGAGCCCGGCGTCGGGTCACCGGGCCCCCGTCTCGCGGGAGTCGCGCGACTCCCCGGTCTGCGACAGCTCGGGTGCGTCGCATCCCACTGTTGATACGCCTGCCGCGGCGGGACCCGGATGGCGGTGTACCCGAACGACGGTCACCCGGGCCCGACCCGGATGACGCGCCGAAGGAATTCGGGGACAGCATCGCCGGGGTCTGGGGCGAACCCTCATATGGTCGCACCGATGTCGCCGGAACACTAGGGGAAAGTTCGCCCGTGAGCGGGACGTGCGACCAGAGCGGCGAATGCCACCACCGCGGCTCCCGCCAGCAGAAGCGCGACGGGCGCTACGCTGCCGCGCCCTGAGGTCGCGATGAGAACGCCGCCCATCGCGGAGCCGGCGGCGATCCCGATGTTCAGGACGACGACGAAGAGGCCGGTCGCCGTCGAGCGGAACGTCGCAGACGCCGTCCTCGCCATCCGTGCCTGAAGGACAGGAGGCAGGCCGCCGATCCCGAACCCGACGAGCGCGGTGCCCGCCGTCGCCAGCGGCTGAGGGAGTCCGGATGCCGGCGCGACGGTGATCAGCAGGATGCCAGCAGGGACGGCGGCGACCAGGGCAAGCAGTGCGGTCGCCGGATACCGGTCGCTCAGCGCTCCGCCGAGGAGGAGTGCGACGGCGCCGGCGAGGCCGGCCATGAGCAGCACGGTACCGACACCGTCCGGACCGATCCGGGCAGCGCCCAGCACCGGCACGATGTACGCGTACAGGGTCATGTACCCCGTCAACAGGAGCGCGCCTGCCGAGAGGAGCGCGGCCACCGGGATCGCCGAGCGATCGAGGGAGCGGGTCCGCGTCCCTCCCGTAGCTGCTCCCGGCAGCCGGGGAAGGCCCATGGCGAGCACGAGGGCGGAGACGATCACGAGGCCGGCCGCGCCCAGGAAAGCCCATTGCCACGCACCCGCCGCGGCCAGGGCGGCGCCCGCCGGGACCCCGAGGACGGATGCGAGGGTTCCGCCACCGAGGACGACGGCCATGGCCCGGCCCAGCCGTTCCGGCGGCGTCAGCATCGGAACGTACGCGAAGACGACCGACCACGACACGGCGGCCGCGAGCGCCGAGACGAGACGTGCCACGACCACGACGGCGAAGACGGGGACGACGGCGACGACGACGGTCGCGACCGCGAGCACGGCGAGCGAAACGACCAGAAGCGGCTTGCGGGGAAGGTGCCGGGTGACCTGCATGGCGGGCACCGTGCCGATGACGATCGTCACGGCCCACACCGCGACCAGCGCGCCCACGGCTGATGCGTCGACGCCGAGGGTCGAGGACATCCCGAGGATGAGCGCGGGAGGGAGGAGTTCGGTGCTGACGGAGGCGAACAGGGCGAGGCCGAGGCCGAGCAGAAGCGGCGTCCGCGTGCGGGCGGTCGGAGACGAGGCGATGCTTGCCGGGGATGCTGTCATGCTCGTACCGTAAACATTGACATCGATGAGAAGGTCAAGAGGATGGGGAGGAACGGCATGAGAATCGGTGAGCTCTCCCGGCGCACGGGTGTCGTCACCCGTCTCCTGCGCTACTACGAGGAGCAGGGGCTCCTCGAGTCGACGCGGTCGCCCAACGGATATCGGGACTACGCCGAAGAGGAGGTCGACACCGTCCTGCGGATCCGCGGCCTGCTCGCCTCGGGGATGACGACCCGGCTCATCCGCATGCTCCTCGACATGGAGGGCGTGCGGGGAACCGTGTCCGCCGCTCAGTGCACCCGGACGGTCGCCGGAGAGGTCGCGGAGGAACTCGCGCGCGTCGAGGAGCGGTTGCGCTGCCTCTCCCAGAGCCGCGAAACGATGCGGGAGTGGCTCACGACGGCCGGCTATCCGGAACTCCTCGCCCAACCGGCCTGACGGATCGGCGGCCGCGTCGGACCGCTCAGACCTCGTCGGCAGGGGCCCGCAGCCCGGCCAGCAGGATGCGCACCATGCGGTCGGCTCGCGGCGAGACCCCGCCCTTCGGGCCGGTGCCGTGGCAGAGGTTGGCGACGGCGCCGAGCAGCTCGGCCGCATCCACCTCCTGCTCGATGTCGCCGGCCGCCCGCGCCGCGGCGAGGAGGCGATCGAGCGTCGGGGCGAGGTGTGTGGAGAAATAGTCGGCCAGCGGCTCGTAGGCGGGGTCGCCGGAGTGGAGCGCTGCGGCGAGGCCGCGCTTCGTGCCGACGAACTGCGTGTAGCGCATGATCCAGCGATCCAGCGCCTCGCCCGGCGGGTAGGTCGCCTCGATCTCGGTCGCTGCGTCGGCGCAGGCGTCGATCTCGGCGCGGAAGACCGCGGAGATGAGGTCCGATCGCAGGGGGAAGTGCCGGTAGAGCGTCCCGACGCCGACGCCCGCGCGGTCGGCGATGGCGCGCACGGGTGCCTCCACTCCGGACTCGGCGAAGACCGCCTTGGCGGCCTCGGTCAGCGCGGTGACGTTCTGGCGGGCGTCGGAGCGCTTCGGCCGGTTCGCCGCGGGCGCGACGGCGTCCGAGGTCGCCGAGGTGCGGGTGCTGGCGGCCATGGCGACTCCTCCGGTGGGCAGGCTGGAACGACGGGTGTTGTAAGTGGAACGCTGTTCCGGTACAGTTCGACGTATCCGGAGTGACGTTCCGCTTCTTCGGATTCTAGAGCACGGCAGACGGCCGTGCCACGGCCTCATCACATCTGGAGCAGAAGCAATGCAGTATCGAACTCTCGGCCGCACCGGCATCAAGGTCAGCCCGTACGCGCTCGGCGCGATGATGCTCGGGTCGCTCGGAAACCCCGACCGTGCGGACGGTGTCCGCGTCATCCACCGCGCGCTCGACGCCGGCATCAACTTCATCGACACCGCGGACCGCTACGGCGACTCCGAGGAGGTCGTCGGCGAGGCCATCGCCGGCCGCCGCGACGACGTCGTGCTCGCCACCAAGTTCTGGGGACCGGTCGACGACGACATCAATCACCGCGGCGCATCCCGGCGATGGATCATGCAGGCCGTCGAGCGCTCGCTCCGGAACCTGAAGACGGACCGCATCGATCTCTACCAGCTGCACCGACCGGACCCGGACACCGACATCGACGAGACCCTCTCCGCACTCACCGACCTGGTGCGGCAGGGCAAAGTGCGGGCGATTGGCTCGTCCTCGATGCGCGGCTCGGAGATCGTCGAGGCGCAGTGGATGTCGGAGCGCCGCGGCTACGAGCGGTTCCGTACCGAGCAGCCGAACTACTCCATCCTCGACCGCGAGATCGAGCGCGAGGTCCTCCCGGTCGCCCAGCGCTACGGCATGGGAACCCTCGTCTACAGCCCGCTGGCCGGTGGAACGCTCACCGGCCGCTACCGGGCCGGAGGCGAGAACGACAACTTCCGGTCGACCCGGACGGGGATGCGTCACTTCCGCGACGAGCGCCGGCTGGCGGCGGTCGAGGAGCTCATCCAGCTCTCCGACGAGGTCGGCGTGAAGCTCACCCACCTGGCCATGGCCTTCGTCATCGCGCACCCGGGCGTCACCTCGGCGATCGCGGGACCGCGCACGATGGAGCAGTTGGAGGACACGCTCGCCGGGGTGGATGTCGCACTGTCGGACGACGTGCTCGACCGGATCGACGCGATCGTGCCGCCCGGCGAGAGCATCGGCGCGATGGACATGGTCTACCGCGGCCCTGAGGTCGGCGACGCGTCTCTCCGCCGTCGTCCGGCCGCCGCGCGATCGGCGGCATAGCGCTCCGTGCCCACGAGGGGGCCGCGCACCAACCCCCCGGTACGGTGCGCGGCCCGGTCCTCGTCCGGTGGACGGAAGTTCGGGCCCCCGGAGCAGGGATGCACGTTCAGCGGGCGCCCCTTCTCGCCGTCCTGATCCGTGTCCCTATAGAGAGATGTCCGGACGGGGCGAAAAGGTTCCATTTCCCTTTCGAGCGCGGGAGTCGGCGGCTCAGACCGGTGCGAGCGCCTCGAACGGCTCCGCCGGAAGGCGCACGTCGATGGCGTCGCCGGGCCGCACGACGCCGCCGGTCACGACGACGGCCATGACCCCGGCCTTCCGGACCGTGGCGCCGTCGGCGTCGGTGCCCACGACCTCCTTGAGCAGGCCGGGCTCGAACCGGTCGATCTGGACGCACGGGTTGCGCAGCCCGGTCAGCTCGACGACGGCCTCCTCGCCCAGATGCAGGCGGGTGCCGCGCGGAAGGCCCAGCAGCTCGATCCCATCGGTCGTCACGTTCTCGCCGAGCTGACCGGGCGCGACGTCGGCCGTCACCTCGTCGAAGAGCTCGCGGTGGATGAGGTGGACCTGGCGCAGGTTCGGCTGCGTCGGGTCGCGCCGCACGCGGGAGAGGTGCTGCACCGTCGCCCCGAAGTGCGCATCCCCTTCGACACCGAGGCCGGCGACCAGGGTGATGGACTCCTGCGGCGGCTTCGAGAAGCGGTGGTCGCCGTCGCTGTTCACCGAGATCACGCGTGCGGTCGTCATCCCCCCATCGTGCCCCATGTCCGGATCGGAGGCCGCCCCCGTCCCGCATGCCCGGAAGCCCGCGCGCTACCCTGCTGGCATGCGACGACGCCGGGGCAGAGTCACATCCTCCGTCGGAGCGGGGATCGCGGCGGTCCTCGCCTTGTCGGGCTGTGTGTTGGACGCGTGCCCGGCGATCGGATATCTGGACTCCTCGCCGATCGCGGTGGTGTTCGAGCACGTGCTGCCCCCAGACGCGACCGTTTCCGCGTGCTTCGGGGCCGAGTGCGAGCCGGCGGTTGTGGCGGCGGGTGCCGACGCGAGCTACGAGGTGCCGCAGCGAGCGCCGTACCTCGACAGCGACCTTGTGCAGCCCGACACCGTCCGCGTGGTCGTGGCGACGCAGGATGCAGTGCTCCACGACGCCGTGCATGAGATTCCGATCCACTCGGAGCGCGCCGGCCTGTGGGGTCAGTGCCCGGGCCCGTGGTCGTACGAGCCGGTGGTGGTCCGGCTGGAGTGAGGCGCGCGTCGACTCAGAGCGCCGCGGCCCACTCGTCGACGGTGGTGACGGCGGCCTGACGCGGGAAGACCTTCTCGGTGAGCACGCGGTGCACCTCGGGGTCGGCGTCGCCGCACGCGTCGGCGAGCACGGTGAGCCGGTAGTCGAGGTCGGCCGCCTGGCGCAGCGTCGACAGCACGACGCCGCTGGTCGCGATGCCCGCGAGCACGAGCTCGTCGGCGCCGAGGCCGCGCAGCAGCACCTCCAGGTCGCTTCCCGCGAAGGCGGAGACGCGCTTCTTCACCACGACCGGCTCCTGGCCGCGTGGTGCGAGCGCGTCCACGACCTGGGTCGCAGGGTTGTCGACCAGCATGGCGTCGCCGGCGCTCGCCGCGCGGCCGCCGAACGCCAGGTTGGAGGCGGCGACCTCCGGGTAGCCGGAACGGAAGGCGACGCGGACGAAGACCGGCGGGATGCCGTGGTCGCGTGCGGCGGCGAGGGCTCGGGCGGCAGCCTCGACCGTCGGCTCGAAGCCGGGGCGGCCGGCGATGCCGTTCTGGAAGTCCATCAGCAGCAGGGCGGTGGTCATCGGGGATCCTCTCGGCGAATCTAGACAGGTACAACTGTGCAGTTTAGACTGTCGATATGAGCACAGGTCAACCGGATGTGACACCGCAGCAGATCGCCGTCGACCTCCGGGCGGTGCTCGCCCGGCTTCTTCGCAAGCTGCGCGAGGCCACATCCGACGCCATCACGCCATCGCAGGCATCGGCCCTGTCGCGGCTGAGCAAGGGTGGCGTGTCGACGGTGAGCGCGCTGGCGATGGCCGAGCGGGTGCGTCCGCAGTCGATGGCGGCGATCGTGGAGGCGCTGGAGGCGCTGGGTTTCGTCACCCGCAGCCAGGACCCGAACGACGGTCGTCGGCAGATCGTCGACCTGACCGAGGCGGGATGGGCGCAGGTGGCCGGCCAGAAGGAGGCGGGCCTCGCCTGGCTCGACCAGGCGCTGTCCGAGCAGGCGTCGAAGGCAGAGCTGATCACCCTCGCGGCGGCGACCGCCATCCTCGAACGGATCCTCGACTGATGGCGCTCAAGCCACCGCCGCCCCACCGCTTCGATCGGCGCCTGCTCGCGCCGATGATGCTCGGGGCGGTCCTCAACCCCATCAACACCGCCATCATCGCGGTGGCGCTCGCCCCCATCGGGATCGCGCTGGGGGCGCCGGCGTCCGAGACCGTGTGGCTGGTGTCCGCCCTCTACCTGGCCACGGCCATCGGCCAGCCGCTGGTCGGACGGCTAGTCGACATCTACGGCGTGAAGCGGCTGTTCCTCGCGGGCGGCGCGCTGGTGGCGGTGGCGGGCGCGATCGGCCTCCTCATCCCGGCGTCCCACGACAGCATCTGGTGGCTGGTGGTCGCCCGGGTCGTGCTGGGACTGGGCACCTGTGCGGGCTATCCGGCGGCGATGCACATGATCCGTGCGGAGGGTCAGCGCACCGGCGTCGCGTCGCCCGCCGTCATCCTCACGGTCCTCTCGGTGACGACGCAGACGGTCGCGGTGATCGGCCCGACCCTCGGCGGTCTGCTCATCGGAGCGTGGGGATGGCGCGCCACGTTCGCCGTGAACCTTCCGCTCGGCGTCGCCAGCGTCATCCTGGGCTGGATCCTCCTCCCGCGCACGACGGGCCTGGAGCCACCGCGCGACCAGCGCCCCCGCATCGACGGCCTCGGCATCCTCTTCTTCGCGGTGACGATGCTCGCCCTGCTGGTCTTCCTGCAGAACATCTCGGTGGCGAACCTGTGGATGGTCGCCGTGGCGCTGGTCGCGGGCTTTGGCCTGGTCTGGTGGGAGCTGCGGGTGGACGCGCCCTTCATCGATCTGCGCGTGCTCGGCGGCAACGGGCCGCTGCTGCTGACGTACACGCGCTCGCTGCTCACCGCGACGATCTCCTACACGTTCGTCTACGGGTTCACGCAGTGGCTGGAGGAGGGCCGGACGCTCAGCCCGACCGCGGCCGGCCTCGTGCTGCTGCCCGTGTTCGCCGCGGGAATCGGGGTCGCGCTAGCGTTCGGCCGTCGTCCTGAGGTGCTCTGGAAGCTCCTGATCGGTTCGATCGCGCAGCTCGCCGCCGGCATCCTCGTGCTGTTCATGGGCGGGACGACGCCGATCTGGTTCCTCGTCGTCACGATGCTCGTGCTCGGCATCCCGCAGGGACTCAACAATCTCGCGATCCAGAACACGCTGTACCACCAGGCCGAGCCGGAGCGGATCGCGTCCTCGGCCGGGCTGTTGCGCACCTTCTTCTACCTGGGCGCCATCGTCGCCTCCGTCGTCTACGGCAACGTCTACGGAGCCCACGCCACCACCGGTGGCCTGCATGTGCTCGGCTGGGTCGTCATCGGCATCTCGGTGGTCTTCCTGCTGATCACCGTGCTCGACCGCAGCCTGCGGGCGATCGGTCACGAGGGCGCGGGCGGCGGGGATGCGGGCGCGGATGGGGGCGGCGCGGATGCGGGCGGCAGCCCCTCCACCGGCGAACCGTCCGCTCGTACGATGAGGGCGTGAGCAGGTCACGACACTGGGGAGTCGTCGGTGTGCCGTCGAGTGCCGGCGGTCACACGCCCGGCATGGACCTGGCGCCGGCCGCGATCCGTGACGCGGGCCTCATCGGGCTGCTCGGCGATCGGGGACACGACCTCCGCGACTATGGGGATGTGCCCGGCTTCCGGCGGCGACCCGACCCGGCGAATCCCGACCGGCAGAACATCGGCGAGGTGCATCGGGTCGCCGTGGAGACGGCGGGCGCGGTGGCTGCGGTGATCGGCGCCGGGCGGACACCGCTGGTGATCGGCGGCGACTGCACCGTGACCCTCGGCGTTGTGGCGGGCTTCCGACGGGCGGGTGCGCCGACGGCGCTGCTGTACGTGGACGGCGGTCCCGACCTGTACACGCCCGGTCGCATCGCCTACGGCAACGTCGACGCGATGGGGGTGGCGCATCTGCTGGCTCTTCCGGGCAGCGACCCGATCCTGACGACGCTGCAGGGGGAGCCTCCGCTACTGCGCCCGGACGAGGTGGTCCTCTACGGCGATGCGCTCCCGGAGGACGGCGACGACCTCGAGCGCACCCTGGTGGAGCAGCTCGGACTCGTCCGTGTTCCGGCGACGCGCATCCACGTGGATGCCGTGGAGGCTGCGCGAGCTGCGCTCGCAGCGGTGGAGGCGGCGGGGGAGCGCTTCGTCGTCCACTTCGATGTCGACGTGCTGGGCCACCTGCACCTGCCGCTGGCGAACATGCCCAACCCCGACGCGGCTCCCTGGGGGCTGAGCGTCGAGGAGGTCGTGGCCAGCCTGCGCGTGTCCTCGGACAGCGACAGGTTCGCCGGGATCGTGCTGACCGAGGTCAACCCGAACAACGCGCCCGACGACACGGCGATGCGGGAGTACGTGGAGCTGGTCGCGAGCGGATTGAGCGGCTGAGCGCGGGGAGGGGTGCCGGCTACTCCCGGCCGGGCCACTGCCGGCCGGCCCACGGGTCGTAGTCGGCGATCAGCGGCTCCTGCTCCGGGCGATCGGGCTCGGGAACATGCTGCAGGTTCACCCGGACGCGGTACCAGAGCGAGCTGGAGCCGCGCATCCCGTCGACCAGTTCGTCCGCCGGGTGCAGCTTCGCCGCGACGTCCGGGTGGGCGGCCTTCCACTGTTCGAGCGCATCCACCGCCTCTGGCCTCGTCTTCGTGCGGGCGACCTCGATGAGAAGCATCTGCGAGACGCGGCGGCCGGCGCCGTCCCCGCTGCGGGGTGGTTTCTCGGCCGGCCCCAGCTTCTTCGCGAGGGCGAGCAGGGCGTCCAGCGAACCGACCGCGTCGTCGATGCCCTCGTGCGGGTCGCCGCGCTCCGCGAATCGGTCGAGCACCGTCCGGACGGTGAACTCCTCCGGTCGCCGATCGCGCACCTCGTCCCAGTCGAGCGGGGTCGAGACGCGGGCGTCGGGCAGCGGCCGGATGGAGTAGGCCGATGCCACCGTGCGGTCTTTCGCGTTCTGGTTGAAGTCGACGAAGACGCTCTCGCCGCGCTCCTCCTTCCACCACCGGGCCGTCGCGAGCCCCGGCGCGCGGTTCTCGACCTCGCGGGCCAGCGTCTCCGCCGCGAGCCGCACGTCGGCGAACCCCCACTCGGGCGCGATGCGGACCAGGATGTGCAGGCCGCGCGACCCGCTCGTCTTCGGCCAGCCGACCAGCCCGTGATCGTCGAGCACCTCCCGGGCGACGAAGGCGACGTCCACGATCTGCGACCAGTCGACACCCGGCATCGGATCGAGGTCGACGCGGAGCTCGTCGGGATGGTCGAGGTCTTCGGCCCGGACGGCATGCGGGTTGAGGTCGAGGCAGCCGAGGTTCGACACCCACGCGAGCCCGGCCGCATCCCGGACCACCGCCTCCTCCGCCGACGTGCCGCTGGCGTAGTGCAGCGTCGCCGTGTCGATGTAGTCGGGGTGCCCCTCCGGCACCCGCTTCTGGAAGAACGGCTCCTGCGTCAGCCCCTTCACGAAGCGCTTCAGCACCATCGGGCGGCCGCCCGCACCGCGCAGCGCTCCCTCCGCGACCGCGACGTAGTACTGCGCGAGGTCGAGCTTGGTCAGCCCGGGCTCGGGGAAGACGACCTTGTCGGGGCTCGAGATGCGCACCTCCCGCCCCTCCACCTCGAGGAACGTCTCGGACTTCTTCGACGGGCTCATGCCCGCCACGGTAGCCGTGCCCGTGCGGCTGGGCCAGGGTCGGTCGCGGCGTCCGCCCGTGCCCGAAATGGAGGACATCCCGGCCCTCCCGTCTCGGACTCCCTCCCTTCGTGGCCGATCCACGGCGCGTCGGGCCGGATCGCCTCCCTTTCCGCCCCCGCCCCGCCGGCGCACCGCCGCGTCGCAAAGGGAGGAGAAAAGCAGGATGCGCCCGCGCGCCGCCGAGAAACGGAGGCGTCCAGGGCAGGCATCGGGCCAGATCGCCTCCGTTTCTGCGGCCCCCGCCATCGAGCCACTCACCTCCCGTTGTGCGGACGTGCCGCCGGGCGCTGGGCCGCCGGGCCGGCTGCTGCTAGCGTGCCGTTCGGGGGTACGCGATGCGGCGGTGGGTTCTCGCGACGGCGATGGCGGCGGTGGTCGCGGTGGGGTTGAGCGGGTGCGTGTTCCCGCCGACGCCGTTCGACGGGAAGCGCACCGCGGAGGACCGCATCCCGACCGACCTCATCCCGGATGTCCAGGGCGGCGACATGTCCACCTCCCGTTACCAGGGCAGGGCCGACGGCTGGGACATCTACCTGCTGCGCGGCACGCATCCGTTCGGCATCTGCCTCGCGTACACCGACGGCACGCCGGAGCGCTCCGGCGCCGCATGCTCGGGCGGAACCTGGGTGCGCACAGAAGTGCCCGACGGCGACGAATTCGAGGTGAACCTGAACGGCTTCATCGACACCCCGAAACCCGGCCAGAACGTCCTCTCGCCCTGGGTGCGTCAGGTCAGGCAGGGAAGCGGCGGGTGAGCGGACCACGGGGCCGGAGGCGTTGGCCGGCGGTGGTGATCGGCGTCGTCTGCGGTGCCGTGCTCGTGGGAGTCGCGACGTTCTTCGTGCAGGTCCACGCCGCGACCGCCGACTGGTGGCCGCGCGCCATCCCGACCCGGGTCCAGTACGACCATCGCAACTTCACGTGCGGCGACCTTCCGCGCAGAGACGATGTCGGGCCAGAGGCGCTGACCGGCCTCCAACCACGTGGACGCACGATCGGGGGCGGCGTGATCTACGCGCCCCCGGGTTTCGACCTGCCGGACGGCATCGTCGTCTCGGCCGACGGCGAGCTCCGCGCGTGCTCGCTCAGCGGCGGGACCTGACCTCCGAACCGTCCACGGATTGACAGAGGCGCGCGGCCCTCTCCGTCGGACACAATGGGTGCCATGGGATCCATGGACCTCAACCCGCCCATCGAGGAGCACGACGGCGTGCGGGTCCACCGCGCGCTGTGGCGGCACTGGGGAACACCCGCGGCGATCTACGGGACCATCGTCTACGCCAGCGTGATCGCGGCGACCTCGGTCGACAATGAGGACAGCGGCTCGGCCGTCCAGATCCTCGTGTTCAGCCTGGTCAGCATCGTCGTGTTCTGGATGGCACACGTGTACTCCGACGCGCTCGGGTTCCACGGCGACGCCGACCGCCTGGGCGACCGGATGCGCGACTCGCTGCGGCACGCGCTGTTCGAGTCGAGCGGGATGCTGGAGGCCGCGGTCATCCCGAGCGTCCCCCTGCTCCTCGCCTCGCTGCACATCCTCTCCGCCACTGCCGGCGTCTTCCTGGCCCTCTGGTTGTGCGTCCTGCTCCTCGCCCTGCTCGGGTTCCTGGTCTTCCGCGTGCGCGGCCGCGGAGTGTGGGTCTGCCTGGTGGGGGCGGTGGTGACCGGGCTGTTCGGCGTGGTCGTCATCGTGCTCAAGTCGCTGCTCTCGCACTGAGCCCATAGCGCCGGAGGGCGCGGCGCGGAAGCGTCCGTGACGGCATGTGTCGTCGGCGAAACAGTAGGACACGCAGCATCGACGCCGCTTGCGGACTCCCGCATCCTGATGCGCATCCCCCGATGCCAGAGGAGTCCCCATGCGTTCCCGTCCCACCCGTTCCCTCGGCGCCGCAGCCGTCGTCCTGACCGGCGCGCTGGCGCTGTCCGCCTGCGCCTCCGGCTCCGACGCCGCAGCAGGCGGAGGCACCAAGGTCGACGGCGGCACCATCGTGTACGCCCACCAGCAGGAACCGGCCTGCGTGTTCGGCGGCTGGATCGAGCAGGCCTATCTCTCGTACCAGGTGCTCGATAACCTGACGTCGCTGGATGAGGACCACAAGGTGGTCCCGTGGCTCGCGACCTCCTGGAAGCAGTCCGACGACGGACTGACCTGGACCTTCGACCTGAAGAAGGACGTGAAGTTCACCGACGGGACGCCGCTCACCGCCGCGGCCGTCGCCTACAACTTCGACTACTGGCTGAAGGGCGGCAACAGCACGGCGCTGGTCTGGCTCGACGGCTACTACAAGGATGCGAAGGCCATCGACGACACCACCCTCCAGATCGACCTCTCCCGGCCGTACCCGCGCCTGGCCGACAACCTGTCGCAGGGCTACTTCGGCATCCAGTCGCAGCACGCGCTCGAGACCCGCAGCAAGGAGCAGAACTGCGAGGCGCCGATCGGCTCCGGCGCGTTCATCGTCGACAAATGGAACCGCGGTCAGGACATCATCCTGAAGAAGAACAAGGACTACACGTCGCCCCCGGCCAACGCGAAGCACACCGGCGCGGCCTACGTCGACGAGATCGACTGGAAGTTCGTGGCCGACCCGACCACCCGCGTCGCCGCGCTCCAGGGCGGCCAGGTCGACGCCATCTACGACGTCCCCGCCGTCCAGTGGAGCACGCTGAAGTCCGGTGGCTACCAGCTGGAGAAGTACGTGACGCCGGGCCGTCCGCAGCAGATCTCGTTCAACACGCAGCAGGGTCCGTTCACCGACGAGAAGGTCCGTCAGGCGTTCGCCTACAGCCTCGACCGCAAGCAGATCGTCGACACCATCGGCCGGGGAGTCATCCCGTTCGAGGGCAACGGGGGTGTCAGCCAGGCGACGCCCGGCTACAGCGAGAAGGCGGCCGACTGGTACAGCCAGGACCTGAAGAAGGCGGATGCGCTGCTCGACGCGGCCGGGTGGACGCGTCAGGGCAGCACCGGCGTCCGCGAGAAGGACGGCACGAAGCTGACCGTCTCGCTGCCGTACGGCGCAGGCTCGATCATCAACGCGGACGGCGCGGCCATCCTGCAGGGCGTGAAGGAGCAGGCCGCGAAGGTCGGCTTCGACGTGAAGCTCGTGCCGGTCCCGCAGAGCGAGTTCTTCTCGGGCAAGTACTCCGGCCCGGACACCCACGACCTGGCCGCCGGCTACTGGACGGCCGTCACCGCGGGCATCCTCTACATCAACTGGCGTCCGTCGACCCCTGACCACCCCAACTACTCCAACGCCGCGTTCTACAACGACCCGACGCTCGAGAAGTACATCCTCGACGGCAACTCGGCCCCGACCGTGGAGGCGCAGAACGCCGCCTACGAGAAGGCGCAGGACTACATCGCCGAGCACGCGCTGTCGATCGGCGTCTACGACCGGCTGAGCACGCTCGCGGTCGCGCCGAAGCTGCGCGGGGTGTGGCAGGAGAACGCACAGGGAGGACCGACGTTCTATGACGCCTACTTCGTCAAGTGAGCTGACCGCCGCCACCACGACGGGCGTCACGACGGGGCCGATCGCGCAGAACGCGATCCGGCCCCGCCGGGGTCGCGCGGTCGCGATCACGCTGCTGCGCAAGATCGGCGCCGCCGTCGTGGTGCTGTGGGGTGCGGCCACCGTCGCGTTCTTCGCCCAGCTGGCGCTGCCCGGCGACCGCGCGACGACCATCCTCAACATCCGGGCCGGCCAGGCGCAGGCGCGCACCCCGGAGGAGCTGGCGCAGATCAACCAGCAGTACGGGCTGACCAAGCCGGTGATCGTGCAGTACCTCGACTACCTCCGTGGGCTGGTGTCGGGCGACTTCGGCACCTCGTACCAGCAGTACCGGCCGGTCACCGCGGTGATCGGCGAGCAGCTCGGCAGCACGCTGACCCTCTCGTTGACGGCCATCGCGTTCGCGTGGCTGATCATGGTCGCGTGGGTCACGCTGACGGCCGGTCGCGGGCCGCGGCTGACGGCCTTCGGGTCGACGGTGGATGTGGTGACCGCCGGGCTCCCCGCCTACTGGCTCGGCATCATCCTGCTCCTGGTCTTCGGCCTCGGGCTGCACTGGTTCCCGATCATCAGCGGATCCTCGCCCGCGGGGATCGTGCTCCCGGCGCTGACGCTGGCCATCCCGCTCGCCGGGTTCATGGCGCAGAGCGTGCGCACCGAGTTCGAGCGGTCGCTCGATCAGCCGTTCGTGCTGTCGGCGCGGATGCGCGGGATGGGCGAGTGGGGCATCCGGCTGCGGCACGTGCTCCGGCACGCGGTCATCCCGGCCGTGACGCTCTCCGGCTGGGCGCTGGGCGCGACCCTCTCCGGTGCCGTGATCGTGGAGTCGATCTTCTCGCGTCCGGGCATCGGCTCGGTGCTGGTCAGCGCGGTCAACGCGCAGGACCTCCCCGTGGTCACCGGCATCGTCACCCTGGTGGCCGTCGTGTATGTGGCCGCGAACCTCATCGTGGACGTCGTCTACACCGTCATCGACCCCCGCCTGGAGCTGACATGACCGCGCTCGGAACGCCTCCGTCCCCCGCCGCCGCGGCGGTCCGCCCGACGCTCGCCACCCGTCTCGGTCGCGTGCCGTGGGGGCTGGTGCTCGCGGTCGCCTTCGCCGTGCTCCTGCTGGTCGCCGTGATCGCGCCGCAGACGCTGACCACGCATCTTCCGACGGCGATCGACTACCAGGCGGCGCTGCAGCAGCCGAGCCTCGCGCATCCCTTCGGCACGGACGAGTCCGGCCGCGACCTCTACACCCGCGTGATCTGGGGCGCCCGCGACTCGCTGACCATCGGGCTCGGAGCTGCGGCCGTCAGTGTGGGTCTCGCGCTCGTGCTCGGCACGCTCGCCGCCCTCGGGGTGAAGCCGGTGGCGGTCGTGATCGACCGGTTCGTGGAGATCCTGTTCGCGTTCCCGGCCCTCCTCCTCGCCTTGCTGCTGATCGCGATCGCCGGGCCGAGCGCCGCGACGCAGGTCTTCGCGGTGGGCATCGGAACCGCCCCCGGGTACGCGCGGATGATCCGCGGGCAGATCCTCGGAGCGCGGCACTCCGGGTATGTCGAGGCGGCGACCGCGCTCGGGCATTCGCGCTGGCGCATCCTGCGCGCGCACATCCTGCCGAACGCCCTGCGGCCCCTGGTGGCGGTGTTCGCGCTGTCGATCGGGCAATCGATCGTGTGGGCGTCGAGCCTCTCGTTCCTGGGTCTCGGCGTCGCGCCGCCCGCCTCGGAATGGGGTGCCCTGCTGGATGCGGGGCGCCAGTACCTGACGACGGCGTGGTGGCTCGTCGTCATCCCCGGACTCGTGATCGTCGCCGTGGCGCTCGCCGCGACGACCATCGGACGGCACATCCAGGCGCGCCTGGAGAAGGGAGAGAGGTCGTGAGCATCAGTACGGAGAGCACGGAGGCCACGGAGACCGACGCCATCGTGGAGGAGCTGGACTGGCCGGCGACCCGGCTGCGGGTGCGCAACCTCCGCACCGCGTTCCGGGTCGACGGCGCGCTGCGTCCTGTCGTCCACGGCGTGAGCTTCGACCTGCGGCCCAGCGAGTGCGTCGCCATCGTCGGCGAGTCCGGCTCGGGCAAGTCGGTCACGGCCCGCTCGCTGGTCGGCCTCGCGGGCCGCTCGGCGGTGGTCGAGGCGGACGAGCTGACCGTCCACCACGAGGACGTCCGCGGGTTTGGCCCGCGCGAGTGGAAGCGCATCCGAGGCCGGGACATCGGCTTCGTGCTGCAGGATGCGCTGGTGTCGCTGGACCCGCTGCGCCCGGTCGGACGGGAGATCGACGAGGCGCTCCGCCTGCACGGCTGGGGCGGGCGCCGGGCGCGCCGGGAGCGCGTGCTCGACCTGCTGACGCGCGTGGGCGTGCCATTCCCGGCCGTCCGAGCGAAACAGCGGCCCGACCAGCTCTCCGGCGGCCTGCGGCAGCGCGCTCTGATCGCCTCCGCCATCGCCCTCGATCCGGACATCGTGATCGCGGACGAGCCCACCACCGCGCTCGACGTGACCGTGCAGGCGCAGGTGCTCGACCAGCTCGAGCTCATGAAGGAGCGCGGCGCCTCCGTGATCCTGATCAGCCACGACCTCTCGGTGGTCGCGCGGTTGGCCGACCACATCCTCGTGATGCGGGGCGGCGACGTGCTGGAGCAGGGGCCGGCCGGCCAGGTGCTCGGGGCGCCGGCGCACGAGTACACGCGCGCGCTGATCGCCGCGGTTCCGGGCGAGGCGACCCGCGGGCATGCCCTCACTCCGGGCGCTGCCGCGGTGCCGACCAAGCCGCCGGCCGGCGCCGTGGTGCTGGAGGCGACCGATCTGGTGAAGCGGTTCCACACCTCCGACGGCACGGTCACCACGGCTGTCGACCGCGTCTCCTTCTCGCTGCGCGCCGGGGAGACGCTCGGCATCGTGGGCGAGTCCGGATCGGGCAAGAGCACCACCGCGCGTCTCGCGCTCGGACTGGAGGCCCTCGACGGTGGCACCGTTCGGCTGCTCGGACAGCCCTGGGCGCCGCTCGCCGAGAGCCGGCGGCGGGGTCTCCGGAGTCGCATCGCCGTCGTGTATCAGGACCCGCTGAGCTCGTTCGATCCGCGCTGGAACGTCGAGCGCATCCTGCTCGACGCGTTGCGCTCCGAGCGGTTCCCGTCGGCAGAGGAGCGGCGCGCGCGTGTGCTCGAACTGCTGCAGCAGGTCGGCCTTCCCGCGAACGTCCTCCCGCGGTTCCCGCTCAAGCTCTCGGGCGGCCAGCGGCAGCGCGTCGCCATCGCCCGGGCGCTCGCGCCGCGCCCGGACGTCATCGTGCTGGATGAGGCCGTCTCGGCGCTCGACGTCACCATCCAGGCCCAGATCCTCGACCTCCTCGCCGAGCTGCAGCGCGAGTCCGGCGTCGCATATCTCTTCATCTCGCACGACCTCGGCGTCATCAGTCACCTCAGCGACCGCGTCCTCGTCATGAAGGACGGGGTGGTGGTGGAGGAGGGCTCGCCGGATGATGTCTTCGAACGGCCCGCGCACCCGTACACTCGTGCCCTGATCGCCGCCATCCCGGAGTTCGATCCGGCCGCGCGAGCCGCCACCACCCCTGAAAGCGAGACCGCCGCATGAGCGAACCCAAGCAGCTCTTCGTGAACCTCTTCGAGATGGCCTGTGTGAGCCACATCACGCACGGCCTGTGGACGCTGCCGGGCAACAACCGGGAGCGCTTCGCCGACCTCGACTACTGGCTGGAGCTGGCGCAGCTGCTCGAGCACGGCGGGTTCGACGGGATCTTCCTCGCCGACGTGATCGGTGCGTACGACGTCTTCCGTGGCGGACCCGAGACGGCGCTGCGGGAGGGGCTGCAGAGCCCGAACCTCGATCCGCTGCTGCTCGTCCCGGCGATGGCCGCGGTGACCGAGCGGCTCGGATTCGGCGTCACGTTCTCGACCACCTACGAGCCGCCGTTCGCCTTCGCCAGGCGCATGTCGACGCTCGATCACCTGACCAAGGGCCGCATCGGCTGGAACATCGTCACCTCGTACCTGCCCAATGCGGCCCGCAACTTCGGCCTCGACGGCGAGGTTCCGCACGACGAACGGTACCGTTACGCCGACGAGTACCTCGACGTGCTCTACAAGCTCTGGGAGGGCTCGTGGGATGACGACGCGGTCGTCGCCGATCGCGCGGCCGGGGTGTTCACCGACCCGTCGAAGGTGCGGTACATCGACCACGTCGGGGAGCGGTTCCGCGTCGCCGGGCCGCACATCGTCCATCCCTCGATCCAGCGGACGCCGACGCTGTTCCAGGCGACCGGGTCGCCCGCGGGCACCGAGTTCGCCGGCCGGCACGCCGAGGTGGTGTTCACCGGCGGACGCACGAGCGACGAGTTCCGACGCAATGCCGACGGGATGCGCGAGGCGGCCGTGCGGCACGGTCGCGAGCGCGACGACATCCGCTTCATCGCGATGGCCGGCGTCATCGTCGGCCGGACGCAGGAGGAGGCGGAGGACAAGTGGCGCCTGTACCGCGAGCGCGCGAGCCTCGACGGCATCCTCGCGCACAGCAGCCTGCCGGTCGACCTGACCGCGTTCCCGCGCGACATCACCGTGCGCGAGGCGCTGGCCCGAGCGGAGTTCCCGGCGGAGAAGGTGCCGTACCTGCCGCTCGACACCACGGTCGGGCAGGCGCTCGACTTCATCAAGGTGGGCCGCGACGAGCGGTTCCTCGTCGTCGGCGATCCGAAGACCGTTGCGGATGAGATCGAGCGCTGGCTGGATGAGGACGGTCTGGACGGGATCAACCTCCGGCAGTACCACTCCTTCGACACGGCGCGCGACTTCGCCGAGCTGGTGGTCCCGGAGCTGCGTCGCCGCGGACGCCTGCCGGAGGAGGGCGCCACCTCGGGGACGTTGCGCGAGCGGCTGTTCGGGGCCGGAAACTCCCGGCTCCCGTCGCGTCACATCGGCACCCGCTACCGCGGAGGAGCGAACCTCGATGTGCCGGTCGAGCCGCTGCAGCTGCACTTCGAGCACGCGGCGTCGTTCTGACGGCGGGTTCCCCGGGTTCCTGGCAGAGAACCGTAGATTGTAGAGTTTCTAGCCAAGCTAGGTATATCCTGACGCCACGGCCGGCCCGGCCGACGGCAGAAGGAGCATCCCATGGCGAAGAAGCCCGGGGAGACGGTGGTCTTCGAGTACGACGGCAACGGGGATGTGGACGTCCTCGAGAAGCGGAGCCGGCCGCTGCCGAATCCGAGCGCGGACGAGGTGCTCGTCGAGGTGATCGCGACGGGCATCAACCACATCGAGGGGTTCATCCGCACCGGTCGTGAGGAGGCGTGGGCGGACGAGCCGTTCCCGCGCGGCTCGGGCAGCGACTTCGCCGGGATCGTCGTGACCGGCGACCTCGGCGGGCGATTCCGGAAGGGCGCGGCGGTCATCGGGCACGTCCGGACGGGCGCGCACGCGGAGCACATCGTCGTCCCGGTCGGCGCTCTGGTGGCGAAGCCGCCGCACGTGCCGTGGGAGGTGGCCGGCGGTCTGTACCTCGCGGGCGTGACCGCACTCGACACCCTCGACGACCTCCGGATCGGACCGGACGACACCGTCGTCGTGTCGGCGGCGGCCGGCGGCGTCGGCAGCATCGAGGCGCAGCTGGCCAAGCATCGCGGAGCCCGGGTCATCGGAACGTGCGGTGACCGCAACTTCGACTACCTGCGTCAGCTCGGCATCCGGCCGGTGCGGTACGGCGAAGCCATCGAGGAGCGCATCCGCGCCGAGGCGCCCGGCGGAGTCACCGCCCTGATCGACAACTTCGGGCAGGACGGACGCGCCCTCGCGGAGTCGCTCGGCGTTCCGCCGTCGCGATACCGGTCGAGCGAGGACCGCCGCGACACCGAACTGCGGCTGCTGCAGGACGACCCGGAGACCGTCGCGCACGGCACCGCGCAGTTGGGCCGGCTCGCGCAGTTGGCGGAGGAGCGTGCGTTCACCCTGCTGATCTCGGGGTTCTATCCCCTCTCCGACATCAAGTACGCCTACGACGATCTCCAGAACCTGCACTCGCGCGGCAAGATCGTGCTGGGGACGCATCCCGTCACCACGTACTGGACGCTGAAGACCCGCGACGTGCAGGAGGCGCGGGCGTAGCGCCCGCCGCCCCGCCGCCTGCCCGCGGCTGCGGAAACGGAGGCGATCCGGCCGCATCCGCTCCCCGCCGCCTCCGTTTCCCGCTGTTCTCCGGCGCGCCGCGCGCCAACTCCTCCCTTTCCGCCGGTGGCGGAAACGGAGGAGATCCCGGCCGACGCGCCGCCGTGCTGCGGGAAACGGAGGAGATGAGTTCGGGATGCGACTCGTCGCTCCTCCGTCGCCGACTCTTCGCGCCGTCCCCACCCGTGCCGTAGCGTGGAGCGGGTCGGCGAGAGGAGGGGTGTCCGTGGGCGATCGGAGGTCCGTGGACGCTGTTCCGTCCGCATCCGGCGCCCCCGCATCCACCCCCGTGCTCGCTGCCGAAACCCGCGGCGTCCGGGTGCGGCACGACGGAGCCGCCGCCTGGACCCCTGACGGCATCGACGTCACCGTCGCGCCGGGGGAGGTGCTGCTCGTCCTCGGGCCGAGTGGATGCGGCAAGTCGACCTTCGCGCTGACCCTCAACGGACTCGTGCCGCACGCCGTCCCGGCCGACGTCGAGGGGAACGTCCGGGTCGGCGGCGTGCTCACGCGGGATGCGACGGTCGCCGAGCTGAGCGAGCACACCGGCATGGTGTTCCAGGACCCGGATGCGCAGCTCGTCGCGCGCACGGTGCTGGACGAGGTGTGCTTCGGACCGGAGAACCGTCTGCTCCCGGTCGCCGAGGTCGAAGCCCGGGCTGAGTCGGCGCTGCGGGCCGTCGGCCTGTGGGAGCGCCGCGACGACGACCCCGACACGCTCTCCGGCGGAGGGCGCCAGCGGCTGGCGATCGCCTGCGCGCTGGCGCTCGACGCCCCGCTGCTCGTGCTCGACGAGCCGACCTCCAACCTCGACCCCGCGGGTGCCGAGGAGGTCTACCGTCTGCTCGGACGCCTGACGGGCGCAGGGTCGACGCGGTCGGTGGTGCTGATCGAGCACGATCTGGACCTGGCGCTCCCGATCGCCGACACCGTCCTCGTGCTCGACGCGGCGGGCCGTCCGTTCGCGTACGGTCCGGCGCGGGAGCTGATCCGCGACCGCGCCGAGGAGCTGAACGAACTCGGCGTCTGGCTGCCCACCGCGACGATCGCGGCCCTCCGACTGCGCGCGGCCGGCATCCCCCTCGACCCGCTGCCCCTCACGGCCTCCGACCTCACTCGAGCCCTCTCCCCAGCCCCCGTCCCCCCACCGTCGAGTACGCAAACTTTGCACGCTGACGCGCCGGATCGTGTGCAATTTGTGCGTACTCGACGGCGGGCGGAGGCGCCCGAGGGCGAGGAGCAGGAGGGCGATGAGCGGGCGACGGCGGTTCGCGTCGCGGGGCTGACGGTGCGGCGCGGGCGGCGGACCGTGCTGGAGGATGTGTCGCTGCGCCTCGGGCGCGGGGAGTTCCTCGCGGTCGTCGGGCCGAACGGCGCGGGCAAGACCACGCTCGTGCAGGCGATCGCCGGGGTCGCGCGCGCCCCGCGCTCCACCATCGACGTTCTCGGGCTCGACCCGGCGCGGGCGTCCGTCCGGGCACTGCGCGAGACCGTCGGGTTCGTCTTCCAGAACCCCGAGCACCAGTTCGTCACCCACAGTGTCGAGGACGAGCTGGCGTTCGGGCTGCGGCAGCGACGCCTGCCCACGGCAGAGATCGAAGACCGAGTGGATGCGATGCTCGCGGTCCTGGGGCTCGCCGACCGCCGTTCGGCGCATCCCTTCCTCCTCTCCGGCGGGCAGAAGCGCCGCCTGTCGGTGGGCACGGCGCTCATCGAGGGAGCGCCGGTGCTCGTGCTCGACGAGCCGACCTTCGGCCAGGACCGCGCCCGCGCGACCGAGCTGCTCGACCTCCTCGCCGAGCTCAACCGCAGCGGCACCACCGTGATTGCTGTGACGCACGACCTCGGGCTGATCGGCGAGTACGCCTCGCACGTGGCGATCGTCGCGGGCGGCCGGCTGCCCGTCGTGGGCGAGACGGCCCGCATCCTCGGCGACCCTGCGCTGCTCGAATCGCACGGACTCCGTCAGCCCGTCCTGGCGCGCGCCCTCGCGGACCCCACCGTTCCCGAACCCCTGCGTGGCCTCACCCGGCTCGCCGACCTTCCCGCCGCCCGATGACCGCGACAGCCAGCGCACCGCGCCTCGCGGAACGCCCACCCGGCTTCCTCGCGCGCCTGAATCCGCTCGCGAAGGTCGCCGCGGTCGTCCCCGCGTGGATCGGGCTGCTCGTCACCCGGGACGCGGTCGTGCCGCTGGTCCTCCTCCTCACGGCGGTCGTCCTCCTGCTGGTCGGCGCCCGGCTCTCGCGCCGGGCGCTCGTGCTGCTCCTGCTCGGGCTGCCGGCCGGCGTGCTCCTGACGGCGATCGGCTTCGGCCTGTGGGCCGAACCGGGCAGGTCGGCGGACCCGACCGTGCTCGTCGCGGTCGGCTCGTACGAATTCACGGTCGGCGCGCTGATCGTCGGCCTGACGACCGCGCTGCGAATCGCCGCGATCCTCGCGTTGGCGCTCGTCGGCGGCCTCACGACGAGCGGCCCCGACCTCGCCCGCGCCCTGACCGCGCAGCTGTGTATCCCGTACCGGTTCGCGTACACCGCGGTCGCGGCCTACCGGTTCGTGCCGCTCTTCGCTTCCGAGCTCGCTGCGATCCGTCGCGCGATGCGAGTGCGCGGCGTCGCGCCCGGCCGCGGACCGATCGCCGCCGTGCGCCGGGCCTCCGCGATGGTGGTGCCGCTGCTCGCCTCCAGCATCCGTCACGCCGACCGGGTCGCGCTCACCATGGAGTCCCGCGCGTTCGGTGCCCATCCGCGCCGCACCGAACGTATCCCACCCCAGTGGCGCGTGCGGGACACGGTGTTCGTGATCGCCCTGTGGGTGCTCACCGCGGCGGTGCTCGTCCTGCGCTGACCCGCTGACCCGATGGTTCTGCCCCCAGTACAGGGGAATACGGCCCTCCAGCAGGGTGAAGCCGGGGTGAAAAACGCTCAGCTGCGTCCCCGATTCCGAAAGACTCCGGCAGTACCCGACGCGTCGCGTGTTCCCGCACCTTCGCGATCTCCCGACTGTTCTGCCCGAAGGACCACGTCTTGCTTACCCGACTCCGTTCGTTGTTCCTGCCTGCCCGCGGCGCCCACGCCCGCCGCCGTACGCTCCGCGCTCCTGCCAGTGTGGCCGCGGGCATAGTGCTCGCCCTGATCGGCGCGGTGGCCGTCGGAGCTCCCGCGGCCAACGCCGACGACCTGGGCTCCGGCGTGCTCAACCTCTCCAAGACGGCGAACGTCACCGAGGTCACCCCCGGTCAGAGCTTCCTCTACACGCTCAACTACGGCTGCTCGTCCACGACGACGGGATGCGTCAACGCGGTACTGACCGACCCCGTCCCGGCGCCGCTGCAGATCGTGGGCAAGCCGACCGTCGTCGGAGCGGGCAGCGCCACCACGACGGTCAGCGGAAACACTGTCACGGTCGCCTTCGCCGACAGCGTCCCGAACACCGTCCCGGCGAGCACGGGTCTCGCCGCGGGCACGACCGGGTCGGTGCAGATCCAGGTCACCATGCCGCAGAACGTGGACAAGTCCCTCGACGGCACGCAGCTGACCAACAACGCGACCTTCACGGCGACGAACGCGTCGACCGTCAGCGGCTCCGTGCCGGTGACCGTGCACGTCCCGGATGTGATCACCGCGTCCGTGTCGAAGACCTGGACGCCCAGCTCGACGCAGTACAACCCGGGCGAGACCTCCCAGGTCGCTCTGACCGTCGCGAACACCTCCAACATCCCCGCCACCAGCCTGACGGTCGCCGAGCCGGCCGATCCGTCCGCCGCAGGCAACACCTTCGAGTTCTACGACCTCGCGGGCTTCGGCGCCGTGACCTTCCCCGCGGGAGCCGACCAGGTCCAGGTCATCGCGCTCACCGCGGGAGGCCCGGTCGATGGACCGGTCGGCGCGACCCCGCAGCTGTCGTCCGGCGTGCAGCCGGGTGACGTCACGGGTCTCCGCTTCGTGTTCTCGTCGAGCACCGGCGACACCATCGACGCCGGCGGCACCGCCGGATCGGTCGCCCTCAGCCTGGTCCAGCGCGCGACCGGCCGCACCGGAGGCGCGAGCCTGGTGGCCGGCGGAACGCGCACCAACCAGGTCGGCGCGACCGTCAGCACGCCGAGTGGAGACGGACAGGCGCCCCTCGCGTCCGCCCAGCAGATCGTCGCCCCGCTCACCGTCTCGGTCTCGGCCGACAAGTCGTTCGTCGACCCGCAGATCCCCGCGGGCGACTCGTCCGTGGCCACCGTCACCGCCAAGAACACCTCGACCGGACCGCTCACCAGCCTGACGGTGACCGAGCCGGGATCCGGCACCTTCTTCACGAACAAGGTGACCTTCGGAGGCTTCACCTCTGCCGCCGCGTGGCCGCAGGGGGCGACCGGCGCCACCATCCACTGGTTCGTCAACTCGGGAACCGCCCCTGCCGATTCCACCGTCGACCAGGCCTCCGGTCTGCCCGGCGCACCGACGCTCAGCGGCGGGCAGTACCTGACCGGCTTCCAGATCGTCTACACCGGTTCGATCGCCCCGGGCGCCACCGCCGGCATCCCCTTCACCGTCAACACGACGACGGATGCGGGACCCGCCGGCTCCGGTTTCGTCACCTACCCGAACACCGCGACGGTCGAGGGCGCCAACCCCGCCGGGACCGCGACCGACACCGCGAACGCCAACCTCGACGTGTACTTCCCCGAGGTCAAGCTCACCCTCGACAAGACCATCACGCCCAGCACGGTCATCCCGGGCGGGACGAGCCTCGTCCAGCTGTCGGCGCAGACGCCGACCGGAACCAGCTCCGTCCGGCCCGACACCATCGGGATCACCGAGCCGCAGGACACCGCGAGCGCTCCCTACTGGAACGCCTTCGACGCGACCGCGATCGCCCCGACCAGCGTGCCGTCCGGCTCGAAGCTGACCATCGAGTACACCACCGACGGCACGACCTGGAACACGTTGACCGTCGTCGACGCGACGGCCGCAGCCAAGACCTACTCGGCGACTCTCGACAGCGTGCTGCCGAACGGGACGACGCACTCCGACGTCCGCGGCCTGCGCTTCACCTTCGCCGACGCCGACGGCTTCGGTCAGGCGACGAACGTCAAGCCGGCGATCACCTTCACTGCGCGCGGCGAGCTGCGCGACGGCAGCGGCCCGACCAACCCGGGCACCTACCCGACCGTCACGCCGTACCAGAACTGCGCGGTCAGCCAGGCGTCCGGCACGGTCGCCGGCTCCGGCATCACCAGCCAGCCCGCCGTCGACTGCGACACCGTCGGCGTGCAGGCGACACAGGGCGGCCCCGGCCCGCTGCTCGCCGCGAAGAGCTGGGACGGCACCAAGGTCGTCCAGGCGCAGTCCGGCACCACCACCGGCGTGACGCTCGGCTGGGGCAGCCAGGTCAGCGGGATGCAGTCGATGACCATCCAGGACCCGGCCGTGCCGAGCCCCATCGGCGGCAGCGTCTTCCAGGCGTTCGACCTGGTCCGCATCGACGCGATCACGCCGACGTCCACCGCGGGCGCGACCCTCGACCCGCAGATCCGCTGGGACAAGGTCTCCAAGGTCGAGCTGTTCGACGGGACGCAGTGGAACGACATCACGTCCGCCGCCTGCCCGACGGCCAACGCCTGTGACGGCATCTTCCCGGGCTACACGCTCACCGCATCCCAGCGCGCGAGCACCCAGGGCGTGCGCCTGACAGTGATCGAGAGCCCGAACCGCGCCGCGCGCATCCAGTCGACGGGTGACCCGACGGCCCCCGCTGTCGGGAGCGGCGTCGCCAGCGTCAGCGCGAGCGCCCAGCCGAACGGCCGGACCGTGCACCTCGACCTCGCCATCCGCAACACCGTCCGGGGCGGCACGGCCACCGACTGGGTGACCGGCACCCGCACCTACAACCTCGGCGGTTCGCCGGGGGCGGTGGACAACACGGTGCGCGTCGGCGCGCAGCCGTTCGACGGCGACCCGGTCAGCCGTGACGCGAACGACCACGTCACGATCATCGACCCGACGTTCACGACGAAGGTGACGAAGACCGCCTCCCCGCAGACGCTCGTCATCCCGCAGCCCGACGTTCCGGCGTCCGCCTACCCGAGCACCACGTATGCGACGACGGCCACGAACACGTCCACGAGCAAGACCTGGCAGCTGCGCCTCTCCGACCCGACGGAGTGCGTGAACGCCACAACGTCCGACCCGTGCGTGTTCGCGCCCTACGACGCCGCGGCCAACCCGTTCGAGCAGCTGAACCTGACGAAGATCGTGGTCGACCTCAGCCAGGCGCCGGGCGTCCAGACGAGCGCCAGCAGCGTGTCCCTGCTCCACCTGGCGGCGGACGGCAGCACCACGACCCAGACGGTGACGCTCGCGCAGGCCATGGCCCTGACGCCGGCCGACCTCAGCGACGTCGTCGCGGTCAGCGCGCTCCTGCGCGGCACCAACGCCCAGGGCGCCGACGGCACCGGCGGCACGATCGCCCCGCAGCAGAAGGTCGGCCTGACGCTGACGGCACAGCTGCGCAAGACGACCCGAACCGGCGGAACGGCTCCCGTGCCCAGCACGATCCTCAACAACGCGCACGCCACCCTCCACGACGACGTCTACCCGGCCGTGCAGGCCGCCGATGAGCAGGGCGTCATGGTGACGCTGCAGAACGGCAACCTCCAGGTCACCACCGGCAAGACCTTCAACCCGACGAGCACCCTGCAGGCCAACCCGGTCGACCCCATCCAGGTCAACCTGCGTGCCCGGTCGACCGGGACCCTGTCGCCCAAGGTCCTCGTCATCGAGGATGCGGACGACAGCTTCTGGAACGCCTTCACCCTGAAGTCGTTCACGCTGCCCAACACGCCGACCGGCGCCGACCGGGTCCAGGTGGATGCGCGCACGGGTCAGGGCGCGAACGCCCAGTGGCAGTCGGGAACGCCGACCGCGATCGGTTCGGCGGCCCTCCCCGCCGGCGTCGCCGCCGCGGACGTGACCGGCCTGCGATACACCTACACGCGTGCAGACGGCGCCGCCTTCTCCGCTTCGGAGGACAAGGACGACGTCCGGCTGAACGTGTCGCTCCGCACGACCCTGCGTGACGGCAGCGGCCCGGTGACCTCGACGGTTGTCGCGCAGCCCATGCCGGGCGAGACGGCCGCAGGCACCATCTCCGACACGGTCACCGCCGACGCGTCCTACAACGACGTGCACGCCACCCAGGCGAACGCCAGCGCCACCTTCACCGTCGACCCGGGCACTGCGAAGCTCCAGGTCGAGAAGACCAGCCCGGGTCAGGCGGCCTCCGGACGCGAGGTGAACTGGACCCTGCGGTTCAAGAACAGCGGAACCGGCAGCCTGGCCAACCCCGTCGTGACGGACACCCTGCCGGCGGACGGTTCCTTGCTCTACGTGCCGACCAACGTTCCGACGTTCAGCACCTCCACCGGCGGAACGCTGCCCGTCGACGGCGCGGTGATCACCCGCACCTACGACGCCGCGACCGGCACCATCCGGTTCACCTGGCCGGCCGGTTCGCAGCTCGCGCCCGGAGAGACCTACAGCATCACCATCGGCCTGCAGATCAAGCCGGGACTCGCCCCGGCGAAGACGGCGGTGAACACCTTCGGGGTGTCCACCGACCGCCAGCTCACCGGCGCGAACTGCACCGCCCTCAACCCGGGCAACGGGCGCGCCGTGACCTTCGCGGGCAACACCTGCTCGACCAGCAACGTCGTGACGACGCTGTCGCAGGGATCCTTCACCGCATCCAAGGGCGTCAAGTCGTCCACCGGACAGGCGCAGAACGTCGTCAACCCGGCCCTGCCCTGCACCGCCGACGCGGACGGCTACTACCGGTACCCGTGTGCCGCGGTCAGCGCGATCGGCGCGACCGACGACTGGAAGCTCGAGATGGTCAACGGCGGAAACGTCGCGGCCAAGACGCTGACCGCGGTCGACGTCTTCCCCTACCCGGGCGACACCGGCGTGGTCGACTCGTCGCCTCGCGGCTCCGTCTACTCGCCGAAGTTCCTCGGCGACCTGACCTTCCAGCCGACCGGTGACGCCGCGGGTGCGGTGATGACCTGGTACGTCACGACCGCTGCAAAGCCGTGTGCCGCCGACATCACCCCGGGGTCCTCCTGCCCCGCCGGCGCGTGGGTCCCGTCGAGCGAGATCGGCTCGACCGTCCAGGCGGCGGATGTGACCGGCGTCAAGATGGTCTTCGACTTCAGCGGCACCGCATCCGGCACCCTCGCGGCCGGCGCCGCCGTGAAGGTCACCTACACGAGCACGAACGTGCCGACCACCGCGGCCGGCGACCACCGCGCTCCGGTGAGCGCCCCGGTCACCGCTGTCCGCGCCTGGAACTCGTTCGGCTTCTACCCGACATACGTGTCGGGCTCGCAGCCGGCCGGCCCGCAGGAGCCGATCAAGGCGGGCGTCATCCTCACCGGCGGTCCGCTGCAGATCACCAAGACCGTCACGGGACCGGCGGCGCAGTACGCGCCGACCAGCTTCCAGACGGATGTCAGCTGCACGATCGGCGGCGTCGCCGTCGGTCTCGCGGCGAACGCGACGGTGACGCTCAGCGCGGCGAACCAGTACACCGCGCGGATCGACGGCATCCCGACCGGTGCCCAGTGCGCGGTCGTGGAGCACGGCGCCGATGGCTCCTACGGTGAGGCGAGCCGGACGGTCACGCCCGGCTCGGTCACCATCGCGGCGGCGGACGCCTCGGCTCCCGTGCCGGATGACCAGAAGGTCTCCATCGTCAACGACTACGGGACGACCGACCTGACCGTGACGAAGCACGTGGACACCGCGGCGACGGCCGGCGCCTTCGGGCCGTTCGGCGTGAGCGTGGTCTGCACGGCCCCGCTCGGCCAGAGCATCCCGCTCGCCGCCGGTGACGCAGCCTTCACGCTCCAGGACGGCGGGTCGCACACGATCAGCGGTCTCCCGGCGCGCTCCAGCTGCGTCGTGACGGAGACGGATGCGGATGGTGCGGCGGCCTCGCCGAACCACGTCGCGATCTCGGTCGACGGAGCACCGGCGACCGACGGCACGCAGGCGACGGTGGTGCTCGGCACCGGGCCGCAGGCCACGACCGCGGACATCACCAACCACTACGCGGCAGGCGCCCTCGCGATCGCCAAGATCGTCGACGGCGATGCGGCGGCGGGGTACGGCGACGGCCCGTTCACCGTCCACGTCACCTGCGTCTACGCCGGAGACCAGACCCTGTTCGACGGCGACCTCACCATCGTGGGCGGCCAGACCCTGACCGTCCCGGGCGTCTACCCGGCGGGCACCGAGTGCTCGGTGGTGGAGACGACCGACGGCGGAGCGACCGGAAGCACCGTGAACACGCCGACCGTCACCATCCCGGGTGCGACCGACGGCTCCGTGCCGACGGTCACCGTGAGCGTGACCAACACGTTCTCGGCGGGCAGCGTGACGATCGTGAAGCAGCGCGTCGGTGACGGCGTGGCCCGCTACGGTGCCGGTCCGTTCACGGCGCAGCTCGTCTGCACCTGGCAGAAGGACGGCCAGACGCTCACCATCCCGCTGCCGAACGCCGGCCTCGTCACCCTCGACGACGCGAACGGCTACACGGCCACGGTGACCGGCCTCATCCAGCGCGCGCACTGCGACGTGACCGAGACCGCGACGGGCGGGGCGACCGCCGTGTCCATCGCACCGAGCAGCGGCGTCACCGTCCCGGCGGGGGCACCGGCCGAGGTGACGATCACGAACACGTTCGACACCGGATCCCTCGTCATCGACAAGAAGCGGATCGGCGACGGCGTCGCCTCGTTCGGAGCGGGCCCCTTCACCATGCAGGTCACCTGCACGTACGAGGTGGATGGGGTGGTCACCCCGATCGACCTCGGCGCAGACGGCACCGTGGTCCTGTCGAAGGCCAACGGCTACTCCGCCACAGTCGACGGCCTGATCGCCGGCGCATCGTGCGCCATCGAGGAGACGGACGCCGGGCTGGCGACCGCCACCACGATGGACCCGGCCGACGGCACGGTGACGATCGCGGCGGGCGCCGCGGCGACGGTCACCGTGACCAACCGCTTCGACGTCGGGCACTTGCGGATCGCGAAGACGGCCGACCGGGCGACGGCAGCCGTCGGTGACACGATCGTCTACACGATCACCGTCACCAACGACGGACAGATCGACGCGAAGGATGTGGCCGTGACCGACCACCTCCCCAGCGGCATCCAGGTGCTCGGCGCCCAGCCCGCGGCGGCGAAGGCGACCGACGGCGAGCTGCACTGGGTGATCCCGGGCATCGCAGCCGGCGAAAAGGCCACCATCACGCTGGCCGCGAAGCTCATCGCGCCGCAGGACACCACCAACCGCGCCAGCGTCGAGACGCCGAACGGCCCGTGGGATCCGTCCACCGGCGACGAGCGGTGCGGTGACGGCGCGACGGCCTGCGCGACGGTGACCGATCCGCCCGTCCACGGGCTGGCGAGCACCGGAAGCGACCTGCTGGGATCGCTGGCCTGGGCGATGACCGCGCTGGCCGCGCTCATCGCCGGCGCCGGCCTGCTCCTGCTGCGCCGCCGGCCGAGACTCCGGAAGCGATGAACCAGACCCGGTCTGGTCAGCGACCGGCCGAGGGAGAGGCTGGGTAAGCCCTCTCCGTCGCGCGGCGGGGAGGACGGGAACCTCCCCGCCGCACTTATTTTCCGAACCGGCGTCATGATCCGGCCCGTCGGCACTCTCTTAAGCGGGGTCGCTCGACAGGGCCCGTGAGCGCGGCGAATTCGGCCCGCCGCCTCGCGGTGCCGCTCGTGCGGTCGCGGTGGGCCGGGTTTTCCCGGCCCGGTCCACCGCAGCGCGTCCCCGGAGGCGATGCGGAGCGGCCGGGCCGCATCCCCCTCCGTTCCGCGCAGCCTGTCCTAACCACGAACGGACGACGCTGCTGCCGCGCGCGTGTAGGAGCGGAGGCGATCACGGAGCGATCGGGCGGGACGTCCTCCGTTTCGCGCGTCCCGCCCGCGCGTCGCCGCGTATCCCCTCCCTTCTGTTCCAGTCACGAAGGGAGGATGCGGCCGCCGCCGCGCCGCCTCCCTGCCGGGAACGGAGGCGATCGCGGGGTGGTCGGGCGGGATGTCCTCCGTTTCGTGTCGGCCGCCGGCGTGGCGGTACGTATCCCCTCCCTTTCCGTTGCCGTCAGGAACGGAGGATGCGGCCGCCGCCGCGCCGCGTCCCTGCCGGGAACGGAGGCGGATCGTGGGGGCGGTCCGGCGGGATGTCCTCCGTTTCGTGTGGCCCGCCGGCGTGGCGGTTCGTATCCCCTCCGTTTCTTCGCCGTCACGAAGGGAGGATGCGGCGGTCGGCGCGACGCGTCCATGCCGGGAACGGAGGCGGATCGTGGTGCGGTCGGGCGGGACGTCCTCCGTTTCGTGTGGCCCGCCGGCGTGGCGGTACGTATCCCCTCCGTTTCTTCGCCGTCACGAAGGGAGGATGCGGCGGTCGACGCGCCGCGTCCATACCGGGAACGGAGGCGGATCGTGGGGCGGTCGGGCGGGATGTCCTCCGTTTCGCGCGTTCTGTCGGCGCGTCGCCGCGTATCGCCCCCCTTTCCGTTGCCGTCAGGAACGGAGGGTGCGGGCGCCGACGCGCCGCGTCCCCCGGCGAACGGAGGAGATCGTGGGGCGGTCGGGCGGGACGTCCTCCGTTTCGTGTGGGCAGGCGGTGTGGCGGTGTGGAATTCCTCCGTTTCCGGTGCGGTCGGAAAGGGAGGATGCGATGGGCGGCGCGCCGCGCGCACGCGCGAAACGGAGGAGGTTTCGGGGGTTCGGCGGCGGGACGCCTCCGTTATTGGCGGCCGGAACGCGCGTCAGGGGAGGGTGACCGGCACGTCGCTGAGGACGCCGTGACGCGCGCCGGAGAGGTACACGGCGCCGATGCGGTGGTCGCCCGCGGTCCAGCTGTAGATCTGGGACGCGTCGCCCGCCGCGTCGAGGGTGAGCGTGTAGGGCGTCGACTCGCCGTCGGCCCAGACCTGCACCGTCGAACCGGGGATGCCGTGCGCGGTGATCGCGACGGTACCGGGTGACCCCAGGGCGGTGACGGTCGGCACGATCGCCGACCCGGCGAGCGGCGCGGACTCGGCCGAGACGTTGCCGAGCACGTCCGTCTGCCGCGCCGTCAAGCTGTAGTCGGGAGAGATTGCGATCAGCTCGGGAGACATCCATGAGCCCTCGGCGTCCGCCGTGACGGTCGCGACAGCCGTGCCGTGGTCGGACACCACGATCGTCGCGCCGGGCTCCGCCGTTCCGGTGAGGATGGGCGCGAGCCGGTCGGCGAGGTCTCCGGTGCCCGTGTCCGCGCTGACGATGACCGGGGGAAGCGCCGTCCGGTCGACGCCGATCCGCACGGACGCCGGCGCCGACGTCAGGCCGCTCCGGGTCTGCGTGACGGAGAGGTCCCAGGTGCCGTCTGCGAGTCCGCTCAGGTCGGCGTCGAGGGTCCACGAGCCGTCGGGCGCGACCGTCGCGCCGCCCAGGACGACGGAGGGAGACCCGGCCGGGGAGGCGGCGAGCCGGGCCCCGGAGGCCAGGGGCGACCCGGTGACCGCGATGGTGGCGCCCGGTTCGCCGCTTCCAGTCAGGGGGAGGGAGGTCGCGGCGGTCTCGAATCCCGAGGGGAACGTCGAGGCGACGACGGGGGCCGCCGGAGGAACGGCCGGAGGGCTCACGGGGGGAGTGACGGGAGGCCCGACGGCCGGCACCGACGCCGACGGCACCGCCGGGAGTACGACCGGCGGCGCATCGTCCGGCGCCGGACCGGGATCGGGCACCACCGGTGCGGCCGGCGGCGGTGAACTTACGGGCGGCTCGGGCGCGGTGCCGGTCGGCGTACCGGGCGCTTCGGGCGCGGCGGCCGACGGTGCATCCGATGGCTGCGCGACGGTCGCATCCTGTCGAGTGGATGCGAAGAGCTGCGGCCCGAGGACGACCGCGCCGACCACACCGGCCGCCGCCGCCACTCCGACGATGGTCGCCCCGACGCCGAAGGCGGCTCCATGCCCCCCACTCCGAGCCGCACGCCCGGCACGCGCCGCACCCACCGCACCAACGGAATGGCCGCCAGCGCCGCCGCCACCGCCTCCACCAGCACCGCCGCCACCGCCGCCGCCAGCGCTGCCGCCACCAGCTCCACCGCCCCCAGCGATCACCGCGCCCCCGGCCGCACCGCCCGCCGCCACCGCGGCCCCGCGCTGCAGGCTGGCCGCGTACGCCGCCGCCCCGCCCACGCCGAGCAGCAGCGGAAGCAGCACGAGCGTCAGCCGTGAGCCGACGTTCTGCGCCTCCGCCGCCACGATCGAGCACTTGGCGCATTCGGTCAGGTGCCGTTCCAGCCGGGCGGTCTCACGTTTCCCGAGTCCGCCGCGGCTGTAGGCGCCGAGGCGCTCGGTGGTCCAGCGGCAGTCGGATCCTTCGGGGCTGGCCGAGATGTGCGCTTGGATCCACGCCTGGCGCAGCCCTTCGCGCGCCCGGTACGCCAGCGCCGCCGTGCCGTTCGGGGTCAGCCCGAGCAGGGGCGCGACGGTGGCCGGGCTCATCCCTTCGACCTCGCTGTACCAAAGCACCTCCTGCCAGCGCTGCGGCAGCGAGCGGAAAGCGCGGGCGGTGAGCGACCGGTCCAGCGCATCCATGCTGGCCGCCTCGGTCGTCTCCGGGTCTTCGATCGTCGTCGCGTCCTCGATGGGAACGTCGCGGCGGGCGCCGCCCCAGGCCGCTGCGACGTTGCGGATCGTGGTGAAGAGGTACGGCCGGAAGCCGGCGCTCGGTCCGCGTCCGTCGCGTACCGCCTTCAGGATGCGGGCGTAGGCCTCGGCGACGACGTCGTCGGGGTCTTCGGTGCTGAACGACCGGGCGACCGTCCGGCCGGCCGCGGCGTGACGCAGCCACAGCTCGGCGAACGCGTTGTCGTCGCCGGTGCGTGCGGACTCGACGAGGTCCGTGTCCGAACGGTCGGACACGGACTCCTTCTGGTCGTCGTCGCGCACGCTGTGCTCGTCCGCCCGGTCAGCAGATCCCGGCGAGAGCCCGCCGTCGCCGGAGGTCGGTGGGTTCGTGGCGCGCGCCGCCGACGCACACCAGGAAGAGGAAGGGGGCGCCGTCCCACGGCACGCGGATCGTGCTCGAGATGCCGTCGGCGCAGTCGACCAGCACGTCGTCGGGCAGGGCGAAGAGCTCCTGGCGCCGTCCGGACCCGTCGCTCGCCAGGCCCTGAACGGCGCTCACCAGGTCGGTGAACCGCGGGTGGTCGTCCTCCACCGCCCAGCCGGCGAGCGGACGGAGGGTGTCACGGCTGATCGGGAGGATGTCGAAGACCGAGGCGGCGACCTCCTCGAGGGAGGCGTCGACGGTCAGCGACCGCGTCCTCTCGAGCATGGGCGCATTGGCCGAGGCGAGGGCGAGCCAGTCGCCGGGGCGGAGGTCGTCGAGCAGGGCGAGCAGTGCGCCGGTCATCGGCGGCGCGAACGGGTCGGGCATGACAGGGGCTTTCTGTGTGCACGCCGAGAGCGCCCGTCGGGTCGCGGGCACTCTCGGCGTCGAGCGGGGTTCGGGTCTCCCGGATTCGGCACCGTTCGATCGGCGTCGATCTGAGCGGCAGCGTTTCGGGTCGCCGCCGCTGGCGCATGTTCGGGTCATGCACCACCTAAGAGATCGCGAATGTCCGGAATCATGACGCCGATTCGCGAAGTTTTTTCCGGTCACCGGCCGCCCGCGGTTTCCGGGACGTCGGCGGAGGTGGCGGGTGCGGACAGGATGCGCACCAGCTCGTCGCTGAACAGCCGGCCGTCCTCGACGACGGCGTCGTTCGCGACGCACCGCCGCGCGAGTTCGTCCTGCTCCAGACCGGTGAGGGCGGCGATGTCGGAGAGGCGGATCCATCCCGCTTGGGCGCGGGTCCGGATCGACTCGCTGCGCACGCCGAGCTCGGTGGCGACCAGCCGGGCCGGGTAGCCGGCGCGCAGCAGGCCGCTGATCACCTGACGGGTCAGGAGGTAGGCCGCCCGCCGCTGCGGTCCGAGCGCCTCCCGCTCGTCGGCGTGGGCGTTGTGCAGGAGCGCTGCGAGGTCGTCCGGAAGGGCGCGGTGCCACCGCGATGCGCTCTGCGTGTCGAGGCCGGGGCGACGGAGAGTCGGGGTGCTCTCGTCGATGGTCATGTCGTTCCTCGGGTGAGGGATGGGGCGGGAGGGGCGGGATGGGGCGGGATGGGTAAGCGGGCGTGCAAGAGAACGCTACGTGCCCCGGCGCCACCGGCTGACCGATTTCACCCTGCGCTCACCCTCCAGTCACCCCGGCCTCAGTCGCGCTCGACGAGCAGGTTGCGCGTGAGCGCGACGGCGATCGCATCCTCCCGGTTGTTGACGCCGAGCTTCCGGTAGACGCTTCGCAGCTGCGACTTGACCGTGTTGGCCGACACCACGAGGGCTGCGGCGATCTCCGCGACGGATCCGGTCTTCATCAGCTCCGCCAGCACAGCGAGTTCGCGGTCGGTGAGCAGCAGCTCCGGCTCGGCGACCGGGAGCAGTGAGCGCAGGGGCACATCCCGCGTCACCTGGCCGTAGCCGACACCGTCGAGGGCGGAGACGACCCGGTCGAGGTCGTCGGCCGGCAGCAGGGCGAGCGCCAGGCGCTGCTCGGTGCGTTCCAGGACCGCGCCCAGGTGCTCCACCACACCGCGGGTGCGGGAGGTGGGGGCGAGTCGGAGCAGCACTGCGGCCTCCAGCGCGGCCGCCTCCGCGGTCTGCCGCGCCGTGAGGGGGCCGCGGACCGCCGCGCGCAGCTCGCTCAGCGCCGATCCGTTCCGGCCGAGCGAGACGTGCACGCGTGCCCGGGCGATGTGCTGGTCGGGGCCGGCGACCGTGTCCCGCTCGACGATGACGGAGGCGGCGTCGGGATTGCCGAGCGCAAGCTGCTGCAGGGCGCGCATCCGGCCGAGGTCGTTACGTGCTGCGGGCGAGCGGGCCTCGCCGGCCCTCATCGACGCGTACGCCTCGAGGCCGGCAAGAGCATCGCCGGGCCTGCCATCCACCAGCAGGGCCAGCGCTTCGACGCGTGCCACCGCGATCCAGTGCTCGATGGTGCGTGGGTCGTGCTCCATCTCGGCGAGGTGCTCGCGGGCCGCGCCCGCATCCAACCGCTCGAGCGCCAGGATCGCCTCGGCAAGACGGTAGAAGGTGCCGATGTACGTCTTCCGCTGCCGGTCCGTCCACGGACCGGTCCTCGCGTACTCGACGTGCGCGCGTGCTTCGGGGAGGTCTCCCTGGAGCGCGTGGATGCCCGCGAGCATGGCGAGGTTGCTGAACCCGGGGGAGGGCGCCGTCGTCGGGGAGGCGGCCAGTCCTTTCGCGAAGGTCTCCATCGCCTGCTCGATCTCGCCCGCGTAGTACAGGGAGACACCCACCTGCGAGTAGATGCGCGGGAGTTCGGTGAGCTGCTGCCGGTCGTCGTCGCTGAGACCGTCGAGGGTCGCGACCGCGGCCGTCGCGGGTCCGACCGCCATGCCCGGCCGTCCGATCAGTCGGTACGCGCTCGCCTCTGCGGAGCGGATCAGAGCGCGGTCGACGGGACTCAGCGCGGCATTGCGGGGCGATCGGGCGGAGCGCACGGCGGTCACGAAGTAGCGCAGCGCCCGGACGCGGTGGAATCCGAGGCCGTTGTAGGCGATGCCCAGCAGCATGGCGAGCAGGGGATGCACGCGCAGTTCGGACACGGGGATGCGCTCCAGCAGGAGGCGGGTGGCCTCGCCGTGCGCGCTCAACAGCTGGAACCATCCCGTTCGGACGGCCGCCGTCGCGGCATCCCAGTCGCCCGCGTCGATCGCGTCTTTGAGCGCGTCGAGCGCCGCCCGGTCGGCGGATGAGCGCTCGGACTCCGAGGCGCCGACCGTCTCGTCGTCCACTGATCCTCCCGAATCCATCATTCACCCCTCGCCGGGCGCGCTGCGCCGCTGGGCCACATCGATGTACGCAACGCGTCCACCATCTTTCTTTATTCGCCGATCGAACTGTTTCGAGCCACGGGCCTGTCGGAAACCGGGCAAGATGAAATGCCTGTATTCGGAAGGAGGGGTGGGATGTCGACGAGCCCGACCCCGCGGGAGACCCGGCGGCTGAGCACGCGTGCGCTTCTCATCATCGCGGCGTTCGGCGCGCTCGGCGCGCTCCTGCTCATCCTCGTGGCGCCGGTGACCGCCCTGCTCGCGGCGCTCTTCCCGCCCGCGTACGCGCTCGCGGCGGGCATGCACAGCATCCTGCCGTTCCTCGCACGGCGGCTGGTCGGCTTCCCCTGGACGACCACCATCGCCTTCGCGCTGGTCGGGCTGCTGGCGATCGGCTTCACCCCGCTCGGCGCCCTCATCCTCATCCCGCTCGTCGTCGCGGGTGTGGGATTCGACATCACCCTGCTCGCACTCGGCCGGCGCGGGACGCTCCGGCCCTGGCATTACGCAGTCGGAGCGCTCGTCACGGCCGTCCTGCTGTTCCTGGTCTCGCTGCCGGTCATGTCTCCGGACGATCTCGCTGCGCCCATCCTGCTGCTCACCCTGCTCGGCCGCGTGGTGAGCCAGCTCGCCGCGGCCGGGATCGCCTGGCTGCTGGGCGACCGCGTGCTCCGCGCGGGCATCATGCGGGCGCCGACGGGAGACCGCGGCGACGGCGCGGAGCCCGCGCTGCGCCACTGAGTCGCGCTTCACGACCGTCACTCCCGTTCCACTAGCAGGTGACGGTCGAGCGCGATCGCGATCGCCTCATCGCGCGTGGAGACGCCGAGCTTGCGGTAGACGCTCCGCAGCTGCGACTTCACGGTATTCACCGACACGTTGAGCTGGGCCGCGATCGCACTGTGCGATGGATGCTGCAGCAGTGTCGCGAGCACGGCCGTCTCCCGAGGGGTCAGGGGGATGTCCGGTCCCTTTCCGCGCACCAGCGCGATGATCCGGTCGAGCGCCAGCGTCTCGCCGTATCCGAGGGCGGAGAGGGCGTGGGTCACGCGGGCGAGGTCTGCCGCAGGAAGGAGTGCGAGGGGCAGGAGCAGCCCGCTCCGTTCGATGATGGCGCCGAGGTGGTCGACGACCGACGTCACGCGGTCCTCGTTCGAGAAGCGCAGCAGCGCCGCCGCCTCCAGCGCGACCGCCTCGGCACGTCGACGCGTCGACAGCACCGCGTTCGCGAGCGGCCGCAGGTGCTGCAGCGCGGCGCCGTGCCGGCCGAGGAAGAGCTGCACGCGCGCTGATCCGATGCGCTTCTCGATCTCGCCGGCGTCGCGTTCGAGCACGGCCTCCGCGGACTCGGGATGCCCGAGGCCCAGCTCGAGGACCGCCCGAGCGGTCGCGAGCGCTGCCCGCACGGCGGCCGACCGGCCTTCCGGACCTCGGGCTCCGATCGTCTGGTCGAGGTGGGCGAGTCCGCGGCCGGGGTGACCGCAGACCAGCTCGAGCGTCGCGGCGGTGACGGCGTACGGCATCCAGTGCGGCGTGGTCCGGAGATCGACCGCCGCGTCGGCGAGGTGCTCCCGCGCGGCATCCTGGTCGAGGTCGTCGAGCGCGAGGATCGCCTCCGCGACGCTCAGCAGCATGGCGTCGTCGTGTCGCAGCTGCGGGGCACGTGCGCGAGCCGTGCGGATGTGCTCCCTGGCTTCTCCGCTGTCGCCGTTCCTCGCGTGGAGCAGGGCGAGCATCACCACGTTGCCGAGCGACGAGCCGGAGGCGACGGGATGCGCGTGCGCCAGGCCACGCTCGAACGCGGCAAGCGCCTCCCCGCTGTTGCCGGTGTACAACAGGCTCGTGCCCACGTGCGCGTGCAGGCCGCTCACCGTGTCCGCGTTCCTCCGATCGTCCGCGCTCAGGTGCTCGAGCTCGGTCGCGGCCCCGCGGGCCGCGGCCACCGCGCTCTGCGCCCGGCCGAGTGCGAGGTGCACCTGCGCCTGGTCGGAGAGCAGGATGGCCCGGTCGATCCGGCGCAGGTCGCGATCGGGGTCGCCGAGCAGGGCGGCGGAGTCGCCGACCCGCCGCAGGCCGCCGGTGCGGTGCGGGTGCGCGCTCGGGTCGGTGTGGCCGGCCAGCAGCGTGAGCAGCGGTCTCTCGCTCACCGTCCCCGGTGGCAGCCGCCGGAGCGCCGCGGCGCGGTCCGGTACCGGTCCGGCCAGGAGGTCGAACCATCGACGACGGGCCACCTCCGCCGCCGCATCGGGCCCGCCCGACGCGAGGGCGTCATCCAGTTCGGACCAGGCCTGGTCGAAGAGCGTTCGCTCTCCGCGGCCGGTCGCGTGTTCTTCCGTTGTGCTTTCCGCTCGTTCCACGAGCTGTCCTCCGAAGTTCAGGACGCGCGTCCGCGCGTCCGAGAGCCGGGGAGGATGCAGGCGCCCGCGCAGAGGGGTCGCCCTTCTCCGGGTCTCAGGAGCGCGGGTCGACGCGTCGGCTCACGCCCAGGACGGGCGTCTCTCGAACCGGCGCGACACCGAAGCATGTTCGGGCCGCTGCTGTGAGTGGAGGCGTCGTGCCTCCATCCGGAGGAAGGGGATCAGCCGGGGCTGACGTCGTGGTCGCCCGGTGGAGCGGAGGAGGGTTCGGTCGTCCGCGCGGCGCACGACGTGTCGTACGGCGCGAACGGCGGGATCCAGGAGTCGACGGGCTCGGCTGCGGAGCCGGAACCGCCGGAGCCGGACGACGTCAGGACGCCCTCGGCCGACGAGGACGGGCTGAACGCGGGCCCGTGGATGGGGCCGTCAGCCGGAGCGGCCACGGCCGAAGCGGTGACCGGAGTTGGGGCGGGAGTGGCGGCCGGAGCAGGGGATGGCGCGGCCTGGTCGTCGGCGGAGTCCCCGTCGGATCCTGCGGCCGCTGGCGCAGTGGCGGCGGCCGGGGCGGGTGCAGGTGCGGCCGCGGGGTCGGCGTTGCCGGTCGCGGTACCCGGCTCGGCGGTTCCGCCTCCGGGGGTGGTCGTCGCCGGGGGAGGCGTCGGCTCGCCGGGAGGCGGTGGAGGCGGGGTGGGCGACGTCGTGCCGCCTCCCGAGCCGGTGACCCCGTTGACAACGCCGTCGACGATTCCGACGACCGAACCCGTCGGCGTCGGGCCGAGCAGCGTGTCGACGACGCCGCCCACGACGGGCAGCGAGGTGACAAGCGGATCCACAGCGCCGGTGACCGGTGCGAGCACCGAGCCGACGAGGCCGCCGGATGTGCCGGAGCCCGAACCCCCGCTCTGCGGCGAGGATGTGCCCGGGAGCAGCGCGCCGACCGTTCCATTGACGACGGATCCCAGCAGAGAGTGCTGCGGCGGCGGAGGCTCGTCAGCGGAGGCGGGAGCCGACTGGAACAGGAAGCCGAGAGCGGTCAGCAGACCGGCTCCGGCGAGCCCGAGCAGAGCGAGTCGCAGAGCTCTGCGGGGGGAATCGGCTGCGGCGCGCGGCAGAGGTTCGACCAACTCGGTCACGATTCCCCCTTTCGCACGTCGCTGATCGGGACTATAGCGAATATGTTGTCGTCGCGGTGGAATTCCCCGTTACGCGCGCTGCTCCAGCTGGCGCTCCCAGTCGTGCGGGACGCGCTCCGCGGGACCGGGGACGGTCTGGTTCTCCGGGTGGCTGAGCGGCGGAGCCAGCTCGGGTCCGCCGACGAATCCCTGGCGGCGGTAGTCCCAGAACCAGTCCTCGCCGGGCTCGTAGCTGCGGATGATGGGATGCCCGGTCGCCTCGGCGTGCTTCGTCGCGTGGGTGTTCAGCGAGTTGTCGCAGCACCCGATATGGCCGCACGCGGCGCACCGGCGGAGGTGGAGCCACCAGCTGCCGGTCTCCGTGCATTCGACGCAGCCGGGGCCGGACGGGGGAACGGTGGGGTCGATCGCTTCCGCGTGGGTGTGGTCGGTCATCGCTGCTCCTCGGTGTGGTCGGGATGGTCGGTGTGGTCGGTGTCTCGGGTCTGTTCGGCGCGTTCGTCGAGCTCCACGATCCCGCCGGGCGGGACCATCCGCAGCCGGGCGGTGATGCCGTACTCCTCGAACGCGGCACGCACCTCCTCCTGCCCCTGGGTGAAGTGCGCCCACCCCTCCGCGTGCACCGGCACGACGACGGCGTCGCCCAGAAGGATCGCCGCGCGGGCGGCCTTGTCCGCGGTCAGGGTGAGGAACGCATCCAAGCGCGCCGTGCGGGCGGCGCCGACGTGGAGGATTGCGATGTCGATCGGCCCGAGGTTCTCGGCGACCTCCTCGACGACCCGCAGCGAGGCGTTGTCGCCGCTCACGTACACCGTCGGCAGCCCGTCGCCGGCCAGGACGAACCCGAGCACCGGTCCCGACGACGCCTCGGTGCCGTCCGGCCCGTGCTGTGCGGGGACGGCGTGCACCCGCAGCTCGGAACCGTCCGGGCGCGGGATGGTCAGGTGCGTCCATGGGCCGAGTCCGCGGACGGTTCCCTCGACCCGCTCGGCGGCGGCCGTCGTGCTCACCGTGAGCGGTGCGTCGCGGACGAAGACGCGCCCCCGGTCGTCGAGGTTGTCCGGGTGCTGGTCGTGCGAGAGGAGCACCGCATCCACCGCGCCGATCTCCTCCGGCGTGCGGCTCGGCCCGGTCGTCTTCACCAGCACGCGCTCGCCGACGGGGTGGTCCCCGGGAGGGTCGAACGTCGGATCGGTGAGGATGCGCAGGCCGCTTAGGTCGATCAGGGCCGTCGGGCCGCCGATCAGTTCGATGCGGACGGTCATCGGTTCTCCTCTCCGCGCTGCGGTCGCCGGGTCACCCGCAGTCGCACGAAACGGTAGCCGATCCCGACGGCGATCACCACGATCCCGGCGACGATGGCGGCGACCGGGAGGGTGGCGACGAGCACGACGCAGCCGATGGCGCCCGCGACCGCGAGCAGCCGCGGATACCTCCGGTGCGCGCGATCCTGCGTCCACGCGGACGCGTTGGCGATCAGGTAGTAGAGCAGCACGCCGAAGGACGAGAAGCCGATCGCGCCGCGCAGATCGGTGACGGCGACCAGCACGCAGACGACCAGGCCGACGGCGAGCTCGGCCCGGTACGGAACCCGATAACGCGGATGCACGGCTGCGAACCACGACGGGAGGTCGCTGTGGCGCGCCATCGCGAGGCTGGTCCGCCCGATGCCCGCGATCATCGCGAGCAGGGCCCCGAGAGCCGCCGCAGCAGCGCCGATCCGGATGACGACGCCCGGCCAGGCGGCTCCGCTGGTGTCGGCGACCGCCCCGAGCGGAGCCACGACCTCCGCCAGCCCGGCCGCGCCGAGCGCGTGCAGCGTCGCTAGCGCGACCAGCACGTAGACGACGAGCGTGATGCCGAGCGCCGTCACGATGGCCCGCGGGATGGTGCGCTCCGGCTCGACCACCTCCTCGCCCATGGTGGCGATGCGGGCGTACCCGGCGAACGCGAAGAACAGGAACCCCGCCGACTGGAGGATGCCGTAGCCGGTGACCGCGGGTCCCGGCTGCGCGGCGCTCGCCGCGGTGTGCGTGAAGCCGATGACGACCGCGACCGTCAGCGCGATCAGCGAGACGGCGACCAGGATGCGCGTCAGCAGGGCCGTCCGCGTCACGCCCACGCTGTTGACCAGCGTCAGCACGGCGACCGCCAGAATCGCGACCGGCTTCACCCACGGACCCGGCACGGCATAGGTCGCGAACGTCAACGCCATCGCGGCAGAGCTGGCCGTCTTGCCGACGACGAACGACCACCCCGCGAAGAAGCCCGCCCACTCGCCGAGGCGTTCGCGGCCGTAGACGTACGTCCCGCCTGAGGTCGGGTACTGGGCGGCCAGCTGAGCCGACGACGTCGCGTTGCAGAACGCGATGAACCCGGCGATCACGAGCCCGACGAGCAGGCCGGCCCCCGCCGCAGCCGCAGCGGGGGCGAAGGCTGCGAACACCCCGGCGCCGATCATCGACCCCAGGCCGATGCCGATGGCGTCGCCCAGGGTGAGGCGGCGAGCGAGGGCGCCTCCTCGATCCGGACTGGATGCGGCGGTCACGGAGTCACGAACCGGCCCTCCTCCGCATCACGGCTCGACTGCTCGCGCAGCACGAAATGCTGCTTCTTGCCGGTCGCAGTGTACGGGAGCTCGGTGACGAAGGCGTATCGCCGCGGGCGCTTGTAGTCGGCCAGCGAGACGCTCGCCCGGCAGTGCGCATCCAACTCGCTGGCGGCCGCCTGTGCGTCCGCCAATCGTCCGGGGCGCGGCTGGACGTAGGCGACGACGATCTCGCCCCACTCGTCGTCCGGCAGGCCGACCACGATGCTGTCGGCGACATCGGGATGCGCGGCGAGCACCTCCTCCACCTGGACGGGATGCACGTTCTCGCCGCCGGAGATGATCATGTCGTCCTTGCGGCCCACGATCGTCACGATCTCGTTCTCGTCCCAGCTCGCCAGGTCGCCCGGGTACATCCAGCCGTCGCGGAACTTGCGGCCCTCCTCCTCCGGATTGTGAATGTAGGCGTATCCGCTCTTCACGCTCCGCATGATGACCTCGCCGATCTCGTGGCCGTCCTTCGCGGCGAGGTCGTCGGGAGCCGCGACGCGGTCGTCGCCGTACACCTTCACCACCGCGACGTCGTCGTCCAGGCAGGCCCGGCCGGCGGCCCCGGCGGCGTCCGGAAGGTCCTCGGGCCGCAGGTAGGTGTTCCAGAAGGCCTCGGTCGTGCCGTACCCGTTGGCGATGCGGGGCGTGAGCACCCGCTGGTAGCGCAGCGCCGCCGCGCGATCGAGCGGGGCTCCCATCGTGACGATGCCGTGCAGCGACGACAGGTCGCGCGGGTGCGCCTCCTGCGCGTCTGCGAGTCGCTCCAGATTGGTGGGGGCGCCGATCACGTAGGTCAGCGCATACTCCTGGATGCCGTCGAGCACCGTGTCCGGGTCGAAGCGCGGCAACGTGACGACCTCGGCTCCGACGTAGAACGCCGTGTTCGGGCCGGCGCAGTAGTTGCCGCCGCGGTGGAACCACGGCGACATGTTCATCGTCCGGTCCGTCGGCGCGAGAGGGAAGTGCATGACCACGTCGTGGGCGGTGAGCACCTCGTTGAGGCTGGTAAGGGGAACCGCCTTCGGCATCCCCGTCGTGCCGCTGGTGTAGAGGCGCGAGGTCTCGTCCCACACGCTCGCGCCCTCGGGGGCGCGGAACGACGGGGCGTCGGCGGACAGAAGCTCCTCGAAGCGGATGGCGCCGTCGAGCAGCGGACCGTCACCGACCGCCGCGAGGACGGCCGGACGATGGGCGGCCAGCTCCAGGGCGGTCCGGACGCTGTCGCTCGCGGCGGCGTCGTAGACGAAGACCGCAGGGCGGGAGTCGTCGAGGATGTGCGCCGTCTCGCCCGGCGCGAGCCGGAAGTTCATCGGGGAGCTGACCGCGCGGAGGCCCTGCGCGGCGACGTACAGGAACGCGAACTCCGGAGTGTTCATCAGCTGGTAGGCGACGATGTCGCCGACGCCCACCCCGCGCTCGGCGAGTCCGGCGACGAGGCTTCCCGTCACCTGTCCGAGCTCTGCGTAGGTCCAGCTCCGTCCGGACGGGGGATCGGTGATCGCGACGCGCGAGGCGTACCGGTGCGTGTTGCGTTCCACCGCCGAGGCGTAGGTGAAGTGCTGCTCGAACACGGCACGCAGGGTGCTCGGGTCGTACTCGGTGTTCGGCTGGATGCCGGCGTGCGATGTCGGGTCGGTGAGGGTCATGGTTCTCCTCGGGGACAGGGGTTCAGGCGTCCGGTGGGCGTCGACTCCGTCTCGGATCGGTGGGGGAGGCGTCCCGGTCGAGCTCCGACCAGAACGGGGGTGCGACGACGGTGAGTCCACCGTCGACGACGAGGGTGTGGCCGGTGATGTACCCGGCGGCGGGGGAGGCCAGGAAGCGGACGGCCTCGGCGATGTCGTCCGCGGTGCCGACGTGGCCGAGGGGGATGCGGGAGGTCATCACGTCGAGGTCGGGGACGTCGGCGTTCCCGTAGAAGAAGTGCAGCGAGTCGGTGTCGATGAGGCCGCCGTTCACGGCGTTCACCGTGATGCCGTCGCGGCCGAACTCGGCGGCGAGATGGCGGACCCATGACTCGACGGCCGCTTTGTCGGAGCCGATGGCGCCGTACAGCGGGAACGCCCGGTGGCTGCCGTAACTCGTGACGGCGATGATGCGGCCGCCCGTCCGTCCGCCCCCTGGTCCGTCCGCTCTGCCGCGCATCCGCTCGGCCGCTCGCTGGGCGAGCAGCACGAAGGAGCGAACGTTGGTCGCCCACGACCGTTCCAGGTGTCGCGAGGTCAGCTCGGCCGCCGGGCGGAATGCGGACGCCGCCGCGCTGGCGACGAGCACGTCGAGACGCGTCCCGTCCGGGAACTCGTCCGCGAACAGGCGGTCGATGTCCTCTTCGCTCTCCAGCTCGAGGCGGTGGGCCCGCGCCGAGCCGCCGGCGGCGGTGATCGCGTCCACGACCTCGGCGGCCGCGTCCGCCTCCCGACGGAACGTCAGCATCACGTCCATCCCCTCGGCGGCCAGCGTCTCCGCGATCCTGCGGCCGATGCCGCGCGAGCCGCCGGTGACCAGCGCGCGTCGCGGCTCGTTCCGCAGGCGTACGGCCTGGTCGTCGGGATCCGGGGAGTTGTTCGTGGGGGCCTCCGTGGTTTCGGAGGACAGTCTAGAACCGTCGGAGGCTCCCTCCGGTACGGCGGGTGCGACGCACCGGATGGACCTCCGCCGAGGATCGGCGTACCGTCGCGCGGTCAGGACAGAAACGGAAGGACACGCAATGAGCGACGAGAAGAACCGCCCCGACGCCGACGACCTGCCCGACGGCTCCGGCTCCGACGGCAGCGCCCCCGAGCCCGGCGAGGACACCACCTCCGGCGGCGGTCCCGAGGACCCCTCCCACTAGCCCCCTCCCCCCTCCGCCCCTCCGCCCCTTCGCCCCCCGTCGAGTACGCAAAAACTGCACGCCCCGGAGCCCTCCGGCGTGCAGTTTTTGCGTACTCGACGGTGGGGAGCGAGCGGCGGGATGGGTCAGCGGCGGTGGAAGGGGCGCACGCTGAGGGACTCGACGGTGCCGGTGGGCGGCAGGTCGACCGCGGTGCGGACGGTCGCTGCGACCATCTCGGGCGTGATCGTGTACGTCGTGTCGTAATCGAGGCCCTCGCGGGCGACGAGAGCGCGCTGCATGTCGGTGTCGACCCGCCCCGGGTGGATGCTGCTGACGCGCACCCCGTGCGGACGCTCCTCCTCGCGCAGCGCGTCCGTGAGCGCCCGCAGCGCGAACTTGGAGCCCGCGTAGACCCCTCCGCCCGGCCCGCTGGCCAGCCCCGAGCCGCTGTTGATGGCGACCACCAGCCCCTCCGCCGCCCGCAGCGCCGGGAGCGCGCGCCGCGTGAGCGCGGCGACCGCGAACACGTTCACCTCGAACACTCGACGCCATACCTCCGCGTCGGTCTCCTCGATCGTGCCGCCGTCCTCCACGCCGGCCGAATGCACGAGCACGTCGAGGCGCTCGGGAAGCGGCGGAAGGGATGCTCCGGACAGGTCGGCGACCAGATCGGCCGCGTACGGCTCGGCCGACGGGAGCTCGGCGACCACCGCATCCACCGCGGCGGCATCCCGCCCGCCGACCAGGATGTGGTGCGTGCGCCCGAGCTCGATGGCGATCGCCCGTCCGATGCCGCGCGACGCGCCGGTCACCAGCGCGATCGGCCGGTTCGGCCCTACGGACGCGGCGGACGAGGTGTCGGAGGGAGTGGATGCGGTCATGCCTTCGACATTACGGCCGATCGCTCCCGCGGTCCGCCCCGGTTGGCCCTCCGAACCCGCCTCGCCCTAGGGTGTGGGTGTGTCGGAGGTGCAGGCGTGAGCGAGATCGGTCGGCCTCCGGGCGTGCGCGAGGTCGCCGCCGCCGCCGGTGTCTCGCGCCAGACCGTCTCCCGCGTGCTCAACGATCACCCGAGCATCCGGCCGGAGACCCGTGCCCGCGTCCTTGCCGCGATGGCCGACCTCGACTTCCGCCCGAACCGGGCCGCCCGCATGCTGACCACTGCCCGCTCCCGGACGATCGGGGTGCTGGCCGCCTCGGCCTCCTCCCTCTTCGGGCCGGCCTCGAGCATCGACGCCGTCGAGAACGCCGGCCGCGCCGCCGGGTACACCGTCACCGTCGCCCATGCCGCCTCGCTCGACCCGGCCGACCTGCAGGCGGCCATCGGGCACCTGCGCGAGCAGGCCGTCGAGGGCATTGTGGTGATCGCGCCGCAGCAACGGGTTCAGGATGCGATGGGCCAGTTCTCGCTCTCTCTGCCGTCCGTGACGCTGCACGGTGCGGGCGGCGCCGGGGACGAGGGTGTCTTCGTGGACCAGGAGCTCGGCGCACGCCTCGCCACCCGGCATCTCCTGTCGGCCGGCCACCGCCGCATCGCGCACCTGAGTGGACCGGGCGACTGGACGGAGGCGCGCGCCCGACGGGACGGCTTCCTCGCCGAGATGGCCGCCGCCGGCGCGGATGCCGTGGTGTCGCGCGAAGGGGATTGGACGGCGGCCTCGGGCGCGGTGATCGGTGCGGAGCTCGTGGCCGACCGCTCCATCCAGGCCGTCTTCGCCTCGAACGACCAGATGGCGCTCGGCGTGCTGCATGCTGCGCGGGTCGCGGGGCGTTCGGTCCCGGACGATCTGGCCGTCATCGGCTTCGATGACATCCCCGAGGCGGCGTTCTTCGCCCCACCGCTGACGACGGTCCGACAGGAGTTCGCGGAACTCGGCCGCCGCTGCGTCGCCCGCCTGGTCGCGCTGCTGGAGGGCGGCGACCTCGCGTTCGAGGAGCCGGTGGCTCCCGTCCTCGTCGTCCGCGACTCCGCCTGACCCGCGTCCCGCGCCTCCGGCTCTCGCGCTCCGTCTCTCGCGCTCCGTCCTCGTCCCTCCGCCCGCAACATTTGCGCCAAATCTCGGGAAAGCGGCCCCCTTTCCCCACATTTGCGCCAAATCTGCGCCTCGCGTGGTGCCCGCCGTCCGCAGATTCGTGCCGAATGTGCGGAATGCTCATCCCATTGCGCACATTCGGCACGAATCTACGGGTGCACGGGTTGGGGAGCCGGTGCAGCGCAGCGCAGCGACGCCTCCGCCGCCGCGGCACGGAGTGGCGCTCGCGACGGTGCGTGACGTATGCTCGCTGTGTCAATGTGACCGGTCACAAAGGAGTGGATGCCCCATGGTCCCAGCCGACGTCGCCTCCGCGGCCCCCGGAGCCGCGGCCGCCGCCCGCGCCCGCGAGGCCATCGAGTCGGGCCGCACCGCGCTCGGCATCGAGTTCGGCTCGACGCGCATCAAGGCCTGCCTGGTGGATGCGGATGACCCGTCGGTCGTCCTCGCCGTCGGCGCCCACGAGTGGGAGAACTCCTACGTCGACCGCCTCTGGACCTACCCGATCGAGGAGGTCTGGTCCGGCGTGCAGGAGGCGTACGCCGCCCTGGCCGCCGACGCGCAGACCCGCCACGGCGTCGCGCCGACCACCGTCGGCTCGCTCGGCGTCTCGGCGATGATGCACGGCTACCTCGCCTTCGACGAGGCGGGCGAGCTGCTCGTGCCGTTCCGCACCTGGCGCAACACGAACACGGGAGGGGCGGCGCGCGAGCTGACGGACCTGCTCGGCGTCAACATCCCGCTCCGCTGGTCGATCGCCCACCTGCACCAGGCCGTCCTCGACTCCGAGCCGCATCTCCCGCGCCTCCGCTCCGTCACAACGCTGGCCGGGTACGTGCACCGTCGGCTGACCGGACGCCATGTGCTCGGGGTCGGGGATGCGTCGGGCATGTTCCCGATCGACCCCGCGACCGGCGACTACGACGCCGAACTCGTCGGCCGCTATGACCGGCTCGCCGCCGGCCGCATCCCTCCGCTCCGCGACCTGCTGCCCGAGGTCCTGTCCGCCGGAGAACCTGCGGGCGACCTGACCGCCGAAGGCGCTGCGCTCCTCGACCCGTCCGGCACGCTGCGTCCCGGCGCGACCCTGTGCCCGCCCGAGGGCGACGCCGGCACCGGCATGGTCGCGACCGCATCCGTCGCACCGCGCACCGGCAATGTGAGCGCCGGCACCAGCATCTTCGCGATGGTCGTGCTGGAGCGTCCGCTGGCCGAGGTGCACGACGAGCTGGATGTGGTGACCACCCCCGCAGGCGACCCGGTCGCCATGGTCCACTGCAATAACGGCGCCAGTGAGCTCGCCGTGTGGGCGGGACTCTTCGGCCGGTTCGCCGCCGCGTCCGGCCGCCCCACCGATCCCGACGCCGTGTTCGATACCCTCCTCCGGGAGGCGCTGACCGGCGACGATGACGCCGGGGGCCTGCTCGCCTACAACCACCTGGCTGGCGAGCCGATCGCCGGCCTCACCGAGGGCCGTCCGCTCCTCGTCCGCACGCCCGGCAGCCGCTTCACCCTCGGCAACCTGGTGCGCGCCGAGGTCTACGGAGTGTTCGCGACCCTGGCGCTCGGGATGCGCGTCCTCGCTCACGAGGGTGTCGCGCTCGACAAGATGCTCGCCCACGGCGGCGTGTTCCGCACCGCCGGGGTCGCCCAGCGCTTCCTGGCCGGCGCCCTCGACGCTCCCGTCTCCGTCGCGCACACCGCATCGGAGGGCGGCGCCTGGGGGATCGCCGTCCTCGCCGCCTACCTGGAGGCGCGCGCCGAGGGTGGGCAGGACCTCGACACGTACCTGCGCGAGCGCGTGTTCCGCGACGTCGCCTTCGAGACCGCCGAGCCGCGGCCGGAGGACGTCGCCGGCTTCGCCGCCTACCTCGACCGCTACGACGCCGGCCTCGCCGTGGAGCGCGCGGCCGTCACCGCCCTGCCCGACACCACCGCCTCCGCCGATCGCCCAACGGAAGGATCCGACCAGTGACCGACGCCCAGACCCCGGCCACCCCGGCCCCCGAGTCCCCGGCCGTCCGCGCCGTCCGCGAACGCGTCGCCGCCCTGCACGCCGAGCTGGTCCGCTACCAGCTGGTCGTCTGGACCGGCGGAAACGTCTCCGGCCGCGTGCCGGGCGAGGACCTGTTCGTCATCAAGCCGAGCGGCGTCGACTACGACGACCTCGCGCCCGAGAACATGATCCTGTGCACCCTCGACGGCGAGGTCGTCCCCGGGTCGCTCGGCTCCGAGCGGTCGCCGTCGTCCGACACCGCCGCCCACGCGTTCGTCTACCGCAGCATGCCTGAGGTCGGCGGTGTCGTGCACACGCACTCCACCTACGCGACCGCTTGGGCGGCGCGCGCCGAGCCCATCCCGTGCGCCATCACCGCGATGGCCGACGAGTTCGGCGGTGAGATCCCGGTCGGACCGTTCGCGATCATCGGCGACGACTCCATCGGCCGCGGCATCGTGTCGACGCTGACCGGCCACCGCAGCCGCGCCGTCCTCATGCAGAACCACGGCGTCTTCACCATCGGCTCCGACGCCCGCGACGCCGTGAAGGCCGCCGTCATGGCCGAGGATGTCGCCCGCACGATGCACATCGCCCGCCAGGGTGGCGACGTCGTCCCCATCCCCCAGGAGGCGATCGACCGCCTCTTCGACCGCTACCAGAACGTCTACGGACAGACCCCGGAAGGACCCACCGCCTGATGCCGAAGCTCACCACCTCCCTCGACGTCTACGAGGTCTGGTTCCTCACCGGGAGCCAGCACCTCTACGGACCGGAGACCCTCGCGCAGGTCGCCGAGCAGTCGCGCGCCATCGCCGACGAGCTGGGCGCCACACCCGACGTGCCCGTGAAGATCGTGTGGAAGCCGGTCCTCACCGACGCAGACGCCATCCGCCGCATCATGCTCGAGGCGAACGCCGACGACCGCGTCATCGGCGTGATCGCGTGGATGCACACCTTCAGCCCCGCGAAGATGTGGATCGCCGGCCTCGACGCGCTGCAGAAGCCGCTGCTCCACCTCCACACCCAGGCGAACGTGGAGCTGCCCTGGGCCGAGATCGACTTCGACTTCATGAACCTCAACCAGGCCGCCCACGGCGACCGCGAGTTCGGCTACATCCTGACGCGCCTCGGCGTGCCGCGCACCACCGTCGCCGGGCACGTCTCGAACCCGGTCGTCTCGGCACGCGTCGGCACGTGGATGCGCGCAGCGGCCGGCCGGGCCGCCACCCGCACGCTGAAGCTCGCCCGCTTCGGCGACAACATGCGCTTCGTCGCCGTCACCGAGGGCGACAAGACCGAGGCAGAGCACGTCTTCGGCGTCCAGGTGAACACGTGGGGCGTGAACGAGCTGGCGGATGCGGTCGCCGCGGCGCCGGCCGAGGCCATCGACGCGCTCGTGGCCGAGTACGAGGAGCAGTACGACGTCGCTCCGGAGCTGCGCCGCGGCGGCGACCGCCACCAGTCGCTGCGCGACGGCGCGGCCATCGAACTGGGCCTGCGCTCCTTCCTGGAGGAGGGCGGTTTCGGCGCGTTCACGACTAGCTTCGAAGACCTGGGCGCCCTGAAGCAGCTGCCCGGGCTCGCCGTCCAGCGGCTGATGGCCGAAGGCTACGGCTTCGGCGCGGAGGGCGACTGGAAGACCGCCGTCCTGGTGCGCGCGGCCAACGTGATGGGCGCGGGCCTGCCCGGCGGCGCATCCCTCATGGAGGACTACACGTACGACCTGACGCCCGGCGACGAGCGCATCCTGGGCGCGCACATGCTCGAGGTGAGCCCGTCGCTCAGCTCGGCGACGCCGACGCTGGAGGTGCACCCGCTCGGCATCGGCGGCAAGGACGACCCGGTCCGCCTCGTCTTCACGGCGGACCCGGGTCCCGCGGTCGTCGTGGCGCTGTCGGACGTGCGCGACCGGTTCCGCCTGGTCGCCAACGTGGTCGAGGTGGTCGAGCCGTCGGCTCCGCTGCCGAAGCTGCCGGTCGGCCGCGCGGTGTGGAAGCCGCAGCCCGACTTCACGACGTCGGCGACCGCCTGGCTGGAGGCCGGCGCGGCGCACCACACGGTGATGAGCACCGCGGTCGGGGTCGAGGTCTTCGAGGACTTCGCCCGCATGCTGCGCACCGAGCTCATCGTCATCGACGACACGACGACGCTCCGCTCGGTGCGCCGCGACCTCGACGCGAACGCCGCCTACTACCGCCTCGCCCGCGGCATCTGACGCATCACCCGCGGCCGGAGCCGGATGTCAGCTCCGGCCGCTGGGTGCCGGCAGCGACGCGACCACCATCTCCAGCAGCCGGTCCGCCTGCGCGAGGCCGCCCGGTCCGGCCGGGACCCGCCAGAGCGCGCTGAGGAGAAGCAGGATGTCGCCGGGGTCGGCTCCTGGCTCAATGTCGCCGTCGGCGACCGCCGCATCCAGCAGTCGTCCGATCGCGTTGGTCACCGGCGCGTAGGTGGCGTCGATCACCTCTTGCGCCGAGGGGCTGGCCAGCGCTTCCCCGAGCCCGTGCTTGATGCGCACCAGCTCGGCCAACTGCCGCGACCAGCTGCGAAAGGCGTCGAGCGGCGGTTCTTTCGCCAGCAGCTCGTCCACCGCGCCTTCGAGCCCGTCGATCTCCGCCGCGTAGACGGCGAGCAGCAGCGCTTCACGCGTGGGGAAGTGCCGGTAGAGGGTTCCGGCGCCGACGCCAGCGAGCTTGCCGATCTGGTTGAGCGACACGTCGGGGTTCTCGCGGAAGGCCGTCGCGGCGACGTCGAGGATGCGCGCGCGGTTACGCTGCGCGTCGGCGCGGGTGGCGTCGGCTCGTCGGGGTTCCGGCATGCGTCTCCTTGCTAAACGGAGAATTCTCCGTTACCGTCGTAAATCAAGCGGAGAGTTCTCCGCTCACGTCTATTCAAGGAGTTCTCATGCAGTATCGCAAGCTCGGGACCACCGGCCTCGACGTCTCCCCGATCGCCATCGGCGCCATGAGCTACGGCGAACCCGACCGTGGCCACCCCGTCTGGTCGAAAGGGGAGGAGGAGGCCAGACCTCTCATCAAGCACGCGCTGGAGGCGGGCATCAACTTCTTCGACACCGCCAACATGTACTCGAACGGCTCCAGCGAGGAGATCCTGGGCCGTGCACTCCGCGACTTCGCCGATCGCGACGACGTCGTGATCGCGACCAAGGTCCGCCACCCGATGCGGCCGGGTCCGAACGGCCGCGGCCTGTCGCGCAAGGCGATCCTGGCGGAGGTCGATCACTCCCTGCAACGCCTGGGCACCGATTACATCGACCTCTACCAGATCCACCGCAACGACCAATCGACCCCCTGGGAGGAGACGCTCGAAGCGCTGAACGACATCGTGAAGGCCGGCAAGGTCCGTTATCTCGGGGCGTCCTCGATGTTCGCGTGGGAGTTCGCGAAGGCCCTCAACCTGCAGAAGCAGCACGGCTGGGCGCGCTTCGTCACGATGCAGGATCACTACAACCTGCTCGCTCGCGAGGAGGAGCGCGAGATGATCCCGCTCTGCCTCGACGAGGGCGTCGGCACCATCATCTGGAGCCCGCTCGCCCGCGGCCGCCTCGCGCGCGCCTGGGATGACGCGCGGGCGACGGCGCGCTCGGAGACCGACGGCGACTACGCCGACCTGCTGTACTCGCCCGCCGAGGAGGCATCCAATCGCGCCATCGTGAATGCCGTCGGAGAGGTCGCGGCGGCGCACGGTGTGAGCCGCGCGGCGGTCGCCCTGGCGTGGCTGCACCGCCAGCCGGTCGTCACCGCGCCGCTCGTCGGGGCGGGATCCATCCAGCAGATCGACGACGCGATCGCCTCCCTGGATGTCGAGCTCACGGAGGACGAGGTGACGGCGCTGATCGCTCCGTACACCCCGCGGCACGACTTCCAGGGCGTCTCGGACGAGGCGACGATGAACGCGATCCGCGCGCGGGTTCCGGGAATGGCCCTCAGCTGAGGGCCCCGCGAACTGGGGGTAACCGGGGTACAAACTATGTCCTCATTAACGGGGACTTCTGAGGATAACAAGCGTAGCCTCGAACGCAGATGAGAAATCCTCATCTCGCCCGAAAGCTCGAGCGAAGTCAGATGAGACGCTCCTGGGGGAGTGCCGGAGACGGTCATCATGATCGCGCAGACCACACGTTCACCGCACCGCTGGCACCGCCGCACGCCGCGGACCTCACATCGGCGCTCGCCGCTCGCCATCGTGCTGACCACGCTCCTCGCCGTCGCCACCGTGGTGGCGGGCTGCCTCGTCGGCGGCGGACTGTTCTACGCGGGCAGCGTCGCGTCGACCTTCAACTCGACGGTGACGCACATTCCGCGTGCGTTCCCTCCAGCGGAGACACGGCCGACCCCCGTCTCGACCGGCGCCATGAACATCCTGCTCATCGGCTCCGACTCCCGGGGAGACCCGACGACCGTCGGGCAGGCCACCGAGTCCAACCAGCGCTCCGACACCATGATGCTCGTGCACATCGACGCGGACCGGAAAGACGTGTACATCATGTCGATCATGCGCGACCTCTGGGTTCCGATCCCCGGCAAGGGCACGGCCAAGATCAATGCCGCGCTCGCCTGGGGAGGCACTCCGCTGGTGATCCAGACGGTCGAGCAACTGCTCCAGACGCACATCGACCACGTCGCGATCATCGACTTCCAGGGCCTCGAAGGGATGACGGACGCGCTCGGCGGAGTGGATGTGGACAGCCCGGTCGGCTTCACCACGGTCAAGAAGCCGCATTACACCTTCGTTCAGGGCATGAACCACCTCGACGGCGCCCAGGCTCTCGCCTTTGCTCGGGAGCGGTACGCGTTCCCGACGGCGGACTACCAGCGGGTGGCCAACCAGCAGGCCCTCCTGCGGGCCATCGTCGCCAAGCTGCTCAGCCGCGGGACGCTCACCGACCCCGCCGCCGTGACGTCGTTCGCCGGTGCGACCGGCCGATACCTCAGTCTCGACGAGCAGTTCGACCTCCCGACGATGATCGGGCTGGCGGCGAGCATGCGCCTCGACGGTCCCTCCAGCATCCACGCCTTCACGATGCCGACCGCCGGAACCGGGACCTCATCCGACGGCCAGTCGATCGTCAACGTGGATGAGGGGTCACTCCCGGCTCTCCGCTCCGCACTCGCTGACGATGCTCTCGGGACGTTCACCTCGGTGCACTGAGACCGGACGGGGTCAGGCCCGGCGCAGCATCCGCAGGCCGGCCGGCACCGACAGGGCGGCGACCGCGGCGACGAACACCACCAGCACCGGCACCAGCGGCCAGAAGATAAGCGCCACGCCGACGAGCAGTACGGGCACCGCCAGACCGATGTACGCGATGAGGAAGATCGCGGCGAGCACCTCGCCGCGGCGCTCCGGGGCGGCGAGGGAGGCCGCCGCGGCGATCGCCGAGCGGAACTGCAGGCCGACACCGGCGCCCGCCAGCACACCGCTGACCAGGAAGACCGCGAACGAGGCCGTCAGCACGCCGGCTGCGAGGCCCGCGAGCCCGACGAGCATGAGGACGAGGGCCAGGATCAGCTGCGCGCGGGCGGAGACCCGGGCGAAGACGATCTGCGAGATCGCCGACGCCGCGAACACCGCGAACGGAACGAACCCGGCCAGCAGGTGCGAGGTCTGGTGGAGGGTCACGACGAGCACGCTGGGCGCGAGAGACGTGAACAGACCGAAGACGGCGAAGCCGGCGAAGGCGGCGACGGCCGCGGCGGAGAACGCTCCACGCGCCTCGGCGGGCAGCGAGATCCGCTGCGGACGGTAGGCCGGGCGCTCTTCGGCGCGCTCCACCGTCTCGGGGACGAGGGCGACGGCGACGGCCGCGACCGCGAGCACGACGAGGAACACGGCGTACGGGAGCAGCAGCGGCTCGGGCAGGAACTGCGCGAACGCTCCGCCGATCAGCGGGCCGAGCGCGAGTCCGCCCGTGTTGACGACCGTGGAGACGGTCCCGGCGGTCGCGGGGCCCTCGTCCGGTCGGGCGACGGCGCGCAGCTCGCTGAGGTGCGCGGTCGCGCTGGCCGTGAGGGCGCCGACGCCGATGCCGGAGAGAGTGCGCGCGACGATCAGGCCGGCGACATCGTTCCAGACCAGGAAGAGGGCGGCGGAGACGATCTCGATGAGGACGGCGATGAGCACCATCCGGCGTCGGCCTGCGATGTCGCTGAGGTGGCCGATGAGGAAGAGGCTGGCGATGACGCCGACCGCGTACGCGGCGAAGATGACGGTGACCACCCAGGTGGGGAAGCCGTCGCGCGCCTGGTAGAACGCGTACAGCGGAGTGGGGATGGTCGAGAAGGCCATCACCGCGAGGAACGCCGCCGCGATGACCCAGAAGCCGGCGCCGTGGCGCAGGCGGAAGGAGCGCCGGGTGCGGCCCGGTGCGGTCTCCATCCGAGGAGTGGAGCCGGTGGGGGCGGAGAAGTCGAGCGTGCTGGTCATGCTTCGATAGTGCTCCTCGCTGCCTATCGAGTCCAACGGAAATAGACGATGCTGACGATCGTTCTGCTCGATAGTACGTAGGATCGACCCATGGACACCCGTCAGCTCGAATACCTGGTCGCGGTTGCCGACGAGCGCAGCTTCACGCGGGCCGCCGAGCGCGTCTTCGCCGCACAGTCCACCGTGTCCGCGGGAATCCAGAGCCTCGAGCGGGAGCTCGGTGCCGCCCTGTTCGAGCGGGACGCCCACGGCGTCCGCCCGACCGAGGTGGGCGAGGCGGTTCTCGCGGAAGCCCGGGCGGCTCTCGAAACCGTCGAGAGGATGCGCGACCTGGCCGGCGATCAGGGGCCGCTTCGCGGGACGGTGCGGGTCGGCATCTTCACCAACCTGCAGAGCGTCGATCTGCCCGGCATCATGGGCGAGTTCCACCGACGCCACCCCGACGTCGACCTCCGGCTCGGCCCATCGCCCGGGGGCTCGACCGGTCTGGTCGAAGACGTCCGGCAGGGTCGGCTGGACATCGCGTTCCACGGCCTGCCCGAGACGGTTCCCGACCTCCTGACGCGCCATCTGGTCGACTCCCCGTTCCTGGCGGTGCTGCCGGAGGGACATCCCCTCGCGCGCCGCCGCTCGGTCGCGCTCGCCGACCTGGCGGAGGAGGCCTGGGTGGATTCGCGCGCCGGCTTCGGCAACCGGGTCACTCTCGACCGCGCGTTCGCGGCGCTCGGTCTGACTCGGCGCGTACCCACCGAACTGGCCGACCTCGGCGAGATCCCGCGCTTCGTCGCCGCCGGTCTGGGCGTGGCCGCCCTGCCGGAACTCACGATCATCCCCGCCGAGGGAGCCGTCACGCGCCCGCTGCGGGAGCCGGTGGGCTGGCGGCTGAACGCGATCGCCCGTCCACGCCCCGGCCGCGCCGCCGAAGCGCTGCTGACGCTGCTCGCGGAGCGCATCCACGGCGCCTGATCGGGCGTACCGGCGAGAGCTGCGCCAAGGCTTCCCTGCACAGCCGGGATGCGCGAGACTCGGCCCGGGAGGTCACGTGAGCGGCGAACCGGACACCACGGAGGAGCTGCGGCATGAGCTGCGGCACCGGATCAGACCCATGCGCGGCCGCGACCCGCGGGAGCGGGGTCGCACGACGACGCCTCTCGAGCTGCTTTACGACCTGACCTACGTCGTGGCGTTCGCCACCGCGTCCGACCTGCTCGCCCAGCAGCTCAGCCACGGGGACATCTGGCCGGCGCTCGGCGCCTACATCTTCGCCGTGTGGGCGGTGAGCTGGGCGTGGCTGAACTTCACCTGGTTCGCGTCCGCATACGGCAACGACGACCTCCTGTTCCGCATCGCGACGATCGTGCAGATGATCGGCGTGATCGTGCTCGCCTACGGGCTCCCGGTGAGTTTCGAGCGGGCATCGCACGGGGAGAGCCCCAACAACCTGCTGATGGTGAGCGGATACATCATCATGCGTGTGCCGCAGATCCTGCTCTGGCTGCGGGCGGCGCGGGAGGACCCGTCCCACCGCAAGAACGCCATGTCGTACGTCCTCATCATCTCGGTCGCCCAGGTCGCCTGGCTGCTGACCGCGATCGTCCCTCTCCCGGTGGGGGTGACGGTGACCGCGCTGATCGTCGTGGCGCTCTTCGAGATGATCGCTCCCGTGGTCGCCACGCGCAGCTACGGCTTCTCGCCGTGGAACGCCGGGCACCTCGCGGAGCGCTTCGCCCTGCTCACGCTGATCACCCTCGGAGAAGTGATCGCGGCGACGACCGCTGCGGTCGGAACACTGACCCAAGCGGTGGGATGGTCGCCCGAGGCCGTGCTCATCGCCTCCTCGGGGCTCGTGATGGCGGCCGCCGTCTGGTGGACCTACTTCCTGGTGCCGTCGCGGTGGGTGCTGGAGCGGCGGCCGGAGCGGGCGTTCCCCTGGCGGTACGCCCACCTGGCACTGTTCGGATCCATCACTGCGATCGGCGCCGGGCTGCACCTGACCACGATCGCAATGGAGCACGGCGGGGTGTCCCTGCTCGGGATCGCGCTGGCGCTGGCGGTTCCCCTCGCGATCACCATCGTCCTGGTCTTCCTCACCTGGAGCGTGCTCCTTCATTCGTTCGACTCCACGCATCTGCCGCTGCTGCTGCTCACCCTCGCGCCGCTCGTCGGCGCGGTCGTCGTCGGCGCGACGACATATCCCGGGCAGGCGATCGACCTCGACCAGCGGGGGTCGCTGACGAGCCTCAGCGTGGTGATCGGGCTGGTGGCTGCGGGCGCCGTGATCGAGGTGGTCGGCCACGAACTGGTGGGCTTCGGGCATACCGTCCGCGCGTGGAAGGCCGACGCCGCGGCGCGGCCGGCCGGCTCAGTCGGTGCCGGGCCGAGTGTTGCCGACGGGGACGGCATCTCCGGCCCCTGACGCCTTACGGTTGTCGGCACGCGTCTTCAGGAGGCTCGCGGTTGCGGCGACCGCGATCGTCGCTCCGATGAACAGGAGCGAGAACCAGGTCGGGATCTCGGGGATCCACTCCACGTGCCGGCCGCCGTTGATGAAGGGCAGCTCGTTGACGTGCAGTGCGTGGAAGACGAGCTTGATGCCGATGAAGCCGAGGATGACGGCGAGGCCCTGCGACAGGTAGACGAGCCGCTCGAGCAGGCCGCCGATGAGGAAGTACAGCTGGCGGAGTCCCATCAGGGCGAAGGCGTTGGCGGTGAAGACGATGTACGCCTCGCTGGTGAGACCGTAGATCGCGGGGATGGAGTCGACGGCGAAGACCACGTCGATGAGGCTGATCGCGATGATGGTCAGCAGCATCGGGGTGACGAACCGGCGCCCGTCCTTCTTCACCGTGAGCCGGTCGCGGTTGTACTCGTCGGTGACGGGCAGGTGCCGCCGGATGAACCGCATGACCCGGTTGTTCGCCGGGTCGGAGTCGTGGGAGCCGAACGCCTGACGCCACGCCAGGAAGAGCAGGAGGGCGCCGAAGAGGTAGAACACCCACGAGTAGTTCTCGATGAGCCCGGCTCCGACGGCGATGAACGCGCCGCGGAGGATCAGCGCGATGATGATGCCGATCATCAGCACCTTCTGCTGGTACGCCTTGGGCACGGCGAACGCCGACATCAGCAGCAGGAAGACGAACAGGTTGTCGACCGAGAGCACCTTCTCGGTGAGGTAGCCGGCGAAGTATTCGCCGCCGTAGGTCCAGCCGGACACCATGCCGATCCCGACGCCGAACAGCAGCGCCAGGCCGATGTAGAACGCGGACCAGCGGGCGGACTCGCCGATGGTCGGCTCGTGCGGCTTGCGCACGTGGGCGAAGAACTCGTAGACGAAGAACGCGATCGTGACGGCGATCGTGATGATCCAGATGAGCGGGGTAACCTGCACCGGGAACTCCCAAGGGGTAGGCGGAACGTCTCGCCAAGGTCTCCTCCGCCCCGACCGGATCGACGATCTCGGTTCGGGACCAATGGCCCGGGATGCGATGGCGCATCCGTAATGACGGGCTCACTGCCGACGGGAGTACTCCCCTTGTTGTCGTCCAGCCTATCGGCGGTCGGCCTGAGGAAGTGCTGACAAATCGGCGTCCGTCGTCTCGATCGACGCGGCGGTGACCTCGATAACGGCGTCCGGGATGCCTGCTGCCTGCGACCACGCCCGAGCGGCGGCGTAGACGTCTCGGCAGACGGCCGCGGCTGGGCGCCCCGTGCCCACCCCGATGCGGATCGCGATGCGTCCAGGGGCGACCGCGATCTGGTCGGCGGGTGCGCCGCTGATGGCCGACGCGACCACTGCCGAGACCTGGCCGGCGAGGCTCGCAGCGGGGTAGAGCCGGGTCACCCCGGGCACGCGCCCGACCAGGTCGGCGAGGTCGGCGGCCGGAGCCTCGTGTGTCGCGCTCATGCCAGCCCCCCGTCCGGCGCACGCCCGGCGCGCACATCCGTCACCGTCACGTCGACCGAGGCGACATTCACCTCGGCGTGCTGCGCGAGCTCGGCGGCGACCGCTTCACGCACTTCGGCGGCGACAGCGTCGAGCGGATCGCCGTAGCGCACGGAGATCTCGACGTGAACCGCGATGGGCGAACCGATCGTCTCGAGCTCGCCGTCGAGCCGGCACCGGCCGACGATCACCCCGTCGATCCCGTCGCCCACTCCGCGCACCAGAGCGCGCACGGCGCCCTCGGTCAGCGCCAGGTCCGCGCTCGGATCGGGGTGGGCGAGCGGAACACGCCGGCCGGACTGCACGTCCAGACGGATGCCGTCGAGGATGCGGCCCACCCATCCGTCGTCGGCGGAGGACTGCTCGGCCTCGGCATCCAACAGGTCCCGGGTGGTGCGGCTGAGGCGTGCGAGCGACTCCAGCGCGGCGCGGCACTCGGGGGAGCCGTCGATGCTCGGATCGGCGGGAGTACGCCCACGCGCCAGGTAGTCGCTCAACTCGTCGAGCGTGTGACCGTCGATGAGCTCGTCGCCGGGGAGGTACGGGTCGGTCATCGCCAGTCCTCCATCGCCTCGAGCAGTCGTCTCCGTCCGCGCGCGAGCTGCCCGCGGACCGTCGATACGGGGATGTCGAGCTCCTGCGCGATTTCGTCGTAACTGTACTGTCCCACCTCGCGGAGCACCCAGCATCTCCTCTGCAGCTCGGGAAGCCCGTCGAGCGCGCGGCCGAGAGCCTCGTTCGCGGTCCGCACCTCCGTGAGGTGCTCCGGCCCGGTGTCGGCGGGCGCGGCGGCATCCACCTCGGTCACGTCGTCGTATTCGTGCCGGGCGCGGATCCGATCGAGGCATCGACGGCTCAGGATGCGCATGAGCCACGACTTCACAGCCGCGCCCTCCTGGAGTTCCCCGAGCCGGCGCCAGGCGGTGACGAACGTCTCCTGCACGACGTCGTCGGACTCGTACGTCGAGCCGAGCATGCGGGCGGCGTAGGCGCGCATCAGCGGGCCGTGGCGGCGGACGAGGACCTCGAACGCCACTGTGTCGCCATCGGCCGCACGGCCGGCGAGAGTGTCGTCGCTCGCCTCGGAGAGTGCGTGCACATCGGACCGCGCCACCCTCTCTCCTTCCGCACGCCGACTGTCGCGCCGGATCCGGAGTCCCAGGCGCCGCCGGCCTCTTGATCCTACGGCCGATTCTGTTAGAACGGGTAGTAACTAGCCAGGCGAGACGATTGAGCGAATTCTCAGGTTCTCGCCGTGACGAACGGCCCCGCCGCTCCGTCACAGAAGTGCGACCTGATCGAACGGGCCGCGCGAAACGGATCGGAAGGACACGACATGGCAACCACCACATCCACCACCGCGGTTCCGGGGGAGCCCACCGTCGGCAAGACGGTCATCAGCGACGCGGTCGTCGCGAAGGTCGCCGGCATCGCGGCCCGCGAGGTCCCCGGGGTGCACGCCCTGGGCGGCGGGGCCGCTCGGGCACTCGGCGCGCTGCGCGACGCGATGAACGCGACCGACCTCGGTCAGGGCATCAGCGTCGAGGTCGGCGAGAAGCAGGTCGCGGCGGACGTGACGATCGTCGCCGAATACCCGGTGGCGCTCCAGAAGGTCGCCGCCGACGTCCGTGCCGCCATCGTCCAGGCGATCGAGCGCATCGTCGGCCTGGAGGTCACCGAAGTCAATGTGACCATCAACGACGTGTACGTGCCCAGCGACGACGACGACAACGAGCAGGAAGCCCGGGTCCAGTGACCGCCCCCCGCTTCGGCGCCCTGATCGGGGGCGGCCTGGCGGTCGTCTGGGCGGCGTTCGGCTTCTGGGTCTTCGTCGGCGTGGCCGCTGCCGCGCTGGTCGGCTACCTCGTCGCGCGCATCCTGGGCGGAGAGGTCGACCTGGGCCGCCTCGCCGACGCGCTGCACGGCCGGCGCTCGTCGTCATGACCGCCGGACGCGATCGCTTCGAGCGCATCGCGCTCGAGCATCTGGCGCGAGCCGTGGCCGCCGACGAACTCGGTGTCGGCGTGACCGACGTCTCCGCCACGGTACGGGACGAGTCCGGCGCGCTCGCCGTACGGCTGGCCACTCCGATCGCGGTGTCGTCTCTCCGGTCTCTGCGATCGGCGGGCGCGGGAGGCGTCCAGCCCCTCGCGGAGCGTTTGACCGAAGCAGGGGCGCAGGTCCGCGCGCGCCTCGGATCCCTCACCGGCCTCGAGGTCGCGCGCGTCGACCTCCGGGCGACGGGTGCCGTGATCAGCGAGAGGAGAGTGCGATGAGCCGGGTCGAGTCCCGAATCGTGCGGCGCGAGACCCACTCGCCCCGCACGGTCGCCGCGGCCTGCGTCGCGATCGTCCTCGTCGTCGCGGTGGCGTGGCTGGCGGTGGAAGGCATCCTCCATCTGCTCGGGATGCGCCCGCTCCTGTTCTCTCCGCGCGCTCTGCTGACTGCGCTCGCCGCGGCGCCTTCGGCCGGCACCCCCCTGCTCGTCGCGGTCGCCGCCATCGCCGGAGTCGTCGGCGTAGTGCTGGTCGCGCTCGCCGTTCTCCCCGGCCGCCGGCCGCGACGTGTGCTCCGCGGCGAGCGGGCGGTCGTCGTGGCGGACGACGAGATGCTCGCCTCCGCCCTCGCCCGTCGCGCCTCCCGGGCGGCGGCGGTGTCCCCGGATGCGGTGACCGTCAGCCTGGGCCGGCGAACCGGTGTGGTGCGCATCGCGCCCGTCAGCGGGATGCGCGTGAACCGCGACGAGGTGCGGATCGCGGTCGCGGAGGAGTTCGACCGCGCACACAGCACGGGGTCCATGCGCTTCAGCATCCTCGTCTCTCCCACAGGAAAGGTCGGATCGTGAACGACACCAACCGCGTCATCAACCGGCTGCTGCTCGCCGCGACCGGCATCGCCCTGCTGGCCGTCGCGGGTCTCGCGGTCGCCCTGATCGCCGTGCCGGACGCCGGGCGGCTCTGGCGAGGCATCGGGCGCTCCGCCACGACGGCCGCCGACGGCGTGTTCGGGGTGCACCTGTGGCCCGGGACCACGCTCAGCCTCGCGGCGCTGATCGCGCTGGCCGTCGCCGCGCTGTTCGTGATCCTGCTCATCGTGCAGGTCGTCCGCGCCGGGCGCGGAGCGACCTCCACCGTTCTCACGCTCTCGACGCCGGACGGCTCCGTCGAGCTCGATGCGGCCGTCCCGGCCGCGCTCCTCACCGAGCAGCTGAAGCCGGTCCCCGGCGTCGCCGGCGTCGCCGTCAGCGCGTACCGCGTACGCCGGACACCGGCCTTGAAGGTGACGGTCCGCTGTCGACGCGGCGCCTCTCCGCGCGAGGTGGCGGATGCGGTCGACGAAGCGGTCGCACTTCTCGACTCCGCCCTCGGCACTACTCTTCCCGTTTTCGCGCAGCTGGTGGGCGGCTTCCGTTCCCGGCTGCAGGCGGCGACGCGGGTCGACACGTCCACGAGCGCCGCCCGGCCCTCGTGACGCACCCGAAACACCCCACGAGAAACAACAGAGAAAGGAGACAGCCATGAGTGCTGCCGACAAGATCAAGAACACCGCTCAGGAGCTCAAGGGCAAGGCCGAGGAGGCCATCGGAAAGCTCACCGACGACGACAAGAAGGTCGCGGAGGGCAAGGCCGACCAGGCCGCCGCCAAGACGAAGAACGTCGGCGAGGACATCAAGGACGTCTTCAAGTAAGACCCCCCGGAAGCGCCGCGGCCGAGTGCCGCGGCGCTTCGTCGTCTCTGCTGCCCAGCCCTCACAGGCTGGTGCCGGTGTGCTCCCGCAGGCCGGCGACGACCGCATCCTGGAACGCCCGATCGGTGGCGGCGGGATGCGGTCGCTGCTGCCGCTGGTGGTGCCAGTACGCCGAGGTGCGCGTCTCCGGGTCTTCGCCCTCGGCGAGCCAGACCTGCGTGCGGTGACCGAGCTCGAGGTCGTCGGGCGCGTTGCGGCCGCCCATCCGCGTGGGCACCCAGCCCGGATCCACCGCGTTGCTGGACACGCCGGGACGGAGGCGGGGGAGCGCCGCCGCGAGCGCCGTCACGATCAGTTTGCTGTCCGAGTACGACGCGGTGCGCGTCCGCCCCGACCAGTCGAGTCCGTCGAGCGTCGCGTGGCCGCCGCGGTGCATCCCGCTGCTGAGGTAGACGTGGCGTTCGGCCGGGACCAGCGCGGTCAGGAGGTAGGGGGCGACCACGTTGACCGGGAGGATGCCCGGGCCGTCGATCACCCCGGCATTGTGGATGATCGCATCCACGCCGCCGGCGTCCGCCACCTCACCGGCGAGCGCCCGCACCTGCTCCTCATCGGAGAGCTCCGCCGCCAGGATCACCCCGTCGTCGCCCAGCGCATCCCGGAGCTCGCCGGCCCGGTCCAGGCTGCGGACGTGGCCGACCACGGTGTGGCCGTGCTCCGCCAGCTCGCGTGCGGCACCGAGGCCGAGCCCGCTCCCTGCGCCGGTCACCAGAATCCTCGCCATGTCGTCCTCCTCAGTCGAGACGCCATCCACGTTCGGGGTTGGCGAAGATCGCGTCAAGGGCCTTGGCCGGCGAGGGCTCTCGCTCGACGGTGACCCTCCGTGCCCGGCACCGTCACCTTCGAGCTCGCGCCCGGCGCACCGACCACGTCGAGTGGGGCTGCGGTCGACTTGTGCTTCGTGGTCACCGCGGGTGTCTCGCTGACGCAGTCGCAGACGGGGAGTGCGACGTGGCAGCTGCAAGCCGCTTCGCACTGACGCCCTATTGCAGCTGGAACTCGGTGATCACCACCACGGCTCTGATCTTCACCTGGGCGCCTCCGGCGGGTTACGCATCCACGTCGGTCCGCATCACGGCGCAGAAGGGCGGCGCAACGCAAGTCATCACCGGGGCGACGACGACATCGTCGGGCGGCGTGTACACGACGACGGTCCCGGTCAGCCTTCTGAACGCGCTCGGCAGCCTTCTCGGCGCCACCGTCGTCATCCACCTGGCGGTTGTCGATCAACCGACCGGCCGGCTGTCGAAACCGGTGGACTACACCTGGACGATGACGCTGGCCGGGATCGCGGTCTCCTGCTCGGGGCAGCCGACCTGACTCGAACCGATGTCCCGACTCAGGCTGGCGGGTCTCCGGCGGAGGGGTCGGCTACTTCGATGACGACGGGCGAGTCCTGCGTCTCGTCCGGCATCCGCCAGACGCGCGCCACGGCCCCGACGTCGGGCACGGCTGCCAGGGGAAGCGAGCGTGCCGACATCGTTCGCGGACGCCATCGGGCGCGAAGGGTCGACCGGTCGGCCATGACGACCTGGATGTCGAACGTCGACACCGCTCCGTCCTCGGAGAGGTTGACGGCACGGTTCACGACTCGTCCGGTCTCTGCTCGTGCGTGGGACCGGACGTGCAGCCACCGCGTGTTCAGGGCCCGCTCCTGGTTCGCCTCGATGACCGACCCCCGGAATACCCCCCACAGCGATGCAGCGAGACCGGCGATGACCACGGTGAACAGCACGTCGAACCACAGCCCGGGGGTATCGGCCGTCCAGATCCCGGCGATCATGGCGCCGGCCGCAATCGACGCGCCTGTATTGACGACAGCCAGCACTGTTCGACCGGCGGCGCCCATGCGGTGAGGGAAACCGAGCTGCTGGGGTGGAGCGGCCGGCGCACCGAGAGAAGGGAGCAGGTGAACGACGTGCGCTTCGGCGTCATCACGAGGCGTTCTCCGAACCACGGCATCAGGATACGCGCCGAGTGGGCCGGCGGCCTCCTTTCCGACCGATGGAGGCCGTGGAAGACCCGCTCCGCGGGGAGCCGCCATCCGAGTGGGCCGCCGGTGAATGTTCCCGACACGTCATTACGATGAAGTGGACGCCACTCCTTACTACCCGAACCTGGAGTACACGCAATGAGCTCGTTCTCCGATGAGTCCGCGCACTCCTTCTCCGCGGGCGCCGACCCCGAGCCCGACAGTGATGACGACATCCGGCTGACGATCGATCGGGACGTGCTCCGGCTGTTCCAGGATGCTGTCGACGCGGCCGACTATGACGCGGCGACGGCCGTCGTCCGGGACCACTGGTTCGATGTCGTCATCGGGATCCGGCTGGGCTTCGCGCAGGTCGCCGAGCGCATCCCGCCGGCAGCGCTTCACACGCGGCCGCTGCTCATGATGCTGCTCGGAATCGCCTACAACCTGCAGCCGAACCGGCGGATGAAGGGGTTGCGCTACTTCGTCGGAGCGGCCCGGGCCGCGCGCCAGGGCGTAGACCGGGTGGGACCTGTCGACCGCGCGCTCATTCTCGCCAGCGAGAGCGCCGCCTACCGGCTGATCGGGCGCCCGCGCCTCGGGATCGCGCCGGCGCGGAAGGCCGTCGCAGCCCTGGACGGCCTCACCCTGGATCAGCGCGCCGCCGTGCAGGCGTTGTCGCGCATCTACGCGCACGTGGGCACGACGCAGTACTACGCGGGCCAGGTCGATTCGGCCCTGGAGACGTTCGAGAAGGGCATGGCCGAATCGCCTCCCACCGGATACTCCTCCGGCTTCGCCAACATCGCGATGACGGCAGGCATCCACGCGCTGAGGGGCGACATCCACGAGGCGATGGCCTCCATCGAACTGGCCCAGGACGAGCAGTGGACCGCCCAGCAGCGCTCCTGGTATCCGGGAACCTTCTACCGCGTCGCCCAGGCGATCGTGGCGCTGGAGCAGTTCGACGCAGCGACGGCGCGCGACCAGCTGGCGGCGATGACCCACGATCGCCGGACGATCGAGCACTGGCGCGCCATCGCGTCGACCGAGGCGCTCGTCGACCTCGTCGCGGGCCGGCCCTCCGCCGGCCTCGCGGGGATCGACGCGTTCGCTGCGCTCCGCGGTGCGGAAGGTCGCGGGATGGCGGCTCGCCGCGAGCTCGCACCGTGTCGGGCGCTGCTGCACATCGCGCTCGGCGACCTCACCACCGCGTCGGCGGTGCTTCGGCAGCTGGAGCCGGGCAGCGTCCACCGCCACGTCGGCCTCGCCCGCGTCGAGCTGGCCCTCGGCAACACGGGTGCTGCGCTCCAGCAGGTGCGCCGGGCCGCCGGATCCCCGATGGACTCGCGTACGCGCGCCGAGGCGCTGGCTCTGGAGGCCGCCGCGCTGCTGCGGTTCTCCAGCGGTCCTCGCCGCGAGACCGCCGTGGATCAGCTGGGCGAACTCCTCCGCGCAACGGGACAGCGGCTCGCCGTCGCGCTGATTCCCGTGGACGACTTCCCGGCCGTGCGCGGCGCCCTCGACGGCGCCGGCTTCGGCGACGTGCTCGCCGGCGTGCCGGCCCATTCCCTGCTGTTGCCGCTGCCGGAGGGAGAAGCGCTGAGCAAGCGCGAGCTGGCCGTGCTGGAGGTCTACCTGCGCACCCCGCGCGTGCCCCAGGTCGCGGAGGAGCTCGGCGTCTCGGTGAACACGGTCAAGAGCCAGATCCGCAGCATCTACCGGAAGCTGGATGTGTCGAACCGCGATGAGGCGATCGCCGTCGCGCTCGACCGGCACCTGGTGCGGCTGCCCGACTGACGTTCGCCGCAGCCGGGCCGCCGCCCGGGCGCAGCACGATGCTCGATTCGTTCAAGACTTGACCCGGGCGCCATCCCTACGGTCGAACCATGACCGGAATCGAGCGATTGCGCGAGCTCCTCGACGGGGACGTCCTCACCGCGGACTCTCCCGGCTACGAGCGGGCACGCCGTCCGGAGAACCGTGCGTTCCGGGACACGCTCCCTGCTCTGATCGTGCTGTGCCGGTCGGAGGAGGACGTCGTTCGAGCGATCGCCTACGCGCGCTCGACCGGACTCCGCCTGGTGCCGAGGGGAGGCGGTCACTGCTTCGCGGGTCGGTCCTCGACCGAGGGGATCGTCCTCGACCTGTCGGCCCTGAACGAGGTCGCCGTCCATCCGGACGGGACGGCCCTGATCGGCGCCGGTGCTCGTCTCGGGGCCGTCTACCGCGCCCTGCACGTGCACGGGCGCACGCTGCCCGCGGGATGCGGGCCGAGCGTCGGAATCGCCGGGCTGACGCTCGGAGGCGGGATCGGACTGCTCGGCCGTGCCTACGGGCTGACCTGCGATCGGCTCCTCGGTGCACGCGTCGTCCTCGCGGACGGCTCCGTGGTCGACTGCGATGCGCAGAACGAACCGGAGCTGTTCTGGGCGCTGCGCGGTGCCGGTGGCGGACAGTTCGGCGTCGTCACCTCCCTCCGCTTCTCCACCCTCCCGGAACCCGCAGTGTGCCGGATCGAGGCGCACTGGCGCGACATCGACCCGCGTGCGGTGCTCACCGCGTGGCAGTCGTGGGCTCCCGACACACCGGATGAGCTCACCCTGAATGCGACGGTCGAGAGCCAGCCGAATGGCTCCGGCCCGCGCGTCCACATCGACGGAGCGTCCACGTTGTCCGAGAGCCGCACGCGTGAACTCCTGCACGAGTTCGCGAGCCGCGCGGGCCGGCCCACGCTGCTGGCGGTGAGCGAGCCGATGCCCTACTCGGCCCTGAAGGACGCGCTGTCGGATGACGCGAGGTCGTCGAGCGCGGAAAGCGTCCGCATCCGCTCGGAATTCTTCGACCGTCCGATCGACGACGGCGCCGTCTCCGCGCTCGTGTCGTGCCTCGAGACGGGTGAGGGCTCACGCAGCCGACGCCTGACGTTCACCGCACTGGCCGGCGCGTACAACCGCGTGGCCGAGACCGCGACCGCGTTCGCCCACCGCGGGCAACGATTCCTGCTCGAGCACGCCGGAACACCGGGCGACCCCTGGATCGATGCGTCGTGGGAGCTCGCACACGAACATGCCTCCGGTCGCGTCTATCCCAACTTCCCGGACCCGGCGCTCGAGGGTCCGCTTCGCGCGTACCACGGTGCGAACGGTCCCCGGCTGTCCGCCGTGAAGCAGCGCTACGACCCGCGCCGGTTCTTCGACTTCCCGCAGGCGGTTCCGCCCGCGGGTGCAGAACGCCCGACCGAAAACACGAAAGAGGTTCACCCATGAGCAAAGTGATCTGCGGCCTGGCCGTCTCCGTCGACGGCTACATCACCGGCCGCGAACCAGAACCGGGTCGCGGGCTCGGCGACGGCGGCGTCCTGTTCGACTGGTACGGCAGCGGCGACGTGCCCAGCCAGGTGTTCGACGGATTCCGTCTGACGGAACCGAGCGCACGCATCTTCGACGAGCTGGCGTCCCGCGTCGGCGCAACGCTCGCCGGCCACACCACCTACACCGACTCCAACCGCTTCGCAGAGGGGGCACCGCATCCCACCGCGCCGCTCGTCGTCCTCAGTCACTCGGACTTTCCGCCGGCCAACCCACGGCAGACCATCGTCAGCACCGGCATCCACGATGCCGTCGACGTCGCCAAACGCGCGGCGGCCGGAAAGGATGTCGGGCTGATGGGCGGAGTGCTCGTGACGGAGGCGCTCGCCGCCGGCCTGGTCGACGAGCTGATCCTGCATCAGGTGCCGATCCTGCTCGGCGCCGGACGGCGCTTCTTCCACGAGCTGCCGCAGCACATCCGGCTGGGGATCCTCGAGGTCGTCGCGGCCCCCGATGTCACGCACCTGCACTACGAGGTGAAGCGATGATCCTCGTCACCGGCGGACTCGGGATGATCGGAGCGCACACCGCCGCCGCCCTCGTCGACCGCGGGCACGAGGTCGTCGTCACCGCTCACCGCACGACCGAGGTGCCGTCGTTCCTCGACGGACGCGTCACCGTCGAGAATGTGGACACCACCGACCGGGACGCGTTCCTGGCGCTGGGCGACCGACACGACATCCGGGACATCGTGCATCTCGCCGGCAGCATCCCGGAAGCGGACCCCATCGAGTTCTTCCGGCGCGACACCGCCGGCCTCCTCAACGCCCTCGAAGCCGCCCGCAGGTGGGAGGTGGGCCGGTTCGCGGTCGCGAGCAGCATCGGCGTCTACACCGGTCGCCCCGAAATCCCGTGGACGGAAGACCTCGACCTCCCATCGGCCGATCTTCCGCATGCGATCGTCGCGTTCAAGAAGGCGGTGGAGCCGCTCACGCTGTTCGCGCTGGCGGGGACCGGCGTGCATCCCGTGCTGTTGCGGATCGGGAGCACGTGGGGACCGCTCATGGACCCGGAATCGCCTTTCAATCCCATCCCGCCCGCTGTCGGGGCCTTGCGTCGGGGTGAGCAGCCGCCGGCGCTGCATGCCGACGACGGCGGCGACTTCGGCTATGCCCCGGACACCGGTCGCGCGATTGCGCTCCTGATGGCCGCCGACGTGCTGGATCACACCGTCTACAACGTCTCGAGCGGGCACCGCTATACCCACCGCGAACTCGCCGAAGCCCTGGACGCCGCGTTCCCCGAGACGCCGGTGCGGTTGCTGGAGGGTCGCTCCACGGGGCCGGGAGAACATCCGTACCTCGATATCTCCCGTCTCCGGGCAGAGACGGGTTTCACGCCGGAGTTCGACGTCGCGGCCGCGGTCGCCGACTACGTGGCCTGGCGCAACGCCCACAGCCGCTGAACCAGCACGACCAGAGAGGGAGGAAGCCGATGGAAACGGTGATGGGAATCGCCCGATTCGTGTTCCGCGCGGGTGCCGTCGACGAGTTCACACGACTGTCCAGACAGTGCGTGCAGATCGTCGAGCAGGAGGACACGGGGACGACGCGGTACGAGGTGTACCTCAACGCCGATCGGACGGAGGCGATCGTGATCGAGGAATACGTCGACGCCGCCGCGTTCTTCGATCACCTCGCACACATCGGCCCCGACCTGATGACCGCCATCTCGGCAACCGGAACGCTCACCGGCGAGGTCCTGGGCAGCCCGAGCGCGGAACTGCGCCAACAGCTGGAGAACGCACCGGTCTCTCTTTTCGCTCCGCACTTGCGCGCAATTACCTGATTAAGTAAATATGGACAGGTGACTCCTGCTACTCGTCCCTATCGGTCCACCGAGGAGCGCCGGCGCGAGATCGTCGACGCGACGATCACGGTGCTGGCCGAGCGGGGCTTCGCCGCCACCTCGTTCGCCCGCATCTGCGAGGACGCCGGCCTCAGCAGCACCCGGATGATCTCGTACCATTTCGCCGACAAAGCGGCACTGATGCAGGCGGTGGTCGCGCACGTGATCGACGGCGCGGCCGCCGTGATGGTGCCGGCGATGGAGGCCGCCGGCACCTGGCGAGGCAAGCTCGCGGCGTACATCACCACCAACCTTCGGTACCTGGCCGACAACCGCCTCGCCGCGCGCGCGGTGATCGAGGTCATCGCCAACGCGCCGCGCGCCGACAACGGCCTCCGGGAGGACACCTCGGCGCTGCTGCTGTCGGTGCTGCTCTCACACGGCCAGGAGGCCGGCGAGTTCCACCAGTTCGACACCCTCGTGGTCGCGCGCTCGATCCGGGCGACGATCGACGCGTTCGCCACGACGATGCCCGGCTCCCCCTCCGCCACCGATGCGGCGATCGCCGAGATCGTCGACCTCTTCGACCGCGCGACCCGGCAAGGAGAACCCGCATGACGTCCACCGCCGCTCACCCGCTCGAGGTGCGGTCTGCTCTCGCAGCCGTCACCCGGCTCTGGGTGCTGTGCGCCGCCGTGTCCCTGACCGCCCTCGGTGTGGCGGCGATCCTGAGCGCGGTCGATCCCGCCGACGTGAACTGGGTGGTCTGGCTCCGTGGTGCCGTCGTCGCCGGAGCGAGCATCGTGTTCGTCTTCGTGACCCGGGCCGCCGCGCGGGGCAACCGCACGGCCTACACCCGGATGCGGTGGATCTCACTGCTCGCGCCGATCGGCATCGTCGTGATCATCGTGGCGCCGGACACCGGCTATCCGATCTGGATGAAGGTCGAGCAGGCTGCCGTCGGCGCCATCATCGCGATCATCGCGGTGTTCCTGAACAGGCGGGTCGTGCGCCGGGCGTTCGCCAGGGCCCGCTGACGACAGGGGTCGGAGAGGGGGAGCATGGAATCGTATGTCGAGCGGCCGCCGACGCCGGCGCTCGCGCGGGTGGTGCGCACGATCTGGATCCACCGCACCGGCGACGCCCCGTACGTCCAACGCCACCTCCCCACCGGCGGTGTCGAGATCCACGTGCCGCTCGGCGGCCAGCCCCGGCTGATGGGGCCGCTGACCGGGCCCCGGCTGGAGGTCATCCCGCCGCACACCACCATCGTCGGCGCCCGGTTCCTGCCTGCCGGCGCGCCGCCGCTGCCGGTCATGCTCGACGAACTGGTCGATGAAAACGTCGGTCTGTCGGAGGTGTGGGGCGGATCCGCGGAGCGCCTCGGCGAGGCCATGGCGCTGTCCGGCCGGGACGAGCGCGCCGTGGCCGTCCTGGAGGCGTTCCTTCTCGGGGAGTTCCGCGCGGCGGAGCGGATCGACCGGGCCATCCGGGAGGCCGTCTCCGCGCTGATGCCGTGGCGACCCCACGATGTCGGCGCCGTCGCGGCACACGTCGCGCTGTCGGAGAGTCAGCTGCGACGTCGCTCTCTCCACACGGTCGGGCTCAGCCCGAAGGTGCTTCAGCGGACCCTCCGCTTCCAAGGATTCCTGGCGCTGGCACAGGCCGGCGTAGCGGCGAGCGGACGACGCGGAAGCGACGGGATCGCCGGGATCGCCGTCGACGCGGGGTACGCCGACCAGGCCCACCTGAACCGGGAATGCCTGCGACTGACCGGTCTCACGCCCAGCCGATTGCTGCACGGCGATGTCGAGCGCTGTGCCTGCGGCCACGACCACTCCGCGTCATACCTTCCGTTCCTCGCCAGCCGCTCACCGGGGCTCCCCCCAGCGCCGGAGCTTCTCCGGATCCGCCACGACCCAGAGGTGGTCGACGGCCCCGACGACGCCGTCCGCGACAACGACGGCGAAGACGCGTCCGTCACGGGAGGCGACGAGTCCTGAGCGCCCATTCATCGGCCGGACGTCCAGACCGAGCGATGCGGGGTCGCCGAGCAGGCCGTGCAGGAGCGTCAGGCCCGAGGCGACGCCGACAGCCACCGGAAGGGATGCGTCGCCGCCGCGGTCCACCACCACGTGGACGTCCGGGCCGAGCAGCCGAGCCAGGGCCGGAGCGTCGCCGGCGAGGTAGGCGTCGCGCAGCGAGGTCGTCAGAGCGGCGGCCGCCGCGGCCGCCTCCGCCTCATGCCGCGCCCGCCCGCGCCGCGCCCGACCGGGCCTCCGCGGTGTGCGTGATCGCCTCATCCGTTCGTCCTCCGGCGACGACCTCGTCGCGGGTCAGCGGGCCCACCGGCTCCAAGCGGTCTTCGAAGAACACCCGGGCGAGAGCCGCCCGGAGCCGTTCGGTGGGCCGGAGCCGCCCGTCCTCGTCCGGCCTGGCGTTGACCGGGTGCACGGCGACCGGGCCCGCCAGGCGGTACCGCTCGGCCGCATCCACCGATCCGTGGACCTCCACGTACTCGCCGCCGGGCAGCCGGACGATGCGCCCGGTCTCGTACCCGTGCAGCAGGATGTCGCGGTCGCGCTTCTGCAGCGCGAGGCACACGCGGCGGGTGACGACGAACGCCACGACCGGACCCAGCACCACGAGCGCCTGGTAGCCGGCCACCACCGACTCCACGGTGAGGTGGAAATGCGTGGCCACGAGGTCGGCGCTCCCCGCGCCCCAGAGGGCGGCGTAGAAGACGATGCCCGAGACGCCGAGGCCGGTGCGCGTCGGCTCGTTGCGCGGGCGGTCGAGGAGGTGGTGGTCGCGGTGGTCGCCGGTCACCCACTCCTCGACGAACGGGTACACGGCGATCGCGAGCAGGTAGAGCCCGACCACCGCGAGGGGGATCAGGATCGCGAGCGTCCAGGTGCGGCCGAGCCACTCGAACTCCCAGCCGGGCGGGACGAGGCGGAGCGCTCCGTCGAGGAAGCCCGTGTACCAGTCCGGCTGGCTGCCCGCCGACGCGTCGCCGGGCGAGGAGGGTCCGTAGAGCCAGATCGGGCTGATCGTGACCGTCGCGGCGATGAGGACGATCGCGCCGGTCGCGATGGCGAGGAGGCCGCCCACACGCGCCGCCAGGTTCGGCAGAACCGGGACCCCGACGATCCGCTCCTCCGTGCGGCCCGGGCCGGCGAACTGCGCCGGCTTGTCGAGGTACGCCCGTCGCGCCCGCGCCGCGAGCAGCAGCACGAGCAGCGCCGGCACCACGGCGACGTGGATGGGGTAGAGGTTCTCGATGATCCGCCCGGGGAACTCGCCCCCGAACAGCAGCGCGGACAGCCAGGTGCCGACGACGGGGATGCCGAGGACGATGCCCTCCACGATGCGCAGTCCGGTGCCGGACAGCATGTCGTCCGGGAGCGCGTACCCGCTCCAGCCGCCGAGCAGGGCGGTGATCAGCAGGCCGAACAGCAGCACCCACGACAGCCGGCGGGGACGGCGGAACGCGCCGGTGAAGAACGAGACCGCCAGCTGCAGCATGATCGCGGCCGGGAGCAGGAGTCCCGCCCAGTGGTGCGCCTGGCGCACGAGCAGGCCGCCGGGCACCTCGAACGTGATCGCCAGCGTCGACTGCAGGGCCTTCGACATCTCGGCGCCCGCGAGCGGCGTGTACGGGCCGTCATAGGTCACGCGCGTGCTCGACGGCGTGTAGACGAACATGAGGATGAAGCCGGTCACGAACAGCACCAGGACGCACGCGAACGCGATGACACCGAACATGTTCGTCCAGTGCAGCGGCACGCGCCGGGTCCGGAGCTCGTCGCGGAGTGCGGCGACACGGCGTCCTGCAGCACTGTTCGAGACGACTCCGGCGAGCCGTGCCGTCGCGGAGGGCCGGTGCCTGCGGTCGACGGACATCAGACGGCCCTCCCGGCGAGCTCGCGCACGTCGGACGCTTCCGGCACGCCGCCCCCGACGAACGCCCGGCGGGGATGCTGCACCGAGAGCAGCGACACGATGTCGCGCCCGAAGAACACCGCACTCGCCCAGATCAGCAGCACCCGCACCTTGCGCTCCCAGGTCGGTATCGCGAGCACGTGATACCCGCGGTGCATCACCCAGGCGAGGAATCCCGTGATGACGATTCCGCGCCACTGGAAGATGCCGGTGCCGAGGCCGAGGGTCGCGACGACGCCGAGGCAGTGGTGCACGTAGTCCTTCGGCTGCTCACCGCGCAGGTTCGCGACGATGTTCTTCGCCAGCCGCTTGGCCTGCCGAACGGCGTGCTGGGCGTTGGGAACCGTGACGGCGCCGTCGATCGGGGACGCCAGGTCCGGCACCGCCGCGTCGTCCCCGGCCGCCCAGGCGTCCGGCACGACCGCGTCCGGCGTGCCCACTCGCAGGTCGGCGCGGACCATCACCGATCCGCGCGCCGTGACCGGCAGGTCGGTGTGGTTCGCGACGACCGGGTTCGCGCCGTTGCCGGCGGTCCACACGATGGTGTGCGCGTCGAACTCCGCACCGGTCGAGAGCACCAGGTGGCCGCCGTCCGCCGAGACGAGCTGCGCATCCAGGTGGATGTGAGCCCCACGGCGCTCCAGGGCGCGCACCACCCAGCGTCCCGGCTCGTCGGTCACCTCGGGGAGGATGCGGTTGCGCGCCTCGATCAGATGGAACGAGAGGTCCGAGAAGGTCAGCTCGGGATACGACTTCAGAAGCGCCGTGGCCAGCGAGAGCGTCTCGCCGAACCCTTCGACGCCCGAGAACCCGCCGCCGACGAACGCGACGGTGAGCAGGCGGCTGCGCTCCGGTCCGGGCGGCAGCACCGAGGCGCGGTCGAAAGCGTCGAGCAGCCGATCGCGGATGGCGACCGCCTCCTCGACATGCTTCATGCCGATCGCCTGCTCGGTGATGCCCGGGATGGGGAAGGTCCGGGTGACGGCGCCGGCGGTGACCACGATGATGTCGTAGCCCAGCGGGAACGGCTCGCCGTCCTTCGGGAGCACCGTCACCGTCTTCGACGCGTGGTCGATCCGGGTCACCGACGCGGGGATGAGCCGCGCGCGCTTCAGGTGGCTGCGGAGCGAGATGGCGGCATGCCGCGCCTCGATCGACCCCGCTGCGACTTCCGGGAGGAACGGCTGGTACGTCATGTACGGCCGGGGGTCGATCACGACGATCTCGGCTTCGTCCTTCCGCAGCTTCTTCTCCAGCTTCCATGCGGTGTAGAAACCGGCGTAACCGCCGCCCACCACGAGGATCCGGCGCATGAGTGCCTCCTGTCCGGCCGATGAATGTGCCTTCACCCGCTATGACCGGACAGCGTCCCGATTTGTGACATCGGGGGCGGGATTTCACGCCGGGACGGGGATGCGTTCCAGCTTCTGCGGGTTGAGCACCCACTGGAGGCGGCGGATGCCGTCGGCGGTGACGTCGAGCGCGATGAAGGCGACCACGGCGCCGTCGCGGACCAGCACGGCCGCGGGGCCGCCGTTGGCTTCGATGAGGCGCACGGTGCCGTCCCAGAACCGGTCGGCGAAGGCGTGGACGTACTTCGCCACCGTCTCGCGGGTGAAGACCGGGATGCGCGACGCCCGGGCCAGTCCGCCGCCGTCGGAGTAGCTGACGATGTCGGCGGTGAAGATGCGCTCGAGTTCGGCGATGTCGCCGGACTGTGCGGCCTCGAGGAAGGCCTCCAGCATCCGCTTCCGCTGGGCGTGGTCGACCTCGCGCACGTGCCGCTCCTCGGCCAGGTGCTTCCGCGCGCGGCTGACGAGCTGCCGCGCGGACGCCTCGGAACCCTGGATGATCTCCGCGATCTGCGGGTACGGGTAGTCGAAGGCCTCCCGCAGCACGTAGGCGGCGCGTTCGGTCGGCGTCAGTTTCTCAAGCAGCACGAGCACGGCGAACTCGAGCGCTTCACCGCGCTCGGCACCGAGGGAGGGGTCGGCGCTGGTGTCCACGGGCTCGGGCAGCCACGGCCCGATGTACGTCTCGCGCTTCACCCGCGCAGACTGGGCCTGGTTGATGGCCAGCCGGGTCGCCGCGGTCGCCAGGAAGGCCGCCGGCTCGCGCACCGCCGAGCGGTCGGTGCGCTGCCAGCGCTCCCAGGTGTCCTGGACGATGTCCTCCGCGTCCGCGACGGTCCCGAGCATCCGGTAGGCGATGCCGAACAGGCGCGGCCGCACCGCCGCGAACGTCGCCGCGGCGGTGTCGAGGTCGTCCTGCTCCACTGGCCCCGTCATGGTCGAATGCTAGTGGCGCTCCTCCAGCCAGCGGGAGAACGTCGTCCCGCCGAACCGGTGGTCGGTGATCGCGGGGTCGTTGCCCGGCGTGAGCGATCGGTCGTCGACCTGGCCGCCGTAGTATCCGGCGTCGGGATCCGTCGCCACGGTCCGCGGGTCGCCCGTCGCGGAGAACAGCCGGCGCGCCAGTTCGTCCAGCCGCAGGGGCTCCGGACCGGCGAGCTCCACGATCCTATTGAGGGGCGCTGCCACGGCGACCTCGGCCAGGGCGGCCGACACGTCCGCGGCGGCGATCGGCTGCATCAGCACATCCGACAGCACGGCCGTGCCATCCTGCGTCGCTCCGTCGGCGAGCGCACCGATGAACTCGAAGAACTGCGTCGCGCGCACGATCGTGAACGGCACCCCGCTCTCGCGCACGATGCGCTCCTGCGTCACCTTCGCCCGCATGTAGCCGATGTCGGGCATGCGGTCGGCGCCCACGATGGAGAGGACGACGTGGTGGCGGACGCCCGCGGCCTTCTCGGCCGCCACGAGGTTGGTGGCGGACCGCTCGAAGAACTCGTGCACCGGGCCGTCCTCGAACGACGGCGCGTTCGGGGTATCGACGACGACGTCCGCACCCTCGAGGACCGCGGCGAGCCCTTCGCCCGTGACCGTGTCCACGCCGGTCGACGGCGATGCGGCGACGACGTCGTGGCCCGCCTCCTGCAGACGAGAGACGACTCCGCGGCCGATCAGGCCGGTTCCGCCGATGGCGACGATCTTCATGTGCTGCTCCGTTTCTGCGCGGACGCTCCGCGCGTCACCAGCTCTGACCGGACAGGTGCCCGGGATGTGACAGCGGCGCGCGATTTCCGTCCGCAGTGTCACATCCGGTCGCCCTGCGCGGTCGTCATGAGTGAAGAGTTCCCTCACGAGAGAAAGGCGTTCCCATGTCGATGACAGCGTGGCTGCCCTCGGTGCTCACCCGGAGACGACAGCTCGTGGGCGAGCTGCGCGTCGCCACCGCTGCGCGCGATGCCCGACGCCTGCGACGGCTCCTCGACCCGGAGGTCGCGGTCGTGGTCGATGCGGGCGAGGGCGACCGCGCGAAGGTCCGCGTGGTGCGCGGCGCGGAGGATGCCGCGCTCCTGCTCGCCTACGGCCTCGGCGACCGGAGCGGACGGGAGGTCGTCGAACGCCCGGTGAACGGCCGGCCGGGCTTGCTGCTGCGCCGTGACGGGCAGCCGGCCGCGACGATCGCCGTCGATGTGACCGCGGGGATGATCAGTGTCGTCTGGGTGCGGCTCGGCGCCACGGTGCTTCGGCGCGGTAACGCCGTGCTGCCGGTGTGAGGGCGCGACCGCGACCCGACCGCGATCCCGTCCTAGATCCCCCGGTCGTGCGACGTCCCCGCGCAGAGGTCGCCGTCCTCGTCCAGCACGATCAGCCCGCCGTTGGAGTTGGCCGAGTCCGTCAGGCGGCGCAGCCACTCCCGGTTGATCTCGGGCGGCCGGGGGCTGTCGTAGTGGAATCGGATGGGAAGCGTGGAGTCCAGCCAGATCGTGCTCCGACCGCTTCCGTTGGCCCGCGACTCGCGCCAGGAGAGGGCGAAGGACTCCTTGCGTTGGAGCTTGGCGATGATGGCCACCTCCAGGTGGGCGAGGACGACGTCGTCGAACGACACCCGCGCTGAACCGTCGTAAGCGAGGTACCCCATCGGACCCACCTCCTGGCCATACCGTATCCATTCCGGACGCCTCCTCTGCCTCCCGATTTCCGGCCTGCTGGTCGCCGTGTCATCTACTATTCGGGGATGAAGAAGCCAGCTCCCATCGAGGACGTGTCGATCGGCGGCGACGCGATCCGGCTCGGCCAGTTCGTGAAGTTCGCCGGACTCCTCGACTCCGGCGGGAGCGTCAAGGAGGCGATCGCCGACGGCGATGTCGACGTCAACGGCGAGGTCGAGCTCCGGCGTGGGCGACAGCTGCAGGTCGGGGATGTGGTGACCTTCGCCGGGCACGCGGTGCGCGTCGCCCCCTGAGGTCGCTTCCCCGGCAATCCCTCGGAAGTCGTAGACCGTCGCGACCCGCGACTGACTCGCGCCGCGGGCGCGGTCCGTAGCGTCGAGAAGGTGACCGCATCCCTCTCCCTCCGTCCGACGCATCCGGCGCGCACCGCTCCCCGCTCGCTTCCGGCCGTGCTGTTCGCCGTCTACCTCGTGCTGCTGGTGTGGGCCGTGCTGTGGAAGTTCCACGTGCCCGACTTCGGCGGGGAGGGCGTGCGCGCCGTCAAGCTGGTGCCGTTCGTCGCGAGCGAGGGGTTCGGCGTCAACCGGCCGTCCGAGATGCTGGCGAACGTCGCTCTGTTCGTGCCGTTCGGCGTCTACCTCGGGGTGCTCGCGCCCCGGTGGCGCGTCTGGCCGGTCGCCGTCGTGGCGGCGCTGACCAGCTGCGCTCTGGAGGCGGCACAGTACGTTCTCGCATCGGGGAGTTCGGACGTCACCGACGTCATCCTGAACACCTCCGGCGCCGTCGGCGGATTCCTCGTCCTGTCGCTCGCCCGGTGGGTGTCGCGCGGCCGAGCCGTGTCCGCCCTCTACTGGCTGTGCTTCATCGTCACGGTGGCCGCCGCGGTGTTCGGGGCCTCGCTGCTCGGGTCGCCGCTCCATTCGCTCCCGCCGCTGCACCGCTGACGACCCGCGCCGCGGCATGCGAATGGAGGTGTCACTCGTTCGGGGGTCATCGGACCTTTCTGGGGGTGAAGCCGGGGTGAAATCCGGCCGCAGCCCGCTGGGCCGCCGCTAGCGTGTGGCGCGGCGGGCACCGGTCTCGGTGGTGCTCCGCCGCTCCATGACGCAGGACGAAGGGGATGCTGCTGTGTCTGCACACCAGGATGGGCGCGGCCGTCGCCGCGAGGGTCGAATCGCGCTGGGTTCGCCTTGGCGCTGGCTGGCCGCAGTGGTCGCTGGAACGCTCGCACTCGCCGCGGCGCTTGTCGGAGCGCCGGCGATGGCGGCGCCGGTCTACCAGATCGAAGCATCCTGGGCCGCAGGAACCCCGACGACCGTGAAAAGCGGCGACGTGGTCACCGGCGTCTGGCGCATCAACGTCAACGACGACGCCCCGGCGCCGTCGAACGACCCGGTGGACAACGTGACGGTCACGATCACGGCGCAGAACGGCCGCTACACGGCGGTCCCCTCGCTCTGTCTCACCACGGGCGTCACGCCCGCCTCCAGCATCTCCGCCGACGGGCACACCCTCGTCTGCAACGTCGGGACGCGCGACCAGGGCACCGCCGTGGTGATCCAGGCGCCCATCGTCGCCGACGGCGCGACCGACGACCAGATCACCGCGGACGGCAGCATCGGCGGTCAGACCGCGTCGCTGAGCCCGATCGACATCACGAATCCGTTCGGGATGGACATCCGCTGGGGTGTCGGTAGCCCTGCCTTCACCTTCGGCGACGGTGGCTACCTCGTCGACTACGAGTGGACGCTGAGCAAGGCGCTCGGCAGCGAAGCCGGCCCGCAGACCCTGACGTACAACCTCAACATCGCCTCCCCACAGGGCTCCCCCGTCTCCGTCGATGCTCAGGGGTGCACACCCTTCACCGGTCCGGGAGCCGCGGACGGCCACCCCTGGTCGGGCGGGTCGCACCCGGCGAGCCAGATGACCGTACCGGCGGGGACGTGCACCATCACCCAGACCGGACCCAACACCTTCCAGATGACCCTCACGGGGATCGATTACGCTCCGGCGAACCCGCCGACCCTGGACTCGGCCGGGAACCGCCTTCCTGTCGACCAGGTCGCCCTCGCATCCGGCTCCATCTGGATTCGCGTCAACACGGCATCCTCCGGCTCGGCCGTATTGAACTCCGATGCACCGACCTACACCTCGGTCAGCGGGCAGACAGCTCAGGACGACTTGTCCAACAACTCCGAGTCCAAGGCGTGGACGACGTTGGGCATCTACTCGTCCGGGTGGGGTCGCGGGTACACCGGCAGTGGTGGAACGCAGTGGGACGACACCTATCGGGTGTCCGCCGGAACAGTCCTCGGCCAGTACATGGACACGGCATGGCAGCGGCACACGGATCGCGCTGACGACCACCACGTCGGCATGTGTACCGCCCTCGACACCAAGTACGTGACCTTCGGCGGATGGGCGTGGGCGCAGCCGTTGGCCAACACGATCGGCGCCACGGCCGAGTACTACGTCGGAAACGACCCGACCGTCGACCCGGCCAGCGCGGGCTACGACCCGAACGCCTTCGACTGCGGCTCGACCACGGGGTGGACGACGACGCCTCCGGCCGACCTCAGCACGGTGAGGGCCCTTCGCATCATCGGAACGCAGGGGCAGTTCGAGCAGCTCTCGACGATGACGAACATCACCGCCGTCGTGACGCAGACCATCAAGCCGGATGTGCCGGCGGGTACGGACGTGTGGTCCTTCTTCTCGGGCATCGTCGACTTCAGTGCGACGACCGAGGGCTGGTTCAACGGCACCGGGTGCATCACCCCGACCGCGGGCTCGCGCTACCCCTGCACGACCGGGTTCCGTGACGTGGTCCGCATCGTGACCGCCACGCCCGCCATTTCGAAGTCGGCCGACCGCTCGGTCGTCAGCCCCGGCGACCCGGCCGTCTACACGCTGACCTACTCGGCGAACGGCGCCGGCGCCATCCCGGCGACCGTCGACGGCTACCAGCTGGTCGACACGCTGCCGGCGGGCGTCACCTACGTGCCCGGCACCGCATCCCCCGAGCCGGCGGTGTCGACCAACGGCTCCGGCCAGCAGGTGCTGACATGGACCCTGAACGGCGTCACCACGAACGCCGACCACGCCCTCACCTACCAGGCGGTCGCGGACAGCAGCGTGACGCCGGGTTCCGCCCTGGTCAACTCGGTCAGCGCCACCTACGCCGGCATCACGAAGTCCGCCGCCGCCCAGGTCACCGTCGCCACCGACGGCTACACGACCGTGGTGAAGACCGCCGACGCTCCGTTCATCCCGAACGTGAACGGCGACGGGACCGGCACGGGTTCGTGGACGGTCACCGTGAAGTCGTACGACCCGGTCACCCAGCCGTTCACGGACACGATCGACATCCTCCCGTACAACGGCGATGGACGCGGCACCGCCTACTCCGGTTCGTACGCGCTCACCTCGGTGAACGCCCCGCTCGGAGCGACCGTGTACTACACGACCGCCGACCCGACGACCCTGTCCGACGACCCGTCGGCTGCGCAGAACGGCGCTGCCCCGGGCGACCCGACCGGCAACACCGCAGGCTGGACGACGACCATGCCGGCGAACCCGACCGCGGTCCGCGTGATCGGCGGCAGCCTCGCGCCGGGCGCCACCCAGCAGTTCGGCGTCCACATCACGACGAACGGCGTGAAGGGCGGCGACACGCTCGTGAACCGGGCGCAGGCCATCGCGGGTCACACCGCACTCGTGATGCGCACCTCCGCGGCCATCAGCGTGGCGAACTACTACTCCGCGACCATCCTCAAGGAGGTGCAGGCGGCCGACGGCACCTGGCACGACGCCAACAGCTCGGTCGACTACCCCGCGTTCCACTACGGCGACACGGTCCACTACCGCGTCACCGTGACGAACACGGGTCAGGGCACGCTGACGAACGTCGACCTGACGGATGACAAGAGCCCGAGGGCCGGTGCCTTCCACATCGCCTCGCTCGCGCCGGGCGCCTCCGAGTCGCACGAGTACGACCTGGTGCTCGACGAGACACTGCCTGGCGGCGGGTTCGTCAACACGGCCTGCGCCACCGCCGACACCCCGGCGGACTCGGGTATCGCTCCGACCATCCCCTGTGACCCGGCCGGCATCGACATCGCGGGCTACTCGGTCGTGAAGACCGCCGACCCTGCTCCCGGTTCGGTCGTGCACTCGGGTGACGTCATCCACTACACGGTGACCGTCACGCAGCGCGGGCCGGTCCCGTCGGCGGCGTCCTTCACCGATGACCTCAGCAAGGTCGTCGACGACGCCACCTATAACGGCGACGTCGCAGCGGATGCGGGCACGGCGACGGTGACCGGCAGCTCGATCGCCTGGTCCGGAACGCTGGGTGTCGGTGCGGTGGCGAAGATCACTTACTCGGTGACCGTGAAGGGTGCGCGCTCGATGGGCGACGGCACGCTCGACAACGTGGTGACCTCCGACGGCTGCGCTCCCGCCTCCGACTGCGAGACGGTGCACCGGTTCGGCAGCTACACCTTCGCCAAGACGTCGGACCCGGCGTCCGGCCACGCGGTGAAGACCGGTGACCGCATCACCTACACCCTCACCATCGCCCAGTTCGGCGCGGCGCCGGTGACCGGCGGCAACGTCGTCGACGACCTCAGCAAGGTGCTCGACGATGCGACCTGGGCCGGCGACCAGAAGGCGACCTCGGGAACTGTGACCCGCACGGGCTCGACTCTCACCTGGACCGGTGACCTCGCCGTCGGGCAGGTCGTCACCGTGACCTATTCGGTGGTGGTCACCGGAGACGGCGACAAGCAGATCGCCAACGTCGTCACCAGCCCCGACGGCGACGCGCTCTGCGTGCCCGCGCCGGACAAGAACCCGGACTGCGCCACCAGCCACCGCGTCGACGACCCGGCCGTGACGGCGGGCCTCGCCTCGACCGGTTCGACGATCGGCTGGGGTGTCGGCGGCCTGGCGGGCATCCTGCTCGCCGCCGGGGGAGCGCTGCTCTTCCTGCGCCGACGCCGCATCAGTAACACCTAGCACCCATCACCACGAAGGCCGCCGGGCGTCGCTCGGCGGCCTTCGTGCTGCGCCGGGTCCGAGGTCGGGTCGGGTCGCGTTCAGGCGGCCCAGGCGCGGAACAGGATCGTCTGCACCGGGATGGTCGTCGGCGCGGGCCCGTACTCCGCCGCAAGCCGTTCCTCCACCGCGCGGATCAGCGCATCCACGTCTCCGGATCGCGACCGCACCTGATCGGAGACCGGATTGCCGCGGATCAGGCCGTCCGCGAAGTCCGACCACGAGGCCACGGGCGCGTCGTGCGGCAGCACGTCGATGCGGAGCGTACTGAACCCGCTGTCCTGCGCCAGCCTCCGCAGCCGCTCGACGTCGCTCATCCCGAACGGCACCCGGTAGAACGGCGGAGGGTCGTCGGGGAACGTCTCCGTCAGTAGCGCGTCGACAAGCCCGGCGAACCGGTTGCGGTCGTGGCTGTCCCACACGCTGAACACGTACACGCCGCCGTCGGCGAGCACGCGCCGCGCCTCCCGGAATCCCGCGCCGACATCCGGCAGGAACATGATGCCGAACTGGCACGCCACCGCGTCGAAGCTCGCGTCCTCGAACGGCAGCGCCTGAGCATCCGCGACCTGGATGCGCGTCCCGACCGGCACCTTGCCGGCGGCCCGCTGCAGCATCGCCTCGTTCAGGTCGGTGATGACGAGCTCCGCCCCGGGATTGTGCGCGACGATCCCTGCCGACGAGATCCCGGTCCCGGCCGCCACCTCGAGGATGCGTTCGGGCGCCGTCGACGCCACCGCTTCCCCGAGCACATCGGCGTAGTGGCGGAAGAGAACGGGTCCGAGCTCCGAGTCGTAGAACTCGGGAATGGACCCCTGGAATCGCGCGGCGTCGTCGTCCACGGTGGAAGGGTACCGCCGTGGGTGCGGTTCGTGGGGGGCGGGTTGCGGCCTTACTCGCAGGCCACTCCGTCGCCGTCACGGTCCAGTTTGCGGGAGTAGCCCGGCTGACCGGCGTACAGCGGAGCCTTGCCGGCCGCGCGGACGGCCGTGCAGTTCGGGTAGTCCACGCTCGGTGCCGGTGCCGGTGCCGGCGCAGGCGCAGGCGGGGCCGGAGCTGGCACCGGCGGAGCCGGCGCGGGCGCTGGCGCGACGGGTGCGGGTGCCGGTGCAACAGGAGCCGGTGCCGGAGCCGGTGGGGTTGCTGTGGTGGTCGGCGTGGGCGTTGCCGTCTGCCTCCCGGAGGTCCCCTTGGTGACGGTGAGCTTCACCGTTCCCCCACGCTTGATGCTCGCGCCGGCTTTCGGCGAGGATTTCGTGACGGTCCAGTTGCTCTTGACGATGACGAACTTGGACCACTTCCATTTCAGCCCGACCGCCTTCAGCGCTTTGCTCGCTGCTGCGCCGTCGAGACCGACGACCTTCGGAACGACGACCTTCTTAGCCCCTGTGACGGGCACGGTGATGACGGTTTCGGTCGGAGCGGCTGTCGCGGGCACCGGCCCGGTCAGCAGCGAGCCGATGACGGCTCCCGCGAGCACGACGGTGGAGAGCAGCGTTCGATTGCGCATGAGAGTTCCTCGGAGATTCGGGTGATCGCCTCAGTCTTGCGGCAGTGGCCGCGGCACGGCAGACCCGCATACGAGGGGTGGTTGAGCGGTCGCGGCCGGTATGCTCCGGACCATGCGAAGTCGGGGGGCACGCGCCGTTGCCGTGATGCTGATTGCTGCCGGCGCGCTGGCGACCGCGGGGTGCTCCGGCTCGAGGTTTCCCCGCTACGCGTCGTGCCTTCCCGCCCGCATGAACGTGGATCCTGCGATCGTCGCGCCGGGTGACGTCGTGACCGTCTCCGCCGATCCGCCCGAGTGCGATCTGAACTATGAGCCCGGCCATCAGTACATCATTCGGCTGCGGGCCGTCGGGGTGAGTTCGCCGCCGATCAGGGCGGATGTGGATCGGGACGGGCGCTTCTCGGCGGCACTCCCCATCCCCGCCGACTTCCCGTTGGGGCCGGCGACCGTCGCCGTCACGGGAAGCCCGTACGACGAGTGCGGCAAGAGCCGCTCTGGCTCGTGCGCGGGATACACAGTGGCCGTCGAGGTGAGGTGAGGTGAGGGCGGCGCCTACACGCCCCCTCCGCCTCCGCCGCCCCCACCGCCGCCGGAGAACCCACCGCCGCCGGTGCCGCCGGACGACGAGCTGCTCGCGATGGTCGTGCTGGAGGAGATCCCGCTGACCATCTGGGAGAGCACGGCCGCGTTGAATGCGGTCTGACCGGCGTACCAGGTCGGACTCTGTCCGGTCTCCTCATAGAACCGTCCGAGCTCCGCGAGCCACTTCTTCTCCTCGCCGAACAGCACGGCCCAGGGGAGGAGGCGCTCGGTGAGGCTCAGCATCTCCCGCGGGTCGTTCACGGCGACGGGCACGCGCTCAGCCCCCTGCGGTGACTGCAGGTAGCGGATGCGGTCGGCCTCGGCGAGGTGCACGTACATCTTGAGGCCCTCCACGTACTCGCGGAGGGTGCTGCCGGTGGTGCTCAGGGGCGAGTGCGACAGCAGGATGGCGGTGACGATGAGGAGCAGGATGGCGCCGATGATGATTCCGACGGGCAGTGCGCCTCCGAAGACGCCCGCGAGACACAGCACCGCGCCGACGATGGCGAGGAGGGTGGCGCCCAACGCGCTGAAGAACACCGCGCGGACCGCTCCGCGTGGTCCCGTCCTCCGGTAGCCGTAGCGGGTGGCGTCCTTGTGCACGCGCTTCAGCAGTGCGGCGATGGCGCGGGCGACACGCGAGTTGGATGAGCCGAGTTCGAGCGTCGTCCCGGGCGCGGGCGACGTTCCGCAGCATCCTGAAGAACTCACGTGCCGCGTACGTGCTAGCTGACGCATCCAAGTTCGGCCGGGTCGCCCGCCACCGGGTGGCTGCGCTCGGCGAGGTGACGGGCCTGATCGCGGACGCCCCGCCGCCCGCCGAGATCGCGAAGGCACTGACCGCGCCGGGTGCGCTGACTATCGCGTCCTGTCCCGCCCCAGATCCGCGACCGACTCCCGGCTGATGTAGGTGGTCGGCAGGCGCGGTTCGTGCTTCTCCTCGATGCCGGCGATCTCGACCTGGAGGCGGTGGATGGCCGCTTCGCCGACCTCGCGAAGCGGGCTCTTAATCGTGCTGAGGGCGGGAGTTGGCAGATCGGCGCCGAAGATGTCGTCGAAGCCGACGATGCTGAGCTCGCGAGGGATGTCGAGTGCCCGGTCACGCGCGGCCCGGAGCAGGCCCAGGGCTATCAAATCGTTGTAGGCGAAGACGGCGGTCACATCGGCCGCGAGCACACGTGGAAGGGCGTCGGCGCCGCCCGCGCGCGTCGGGGCGGTCGACGGGATCTCCACGATCGACATCCCTGCATCGACCGCGAAGTGGAAGAGCGTCCGCCAGCGCACGTCGTTCATCCATGAGGCGTCGGGGCCGGCGAGGTAGGCGATACGCCGGTGGCCGAACTCGCGGAGCTGGTCGAGCGCCCCGGCGATGCCCGGACGCGGGTCGGGGATGACGGCCGAGACGCCCTCGACCTGCCGGTTGGCGACGATCAGGGGCTTCACCGAAGCCAGGTCGATGATCTCCTCGTCGGAGAGACGGGAGGCCACGAGGAACAGGCCGTCGACCGACGTCTGGAGACGCCTTGCCGTCGCCAGCTCCAACTCGGGCGACTCCTGGGACTCGGCGAAGACCAGCGTCTGCCCCGCGGCCGTCGCCACACGCTCCGCGCCGCGGACGACGTCGAAGTACACCGGATTCGTGATGTCGGAAACGAGGAGGGCGAGGGTACCGGTCTTGCCGGTGGGGAGTGCGCGGGCCATCGGGTTGATCCGGTAACCCAACTCGTCCGCGACGTCTCGGATGCGGCGCTCGGTGGCCTCCTTGAGGCGACCCGGCTTGTTGAGGGCTCGAGACACAGTTGAGGGGCTGACGCCGCTCGCCTTCGCGACGTCGTAGATCGTGGCCGGTGGCCTCCGCGTATGCGCGCGCGGCGGGCTGCTGACCTCTGACTCGCTCATGCGGCTCCTTCCACCCGCTCGCGCCCGGCAAACGGTTGGCACAGTCTATCGTCGGCCCTCCGACCTCGGCAGGATACCGGGCCGACCAAGTTTGGCAATCGGTTGACAAACGCCGATTTGGACGGCGAGACTGGACCCATGCTCCAGCCGCGACGACGCGACCCCGATCGCCTCCTCCCCTCGGATCCACGCACCCGCGAGATCGCCCGCGATCTTTACGAACGCGTGGCGGAGGCGCCCATCGTCTCCCCTCACGGCCATGTGCCCATCGACTGGCTGGCCGACGATCGTCCGTTCGGAGATCCGGCCGACCTGCTGGTGACGCACGACCATTACGTGACGCGTCTGCTCCACGCCAGCGGCGTCGATCTCGACGAGCTCGGGCTGGGGCGCGCGGCCGACCCGCGTGCGGTGTGGCGCCTCCTCGCCGCGAATTGGCATCTTTTCGCGGGAACCGCCTCCGGGTATTGGCTGGAGGAGGAGCTGACCACCGTGCTCGGCATCGAGGAGGAGCTGAGCGCCTCGACAGCCGACCTCATCTACGACGAGATCGCCGCACGACTGGCCGAACCGGAGTATCGCCCGCGCGCCCTGTTCGAGCGTTTCGGAATCGAGGTGCTGGCGACCACGGACGACCCGCTCGACGATCTCGCGGCACACGACCGGCTGCGGGACGTCGGACTGAACGGCCGCGTCGTCCCCACCTTCCGCCCGGATCGCTATCTCGACCCGGACGCGCGGGGTTACCGCGACAGCGTCGAACGGTTGCTCGCCGCAACCGGACAGCCGACCACCTTCGCCGGTTACCTCACGGCATTGGAGGAGCGGCGGCGCTACTTCATCGCACACGGTGCAGTCTCGGCCGACCACGGCGTCCAGGAACCGGTCACCTTCGACCTTCCGCCCGCCAACGCAGAACAATTGTTCGCGGGGGCGCTCGACGGGCGCGCGACCGCGGAGGAGCGGCGCGTGCTGCGCGGTCACATGCTGTTCCAGATGGCCCGGATGAGCGTCGACGACGGCTTGGTCATGACCGTCCACGCCGGTGTGCTGCGCAATCACAGCACCGCGACCTTCGAGCGGTTCGGACCCGATACCGGGCACGACATCCCGGTCACGACGGACTTCGTCCACGGTCTGCGGCCGTTGCTGGAGCGCTTCGGAAACGCCGACGGCTTCCACCTCGTGCTGTTCGCCGTCGACGAGACGGTGTACTCGCGCGAGATCGCGCCGCTCGCCGGCTTCTACCGCAGCGTGTACATCGGCGCGCCGTGGTGGTTCCTGGATGCGCCGGACGCGATCGGCCGGTTCCGGTCGGCCGTCACGGAGACAGCCGGGTTCTTCCGTGGGTCGGGCTTCATCGACGACACCCGCGCGTTCCTGTCGATTCCGGCGCGCCACGACACCGCTCGGCGCGCAGACGCGGGCTTCCTTGCCCGCTATGTCGCGGAGGGGCGGATCACGCTCGCGATGGCGGAGCAGATCGCGGACGAGCTCGTGGGCGCCCAGCCGAAGCGGGTGTTCAAGCTGTGACCACGATCGACACCGCCACCGCACCAGCGCTGACCCGACGGGCGCTCGCTCAGCCCGAACCGGTGCCTCCGGTGCGCATCGTCCACCTGGGTCTGGGTGCCTTCCACCGCTCCCATCAGGCCTGGTACACCGCTCGCGCGGAGGACTCCGCCGAGTGGGGGATCGCCGCCTTCACCGGGCGCACCCCGGATGCCGCCGCAGCGCTCCGCACGCAGGAGGGCGTCTACACCTTGGTCGAGCGGGACGCGCAGGGCGACCGGTATGAGGCGATCGGGAGCATTGTCGAGGCGTGGTCCGGCGATGACGTGACCCGCTTCGTTCGCACGGTCTCCGCGCCGGCTGTCGCCGTCGTGACGCTCACCATCACGGAGGCCGGCTATCGGCTGACCGCCGCGGGGGAGCTCGACCTCGACGATCCGGTCGTCGCCTCTGACATCCTTCTGCTCCGCGACCTCGTCGTCGACGGGGGGACGATCCCCTCGACGTCCCCGCGGACCGCTCCGGCGCGCCTACTCCTCGGCCTCCATGCCCGCCGTCAGGCGGAGGCGCCGCCCGTGGCGATCGTCCCCTGCGACAACCTGCCGGCGAACGGCGACCTCGTGCGCCGCACGCTGACCCGGCTTGCGGAGCGCGTCAATCCGACGCTGGCCGCGTGGCTTCCGCAGGGTGCATCCTTCGTCTCGACCTCGGTCGACCGCATCACGCCGCGACTTGATCCACATGACCGGGCGCTGGTCGCCGCCTCGACCGGTTGGTCCGATCAGGTGCCTGTCGTCGCCGAGCCCTTCTCCGATTGGGTGCTGGCGGGCGAGTTCCCGTCCGGCCGACCAAGGTGGGAGACATCGGGCGCCCGCTTCGTCGACGAGATCGCTCCCTGGGAGGCACGGAAGCTGTGGATGCTGAACGGCGCGCACACGCTCCTGGCCTCGACCGGACGGCTGCGTGGGCACGCGACCGTAGCAGAGGCGTTCGCCGACCCCGACTGCCGGGCCGAGGTCGAGCGGCTGTGGGACGAGGCCGCCGCCAACCTGGCGGACGTGGAGACCCGAGATTACCGCTCCGCGCTCGCCGAGCGCTTCGCCAATCCGCGGATCGTCCATCGTCTCGCCCAGATCGCGGAAGGGTCGGAGACCAAACTCCGCCTGCGCATCGTCCCGGTCGCGGAGGCCGAGCGCGCCGCGGGACGCGCGGCGACCGGGTGCGCGACGGCGATCGCCGCGTGGATCCGGCAGGAGTCGCCCGACTCGGACGTCGCGACCGTCACCCGTGATCTCTCACCCGCACTCGGCCGGGACGAGCACTTCGTCGCGACCGTGCGCCATCTCCTGTCGACCCTCCCGGTCGGCCCGACACGATAGAAAGCAGAGCCCGATGACCGACTTCCCACCCGGCTTCCTCTGGGGCGCCTCCACCGCCCCGCACCAGATCGAGGGCAACAACCTCAACAGCGACTTCTGGGCCAACGAGGGACGCGTCCCCGGCATGGAACGCAGCGGCGATGCGTGCGACAGCTACCACCGCTACCGCGAGGACATGCAGCTCCTCGCCGACGCCGGCCTCAACACGTACCGGTTCGGGATCGAGTGGGCGCGCATCGAGCCGGAGCCCGGCCTGATCTCCCGCGCTGAGCTCGCGCACTACCGCCGGATGATCGACACCGCGTACGAACTCGGCATCACCCCGTTCGTCACGCTGCACCACTTCACCAACCCGCGCTGGTTCGCGGAGCAGGGCGGATGGACCGCACCGGGCGCGATCGACCGGTTCCGCTCCTACGTCGAGGCCGCGACCGGCATCCTCGACGGGGTCGAGTGGGTCGCGACGATGAACGAACCGAACATGCTGGCGATGATGACCGGCATGGCGGTCTTCATGCAGCAAGCGCAGGAGAATGGCGAGGGCTGGCAGAGTCCCACCGTCGACACCGACGGGCCGCGACCCGCCCTGCCGGCGCCTAGTCCGGAGATCGGCCGCATCTTCGTGGAGGCGCACCACGCTGTACGCGACATCGTCCGCGAGCGCACCGGCGCGAAGGTCGGCTGGACGGTCGCGAACCGCGCCTTCGAGACCCGGCCCGGCGGCGAGGAGAAGCGCCGCGAACTCGAGTACATCTGGGAGGACCTCTATCTGGAGGGGTCGCGCGGAGACGACTTCGTCGGCGTCCAGTCGTACTCGGCCCAGTGGGTGAACGCCGACGGCATCGAGCCGTACCCCGCGCACCCCGACAACACGCTCGTCGGCACCGCGTACCGGCCCGACGCGCTCGGCATCGCGGTGCGGCACACGGCCGAGGTCACCGGGGGCGTGCCGATCGTCGTGACCGAGAACGGCATCGCCACCCACGACGACACCCGCCGGATCGCGTACACCGGGGAGGCCCTGCGCCACCTCGGGCTCGCAATGGCCGACGGTATCGATGTGCGCGGCTACCTGCACTGGAGCCTGCTCGACAACTACGAGTGGGGCCACTGGGAGCCCACCTTCGGGCTGATCGAGGTCGACCGGGAGACCTTCGTGCGCACGCCGAAGCCGAGCCTGGGCTGGCTCGGCAGCGTCGCCCGCGAGAACGCTCAGGCGCTCACAGCGAGCCGCTGACGCGGAACCCTCCGGTTCCGACGGGGACGGTCGTGCCATCGGGCAGCACGACCGTCCCCGTCGTCGCAGCTGGGACACGTCCGGTCACGACGATGTGGCCGTCCTTGATAGACCAGGACGCCTCGATCGTGCCCTGAGGGGTCGTGTAGGAGCCGTCGGCCCAGGTCACACCACCTCCCGGCACCGGGCGCAGCACGAACGACTCCCAGGCGACCGAGCCGGGAGCCTGGTCGAGTCCCAGCAGATGCGTGTGCAGGAACCGCACCACGGCGCCCTTGGAGTAGTGGTTGAGCGACTCGTGCGCGGCCCCGTTCTCATCGACTCCGTCCCAGTCCTCCCAGATCGTCGTCGCCCCGCGGTCCAGCATCCCTAGCCAGGAGGGGGACGTGCGCTGGAAGAGGAGCTCGTACGCCAGGTCGGCGTGGCCCGTCGCGGCCAGGATCGGGAGCAGGTCGGCAGTCGAGAGGAACCCCGTACCGAGGTGCGTGCCGGCGGCGCGAACCAGGTCCACCAGGCGACTAGCTGAGGCCGCACGCAGTTCGTCGGGGATCAGGCCGAAGGTGAGGGCGCGAACGTACGCCGCCTGCGTGTCTTTCACCGTCCGCCCGTCGGGCCGCAGGAACTCGGTGCGCCAGGCGTCGAGCACGCGGCGGGCGAGCTCGTCGTAGCGGTCCGCGTCGGCGGTCCGACCGAGCACCTGGGCGATTCCCGCCAACTCGGACACCGAGCGGTACAGGAAGGCGGTGCCGATCTCGCCCTTGTCCTCCACGAACCACGCCATCGGGTTGTCGGCGACCGGGTCGATCAGCTCGCCTTCAGGGGTGCGGAGCTTGGGCTCGCACCACTCCCCCCAGTGGAACGACCCGTCCCAGAGGAACTCCTCGTGCGGAAGCGGCTCCGCCGACCGCTGGACCCGCGACGGGTGACGCCGAGTGCGCGCGGTCTCGAGGGCCCACTCCACCCACCGGGTCATCGTGTCCCAATTCGCGGCCAGCTCATCTCGGTCGCCATAGGCCTCGTAGAGTACCCAGGGCACGTGGACGGCCGCGTCGCCCCAGCCGGCAGACCCGGTCATCTGCGCGATCTGCAGGTCCGGGTGATGCTTCACCTGGCGACCGTCGGGGGAGAAGTTGGCGATGCGTCCGTCGTCGAGCTGGTCGTCACGGACGGACTGCAGCCACTTGCGCGTGAAGCCGTGCACGTCGAACAGCCGCACCGCCGTCGAGGCGAAGACCTGGTAGTCGCCGGTCCAGCCGAGTCGCTCGCGCTGGGGGCAGTCGGTGGGGATGTCGACCGCGTTGCCGAGGAAGCTCCACGCGGCGACCTCGTGCAGACGGTTGAGGTCGTCGTCGCTGCAGCGGAAGGAGCCGGTCGGAGTGAGATCGGTGTTGACCACGATCATCCGGACGTCGTCGGCGGTCAGCGGCGCGTTCTCGCGAGTGATCCGCGCGTACTGATAGCCGTGCACCGTGTGTCGCGGCTCGAAGACCGCGCCGGTCTCGCCGGCAGAGACGACCTCGTCGCGCTGGTCGAGGACCACCAGGCCGTCACCCTCGCGCTCGGAGTCGAGGTGCGACATATCGAGGTCGCCGGCGGGATCCAGGTGCTCGCCGTGCTCGATGACCGTGCGGACGCCCCGGGGGCCGAGGTTGGTCAGGCGGGTCCAGCCGGACGCGTTCTGACCGAAGTCCGCGATCCAGGCGCCCGACCCCAGGCGGGTCAGTTTCTGCGGCGCGCGTTCTCCCACGCGTCGGACGGGAGGGGCGGGCGACCACGACACCGGCGCAGCCGACACGACGCCGACCCGGACGGGCCCGAGCAGCTGCGGCTCGACGGTGAGATCGGTCGCCTGCCCGTCCATCAGGCCGGCGCGGACGATCGTGGAGGACCAACTCGTCCAGTCGCCGTCGGTGCGGACGACCTCGGTCGATCCGTCGGCGAGCTCGAGGTGGAGTTCGGCGCGGACGGCCACGTCTTCGCCTCGCCAGGCGGCGGGCGCGTGGAAGGCGCCGATCTGACCGAGGTACCAGCCATCGGTGACGATCAGTTCGAGGAGGTTGTCGCCCGCGCGGAGCGCGTCGGTGACGTCCGCCGCCTGCGCGTACAGGGTCTTGTCGTAGGAGGTCGTGCCGGGCGAGAGCTCGGCGGAGCCGACTCGCTGCCCGTTGACGAAGGCCTCATAGACGCCGAGCGCAGTGGAGTAGAGGCGGGCGGCAACGACTTCGTCCGCGATCGCGACCTCGCGCCGGAACAGGTGACCGGGGCGCTTGCCGTATGTTCCGTGGCCGGGATCGGCCGGAGAGATCCATTGGGCTGTCCAGTCCTGATCGAAGAGCCCCGATTCGAACACGTGCTCGTCGCTCCATGCTGTGCCGGGGGTGCGAACTCGCCAGCGCACCTGTTCGCCGCTGGCGAGATCGCGCCACGGCCACGCGGTGAGTCGGTGGGTGGTCGCGGTGGCGATCGGTTGCTCGATGCCGTCGATGTCGGCGGCGAGCTCGTAGCCCTCCGCGCCGTTCAGGGGGAGCCAGGACAGCCGCGGGCGCTCGCCCGACACCGCGAACTGGTCGCCTCCCGCGTCGATCCGGAGTCCGGACGGGGCATTCTCGGTCATCGGCGTCATCGCCTCCTATAAGCGTAAGAACGTGTCCTGTCGCCCCATTATGGCAATCGCTTGCCAAATCTCCAAAAAGCTGTTGTACTAGGTGCACTGTCCCCGCAGTGCCGCGTAGGAGAACCATGCTCAGCACCCGCACCACCCCCGCCCGCGATGTCGTCGCCCTCGATGGGCTCTGGCGCTTCGCCCTCGACTCGGACGCCGGCGAACGGCCCTGGGAATCCCGGCTCGACACCGCGCTCGAGGCTCCGGTTCCCGCGAGCTACAACGACCTCTTCACCGACTCCCGCATCCGCGATCACGTCGGCGTCGTCTGGTACCAACGCGACGTGCGAGTGCCCCGTGGCTGGTCGGGCGAGCGCGTGGTGCTGCGGTTCGGCTCGGTCACGCACGCAGCGAAGGTCTATGTCGACGACACTCTGATCGCCGAGCATGTGGGCGGATACACGCCGTTCGAGGCCGACCTGACGGATGTCGCCGCGCCCGGGCGGCAGTTCCGCCTCACCGTGGCGGTGGACAACCGCCTCACGAACATCACCATCCCGCCCGGAACCGTCACCACCGGCCCGGATGGACGCGAACGGCAGGCCTACTTCCACGACTTCTACAACTACGCAGGCATCGCCCGCTCGGTGAAGCTCTACAGCACGCCCGCGTCCTACATCGACGACATCACCGTCGTCACGCGAATCGACGGCCCGGCCGGCCTCGTCGACTACGCGGTCGTCACCGGAGGCGAGGACGCCGACGGGATCCGAATCCGGGTCCTGGATGAGAGCGGCGCCGTCGTGGCGACCAGTGGGGGCGCGGAAGGCAGCCTGCGTCTCGACGACGTCATCCTCTGGCAACCGGGTGCCGCCTACCTCTACGACCTCCTGGTGGAAATGATCGCTGGGGACGCCGTGGTCGACAGCTACACTCTCCCGTTCGGCGTCCGGACCGTCGAGGTACGCGGCACGCAGTTCCTTATCAACGGTGAGCCGTTCTACTTCACCGGCTTCGGCAAGCACGAGGACACCCCGGTGCGAGGCAAGGGCCACGACGACGCGTACCTCGTGCACGACTTCCAGCTGCTGGAGTGGACGGGCGCGAACTCCTTCCGCACCAGTCACTACCCGTACGCGGAGGAGGTGCTCGACTTCGCCGACCGGCACGGCATCGTGGTCGTGGACGAGACGGCCGCCGTCGGCCTCAACCTGGGCGTGCAGGGGGGCCTCACCGGCATTCCGCCGACACCGACCTTCGCCGAGGAGAATTTCGGCGGCGAGACGAAGAACGTGCACGCCCAGCACTTGCGCGAACTCATCGCACGCGACAAAAACCACCCCAGCGTCGTGATGTGGAGCATCGCGAACGAGCCGGCCTCCAACGAGGACGGCGCGCGCGAGTACTTCGAGCCGCTCGTGGACCTCGCTCGCGAGCTCGACCCGACCCGGCCGCTGACCTACGCTGCAGTCATGTTCGCCAACCCGACGAACGACAAGATCGCGGACCTCTTCGATGTGCTCTCGATCAACCGCTACTACGGCTGGTACGTCTTCACCGGCGATCTCGGCACTGCGGAGGGCGTGCTCGAGCAGGAGCTCCGCGGCTGGGTGCAGCGGTTCGGCAAGCCGATCATGATGTCGGAGTACGGCGCCGACACCCAGCCAGGGCTGCACTCGGTGTGGGACATGCCGTGGACCGAGGAGTACCAGACCGATCTGCTGGCGACGTACCATCGGGTCTTCGACCGCATCCCGGAGTTCGTCGGCGAACACATCTGGAACTTCGCCGACTTCATGACCGGGCCCGGCATCCACCGCGTCGACGGCAACAAGAAGGGCGTCTTCACCCGCGACCGCAAGCCGAAGGGTGCGGCGTTCTCGCTGCGTGACCGCTGGCGCGGTCTCGATGGACGCAAGCCCGGCGCGCACGAGAAGGAGGACCGCGCATGATCATCGACAAGGCCGAGGTGATCGTCACCAGCCCGGACCGCAATTTCGTCACGCTCAAGCTGACGACGGACGACGGTCTGACCGGTCTCGGGGATGCGACGCTCAACGGGCGCGAGCAGGCGGTGGTGGCCTATCTGGCCGAGCATGTCGTCCCGCTTTTGATCGGGCGGGATCCGTCGCGGATCGAGGACACCTGGCAGTTCCTGTACCGCAGCGCGTACTGGCGGCGCGGCCCGGTGACGATGGCGGCGATCGCGTCGGTAGACATGGCGTTGTGGGACATCAAGGGCAAGGCCGCCGGGATGCCCGTGTACCAGTTGCTCGGCGGCGCGTCACGGAACGGCCTGCTCGCCTACGGGCACGCCTCCGGGCGTGACCTGCCCGAGTTGTTCGACAGCGTGAACGAGCACCTGGAGCAGGGGTACAAGGCGATCCGCATCCAGTCGGCGGTTCCGGGTCTCAAGTCGATCTACGGGATCGCTTCCAACGCCACCTACGAGGCCAACACCGGCGTCCGGTACGACCACGAGCCCGCCCAGCGCGGCGGTCTGCCGAACGAGGAGGACTGGGACACCCGCTCGTACCTACGGCACATCCCGACGGTCTTCGAGGCGGTCCGGGCCGAGTTCGGGTCGGAGCTGCCGCTGCTGCACGACGGGCACCACCGGATGACGCCCATCCAGGCCGCTCAGCTGGGGAAGTCGCTGGAGCCCTACGACCTGTTCTGGCTGGAGGACTGCACTCCGGCCGAGAACCAGGAGGCGCTGCGGCTGGTCCGCCAGCACACGACGACGCCGCTGGCGATCGGGGAGATCTTCAACAGCGTCTGGGACTACCAGCAGATCATCCGCGAGCAGCTCATCGACTACGTCCGCTCGGCGGTCACCCACACCGGCGGCATCACGCACCTCAAGAAGGTGCTCGACTACGCCTCGCAGCACCAGATCAAGTCGGGCATGCACGGCCCGACCGACATCTCCCCGGTCGGCATGGCCGCCGCGATGCACCTGGGACTCGCGATCCACAACTTCGGCATCCAGGAGTACATGAAGCACGGCGAGAAGACCGACAGCGTCTTCCAGCAGTCCTTCACCTGGTCCGGCGGGTTCCTGCACCCCGGCGACCAGCCCGGTCTCGGCGTCGAACTCGATACCGACGAGGCCGGGAAGTACCCCTACATCCGCGCCTACCTGCCCTACAACCGGCTCGCCGACGGCACCGTCCACGACTGGTGAACGACCCCCGCCCCTGAGCACCACCCTTGACGAAGGAGTCAACCCGATGCGCAAGTACAGCAACCTCGACACCAAATCCTCCCGAGCCGTGCGGGTGGAGGCGGCCACCGTGCTCCCGCCGACCGCCGGCCCCGCCGCCGGTCCGCAGAACCAGGAGCTCAATGGCCCCGACCTCGTCGCACCGCCGCTCCAGAAAGTCAGCGCGAGCTACCTGTTCTGGATCACGGTCGCCAACTTCGGGGCGAGCCTCGCGCTCATGGTGCCGCTGTCCTACTCCCTGGCCGTCCGAATCTCGCAGCTCGAACCCGGGCACGAGGAGGTCCTCGGCTACGTGACCGGGACAGCGCAGCTCATCTACCTGATCTTGAGCCCGCTGCTCGGCGTGTGGAGCGACCGGCTGCGCTCGCCGTTCGGACGGCGCACCCCCTTCATCGTCGGCGGCGCGCTGCTCGGAGTCGTGGCGGTCGCCTTCATCGCCCTGGCGCCGAACCTGCTGCTGATCGGTGTGGGCTGGGTTGTCGGCCTGCTGGGCTGGGCCACCGCGGGCCAGGGTATTCAGACGATGCTGGCCGACCGGGTCCCCGAGCAGCAGCGCGGACGAGCCTCCGCCCTCACCGGCGTCTCGACGCAGATCGCCCCGGTGATCGGAATCGGCATCGCCTACGCCTTCGTGAAGTCCACCCTGCTCGTCTTCCTCGTCCCGGCCCTCGTCGGACTCGTAATGATCCTGGCCTTCGTCCTGATCAAGCGCGAAGGCAGCTCGCGCGAGATCGTCCGTGATGACACCGTGAGCGTGAAGACGCTGCTCAACAGCTACGTCTTCAACCCGCGCAAGCACCCCGACTTCGGCTGGAACTGGCTGGGACGCTTCATCTTCTTCATGGGGCTGTACTTCAACACCACCTTCGGCACCTTCTTCTACGCGCAGCGGCTGCACATCCCGGTGGTCCAGGTCGCGGGAATCGTCGCGGCCATCGGAATCATCGGCGTCGTCGCCGCGATGGGCGGAGCGCTGCTCGGCGGGTTCCTGTCGGACAAGCTCGGACGCCGCAAGCTCTTCACGCTTATCGGCGCGCTGCTGTTCGTCGGCGGTGCGATCACCGAAGCCTTCGCGCACTCGCTGGTGCAGCTGATCGTCGGGTCCGTCCTCATGCAGCTGGCGATCGCCGCGTTCAGCGTTGTCGACCAGGCGATCGTCTTCGCCGTGCTGCCGAACCGCGCGGAGGCCGGCCGCTACCTGGCCGTCGTCGCCTTCGCCCAGAAGATCCCGAGCGCCATCGCGCCGCTCATCGCACCCCTGATCATCACCATCGGCGCCGTCGGGGCCGACAAGAACTACACCGCGCTCTACCTGATCGGCGCCGTGTTCGCCCTCGTCGGCGGCCTGATCATCTTCACCAAGGTCAAGAGCGTCCGCTGACATGACTGCGATCATCGTGATGGGCGTCTCCGGCTCGGGCAAGTCCACCGTCGGACGGGAGCTGGCACACCGGCTGGGCCTGCCGTTCGTGGACGCGGACGACCTCCATCCCGAGGCCAACCGCGCGAAGATGGCCGGCGGCATCCCGCTCACCGATGAGGACCGCGCGCCATGGCTCAGCACGGTCGCGCGGACGATCGGACAGCACGCCTCGGGAGTGGTCGTCGCATGTTCGGCGCTGCGGCGGCGGTACCGGGACGCCATCACCTACGAGGCGGGCGGCCGCGTGTTGTTCGCGCACCTGTCCGGCGAGCGCGAGGTGATCCGCGAGCGGATGGAGGCGCGGGCCGATCACTTCATGCCGCCCGCCCTCCTCGATTCGCAGCTGGAGACGCTCGAGCCGCTCGGCGATGATGAGGACGGCGCCGTGTTCTCCATCGATGTCGCACCCGCCCAGGTCGCGGCGCGCATCGACGGCTGGGCCTCCGGCGCAGAACAGCTCGACCTGCAGGAGGTCGCGGACCCTGCGCTCGGCCGCATCCGCATCACGACCGTCCCGCTGCCCGGTCAGGTCCGCGTGCCGAGCGCCACGTACCTGCCGTCGGGACGCCTGTTCCTCCTCTTCCGGGTGGACGGCGATCCCGCGGACTGGTGGCGTGCCGCGGTCGTCGATGACGACGGATCCGACTTCGACGAGGTGTTCGCCGGTCCGATCCCTCAGCGGCCCACGGCCAACGGCATCCGCCACATGCCTTTCGCCGACGGGCGGCGCGTGCTCCTAGGCGATCACGTGCTCGAAGCGACACCCGGGTTCGATGATCCGCGCTCCGTGGACCTGGTTCCGGTCGAGTACCCCTGGGGGCTGACCGACGACCCTCTGACATCGCACCACTGGTCGGAGATCATCGTCTCACCGGACGGAGAACGGATCGCCTGGACGATCCTCCGCACCGACATGACCGCGGTCGTGGCGCTGGGGGGACTGCGGCGCGACGCCGACCGCTACACCATCATCGATCCGGTCATCATCAGCAGCTCGGACGCGCTGGAACCGGACCCGGAACGCGACGGATACTTCCGCGCGCACCGCATGCTGGGCGGCGAGGTCAAGCAGTTCGTGCGGGGAGGGACGGCGATCTCGTCGGTCGGCGACGGGGGTGCGCCGCTGACCGACTCGGTCATCCAGGATCTCTTGACCGACTCCATCGAACCGATCACCCGCGCCCCCGGGTACGACGAGACGACCATCCTGTCACCGGACGAGCGGCTCGGTATCGTCATGACAGCGCGGGCCTCCGCGCGCACCGACCCGGCGTTCCTCGGGCTGCTGCCTCGCCCGCACGCCACACTGGTCACCATGCCGTTGGCCTGGGTGCTCTACCAGTACGCCGTCGACGGCGTCCGACGCTTCCGTCCAGGGAACATCGGTCCAGTGCTCATCGACGTCGAGCGCTCCCGCAACGAACCGGACTACACGGGCGCCTCGCTGGCGTGCGTTGACGGCTCGTGGGTGTACGTCTCTCCCATGTCCTGGCATTCGGACGGGCGCCACGTCTCCTGGATGGAGATGAAGCGCGGCAGCGGCGACGGCTTCGACCGAACCCTTCGGATCCGCACCGCCGAGTTGCTGGACCATGTGCCCGGGCAACAGGTGCCGATCACGGCGACGCCCGCGACCACGCCGTATGCGATCGGCGGCCCGCAAGCCGACGCGCTGCTCGCCCGGACGGCCGCCTTCATCCCCTCCGGACGGATCGCGGGCGCCCACTCAGGGCACCTCGAGTTTGAGCGCAGCTCCGACGGCCGCGGCACCTGGTCGGTCGAAGCTCGCTACGTCGCCTACAGCGATGATGGGCGCAACCTCTACGACGGCGTGGAGCGGTCTCACGGGTCGATGGCGAGCGGTGCGGTTTACGAAGCGGATCTGACTCTCACCGGTGACGTGGGCGGGGAGATGCACCTGCGCGCCTCGTGGTCGGGCATCGGCGACGGGACCCGGTTGCTGTTCGGAACCGCAGACGGCGGCGCCCCGCAGAGCTTCGGCTTCGCCCGCTACGGCGACCACGTCCGGAGGATCGAGGACCTGCTCGAGTAGCGCTTGCGCCCCAATTCACCCGTTCATCTCACCAGGAGGTCACCCATGTCCTTTCCCTTCGCCGATGTGTCCGGCGCATCCCTCGCCGAACTCATCTCGCTCGCCGGCCGGCGCGCGGTGGTCACGGGAGGGGCTCAAGGCCTCGGCAAAGCCATCGCCGAGCGCCTCGCCGAGGCCGGCGCCGACATCGTCGTGGTGGACATCAACGAGGAGCCGGCCCGCGCGGCGGCCGCCGAGCTGGCGGAGAGGTACGGCGTGACGGCGATCGGCACCCGCGCCGATGTCTCCGACACGGCGTCCGTGGTCGCGGCGGCGGACCTGGCGCTCGCCGAGCTGGGCGGTCTGGACATCTGGGTGAACAACGCCGGGCTGTTCCCCAACGCGCCGGTGCTGCAGATGCCGGACGACATGTGGGACCGCGTCTTCGAGGTCAATGCCCGCGGGGTGTTCCTCGGCTCACGCGAGGCCGCGCGTCGCATGACGGCGGACGGCTCCGGCGGCGTCATCGTCAACATCATCTCGACGGCCGGCTTCCAGGTCGCGTTCCCCGGCATGGCCGCCTACGTCGCCTCGAAACATGCGGCGCGCGGCCTGACCAAGTCGCTCGCGGTCGACCTGGCGCCGCTGGGTGTGCGCGTGCTCGGCGTCGCACCGAGCTTCGTCCCGACGGAGGGCAACATCGCGGCGGCGAAAGCAGGAGCTGAACAGGCTGCCGCGGCCGGTGTTGAGATGCCGGCTCTCGACGTCATGTCCCACAGCCGCATCGGACGCCTGGGCACGCCGGACGACATCGCCCGTGTCGTGCTCTTCGCCGCGAGCGATCTCTCGCTGATCATGACCGGCAGCACACTGCTAGCTGACGCGGGGGAGACTCTCTAGGGCTTCGAGGCGCGGTCGATCTCCTCCATGGTGACACCGAGGATCCGCTCGATGAGCGATCCCAGCTCCGCCTCGATGTCGAAGTTCTGCTCGGCGAGCCACTGGAGCTGCAGGCCTTCCCATGCCGTGTGGATCCAGCGCGAGGCGCGGTAGGGGTCCAGCGCGCTGTCGACGGTGCCCGCGGCCTGGAGCCGCCGGATGCTCTCCACCATGCGCTCGTCGCCGGCGCGCCACCGCTCCTTGAAGTACTCGTGCGCGGGATGTGCTGGATCGCTGGACTCGCCGAACATCGCCGTGTGCAGCCGCACGACGTTGATGCGGGCGAGGCTCTCCGCCGCGCGCGCCGGCGCCCGGCGGACCGATTCGCCGAGCGGCATCGTCGACCACTCGAACTCGTCGGAGAGGCGCAAGGCGGCGAGCAGTAGGTCGTCCTTGGTGGGGTAGTGGTATAGGACCCCGGGCTCGCTCAAGCCGGCCCGCTGAGCCACGTCCGCCGTGATGAGGGAGCGATGGCCCTTCTCGAGCACGATCTCCAGAGCCGCCTCCGCGATCGCTCGACGGCGCTGTTTCGTCTTGGCGTATGCGCCGCGAGGACCGCGGACGCCCACCGTATTCGTCATGCGGAAACCCTAGCTCAGAAAATCTTAAAACTATGAGCCACTAAGAATTGACAGCGAGGGCCGGTGCTGGTTAGCATCGCGATTGCGAACTCTATAAGAGACTCAGAGTTGGCGTCCTGCACATCCCATCCACGACTCAAAGGTGAGGACGAATGCTTTCACGCAAGTTGAATCGATACAAAGATCGACGCATCGCTATCGCAGCGGCGGCGACAGCGGCCATCGCGCTGGTACTGACCGGCTGCAGCGGCGGGACTCCCGCAGCCACGTCGTCAGCCTCCGCGACGGCCGAGAAGGACGTCCAGCTGGCGTTCCTCAATCAGTCGCGCGGCCAGGAGGCGGTGCTGAATGAGCTGGCGAAGAAGTACGGCGAGCAGACCGGCGTCACGGTCACCATCGACACGCCGGGACCGGTGGACTACCTGCCCAAGCTGCAGGCCGACGCGCAGTCGAAGAAGATGCCCGACATCTACTCCTCGTTCAACCCGGTCTCAATGGCGCCGTTCTACAAGGCGGGCTGGGCATTGGACCTGACCAAGGAGCTGAAGGGCGATTGGAGCAAGGACTTCACCCCTGAGGTCCTCAAGCTCGCCACTTTCGCGAAGGGCAACAACCTCGGCGTCAAGCCGGGCATCTACACCGTCCACTGGGAGAACCAGGCGTACGGGTTGATCTCGGACTCCAAGAACTCGGGAATCGATTCCGCCAACCCGCCGAAGTCGGTCTCCGACCTCATCAAGCAGCTCGCCACGAGCAACAAGGATGCGAACGGCGGGTTCTCGGTCGCCGCATCGCTGACGCCGCAGTTCGTGCAGTACCTGGCATCGAACTGGCTCACGGACGCGCAGATCAACGACACGTTCGCCGGGAAGTACAAGTGGACGTCCTCCGGCTGGGAAAAAGCGTTCCAGGTGATCGCCGACCTCAAGAAGGCCGGCGCCATCCAGGGCGGAGCGATCCCCGGTGGGCAGACGGACAACCCGACGGTCGAGACGAACTTCTTCACCAAGCACAGCGTCGGCACCATCTTCGACGCCTCGCCCGGCGTCTCCGTCGCCCACAAGACCGCTCCGGACTACACGTCGTTCTTCTCGATGTCGCTGCCGAAGGCATCCGACGCCAAGTACACCCCTCGCTCCCCGGGAGTTCCCGGAAAGGGCGCGGTCATCAACCCGCGCGGCCAGCACGTGCAGGCCTCCCTCGACTTCGTGAAGTGGCTCACCGCGCCGGCACAGCAGGCGGTGTTCGCCAAGGAGGCGTACATCATCCCGACCAGCCCGGAACTGCTGAAAAGCGGCTCCAAGCTGCCGGACTCGCTCACCGGCTTCGCCGCGGCGGCGAAGAACCAGCAGGTGATCCCGAACACCTTCAGCGCCCAGGTCACCGACGCCATCAACCGCGACGTGCAGAGCCTCGTGCTCGGTCAGATGACGGTCAAGGATCTGCTCGCCGACGTGCAGAGCGCGCAGGACGCCAGCCAGTGACCACCTCGACCACCGCCCTCCCTGCGCGGCGCTCCCTCGGGGCGCCGCGCAGGCGGCGCCGGATCGGCAGCCGCAAGGCGTTCACGGGCTACCTGTTCCTTCTGCCGGCAATCGCTCTGATCGCCGTCTTCACCCTGGTGCCGTTCGTCGAGTCGATCGTCCTGAGCTTCCAGTCCTGGGACGGCGTCAGCCCGGACACTCCGTGGGTCGGCTGGCTCAACTACCAGGCGGCGTTCAAGAACGTCGCGTTCTGGGCATCGATGAAGAACGTCCTCATCTTCGGCATCGTCGGCTTCGTCGTCGGCAACGGGGTTTCGATGATCATGGCGCTCGCGGTGAACGCGATTCGCAAAGGCCGCACATTCTTCCGCACCGTCTACTACCTTCCCAGTGTGCTGTCGGTGGTCGTGGTCGGCATGGTGTTCTCGGCGATGCTGGACCCGCGGTCGGGCGTCATCAACAAGATCCTCGGATGGGTCGGCCTCGGGTTCCTGAAGCACGATTGGCTGAACGACCCGAACGTCGCGATGCTCGCGGTCATCGCCGTGTTCCTCTGGCTGCACTGGGGATTCGGGTTCATCCTCTTCCTCGCCGGCCTGCAGGACATCCCCAAGTATCTGTACGAAGCGGCGGAGCTGGACGGCGCGCGCGGCTGGGCCAAGTTCCGTTACATCACCTGGCCCCAGCTCGCCCCGGTGACGACGGTGGTCAGCTTGCTCACCCTGCTGGCTGCCTTGCAGATCTTCGGCACCGTGCAGGTGCTCACCAACGGCGGCCCGGGCTACACGACGATGGTGCCCACGCTCCAGATCTTCACCCAGGCCTTCACCTACAACAACTACGGCGCAGCCGCTGCGATGTCGGTGATCTTCGGCGGCGCCCTGATCCTCCTGTCGCTGCTTCAGCTGGGCTTCTCCCGGCGTCGCGCGAACGGCTGACCAGAGACGGAGACGACGATGACGACGACGACGAACGCGCCCGAGTATGTGGCGCGCCGCGACAAGACGGCGGCAGCAACAGTGCGTGCTTCGCGTAAGCCGGTCCGCCCGGGCCGCGTGGCGCTCTACGCCCTGCTGGTCGCAGCCGCCCTGAGCGCCCTGTTCCCCATTCTCTGGATGATCTCCGGATCGATGCAGACGTTGCCCGAGCTGTTGAAGGGTGACGCGCTCCTGCCGGCCGTACCGCAGTGGCAGAACTTCGCCACCGCGTGGGTCAAGGGCAACCTCGGGGTGTACCTGACCAACAGCATCATCTACACGCTGTGCGCGGTCGCGGGCATCCTCCTGGTCTCGAGCCTGGCCGGATATGCGCTTGCGCGGCTCGAGTTCCGCGGCAAGGGGATCTTCATGGCGCTGATCCTCGCTGTGATGATCATCCCCGCGCCGGCGATGTTCCTGGCGCAGTACAAGGTGCTGCTCGCGCTCGATCTGGCCAACACGCGCCCGGGTTACATCTTCATCCTCATCACGACGGGCATCCCCATCTCGACCCTCATCATGCGCAGCTTCTTCGCGTCGCAGCCGAAGGACCTGGAGGAGGCGGCGGCGCTCGACGGTGCATCCGCACTCGGAATCTTCTTCCGGATCATGCTGCCGCTCGCCAAGCCCGGTCTCGCAGCGGTGGCGGTCATCCAGGCCTTCGCCGTGTGGAACGAGTACCTGATGGCCCTCGTGATCTTTAACGACACCTCGCTGATGCCCGTCCAGCGGGGACTCACCAGCTTCGTGTCGGCGGAGACGCCGCAGCCGCAGATCCTGCTCGCGGCGACGCTGATCTCGATCGTCCCCGTCGTCGTGTTCTACCTGTTCGCTCAGCGCCAGATCGTCGACGGCATCAGCGCCGGCGCCATCAAGTAGTAGCCGTCCACCCCTCCGGAAGGAACTCCGTGACGCTTCGTCCTGCCTTTGCCGACACTCCCTGGTTCGGCGGCGACTACAACCCCGAGCAGTGGCCGGAGGAGGTGTGGGAGGAGGACGTCGAGCTGATGCGCAGCGCAGGCGTGAACCTCGTGACGGTCGGTGTATTCGCCTGGTCGCTGCTGGAGCCGGAGGAGGGCCGATACGAATTCGGGTGGCTTGACCGCGCACTCGACCTGCTCCACGCCAACGGCGTCAGGGTAGACCTGGCCACGGCCACCGCCGCGCCGCCGCCCTGGTTCTCAGAGAGCTATCCGGAATCGCTCCCGGTGACGGTGGACGGCGTCCGCCTCTCGCCCGGATCGCGCCAGGCGTACTGCCCCAGCTCGCCGGCCTACCGTTCAGCCGCGCGCCGCCTCGCGCGGGCGCTCGCCGAGCGCTACGGATCCCATCCCGCCGTCGTGATGTGGCACGTCAACAACGAGTACGGCTGCCATGTCTCACGGTGCTACTGCGACGAATCGGCGGCCTCATTCCGACGATGGCTCAAGGCCAAGTACGAGACTATCGGCTCACTCAACGCGGCGTGGGGGACCGCCTTCTGGTCTCAGTCGTACGGGTCCTTCGAGCAGATTCTGCCTCCACGCGCGACGCCCGCCTTTCCGAACCCGACGCAGTCGCTCGACTTCGATCGCTTCAGCTCCGACGAACTGCTGGCCTGCTTCCTCGAAGAGAAAGCGGTGCTGCGGGATGTGACTCCCGACATCCCGGTCACCACCAACTTCATGGGCACCTTCCGGAACGTCGACTACTGGACCTGGGCGCCCCACGTCGACGTGATCTCCGACGACCTCTACCCCGACCCCGCCGACCCGGACGCCGCGCGCGGAGCCGCGCTGGCACGCGACCTCATGCGCTCACTCGGGCGCGGCAAACCGTGGCTGCTGATGGAGCAGTCGACGGCTGCCGTGAACATGCGACCGGTGAACGTCCCGAAGGCACCCGGACAACTGCGTGCCCTCTCCTATCAGGCGATCGCGCGCGGCGCCGACGGGATCTGCTTCTTCCAGTGGCGGCAGTCTGCCGCCGGTGCCGAGAAGTTCCACTCAGCGATGCTTCCGCACGCCGGCACGGAGACGCGCATCTGGCGGGAGGTGGTGCGGCTCGGATCGGAGCTCGGAGAACTCGGAGACCTGGTGGGAGCATCGACCCAGGCGCACGCTGCGCTGGTCTTCGACTGGGACAGCCGGTGGGCCATCGAGCAGACCGGCCTTCCCGCCACGTCGAACTACCTTGCGCTCGTCGCGCCCTGGCACGCGGCGCTGACCGAGGCCGGGCTGACCGTCGATCTGACCCGTGGCGACGAAGACTTGACCGCCTATCCGATCGTCATCGTGCCCAGTCTGTTCGTGCTCACCGATGCGCAGGCGAAAGCCATCGACGCAGCCGCCCGGGCAGGCTCGGTCGTTCTCGTCACCAGCCAGACGGGCGTCGTCGACGAGAACCTCCACGCCCGCCTCGGGGGATACCTCGGCGGACTCCAGCAGACCCTCGGCGTGTGGATCGAGGAGTTCTGGCCGCTCGGAGGCGCCTGGGCTCGCCCAGGCGCCATCCCCGTGGCACCAGAGTCAACGGTCGCGCCGACCGTGCGAGTTCGCGGCAGCGTCTTTGGCCCGGAGGCCATTGACGGAGTCGAATGGAGCGAGTCCGTCCACGTGCGAGATGCCACCGTCCGCGCGGTCTTCGAGGAGGGTCACCTGAGCGGATGGCCGGCTCTTACCCGCAAAGCGCATGGTGCGGGTGCGGCGTGGTACCTGGCGACCAGGCTCGGTCGCCGAGACACCGCCGCTCTCGTGGCACAGCTCATCGCGGAAAGCGGCGTCCACGTGCGGACGCCGTTCATCGACGGCGAAGGCGGGTTCGTGGAGACCGTGCAGCGCGGCGACACGTTGTTCGTGATCAATCACGGCACCACAGCCGTAACGCTCGGCGAGGAAGGCACAGACCTCTTGTCCAACGCCGACAGCCTGGGGCTCGTGATCGAACCTCAGGGTGTGGCGTTGATTGCGCCCATGGAGGCGTGCCTCGCCGGCTTTCGAGCGACGGACTCCGTCATTGCCTCCGCGCCCATGCCCAAGTAGAACGAGAAAAGCCCAGATAGCTCAAGAAGTGACAACTGGAGCGAGTGACGGGAATCGAACCCGCGCTATCAGCTTGGGAAGCTGAGGTTCTACCATTGAACTACACTCGCGCGGCCCGCGAATCCCAGTGAATTACTGGGATGTGAGGCTGCCGCCCAGACTACCCGGTCGACGGTTTTTGGCCAAACCCGCCGGTCGCCCACCGCCCGTCCACGTCCGGACGAAGGCGACCGGGATTCCACGAGCGCGACGGGCGCCGTCGCGTCATCGAGGAGACGCGACGGCGCCCGCGCCGGCGGGGCGGGACTGGGTCAGAGGCTCGCGAGGAGCTCTTTCATCGTCTCGATCTCGGCGGTCTGGGCGGCGACGATCTTCTTCGCCAGCGCGACGGCGTCGGTCGCTCGCCCCTTCTCGATCTCGGTCGTGGCCATCGTGATGGCGCCCTGATGGTGCTGGATCATCTGGCTGAGGAAGACCTTCGACGCTTCCGCTCCCGGCGCGTTCTCGAGTGCTTCCATGTCGTGCTGCGACATCATCCCATCGCCGCCCATGTCCATCCCTCCCATTCCGGTCTCCTGCCCCCAGGTGGAGAGCCAGCCGTTCATGGTGTCGATCTCCGGCTGCTGAGCAGCCTTGATCTTCTGAGCGAGTTCGGTCACACGCGCGTCCACGCCCTGCTTGGTCAGGAGGGTGTCGGACATCTCGATGGCCTGCCGGTGGTGGGCCACCATGTCCATCGCGAAGGTGACGTCGGCCTGGTTGTGCTCGGAGGTGGTCGTTGCGGAACTCGAGGATCCGTGGTCCATTCCGGCCATGTCACCAATCCCGGAGTCGTTCTCGGATGAGCCGGCGGCGCACCCGGTCAATGCGGTTGCGGTCAGGAGCGCGCCGGAGGCGATTGCGATGAGTCTGGTCTTCATTGTTGCGGTCTCTTTCGTCGTGTATCTGCGGATAATGAGCAGGCGGGAGCACCACCGCGCGGTTCGCGGGGGTGCGGCGTGCGTCATCTGCGATCGACGGAGAGGGCGAGAAGAGAGGGGGGTGGACGCGATCCGACGGAGCGGGCGACGATCCCGATCAGGTTCGGCGCTGCGGCCCTCGGACCGGTACCGGGCATCGCTCGGCTCCACGCGGGAGCGAGCAGGAGGATGGTTGCGGCCAGCAGCGCGAGCGTGCACACCATGACAGTCATGTCGTGCGTCGGGTCGCACCCGCCGGCGCATCCGCTGTCCAGGGAGACGCCGGACATCCCTGCGTGCGCTTGGATAGCGTGCGCCTCGACTGCGTGCGACGAATCGGCAGAAGCATGTGAAACCGTCGGCGCGGCGGCGTACTCGTGCGGGTGGCCGGCGGTCGTGCTGACCACGTGCATTGCAAGGAGGCCGGTCACGATTCCTGCGACCGCGACCAGGAGAACGATCACGCAGCGCCAGGTGCGGGTGCGCATCGAGATGCAATCGGCGAGCATGCGTCCTCCTCTCCGCCGGTCACCATAACGGAGTCCGCTGAATACCCGCTTGGGGTATCCACCTCGGCGGGACCTATGGCCCCGCCTTCCCCCGCCGATCGGTGTTCATATTGGTCGGAGACTCGCTCTGGAGGTGGTGGACGTGTACGGGTGGATGATGGGTGGCCCAGGCGCGTGGTGGATTCTGTGGTTGCTCCTGCTGTTGCTGGTCATCGCGATCGTGGTCCTTCTCGTCGTCGGCCTGACCCGGCGCGGTCCGTCCGGTGCGGGGCCGGTCTCGCCGCCGAGTTCGTCCGCGCGGGTGATCCTCGATGAACGCTACGCGCGCGGGGAGATCGATCACGAGGAGTATGTGCGGCGACGTGAGGAGCTCGGGCGTTCGGGTGGATGACCCCGCGAGCAGCGCACGAGGGGATGCCGTCCTGGTCGCCCATCGCTCCGGAGCGACCCGGGGGTGAAGCCGGGGTGAAAACTCTGCGACGCCGTTGCGCTCCCTTCGCGGCATCCGGGAGACTCGCCGAGGACCGGCACGTCGATTCGCATCCGGAGAGACGTCGCGGCTCCGTGGCGGAGGGAAGAGCGTGCGCTCTCGCAAGATGGATGGTCGGGCTGTGTCTGCGCGCTGGGGTGCCGCTGTCGCCGTGGTCGTCGGCGCCGTGACGTTGAGCGTCGGCGTGCCGATCGCTGCGGCCGCGGACTCGGTGGTGAGCACGATCCCGGTCGCCTCCACGACGTCGTCGGCCACGCCGACCGTGGTGGTGTCGCCCGACGGCTCGCGGCTGTACGTGTCCGACACGAACGCCGGGACGGTGTCCGTCGTCGACACCGCCACCCGGACGGTGCTCGGGACGATTCCGGTCGCAGGTCCCATCGGGCTCGCGATCTCGCCGGATGGATCCCGCCTGTACGTCGTGTCGACGAACCCCGCGAACGTCCTGGTCGTCGTCGATACGGCGACGCAAGCGGCCGTCGCGTCCGTCCCGGTCGGGTCGTCGCCGGCGGGAATCGCGATCTCGCCGGACGGCTCCCGCGTGTATGTCAGCAACTCCAGCGGAAACGGGTCGACCGCTGTGTCGGTCGTCGACACCGCCACCAACACGCTCGTCACCAGCATCGTGGATGCGCCGGGGCCGCGGTCGATGATCGTGTCGCCCGACGGGAGTCGGCTCTACGTCTCGCACACCGCTCCTTCGTCTCACGACATCTCCATCGTCAGCACGGCGACGAACACGGTGACCGGAACCGTCGCGATCGGCGCGTTCGCGGACGCCGCGACCGGCTTCGCGATCTCGGCCGACGGCAGCACCCTCTACGTGGCGAGCGCCAATGTGGGCCTCGTGCGAGTGATCGACACCGCCACGGGGACCGTCACGGCCACCATCTCCGCCGGTCCCGGCGCGTACGATGTCGCCGTCACCCCCGACGGCACACGGCTCTACGTGACCGACTCGACCGCGAACGCGGTGTCGGTGATCGACACGGCGACGAACGCGGTCGTCTCCACCATCGCGGTCGGCGTGACGCCGCGCAGCCTCACCATCTCACCGGACGGCGCCTTCGCCTACGTCGCGAACACCACGTCGGACACCGTCTCCGTGATCGGGATCGACACGTTCCCCGCGATCACCACGGCGACCGTCCCGGGCGGCACGATCGGTTCCTCCTACTCCACCGCCATCGCGACGACCGGATCCCCGGCGCCGACGCTCTCCGTGAGCGCGGGAGCGCTGCCTCCCGGACTCTCGCTGGCCGGCGGCATCCTCAGCGGCACGCCGACAGCCGTCGGCTCGTACACGTTCACGCTCGCCGCGAGCAGCACCGTCAGCGGCATCCCGGCGACGGCCACGCAGTCGTACACGCTCGTCGTCGCCGCCCTTCCAGCCGACGCTCCTCTGAACCTGACCGCGACAGCCGTCGGCGTGACCGCCGAGCTCAGCTGGACCGTACCCACCTCCGACGGCGGGGACGCGGTCAGCGGTTACCGCATCGAACGCAGCACGGACGGCGCCGCGTTCACCACGCTCGTCGGCGACACCCAGTCCACCGCTGTCACTTTCACGGATACCGGCGTCACCGCCGGCCACACCTACCGCTACCGCGTGTTCGCACTCAACAACGCCGGGGCGAGCGCGCCGTCCAACGTCGCCGCGGTCACGTTCCCTGCCGTCGCCACGCCGGTCGGCAGCACCCCGATCGGCAGCGCCCCGCCCATCCCGACCGACGGCTCCGCCGCAACGGATGCGCAGAGCACGCTGGCCGACACGGGGAGTCACGTCACCGCCGGTAACGTCACCGGCCCCCTGTCCCTCGCATTCGGTCTGATCGCGGCGGGCGTGTTCGCCGGCGTCGTACGTCGCCGCAGCCGGAAGGCCTGATCCCGCGGCGGACCGTCAGTCCGCCGCGTCCTGCACCTCGTTCTCCAGCTTCTCCTCGTCGACGGCGATCTCCCTCTTGGTGATCCCGGTCGCGTTGGTGAGCAGGCGTTCGATCTCGTCTGCCTCGCTGGGATCGACCACGACCACGATGCCGGAGCTCCCGGCGTGCAGGGTCTCGCTGATCGCCTTGAGGTCTTGCGCGGACGACTTCTTGGAGATGTGGCCGGCGAGCGCGCCGATGCCCGCCCCCGAACCGCCGCCCACGAGGAGCGCGCCGCCGAGCGCGACGGCCGGGAACAGCGCGACCACCAGGCCGCCGGCAAGCCCGATGGCCAGGCCCTTCCGGCCACCGTGGTGCTTGCCGCCGTCGTCCCGCTTCGGGATGGAGACCTTGCCCTCCTTGTCGCGCACCACCACCGCCGCATCGAACGAGGCGTGATGTCCGCGCTCCTTATAGTGGGCGTGGAGACGGTCGAAGTCCGCCACCGCCTCGTCCTCGCTCGCGTACTGGGCGGCGATCGCCACATACGGTTGATCGGTCATCTTTCCTTCACCTTTCTTGACGTTCTCGGAGGTCCGACGCACTCAGTCGTCCGGGGTCTCGACCTGCTCGAGCAGCTCGCCGTCCGGCACCGTGCCCGGGATGGTCTTCTCGTAGAGGAATGCGGCCGCCTCCGGCCACGCGCTCGCCTCCGCCAGCCGGTAGACCGCGACCGCCTGGGCGCCCGCGAAGGTCGTCGCGGCCCGGATCAGCGCGGGCGGAGCGGTACTCACCACGGGGAGCTGAGCGCTGAAATCGTCCTCATCCTCATCCGGGTGCAGGAAGAGGGCTCGGTACGTCTCAGCGCTCACGCGACACCTCCGGGCGGCTAACGGCGCAGTTCTCGGCCGTGCACCGTGACGGCGTAGATCACGAGCACATCGAGGGCGATCGCGATGATCGACCACCACGGCTGCGCCGGCAGCGACATCACATGAGACACGGCGCTGATCGCGGCGATGATCACGACGACGACGCGCGCCCAGGTGGCCCCCTGGAGCAGGAAGAGGCCGGCGAGCAGCATCAGCACGCCGACGATCAGCGACCACCACCCCCATGCCGCCACATTGAACGAAGCCACGCCGCCCCCGGACCCGACGAAGTAGGCCGTATTGGGGCCGATGATCGCCATGATCCCGTAGAACAGGTCGATCGCCGCCCCGATGAAGAGCATGACCGCCGCGAAATAAGCCCAGCCGATCCAGCCGGTGGTTCTGACGTCCGACATCTCGCACCTCCCAGTGATCCTGTTGGGCGAATGGTGCGCCTCCGACAGCGCTTCTGGCTATGCACCACTTGGCCGGGCTCCGGAGGGCCGGCGGCAGGTGCTGTCTAGCCGCGGCGCGCCGGGAGGTTCACACTTCGGCCATGAGTGAAGCCGACATCACGGCACCCACCACCCTCGGTCCCGGTTGTGTTCCGGGTGGGATGCCGTTGAAGATCCATCTGGGCGAACCGGAGTACGCCGCCCTGGTCCGCATCGCCCAGCACCGGCACACGACCGCCGCGAAGATGGTGGAGGAGCTCGTCCTCCACGCCCTCGCGCGTGCCGACGTCCCTCCGCCGGTGCAGGGCCCCATCAAGCGCCCGCACACCACCTATGACGACGCGACCCAGGGGTTCCGCCGAGACTGAGCACACACGACGGGACGGCCGAGAACGACGGGTGCGCGACCACGCCCACCCGATAGGCTGGCCACGTGCTTCTCTCCGATCGCGACATCAAGGCCGAGCTGGGTGCCGGGCGGATCTCTCTGGAGCCGTTCGAGGCGGAGATGGTCCAGCCGTCGAGCATCGACGTGCGGCTCGACCGGTTCTTCCGGCTGTTCGACAACCACAAGTACCCCTTCATCGACCCGGCGGAAGACCAGCCCGAGCTGACCCGTTTCGTCGAGGTGGATGCGGATCAGCCGTTCATCCTGCACCCCGGCGAGTTCGTGCTCGGGTCGACGTTCGAGCTGGTGAGCCTGCCCGACGACGTCGCGGCGCGCCTGGAGGGCAAGAGCTCGCTCGGCCGGCTCGGACTGCTGACCCACTCCACCGCCGGATTCATCGACCCGGGGTTCTCGGGTCACGTGACGCTGGAACTCAGCAATGTCGCTACGCTTCCGATCAAGCTGTGGCCGGGCATGAAGATCGGCCAGATGTGCTTCTTCCGGCTGTCGTCCGCTGCCGAGCGGCCGTACGGATCGGCGGAGTACTCGTCCCGTTATCAGGGGCAGCGCGGGCCGACGGCGTCCCGGTCGTACCTCAACTTCCACCGCACCGACGTCTCCACCACCGAGGCGGGTCGTCCCGCCTGACCCGCACGCCGACCGAGAGGGGCACCATGAGCGAGACCACCGACGCGGCCTTCGCACGGGCCCTGATCAGTTCGGGTCCGATGCCGGAGAACCCGCAGCGGATGCACCTGTTCGGCCGGCTGGTCGGCAGCTGGACCGCCGATGTCCGGCTGCTCGACGAGCAGACCGGCGTGTGGAACGAGTCCACCAACGAGTGGATCTTCGCCTACACGCTCGGCGGCCGGGCGGTGCAGGACGTCCTCGTCATCCGCGACGAGACAGACCCGGACGGCACCCGCGGCCGCGGCTCGACGGTCCGTGTGTACGACACGGCTCTCGGCGCCTGGCGGGTCAGCTGGTTCGGGGCGGCGGCCGGCGACTTCTGCACCCTGGTCGCGACGCCCTACCGCCGTGACGGCATCCGGCAGGACGGCACACAGACCGATGGCCGCCCCATCCGCTGGAACTTCTCCAACATCACCGACGACTCGTTCGAGTGGGACGGCTGGGTCTCCGACGACGAGGGCCGCACCTGGTGGCTCGAGCAGCACATCGACGCCACCCGCACGGGATGAGGCCGGCGCGGTGTTCGACGACTTCGACGCGCCGCAGCTCGACCGCTCGGTCTGGCTTCCGCACTACCTGCCCGCGTGGAGCTCGCTCGCCGAGACGCGTGCGAGCTACCTGATCCACGACTCCCGCCTGGAGCTGAGCATCCCGCCGGATCAGGGCCTGTGGTGCCCGGACGAGCACCAGCCCCCGCTGCGGGTCTCCGGGATGCAGACCGGCAACTTCTCCGGACCGGTCGGTTCGACCGTCGGTCAGCAGCCGTTCCGCGACGGACTGCGCGTCCGGGAGGCGCAGGAGGAGTTCCGCGGCTGCCTGGTCGACCGCGGCACGGTCGGCATGCGCGCCTCCCTCTACCTCAGCCCGCGGTCGATGGCCTCGCTCTGGCTTGTCGGCTTCGAAGACGAGCCCGAGCGCAGCGGGGAGCTGTGCGTGATGGAGGTGTTCGGCCGCGACGTCGAGGAGGACGAAGCGCTGGTCGGGATGGGTTTTCACGCGTTCCGCGACCCGCGCCTCACCGAGGATTTCGAGCGCATCCGGCTGCCGATCGACGTGACCGAGCCGCACGCCTACGAAGCGCACTGGGACGGCGACGAGGCGACGTTCCGGGTGGACGGCCGGGTGGTGCGGATACTGGATGCGCCCCCGCAGTACCCGCTGCAGCTCATGCTCGCCGTGTTCGATTTCCCGGAGTGGCCGGATGACCGCGCCGGCGGAGTGTTCGTGCCGACGCTCTCGGTCGACCGGGTCTGGGCGAACTGATTCGTGCCATCAGGGATGCCCGCGCGGGCATACGCCGCGCTAGTTATCCACAGTCAATTTCACAGGTGGAAAATATGAGCAGGACTCACAGCTGGCCCGAAGCTTCGAGGCTCTGGTCGGCGTACAGCGCGGGCAACTGGAGGGTCAGCCAGGGGCTGAACGCCCACGGCGTCTCGCCGACGGCCGAGAGCAGAGAGCGCGGGTCGGCCCACGCCCACTCGGCGACCTCACTCGCGGCGGGCGACAGCTCGCCGACGACGGTCGCGGTGTAGACCGGACACACTTCGTACTCGACGATGCCCGCCGCATCCACCGCGCGGTAGCGGAAGTCCGGGAGCGCGATCGTCAGGTTGTCGATGCGGGCGCCGAGCTCGTGCTCCGCGCGCCGGACGACCGCATCCTCGATCGCCTCACCGGGGCCGGGGTGCCCGCAGAATGAGTTGGTCCAGACCCCGGGCCACGTCTTCTTCGTCAGAGCGCGGCGGGTGACCAGGATGCGACCCTCCCCGTCGAAGAGGTGGCACGAGAAGGCGAGGTGCAGCGGAGTGGATTCCGTGTGCACCGTCGCCTTGTCCGCCGTGCCGATGGGCGTGCCGTCCTCGGCGAGCAGCACGACCTCTTCGCGGGGTGGCGTCATGCGTCCATACTAGGCGCGCCATCCTGCGACCCGGCCGGGCGTCCCGGCTGCCAGCCGAGGTTGCGCGCCATGGTCTCCAGCGTGCTCATCGTGGTGGCGTAGTCCTGCTCCGAGATGCCGTTCGCGAGTTCGGCGCGCACAGTCTGGACGCGGGTGAAGGCCTCGTCGTGAGCGGCGCGTCCCTCCTCGGTCAGCGTCGCGCGGTCGCCGTCGAACCAGACCCAGCCGCGCTCGACGAACTCGGCGAGGACGCGGTGGATGCGGTGGGCGCCCCGACGTCCGCCGCGGCGATCGCGGTCGAACGGGTGGTGGCGGTGGCCCCACGGTCCGCCGAAGTCGCGAGCGGGGCCCGGGAACGGGTATCCGCCGGGGAAGGGGCCGCCGACGTGCGGCGGGTAGGCGGCGAAGGGGTGGCCGGCGCGCACGGTGCCGAACGCGAACCCGCGGTCGAAGCCGCGCTCGTATCCGCGCTCGAAGGCGTTCGGGTGGTCGTGGCCGTGGTGGTGGTCGTGGTGTCCGCGCTGGTCACCGCGGGGGTCGTCGCCGTGGTGCTCATGTGCGCCGCCGTGCTCATGTGCGCCGCCGTGCTCGGTAGAGGGGCCGGCCGGTCGCTCGTCCCGCGGCTCCTGGCCGCGCCATCCGGGCCGGAACCCATGGCCGTGGCCGTAGTCGCGGCCGAATTCGCGGCCACCGGACTTCTCCGGCCGGTCGCCACGGTCGCCTCGGTTGCCATGGTCGCCTCGGCCGCCGTGCGGCATCCGGGCGGCGAGCTCGTCGGGAGTCGCGGGTCCGTCGGCGAGGGTGTGGAGGATGCGCCAGCTTCCGCGGCGCAGTCCCTGGTCGGCCAGTGCGTCGCGCATGCGGTCGTGCAGCCGGCCTTCGATCACGCCGAACCAGTATCCGGGCGGCGTCTGTGCGGGTGGTGTCTGTGCGGAGTCATCGATGTTCGTCATCGTGGACTCTCCTTTCGATGTATGTACTGTTACAAGTAAATGTATAGTTACATGCATGAGCGATGGACGTCAAGAGGATCCGCCGATTCCGCCAGAGGCGGACATCGTCGCCATGGTCGAGAGCGCACTGCTCGCGGTGCGCCGCGACCAGTCGCGGAGGCGCCCGCCGTGGGCCGACGGAATGCCCCACGGCCATGGGCACCACGGGGGTCGTGGCGGCCACTGGGGCAGCGGTCCCTTCGGTGCAGGACCGTTCGGGGCCGGCCCCTTCGCCCCCGGGTCGGGCGGGTCCGGGGCCGCGCCCGGCGGTCCCGGTGCACCGGCCGGCGCGCCCTTCGGCGACTCCGCGCGCCCCGGTCCCGGACGCCGAGGCCGCGACGGCTCCCTCGGCCGCATCGCCCGGGTGCGGATGCTGGAGGCGCTGGAGGGGGCAGAGGCCGATGGTCGCAGCCTGTCGGTGAGCGGCGTGGCCGAGGCCATCGGCGTCGACCAGCCGCGCGCGAGCCGCCTGGTGCAGGAGGGAGTGGAGCGGGGCCTCGTGCGTCGGGTGCCGGACCCGTCCGACGCGCGGCGCGCGCTCATCCAGCTCACCACCTCCGGAAAGGCTCAGCTGACCGAGCTGCGGTCGCACCGCCGCTCCGCGGTCGAAGCGGCGCTGTCGGCGTTCACGCCGGAGGAGGCACGCACCTTCGCCGAACTCTTCGACCGCTTCGTGCGGGCGTGGCCGCGCCCCGGCGAGAGGGACGCTGAGAGCTGACCGCATCCTCTTGCCGCCGCCCCGGCCGCTCCCTATCCTGGGGCCCTCCCGGCTCGCGGGCGACGGCGCACCCGGTCGCATGAACCGCCTCACCTCGCTTCGCTGACGATGGTCGTCGAGCGGCCGGCGAGTTCAGAGACGAGACCCGCGATGACCGATAACGCCGCTTCCTCTCCCACCGTCGTGCTCGTGCACGGCGCCTTCGCCGACGCCGGCAGCTGGGCGGGGGTGGTCGAACTGCTGCTCGCTGAGGGCGTGAAGGTGCAGGCGCCCGCGAACCCGCTGCGCGGCCTGGCCGCCGACGCCGCCTACGTCCGCAGCGTGATCGAGCAGATCGAGGGCCCGGTGCTGGCCGTCGGCCACTCCTACGGCGGCGCTGTGATCACGAACGCCACCACCGGTCTCGCCAACGTGCGCGGACTCGTCTACGTCGCCGCGTTCGCGCCGGACGAGGGGGAGGCGCTCGGGGATGTCGAGGCTGGCTCGACGGACAGCGTGCTGAACGCGGCGCTCAAGCCGGCGACGTATCCGACCGACGGCGAGCCCGCTCCAGAGCTCTACGTCGACCCGGCACGGTTCCACGAGGCGTTCGCCAGTGACCTGCCGCCGGACCAGTCGGCCGTGCTCGGGGCGTCGCAGCGCCCCGTCGCCGCGGCCGCTTTCGCGGAGAAGACGGGGTCGCCCGCATGGAAGACCCTCCCGTCGTGGGCCGTCGTCGCCGCGGGCGACAAGGCGGCCGGCGCCGACGTGATCCGCTCGATGGCCGAGCGGGCGGGCGCCGATGCGATCGAGCTGGAGGGCTCGCACGTGATCATGATCTCGCAGCCGCGCGCCGTGACCGACCACATCCTCCGCGCGCTCAAAGCGGTCTCCTGATGTCGGATGCGCTGGCGGGCAAGCTGCGGCGGACGGAGGTGCAGCATCAGCCGTCGTCGATCCCTGGGCGCGAGATCGTCCAGGTGCTGACCGAGATCCCGGTGGGAGTGGAGTCGGGCTGGCACATCCATCCCGGTGAGGAGGTCGGCTACATCCTCGCCGGATCGGTCGAGATGCGCATCCACGACCGGCCGACGCTCCACCTGGACGCGGGCGACGGGTTCCTCATCCCGCCCGGCACGCCGCACAACGCGCTGGATGTGGGGCCGGGCACCGGCGAGATGCTCTCGACGTACATCGTGGAGGTGGGGGAGCCGCTCGCCACGTTCGTCGACGAGGGCGACCCCGTCTCGGGCTGAGCCGCGCCCGCCGGCCGCCACCGTCGGACATTCCGCCGTTCTCGGGCCGAATCGCCATCCGCACCGCGGTGCGGCGGAGTTTCGAACGTTTCATACCTACGGAAGCGGAAGGCCCCCGCCTGTCAGGCGGCGGACCGGCGCGGCGCCCGCACCGGCAGGAGCAGCGCGAGCCCCGCCGCCAGCACGAGCACGATCGCGAGGATGCCCCAGTATTGTGCTCCGCCGATCGCCACGAACACCGCGAACAGCGTCGGCGCCAAGAACGACACCGCGCGACCGGTCGTCGCGTAGAGCCCGAACACCTCGCCCTCGCGCCCGGCCGGCGTCACCCGCGCGAGGAACGTGCGGCTGGCCGACTGCGCCGGCCCGACGAAGAGGCAGAGCACCAGGCCGCCGACCCAGAACGCGGCGGCGCCGAGGTCGTGCGTGAAGAACACCGCCAGGCCGGCGACGATCAGTCCGATCAGCGACGTCACGATGACCGACTTGGGGCCGAAGCGGTCGTCCAGCCGGCCGGACAGGAGAGTGCTGACGCCGGCGACGACGTTGGCCGCGATGGCGAAGATGATGACCTGGCCGCTGGTGAACCCGAAGGTGCCCTGCGCGAGGATGCCGCCGAACGTGAACACGCCGACCAGTCCGTCGCGGAACAGGGCGGACGCGATCAGGAAGAGGACGGTGTTCCGGCTCTCCTTCCAGAGCTTGCCGATGTCGCGCACGAGCACCGCGTACGACCGGAAGAAGCCCACGCGTGGGGTGCGCGCGTTCGGCGGGATCTCGGGCACGACGAACAGCACGGGGAGCGAGAAGATCAGCGTCCACGCCGCCGCGATCAGCGCGATGATGCGGATGTTGAGGCCGTCCTCGGTCGGGACATGCAGCAGACCGCCCGAGCCCGTCACCATCCCGAAGTACACGATGAGGAGCAGCACGATGCCGCCCAGATAGCCGGCGCCCCAGCCGAACCCGCTCACGCGCCCGACCGTCTTCGGCGTCGACACCTGAACCAGCATCGCGTTGTAGTTGACGGTCGCGATCTCGTAGAACACCGTCCCGATCGCCACAAGCGCGACGCCGAGCAGGAAGTACGACGGCTCGCCGACCACGAAGAACATGGATGCGGTGACCAGCACCACGACGCCGGTGTTGACCCCCAGCCACAGCTTGCGGCGTCCCGATCCGTCCGTGCGCTGGCCGAGCACGGGAGCGAGCAGGGCCACGACCGCGCCGGCGATGCCGACGCCCCACGCCAGCCCGCTCGACAGCACGGCGACAGCGGCGTCGTACGCGGCATGCGCCGGTCCCGACGTACTGGCCTCGGCATCCCGAGCCGCCACGATCGACGGCGAGACGAAGAGGCTGCTGGTCAGGTAGACGGTGAACACGAAGGTCGTGATGACCGCGTTGAAGGCGGCTCCGCCCCAGTCCCAGGCCGCCCAGGCGACCACCCACCCGCGGGGGATGCGGCGGTCGGTCGCGCTGTCGGCGAAGAGCGGGCTCGCGGTCGTCACCAGGGCGTCGCCGTCGACGCCGCGGGGTTCGGCACCTGTCATAGCCACAGCGTAGGGCGTGGCGGGGAACGGCCGGTGAACGGCGCGGCTCCGCGACCGCACGGTGGCCTTTTGGGTGGCCGCACGGATTCAGCCCACCGCTGGGCCACCGGTATCGTGACGAGCACCCGACCCGTGGAGGTTCCATCGTGAGCACCGCCTCGTCCGCCCCGAACCCGTACGCCTGGGTGCGGCACCTGCTGCCCCGCGTGGTGATCGGCGCGCTGATCGCCGCCGCCCTCGTCGGCGTCTACGCCGTCATCCTCGGTCGGTTCGACGACACCTGCTGGCGGCTGATCGGCACCATCGCCCTGTTCGTCTTCTTCGCCCTGATCTCCTGGTACGACGCCGACGTCTCGGCGCGCCGGGCGCCGTGGTTCGGCGCGGTCAGCGTCGTCACGTCGGTGTACCTGTTCGGGATCGGGCTGTGGAAGGTATGGGTCCCGGACGTGCAGCCGGTCGACGGCCTGTACGGGTCCGACGGCTACGACCCGTGGTGGCAGCCGTTCTCGTGGTTCCTGCTCGTGCTGGTGACGCGGATCGGCCTGCTCCACATCCACCTGGTGCTGAACACGCAGCGCCGGTTCACCGGGCCGATCATGAGCAAGGTGACGGTCGCGACCCTCGTGCTCGTCGGGCTGCTGACCGCCGGGCTGTCGCTGCCGCTGATCTGGACGCACGTCGACTTCGGCGAGACGTACTGGCGTGGGGTGGCCGTGGTGGCCATTCTGGATGCGCTCGGCACGGTGCTCATCCCGCTCACGTACTCGCTGTTCGGGCCGAAGGCGGTGCGCCCCGCGCCGGCGCCCTATGCCGGTCCGGGCGCTATGCCGTACGCGCCGCCGCCGATGCAGGCTCCCGCCCAGGGCCCCACGTTCGCGCCGCCCGCCGCGCCGGCCGCTGCTCCCGGCTGGACGCCGACCGCACCTCCGGTACCCGCCGCCGGCGCGCCCGCCGCCTCGGCGCCCGCCTCCGCCCCCGCGCCCGCCTCCGCCTACCCGCGCCTCGACGCAGCCGCGGGACTCCGGCTCGAATGGCCGCGCTACATCAACGGCCAGCCGCTCCCCGCGCGTCCCGACGGCACGCCGGACTTCACCGGGGTGGTCGGCTACTGACCGCTCAGCGCGACGCGGGGAGGCTGTAGACCGTTCCCCGGTCGTCGCCGCGCACTTGCCGGTGCAGGTCCTCCATCGTGAGGTCGAGCTGGCTGGCCGTGCCTGCCGCTGCGGTCAGATCGCGCAGCAGACCGGCCGGCACCTCGCCGTCGTACTTGTAATAGATCTTGTGCTCGAGGCTGGCCCAGAAGTCCATCGCGACCGTCCGCAGCTGGATCTCGACCGGCACCAGCACCGGCCCGTCACTGAGGAAGACGGGAACCTCGACGATCACGTGCAGGCTCTTGTACCCGTTCGACTTCGGATGCGCGATGTAGTCCTTCACGCGCAGCACCCGGACGTCGTCCTGCGCAGTCAGCAGGTCGAACACCCGGTACACGTCGGAGACGAAGCTACACACGATCCGGATGCCGGCGATGTCGGTGATCGCCTCGCGGATCGCATCGAAGCTCGGCTCGCAGTTCTTGCGGATGACCTTCTGTTCGATGCTCTCGGGCGACTTGAGGCGGCTCGAGAGGTGCTCGATCGGGTTGTAGTCGTGGAGCTCGGCGAACTCCTCGCGGAGGATGCTCACCTTGGTCGAGATCTCGTCGATGCCGAACTTGTACGGCATGATGAACCGCGCGAAATCGTCCCGGAACGCCTGCACCTCGCTGAGCGTCGCGGGGTCGATGTTCTGCAGCGCCTCGATGGCGCGCGTGGAGAGGAGCGGGGCTGCGGCGGGATCCGTTTCCATGATGCCGACGCTATCCACGGTGCTTGTGCGGCCGGTGTGAATCGCAGCGGGCCGCGCGATGCCGGGCCTATGGTGACGCTATGGCCCACACGCTCACCGGAGACGCCGATCTGTTCCTGCCGGAGTTCGACGACCCGCCTGCGCGGCCGGGCGGACTTCTCGAGGAGTGGGTCCGCCGGGCGAAGGAGCGCGGAGTGCGCGAGGCGCTCGCGGCGACGCTCGCGACCACCGACGAGGACGGCGCGCCGGATGCGCGCACCGTCGCTCTGAGGCGCCTCACGGCCGACGGTGCCGAGTTCGGCACGTCGTCGTACAGCCGGAAGGGGCGACAGCTCGCGGCCGATCCGCGCGCCGCCGTCGTGCTCTACTGGCGAGAGCTCCTGCAGCAGGTGCGGGTGACCGGCCGGGTGGAGCGGCTCGGCGACGACGAGTCCGACGACCTGTTCGCGCGCAGGACGCGTGAGGCGCAGGCCGCGACGATGGTGAGCGAGCAGGATGCGCCCCTCGACGACCTCGACCTGCTGCGCGCCGCCGCCCGCGACATCCTGGCCGCGGAGGGTCCGATCGGTCGGCCGGAGCACTGGTACGCGTACCGCGTGGTGCCGGACCTCATCGAGTTCTGGCACGGCAGTCCGGACCGCCTGCACCGTCGCCTCCGCTACGTGCGGGTCGACGGCGGCGCGTGGACGGTCTCGCGCGTCCAGCCGTAGTGGTAGGGGACGAAGCGGTGGACGGGGAGGAGACCGTGGATGCGACGGCCCGGCCGGTCCTCATCGTGTACTGCGCGCTGCCGGGCGCGGGCAAGACGACGGCGGCGCGCGAGCGGGCGCGCGAGATCGGCGCCATCGGGTTCAGCCCCATCCGTTTCAGCCCCATCCGTTTCAGCCCCATCCGTTTCAGCCCCATCCGTTTCAGCACCGACGAGTGGATGGCCGACCTGGGACTCGACTACTTCGATCCGCTGCGCGACCGCGTGCAGGCGCGGCTCGACCGGCTGTGGCGGGAGCTGCTCGAACACGGGCAGAGCGTGATCCTCGAAGACGGATCGTGGACGCGGGCCGAGCGTGACGAGCTCCGGCGGGTCGCGCGGGGTTTCGGTGCCACCACCGAGCTGCACGTCTTCGACATCCCCGTCGAGGAGCTGTGGCGACGACTCGAAGGGCGCAACGAGCGTCCGGGTCGCGGAGAGGTTCCGATCACGCGAGAGCTGCTCGACGAGTCGCTCCAGAGGTTCGAGCCCCCCGATGCCGCGGAACTCGCGCTGTTCGACCGTTGGATCGTGCACACAGGTGGATCGTGATCATCGCGCCAGATAAGGTAAGCCTTACCTAATCTGGCGACGGGAGCTCCGATGGCACGAACCAACATGCAGGCGACGCGCGTGAAGCCGGAGCGCTCCGAGTTGCTCGTCCTGCACGTACTGCGCCGCGAACAGATCTCGTCCCGGTTCGTCCGTGTGACGCTCGGCGGCGGAGACATCGAGCGGTTCGTGCCACTGGGATACGACCAGTGGTTCCGGCTGTTCATCCCCGTTGGCGACGACTCGACCCTCGACCGGCTGCCCACGAAGCTCGACACCCTGGCGTACGCCCGCTACCTCGCCATTTCGAAGGCCGTGCGCCCGGTGCTGCGCAACTACACCGTCCGCGCCTTCCGGCCGGACGGTCCAGAAGGCCCGGAGCTCGACGTGGACTTCGTCCTGCACCGGGCAGCCGACGGCTCCAGTGGTCCGGCCGCATCCTGGGCGGAGGGATGCGCGCGCGGCGACGCGGTCGCCATCATCGATGAGGGGCGCACGTTCGCTCCGGCCGCGGAGATCGCGCACCTGCGGATCGTCGCCGACGAGACCGGGCTTCCCGCTGTGGCCGGAATCCTGGCCTCTCTCGCCGAGCGCTCGAGCGCGTCGCCCGGCGTCGAGGGCGCCGCCGTCATCGAGGTGCCGAACCCGGACGACGTGCAGGAGCTCATCGCGCCCGCCGGGATGGACGTGCGCTGGGCTGTCCGGGGCGAGCGCGGTGGTGTGCCGGGCGCGCTCGCCGCCGATGCCGCGCGGTCGCTCGCCGTCCCCGCGGTGCGCTCGTACGGCTGGGCTGTGGGCGAGTCGGAGCTGGCGGTCGGGATGCGCAGGCACTGGCTCTCCACCGGCACGGCGAAGGCCGACATCGTGTTCTGCGGATACTGGAAATCGCGACACTGACGGGGAATACCCATCCCCTCTCCAAAGTTGAGTCAGATGTACTCAAGTTTTGGGCTTGACGTCTTGACACCATCCCTCGCGGATGACAGTCTTGAGCCGTCGAGGCTCAAGTCTTGACCACAGACTTTCACGGCCACAAGCCAGCAACAAAGGAGAGAAGCACACATGTCACGTGCAGTAGGAATCGACCTCGGAACCACCAACTCCGTCGTCGCGGTGCTCGAGGGCGGCGAGCCCACGGTCATCGCGAACGCGGAAGGTTTCCGCACCACCCCGTCGGTGGTCGCCTTCACCAAGGACGGCGAGGTCCTCGTCGGCGAGACCGCCAAGCGCCAGGCGGTGACCAACGTCGACCGCACCATCTCGTCCGTCAAGCGCCACATGGGCACGGACTGGACCCAGGAGATCGACGGCAAGAAGTACACGCCGCAGGAGATCTCGGCCCGCATCCTGCAGAAGCTGAAGCGCGACGCTGAGCAGTACCTCGGCGACACGGTGACCGACGCGGTCATCACCGTCCCGGCGTACTTCAACGACGCCGAGCGCCAGGCCACCAAGGAGGCCGGTGAGATCGCGGGCCTCAACGTGCTCCGCATCATCAACGAGCCCACCGCTGCCGCGCTCGCGTACGGCCTCGACAAGGGCAAGGAGGACGAGCTCATCCTCGTCTTCGACCTCGGTGGCGGCACCTTCGACGTCTCCCTGCTCGAGGTGGGCAAGGACGACGACTTCTCGACCATCCAGGTGCGTGCGACCGCGGGTGACAACCGCCTCGGCGGCGACGACTGGGACCAGCGGATCGTGGAGTGGCTGATCAAGCGCTTCAAGGACTCCACCGGCGTCGACGTCTCCAAGGACAAGATCGCGCTGCAGCGCCTGAAGGAGGCGGCGGAGCAGGCCAAGAAGGAGCTGTCGTCGAGCATGTCGACCAGCATCCAGCTGCCCTACCTGTCGCTCACCGAGAACGGCCCGGCCAACCTCGACGAGACGCTCACCCGCGCCCAGTTCGAGCAGATGACCAGCGACCTCCTCGACCGCACCAAGAAGCCGTTCCAGGACGTCATCCGTGAGGCCGGCATCAAGGTCTCCGACATCGCGCACGTCGTGCTCGTCGGTGGATCGACCCGTATGCCCGCCGTCTCCGAGCTCGTGAAGCAGGAGACCGGCAAGGAGCCCAACAAGGGTGTGAACCCGGACGAGGTCGTCGCCGTCGGCGCCGCGCTGCAGGCCGGTGTCCTGAAGGGCGAGCGCAAGGACGTCCTCCTCATCGACGTCACCCCGCTGTCCCTCGGCATCGAGACCAAGGGCGGGATCATGACCAAGCTCATCGAGCGCAACACGGCCATCCCGACCAAGCGCAGCGAGACCTTCACCACGGCCGACGACAACCAGCCGTCCGTCGCGATCCAGGTCTTCCAGGGCGAGCGCGAGTTCACCCGCGACAACAAGCCGCTCGGCACCTTCGAGCTGACCGGCATCGCCCCGGCCCCCCGCGGCATCCCGCAGATCGAGGTCACCTTCGACATCGACGCCAACGGCATCGTGCACGTGTCCGCCAAGGACAAGGGCACCGGCAAGGAGCAGTCGATGACCATCACCGGCGGGTCCAGCCTGCCGAAGGAGGACATCGACCGCATGGTGCGCGAGGCCGAGGAGCACGCGGCGGAGGACAAGAAGCGCCGCGAGTCCGCCGAGACGCGCAACCAGGCCGAGCAGCTCGTCTACTCGATCGAGAAGCTGATCAAGGACAACGAGGACAAGCTCCCCGAGGACGTCAAGAACGAGGTCCAGGGCGACGTGGACGGCCTCAAGACCGCCCTCGCCGGCGACGACGACGAGGCGGTGAAGACCGCGTACGAGAAGCTCAGCTCCAGCCAGCAGAAGCTCGGCGAGGCGATCTACTCCTCGGCGCAGCCGACCGAGACCCCGGCCGGTGAGGCGGGCGACGGCCAGCAGGCCGGCGAGTCCTCCTCCGACGATGAGGACGTCATCGACGCCGAGGTCGTCGAGGACGAGGAGAAGAAGTAATCATGTCGGACCAGAACGGCGGCTCCTCGGAGCCAGAACACGAGGAGCCGATCATCCGCGACAAGCGGAGGATCGACCCCGAGACCGGGAAGGTCCGGCAGCCCGAGGGTGAGCAGAAGGCGGACGACGCCGGCGAGCACGACCTCGCGCACGAGGAGCTCGTCGACGTCGGACCGGCCGAGAACCAGGAGGAGGGTCCCATCCTGAGCGATGACGACCTCGACATCCTGTCCGGCCAGACGACCGCCGAGCAGCTCGCGGCCGAGCGTCTCGCCGACCTCCAGCGGGTGACCGCGGAGTACGCGAACTACCGCAAGCGCACCGAGGCCAACCGTGAGATCGAGCGCGAGCGTGCGGTCGGCGATGCGGTGAAGGGGCTCATCCCCGTGCTCGACGACCTCGAGCGCGCGGAGAAGCACGGCGATCTGGGGGAGGGCAGCGCGTTCTTCACCATCGCCGCCAAGCTCCGGACCGCGGTCGAGCGTCTCGGCCTCACCCCGTACGGCGAGAAGGGCGAGCCCTTCGACCCGCAGATCCACGAGGCGATCTTCCAGCAGCCCACCCCCGGCGTGACGGCGGACACCGTCGCCGAGGTGGTCGAGACCGGCTACCGGCTGGGCTCCACCACCGTCCGGGTGGCGAAGGTCGTCGTCGCGGTGCCGGCCTGACCCGGCGACACGGCGCACGGCATGGCGGAGCGGCGGGGAACGGTTCCCGCCGCTCCGCTCGGCCCGTGCGCGCTCGATTTTTCATGCAGACTTCATCCACGAACACCGACAACGACTTGAGAGGAGGCGCCCGTGGCTAGCCAAGACTGGTTCGACAAGGACTTCTACAAGGTCCTTGGCGTCTCCAAGGACGTCAGCGAGGCGGACCTCAAGAAGACCTACCGCAAGCTCGCCCGCAAGTACCATCCCGACTCCAACCCCGGCGATGCCGCCGCGGAGGCGAAGTTCAAGGAGATCAGCGAGGCCTACTCGGTGCTCAGCGATCCGGAGGAGCGCAAGGAGTACGACCAGATCCGCGCCATGGGGACCGGTGCCCGGTTCACGGCGCCGGGGTCCGGCGCCCAGGGCGGCTTCGACGACGTCTTCGGCGGGATGTTCGGCCAGGGCGGAGCGGGCGGCCAGCGCCAGTATTTTCCAGGAGGAGGGGGCTTCCAGCAGGGCGGCGGCGATTTCGACGACGTCTTCGGCGGGCTCTTCGGCAACGGCCGATTCGGCACGACGACGGGCGGGTTCCGCGGCTACGGCGGCCCGACGCGCGGCCGTGACGTGACCGCACACACCACCATCGACTTCGTGACCGCGACGCGCGGCGAGACCATCACGCTGCAGGCGTCCGACGGCAAGCCGATCAAGGTCAAGATCCCCGCCGGCGTCGCCGACGGGCAGAAGATCAAGCTGCGCGGCAAGGGCCAGCCGAGCCCGGACGGCGGTGAGGCGGGCGACATCGTGCTCACCGTCTCTGTGCGCAAGCACCCCGTCTTCGAGCGCGACGGCCTGAACCTCCGCGTCAACGTCCCGGTCACCTTCGCGGAGGCCGCGCTCGGCGCGACCATCGAGGTGCCGACGCTCGGCGGCGACCCCGTCAAGCTGCGCGTCGCCCCCGGAACACCGAGCGGCCGCGTGCTGCGCGTGAAGGGCCGCGGCGTCGAGACCAGCAAGGGCACCGGCGACCTGCTCGCCGTGGTCCAGGTCGCCGTCCCGTCGCACCTGTCCGCCGACGCCAAGGAGGCGCTCGAGGCGTTCGCCGCGAAGCTTCCCGACGAGAACCCGCGCGACGACATCCTGGCCAAGGCCCGGAGCTGACGATGGACGAGCACAGCCAGGTCTTCGTGATCTCGATCGCGGCAGAGCTCGCGGGCATGCACCCGCAGACGCTCCGCCAGTACGACCGGCTCGGACTCGTCAGCCCCAGCCGGACGGCCGGCAAGTCGCGCCGCTATTCCATGCGCGACATCGAGAAGCTGCAGGAGATCGCCCGCCTCGGCTCGGAGGGCGTGAGCCTGGAGGGCATCCGCCGGATCCTCGAACTGGAGGATCAGGTGGGCGAACTCCGCGGCCGCGTCCGGGAGCTGGAGACCGCCCTCGCGGACGAGCTCCTGAACCGTCCGGGCCGCCGCGTGTTCGCGGCCGGCTCCGAGGGCGAGGTCGTCTCGATGCGCGCAGGCACCCGCGTGCGCCGCAGCAACCAGCTCGTCGTCTGGCGCCCCCTCGAGCGCTGACCGCTCGACCGCTCGCGTCCCCCGAGTCCCATCTTCCGTCAAGGTGCACGTCGTGGCTGCTAAATCCCCGAAATAGCCGCCACAACGTGCGCTTCGGCGCCGGGTCAGAGCGACGAGACGCCCTGGCCGACGTAGAGGGTGTTCTGGATGTTGTGCGCCTCGGTCGCGGCGATGTCGTCGTCGATCCCGGCCCGCACCTCGCGCATGAGCTTGTGCAGTTCGGCGTGCTTCTCCGGGAGCCGTGCGTGGCCGGTGCTGTCCCACAGGTTCGACACCGGCAGCGTGTCACCGGCCTCGACCGCGAGCGTCCACTCCTCCGTCGTCGCGACGGCGGCGAACTCCGACTGCATCGTCACCAGCACGCTGCGGTGGAGGGCGTCCGCCGAGATCGCGCCTGCCTCGTTGACGAGGTCGAGCGTGCCCGTGGCATCCGACAGGAACTCGACGGTGAACCCGAGCTCGGACGCATCCCGAGCCGTCCCCGCGCAGCAGTGCTGCGTCATGTAACCGGCGATGGTGACCGTGTCGACGTCGTTCGCGCGCAGCCAGGTCTCGAGATCGGTGCCGGGGAACGCGGAGACGCTCCCCTTGGTCACCACGTGCGCGGGCGTGCGGTCGATGATCGTCTCGTGCAGGGCGGCGCCGTCCGAGCCGCGCGCGAAGACCGGCGACCCCTCGTCCTCGATGTGCTGCACCACGACGACCGGCACGCCGTGGTCGTCGGCTGCGTCCCACGCGACCTCGATGTTGGGGATGGACTCCATCAGATCCGGGTAGCAGATCTTCAGGTTCCCGGTCACGTACTCGTTCTGCAGGTCGATCACGATCAGCGCGCGCTTCATGGCTGAACTCTAAAGGTCTCGCCGTCGTGTCGACAGCGGATCTCGACAATATGCTCCTGGTCGAACGTCGGAGGTCCATGACAGGCTGGGCTCTACCACCTCACATTGGAGCCCAGAGTGCGAAATGTCTCTCGTCAGTACCGAACGATCGCGGCGGCGGCGATCATGGCCATCACCGGGGCCGGCTTGGTCATGCCGGCCGAGCCGGCAGCAGCATCAGCCGTCGACCCGTCCAGCCGGGTCAGCGCGCAGGCGCAGGAGGTCGGGCATGTGACCGCACGAGCAGAGCTGGTGGATCCCGGATGGACGACCTCGAACCCGGCGCGCGTGGGCGACGCCGTCGCCATCCGCACGACGATCGCCAACACCGGAAGTGTCGCGCTCGACGGCACGCGCTGGAACAGAGCCGACGACCCCGGCTCTCCGTGGGGCGTCCGAGAAGACCCGCTTCAGCCCGGGGAGCAGTTCGTCGCGACGCTGAAGCACGTCGTCACGCCCCTCGATCTCCGAGTCGGCTACATCGACTACACCGTGGAAGTGAGCGCCTATTGGGAGGCGTCCCAGGGCGGCTACCGGGTGCTGTCGGCCCGCTCGCAGGCCGTGACAGTGCTGCCCGCGGCGGTGGTCGGCGATGTCCAGCTGGTCGCGCAGGTCAACGGACTGTACGTGACGGCGGAAGACGAGGGCGAGCGGCCGCTGATGGCGAACCGGTCGCAGGCCGGGCTGTGGGAGCAGTTCACCGTGCTCAACAACGGCGACGGAACCATCAGCCTCCGCGCCGGCGCCAACGGCAAGTACGTCGTCGCAGAAGACGAGGGCGCCAGCGCGCTCATCGCGAATCGCACCGCGATCGGCCCCTGGGAGAAGTTCACGGTCGTCCCCAACAGGGACGGCACGATCAGCCTGCTGGCGGTCGCCAACGGAAAGTACGTGAGTGCCGACAACGCGGGTACGGGTGCGCTCATCGCCAACCGGACGACCATCGGCGCGGCGGAGAAGTTCCTGATGCAGTGACAACCCGAGGTGGTCGGCGCCATCGTCGTCATCGACGACTCACCCGATGCTGCGAGGACTAGGCTTTTGCTCGGCCGCCCGCGCCCACAAGGCGCACCGGCGGCCGAGCGATGAAGCACACCGACTCCCACGAGGAAGCGACGATGAGAGCCCTGTTCAAGAGCGAGGCCGGGCCCGGCCTCGAACTGGTGGATGTCCCCGAGCCCGAGATGGGTCCGGAGGATGTCCGGATCCGCGTTCTGCGCACCGGCATCTGCGGCACCGACCTGCACATCCAGCGCTGGGACGACTGGGCGGCGTCGGCCGTGAAGGCCCCGCTCATCCCCGGCCACGAGTTCTTCGGCGAGGTCGTCGAGGTCGGACCGCTGGTCCGCGATGTCGAGGTCGGCGACCTGGTGTCCGGCGAAGGGCACATCGTCTGCGGCACCTGCCGCAACTGCCGAGCCGGCCGCCGCCAGATGTGCATCCGTACCCAGGGTGTCGGGGTGCAGCGCGACGGCGCCTTCGCCGAACAGCTCGTCCTCCCCGCAACGAACGTCTGGGTGCACCACAGCGCCATCGAGCCGGAGGTCGGCGCGCTGTTCGACCCGCTCGGCAACGCCGTCCACACCGCGCTCGCCTTCCCGGTCGTCGGCGAGGACGTCCTGGTCGCGGGATGCGGTCCCATCGGCCTGATGGCCATCGCGGTCGCCCGCCACGTCGGCGCCCGCTTCATCGTCGGCACCGACATCAGCGCACAGCGGCTCGAACTCGCGCGCGGGATGGGCGCCGACTTCACCGTGGACGTGTCGAAGCACGACATCCATGAGGCGCAGACGGCGCTCGGGATGCGCGAGGGCTTCGACGTCGGCTTCGAGATGAGCGGCGCCCCCACTGCGCTGCCCTCGATGATCGAGAACATGAACCACGGCGGCCGTATCGCCATGCTCGGGCTGCCGTCGAAACAGATCGCCGTCGACTGGGGCATCGTGGTCACCCACATGCTGACTCTCAAAGGCATCTACGGCCGCGAGATGTTCGAGACGTGGAACGCCATGGGCGCGATGCTGCAGACCTCTGTCGAACTGCACGACGCGATCGCGTCGATCGTCTCCGACCGCTTCCCCGCCCGCGACTGGGAGAAGGGGTTCGCCGCCGCCGCGTCCGCAGGTGGGGGCAAGGTCATCCTCGACTGGACGGAGGTCTGAACGTGTACGGAGGATTCCGGGAGCACATCGCGACGCAGCTGCAGGAGATCGAGGAGGCCGGCCTCACCAAGCGTGAGCGCAGCATCCACGGCCCGCAGTCGGCGCTGATCACCGCCGACGGCCAGGAGGTGCTCAACTTCTGCGCCAACAACTACCTCGGGCTCGCCGATCATCCGGCCCTCCGGGACGCCGCCAAGGCGGCGCTCGACGACTGGGGCTACGGGATGGCGAGCGTGCGCTTCATCTGCGGCACCCAGGAGCAGCACCTCGAGCTGGAGCGGCGGGTGTCGCGGTTCCTCGGCACGGAGGCGACCATCCTGTTCTCCTCCTGCTTCGACGCCAACGGCGGCGTATTCGAGACGCTGTTCGGCCCGGAGGACGCCATCGTCTCCGACGAGCTGAACCACGCATCCATCATCGACGGCATCCGCCTGTCGAAGGCCCAGCGGTACCGCTACAAGAACCGCGACCTGGCCGACCTGCGGGCGCAACTGGAGGCGGCGCGGGATGCGGGAGCGCGCTTCACCGTCATCGTCACCGACGGCGTCTTCTCGATGGACGGATACATCGCCCCGCTCGCGAAGATCTGCGATCTGGCGGACGAGTTCGGAGCGCTGGTCTTCGTCGACGACTCGCACGCGGTCGGTTTCGTCGGGGAGCACGGCCGCGGCACGCCCGAGTTCTGCGGGGTGGCCGACCGCGTCGACATCTACACCGGCACCTTCGGCAAGGCGCTCGGCGGCGCCTCCGGCGGCTATGTCTCGAGCCGTCGCGAGATCGTCGACCTGCTGCGGCAGCGCTCGCGGCCGTACCTGTTCTCGAACACCCTCGCGCCGTCCATCGTCGCCGGAACCCTCGCTGCGCTCGACCTGCTGGAGCAGTCCGACCATCTGCGGGCGCAGCTCGTCACCAACGCGGAACTGTTCCGGCGGCTGATGACCGAGGCGGGATTCGAACTGCTGCCCGGTGCGCATCCCATCGTCCCTGTCATGTTCGGGGATGCCGCGCTCACCGCGCGCATGGCCGACGAGATGCAGCGCCAGGGCGTCTACGTGACGGCGTTCTCCTACCCCGTGGTGCCGAAGGGCCGCGCGCGCATCCGCGTGCAGCTGTCGGCAGCGCACACGGAGGAGGAGATCCGCCGCTGCGTGGATGCGTTCGTCGCGTCGTGGGAGGCCGTCGCCGCGTAGCGGGCCCTGCCGCACGCGTTCCGTCGAGGCTCGGGCGGTCCGCCTCCCGGGTGCGCTGCGGTCGCGCCGTCCGCATCCCGCGTGTGGTTTTTGGTCGCGCATCCGCATGCCGTGTGTTGTCTGCGGCTGTGCGGTCCGCATCCCGCGTGCTGCCTGCGGTCGCGGCGGTCCGCTCCCGTGGTGAACGGAGGTCCTGGCGGTGGGACCGCCCGCGATGTCCTCCGTTTGCCGCAGCCGCCCGGCGCGTCGGCTGGGATCGCCTCCGTTTCCGACCGGCCGACGAACAGGGCCGCGTTTCCGGTCACGCCGCGTGCCGTGGCGGAAACGAAGGAGAAACGCCCGGCCCCGCCGCTGAGGCGCGCGAATGGGAGGAGTCGCGGGGTGGGAGGGCGCCCATCCTCCTCCGTTGCGTGCGTGGATGCGTTCGTCGCGTCGCGGGAGGCCGTCGCCGCGTAGGACGAGATTTGCGCCAAATCTCCGTTATGAGCGACGGATAACCGAGATTTGGCGCAAATCGTGAGGGGGTGGGCTCAGTCGTCGAGCGACGCGCGCGGCCGGCGCATCGTCACACCGCGGCGGGCGAAGAACAGGCCGAGCGTGATGATCAGGAACACCGCGAGCACCGACAGGTCGACCATCGCGATCGTCCCGCCGACCGCCGCCGCCTGCGTCAGACCGCACGCCCGGCCGGTCTGGTCCGCGGCACACAGGAACCGGTCTCCCTGGCCTGTCGCGCCCGTCTTCACCCACGATCCGATCAGCTGGTTGTAGCCGGTGGCCAGGCCTTTCACCAGGGTCGGACCAGAGTGGCCTTCGCCGGGGACGGCCCAGTACGTGACCTTCCAGCCGGCGTTCTCGGCGGCGGTCGCGGTGTCTTCGACCTGCTGGCGGAAGTGCGGGTCCTCCGCGCCGGCGACGAAGATCCCGACCGTCGGCCGGGGGTAGTCGTTGGCGGCGAGGACGTTGGCCGGCCAGGTCTTCTCGTACGCCACCTGGTCGCCGCCGAAGTAGTGGTCGCGGGTCACGGTCGGCCGGTACTCGCCCGGCTTGTCCGGCCCGGAGATGTCGATGACCGCTCCCCAGGTGTCCGGGTACTTCGCGCCCAGGTACGCAGCGCACTCGCCGCCGTGCGAGAAGCCGGCGATCACGCGGTCGGCGCGGTCCGACGACGCCGGGAGGTTCGCGTCGATCCAGGCGGGGACATCCTGCGACAGGTACGTGTCGAGCTTGCCCGCGGAGGTGTCGGCGCACGGCGGGTTCTTGTCGACGGCGCCGAGCTGGTCGACGACGAGCACGAACGGCGCCTGGTCGAGCCGCTGCTGCCCGAGGCTGTGCAGGGCGTCGAGAGTGGCCCCGAGCGTCGGGTTGCCGGGCTGCCCCATCATCATCTCGACGACCGGACGCGTGCCCGACGGGTCGCGCAGCCACCCGGGCGGCACGAACAGGTGCGCGGCCCGCGCCTCGAAGCCGGATCGGGTGGCCGGGATGCGCACCGCCAGCTGGTAGCCCTCGGCGAGGGTCTTCGCCGTGACGGGGATGCTGCGGCCGGCGACGATGGGCCGGGCCAACGCCGGCTGCACGGTGACACCGACCACTCCGACCGTCAGCGCGGCTGCGACCGCGGCGACAGCGATGCGCGCACCCCGCTGCCCGGCCGACTGCAGCACATCCCCGATCGCCAGCGGCAGCACGGTCGCGGCGAGCAGCATGGCGAACCAGCCGGCCCCGGTCAAATCAGGGCGGGGGAGCAGCACCACGCCGAGCACGACGAGGGCGAGTCCGACGAGCTGCCCGGCGATCACCGCGATGACCGTCGCGGTCGCACGGAACCGCCAGGCCCGGCGGGCGAACCGGTACGCCGGGTACGCGCCCACCACGACGAGGGCGGCGGCGAGCCAGGCGAGCGCGGACATCGTTGTCAGTCTAGGTGCGCCCGTGTCCGTGGTCCGGGAGGAGCCTGCGTCGGGCGTACGGTTGCTCAAGAAGGAGGCGCGATGATCGTCGACAACGCCGTGTACGTGGACGGCGTCCGCACCGAACCGCCGTCGCTCGAGGAGACCAGCGAGACGGTGCGCGACCGCGGAGGCTTCGCCTGGATCGGGCTGTACCGGCCGAGCGAGAGCGAGCTGTCCGCCGTGGCGAAAGAGTTCGACCTTCCGGCGCTCGCCGTCGAGGACGCCCTCTCCGGTCACCAGCGCGCCAAGATCGAGAAGTACGGCGACATGCTCTTCGTCGTACTGCGGCCGGCGAGCTACGTGGACGAGACGGAGAAGGTCGAGTTCGGCGAGGTGCACGTCTTCCTCGGCGATGACTTCGTCATCACCGTCCGGCACTTCGAGACGCCCGATCTGGCGCGGGTCCGCAAACGGCTCGAGGGGGACGCCGCGCTGCTGGCGCACGGTCCGATCGCGGCGCTGTACGGCATCCTCGACGAGATCGTGGACGAGTACGCGCCTGTCGTCGCGGGCCTCGAGGACGACATCGACGAGATCGAGGACCAGCTGTTCTCCGGCGATCGCGGGGTGACGCGGCGCATCTACGAGCTGTCGACCGAGGTGATGCACTTCCAGCGCGCCGTGGACCCCCTGAAGGATGTGCTGCGCAGCCTGCGCGAGGGCCTGATCGCCCGCGAAGCGGACGAGGGCCTGCGGGACAGGTTCCGCGACGTCGAGGATCACGTGATCCGCGTCACCGAACGCGCGGACGGCTTCCGTCAGATCCTGCAGAACGCGCTCACCGTGCACACGGCGCTCGTGGGCCGGCAGCAGAACGACGAGGTGAAGAAGATCTCCGGCTGGGCGGCGATCCTGTTCGCCCCGACCCTCGTCGGCACGATCTACGGCATGAACTTCCGCGTCATGCCGGAACTGCACTGGGCCTTCGGTTACCCGTTCGCGCTCCTGCTGATGCTCGGGATGGGCGTCGGCCTGTACGTCGTCTTCAAACGGAAGGGCTGGATTTAGCCCCGCGTCATCCCGCCGCTACGCGCACGCGCTCGTAGCGCACACGCAGGCCGTCGAGCAGGGCGGTGAGCCCGATCTCGAACGCCGCATCCGCGGGCGTCGTCGCGCCGAGCGCCCGGTCGCGCGCCGCGTAGGCCGAGGCGAACGACGGAACCTGGTCCTCCGCTCCGGACGGGTCGAACATGTTGGCGGGCGCGATCGCGTCGAGCGCCGAGCCGAGTATGAACGACTCGACCGCGACGATCGTCGGCAGCACCTCGGGTTCCGGCCAGCCGGCGCGCACCATCGCCTGGACGACCGTGTCGTACATGTGCATCGTGCGCAGCGCGCCGGTCAGCGGCAGGGTGGCGAGGAGGGCGATCGTCGGGGGATGCGTCGCGAAGGCGAGGCGATACGAGTGCGCCCAGTCGAGCATCGCGGCATCCCACGGCAGGGTCGCGAACGCGCTGACGTCGATGCGGTCCGAGATCAGCTCCCGGACGCCGGCGATGACGTCCTCCTTGCCGTCGACGTGGTTGTACAGGGCGCTGGGCCGCACGCGGAGGGCCTGCGCGAGCCGCGCCATCGTGAAGCCCTCGGCGCCCGATTCGTCGAGCAGGCGGAGGGCGGCCTCGGCGATGAGATCGCGGGTCAGCACCGTCGTCTTCGGGCGCCCCACCCGACGCGCCGGGCGATCGATCTCGGCCATGCTCTTCCCCTCCGGCTCGATCACACCCTAGTATCTGACGAAATAAAAGAACGCCGTTCATTTTTCTGTAACACGGAGGCTGTATGAGCACGACCGTCTTCACCGGTGGCACCATCCTGAGCAGCTATCGCTCCGACGCCGTCGAGCACACCGCGGTCGCGGTGGAGGACGGTCGGATCATCGCCATCGACGCCGAGGCCCGCGCCCTGAGTGCCACGGCCGGCGAGACGGTCGACCTGCTCGGCGGTGTGCTCGCTCCCGCCTTCGGCGACGGTCACGCGCATCCCCTGCAAGGTGGGCTGGAGAAGCTCGGCCCCCAGGTGCGGAGCTGCACATCGGTCGAGGAGATCGTCGCGTGCGTCACGGCGTGGGCGGACGCGCATCCCGAGCAGGAGTGGATCTACGGCGGAAGCTACGACGCGACGCTGGCGCCTGACGGGATGTTCGACGCGCGCTGGCTGGACGCCGCCATCCCGGACCGCCCGGTCGTGCTGCGGGCGTGGGACTACCACACGGTGTGGGTGAACTCGGAGGCGCTTCGGCGGGCCGGGATCGACGCGAGCACGCCCGAGCCCGCGCTGGGCCGCATCCCGCGCCGGTCCGATGGATCTCCGCTCGGCATCCTGCAGGAGCCCGGAGCGGTCGATCTCCTGATCCCCGCCGAGCCCGGTCGGACGCACGACGAGCGTGTCGAGGCCCTGCGACTGGCGACCGCCGAGTACGCGGAGCTCGGGATCGCGTGGGTGCAGGATGCCTGGGTCGAACCGGCCGAGGTGGAGGCGTACCTCGAGGCGTCCACGCGAGGTCTGCTGTCGACGCGGGTGAATCTGGCCCTCCGCGCCGACCCCGTGCGCTGGCGCGACCAGGTGCCCGAGTTCGTCGAGTCGCGCCGCCGCGTCGAGGAGCTCGGCGATCCGCTGCTGACCGCCGCCACCGTGAAAGTGTTCGTGGACGGCGTCATCGAGAACCACACGGCGGCCATGCTCGCCGACTACACCGACACCCCGGGCGACCGCGGACTCCCCAACTGGGATGCGGCCGAGCTCACCGCGGCGGCGGTCACCTTCGACAAACTGGGCTTCCAGCTGCACCTGCACGCGATCGGCGACGCCGCGACGCGCACCGCCCTCGACGTCTTCGAGGCGGTCGAGAGCACCAACGGCGCGCGCGACCGCCGTCCGGTGATCGCGCACGTCCAGGTCGTCGACCCGGTCGACCTGCCCCGCTTCGAGCGTCTCGGCGTCATCGCCAACTTCGAGCCGCTCTGGGCGCAGCTCGATCCGATGATGCTCGACCTGACCATCCCGCGCCTCGGCCCCGAGCGCGAACGACTGCAGTACCCCATCCGCACCCTGCTCGAGTCGGCGAGCGTCTCCTTCGGGAGCGACTGGCCGGTCAGCAGCGCCGACTGGCGCCCCGGCGTCGCGACGGCGGTGACCCGCCAGACCGAGCAGCGGGTTCCGGAGGCCGGATGGACCCCCGCCGAGCGCATCCCGCTCACCGACGCGCTGGAGGCCTACTCCTCCGGCGTCGCCCGCCAGGCCTTCGCGCAGCGTGCGCGCAGCGAGCTGCGTCCGGGGTCCTCCCCGGACCTGGTCTGGCTCGACACCGACCCGCGCCACGTGGACCCGCACGACCTGCGATCCGTCCGCGTGCTCGGAACCTGGGTCGCCGGCGTCCGCCGCGCGACCACCGTACGGAGCTGATACCCACCCCCGATTGCACCACTCCATCCCAGAGAGGCAGCACCACATGACCACGACCGACCTGCCGCCCCAGCCGCGGCTCAAGAGGGCGCTCGGCCCGACAGCCCTCGTGCTGTTCGGCCTCACCTACCTCGCCCCTGTCACCGTCTTCACGACCTACGGCATCGTGACCCAGTCGACCGACAACCACCTGCCGTCCGCCTACGTCGTCGCGCTGGTCGCGATGCTGTTCACGGCACTCAGCTACGGCGCGATGGCGCGTGCGTTCCCGGTGTCCGGTTCGGCGTACACGTACACCCAGCAGACATTCGGCGGCCACATCGGCTTCCTGACCGGGTGGACGCTGATGCTCGACTACCTCTTCCTGCCGATGATCAACTTCCTGTTGATCGGGCTGTACCTCAACACCCAGTTCCCGGACATCCCGGGCTGGGTGTTCGCGCTGGCGTCGCTGCTGCTCGTGCTGCTCTTCAACGTGCTCGGAATCACCCTGGTCAACCGGCTCAACGTGGCGATCGTGGCACTGTCGGTGCTTCTCGTCGTCGTGTTCGCGGTGCTCGCCATCAAGGAGCTGCTCACCAACCCGTCGTCCGAGACGCCGAGCCTGATCGAGCCGTTCCTGCCCGGGAAGGGCGGCCTGGGGCCGATCTTCGCGGGCGCCGCCGTGCTCGCCCTGTCGTTCCTCGGCTTCGACGCGGTCTCGACCCTGTCGGAGGAGGCGAAGAACCCGAAGCGCGACATCCCGCGCGCCATCCTTCTGACCACTCTCATCGGCGGCGCGATCTTCATCCTTGTCTCCTGGCTCGGCGCCCTGGTGTACCCGGACTGGCGCGACTTCGCCCAGGTCGACTCGGCCGGCGTCGACCTGATGGCCAAGGTGGGCGGCACGTTCCTGACGTCGTTCTTCGTCGCCGTCTATGTGGTCGGCGCGTTCGGATCGGGGATGACGACCCAGGTCAGCGTCTCGCGCATCATCTACTCGATGGGCCGGGATGGCGTGCTCCCGCGCATCTTCGGCACGCTCCATTCGGGGTTCCGCACCCCGTGGGTGGCGGCGCTCGCGGTCTCCGTCGTGTCGCTGCTGGCCCTCGTGCTGACGCTGGATCAAGCCGCGACGATGATCTCGTTCGGCGCACTGGCGGCCTTCTCGATGGTCAACCTCTCGGTGATCAAGCACCACCTCTTCCCGAAGGGCGGCCGCACCGCGCCCTCGGCCGGGGAGTGGGTGCGCTACGGCGTGCTGCCCGCGATCGGGTTCGTCCTCACCGTGTGGCTGTGGACGTCGCTCACGGCCACCACGTTCATCGTCGGGCTCTCGTGGATGCTCGTCGGCGTCGTCTATCTCGCCGTCCTGACGCGCGGGTTCCGTCGTAAGCCTCCGATGATGGACTTCTCGGAGAAGGAGGAGCTGGAGGAGGAGGCCGCGCGGGCCTCCTGAGCTCCGGGCAACCGCACGCTCGCGGGTCACGCCCTCCGGTCGCCTCTGATTGACTGGAGGGCGTGACCTCCGCAGCCTCCGACTTTCCGTACGACCGCCTCCGGCGGCGTCCGGACGTCGAGGCGCCGAACCTATTCGCCGCGGACGCCGCCGACCGCCTGCTGGCCGACATCGCCGGCGATGCGCTGCAGCAACCGGGTCTCGTGGTGATCGGCGACGGCTACGGAGCGCTGACCCTCGCGGCCGCTGCCCGTGGTGCGCGCGACATCCGCGTGCACCAGGACGCCCTGACCGGCGAGCGTGCCCTCGACGCGAACGCCGCCGAGCTGGGACTCACCGGCACGTACGAGCACCGGCCGCTCGACGAGACGCTCGTGCGCGGTGCGCGCACCGTGCTGCTCCGGCTGCCCCGCAGCCTGGACGCCCTGCAGGAGATCGCGACTCTCATCGCCGAGCATGCCCGGGCCGATGTCGTCGTGTACGCGGGCGGGATGCTGAAGCACATGACGACGGCGATGAACGACGTGCTCGGCGAGGTCTTCGGCTCGGTAGAGGCGTCGCTCGCACGGCAGAAGGCGCGCGTGCTGACCGTGCGCGACCCGCATCCCGCCGCCGCCACCGTGCTCGACCGCTGGCCGGAGCGCGCTCGTGATGCCGCCACCGGGCTGTGGGTGTGCGCGCACGGCGCGGCGTTCGCGGGGACGTCCATCGACATCGGAACGCGCTTCCTGCTCGGCGTTCTCGATGCGGCCGTCCCGGAGGCGCGCACGGCGATCGACCTCGGCTGCGGGACGGGGGTGATCGCGTCGGCGCTCGCCGTCGCGCGTCCCGGCCTCCGCGTCATCGCCACCGACCAGTCGGCGGCCGCGGTCGCGTCGGCCGCTGCGACGGCGACGGCCAACGGCGTCGCGGAGCGCGTCACGGTGGTCCGGGATGACGGGCTGTCGTCGCAGCCCGACGCGTCCGCGGACCTCGTGGTGCTGAATCCGCCGTTCCACATCGGGGGAGCCGTCCATACGGGGATCGCGCAGCGGCTCTTCGCCGACGCCGGCCGGGTGCTGGCTCCGGGCGGGGAGCTGTGGACGGTGTGGAACTCGCACCTCGGCTACCGCGCGGCGCTCGAGCGTGCGGTCGGCCCGACGCGGCAGATCGCCCGCAACCCGAAGTTCACGGTAACCGCGTCGCGCAAGCCGGCCTGACGGGACGTCTCAGCTGCGCAGGACCTCGCGGACGCCGGAGACGACCATCCCCCCGGCGCCCAATCCGAGGGCCCTGTCGGCGGCCGCACGCGACGGGACGATGTGCGCGAGCACCGGCTTGCCGCTCCCGGTGAAGGTCCGCCAGGCATCCTCGCCGCCGTTGTAGTCGAGCCCGAGCCAGCTCCAGCGCTCGGCGGTGGAGGCGAACAGCTGCGGGTCGGAGGCGAGTTCCGCCCCGTAGTAGTACCCCCAGGTGCGGAAACCGCGGCCGCGCGCATCCACGGGCCACTCGCGGGCGGTGCAGTAGCCCTTGGCGACGAATGTGTTGGTCGGGTGGTCGACCGTCGCCATGAGCGCGAACAGCTCGCCGAAGTGCTCGACGGGGACTACCTTCGGGTCGACGAAGATCGTGTGCGTCGCGGCGTACGCGGCGATGAGCTCCTCGAAGCGGAGATACGGCTGGGCAGGCTGGCGTGGATCGTTCGTCTCGGCGGCCGAGATGCGGTGCTGCCGGACTTCCTTCCAGGTGTGCTCCGCCGCGACGAATCCCGAGGTGCCGGAGGTGCGGTCGAGCGTCTCGTCGTGCAGCCCGAACCAGACGCCGTCCAACGTGCGGGCCAGCGAGATCTCCAGGGCGTTGGCCCCGGCCGCCACCGAGTTGCGGTACGCCTCCATCGACATCTCCGGCCAGTCGAGGGAGCCGCCGCGGTGGGCGACGGTGAAGCCCTTCCGGTCGGTGAGACGGTCGACCAGGAGCCCGTCCTCCGCTCCGCGGAAGATCCGCGGCACGACATACGCACCGCCCGCGACGGCCGCCGCACCGAGAATGCCGCCGGCGATCCCGCCGATGAGGGCTCGCCGCGAGATGCGTCGGGCAGGCGGGGCGGCGGTCTCCTCGTCGTCGGGCATGCGCAACCCTAGGCATCCCGGTCGTCGCCGATCAAGCGACCCGCTCGGGGGTGGAGCGTGGCGTCCGGCATGCACGGCAACCCGTTCCGTTGCGGATATGGATATTCACAACGTTTTCAGGGTGCAATCAGTAAATCGACAACCGAATCCGTCGTCATTCGCTTGTCCTTCAGGCCGGATGTTGCTAACGTCCCCCTGTCGCACACCGACGTCGCGCCCCCGCCCGTCGACCAGCGACCCTCGAAGCCAGGGAGAGCAATGACGCAGACCAGTTCCCGGCCGGATGCCTCGCACGAAGGCGGCGCCGACCAGCACCGGGGAGACCACCACGGCCTAGCGGCCGATGGCGTGAGCGCCGCCGGGTCCATCGTGATGGCCGTCGCAGGCAGTGCGCCGGCCTACTCGATCGCGGCCACCACCGCGACGCTCGTGGGAGCAGCCGCGCTCGGCGCGCCCGCCGCGCTGCTGTGGTGCGGCATCCCGATGCTCGGCATCGCCTGGGCGTTCCTGTACCTCGGACGGCTCGACGTGAACGCGGGCGCCGCCTACTCGTGGGTCGCGCGGGCGCTCCACCCCATCCTCGGCTTCCTCTCCGGCTGGGCGCTGGTCATCTCGGCGACGATCTTCATGGTCGCGGGCGCCCTGCCCGCCGGGGCCATGACGGTCACGCTGTTCGCTCCGGAGCAGGCCGAGAACGTTCCGCTCATCACCGGTGTCGGCGCGCTCTGGTTCCTCGTCATGGCGGCGTGCGTGCTGTTCGGCGTGCACGTCACCGCGCGGGCGCAGTGGATCATGTCGGTCATCGAGGTCGGCATCCTCGTGCTCTTCGCCGTGCTGATGATCGTGCGGGCGGCGACGTCCGCCCACGCCGGGCCGTCGTTCTCGTGGGATTGGCTGGGCTTCCAGCACCTCACCGGTCAGGGCGTCTTCGTGTCGGCCGCGCTGGTCGCGGCGTTCTACTTCTGGGGCTGGGATGTGTCCGCCAACCTCAACGAGGAGACGAAGGACGGCCACAAGAATGCCGGTTCGGCGGGCATCATCGGCGTCATCATCGTCTTCCTGCTGTTCGAGATCTTCACGATCGCGACCCTGGTGATCCTGCCGCAGAAGACGATCGAGGAGCACAGCGCCAACGTGCTGTCCGTGCTCGGCGACGCCGTGTGGCCGGGCATCGGCGGAAAGGTGCTGGTGATCGCCGTCGCGCTGTCGACCATCGCGACGCTGGAGACCACGCTCATCCAGGTCACCCGGACGCTGTTCTCGATGGGACGCGACAACACCATCCCGAAGGCGTTCGGCCGCATACACCCGAAGTGGCGCACGCCGGCCTTCGCGACGCTCGTCGTCGTCGGGGTCTCGATCGTGCTGTTCGTCGGATCGAACTTCGTCGGCAACGTCGGCGAGATCATGAACAACGCCATCCTGTCCATCGGCATCCAGATCGCGTTCTACTACACGCTCGCCGGAGTGGCCGTGGTGGTCGCCTACCGGAAGGTGCTGCTGAAGTCGGTCAAGAACTTCCTCCTCATCGGGCTCTGGCCGGCGGCCGGTGCGGTCTTCATGGGCGTGATGTTCGTGATGGGGATCATGCAGAACTTCCAGGACGACGCGATCGTCGTCAACATCCTCGGGCTCGGGCTGATCGTCCTCGGTGTCGTGCCGATCGCGCTCTTCTACCGCAAGGCGCGCGGGTACTACACGCGCCGCCCGCTCGAGCTCCCCGACGAGCTCGACGCCGCCGCCCCCGCGAACGTCGACGACCGCGACCCCGCCGCTCGCTGACCCGTCCCGCCCCCCGTCGAGTACGCACAAATTGCACGTCCCCGGAGCCGCGAGCGTGCAATTTGTGCGTACTCGACGGTGGGGGGTCAGGCGGGGGCGACGGTGGGGGACGGGAGGGGACGCGGGCGGAAGGTGAGGATGGCGGCGGCGGCCAGGAGTGCTGTGAGGGCGATCGTCCAGCCGCCGGCGAGGAAGACGCCGTCCGGGCGGACGATCGACTGGCCCGCGAGCGCTTGCACGGTGACGAGCGCGAGCACGGCCCCGTAGGCCGCGGTCGCCACGACGACGAGGCGCGTGCGCACCCGGTCGTCGGCCAGCGGGCGCCAGCGCCGGCCCAGCCAGCCGAGCAGCACCGCGAGCAGCGGCAGCAGCTGCAGGGCGTGCATCCCGATGAAGTGCGGGATGCGGAGGTCGCCGCCGACGGTGCTCCACCCCAGCACCGGGAGACCCGGTCCGCCGTCGGCGAGACCGACCGTGTGGGCGCCGGCGATGCCGCGGAAGTCGGCCAGCTGCGCCGCCGTCGGCCCGGTCATCAGGTAGGCGAGCCCCATCCCGGCCAGCGCGATCACGGCGCCCGCGCGCACGGCGAGGGTCGTCGACCGCGTGCTCAGCCGCAGGAAGAACACGGCGATCGTCGTGAGGAAGGTGCACACGTAGAGCGTGGTGATCGAGATCGCCATGACGCCCCAGACCGCGCTCGCGACCGGGGACGAGACGTTGAAGTGGCTGGTCGTCCCCGCAGCCGCGGCACCGATGATCAGCACCTGCTCGACGATGAGGGCGACGGCGACGACGGTCCCCGCGGCGTGGGCGATCCGGCGCCATCTCGGCAGGTGGGCGATGAGCCACGCCCAGGTCACGCTGTACAGCAGGATGGACAGGGAGAACTTGAGCGGCTTGGCCCACGCCTCCATCCCGGTGATCTGACGGGGGTCGACCAGCAGCCCGACCAGGCAGACGATCGTGCTGACGATCATCAGGGCGGCGACCGTCATCAACGGACGGTGCCAGGCGAAGACGGTCTTCATGAGCTTCTTCTTCTTTCTTCGGTGACGACGGCCTGAGCCATGCGTCGCAGTCCGAGCGAGAGGGTGTCGCCGAGCACGGTGCCGATCACCATGAGCTCGGTCATGCGCGACGGGTCGGGCAGGGTGGCGACCGCGCCCAGGTCGGCTTCGGCGTGGATGCGCGCGGCGGCGGCGTAGCGGTCGAGATAGTCGTCCGGGAGGGGGAACCCCGAACCGGCGAACGCGTCGATCACGCGCGCGGCGATCTCGCGGCCGATGTTGTCGTCGCAGTCGGTCCATCCGGCGCGGGCGGCCACGGCATCCACTCGCGCCAGTGACTCGGGTGTCGGTTCGGCGACGTCCGAGACGGCGGAGCGCGAGAGCGCATGCTGCGCGACGTCGAACGTGTGGGAGATGGGGGCGCCCGGCTCATCCAGTGCGTTCAGGATGGTCTTGACGGAGGCGATGGACAGCTTGCCCACCTCGAGCATGGCGCGGATCAGCCGCAGCCGACGCTCGTGCTCCTCGCTGTAGATGGTGCGGTTGCCGCCCACGCGTTCGCCCGCGGGCAGCAGCCCTTCCCGCACGTAGTACTTGATCGTGGCGGCGGGAGTCGAGGAGCGTTCGGCGAGTTCGGTGATCAGCACGCGCTGATAGTAACACTACCGGTAGCGTCACTACCAGTGCTTTGTCTGCTCGACCGCTAGCGTGAGGGCAGCGAAAGAGGAGGGGCATCGTGGGCAAGACCGTGCTGTACGCATCCGTGTCGGTGGACGGCTTCATCGCCGACGACGGCGACCAGCCCGGTCCGCTGTTCGACTGGCTGCTCGGCGGCGACGTGCCGCTGGACGACAGCGGCGTGCTGAAGGTGTCGCAGGCCTCTTACGACTACGTCCGGCCCTACTGGGATGAGATCGGGGTGACGATCGTCGGCCGCCACGTCTTCGACATGACCGACGGGTGGGACGGGACGCCCCCGGGCGGCGTCGAGCACGTCGTCGTCGTGACCCACCGGGGCAGGCCGGAGGGCTGGTTCCCCGACGCTCCGTTCACGTTCGTCGACGGCATCGAGGCCGCGATGCGCACTGCTCAGGAGCTCGCGGGCGACCGCGTGGTCGAGGTCGCAGCGGGAGATGTCGGCGGCCAGGCGCTCGCCGCGGGTCTGATCGACGAGGTCCGGATGGATGTGGCACCTGTCGTGCTCGGCGCCGGGAAGCGCTTCTTCGGGTCCGTCGCAGCGCAGCATCTCCTCGAGGGACCGGAAGAGATCGTCCAGGGGGACGGCGTGCTCCACCTGCGCTACCGCGTGCGTCGGTGACGCTGCGCTGACCCGGAGCCGGACGCCCCGTCACGCCTCGTCGTGCTTGCGGCGCGACGGCGAGTCGAGCAGGGAGAGGACGAAGAGCAGCGCCAGCAGGGCGAAGATGCTGAGCGCGGAGATGAGGTCGCTCCAGGTGAAGGGGATGAGCGCCCCGTCGATCGAGAGGACGAACACCGTCTCGACGACGCCGAACGCGACGAAGAACAGGCCGAGCAGCACGCGGGTCGTCCGGACGTTGTGGCCGCGGCGGTGCACCTCCACGCGCCGCAGTTCCACCATCAGGGTCAGCAGCAGGAGCGGCAGCACCTGGGCCAAGGTCGCGGCCGTCTGGCTGTCCATCAGCACCACGCGCAGGTCGGCCGGATCCACCATGGCGACAGGCTACCGCTCCGTGGGCGTCGCGGCGCCGGGCTGAGGCACCATCACGGGCGCGCATCCCGTCAGGATGCGGTCGATCGCGTCGTGCTCGGCGGGCGCGACCCACAGGTGGTACCGCGCCTTGACGGCGACCTGCGCCGCCACGTACTCGCATCGGTACGGCTTCACCGGCGGCAGCCAGGTGGCGGCATCCCCGTCGGATTTCTTCGCGTTCGTCGGGCCGTCGACGGCGACGAGGTTCAGCGGGTCGTTCGCGAACTGCCGGCGTTGCTCGAACGTGAGCTGCTGCGCGCCGGTCTGCCAGGCGTTCGCGAGCGGGACGCGGTGGTCGATCTGCACCTCGGCCGAGGTCGCGACGCCGCGGCGGAAGCTGATCGTCTTCCCGGTGTACGGGTCGTGGAGGGTGCCGGAGGTGACCTTGCAGGGGCCGTCCCGGACGATGTCGGTCAGGTCGCGGGCGAGGATGAGGTCCCGCGTCGAGCAGGCCTGCCCGGGCAGATCCCACGCCGGGCCGAAGTCGCCGACCCGGTCGTAGCCCGTCTTCGGCGCCTTTCCCTTGACCGGGAGCGTGGCCAGCAGGGTTCGGGCGTCGATCGAGCCGGCCGGTGCCGCCGACGCTGGCACGGTCGCCGGCGAAGACGCAGGCGGAGTCGCGACCGTGCTCGCCGGCTCCGCGGCGCTCACGACGACCGAGCATCCGGCCAGGAGCAACGCGGCGGCCACAAGCGCGGCGGCGGACAGCCTCCGCCTCGTCCGTTCCTGATCCGTCTGGCGCACGAGATGCGATCCTATGCGCCGCCTCCGACACCGGACGGAGGCACGCCAGGGGCGGACGCGAAGCCTTTGCCGTGCCAGGATGCGCGGCATGGATGCCGAACCAGCAGACGACCGCGCGGCCGTCGAGGAGCGCTACCGGCGGTATCTCGACCGCTGCAACGAGCACCGCTTCGACGAGCTGGATGCGTTCGTCGCGCCGGACGTTCACGTCAAGGGCGTGCGCGTCGGCATCCACGAGTACGGCGCGGGGCTGGCCGGGGTCGTCGAGCTGTTCCCCGACTTCCGGTGGACGCTCGAGGAGCTCGTGGTCGACGGGGACCGCATCGCCGCCCGTCTCACCGACACCGCCACGTCGGCCGATGGCGAGCGCCGCATCCGCATCCAGGAGTTCGCCCAGTACCGGCTGGCCGGCGGACTCATCGCGGAGGCCTGGGGAGACCTCGACCGGTGGCGCCTGGACGCGGCCCCGGATGCCGGTGAACCGGCGAAAACAGCCTCCTGAACCGGAATATCCCCTCGCCAATCAAAGTTGAGCCTAGTAGACTCAAGTTTGCCCACAGAGAAATGGGAAAGGAACCAGATGGCGAACATGCAGGGTGCGCCCTCCACGCAGGAGGAGGCGAAGAGTGCTCTCGAACAGTACGGCGTGAACCTCACGGAGATCGCCAAGAGCGGCAAGCTCGACCCGGTCATCGGGCGGGATGCCGAGATCCGTCGCGTCAGCCAGGTGCTGACCCGGCGCACCAAGAACAACCCCGTGCTCATCGGCGAGCCCGGCGTCGGAAAGACCGCGGTCGTCGAAGGCCTCGCCCAGCGCATCGTCGCGGGGGACGTGGCCGACTCCCTGAAGGGGAAGCAGCTGGTCGCGCTCGACCTGTCCGCGCTCGTCGCCGGCGCGATGTACCGCGGCCAGTTCGAGGAGCGGCTGAAGGCCGTCCTCAAGGAGATCAACGACGCCGAGGGCCAGATCATCACCTTCGTCGACGAGCTGCACATCCTGATGGGTGCCGGCGGTGGCGAGGGGTCGGTCGCGGCCTCCAACATGCTGAAGCCGATGCTCGCTCGCGGTGAGCTGCGCCTGATCGGCGCGACCACTCTCAACGAGTACCGCGAGTTCATCGAGAAGGATGCGGCCCTCGAGCGCCGTTTCCAGCAGGTCTACGTCGGCGAGCCGTCCGTGGAGGACACCGTCGCGATCCTCCGCGGTCTGAAGGGCCGCTACGAGGCCCACCACGGGGTGACCATCGAGGACTCCGCCCTCGTCGCCGCCGCATCCCTTTCGAACAGGTACATCACCGCCCGGCAACTGCCGGACAAGGCGATCGACCTGATCGACGAGGCCGCCTCTCGGCTGAAGATGGAGATCGACTCGGCCCCGGTCGAGATCGACACCCTGCAGCGCCAGGTCGAGCGCATGAAGCTGGAGGAGTTCGCCCTCAAGAAGGAGAAGGACGACGCCAGCAAGGAGCGCCTCGCGCAGCTCCGTGAGCGCCTCCACCAGCAGGAGGACCAGCTGGAGGAGCTGCAGGCCCGGTGGCGTGCCGAGAAGGCGTCGCTCAACCGCGTCGGCGAACTACGGTCGCAGCTGGAGGAGGCCAAGACCCGGCGTGACGTCGCGCTGCGCGACGGCCGGTACCAGGAGGCGTCGCGGATCGAGTACGAGACCATCCCGGGCATCGAGCGGGAGCTGGCGGAGGCCGAGCAGGCCGAGCACGAGCACCCGCGCATGGTGAACGAGCAGGTCACGGCCGACGACATCGCCGCCGTGGTGGCGGCGTGGACCGGCATCCCCGTCGACCGCCTCACCCAGGGCGAGACCGAGAAGCTGCTCAACCTCGAGCACGAGCTGGGTCGCCGCATCATCGGCCAGAAGAAGGCCGTGCAGGCGGTGGCGGATGCGGTCCGCCGCACCCGGGCCGGCATCTCCGACCCGGGCCGCCCGACCGGCTCCTTCCTGTTCCTCGGGCCGACCGGCGTCGGCAAGACGGAGCTCGCGAAGGCCCTCGCGGCGTTCCTGTTCGACGACGAGAAGGCCATGGTCCGCATCGACATGAGCGAGTACGGCGAGAAGTTCTCCGTCTCGCGCCTCGTCGGTGCGCCTCCCGGGTACGTCGGCTACGAGCAGGGCGGTCAGCTGACCGAGGCCGTTCGTCGCCGTCCGTACTCGGTGATCCTGCTCGACGAGGTCGAGAAGGCGCACCCGGAGGTCTTCGATGTGCTGCTGCAGGTGCTCGACGACGGCCGGCTGACCGACGGCCAGGGCCGAACGGTCGACTTCCGCAACACCATCCTGGTGCTCACCTCGAACCTCGGAAGCCAGTTCCTCGTCGACCCGCCGTTGACCCCGACCGAGCGCGAGGAGGCGGTGCTGCAGATGGTGCGGCAGGCGTTCAAGCCGGAGTTCGTCAACCGTCTCGACGACATCGTCGTGTTCTCCGCGCTCACGCAGGAGGAGCTGGGCGAGATCGTCGAGCTGGGCATCGACCATCTGATGCAGCGCCTCACGGAGCGACGGCTGGAGCTGGCGGTCACCCCGGACGCCCGGGCGTGGCTGGCCGAGCGCGGGTACGACCCGATCTACGGTGCGCGCCCGCTCCGCCGGCTGATGCAGCGCGAGATCGAGGACCGTCTCGCCACCGCTCTGCTCGCCGGCGAGATTCGTGACGGCGACCTGGTCCGGGTCGACCTGGACCGCGAGGCCGACCACCTGACGGTCGCCGCCGTCCGCGAGTAGTCCGGACGACGAAGGGCCCTCAGCCGATCCGACGATCGGGTGGGGGCCCTTCGCGTAGGCTCGAAGCATGCGTGCTGCTGTCATCCACGGAGAGCGCGATGTGCGCCTCGAAGACGTCCCCACTCCCACCCTCTACACCGGCTCCGGATCCGACGGCCTCGACGCCGTGGTCCGCGTCGTCGCCGCGTGCGTCTGCGGCAGCGACCTGTGGCCGTACCGGGGCGTGACCCCGACCGACGAGCCGCGGCGGATCGGCCACGAGTTCGTCGGTGTGGTGGAGCAGGTGGGCGAGAACGTCCGCACCATCCGGCCCGGCGACTTCGTCATCGCCCCGTTCTACGACTGCGACATGACGTGCGTGAACTGCCGCAACGGCGTCAGCACGTCGTGCCTGCACGGCGGCTGGTGGGGTTCGCAGGACCGCATCGGCGGCTTCGCCGACGGCGGCCAGGGCGAGTACGTGCGCGTTCCGCACGCCGACGGCTCCCTCGTCGCCACCCCGGAGTACCCGCGCGCCGAGCTCATCCCGAGCCTGCTGACGCTGTCGGATGTGATGGGCACCGGCCACCACGCCGCGGTCTCCGCCGGGGTCACCGAGGGGAGCACGGTCGTCGTCGTCGGCGACGGCGCTGTCGGACTGTGCGCTGTGCTGGCCTCCGCCCGGCTGGGGGCGTCGCGGATCGTGGCCATGTCGCGGCACGAGACGCGCCAGGCGCTCGCCCGCGAGTTCGGCGCGACGGACATCGTCGCCGAGCGCGGCGACGCGGGTGTCGCCGCCGTGAAGGAGCTGTTCGACGGGATCGGAGCGGACTGCGTGCTCGAGGCCGTCGGAACCAAGGAGTCGATGGACCAGGCCATCCGCTCGGCCCGCCCCGGCGGCACGGTCGGCTACGTGGGCGTGCCGAACGGCGGCCCGGAGCTGCCGGTCCGCCCGCTGTTCCAGAGCAACATCGGCGTCAACGGCGGAGTCGCGCCCGTGCGGAACTACGTGGAGGACCTGCTGCAGGACGTCTGGTCGGGCGCCATCGAGCCGGGTCGCGTGTTCGACCTCGAGGTGCCGCTGACCGACATCGCCGAGGCGTATGCGGCGATGGACGAGCGCCGCGCCATCAAGACGCTCGTGCGGCCGTAAGCGTCGACGAAGACAGAACGGCGCCCGCCGGGGGATGAACACATCCCGGCGGGCGCCGTGTCGTTCGCGGTCCGGAGCGGATCAGCCGTGCACTTCGGCGATCTCGTCGAGCGGGCGGCGGGTGCGCGGCGCGGCCTCGCGCGTCCGCAGCGGCTCAGGCAGCGTCTCGGCGTCGCCGAGCACTCCCAGTGCGGTGACGGAGACCGGCACGAAGCGCTCGCCGAGCTGGAAGGCCTCACGCAGTGCGTCGGCGTCGAATCCACCCATCTGGTGCGCGTGGAGGCCGTCGTGGTGCGCCTGGATCGTCAGGTGCGCGACGGCCTGACCGAGGTCGTAGGTCGCCCACCGGCGCTCCGTGCCCTCCTCGTCGACGATCTCGGCGGCCGCGACGATCAGGACGGAAGCGGATCCGGCCCACACGGTGTTGAAGCCGGCCAGGTTGGCGACGATCGTGTCGAAGGCCTCGGTGCCGCGCCGGGCGACGATGAAGCGCCACGGCTGCGTGTTCGCGGCCGACGGCGACCAGCGCGCCGCCTCGAGGGCGGAGCGCAGCGTGATGTCGTCGATCCCGATCGAGGGGTCGAAGGCACGAGGGCTCCAGCGCTCGGCGAGCGCGGGCAGCAGCGGGGCGGACGTCTCGGCGACGCGCGCAGTGGCTTCGGCGATGGACATGGAACTCCTCCGGGGTGTTCGTACGGGGTCTACCGGCTCCATTGCCTGGCTATACGCATGTAAACGCATCGGATTCGAGGAAATTCCCGCTGTCTATCCGCGACGACGCAGCGCACGCGATGCTGTGCTCGACCGCAGGTTGGGTGGTCCAGATCGAGAGGTGGATGCGATGTCCGAGGTGCAAGTCCGTTCCGGATGGGTGGGATGGGCGCTGTTCGCAGCGGTGCTCCTGCTCATCGCCGCGATCCTCGATGTGTTCTACGGGATCGTCGCGCTGCTCGGCCCCTCGACCGGCTATTTCGTGTCGTCGTCGGGCATCCAGACGTTCAGTCTCACGGCGTGGGGCTGGTGGTCGATCGTGCTCGGTCTGCTGATGCTGATCGCCGGCCTGTCCCTGATGCGCGGTGCCCTGTGGGCCCGCATCTTCGCGGTGTTCGTCGCGGCGCTGCACGCCATCGGGCAGCTGATCGCGTTCCCGGCCCAGCCGTGGTGGTCGATCGCGATGGTGACCGTCGACCTCCTCATCATCTACGCGGTGACGGTCCACGGCAGGGAGCTTCGGCGCGACTGACCCGGGGGAGACAGGGGGCGAACGCCCGTCGGCACACAGGTGCCGACGGGCGTTCCGTGTGAACGGCACATGTCGCACGTGTAAAAGTTCGTAACATTCAGAGTGCCCCCCGACGCCCCTCCTCCGGGGTACAAGATTCGAGCATCCCGGGCGTGCCGCGCCTCACCCTGGGGTGAAGTCGAGTTGCATGCGTTTCTGTCCGCTGATCGGCCTCTCTGCCTCGCGCCTCCCGTCGAGACGCGCTCATCCTGCATGCCATTCCGGCTGTCCGCGTGTCTGCGGACACCACCCCGAGGGGGACGGTGCGACACGCTGAGGATGCCCGTTCCACCCCCACTTGCGGGGGCGCTCCCGCGCCCCGTAGAACTGACCTCACCCGAACCCGACCAGATCCCCAGTGCTGTGGATGCCACCCCCACCCCACCGTGAGAGGTCCCGTCCGTGTTCATCTTCCTGTTGCAGCTCCGCCACATGCTGGGCGGGCATCCCGAGTTCTACCTCTTCGCGATCTACTCGGCACTGATCTGGGTCATCTGGATCGTCAAAGTGCTCATGTCCCGCCGCTACCGCGCCTACACCGGCGAGTTCCACGGCACGACCAGCGTGGTCGTCCCGGTCGTGGACGAACCGCTCGACCTGTTCCGCGACGTCCTCGGCCGCATGGTCGAGCAGAAGCCCGGCGAGATCATCGTCGTCATCAACGGCGCCCCCAACCCCGAGCTGGCGGAGGTGTGCGAGGAGTTCGCGCCGCTGGTGCGCTGGGTCCACACGCCCATCCCGGGCAAGCGCAACGCCGTCATGATCGGCACCAAGATGTCGACCGGCGAGATCACGGTCCTCGTCGACTCCGACACGATCTGGACCGAGGGAACGCTGGCGGAGCTGGTCAAGCCGTTCGCGGACGACCGCGTCGGCGGCGTGACCACGAAGCAGCGCATCCTGGAGCCCACCCGCAGCTGGATCACCCGCTGGGCGGACTGGCTGGAGAACTCGCGGGCGCTCTACTCGATGCCCGCGCAGAGCGTCGTGGGCCAGATCGGCTGCCTCCCCGGCCGGACCATCGCCTTCCGCCGCTCGATCCTGATGCGGGTCATGGCCAAGTTCATGACCGAGAAGTTCCTCGGCGTCTTCCTCGAGGTCTCCGACGACCGGACGCTGACGAACCTCACGCTGAAGGAGGGCTACCGCACCGTCTACCAGCACACCAGCCTCGTCTACACGGACGCCCCGCTGAAGGTGAAGAAGCTCTTCAAGCAGCAGCTCCGCTGGGCGCGAGGCAGCCAGTACAACACCCTCCGCATGCTCCCGTGGATGCTCGGGCACGCCCCGGTGCTGGCGTTCTTCTTCGTGATGGACATCATCCTTCCGTTCATGCTGGCCGGCGTCATCGGCGGCTGGATCTACCGCTCGATCACCGGTGGCGGCTACAACTTCTACGAGGGCTTCCTGAAGTCCTACGGGATCGAGGGCGGCATCCTCACCGTCGTGGCCCTGATGGTCGCGTCCTCGGTGATCAGCATGTCCATCCGGCAGATCCGCCACCTCTCCGAGAAGCCCAGCGACTTCTTCCGCCTGCCGGTGTTCATCATCGTGTCGACGTTCTTCCTCATGCCGATCCGCCTGATCGGGTTCTTCCGGATGGCGCACGCCAGTGGATGGGGCACCCGCGCCGGCGCCTACGCCGGCGGCCCGGGCGAGATCAGCTCCGAGGAGGAGATCGCGGCGCACGCCACCGCGGGCGCTCCGTCGGGTCACACGCCCGCCGTGCTGCCGGACTCCGTCGGCGGCATGACCACCGCGACCGCGCTGGCCACCCGCACGCAGCTCGCGACGCGGGCCGAGGTCAAGGCGGCGGCCACCGCTCCCGCCGCCAAGCCCAAGAAGGCCAGCCGCCGCAAGCTCAACCCGCTCGCCGCCATCCCGTATCTGATCGGTATCGCGATCCTGACCCTGGAGGCTCTCTTCCTTGTCTGACCAGACCGCCCCCGCACGGGCCGCCGCCTGGTGGTCCCAGTCCAAGTCCCGCTCGCAGGCGACCGCCGTGGCCGCCCTCGTGCTCACGGCCGTCCTCGTCGGGATCTCCGCCTACGTCTGGGTCTCGCCGACCGGTGCTCCGCTCCGCAAGGCCGTCGACCAGGCGGCAACGGCCGTGACACCCTTCGCGGCCCAGAACGCCGAACTCAAGCGCAACCTCGACAAGGCCACCGAGACGATCGCCTCGCAGAAGGGCAAGCTGACCGCGCTGCAGAAGGCGACGCTGGCGGCCCAGGCCGCTGCGGCCAAGCAGCTCGCCACCGCCCAGCAGAAGGCCGCCGCGGCGGAGAGCCAGCTCGCCAGCGTGAAGGCGCAGCTGTCCGCCGCCCAGGCGAAGGGCACCTCCGGCTCGACCGCGTCGGGCTCCACCGCCTCCGGCCACAGCGGCTCCGGGTCGTCCGGGTCGTCCGGCGGGGACGCCGCCGCGCCGATCACCGCGCCCGCCCGCGCCGACCTGCTCAATCCCGCCAAGCGCTACTACGGCATGTACACCGAGCAGGCTCCGTTCAACTGGGCCACCTTCGACGCCACCAGCTCGAAGGTCGGCGTCTCGCCCAACATGGTCGGCTACTTCAGCGGCTGGGATGAGACCTTCCGGGCCAACGCGGTCACCCGTTCCTGGCAGCAGGGCCGGATGCCGATGATGACGTGGGAGTCGCGTCCCATCGACGCGGGCAACGACACCGTCAATGCTCCGGCGTACTCGCTGCCGAACATCATCCGCGGCGACTTCGACTCGTACCTGCACCAGTACGCCAAGGACATCGTGGCCACCGGACTGCCGCTGGCGATCCGCCTCGACCATGAGATGAACGGCGTCTGGTACCCGTGGTCCGAGACCGACGGCCAGGGCAACTCGATCAACGGCAACAGCGCAGGCGACTACGTGAAGATGTGGCGTCACGTCCACGACGTCTTCCAGCAGGAGGGCGCCAACAACCTGGTCGTCTGGGTCTGGGCGCCGAACATCGTCAACAATCTGCCCGCCACGCACAAGGCGCCCGGCTACCTCGAGTCGCTGTACCCGGGCGACGCGTACGTCGACTGGGTCGGACTCTCCGGCTACCTGCGCCCGCCGTACAAGCCCGACAACGACTTCAGCTTCGACTACACGTTCAAAGCGAGCCTGAACGAGCTGCGCTCCATCACGAGCAAGCCGATCATCCTCGCAGAGGTCGGGGCGTCGGAGACGGAAGGCCACAAGGCCGCCTGGATCACGTCCTTCTTCCAGGCGCTCGCGAAACCGGAGAACGACGACATCATCGGCTTCTCCTGGTTCAACCTCGCTGTGACCAGTTACGTCGAAGGCGTCCGCGCCACCAACGACTGGCGCATCGACTCCCGGGCGGACTCGCTCTCCGCCTTCATCACCGGCCTGACCAGACCTGAGGACGACTTCGCCCTCACTCCCGCTCCCTGACCACCAGAAAGGACGATCGCCATGACCGCTCCCAAGAAGTCCAAGGACCAGCCCGCTCCCCGCATCAGCGTGATCGGCACCGGCTACCTCGGCGCCACCCACGCGGCCGCCATGGCCGAGCTCGGCTTCGACGTCGTCGGCGTCGACACCGACCCCCGCAAGGTCGAGGAGCTGAAGGAGGGACGCGCTCCGTTCTTCGAGCCCGGCCTGCCGGAGCTCATCCGCCGGAACGTCGCCGCAGGGCGCCTCACGTTCACGACCGACCTCGCCGAGGCCGTCGCCGTCTCCGATGTGCACTTCATCTGCGTCGGAACGCCCCAGCAGTCGGGCTCGTTCGCGGCCAACCTCTCCTACGTGGAGGCTGCGGCCCGCGGCATCGCCGAGAACCTCACGCACGATGGGCTCATCGTGGGCAAGTCGACGGTGCCAGTCGGGACGGGCGCGCGGCTCCGCGCGATCATCGCGGACGCCGTGCCCGCAGGGATCGACGTCGAGCTCGTCTGGAATCCCGAGTTCCTGCGCGAAGGCAAGGCGGTGGACGACACCCTCTCGCCCGACCGTCTCGTGTTCGGAGGAACCTCCGCGAAGGCCGAGGCCACCCTCCGCCGCATCTACGAGAAGCCGATCTCCGAGGGCTGCCCGGTCCTCGTGGCCGACCTGCCGACGGCCGAGCTGGTGAAGGTCAGCGCCAACGCGTTCCTGGCCACGAAGATCTCGTTCATCAACGCGATCGCCGAGGTGTGCGACGCAGCCGGGGCGGACGTCTCGCTGCTCGCGGACGCCCTCGGCCACGATGTGCGGATCGGCCGCCAGTTCCTCAACGCCGGCCTCGGTTTCGGAGGCGGGTGCCTTCCGAAGGACATCCGCGCTCTCATGTACCGCTCCAACGAGCTGGGAGCGCACGCCGCGGTCGGCCTGCTGCAGCAGGTGGACGAGATCAACATGGGTCGCCGTCAGCGGGTCATCGACCTGGCGCTGAAGGCGCTCGGCGGTTCGGTGCTCAACCGTCGCATCGGCGTGCTGGGTGCGGCCTTCAAGCCGCACACGGACGACGTGCGCGATTCGCCGGCGCTCAACGTGGCGGCGGCACTGCACCTCCGCGGTGCGCAGGTCGTCGTCTACGACCCGCAGGCCCGCGAGACCGCCCAGCGGCTCTATCCCACCCTCGGGTATGCCGACTCGATGGAGGAGGCGCTCACCGGAGCGGACCTGACGGTCGTGCTGACCGAGTGGGACGAGTTCACGACCGCCGACCCGGCCGCCCTGCGCGAGCTGGTCCGGGGCCGGACGGTCATCGACGGCCGCAACTGCCTCGACGCCGCCGCCTGGAACCGCGCCGGCTGGAGCGTGCTCGCGATGGGCACCGTGCCCGAGCTCGCCCCGCTGGCCGACGACCTCGCCGCCCTCGCCCCCGTCCGCTGACCCGACCTCGCCCCCACCTTTCGTCGAGGTGCACGTTGTTGCGCAGTCGCACGGCGTGTCGGCCACAACAACGTGCACCTCGGCGAGGAAGACAAGGAGAACGACCAATGACCAGTTACGTGACGAAGGCGGTTATTCCGGCGGCGGGATTGGGAACGCGCTTCCTGCCCGCGACCAAGGCCATGCCGAAGGAGATGCTCCCGGTGGTCGACAAGCCGGCCATCCAGTACGTCGTCGAGGAGGCCGTCACCTCGGGCCTCAACGACGTGCTCCTCATCACCGGCCGCAACAAGAACGCGCTCGAGAACCACTTCGACCGCAACGCGGAGCTGGAGGACGCCCTCGAGAAGAAGGGCGACCGCGACAAGCTCCTCAAAGTCAGCTACTCGACCTCCCTCGCCGACATGCACTACGTGCGGCAGGGCGACCCGAAGGGCCTGGGTCACGCGGTGCTCCGCGCCAAGATGCACATCGGGCACGAGCCGTTCGCCGTGCTCCTCGGCGACGACATCATCGACGCGCGCGACCCTCTGCTCGCGCGGATGCTCGAAGTGCAGCACGCGCTCAACACGACCGTCGTCGCCCTGATGGAGGTGCCGCCGGAGTCCATCCACCTCTACGGCGCCGCCGCGGTGGTCGAGACGGACGATGACGATGTGGTGCGGATCACCGGGCTCGTCGAGAAGCCCAGTCGCGAGAACGCGCCGTCGAACTACGCGGTCATCGGGCGGTACGTCCTGCGGCCCGAGATCTTCGACATCCTGGAGAAGACGGAGCCGGGCAAGGGCGGCGAGATCCAGCTGACGGATGCGCTCGAAGGGCTCGCGACCGCTCCCGCCTGGACGGGCGGGGTGCACGGCGTCATCTTCCGCGGCCGCCGTTACGACACCGGCGACCGGCTCGACTACCTGAAGGCGATCGTGCAGATGGCCGTCGCCCGCGAGGATCTCGGACCCGAGCTGCTGCCGTGGCTCAAGGAGTTCGCCACGAACGCAGGGCCGGCCGAGACCGCGCCGATCCCGACGTTCCCAGCGCTCCCGGTCGCCGTCCCGGCACCCGCCGCGGCCGCCGCGGCCGCGACGCCCAAGCCGCGGGTGAAGACCGCGGCCGCCAAGGTCGCGCCGACGCGCGAACTGGTCCCCGCTCCCGTCGCCTGACGGCCGGTGGCGCCTTCGTACCGGCCCGAGTCGTGACCAGCTGTCACGACTCGGGCCGAGTCGCGACAGGGTGTCGCACGTCGGCTAGTCGAGGCCGAGCCGCTTGAGCGTGTGCTTCTCGCTGTGCCCCGGGTCGGTCTCGATCTCGTCGATCGCGATCGGGATGCTGGGCCCGACGGCCAGCCAGACGAACCCGTCGCGGTGCACCAGCGGGACGAGATCCGTCGTCCCGTCGCGAAGCAGGGTGCGGACGCGCTTGAGCAGCGCATAGCCTTCGGACGGCTTGGTCACGTAGGTCTTCCGCCGGTAGTGGATGACGTGGGCGACGGTCTTCGCGCTCAGCCCGGCGATCTCGCTCTCGGTCAGTGCTTCCACGGCCGGGCTGTCGGCCGGGGTCTCGGTTCGGGTGTCGGTCATGCCACGCACGGTACGCCGCCTGCGCTAGCGTCGACAGGTGCTCCTGCCTGACGCCGCCTCCCTCGACCGCCTTGCCGACCAAGGCTGGCCGGCACTCGAGCGCGAGCAACTGGACGGCTGGACGCTGCGCGCCTCCTCCCGCGTCACCAACCGAGCGAACTCGGTGCTGACCTCCGGTCTCGTCGACGACCTCGACTCCGCGGTGGATGCTGCCGAGCGCTGGTACGCGGCGCGCGCTCTCCCTCCGGTGTTCCAGGTGAGCCCGGCCTCGCATCCTTCGCTGACCGATGCACTCGGTCGACGCGGGTATCGCGACCACTCGCCGACCGACATCCTCGTCGCCGACCGTGCGGCAGCCGCGGTGGCCGCGGTCGATCCCGCGGTGCGGATCACCGACCGTCCGGACGACGCGTGGCTCGACACCTGGTGGTCCGTCGACGGTCGGGGCGGAGCCGACGAGCGGGATGTCGCCGCGCGCATCCTCCGCGGCGGACCGGCGCTGTACGCCGCCCACGGCGACCCGGCCGCGCCGGACGCCGTGGCCCGGCTCGCGCTCGTGGGCGAGTGGGGAGGGCTCTACGCCGTCGCGACGCGCCCGGAGGCCCGGCGCCGCGGGCTCGCCCGCGCGCTCGTCCAGACGCTCGCCGGCGCATCCGCCGAGCACGGCGTCAGCGGCCTGTGGCTGCAGGTGCTCGCGGACAACGCCGCGGCCCACGCCCTCTACGCGTCGCTGGGCTTCCGGCCGGCATCGCACTACTCCTACTGCTCCTGACCCGAAGATTCGGCACGAATGTGCGGTATGGCCGCGGCTAACCGCACATTCGGCACGAATCCGCAGGGGCAGGGAGGCGCTACACCTCCGCCGCGCGCTCCGGGCGGTAGGAGGCCAGGAAGGTCCCGGCGTACAGCGCGGCCGCGACGAGGAAGCCGACGGCCATCACGTACGAAGCCCAGTCGCTGCCGATCGCCATCGTGAGGACACCGGCGAGGAACGTGATCACCATCACGATCAAGCCCCACAGCGCGAGACGTTCGCCGACGCCGGCCGCCCGGGCCGCGAGCAGGACGCGGATGCTCACGACGACGAGCCCGATCGCGATCAGGATGTGCAGGATGACGATGATCGTGTCGACCACACGGACGAAGGTGCTGTCCGGCTCGCCGATCAGGTTGGCCGCCATGCCGAGCAGGTACTGAACGGCGAGGGCCGTCAGTGCCTCGCGGGAGCGGCGGCGGAGGTGCGCGGCGGGAGTCACCGCTGCGGCGGATTCGGACATGAGCGCTCCTCGAGGAGAGACGGTTACGGCGTCGGCGTCATTCTGCTCTTCCCCGGCCCCGCGGCACCAGGGGCGGTCACGCGCCGAAGATCGCCCGCAGCTCCTCGATCGACGCCTTCGGCCGGCGGTCCTCGAAGAGCAGTCCGTTCGTCTCCTGACCGGTGTCGGCCAGCTGCGTGTAGCAGTATCCCGCGAGGGGAGCGGACGATCGCACGGCCCCGACGAGGGCGCGCAACCGCTCCACCAGATCGGCCGCGCTGGTCGCCGTCGAGTAGCCCCAGGCGTCCTCCGGCCCGTTCTCGGTGTACGAGATGCCGCCGAACTCCGTCAGCATGATGGGGGCGCCGAGCCGCTGCTCAGCGTCGACCACCAGGCGACGGCCCGGGAGGGTGAACGGCGCGCCGAGGATGCCCTCGCGTGTCGCATACCGCTCGCGGACCCGCTCCGGATCGTGGTCGTAGTCGTGGATGGACAGGATGTCGGACGCCGCGTGCTCCCACCCGTCGTTGGAGATGACCGGCCGGCTCGGGTCGACCGTCTTCGTGAGGTGCACGAGCGCCTTCGCGTACGACACCATCCGGGGGTCGTGGGCGAGGTGCTGCACGCCCCAGCTCTCGTTGAGCGGCACCCAGGTGACGATCGAGGGATGCGACCGGTCGCGGTCGAGGATCGCCGACCATTCGGCGACACTGCGCCGCACGGCCTCCGGGCTGAACGCGTACGCCGCCGGCGCCTCGCCCCAGACGAGCAGACCGAGCTTGTCGGCCCAGAACAGGAAGCGGGGGTCCTCGTACTTCTGGTGCAGGCGCGTCGCATTGAAGCCGAGGTCGAGGATGAGCTGGGCCTCTGCCCGCAGGGCGTCCGCGCTCGGCGCGGCCGAGTGCGACTCCGGCCAGTAGCCCTGGTTCAGTACGGAGCGCAGATAGAGGGGACGGTCGTTGAGCAGGAATCGGCCGCCCTCGACGGCGGTCGAACGCAGACCGAAGTACGACGCGACGACGTCGCCCGCGCCCTCCGCGCCGTTCAGCGTGACGGTCGCATCCAGCAGCGTGGGATGCGCTGGTGACCACAGCAGCTCCTCGTAGGCCTGCCCGTTGGTCTGGCGGTGGATGCGGAACGGGATCTCCACCTCCCGCCCCGCGATCGCGGTCTCGACGCTCGCGAGCGGTTCGCCGCCGAGCTGCACGGTGATCCGCGCGGTCGTGCCCGCAGGCGCCGAGCGGCTCAGGCGGAGCTGCGCCGTGACCTCGCCGGCCGGCACGTCGGTCAGCCAGTGCAGCTGCTCGACCCGTAGCGCGGGCGCGGCTTCCAGCCACACCGGCTGCCAGATCCCGGTGGTGCGGTGGTACCAGATGGAGTGCGGGTGATGCCGCCAATCCTGCTTGCCGCGCGGCTGCGCCACGTCGGCGGGGTCGTCCTGCGCGCGGACGGTGATGGAGAAGTCGCCGTCGCCGATGAGGTCGGTGATGTCGAGGGCGAAGGGGGTCGAGCCGCCTTCGTGCCGTCCGGCCGAGTGTCCGTCGATCCAGACTTCGCAGGCGTGGTCGACCGCGCCGAAGTTCAGCAGCAGGCGCTCGCCGGCCGGGACCTCGTCGCGCAGGACGGTGCGCTGGTACCAGACGACCGGGTGGAAGCCGGTGTCGCCGACGCCCGAAGCGTCCGACTCGAACGGGAACGGCACCTGGATGACACCGGCCAGCGACCGGGACGACTCCCAGTGCTCGCGCAGCCCGCGGTCGTCGTCGTCGAACGCGAACGTCCACGGACCGGAGAGGTCGAGCCAGTCGGCCCGGACGAGCTGCGGCCGCGGGTAGCGGCCGTCCTGGGCGGTGGCCGCATCCGTGCGGCGTTCCTCGGTGAGCATCCCATTAGCATGCACGATTCGTGCAGCGCTGTAAAGTCGAAAATCCGCTGCCTCAGGGGAGGGCGGGCGCGCTCTCCCGGGTGACCAGCGAAAAGGGCGCCAGCTCGTGGCGACCCATGCCGTCGAAGCCGCCGACGCGCTCCAGGAGCATCTCCACCGCCCGCGACGCGAGCCCGCGCATGTCCGGCGCGACCGAGGTGATCGACGGGTAGGTGACCGCCGTCATCGGCGTGTTGTCCCATCCCGTCACCGCGACGTCGTCTGGCACGTGGATGCCGCGCTCCTGCAGGGCACGCAGGGCGCCGATCGCGGCGAGGTCGTCGCGGCAGACCAGGCCGTCGAACCGCAGTCCGGCGTCGAAGGCGGCGCCGACCGCGCGCACCGCGTTGCCCGCCGAGACGGCGATGCTCGAGATCAGCAGCTCCGGCTCCGGCGTGATGCCCGCATCCTCGAGCGCCTGCTGGTAGCCGGCGATGCGGAGCTTCGACGTCCGCGTCGGGCGCGCGCTCTCGTGGCCGGCGAACGCGATCCGCTTCCGGCCGAGCGACAGCAGGTGTTCCGTCGCCGTCCTGGCGGCCTCCACGTTGTCGATCATGATGCGGTCGACGGTCAGCGGGGCGGCGTTCTCGCCCAGGACGACCAGGGGGATGTCGGTGCGCGACTGCGCCAGCTCGGCGGAGTTCATGACGCTCGGCTGGAAGATCATTCCGTCGACGAGGCCGGACTCGCCCGCGGAGACGACCGCGCGCTCGCCCTCGATCGTCCCCTCGGTCTGCTCCAGCAGCACGCGGTAGCCGCGGCGCTCCGCCTCGTCGGCGACCACACGCGCGAGCTCGGCGAAGTAGGGCAGCGTCACGTCGGCGAACGCCAGGGCCAGAAGCCCGGTCCGCCCGGTCGCGAGGCGGCGTCCCATGATGTTGGGGCGGTAGCCGAGCTCGTCGATCGCGCGCTGCACACGCTCCCGCATCGCCGGGCTGACGTGCGCGTAGTTGCGGACCACGTTCGAGACGGTCTTCATGGACACGCCCGCGTGCTCCGCCACGTCCTGAAGCCTGACGGCCATGGCGCCTCCTTCCGCGTCATCGATCGGGTGCCTGCGGGGTCACTCTACAGGGAGCCAACCAATGCAAACATTGTGAGGTTGACACGCTCTGTTCAGCGCTGTAAATTCGCCAAGCATGCCGAGTGTATCCGGCTCCAGCACCACCGATCACGCCGCCGGCCCGATGGAAGGGCTGCGTGAAAGGCTCACTCAAGGGAGAGATCACATGAAGAAGCGATTCGCCGCACGTGCGATCGCAGTGGCGGTCACCGCGGGCCTCGGGCTCGCGCTGACGGCCTGCGGAAGCAGCAGCTCCGGAGGCGGCGGAGACGTCTCCTCCGCCGACTACACCGGACCGAAGGTCACCATCAGCTTCTGGAACGGCTGGACCGGCGGCGCCGCTCCCGTGCTCGTGCCGAAGCTGATCGACAAGTTCAACTCCGAGCACAAGAACATCGTCGTCAAGGATGTTCCGATGGAGTGGGCGGACATCGCCCGCAAGATGCCCCTGGCCGTGAAGGCGGGCAAGGGGCCGGACGTCGCGGTCGGCCACGGCGACGACATCGCCACCTACGCAGCGCAGGGTCTCGTGCTCAAGGCGGACAGCATCGTGAAGTCCCTCGGCTACAAGGCCGACGACTTCCCGGAGGGGCTGCTCGACGCCGGCAAGTACAACGGCAGCCAGTACGCCGTGCCGTGGAGCATCACTCCGCTCGGCCTGTACGTCAACAAGGACGTGCTGCAGGCGGCCGGGGTCGACCCGAACAGCATCCCGCAGGACAAGGACTCCTACCTGGCGGCGCTCGAGAAGCTGAAGGCCGCGGGCGTCCAGGGCGAGTGGGTCGACGGTTACGTCTTCACCGGGACCTTCGAGTTCGAGAGCCTCCTCTGGCAGTACGGCGGAGACCTCTTCAACAAGGACGTCTCGAAGGCGACCTTCAACTCGGACGCAGGCGTCAAGGCGCTCACCTGGATGACCGACCTCATCAAGAAGGGCTACAGCCCGGCCGACGTGGCGCAGGACGGCAACATCAACGCCCTCATCGCGGGCAAGACCGCCTTCAACTGGAACGGTGTCTGGCAGACCACCAACACCGCGTTCGACAAGCTGAAGTGGCAGGCGGTCGCCGTGCCGCAGATCGGTGACGAGAAGGCCGTCTGGTCGAGCTCCACCCACTGGATGTTCATGAACAACAAGGGGCAGGACAAGAACAAGACCGCCGCCGCGGCGACGTTCGTCAAGTGGATGAACGACAACTCGGCCGACTGGCCGAAGACCGGTGAGCTGCCCGCCAAGAACTCGGTTCGCGACGACCCGAAGCTAGTGCAGACCTACCCGAACCTGAAGCCGTTCCTCGACGAGCTGCCCTACGCGCACTACGAGCCCATCGCACCGGGCATCACCACGGTGGAGGCGACGATCACCGTCGCGGTGAACGAGGCCATCACCGGCAAGAAGGACCCGAAGCAGGCTCTGGATGACGCGGCCGCCAAGGCCGACACCCTGCTGAAGCAGAACAAAGAGAAGTACGGTGACTGACACCGCTTCGATCGTGGCGCCCCGGGAGACCGGGGCGCCACGCCCGTCCCGCTCCGGCAGGAAGGCCGGCCGACGGCCCGGCGCACCCCGGCGCACCGGCGTCGCCTACATCTTCCTGGCGCCGTTCCTCATCCTCTTCATCGTGTTCGTGCTGGCGCCCGCCGTGTTCGGCCTGTGGATCAGCCTCACGAACTGGAGCCCGTTCCGGGCCACCCAGAAGTTCATCGGGCTCCAGAACTACATCGACCTGTTCACCCCCGGCAGCGCGACGTCGGGCGACTTCTGGCAGTCGATGGCCGCCACCGGCATCTTCACGCTCGCGAGCGTCCCCTTCCTCCTGATCATCCCGCTGCTGATCGCGGTGCTGCTCAACCAGAGGATCCGCGCCGGCTCGTTCTTCCGCGGTGTCTTCTTCGCCCCCTACGTGCTCGGTGTCGCCGTCATCAGCGTCATCTGGAAGTACCTCCTCGACACCCAGTCCGGCATCATCAACCACCTGCTGGGGATGATCGGCCTGCCCGACAACCTGCCCTGGACGGTCGACGTGCCGTGGGTGTGGGTCACGCTGGCCGGCGTCACCGTGTGGTGGACCATGGGATTCAACACCGTCATCATCCTGGCCGGCTTGAAGGGCATCAGCCCGGACCTCTACGAAGCCGCCGCGCTCGACGGAGCGGGCGCCTGGCGCCAGTTCATCAGCGTGACGCTGCCGGGTCTCCGCCAGGTCATGACCTTCGTCATCACGATCACCATCCTCGCGAGCGCGAACATGTTCGGGCAGGCGTTCCTCATCACGAAGGGCGGTCCGGGCAACACGACACGCACGGCGATCATGTACATCGCCGACCAGGGCCTGTCGCAGAACAACCTGGCCGCCGCGGCGGCGATGAGCTACGTGCTGTTCGCCTTCCTCGCGATCATCAGCATCATCAACTTCCGCCTCCAGCGGGAGCGGGCAGAGAAGAGCGCCTCATGACGACGACGGCCCCCGAGAAGACCGAGACGCCCCGGACCATCCGCGCGCGGCGCAAGCAGACGCCGCAGGCGGCAGCCCGCAAGACCCTGCTCTACGCCGTGCTGATCGTGCTGGCGCTGGTGGTCATCCTGCCGCTGGCGTGGATCCTGCTGACCTCGTTCAAGACCGACGGCGACGCCATCCGCAACCCGTACTCGGCGTTCCCGAACCCGTTCTCGACCGAGGCGTACACGACGCTGTCGAGCGGTCAGCAGCCGGTGTTCCGCTGGTTCCTGAACAGTCTCGCGGCCGCCGCGCTGCAGACGGTGCTCATCCTGGTCACGGCGAGCATGGCCGCCTATGCGCTCGCCCGCCTGGAGTTCTGGGGCAAGCGGATCGTCTTCGGCCTGATCATCTCCACCCTGCTCGTCCCGCCGGTCATCTTCCTCATCCCGAACTACCTGATCGTGCAGAACCTCGGCTGGCTCGACACGATCTGGGCGATCACCATCCCGGGTGCGGCGAGTGCGTTCGGCGTGTTCTTCCTCCGGCAGTTCTTCGTGGGCCTTCCGGCGGAGATCGAGGAGGCGGCGCGGATCGACGGCGCCGGCGACTTCCGGATCTTCCTCCAGATCGTGCTGCCGCTGGCCCGCCCGGCGCTCGCGACGCTCGCGGTGCTGAGCTTCCTCGCCAACTGGAACGACTTCCTGTGGCCGGTCTACGTGCTGCTCAGCCCGGAGAACCTGACGCTCCAGCCCGGTCTGTCGCAGCTGCAGGGCGCATACTCCACGCATTACGCCATCGTGATGGCGGGCGCCGTGATCGCGTCGGTGCCGGTGCTCATCCTGTTCTTCTTCGCCCAGAAGCAGATCGTCGAGAGCGTCGCCACCAGCGGGGTCAAGGGGTGAGGATGCGCCGCACGGCCGCTGTCACGGCGACGGCCATCGCTCTGGCGGCGGCGCTCGCGGGATGCTCGGCCGGCTCGGAGCCCGGCGCGTCGCCGTCGAGCGAGGTCGCGCCCTTCCAGATCGACAGCGACTTCCCCGATCCCGGCGCGCTGGTGGTCGGCGACCGGGTGTACGCGTACGCGACCAACACCGCCGCCGTGAACGTCCAGGTCGCCACCTCCGACGACATGAAGACGTGGACGCTGAGCGACGAGGATGCGATGCCCGAGTTGCCGTCGTGGGCCGTGAAGGGCAAGACCTGGGCTCCCGGCCCGGCGGAGCTCGCCGACGGCCGGTTCGCCCTGTACTTCACCGCGTCGGACGCCGCCAGTAAGTTCCAGTGCATCGGCGTCGCGTTCGCCGACCGGCCGGAGGGGCCGTTCACCTCGATGGCGGACAAGCCCCTGGTCTGCCCGGAAGACGAAGGCGGTGCGATCGACGCCAGCGTGACCGCCGACGAGAGCGGCCAGCGTTACCTGGTCTGGAAGAACGATGGCAACTGCTGCGGCTATGACACCTGGATCTCCGCTCAGCCGCTGTCGGCCGACGGCGCCTCGCTGACCGGGCCGCCGACCCGGCTGATCAAGCAGACCGAGTCGTGGGAGGGCACGCTCGTCGAGGCGCCGGTGATCGTGCGCCACGACGACGAGTACGTGCTGCTCTATTCGGCCAACGACTACGCCAACTCCTCCTACGTGACCGGTGTCGCGACGGCGAAGAGCCTGCTCGGGCCGTACACCAAGGAGAAGGAGCCGCTGCTCTCGACCCCCGGCTCGAAGGGACGGTACCTCGGGCCCGGCGGCGAGGACCTCGTGACCTTCCATGGCAAGGATTGGATGCTCTTCCACTCCTGGGACGAGGCGTTCGCCTACCGTGGCATGCACGCCGTCCACGTGACGTGGAAGGGCGGCCTGCCGGAGCTCGCGCCGTGACCGGTGCCCTCCTCCGCGTGGACCGGCATTGGGGTCCGGTCTGGGAGGGGTACTTCGCCGACCCGTTCGTGCTGCGTCTGCCCGACGGCGGGTACGTCGCCTACGGCACCCACCCGGGCAGCGCGGGCGACCGCGTGTTCGAGGCGCTGCGCTCGCCCGACCTGGTGGAGTGGGAGACTGCCGGGGCCGTCCTGGAACGCGTCGACGATACTCTCGGGGCGGACTACTGGGCGCCCGAGGTCGCCTACGCGCACGGCGCCTACTGGATGTACTACTCGGTCGGCCGCGGCATCGAGGGCCACCATCTGCGGGTGGCGCGCTCCGACTCCCCGGTCGGACCCTTCCGCGACCTCGGCGTCGACCTGACCCCGGGCGAGGTCTTCGCCATCGACGCGCACCCGTTCCAGGACGTCGATGGCCGCTGGTACCTCTACTTCGCGCACGACGTACTCGACCACGAGCGCCCGGGCACCCACCTCGCCGTCGCCCCGCTCGACGAGGGGATGACGGCCCTGGACGGACCGCCGGTCCCGGTGCTCGCCCCCGACGCCGACTGGCAGCTGTATGAACGCGACCGGCTCATCCACGGTCAACGGTTCGACTGGCACACGCTCGAAGGGCCCGCCGTGCTGCACCGCGGCGGGCAGTACTGGCTGACGTACTCCGGCGGCGCCTGGACGGGGCCCGGGTACGCCGTCGGCGTCGCCGCTGCCGAGCATCCACTCGGACCATGGAGCCATGTGGACCAGCCGGCGCTGCTGAAGAGCGGAGGCGACCTGCGCGGTCCCGGCCACAACTCGCTCACCGTCGCGCCGGACGGCACGGACGTGATCGCGTTCCACTCCTGGAACGCGGACGCGACCGCACGTCAGCTGCACCTGGGCGCCCTGCGCATCCGCCGTGCTGTGCCTCCGCCGTTAAACCACGATGCCGGGCTGTGGGAAGACTAGGGTTTCTTCACACGGCCCGGCATACGTTTCGGGGTTACGCCGGATGGATATTCGGGTTCCTCCGCCGCTCTTTGAGACTACAGGAAAAGTCCCCATTGTGTAGGTTGAATGGAGGACAATTTTGTACCCCGGTCTGGCCCCAGTGCGAGGGGTAAGCGTCGCTCAGGCCTTCAGCTCCTGCGCGAGCGCGGCCACGAAAGCGTCGATGTCCTCTTCCGTGGTGTCGAATGCGCACATCCAGCGCACCTCGTTGTTGGCCGCATCCCAGTCGTAGAACCGGAAGTGCTGCCGCAGCCGGTCGGCGACGCCACTCGGGAGGGTCGCGAAGACTCCGTTCGCCTGTGTCTTCTGGCTGAAGCCGACGCCCTGGATGCTGCCGTCGGCGATGCCCGCCTCCAGCGCCGTGCGCAGCCGAGTCGCCATCGCGTTGGCGTGCGAGGCGGAGCGCAGGTACAGGTCGTCCGTGAGAAGCGCGATGAGCTGTGCCGAGATGAACCGCATCTTCGACGCCAGCTGCATGTTCAGCTTGCGGAGATAGATCATCCCCTCAGACGCCTGCGGGTTGAGCACGACGACGGCCTCGCCGTAGAGCATGCCGTTCTTGGTCCCGCCGAAGCTGAGCACATCCACGCCGGCATCCGTCGTGAAGGCCCGCAGGGGGACGCCGAGGGTGGCCGCCGCATTGGCGATGCGCGAGCCGTCCATGTGCAGCTTCATGCCGAGCGCGTGGACGTGGTCGGCGATCGCGCGGACCTCCTCCACCGTGTACGCGGTACCGAGCTCGGTCGTCTGCGTGATCGACACGACCAGCGGCTGAGCGCGGTGCTCGTCGCCCCAGCCCCACGCCTCGCGGTCGATGAGCTCCGGCGTCAGCTTGCCGTCGGGCGTCTCGACCGGGAGCAGCTTGATGCCGGCCACCTTCTCGGGCGCACCGGCCTCATCGGTGTTGATGTGCGCGGTCTTCGCGCACACGACGGCGCCCCAGCGCGGCAGCATCGACTGCAGGCCGACCACGTTCGCCCCGGTCCCGTTGAACACCGGATACACCTCGACGCCCTCGCCGAAGTGCTCGGCGAACACCTCGTGCAGGCGGGCCGTGTAGACGTCCTCGCCGTACGCGATCTGGTGGCCGTTGTTCGCGGCCGCGATGGCGTCGAGGATCTCGGGGTGCACACCCGCATAGTTGTCGGAGGCGAAGCCGCGGAGGGTGAGGTCGTGGAGTTGAAGCGTCACGACTCCATCTTCCCAGGCTCGAGGGGGATGCGTCGGCCGTTGACCGCCGCCGCGTCCTGCTCCCACAGGCGCACGACCTCGTCTCCGAGCTGCGGCTCGAGGCCCTCCAGGGTCTTCACGACGAAGACGGTCGCCGCCGACTGGGGCGCCTGCTTGGCGAAGCCCTGCGCGATGGCGCGCACCCAGGCGTCGGCTGCCGCCTTCGCTGCAGCGTAGTTCGCGCCGCCCGGGTACGGTTTCTCGACCGCGGTCGACGAGACGATTGCCAGCCGGCCGGCGGGCGAGGCGACGAGGTCGTCGAAGAAGACGCGGGTGGTGTTGCGGAGGGTGCGGAAGGCCCGCTCCAGGAACTCCCAGTCCTCGTCGCTCTGGCCCGCGATCCCGCCGCCGCCGCGCCAGCCGCCCACGAGATGGATGAGGCCGTCGATGTGGCCGAACTTCAGGTGGATGCGCATGGCCAGCTCGGCCACTGCATCCCGGTCGGACAGATCGCACGGACGCGTCTCGACGCCCGGGACCGCCGCGGCCAGCGCATCCAGCGCCTCCGGCCGGGTTCCGACCGCCAGGACGGTCGCGCCGGCCGCGACCAGCGCGCGGGCGACCGCTTCGCCCGACGCGCTGGTGGCGCCGGCGATCAGGACGAGCCGGCCGCGGACGGTGTCCGCGCCGAGCGGCCCGGCCTCCGAGGAGGGCCGGGCCGCCTGGTCCGCCGAGGGGGCGTCCGTCATGCCGCGTCCGTCGTCCCGGTGATGCCGGCCGTCGACTCGATGACGGTCGCCATCTTCTTGTTCAGTGCCTCGTAGAACATCGAGAGCGGGAACTCGTCGTCCAGCACCTGGTCGGTGTAGCCCTTCGGCGGTCCGGCCAGGACCTCGTCCGACAGCCCGCGCGCCCAGTTGGAGGCGGGGTGCGGGGTGAGGGTCTCGGTGAGCATCTCGTATGCGGCCAGCCAGTGCGCCACCTTCGGCCGGTCGATCGAACGCCAGTACAGGTCGTTGATCCGGTCGCTGAGGGCGATGACCACGTCGGAGACGTTCTCCCAGTCGATGGTGAGCTGGGTGTCCGTCCAGTGCAGCACGTTGTGCTGGTGCATCCACGCGAACAGCAGTTGGCCGCCGAGTCCGTCGTAGTTGCGCACGCGGCTGCCGGTGATCGCGAACCGGAAGATGCGGTCGAAGATCACCGCGTACTGCACCAGGTGCGCGTGGTCGCGGATGGCGCGCTGCGCCTCCGAGAGCTCGGCGTCGGGCAGGGCGCTGAGCTCGCGCTCCAGCTTCACCGACTCGCGGAAGGCGGTCAGGTCGCACCGCAGCTCCTCCAGCGAGTAGAGGAAGAACGGCATCCGCTGCTTGATCATGAACGGGTCGAACGGCAGGTCGCCGCGCATGTGGCTGCGGTCGTGGATGATGTCCCACATCACGAAGGTCTCCTCCGTGAGGTGCTGGTCGTCCAGCATCGCAGCCGCGTCGTCCGGCAGCTCCAGCTTGGTGATCTCGGCGGCGGCGCGCACCACCCGGCGGTACCGGGCGGCCTCGCGGTCCTGGAAGATGGCACCCCAGGTGAACGCGGGGATCTCGCGCATGGCCACGGTCTCGGGGAACAGCACCGCCGAGTTGGTGTCGTAGCCGGGCGTGAAGTCCACGAACCGCAGCGCGACGAACAGCTTGTTGCCGTAGTCGCCGGCCTCCAGCTCCGCCACGAACTCCGGCCAGATCACCTCGACCAGCAGCGCCTCGACGTGACGGTCGGGGCTGCCGTTCTGCGTGTACATGGGGAACACGACCAGGTGGCCGAGCCCATCCACGCGGTGCTGCTGCGGCTGGAACTCGTTCAGCGCGTCGAGGAAGTCGGGGACGCCGAAGCCCTCGTCCGCCCAGCGCGTGAAGTCGCGCTGCAGCGCGGCCAGGTAGGACGCGTCGTGCGGGAACGCCGGTGCGAGTGCGGCGATCGAGTCGACGATGGTGCGGACGTGCTCTGCGGCGGCCGGGCGGTCGGGCTCCTGCTCGACCGAGCCGTCCTTCACCTGGAGGGCCTGCAGCGCGACGGCGGCGTCCTTGAGGCGCAGCCAGGCGGGGTCGTTCGCGACCTCGCGGACCGGGCGGCCGTCCTCGACGACCTCGGGCTCCCCGACAATGGCGTCTGCGGTGAAGTGCTGGACGAATTGAGACATGACGAACCTCCCGTCGTTGGTCGGCCGCTCGCACGCGGCAGGGTGTGGATGTCACGAGCCTATCCGGGGATCGCGAGCGTTTTGTTGTCTCTTCCGGCGGAAAACTGCGCCGTCCCGCTGCGATGCGCAACAAACCCTTCCGTCACGACGGCTAGCGTGACGCCATGGAAATCGAGGTGTCAGCGGCGCGCGCGGAGGACGTGCCCGCAGTGGAACAACTGGTCCGCGAGGCGTACGAGCCGTACGTCGAGCGCATCGGCCGGAAGCCGGGGCCGCTTCTGGATGACTACGCCACGATCGTCGGACAGGGCCGAGCGCTCGTCGCTCGGGACCGAGGGAGGATCGTCGGGCTGCTCATCACCTCCGTTCGCCCGGACCATCTGCTCGTGGAGAACGTCGCCGTAGCCGACAGCGTCCGCGGCACGGGTCTAGGTGCGCGGCTGCTCGGGATCGCCGAGAAGCAGGCCCGCGCCGAGGGGCTCGACGAGATCCGCCTCTACACGCACGAGCTGATGACCGAGAACGTGGCCTACTACCCTCGCCACGGCTTCGTCGAGACGCACCGCCGGACCGACAACGGCTTCCCGCGCGTCTTCTTCTCCCGCCGACTCCCCCCGCGCCGCTGACCCCCTCGCTCCTGCCCTCACCGTCGAGTCCGCCCCACCGTCGAGTCCGCACAAATTGCACACGAAACGCCGCACGGGCGTGCAAAGTTTGCGGACTCGACGGTGGGCGGAGGCTGGAGGCGACGGGAGGGACGGACGCTGCGATGATGGGGGGATGGCGAGAACGGTTCGCGGGGCGCGTGTACTCATCACCGGCGCGGCCTCGGGCATGGGGCGGCTGTACGCCGAGCGCGCCGTGCTCGAAGGCGCGCGAGCGGTCGTGCTCTGGGACCGGGACGAGGCCGCGCTCACCGAGCTCACGCACCGGCTGCGGCGCGAGGTGCTCGCCGGACGCACCGCCGCTGCCTGGGGAGCGCCGCCACGGTCACCGAGCTCGGCGGCCGGGAAGGCATCCACCAGTGTGCTGCCCTACGTCGTCGACCTCGCGGAGCTCGGCGCGATCGCGCAGAGTGCGCAGGCGGTGCGCAAGGAGCTCGGCGGGATCGACGTGCTCATCAACAACGCGGGCATCGTGCGGGGCAAGTACTTCTGGGAGCACGACAACGGCGACGACACCCGCCCGACCATGCAGGTCAACGCCCTCGCCCCGATGTACGTGACGCGGGAGTTCCTGCCCGGGATGCAGCAGAGCCCCCGCGAGGCCCGCATCGTCAACATCGCCTCGGCTGCCGGCACGATCTCCAACCCGCGCATGAGCGTCTATGCCGCCAGCAAATGGGCGGTGATCGGCTGGAGCGACAGCGTCCGGCTCGAACTGCAGCAGCAGGGCTACGGCCACGTGAAGGTCACGACGGTCGCGCCGAGTTACATCGACACGGGGATGTTCGAGGGCGCCCGCGGGCCGCTCCTGACCCCGGTGATGAGCCCCGAGTACGTGGTCGACCGCGTCTGGCGGGCGATGCTCGCGGGCCGTCCGATGCTGATGCTCCCCTGGACGGTCGGGCTGGCCCGGACCCTCCGCGGCGTGCTCCCTACCCGTGCGTGGGACGCCGTCGCCGGCCGCGTCTTCGGCGTCTACGACTCGATGGAGGGGTTCACGGGCCGCCAATAGCCCGCGTCGCGACGGTCCGTTCACACTCGTGTGACTGGCGTGATGGTGGCCGCAATCGGCGCAGTGTGAAGCAGTGTGAATCTGCCCGTTGGAGCCGAGAGTCCCCGGAATCGGCCGCAGCTCGCATCGATCTTCGGGGTCGGTCGACTTGTCCCCGGACGGGCCGCTGGCTAGTTTTCGAGCGCGCGCATCGCGCGCTTTCGCAGGGGAGGGGCAACAGGTTGTGACCGACGTAACCCCGGTTCCTCCGGGGCTATGGAACCGAGATTTCAAGCGCCTCTGGTGGAGCGAAGCGATCTCGTTTTTTGGAAGCCAGCTCACGCTGTTCGCGATTCCGATCGTTGCGCTCGAGTACCTGCACGCGTCCGCCTCCGAGGTCGCATGGATCACCACCGCGGCAGGCATCGGGACGCTCGTGTTTCTCGGATTTCTAGCACCCTGGACCGACAGGGGTCGAAGAACGCGGTTCCTGTTCCTGATGTCCGTGCTCCGGGCCGCCGTGCTGGGAGTCATCGGGCTCCTGTTCTTTGCTGACCACCTTTCGCTTCTCGTGCTCGCCCTCGCGGCCGGCCTGATCTCCGGTCTCACAGGTTTGTATGACAGCGCATTCTCGGCTCTTGTGCCGGGAATCGTGCACCGGTCCAGGTTGCCGGCGGCGAATACCTGGGTCGCGGGCATCCGCTCCGCCGGAGACATCGGCGCAGGCGCGACCGCCGGCATTCTCCTGCAGATATTCTCGCCACTGGCGTTGTTCCTGGCGGACGCTGTCACGTACGTCATCTCCGCTTTCTCGGTGCGTCGCGTTAGCGAGGCGGAGCCGGAGCCGGAGGAACGCCTCACGGTGAGGCGCTACGCATCGTCCATCGTCGCTGGGTTTCGGATGCTCCATCGGAGCACGGTGCTCTGGCCGGTGACCCTGGCCATCGCGCACTTCAATCTCTTCACCGCGGCGATTCAGGCGATCTACATCACTCATGCACTTCGGTCGGGATCGATGAGCCCGGCGGAGGTCGGAGTTGCAGGTGCTTTGGGCGGGGTGCTCGGTCTCCTTTCGATGACGGCCGCTCCGCGTATCTGGGATCGCCTGCGACCGATCACTGCGCTGGCGCTGACCTTCGCTCTTCCCGCTCTGGCGGGTATCGGGATGCTCGCGCTCGTTCCAGGTCGCACCGTCCTCAACGTGGCCCTTCTTGCACTCTCGCTGGGTATGTGGGCAGCGAGCGTCATGACGAACATGACCGGCACGGAGACACTGAAACAGGTACTGGTGCCGGAGCGTGCGTTGGGCTCTTTTTCCGCGGCTAGCCGCATCGTCACCTGGGGGATCGACCCGCTGGGGGCCGCTCTTGCGGCGGTCCTCACTCTGGTGTTTCCGACCGGCGTTGTCCTCGCTCTGGCCAGTCTGGGGATCTTCACCTCCGCAGCATGGGTGCTCGCCTCGCGAGCCGTTCGCCGTTTGCCTCGCCTGGCCAGCATTTCGGCGTCTGACGCGGCAGGGTGACCGGCGCGAGGGCCGCGATGAGGCTTTGCACTTAGGGGCATCGGGCCGCCAATAGCCCGCGTCGGTACTCCCATTTCTGTGAGAACTCACATACAGTGGCTCCCCGAGCGAACGTCGAAGGGAGCCGACCGTGAGCGATCCGTCGTGGACCCAGGTGGTCAAGACCGTCGAGCCGGAACAGCCGGAGCTGAAACGAGCCCTCGGGCCGGGACTGCTGCTGCTGTTCATCGTCGGCGACATCCTCGGCACGGGCGTGTACGCCCTGACCGGTCAGGTCGCCGCGGAGGTGGGCGGCGCGGCGTGGCTGCCGTTCCTGCTGGCGTTCGCGGTGGCGACAGTGACCGCCTTCTCCTACCTGGAGCTGGTTACCAAGTACCCGCAAGCCGCGGGCGCCGCTCTGTACACGCATAAAGCGTTCGGCATCCACTTCTTCACGTTCATCGTGTGCTTCATCGTCATGACGTCCGGCATCACGTCGGCGTCGACGGCGTCGCGCGCGTTCGCGGTGAACCTCACCGTCGGATTCGGCATCCCGGATGACAACGTGACGACGCTGCTCATCGCCCTCGCCTTCATCGTGCTCATCATGCTGGTGAACCTTCGCGGCGTCTCCGAGAGCGTGTGGCTCAACGTCGTGCTCACCCTCGTGGAGCTCTCCGGTCTGCTGCTGGTGATCTTCATCGGGCTCTGGGCGATCGGCGGCGGCAACGCGGACTGGTCGCAGGTGGTCGCATTCGAGACGCCGGAGGACAAGGGGGTTCTGCTGGCCGTGAGCACGGCGACCTCGCTGGCGTTCTTCGCCATGGTCGGCTTCGAGGATTCGGTCAACATGGCCGAGGAGACGAAGGAACCGAGCCGGATCTTCCCGAAGATGATGCTGAGCGGACTCGGCATCGCGGCGGTCATCTACGTGCTGGTGTCGATCACCGTCGTCGCGCTGGTCCCGATCGGCCAGCTGGCCGGCAGCGAGACGCCGCTGGTGCTGGCCGTCGAGGCGGCGGCGCCGGGCTTCCCGATCAACGACCTGCTGCCGTTCATCTCGATGTTCGCCGTGGCAAACACCGCTCTCATCAACATGATGATGGCGAGCCGCCTGCTCTACGGCATGAGCCGCCAGAACGTGCTTCCGCCGTTCCTGGCGAAGGTGTCGCCGAAACGCCGGACGCCGTGGACGGCCATCCTGTTCACCACGGCGCTCGCCGTCGCCCTGATCATCTACGTGTCGCTCGACCCGAAGGGCTCGATCGTCGCGCTGCTCGGAGGCACGACATCCCTGCTTCTGCTCGCGGTGTTCGCGGTCGTCAACGTGGCCGTGCTCGTGCTGCGCAAGCAGCCGGTGGACCACAAGCACTTCCGGTCGCCGACGGTGCTGCCGATCATCGGCGCGATCACCTGCCTGTATCTGGTGTTCCCGTGGACCTCCGGCCGCCCGGTCGGCCAGTACACGATCGCGCTCGGGCTCCTCGGCATCGGCATCCTGCTGTGGATCGTCGAGCGGATCTACTCCGCGGTCGCCCGCAGGCGCTCAACACAGGAGAAGGTCGACTCGACCCGCTGACCCGCGTGCGACGCCTGATCGCCCGCGCGGTCAGGCGTCGCCGGCGCGGCGACCCGGGTCGCCGCGCTCGACGATCGCGGCGGGGTCGAGGTCGTCCTCCGGCGGCACGGGGATGTCACCCACGTCGTCGGGGCCGCCGGTGCCCGGGCGCACGGCGGCGCCGTCCGACTCCTCCTGCTTGACCTCCGTCTCGCGCTCGCTCGCTGGGCTGTACAAGCGGTCCTTCGCGGTCTGGTCGGCGTCGCTCTGGTGCTCGTCGGGGGCATCCGGTGTCGCGTTCATTGGAGGGACGGTACGCGCACATCCCGAGCCGCCCAAGCCCCTGACGTTGTGGGGAAGCGGGTGTTCCGTGGAGGTACACGAATGGAGGTCGATGGATGTCTTTCCCCGAACAGCAGCAACAGCCGCCCGGTACCACCGACGCGATGGACCCGCGCCCCGACCACGGAGAGCAGAGCTACCGCGGCAGCGGCAAACTGGCCGGTAAGGTCGCGCTCATCACCGGCGCGGACAGCGGCATCGGCAAGGCGGTCGCCATCGCCTACGCCCGCGAGGGAGCCGATGTCGCCATCTCGTACCTGAGCGAGGACGACGACGCCGAGGACACCGCGAAGTGGGTTCGCGAGGCCGGACGGAAGGCCCTGCTGCTGCCCGGCGACGTCTCCGACCCGCAGCACTGCCGGGACATCGTCGCGAAGACCGTGGAGGAGCTCGGCGGCATCGACGTGCTCGTTAGCAACGCGGCGTACCAGATGACGCACGAGTCGCTGGAGGAGATCCCGGACGAGGAGTGGGATCACACCATAGCGACGAACGTCTCCGCCTTCTTCCACCTGGCGAAGGCATCCGTGCCGCACATGAAGCCGGGCGCGAGCATCATCGGTTCGTCGTCGGTGAACTCCGACATGCCCTCTCCGACACTGCTTCCGTACGCGGCGACGAAGGCGGCCATCGCCAACATGACGGCATCGCTCGCGCAGCTGCTCGGTGAGAAGGGCATCCGGGCCAACAGCGTCGCGCCGGGTCCCATCTGGACGCCGCTCATCCCCTCCACCATGCCGGTGGAGAAGGTGAGCCAGTTCGGGAGCGACACCCCGCTCGGGCGGGCGGGCCAGCCGGCCGAGCTGGCGTCGGTCTACGTGCTGCTGGCGTCCGACGAGGGCTCGTACATCTCGGGCGCGCGGATCGCCGTCACCGGCGGGCGTCCCATCCTGTAGTCGGCGGATACGGAGAACGGCGCCGGTGCAGATCGCACCGGCGCCGTTCTCGTCGCTCCGGGGGAGGAGCGGACGGATCAGACCGTGTCGCCGCGGTCCACCTCGCCGCGCCAGGCGCCCGTCTCGGCGCCCTGCGACTCGATGAACTTCTTGAAGTTCTCGAGGTCCTTCTTCACGGCGTGGTCGTCGAGGCCGAACACCGCCCCGATCTTCTCGAGCGCGTCGGACGGCGCCCACTCCAGCTGCACCGTCACCTTGGTCTCGGTGTCGGAGAGCCGGTGGAAGGTCACGACGCCCGCGTGCTCCGTGTCACCCGCGACAGACTTCCACGCCACCCGCTCGTCCGGGAGCTGCTCGGTGATGACCGTGTCGAACTGCCGCTCCGCGCCGCCGATCTTCACGCGCCAATGGTTGGTGGTGTCGTCGACCTGGCGGATCTCCTCGACCTCGTCGAGGAAGTGCGGGAAGGACTCGAATTGGGTCCACTGGTTGTACGCCGTCGAGACCGGCACGTTGACGTCGATGGACTTGGTCACTGCAGCCATTACGGCTCCTTTCGCTGTCATCTGGGTTCCGGGACGACGGTAGGCCCGGCAGCGAATGGATATAGGCCCTGGACTTCACAGGTGGATCGTGCGACGAGCGCTCAGCCCCAGCGGCGGGCCGTCCACCGTTCGAACAGACCGAGCAGCGAGTCGGTGATGATGCCCAGGATCGCCAGCAGGATGATCGCCAGGAAGAGGCGGTCGGTCCGGCCGTTGTTCTGCGAGTCGATGAGCAGGAAGCCGAGTCCCATCGACGACGCGATCAGTTCAGCGGCGACCAGGAACAGCCACGCCTGCGCCATCGCGAGCCGGAGACCCGAGATCACCGACGGCAGCACGGCAGGGAGCTGGACCGTCGTCAACAGCCGGACACCGTTCAGCCCGAACGCGCGTCCCGCCTCCACCAGGTGCCGGTCGACGTGCTTCAGCGCGGCAGCGACGGTCGTGTAGACGGGGAAGAACGCGCCGATCGCGATCAGGATGATCTTCGAGTCCTCGCCGATCTTGAACCACAGGATCAGCAGGGGCACCCAGGCGAGCGACGGAACCGCCCGGATGGCGGCGAGCGTCGGGCTGAACAGCGCATCCGACCAGCGCGACAGACCCACCAGAGCCCCGAGCAGGAGGCCGAGACCCGCGCCGAAAGCGAACCCGATGAGTACCCGCTGGGTCGAGATCGCCACGAACTGCCCCAGCAATCCACGCTGGGCGAGGTCGACCGCGGCCTCCCACACCATCGCCGGCGACGGCAGCTGCGACGACGTGAACGCACCAGAGGTCGACGCCACCTGCCACACGGCGAGCAGCACGACGGGGATGACGAACCCCGCGGCGATCCTCACCCCGCGGCGCGACAGCACGGACGTGCGGGCGGCCGCCGTCGTGACGACCTCCGGTGCGTTCTGGACGGTCATGGGATGCGTCAGCCTCCGATGGCGCTCGGGTCGGCCTTCTTCGCGAAGGTCGGGTCGAGCAGCGAGTCGAGCGCCTTGTCGATGTCGGTCTGGGACTTCACGTCGCCGGACTCGACGAAGATCGGGCCGACCTTCTTCAGCACGGCCAGTTGTGCGTTGCCGGGGATGTTCGAGACGTCCAGGTTGGTGCGCTCGGTGATCACCGTGGTGGCGACGGCGGGGTCGATGCCGGCGACATCCGAGAGGATCTTCGCGGTCTCATCAGGGTGCTTCTCGGCCCAGGCCCGGGCGTACTCGTACGTGTTCACGACGGTCTGCGCGACATCCGGCTTGGAGTCGAGGAACGACTCCGTGGCGTTGAGGAAGCCGTAGGTGTTGAACTTCACGTTGCGGTAGATGAGCTTCGCCCCCGACTTCTCGGCGTTGGCCATGATCGGGTCGAGGCCGCTCCACGCGTCGACGGAGCCGTTCTGCAGGGCCGCCCAGCCGTCGGCGTGCTGGAGGTTCTGGATGGTGACATCCTTCGCCGAGAGACCGTTCGCCTCGAGCGCCTGCAGCAGGAAGAAGTACGGGTCGGTGCCCTTCGTGGCCGCGACCTGCTTGCCCTTGAGGTCCTTCACCGACGTGATGGTCGAGTTCGGGCCGACGACGATGGCCGACCACTCGGGCTGCGAGAAGATGTCGATGGTCTTGATCTGCGATCCGTTCGAGCGGGCCAGCAGCGCGGCCGAGCCGGCGGTCGAGCCGACGTCGATCGCACCGGAGCGGAGCGCCTCGTTCGCCTTGTTGGAGCCGGCGGACTGCACCCAGTTGACCGTGATGTCCTGCTTCTTCAGGGCCTTCTCCAGCCAGCCCTCCTTCTTGATGACCAGGCTGAGCGGGTTGTAGGTGGCGAAGTCGATGTTGAGCGTTCCGCCCTTCGTCACTCCGGCGGAGTTGGTGGCGCCGGAGGCGGAGCCCTCGCCGGCGACGCAGCCGGTCAGCAGCAGGCTGGCGGCCGCGACGATGCCGGCGGCGGCGGTCAGGATGGTGGGTCTGCGGCGCATGGTGCCTCTCTCGGGGGTGTGGGGGAGCGGGTGGTGCGGCTGTGGTGGTGCGGGTGGTGCGATGGTGCGGTTCAGTACGGGAAGACGGGGACGGTCGCCCGCTGCTCGTCGCGGGCGCGGCCGTGGCGGTCGATGCCGAGCCCGTCGAGCAGCTCGGCCCGCAGCTGGGCCAGCTCGGCGGAGCCGCGGTCGCGCGGTCGGGTGCCGGGCACGGTCGTGACGCTGCGGATCGTCGAGCCTGGCCGGCCGTCCTCTGCGCCGAGCAGCACGACGCGGTCCGCGAGCTGCAGAGCTTCGTCGACGTCGTGCGTGACCAGCAGGATGGTGGCGGGCGCCGCGGCGTGGATGTCGAGCAGGAGGTCCTGCATCTTCAGGCGGGTGAGGGCGTCGAGAGCGCCGAACGGCTCGTCGAGCAGGAGGACGCCGGGGTTGCGGGCCAGAGCACGGGCGAGCGAGGCACGCTGCGCCATGCCGCCGGAGACCTCACGGGGACGGAGCGTCGCGGAACCGGTCAGTCCGACGAGTTCGAGCAGCTGCGCGACCCGCTGCTGCCCGGCGGCGCGGTCGAGGCCGCGCGGCAGCCCGAGTGCGACGTTGTCGGCGAGCGAGCGCCACGGGAGCAGCCGCGGCTCCTGGAATCCGACGGCGCAGCGGGCGTCGAACCCGGCGACCGCGGTTCCGTTGATGAGGGCGGCTCCGCCGGTGGGCGCGTCGAGGCCGCCGGCGATGCGCAGGAGGGTCGACTTGCCGCATCCACTCGGGCCGAGGATCGCGACGACCTCGCCCGCGCGGATCCGGAGTGACACATCCCGAAGCACCGTGCGCGTGGTGGGGGCCGACGTCTCGCGCCCGCGATCGCCCTGGGTGCGCTTCCCGGAGCGCCGGTTCGGCGCCGGGAACGAGCGCGCGACGCCGGAGAACTCGACGGGGTAGGCGGAGGACGAGGCGGTCATGGTGCTCTGAAACTACCGACGCGGGCCCGGCGCCCGCTGGGCCGCCGCAACGCTTCGTAATGAAAGTTGGCGCGGCGAACCGCGCCAACGTTTGCCCGTTGCGTCGGAGATCCCCAGCCTTCGCTCGGAGACGCGGGCGGAAGTGCGCCGGAACTCCGTCCGCACCGCGGTAGGTCGGAGAATTGGAGCCTTCTCTCCTACGCAACGCCCGGCGAGCACAACCGCGCGAAGAGCCCGCTAGACGGAGGCGCCCGGCACGCCGGAGATGACGAGCGCCGCGCCGCCGACCCACACGCCGACGGCGAGCAGGATGCCGGCGATCGGAACCCAGAAGCTGATGCGCCGCACGATCAGCAGCACCACCGTAACGACCACCGTGATCAGGGTGACGACGCCGGGCCCGAAGAGCGCGATGACGAAGCCGATGCCCATGCGATCGGTGTCGCACACCGTCGACGCCCCGCAGGGGTCGCTCGCGAACGCGAGGAAGAACGCGGCGAACGTCAGGATGGCCGCGACGACGACGGCGAACACCAACAGGATGATCGAGGTCACCAGATCCCAGACGACCACCGGCCGGCGTGCAGGAGCGGGCGGCGGGAAACCCGGCTGAACGGGGTATCCGGAAAAACCGGGCGGGGGCGGCGTGCTCATCGTGCGTTCGTCAGCCGAAGATCATCGGTCGGTCGTCGTCATCGTCGGCCGCGGCGATGGGCGCGAGCTCGACGAGGACGGGCACGTGGTCGCTGGGGGCGTCGCCCTTGCGCTCGTTGCGGTGGATGCTCGCATCCACCACCCGGTCGGCGAAGGCGCGGGAGCCGAGGATGAAGTCGATGCGGAGTCCCTCATTGCGTGGGAACCGCAGCTGCTTGTAGTCCCAGTACGTGTAGCCGTCCGGCACGATCGGCCGGACGACATCCGTCAGCCCGGCCTTCTCGAACGCCGCGAAGGCGGTGCGCTCCGGCGGCGAGATGTGCGTCGACAGGCCGGGCACCAGGCTCGGGTCGCCGACGTCGGAATCGAGCGGCGCGACGTTCCAGTCGCCCATGAGCGCCAGCTGGAGGGTGGGATCGTCGGCGAGCCAGCGCTGCGTGTCGGCGGCCAGCGCGGCCAGCCAGTCGAGCTTGTAGACGTAGTGCGGGTCGGCGAGCGATCGGCCGTTGGGCACGTACAGGCTCCAGAGGCGAATGCCCTCGACCGTCGCGCCGATCGCGCGCGCCTCCTTCGGGAGGTCGGGCCCGTCATGGTCTTTGAGGAACCCCGGCATGTCGGGGAACCCGATGGTCACGTCCTCCAGCGGCAGGCGGCTGGCGATGGCGACGCCGTTCCACTGGTTCAGGCCGTGCAGCACGACCTCGTAACCCGCGTCTTCGAACGGCTGGTACGGGAACTGCTCGGGCTTGCATTTGATCTCCTGCATGGCGAGCACATCCACGTCTTCGCGGACCATCCAGTCGACGACGCGCCCCACGCGGGTGCGGATCGAGTTCACATTCCAGGTCGCGACGCGCATGCTCCGATCGTATCGGCCGCCGCCGACGTCGCCCGAGCCGGGAGGCGTCCGTGGAACTGGGACGCCCTGTGGAGAACTCCCGGGGTCCGGCGGGTTCCCCTCTAGAATCATGGATGTGACCGACGCACGACAGCAGCTCATCGACTACATCGCCGCCGAGGCCGTGTTCCACGGCGACTTCACGCTCACCAGCGGCAAGAAGGCGAGCTACTACGTCGACCTGCGCAAGGTCAGCCTCGACCACCGCGTCGCACCGCTCATCGGCCGCGTCATGATCGACCTCGTCCGCGACATCCCCGACGTCTTCGCCGTCGGCGGCATGACCATGGGCGCCGACCCCGTCGCCGCGGCGATCCTCCACCAGGGCGCCGCTCAGGGCCTCACCTACGACGCGTTCGTCGTGCGCAAGGAGCCGAAGGACCACGGCCGCGGCAAGCAGGTCGAGGGCCCCGACCTCGAGGGCAAGCGCGTGATCGTGCTCGAAGACACCTCCACGACCGGCGGTTCCCCGCTCAAGGCCGCGGAGGCGCTGCGCAAGGTCGGCGCCGAGATCGCCGCCGTCGCCGTCGTGGTCGACCGCGACACCGGCGCCCGTGAGGCCATCGAGGCCGCGGGCTACCCCTACTACGCCGCCATCGGCCTGAAGGACCTGGGGCTGGCATAGTGTCCGACGAGCGCGGGCGGGGCGCTGCGGACGACGAACGTCCGTACGAACGACGGGATGCGCCCGAGGTCCCGGCCGAACAGCCGGAGGCGGAGGAGCCCGAGTTCGGCAGCGCCGACTGGCTGCTGCAGCAGCTGACCGGCGGGCGTCATGTCGATCGTCCCGCCGAGGCGCCTGCGGCGGACGAGGTGCCCGAAGGCCCGGCAGGCGACGCGGAAGCAGAAGCGGACGCGGGGCCGGCACCGGCCGCCCCCACTCCTCCGATCGAGGTGGATGCCGTGCCCGCGACTCCGACGTCCTCGAGGGAGGCGGAGGTGCCGACGTCGGACGAGCCGTCGCCGTTCGACGAACTGCTGGGCAGCGCCATCGAGGAGCCCGAGGTCGTCGAAGAGCAGTCGACGGAGTTCCCGGTCGCATTCAACTGGAACCTGACTCCGGGAGTCGGCGGCGACCCCCTGGTCGAGCAGGAGGAGGCGTCCCGTCCGGCGGAGGAAGAGACGGCTCCGTTCGCTGCGGCGCCGAGCGAGCCGGTAGCGACGGCGAGCGAGCCGGCGCCGACCGACCCGACGCCGACCGCGCTCTTCGAACCGCTCGGAGTCGAGACGCCGTCCGACGAGCCGGCCGCACCTGCGGAGCCGGTTGCGTCTGCGGAGTCGGCTGCGGCCGCCGAGCCCGAGCCCGAGCCGGAAGCCGATGCCGCGCCTCCACTCGTACCGCCCGTCTTCCGTTCGACGTTCGTGGAGCCGAAGGCACCCAGCTCGGCCGGCATCTTCGCCCCGTTCGCCGCGCCCGAGGAGCCGTCGCCGGCCGAGCCGTCGGCGACCGAGCCGTCAGACGACGAGGAGCCGCCTGCCGCCGTCCGCTCCTGGGTGATCGAACCGGCGCTGCCGACGCCCGCGCCCGAGCCGGAGAAGCCGCGGACCATCTTCGACGCGCCCGAGATCCCCGCCGACGACGAGGATGAGTCGGACGAGCAGGAGGGCCACGGCCTCGCCGCGCTGCTCGGCTTCGGGGCGCCTGAGTCCGACGTTCCGTCCGGCCGATCCGTCATCGGTGACACGACGAGCGTCATCCCGATCGACCCGTCCGCGTTCACCCGGCCGCCCGCGCCGACCGAGCCGCCCGCCACGCCCATCGCCGATGCAATCCTCCCCCCGGCCGAGGAGCCGCTCACGGCCTCGTCGTCGTTGCACCAGCCGGTCCTTCCCCCGATCGACGCGGCAGCGCTCTTCGAGCCGCCGGTCGAGACGCCGGAGCAGCAGGAGGATGCGGCGGAGATCGCCGACCTCCTGCGCGCGTCTCACGAGGAGCCGGAACTCGCCGCACCGCCCGCGTCGCCGTCGGCATACGAGCCGCCCGCAGCGTTCGACGCCCCGGACGTCGTCGACACCCCGACGCAGCAGCTCGACACATCCGCGATCGCCGCGCTGCTGCGCGACGAGCCCGTCGAATCCCTTCCGCCGGCTCCGGCCTTCCCCGCTGCGGAGGCCGAACTGGCGATGGGTGGCCTGCCGTCGCCGGCCACCAGTCCGATCGACGCCGAGAGCATCGCGAGCGCCTCAGAGCCGGAGCCGTTCGCCACGGACCCGTTCGCCACGGACCCGTTCGCCACGGAGCCGTCGGCCCCTGAAGCCGCTGACGAAACTGCAGCCGACGACGTCGAGGCGGAGGAGTCCGACGGACTGGCCGAGCTGTTCGGCGAGGTGGACGAGGAACCCGAGACAGGCCCCGCATCGCCGATCGTTGCCGAACCGCTCGCGGAGCCGGGCGACGAGAGCACGGACGAATCGATCGACGAAGCGCCGGAACCCGCAGCCGGAGTCGAGGGTCCGCAGCTCACTGCGACGACACCCTTCGCGTTCACGCAGACCGTCCCCGTGGACACCACCGCAGCCCCGCCCACTGCACCTGAACCGCCAGCTGCCCCGGCGTGGGAGCTTCCCGCCGCGGCAGGCGCCTCGGCCGCAGCCGCCTCCGCTGCGACGGTCGGCACCGGCAGTGCCGCTACCGTTTCCGCGTCCACGGCCGACGGCGCAGCAGGCGCCACCGCCGCACCCGCCTCTCCGACCGGTGGCGACTTCTGGAACTCGCGCAACAACCGCATCCTGCTCATGGTCGGGGGCGCCCTGGCCGTCGTGCTGGTGCTCATCGGTCTCTTCGCGATCGGGACGCGCATCCCGTCGTGGCTCGGTGCCGCCAAACCCGCGCCGGTGGCGGCCACTGCGTCGGCCTCCGCGAAGCCCAGCGCGACCCCGACCCCGACGCCCACCCCGGTGCCCACCGTGACGCCCAAGCCCGCCTCCGCCGTCGGCGCCGGCACGCACCCGTGGGATGCGCTGGGCGGCGGCGAGTGCATCCAGCCGTTCACGACCGTGTGGGCGGAGGAGTTCACCGTCGTCGACTGCGCCGCACCGCACACCGCGCAGCTCGTCTACACCAACCTGCTCTCCGCCGACCCCGCTGCGCCATATCCCGGCGCAGACGCCCTCGCGCAGCAGATCCCCGGCCTCTGCACGGCGGGTGGCGTTGTCGATCTGGGTGCCGCAGGCGCCTACCCGGACCTCCAGGTCACGGGCTCGTTCCCGGCCACGGAGCAGCAGTGGAAGGACGGCCAGCGCTCGTACTACTGCTTCGCCACCCGGTCGAGCGGCGAGCCGCTCACCTCGTCGGTCGCCGGTCCCGGCCCCGCCGCCTGACCAGCACCGGTCAGCCCTCCGCGCCTCCGGGCGCCGCCAGGTCGGCCTCATACCGCACGAGCGCGCCCGGCGGGTTGATCCGTCGCGCTGACGCGAGCAGCTCCGCCTCCGTGTCGTGTCCGGGGGTCGTCACGTTCAGCACCACCGCGTCACGAGAGGCTCCCACACCGAAGAACCCCTCGGCGTCGAGATCTGCGAGCGCTCCGACCATGGCATCCAGCAGGTCCGCGTTGAGTTCGGAAGAACGCTCGTAGGGGCCCCCGAGTGCGTCGAAGAGCGGCTCCACCTCGGCGAACAGCCGGTCGCCGAACAGGTCGTAGGGGGAGTCGTTGACCGCCCAGCGCAGCTCGTCCGCATTCACCTCCACGCCCTCGGCGCGACACCGTTCGACCGCGCGCTCCAGACCCTCGAGCGAGCACGCGCTGGGAGCCGGTCTGTGGGCGAGCGGCGTCGTCCAGAGACCGAAGTAGTAGAAGGTCTCCGAAGGGCGTTCGGCACGGAGCGCGGTCCACGCCGAGCGGGCCGCCGCGCGGAGGGCGGAGCGGATGTGCGCGACGTCGTCCACGGTGGAGCTCAGAGTCCGTGCGCGGCGGCTCAGAGCTCGGTCTCGATGGGTTCCCGCACGACGAGCTCGTCGACGCCCCGGAGCACCTCGTCCGGCCGGAAGGGGTACCGCTCGATCTCGCTGCGGTCGCTGATGCCGGTGAGCACGAGGATGGTGTGCAGCCCGGCCTCGATGCCGGCCACGACATCCGTGTCCATCCGGTCGCCGATCATGGCCGTGTTCTCGGAGTGCGCGCCGATACGGTTCATCGCTGACCGGAACATCATCGGGTTCGGCTTGCCGACCACGTACGGGTCGCGGCCGGTCGCCTTGGTGATCATCGCCGTCACCGCGCCTGTGGCGGGCAGCGGACCCTCCGCGCTGGGTCCGGTCGCGTCGGGGTTCGTGGAGATGAACCGCGCGCCCTTGCCGATGAGGCGGATCGCCTTGGTGATCGCGTCGAAGGAGTAGCTGCGCGTCTCGCCGACGACGACGTAGTCCGGGTTCGTATCGGTCATGATGAAGCCGGCCTCGTGCAGGGCCGTGGTGAGCCCGGCCTCGCCGATCACGTACGCCGTGCCGCCGGGCATCTGCGACTTGAGGAAGTCGGCCGTCGCCAGCGCCGACGTCCAGATCGACTCCTCGGGCACGTCGAGGCCGGAGGTGCGCAGCCGTGCCGCCAGGTCGCGCGGCGTGAAGATGGAGTTGTTGGTGAGCACGAGGAACGGGGTGCCCTGGTCGCGCCACTGCTGGATGAGGTCGGACGCTCCGGGCAGGGCCTGGTTCTCGTGGACGAGGACGCCGTCCATGTCGGTGAGCCAGCATTCGATCTCGTCGCGACGCGTCACGTGGGACCCCTTTCACCGGGAAGCGGATGCGTCCAGCTTAGGGGCCGCGCCTCTCTCTCGGTGAGGCGGGCGGCCGCGGTGGATACGCTGAACCTGTGGATGAGACGGCGAACCCGACGCACGAGCTGACGACCAACGGTGTCGGTCCGTGGCAGGGCGAATGGCCCGACGACCCGCGTTACGACGCCGAACTGCTTCGCCACGGCGACACCCGTAACGTGATCGACCGCTACCGGTACTGGACGATGGAGGCGATCGTCGCCGACCTCGACGAGCACCGCCACCCGTTCCATGTGGCCATCGAGAACTGGCAGCACGACATGAACATCGGCTCGATCGTGCGGAGCGCCAACGCCTTCGCCGCGGACACCGTCCACATCATCGGCCGCCGCCGCTGGAACAAGCGCGGCGCCATGGTCACCGACCGCTACCAGCACGTCGTGCACCACGACGATGTCGCCGCTTTCGTGGAGTGGGCGCGCGGCGAGGGCCTTCCCGTGATCGCGATCGACAACGTTCCGGGGTCGGTCCGGATCGAGACGTTCGCGTTTCCGCGGGAGTGCGTCCTGCTGTTCGGTCAGGAGGGTCCGGGTCTGTCGCCGGACGCCCTGGCCGCGGCGGACGCGGTGGTCGAGATCTCTCAGTTCGGCTCGACGCGCTCCATCAACGCGTCGGCGGCCGCGGCCGTCGCCATGCACGGGTGGATCCGCCAGCACGTCGCTTTCGACTAGCGGTTGATCCGCCGCCAGACGAGCTTGAGCCCCGACCAGTCCTCGTCCACCGCCGCCACTTTCACATCGACGAGCCCGCGCTCGAGCGCGGCGTCGCGGATGAGGTTCTCCGTGATGTCGCTGACATGCCCGGCGGCTTTGCGCGGCCAGGCCGCCCACACCATCCCGTCGGGGCGGATGCGTTCCCCCAGCTCGTCGAGTTCGCTGAGGAACACCGCCGCCTCCCGGTAGAACGCGAGGATGAGTCCGCTCGGCGCCTCGTCGGTCCAGTCGACCTCGGGTGCACCGTCGAGCGGGATGCTCCAGCCCGGATCGGCGTGGAGAACGCTCACGCGCATCCCGGCTTTCAGCCCGAGCTTCTTCCAGAGCGGTGTGCCCGAGTAGCCGGCGGGCGTCACCGGCGCCATCCGGCGTCGTCAGCGATGCGCCTGATTGCGGCCGCATCCAGGTCGTACACCGTCTCGCCGTCGTCCGGCGCGGGCGCGGACACGAGATGCGCCCGGATCGGGCCGTCGTCGGGCAGCTGCACCCACGCGAAGCCCGCGCCCCGCACGGCACGCTCCCGCGGCGCCGGCCAGAGCACATCGGTCGTGTTCGCGACCGCCGGCGCGACGACGACGGGGATGCCCGCCGGCCCCGCCTCCGTGAGGAGGCCGTGGTGGTAGTGCCCCGCCAGGATGAGCCGCACATCCCCTTCGCTGAGCGTGTCGAGCAGGGGCTGGGAGTCGACGAGCCGCAGCGACTCGAACAGCACGGTCGTCGGCGTCACGGGCGGGTGATGGAGGACGACGATGGTCCCGCTCTCGGACGGCGTGGCGAGCAGGTCGCGGAGGCGGTCGAGCTGTGCCTCCTCGACGCGGCCGTACCCGGCGAGCGGCACGCTGGTGTCGACGGTCACCACACGGAAGCCGCGCACCGTCGTCTCCGTCTCGCGCGCGCCGAGCACCTCCTCGAACCCCTCGGGGAGGTCGTGGTTGCCCATCGCGTAGACGACGGCCGCACCGCGCTCGGCCGCCCACGGCTCGAGCGTCGCCTTCAGCTTCCGGTACGACGCGGCCGAGCCGTCGTCGGACAGGTCTCCCGACGCGACGATGAGGTCGACCGCCTCGAGCGACGACGCACGCGCCAGCACGCGATCGAGCGCGGCCAGCGTGTCCACGATGCCGTAGTGCAGCCGGCCGTCGCCGTACAGATGCGTGTCGGAGAGGTGGAGGATGCGCAGCGTATCGGTCACGCCGCCACCCTAGCGCCGGCCACCGTCGCCGGACGCCGTCGCCTGCGCCGCCGCGCGGGCACCGTCACGTCACTCGGTGTCGAGCGCTTCGATGATGGAGTCGACCGCCGTCACCAGGTTGTGCAGCGCCTGGCGCTCGATCGAGTCCTCCGGCAGCTTCTGGATGTCGTAGCTGGCGGCGCTCGCCGCCTGCCGGGCTTGCGCGATGGCTGCCTGGACTTCGAGATCGGCCATGTCGTCCTCCTCGGTTGCGGGTGCTGTCTGCCGCCACCCTAGTGCGGGCGGCGGCCCGACCACCAGAGGTACGCGAGCCCGCTCCGAGCCGCCTACCCGATGAGCGACGGGCGCAGGTCGCGCAGCGTCCGGAAGTGCGTCATCCGCGTCACGCCGATCGCCGCGATGAGCAGCGCGATCAGCATCCACAGCGCGAGCACTCCCGCGTCCGCCCAGGCCGTCGCCGGGTTGCCGCCGTACATCAGCTGCCGGATGCCGTCGACCGCGTACGACATCGGCAGCACGTGGTGCAGCGACGCCAGCGGGCCGGGGAGGGTCTGCCAGGGGAACGTGCCGCCCGCGGTGACGAGCTGGAGCACCATCAGCACGAGTCCGAGGAACTGCCCGACGCTGCCGAGCCAGACATTGAGCGCGAGGATGATCGCCGCGAACGTGACGGATGCCAGACCCATCAGCCCGTACATCCCGACCGGGTTGTCGATGCGGAACCCGAGCGCGCCGGAGACGATCGCGAACAGCCCGATCATCTGGATCGCCCCGAGGAGGCCAGGGGTGAGCCAGCCCGCGAGGGTGATCTTGACGGGCGAGTGCAGCGCGGTGATCGCGCGGCGCGACACGGGCTTGACGATGAGGAACAGCGCGTAGATGCCGATCCACGCGGCCAGGGCGACGAAGAACGGCGCGAGGCCGGCACCGTACGTGCCCGCGGAGGTGATCGAGTCGTTCTTCAGGTTCACCGGGTCGGCGATGGTGGATGCCTGCTTCTTCTGCAGGCTCGGGGAGTTGTCCGGGATGCGGTCGACGCCCTGCTTCAGCCCGTCGCGCAACTGCGTTGTGCCGTCGTGGAGGGTCGTCAGCCCGTCGCGCAGCTGAGCGGCCCCACTCGCGGCGGTCGAAGCGCCGGAGGCCAGCTGGGAGGCGCCGGACGCGGCCTGCTGCGAGCCGGACGCGACCTGCGACGCCCCGCCGGCCACCTGGTCGGCGCCCGCGGAGAGCTGGTTGATCTGACCGACGGCGCCCTGGATCTGCGCGTTGCCGGATTGCACCTTCGTGTCGAGGTCGCCGAGCACTGCCTTCACCTCGGCGAGCTGCGCCTCCGTGGCCCCTGCTGCGGTCAGCCGGTTCAGGAGGTCCTGCTGGGCGGCGGGCGCTTCCGCGGCGATCTGGGCTGCCGCGGCGCCCGCCTCGTTCGCCTTCGCGGCGAGCTGCTGGTTGCCTGCGGCCACCTGGGCCGCGCCGTCGCTCACCTGCTGGGCGCCGGACGCCAGCTCTCCGAGCTTGCTCGCCAGCTCCTGAGAGCCGGAGGCGAGCTGTGACGTGCCGTCCGCCAGCTGCGAGGCTCCCGACTGCGCCGTAGCGCTGCCGTCGACCAGCTGGTTCGCGCCGTCGACGGCCGTGACCAGGTTGGAGCGGATGTCGGCGAGCCCGACGAGGAACTGCTTGGCCGCCTGCTCGTTCACCTGCTTGACGATCGACGTGCGGATCTTCTCCGCCGCCTGCGTGCCGATCGTGGAGGCGAGGTAGCTGTTGGTGTCGTTGGTCGTCAGCGTGACGACCGCGCGATGCGGGCTGGTGCCGGAGGCGGAGGCCAGTGCAGACGAGAAGTCCTTCGGGAAGGTGATGCTGAAGTCGTACTTCGAGTCGTCGACCCCGCTCGCGGCGGAGTTCTTCTCGACGCGGTGCCACTGGAACGAGCCGTCCTCGATGAGCTGGTCGGCCACGTCGTCGCCGTAGTTGACGGTCTTGCCGTCGACGGTCGTGCCCGCGTCATCCACAACGATGGCCGCCGGGATGCGGTCCAGGTTCGCGTACGGGTTCTGGTTGGCCCACAGGTAGAGGCCCCCGTAGAGGACGGGAACGCACATCAGTGCGATGAGCGCCACGATCGACATCGGGCTGGCGGTGAGACGGCGGAACTCCGCCGCGATCATCTGCGGGATCTTCATGCGCCTTCTTCATTCGGCTGGGTCACGATCAGGTCCGGGAGATCGTCGGTGTCATCCTGGCCGGGGTCTTCGTCAAAGGTGTCGGGGCCGGTCTCGTCTATTCGGGAGACCAACGAGGCGGCGGCGATGGCCGCGGCGGAGGCGTCGCCGGCGACGATGAGCACGGCGATGTCGCGGCCGGCCAGCTCGCGGGCGAACCGCCACCATTCGACCGGGTCGCCTCCGTGCCGGTCGGGGGAGACGATGACCAGCGCATCCACACCCTTCCGGAGCAGCGCGAGCTCGGCCATCAGCCGGATGCGCACGGTCGGCGGCACGGTGCCGATCGAGGAGCGCGCCCACTCGGAGGCGCCGAGCTCCTTCAGGCAGCGGGACACCGCGACGGGATGCGACGCCCGCCCGGCGAACATCAGCTCCTCGGCGACGATGCCGGCGACGGTCACGTCGGAGGCCGGCTCGGAGACGTCGGGGGCGTCGATGAGCGCGATCCGCCGGCGCATCGCGGCGTAATCGGTGCTGCCGTCGATCGTGACGCTGCCGGCGTCCGGCCGCATCCGCCCGGAGGCGATCAGCCCCAGGACGGTCGGCCGCTGTTCGGTCTCGGCGCGGGCGAGGAACGCGCGGCCGGTCTCGAACGTCGCGGACGTCGGCGGGAGGGCCGCTCCCTTGGTGACCTGATCGAGCACGACCTTCATCGCTGCGCACCTCCGTCGTTCGTCTCAGCGGGCGTGAAGGCCAGCTCAGGGGTGGACGCGATCAGCTCGCCCGCCTCGCGCCAGCCCATCCCGGCGGCGCCGAGCCCCGCCAGCATGACCAGGCGGTGGCCGGCTTCGGGGCTGAGGCGGGCGCGGGTGGCCTCGTCGAGCACCGAAACGGCGGCGTTCTCGATCAGGCGCGTTGTGGTCTCGCGGTCGAGGTCGGTGCGGATGCGGCCCGACTCCATCCCGCGCCGGACGGTGTCGCGGAGGCGCTCGCGCGCGGGGTCGAGGGCCGTGCCGACCATCTCGCGGTGCGGGCCGCGAACGGCCAGCGCCGCGCTGACGCGGACATGCTCGACCTCGGCCCAGAGGGTCGCGCCGAACAGCGCGATCTCGACGAGGGGGTCGGGATGCGACACCGGGTCGAGCAGGGCGGCGAGCCGACGTGCGCCGCGGGTGAACACCTCGACCAGCAGTTCGTCGCGGGTGGCGAAGTGCCCGTAGACGGCGCGGCGGCTGAGGCCGGCGCGTGCGGCGATGTTCTCGAGCGACGCGTCGATGTCCTCATTGAGGGCGATGGCGGCGGCTCCGAGGATGGCCTCGCGGTTCGCCGTGGCGTCGCGTCGCGGTGCGCGGGTGGAAGGGGTGGGCATGCATCCAGTGTACGCCCTTCTTGCACAGTTGTGTGCAACTTTACGGGTCGCGATAGGATCGAGTGCGACGGTCGTCCGCGTGGCGCCGACGTGTTCCAACCACCGAGAGGACGTGAAACGTGCCCGCGATCGTGATCATCGGCGCCCAGTGGGGTGACGAAGGCAAAGGCAAGGCGACCGACGTCCTCGGCAGCCGGATCGACTACGTCGTCAAGTTCAACGGCGGCAACAACGCCGGGCACACCGTCGTCGTCGGCGACGAGAAGTACGCCCTGCACCTCCTCCCCTCCGGCATCCTGACCGAGGGTGTCACGCCCGTCATCGCGAACGGTGTCGTCGTCGACATCGAGGTGCTGTTCGAGGAGCTCGACGCCCTGATCGCCCGCGGCGTCGACGTCTCCCGCCTCAAGGTCAGCTCGAACGCGCACGTGATCACCTCGTACCACCGCACCATCGACAAGGTGACGGAGCGCTTCCTCGGCAAGCGGCAGATCGGCACCACCGGTCGCGGCATCGGCCCGACGTACGCGGACAAGATCAACCGCGTCGGCATCCGCATCCAGGACATCTTCGACGAGAACATCCTGCGGCAGAAGGTCGAGGGCGCCCTCGACCAGAAGAATCACCTGCTGGTGAAGGTCTACAACCGCCGCGCGATCACGGTCGACGAGGTCGTCGAGCAGCTGCTCGAGTACGCCGAGCGCCTGCGCCCGATGGTCGTCGACAGCTCCCTCCTGCTCAACCAGGCGCTGGAGGAGGGCAAGTACGTGCTCTTCGAGGGCGGCCAGGCGACGATGCTGGATGTCGATCACGGCACCTACCCGTTCGTCACCTCCTCCAACTCCACCGCCGGCGGCGCTGCGACCGGCTCGGGCATCGGCCCCAACCGGATCGACCGCGTCATCGGCATCGTCAAGGCGTACACCACGCGCGTCGGCGCCGGTCCGTTCCCGACCGAGCTGTTCGACGAGTGGGGCGAGTTCCTGCGCGAGCGCGGCTTCGAGTTCGGCACCACCACGGGCCGTCCGCGCCGCACCGGCTGGTACGACGCCCCCGTCGCCCGCTACACCGCGCGCGTCAACGGGGTGACCGACTTCGTGCTCACCAAGCTGGACACGCTCACCGGCATCGACCGCATCCCGGTCGCCGTCGCCTACGACGTCGACGGCGTGCGCCACGACGAGGTGCCCGCCTCGCAGAGCGACTTCCACCACGCGAAGCCGATCTACGAGGAGTTCCCCGGCTGGACCGAGGACATCAGCGGCGCCCGCACGTTCGAGGACCTCCCGAAGAACGCGCAGGACTACGTGCTCGCCCTGGAGCGCCTCTCGGGCGCCCGCATCTCCGCGATCGGCGTCGGCCCGGCCCGCGACCAGATCGTGGTGCGCCACGACCTGATCGACTGAGTCAGGCGCGGGCGGCGACGCCCGTCAGAACCAGGTGCTCAACCGCGGCGGGACGGCCGTGCGGAAGAGGCGGTCCAGCGCATCCACGTCGCCCTGGATGCGACCCGCCAGACCGAGCCCGCGTGCCAGGCCGTGCCCGAGGTAGACGCTGCCGAGGGACGCGACCGGCAGGGTGACATCGGCCGCGTCGTCGGTGGGGGCGACCTCGGCGCGTCCGTCCGTCACGGTGAGCCGGAAGCGGCCGGCGGCGAGGCCCAGGTCGTCCGTCACGTCGAGGACGAGGGAGCCGTCGCGTTCGTACGTCCGCGCCTGCAGTGCTGCGGGGACGTCAAGGATGCGCACCCAGAGGTGGTCCTCGAGGTCGGTGACCCGCGCGCCGCGGATGTCGGAGACCAGGGCGGGAAGGGGCTCGTCGACCCCGCGGGTCCACACCTTCACCGTGGCGACCAGGTCGAGGTCGAGCAGGTAGCGCCAGAGGGCGGTGAGTGCCTCATCCGTCGCGGCCGCCAGGTGGTTCACCTCGACGGTGTGGCGCGTGAAGTCGTCGTCGCCCTTGACCACGTACGAGACGAAGCCCTCGGGCTCGCCCGACGGGGAGTCGTAGCGCACGAGGCGGTACTTGTCGGCGTCGGGGCTGCCCTTGAGCGGACCGATCAGGCGGTGGGCCAGGTACGGCTCCAGCCCGATCTCGCCGGGTCGGCCGGCCATCACGGCGTCGAGCACGCGCTCGCCGGTCTCGCGATACTCCTCCGGGTCGGTGAACGACAGGCGGCCCGGCGTCTCGCCGCCCGCCCAGCGCACGCGCTTGGTGTCCACGTTCCAGGCGGTAGCGAACGTCGCGGGGCCGAATCCCCATCGCCCGTAGATGACCGACTCGGAAACGGTGAGGATGGCAAGCGGCACGCCGAGAGCATGTGCCGCGCGCAGCTCCCCGCCCAGCAGTGCACGGGCGATGCCGCGCCGGCGGTGGGTGGGCGCGACGGTGACCGAGCTGATCGCCCAGGCGCCGACGCGCTGGCCGCCCGGGACGGTGAGCGGTGCGACCCAGGAGTTCACGGTGCCGACCGGCTCCCGGGAGGGGATGGCGTCGTCGTAGACGCCGGTGGTGCGGCGGCGGCCCAGGTAGCCGCGCGCCTCCTCCAGCACCTCGTCCTTCGGACGTTCGCTGTGGAAACCGCGGAAGTCGGCGCGGATCCAGCCGTCGAACGCGGCAGGGTCGGAGGTGTCGACGAGGGTCAGGCGGAGTCCGCCCGCCGCGAGGTCGTTCTCGGAGGTCGGATCGATGGGCTGGGTGAGGTAGTCCATCCCTTCACCGTATCGGGCGGGCCGTGACAGCGGCAGGTCCGCGGTCGGCTAGCGTTGAGGCATGAAGGTGCGCGGTCTCATCCAGAGCAGCGAGACGCAGGAGCTGACGGCGGAGGCGGACGACGCGCAGTCGGCCCGTGCGCTCATCGAGGAGCAGGTCCCCGAGGGGTTCGACCTGCTGCAGGTGCACAACGCCATGCCCCGCGGCGGTCGTGTGATCGCGAAGGCGATCATCCGCGAGGCCGCCATCGAGGAGATCGAGGCGGAGGGCGCTGACTACGCCGCCGCTCGGGATGCGCTACGCGCCCGAGTGCCGTCCACGCACCGCCTCCTCTCGATCGTCCCCTTCGACTGACGCCCAACCCCCACCGTCGAGTCCACAAATTTTGCACGCTCGGGGGCTCCGAAGTGTGCAAAGTTCGCGGACTCGACGGGGGCGGAAGCGGCTCAGAGGGGGAAGGGCTGCTCGGCGGCTCGCTCGAAGAGCGGCCAGAGGGCAGCGCCGAGGCGCGGCGAACGGGATGCTCTGGTCGCCGGCGCGTGCACCGGTGCGCCCTTCGTCCACAGCGCGGGCCCGAGGTAGTCGCCGCCGGCGATCGACGGGTCGAGCACCGCGCGGACCGGCGCGTGCGCGCCCTCGTCTTTGCCCTGCGTCCACGCCGCCTGCAGGTTGTCGGCGAACCGCTTCAGCCGTGACGGCTGGTTGACGCCGCGGATTCCGGGTGTCCGCCCCGAGGTCGAGTAGCCGGGATGCACCACGATGCTCTGCACGTCCGACCCTGCCGCGCGCAGCCGACGATCGAGCTCGAACCCGAACACCTGCGCCGCGATCTTCGAGCCCGCGTAGGCCCACCACGCGGTGTACGAGCGCTCCAGCTGGAGGTCGTCGACACGCACGCGGCCGAGCCGCGACGCCAGCGAACCCAGCGTGACGATGCGCGATCCGGGGGTCCGCTGCAGAGCCGGGATGCTGCGGGCGACCAGACGGAAGTGTCCGAGCACATTCGTGGCCAGCACCAGCTCGTTGCCGTACTCGTCGGTCTGCCGGGTACGCGGCGGGTGGACGATCCCCGCGTTCAGCACCAGCGCATCCACCCGCTCGTAGGCGAGGAGGGCGTCCGCCGCCGCGTCGATCGACCGCCGGTCCGTCACATCCAGCGGCGCCGCCTCGACGCGGGCACCGGGCACGCGGCGGCGGATGGCCGACACCGCCGCCTCCGCGCGCTCCGGGTCGCGGCAGCCGAGCACCACCCGGGCGCCGGCCGCCGCCAGCTGCTCCCCGGTGAAGTAGCCGACGCCCGCGTTCGCACCGGTGATGACGACCGTGCGTCCGTGGGCGTCCGGCAGGGCGGATGCGTCCCAGCCCATGCGCTATCTGCCGTTCTCGCCGGCGATGCGCTCGTGGTGGTGGATGACCTCCGCGATGATGAATGTGAGGAACTTCTCCGCGAACGCGGGGTCGAGGTGACTCTCCTCGGCCAGTGCGCGGAGACGCTGGATCTGCTCCTTCTCGCGCTCCGGGTCGGCCGCCGGGAGCCCGTGCTCGGCCTTCAGCGCACCCACCTGCTGCGTGAACTTGAATCGCTCCGCGAGCATGTGGATGACCGCGGCGTCGATGTTGTCGATGCTCTGCCGGATGCTGTGCAGCTGCTCAAGCGCAGCCGCCACGTCGCTGTTTTCGGGCATGCTTCGACCCTACTGGGTCACAGACTGGGGGATGGCTCCGCGAGCACCCGCGTGAGAACCGGCCGCGTGGCCCGCAGGGCCGCCCACACGAGCAGCACACCGGCGGCGAGGCACGCCGCCACCGTCACCAGCGTGAGCGGGGACAGCAGGAGGCTCATCCCGGTGAGCGGCAGCACCACGACGGCCGCCGTGACGGCCGACCCGATCGCGGTCACCCGCAGGGGCGACAGGATGGCGCGGCTGCGCGCGGCGTTCATCTCGGCGACGGGCATCCCGATCCGGTCGAGGCTCACGTAGAGGTCGCGGCGGTCGAGGATGGCGGCCGCCTGGTTCACGCCGGCCGAGCACGCGACCATCAGGAACGACGCGATGACGGTGATGAGCACGCCGGTGCGGATGTCCGCGACCAGCAGTCGCGACTGCGGGTCGCCCGAGTCGCCCGCCGCATCCATCAGGGCGACGCCGACGCCGGCGACCACGGCCATGAAGCTGGTCATCGCGACGCCGGACACCTGCCGCCAGGCGGCCTTCGGCGATTCGAGCACCGCGCGAGCAGCCAGCAGGCGCCGAGCGGTCCGCGCCCGGCGGGCCTGCCCGGAGGCGACCAGCCGCAGGACCCACGGGCCGATGAGGTTCAGAACGGCGATGCTCCCACCGAACCCGATGGCGAGGACGACCATCACGATCCCAACGTCGGCCACCGCCCGCAGCGCGGTCATGGCGACGGCGACGACGGCCACCACTCCGACCGTGATCAGGACGCGCACCCAGTGCACCCGTGGCGCCTGCTGCCGCGTGCGCACGCCGAGGGGAGACAGGATGACGCCGCGCAGTCCGACGACGGCGCTCACCGCGGCCAGTGCCCCGATACCGGCAACGGCCACCGCCACCCACAGCGGGGACAGCAGGATGGACATCCCGAGCGGCTCGCCGCGGAACGGGATGAGCGCCACCAGGGGCGACACGAGCAGCGCCACCAGGGCACCCGTGATCGCCCCCACGAGCGCGAGCACGGTCGACTCGATGACCGTCAGTGCGGTCACCAGCGCGGGCGTCGCGCCGAGCAGCCGAAGGCTGGCCAGCCGGTCGTCCCTCCGTCGCGCCGAGAGCCGCGCAGCGGAGCCGCCGAGCGCGACGAGCGGCACCACGAGCAGGGAGAGGGCGATGACCGCGAGCACCTGGTAGAGGCCCGCGATGTCGTCCGTCCACGAGAAGAAGGCTTGCGCTCCACCCGCGACGATCAGCAGCAGCGCCGTCACGACGGCGAAGGCCACGACCGGCAGGATCACGGTGGAGCGGGCGGAGACACTGCGCCGGCCGAAGAGCCACGCGAGCCGCAGGGTCGTCATCGGGCGTTCACCTCGTCCACGATGCGCCCGTCGGCGAGGCGGAGGACGCGCGAGCACCGTGCGGCGACGGTCTCGTCGTGCGTGACGACGACGAGCGACCGGCCGCGGTCCGTCGTCGAGCGGATGAGCGCATCCATCACCTCGGCGGACGTCTGCGAGTCGAGGGCGCCGGTCGGCTCGTCGGCGAACACGACGGCGGCTCCGGTGGTCTGTGCGCGGGCGATCGCCACGCGCTGCGCCTGACCGCCCGAGAGCTGGCCGATGCGGCGCGTCTCGTACCCGGCGAGGCCGAGGGCGGCGAGCCACATCGCGGCCGTCTGCTCTGCGGCGCGGCGATCCGTCCCGGTCAGCATCAGGGGAAGGGCGACGTTCTCGATCGCCGTGAGCTCGGGCAGGAGCAGCCCCTGCTGGAACACGAACCCGAATGCTTCGCGCCGGAGTCGCGAACGACCGGCCTCATCCAGCGTCGTGATCTCGAGCGGGCCGGTCGCGGTCGCCAGCGACACTGATCCGCTGTCGGGCGTGATGATGCCGGCCAGGCAGTGAAGCAGGGTGGTCTTACCCGAGCCGGACGCGCCCATGATGGCGACCGACTCGCCGGGAGTGACCCGGAAGTCGACGCCGGCGAGCGCGACGGAGGGGCCGTAGGACTTGGTGAGCGCGGTGGCGACGATGGCCGGGGGCGCTGCAGCGGGAACCGAGGTCATGCCTCCAGCCTGGCCGCGGGACGGAAAGCAGGCATCGGCCGGGAGGCCCATCGCTGCACGGGCGTGTCATCCGGAGGATGTCATCCCGCGGTACCACGTCAGCCTGCGGCGACCCGGCCGACCTTCTCCGTCTTGTCCCAGCGTGCCTCCGCGCCCGCGAGCTCCTTGAGGTACGAGTCGAAGGTGATCGCGCACAGCAGGGAGCCATATCCGGCCAGGTAGATCAGCGCGGGCGACAGCCAGCGGCCGGCGCGGACCTTCTCCGCCTTGCGAGCGAGCCAGGCGACGACCATGGAGAACGGGATCCAGATGTAGATCGCGAGCGTGATGGTGAACAGGGCCGGCTCGCTGAGCGTCACGCCGAACAGCCCGGGCAGCCACACGAGCATGACCGGCGGGAAGAGCGCGGTGATCATCACGAGCATGTTGATGATGCCGGGGAACAGCAGGACGTGACCCAGCTCGTGTCTGGTCGACCTCCCGTCGGTCTGCGATCCGAGGATGAGGACGAAGAGGTAGGCGAGCGCGGCCGAGATCCACAGGATGCGGAACACCGTCGTCGCGACCCCGTCCTGGAGGAACAGAAGCCCGGCGAGCCCGATCGACGACAGGATCATGATGAGGGGGAGCAGCCAGAGGCTGAACCAGACGATGCCGAAGCTGATGCCGCCCAGGTGGTGGAGGCGGGACGGGCGGAACCACACCTTGGAGTACCGCGCGGTGACGGTGACGTTGCCCCGTGCCCAGCGGAGACGCTGCTTCCACAGGGCGTCGACAGCGCGGGGCTCCTCGGCGAGCACGTGCGCGTGCGGTTCGAAGACGACCTTCTTGCCGAGCAGCTGCGTCTCGAACGTCGTGATCGTGTCCTCCGCCAGCGACGACGTGTCGATGCGGCCGCCGATCGCGAGCAGGTTCTCGCGGGTGTGCAGCTGCGCGCCGCCGGCGAGGCACGCCTGTGCGCCCAGCACGTTCTGCGCCCGGCGGGCGGCGGGCTGCGAGAGCACGTACTCGACGCTGATGAACTTGGTGAGGTAGTTGCGGTCGCTGCTTCCCTCGCTGATGTACGCCGACACGGCGCCCACGTCGGGGTCGGCCAGGTGCCGGGTCATGCGCCGCAGCGACTCGGGGGTGTAGATGACGTCGGCGTCCATGATGAGGAGCGCCTCCATCCAGTCGTCCTCCAGCACCTTCGCGATGCCGTGGTTGAGCGTGTGCGCCTTGCCCTGGCCGCCCTGCTCCCGGCGGAGCAGGTGGACGTTGCCCGGGTACAGCTCTGCGCGCCCCCGGACGACCTCGGGGGTGTCGTCGGTGCTCGCGTCGTCGACCACGTAGATGCGCAGGGCGTCGCGCGGGTAGTCCAGTTTCATCAGCCGGTCGATGGATGCGCCGATCACCGCTCCCTCGTTCCATGCCGGAACGACGATCGCGACCCGCGGAAGGTAGGGGGCGGCCTTCTTGTAGTGGTTGATCCAGGCGTGGAAGGGGATGACGACGAAGGTCGCGGCCGCGGCGACGACCGGGATGAGCCCGGTGAGCGCGAGGACGAGGCACACGACGACGCCGATCGTGTGCAGCACGCTGAGAATGTCCAACCCCAAGACCTCCCTGTTCTACCCAGACCCTATCGCCCCTGCCTCGCGCGGCCGCGAGCCGCAGGGCGGGTGGCGTGGCGGCGTGTTCGCGAGGGGAAAGGCACGCGGCCGTGCGGGACGTTGATCGGGCTCCGGTCGCTCGTTAGGGTGAGGTCGAGTCGGTGCGGGTTTCGGGTGCAGAGGGCCGGCCTCAGGGGGGCGTCATCCAGTCATGAGCGGTGCGACGACGCTTCGGCCGACGGACGAAGCCCTGCTCCGCGTCACGACGCTCGACGAGAGCGACCGCCCAGTGCGTCTTCTGACGGACGACTGGAAGTTGGTCGACGAGCTCGACGTCGCCGTCGAGCGGGCGCGCTCGCCGTTGCGTCGCGCATCGATTGCCGTGCGCCTCGGCGACGCGGCGGTCATTCTCATGGCGTTGGCCGCCTGCATTATCGTCGGCATTTCGGCCGTTCCGAACCCAGCGAAACGGCCGATCATCGTCGCCGTTTTCGTGCTGGCGGCGGGTATTGAACTAGTCCGCCTCGAGTATCCGGGCTACCGCAACAAGCGGGCACGGATGCGGGGGCCGAGCATCGCGCGTCCGGTCTACTTCGCGGGCGGTTCGCCCTACTCCCGCCGCCGGCTCGTGCTCGGTCGGCGTTGCCTCTTCCTGATCTCGGAAGACGGTCGCATCTCCCAACTCCCGTGGAGCGACATCTCGGTGGTCGGGCTGGATTTCCGCATGTCCGGAGCCGTGATGGTGATGGCGGTGGACGGTCGATTTCTCCCGCTGGCGACCTCCGGGCGCGTCGGCGGTGCGCTATCGCTGGTGTGGGGCGGAAATTGGTGGGGTCGGCACGAGCAGTTCCGGACGTCGCTGAAGGACGACCTGGAACGCACCGGCGTACCCGTCGCCGTCATCGACTGGTCGGCTGTCGCGATCTGAGCCTTGCCTGGCCGCACACGACGACGGGCCCCGGTCGCCCGGGGCCCGTCGTTCCGTCATGCTGCGCTACTTGCGCGTGCCCGGCAACGTCCCGCCCGCGGCGAGGCGCATGAGGTCGGAGCCGAGGTCGATGCCCAGCTCGTTTCCGCCGGCCGAGCCGAACTCGTGCTGGTAGCTGTCCCACGACGTGTCCGTGATCTTGGACTCGACCTCGGACTCCATGAGCACGACCAGTTCGCGGGCGGCGCGGTCGATGCGCTTGCCGAGGGCCTTGTCCTGCCAGTCCTCGGTCGCGATCTGAACACCCCTTCGACCGGTGAGTCCCTGCTGAGCACGCGCAGCGTCGAGCGTTGCTGAAAAAAGTCCACGGCTCGGCGTCATGAACTGAGGCTGGCTGCGTCTAAAGGAGTAACAGGCCTAACCGACCAGGAGTAGTGAACTGCCGACCGTTCCTGTTTGCCGGGTGACGGACAACCCCAGTTCATTTCGTTCGGTGTTGAACGAAGAGAAAGACTCAATGAAGAAGTTTCGTGTACTGATGCCAGCCGCAACGCTGGCCGGGGTCTGCGTTATCGCGGCAAGCCTGACCGGGTTCGCCGCGCTGGACGCTGAGGAGGTCAACGCAGTGGATGCGGTGGCCGCGATCCAAGGTGTCGCGCCTGAGTCGCTTTCCGGCCTTGCCGCGACGAGTAGGGACAGCGTCACCGCCGCGGCTGCCACCGTCGAGGGCGGCAGGGTTGTGGTCCCGGCTGACCCGACCGACGGCCTCTCCCTCGGGGACTCGGTTCAGATCGGGTTGCCGTTTGCCCAGCACGCGTCCGACGCGACGGACTCGCAGCTTCCCGGCGTCGTGGCGTACGACAACAAGAACGGCTCGACCACCGTCCCGCTCATCAAGGCCGACGGAACCCTGCAGATCAATACGGTGATCGACAATGCCAACGCTCCGAGACGGTACGACTACCCGATCGGCGCTCCCCAGGGGGCGACCCTCACGCAGGATGCGAACGGTACTGTTGCGGTTGTCGCAGCGGACGGGTCGCCGCTGCGGGTTTTCGGTGAAGCGTGGGCGAAGGACGCCAACGGCAGCCCGGTGCCGACCCGCTACGAGGTGCACGGAAGTACCCTCACCCAGGTCATCGAGTTCAGCGAGCACACAGCGTTCCCCGTCATCGCTGACCCGTCGACCGGTGTGTACTCGTACAACTGCGTGCTTCAGAACGGCAGCAGCTACTTCCTTAAGCCGGGGACCGCGCTCAACACATGCAAAGGTTCGTATCTGCAGAAGTACATCAACGGCGCAAAGGTCCAGACCATCGCGCTTACCGGCTACGGGACCCCCGCGAACCCCAAAGCGTTCGGCACCCCCGACTGTTACATTGCGATCGGTGTTGGGCTGGGAACGCTCTATGGTCCCGGCTGGTTGGTCCGCTTCCTTTCCGGTGCGATCGGATACGTTGCTACCCAGGGACTGCCCAATATCACTGCTTGTCGAGGATGAAAAATGAGTAAGTCGCATGACCTTCCCCGTTGGATGAGGTGGTCGTTTGGTTTGCCACGGCTCTGGACCGGATTCGCTTGGCTTGGTCTTGCAGCATGCGTGACCGTCTTTGGCATCACGGCCAACAACACCGCTTCGTATGTTTTCGGGGGGTTGGCCTGCCTGTTTGGTGTGATCTTTATCGTCATCGCCACTCACGATAAGAAGTACAGGGTTGGGCGATACCGGCGTCTCGACTGACCGCCCGTCACCGCGCAGCCAGTCCCCTGGACACGTTGTCCGGGGGGCTGTGCTGTTTCTACTAGCATGCGCGCGAGCTGGTGCCGAGGCCGGCCTGTGGTGCGCATCTCCCCGGCTGCGATTGCAGCTGCGGTGGCACGGGCGGAAGTTCGCGGGAGATTCCCCGTACTGCGGGTGGATGCTGACGGGGAAGTAGTGGTCCGGCTCGAAGGCGCCGTAGCCGTCGCGCAGCAGGTAGTCGATAGTTCCTCCGCACGGCCAGCAGCGGGCGGCTTGGCACAGCAGCCGAAACTCGGTGCGCAGGATGGCCGTGCGCCTACCTCGCCTACTGGCTCGCCCGGCGCTGGAACGCGAACAGGCGCCCGCCCGCGAGGGCGAGCGCCTGCCGGTCGCCGGTCAGCGGGTGGTGGGCAGCGTCCCGCCCGCGGCGAGGCGCATGAGGTCGGAGCCGAGGTCGATGCCCAGCTCGTTTCCGCCGGCCGAGCCGAACTCGTGCTGGTAGCTGTCCCACGACGTGTCCGTGATCTTGGACTCGACCTCGGACTCCATGAGCACGACCAGTTCGCGGGCGGCGCGGTCGATGCGCTTGCCGAGGGCCTTGTCCTGCCAGTCCTCGGTCGATGCGGACACCGAGGTCGGCGTCGTCATGGTCCGGAGGAACGCGAACAGCGACCGCATCTCGCCGTCGACGACGAGCGCGTGGCGGGCGGTGCCCGCGGTCGCGCCGAGCACGACCGGCTTGGCGATCAGCAGGTCGTTGTCGAGCACCTGGAAGAACGAGGTGAACAGCCCGCTCGGTCCCGCCTTGTACACCGGGGCGGTCGCGATGATGCCGTCGGCCGACTTCAGCGCCTCGATCGCCTTGGTGAACTTCGGCCCCAGGTGCCCGGACGCCAGGGCCGCGCCCAGCTCCGGCAGGAGCTCGCGCAGGTCGAGGTTGAGCGTCTCAACCGTGCGGCCGTCGCGCTGGGCGGCCGCCTCCACGCGCAGGGCGAGGCGGTCGGCGAGCATCTTGGTGGACGACGGGTCGCTGACGCCCGCGTTCACCACGACGACGCGGAACGGCCGCAGGTCTGATGTGTTCATGGTCTGTCCTTGTCTCGATCGATGGTCGGTGGATGCCGCCGGGCGTCAGAGCGCCGGGTAGCTCACCTCGACCTGCTCGTCGGTGTCCTGGTAGGGGGACGCGCCGGTGACGTTGTCGCCGCGGTTCGCGTTCGGGCGCGGCTGGCGCGGGTCCGCGTCGCCGTACTTCGCCTTCACGAGGGACGCGTGGGTGGGGGCGTCCGGCGTCTCCGGATCCTTGCGCGCCTCGGTCTCCTTGCGGAGGACGGGGATGACGTGCTCGCCGAGCAGGTCCAGCTGCTCGAGGACCGTCTTGAGCGGCAGGCCGGCGTGGTCCATCAGGAACAGCTGGCGCTGGTAGTCGCCCGCCCACTCGCGGAACGTCAGCGTCTTGTCGATGACCTCCTGCGGGCTGCCGACGGTCAGCGGGGTCGCATCCGTGAACTCCTCCATCGTCGGCCCGTTGCCGTAGACCGGGGCCTCGTTGAAGTAGGGGCGGAACTGGTTCTTCGCGTCCTGCGAGTTTTTCGCGATGAAGGCCTGGCCGCCGAGTCCGACGATCGCCTCCTTCGCGGTTCCGTGGCCGTAGTGCTCGAAGCGCTCACGGTAGAACGCGATCAGACGCTGGAAGTGCTCCTTCGGCCAGAAGATGTTGTTGGCGAAGAACCCGTTGCCGTAGAACGCGGCCTGCTCGGCGATCTCGGGGGTGCGGATGCTGGCGTGCCAGACGAACGGCGGCACGTCGTCGAGGGGGCGCGGCGTGGAGGTGAAGCCCTGCAGCGGCGTGCGGAAGCGTCCCTCCCAGTCGACGACGTCCTCGCGCCACAGGCGGTGCAGGAGGTTGTAGTTCTCGAGCGCGAGCGGCAGGCTCTGGCGGATGTCCTGGCCGAACCACGGGTACACCGGGCCGGTGTTCCCGCGCCCGACCATGAGGTCCATGCGGCCCTTCGACAGGTGCTGGAGCATCGCGTACTCCTCGGCGATGCGCACCGGGTCGTTCGTGGTGATCAGGGTGGTGGATGTGGTGACCGTGAGCCGCTCGGTGAGAGCGGCGATGTGGGCCAGCAGGGTGGTGGGCGACGAGGAGAAGAACGGCGGGTTGTGGTGCTCGCCGATGGCGAAGACGTCCAGCCCGACCTCCTCCGCGTGCTTCGCGATCTTCACGATCGCGTCGATGCGCTCCGCCTCGCTCGGCGTCTCACCGGACACGGGGTCGCGGGTGATGTCGCTGACGGAGAAGATTCCGTACTGCATGACTGGCTCCTCAGGTTTGTTCTCGCCGTTTCTATGCAAACGCATACAACGCGACAGGGGGCGAGGTATTCCCATCCTGGCGCGCGCGGTCGCATGGGGGTAGGCCGGCGGTGTGAAACCGCAGGTCAGAGGGCTTGCGGATCGAGGTTGAGCGACTGATTCTCGAGCAGGTTGAGGCTGCCGTCGTACGCGCGACCGCTCGGGTTCAGCCAGAGCAGGTCCTGCGACGTGATGCCGAACCGCTGCGCGACGCCGTCGAACGTGTCCCCGGCCGCAACGACATAGCGCGCGGGAGCGCCGGAGGGGGTCGTCTCCGGGACACTGCCTGCCGCACCCGCACGCGCACCGCCGTCGACGGGATGGACGTTGGTCGCCCGCTCGGGGATCGACCAGCGGACCGTGTTCACCGCGAGCACCTTGTCCGGGCCGAGCTCGACGGGCACGCCGTCGGGCGACGCGACGGACGAGTAGGTCACCAGGGCGCCGAGGTACGACGGGTTGCCGATGTAGCCCAGCGGGACCGACGAGGCGGCGGCCGCGCCGGCCGTAGGTCCGCCGAGGGCGTGGTCGGCGACGCCATGCCAGGTGAGGCCGTCCCCGACCTGCGGCGGAACGTCGATCAACGTGACAGAGACAGGTACCGGGACGCTCGAGGTGAAGCCGCTGTATTGGATCGAATACGTGTTGTCGCCGTTCGACACGATCCGATAGTGGAAGTGGATGCTGCCCTTGGGCGACGCGACACTCGCCTCGGCGACGGTGGTGCCCGACGGGACCGGAGTGAGTGTCGGTGGCGGAGGCGGCGGTGTCGTCGGCGTCGGCGTCGCGCTGGGCGTCGGCGTCGGCGACGCGGAGTGCGTCGGCTTCGGCTGAGCCGTAGTGTGCCGCGCCACCGGCTTCGCCTGCGCGCCTCCGTCGAAGAGCGCGCAGCCGGACAGTGCGACAGCGAGCGCGACGAGCATCCCCGCGGCCGCAGCGGTGCGGACGCGCCTGTTCGTTCTGTACATGGTTCCCCCTCGGGGAACGCTACCAAATACCGGCTGGCCGGATCTCATCCATCCGTGTCCGATTCCCGCGCGCGCCGGGTCGGCGGCACCCGCTAGCGTCGACAGGGTGAAGGTCGCTCTGCAGTTCGTCGCCATGGGTCTCGTGTGGGGCGCCAGCTTCCTCTTCATGAAGGTGGCGCTCGAGGGCGTGAGCTTCGGGCAGGTCGCGTGGGCGCGGCTCGTGTTCGGGGCGCTGACGCTGGGCGTCATCGCGCTGATCATGCGCGTGCGGTTGCCGCGCGAGCCGATCGTCTGGGTTCACTTCGCGGTCGTCGCAGTCACCTACTGCGTCATCCCGTTCCTCCTGTTCGCGTGGGCCGAGCAGTACGTCTCGTCCAGCCTCGCGAGCATCTACAACGCCGTCACGCCGATCACGACGGCGATCCTCGTCACCGCCGCGTTCCGGGTCGAGAAGCTCAACCGCGACCAGGTGCTCGGCGTGCTGATCGGTGTCGTCGGTGTCGTCGTGGTGGTCGGGCCCTGGGCGGTGGATGCGCTGGCCGGCAGCCTCTGGGGCCAGCTCGCCTGCCTCGGGGCGGTCACGTGCTACGGGTTCAGCTTCGGCTACATCCGCAAGTTCATCAGCCCGCGGGCGGTGTCCGCGACGACGAGCGCGTTCATGAATATCGGGTTGGCGGCGGTCATCATGATCCTGCTGACGCCCGTGGTGGCGTGGCACCCGATCACGTTCAGCTGGCCGGTGCTGCTCTCCCTGCTGGCGCTCGGCGCCCTCGGGACGGGCGTCGTCTACATCTGGAACATGAACGTGCTGCGCGCGTGGGGTCCGACCGCGACGTCGGGTGTCACCTACGTGACGCCGGTGGTCGGGGTGGCCCTCGGCATCCTCGTCCTCGGCGAGCATCTGACCTGGAACGAACCGGTGGGCGCCGTGATCGTGTTCGCGGGCATCCTGCTCACCCAGCAGCGCGTCCGGCTGTTCACCCGGCGTCAGGCCGAGCTTGCCGCCCAGGAGGCCGCGGCGCGGAGCTGAGTCCCGGCCACCCACGCCGCCTATGTGGCAGCAAGGGACTGGAATGCGAGTCGGCCGGCGCCGATGAGAGCGGCGTCGGCCCCCGATCGGGCCGCCTCGACGCGCACACCCGCGAAGGGCGGCCGCAACGACGCGCGGAGCCGCTCAGTGAGCGGATCGATGAACAGCGCACCCAGCCCCGACACTCCTCCTCCGAGCAGCACGGTGCCCGGGTCGACCGTTACGACCGAGGAGGCGAGCGATTCGCCCAGATCCTCGGCCGCGACCCGGATCACCTGCGCTGCGATGACGTCGCCGTCCTCTGCCAGCCGTCCGATGGAACGCAGGTCGCGCGCGCGCCCGGTGAACTCCGCGTAGGTGAGCTCGATGCCCGGACCGCTGGCGAACGCCTCGACATGATCGGCACCGCCGCAGGAGCACACGCGGTGCCGTGCCGAGGGGATGCGGACGTGCCCCACCGAGCCCGCCATCCCCGACGCTCCGAGCAGCACCCGGCCGTCGGCGACGACAGCGCCGCCGATGCCCGTTCCGACCGCGACGAACAGGAAGCGCTCCAGGCCGGCCATCGTCTGCTCGCCGATCGCCGCCGCGTGGACATCGTTCACGACCACCACGGGTGCGCGGAGCCGCGAGCGGAGGCCGCCGGCCACGTCAGTGCCGCTCCAGCCGGCCAGATGGTCGGTGGCATGGACGACGACACCGTGCTCGTCGAAGGCGCCCGCGCTGCCGACGCCGAACGCGTCCGGGGTGATCCCCGCTCGTTCGGCGACGGCCGCTGCCAGAGCCGCGGCGGCGTCCAGCACGTGGTGCGGGCCCCTCTGCGCCGGCGTCGGCGTCTCAGCGCGGTGCGCCAGCCTCCCATCCGGCCGCACCACAGCGGCGGCCGTCTTCGTCCCGCCGATGTCGATGCCGACGACGGCGGGTTCACGTAGCGACATCAGGTGCTGCGCGGCGTCGCGGCCGCGAATCGCCGGGTGATGGCGATGGGGTCGGTGATGGCCCCGCCGACGACGACCGCGAACGCGCCCGCGTCGAAGGCCCGCGAGACCTGCTCCGGGGTCTGGAAGCGCCCTTCCGCCAGCACGCGAACTCCGCGTGAGGCGAGCTCGGCCACGAGCTCGATGTCCGGACCGGGGTCCATCCGCGAGTACGGCGTGTAACCGGAGAGGGTGGTCCCCACGAACGTCGCTCCCGCGTCCCAGGCGGCCAATCCCTCGTCGAGGGTCGAGGCGTCGGCCATGATCGGCAGCGGAACGGCAAGGACGGCAGAGCGGACCCGGGAGGCGACATCCCCGGCGACCTCGGCGGTGGCGTCGACCGCGACGACGTCTGCTCCTGCCGCGGCGAGCGCGAGGACCTGCTCGTCGGTGGGGGTGATGATGTTGCGCCGGGGGCCCATCCGCTTGTCGAGGCCGATGACCGGGACATCCGAGAGAGGTCGCACGGCCGACACGTCGTCCGGTCCGTTGACGCGCAGGGCGACCGCACCGCCCTGCAGCGCGCTCGCAGCGAGTCTCGCGATGGTCGCCGTATCGCGCATCGGCGAGCCCTGCTGGGCCTGGCACGAGACGACGAGCCCTCCTTCGATCGCCGCGAGTGCGCCGAGCCGACCGTCCGCGGTGCCGGCGAGCGATCCCTCACTGCTACTTGAGTGCGCCTGCACTGATACCCCCTACGAAGTAACGCTGGAAGACGACGAAGAGCGCCAGCGCCGGAATGGTGAACAAGACGGATGCCGCCATCAGCGGACCCCATTCGACGTTGTGCTCGCCGAAGAAGGAGTACAGGCCGATCGACAGCGTGTATTTGGAGGCGTCGTTGAGATAGATCAACGGATTCAGGAAGTCGGTCCACGCCCACACGAACTGGAAGATCACCGCGGTGATTAGGGCGGGCCGCGCCTGCGGGAGCACGATCGACCAGTAGATGCGGAACTCGGAGGCGCCGTCGATCCGAGCGGCCTGGAGCAGCTCATCGGGCACCGACATCAGGAACTGGCGCAGCATGAAGATCAGGAACGGGGTTCCGAAGAACGCCGGGGCGACGAGCGGGATGATCGTGTTCGTCGCTTGCAGCCCGTTCCACATCAGGAAGAGCGGGATCATCGTCACCTGCGGCGGCAGCATCATCGTCGCCATCACGATAACGAGGAGGGGACGCTGCCCGCGCCACCCGATCTTCGAGAGGGAGTACGCGACGAGCGGCGACGCGATCAGCATCCCGAGCACCGAGAGGGCTGCGATGACGACCGTGTTCCACAGGTACTGCCAGAACGGGATCTCCTCGAACACCGCCACGAAGTTGTCGAGCGTCCACTCCTTCGGCCAGAGCGCCGGGGGCGAGCTGAAGATGTCCGCCGGGAGCTTGAACGCGGTGCTGAGCATCGCGAGGAAGGGGAAGACGAAGAGCAGGGTCAGCCCCCACACGAGCGCGTAACGGCCCGCGGTGCGCGCCGGGCGGCGCCGGCGTCGGCGTGGTTCGTCCTCGCCGTCCGTCCATGGCGCACGGGTCGGCGCCTGCGGCTTCTCAACTGCGTTCAGAACCATAGTGAACCCATTTCTTGGACGACCAGAGCAGCAGCAGCGTGATCACGAGGGTGATCAGGAAGAGCACCCAGGCCATCGCCGAGGCGTAGCCCATCTTCAGGAAGACGAACGCGTTCTGGTACAGGTACATCGCGTAGCTGATCATCGATTGCCCCGGCCCTCCGCTCGCCTCATTGAGCCGCGTCTGGGTGAGCAGGTAGGGCTGGGTGAAGATCTGCAGGTAGGCGATCACCGTCACGATCACCTGGAACAGGGTCACGGGCGAGATCGTCGGCCAGGTGATGAAGCGGAAGCGGCCCCACCAGCCGGCGCCGTCGAGCTCGGCCGCCTCGTAGAGCTCCGCCGGGACGTCCTTGATCGCGGCGAGATAGATGATCATGGTGCCGCCGATGGTCCAGAGGCACATCAGCAGGATGGCCGGCTTGCCCCACGCGGGCTGCTCGAGCCACTCCGGCTGAGGGAGGTGGAGGAGGCCGAGGAAGTAGTTCACGAACCCGTACTGGGTGTTCAGCAGCCACCGCCAGAGGTAGCCGCCGACGACGATCGGGACGATGGTCGGGAGGTACACCAGGGCCCGGTAGAGCGGCTGACCGCGGACCGGCAGATTGAGGAAGTGCGCTCCGAGGATCGAGATGGCGATCGTCAGAGGCACCCCGGTGACCGTGAGGAACAGCGTGTTCGCCAACGCCTTCCAGAATGTCGAGTCCTGGAGCATATGGGCATAGTTGTCGAGCCCGACCCAGGACGGCGCCTGGAAGAGGTTGAAGTCGGTGAAGCTGTAACCGGCCGATGCGATCACCGGCCAGACGATGAACACCGCCGCCCCGATGATGAACGGCGACGCGAACGCCAGACCCAGCAGGGTCTGGCGTCGCGCACCGCGCTTGGCAGTCATCAGGGACATCAGTACGAGCGCGCCTTGTCCGCGACCGAGGAGAGCGCCTTCTCGGGCGAGGCGACCCCGCGCACGACGTCGTCGAAGGCGGTGGCGAGGTCGGTCGAGTACTGCGCGCTGTAGGGCTGGGACGCCAGCGACTTCGCGTTCTTGCTCGTCAGAGCCTTCAGCCAGGAGTCGAAGTGCGGAATGTCGCCGTACGCGGAAGCCGTCAGCAGGGACGTCTTGGACGGCAGGTTGCCCAGAGCCAGCGTGAAGTCCGTCATCGGCTTGTCCCCGACGATGTAGGCGAGGAACTTCGCCGCTTCGGCCTTGTGCTTCGAGTTACTGGGGATGAACAGCGTGCTCGTCGTCACCTGGGTCGTGCCGGCCAGCTCCGGGCTCGCCGCGGGGATGTCCACGACGCCCCAGTTGAGGTTCGGCGCCACCTTCGGGATGTTGACGGCCTGCCACTCGCCGTCGATCACCATGGCCTCCTTGCCGGTGTAGAACGGGTCCTGCGCCGACATGTACTGGCCGAGACCCGAGGTGAAGGTCGCGATCTTGTCCGCGCCGTACGTGTCGGTGAGGGTCTTGGCGTACCAGTCGAGCGCCTCGACGTTCTTGGGGTCGTCCGGCGTCGGGGTCTTCCCGTTCTTGCCGTCCCAGGTGCCGCCGAACGCGTAGCCGAGGGTGGTGAAGAGCGTCGACGCCGAGGGGTTGCCGAGGCCGATCTGTGTGATCGCGCCGTTCGCGTCGGTGACGGTGAGCTTCTTGACCGCGTCCGCCAGCTCGTCCATGGTCGTCGGCGGCTGCACGCCCGCCTTGTCGAGCAGGTCCTTGTTGTACATGAGCTGCTGCGTGTGCACGGCGATCGGCAGGGCGTACGTCTTGCCCTCGTACTTCATCTGGTCCAGCGCGGCGGGGGCGAACCCGTCGAGGTCGACCTTCTCGGTCTTCAGATAGTCGTCGAGCGGCGCCAGGATTCCCTTCGACGCCCACGAGCCGACGGTGTTCCCGAAGTTGTCGGAGATGTCGAAGCTGCCGTTGCTGGACGACATCGAGGTGAGCTGCTTCTGCGCGTCCGGGCTGGAGACGCCGACCACCTTGATCTCGGACTGGCTCTTGTTGAAGTCGGCGATGACCTTCTCGAGCGCCTTCGCCTCTTCGCCTCCCCAGAGGTAGGAGAAGGTGATGGTGGTGGGGCCGGAGGACGCGGCCCCGGAGCATCCGCTCAAGGCGACGGCGACGGCGGCGACGCCGGTGAGCGCGACGGTGCGCAGTAGGGGCCGCCGTCTGGTGATCCTGGTTTCCATGGGCTTCCTTACGGGTGTCAGGGTTCGGAATGGGAGTGCTTGTCAATTGGTGTACTCCATTCGTTCGAACGGTGTCAACAGATTCGGGGAAATTGCGGAATAGTTGCGGTGGATGGTCCCAGTCTCCCTAAAATGGTTCTCACCAATCCGACACCGGGCCGGATGCATCGCGGAGGAGATCATGGCGGAGCAGCACACGAAGTCCGAGCGACTGCGTCAGCACCTCGTCGACGTCATCGACCAGGGGCTCGAACCGCACTCCAAGCTGCCGACCGAGCGGGATCTCGCCTCGGAGTTCGACGTCAGCCGGCTGACCGTACGACGGGCGCTGGACCGTCTCGAGCACGAGGGTCTCGTCTACCGGGTGCAAGGCGCCGGCACGTTCGTCGCCGCCCCGCGGATCACCAAGTCCGTCGAGCTGACCTCGTTCAGCGAGGACATGCGCGCCCGCGGTCTCGTCCCCGGCTCCTCGGTGCTGGTCACCGAGACCATCTCCGCCGGCGCCCGGCTCGGCGCCAAGCTGCGGGTCAGCCCGTCGGACGACGTGTTCCACATCCGGCGGGCGCGCACCGCGGACGGTGAGCCGATGGCCCTCGAGGACACGTACCTCAATCCGCGGCTGTTTCCCGGCCTGATCGACAACATCGGCAGCGAATCGCTCTACCAGATCCTCGAGACCGAGTACGGGATGAAGATCGAATGGGCCGAGCAGAGCATCCATGCCAGTGTGCTCGAGCCGGAGGAGGCGCAGCTGCTGAGCGCTCCGCCCTTCTCCCCGGCCTTCTACGTGACCCGCACCAGTTTCGATGCCCAGGACCGACCGGTCGAGTACGCCGAGTCGACGTATCGGGGCGACCGCTATCACTACGAGCTCCAGATCCACCGCACGCGCTGAACCGAGGAGACCCATGCGCATCGCACTCGTCCCGTTGGACGAACGCCCTGTGAACGTCCAGCTGCCCCGCCAGGTCGCGGCGATCGCCGGAGCCGAACTGATCCTGCCGCCCGCGGAGGCGATGCCCGACTTCCGCAGGCCGGCCGATATCGCGGCCCTGCACGGGTGGCTACGTGAGCTCGTGCGGTCGGACGGGGTCGACCGCCTCGTGGTGTGCGTCGACACACTCGTGCACGGCGGCATCATCCCGGCGCGCATCACGTCCGACACCACGACCACGGCGTTGGCGCGCCTCGACCTGCTCCGGGAACTCAAAGCCGTCGCCCCGACATTGCGCATCACGGCGGCCTCCCTGATCATGCGGGCGAGCGACTCCTACTCGCCGGTTGAGGAGCCCGAGTACTGGGCGGACTGGGGCCGCGAGCTGCACGCGCTGGGCGGAGACCTCCATCGAGCGTTCGAAGTGGACGTCGCGCGCGGCGAAGGCGCCGTCCAGCCGCTCGCGACGACTGTCCCCGACGACGTCCGCAGCGATTTCGAGCGACGCCGCCTCCGAAACCACACGATCAATCTGGCGGCGCTCGCACTCCACGAGGAGGGGACGGTCGACACGCTGACCCTGACGGCAGACGACACCGCTCCGTACTCGGCCGGCTCGGCCGAACAGGTGTGGCTCCGGCACTGGGCCCGCGCGTTGCCCGGCGGCGGGGACGTACTGATGTATCCGGGTGCCGACGAGGTCGGAGCGGTTCTGGTTGCTCGTGCCCTCGCATCCGGCGTGGGCGTCCCGTCCTGGCGGATCGTCTGCGGTGAGCCGGACGGCCTCGACCGGGTTCCGAACTTCGAGAACGCGCCGCTGCGCGAGAGCCTGGCCCGGCAGATCGTCGCCGCAGGAGGACGCGTCGCCGCGCCGGAGGAGTCCGCCGACCTGGTCGTGGTGGCGCATGCGCCGGATCCCTCGCGGGGGGACTTCTTCGGAACACGGCCTGCCTCCGATCCGGCTGCCACCGAGGCCACCGTGGCCGCCGTGCGAACGGCGCTGGCGGGCGGCTCGATCGTCGCGCTCGCCGATGTGCGGTTCAGCAACGGAGGCGACCCCGACCTGGTCGATCGGCTGGCGGCGGAAGGCCTGCTGCTCCAGCTCGCGTCGTACGGGGGCTGGAACACGGCGGGCAACTCGATCGGCGGAGCCGTCGCGCAGGCGACCGCACTGTGGGCCGGACGTGCGACCGGCCATGCGGATGAGACCGCCGTGGGGGAGGCGCTGCTCACCCGTGTCCTGGACGACCGGGCCTACCAGAGCGGGACACGTCTCGCGATGCATGCGGCCGAGTTCGGGGGCAGCATCGGCCCGGTCGACGCCGCTCGGCAGCGGGCCGCCGTGGCCAGGATCACCCGCGAGCTGGGTGAGTACTTGAGCGGCCTCCTCCCGGAGGGTGAGGCGTGGCGGATCGACGGGGTGACCCTGCCGTGGGCGAGGAGCTTCGAGATCGAAATCGCCCTTCGACGCGCGTAATGGTGTCATCCATTAGCCAGTGACAGCTGATAATTAAACAAATCTGTTGCCGCACCCGTCTTAAATGGGCTATACCATTTACGAGTCTCGGCACCGTCGTCGGGACCGCTCACTCGAAGGAGTAGGTATGAGTCACCGCACCGGGTCTCGTCTCGCGGCCCTGATCGTCGGGGCGGCCATCGCCGCGGCCCTGGTCGTTCCAGCGACGCCGGCCGCCGCCACGCCGACCTGCACCACCACCCCGCGCATCGACGGCAGCTTCATCCAGCCGGCACTCGTCGACGGCTGGACCGCAACCCAGCTCTCCTCCGAGCTCAGCACCCTGACCGATGCGTGCATCACCAGCCAGGTGATCCAGTGGACGGCCGACACCAAGGCGTCGACCACCGTCTACCCGAGTGGGCTCAGCGGGTACGCGCAGAGCACGTCGACGGATGTGATCTCCCGTGTTCTGACCGCGGCGGACAGCGCCGGGGTCGCCGAGTACCTGGGGTTGCAGACGAACGATGACTGGTGGAACACCTATGCCAACGACGCCACGTGGCTGAACGGTCAGGCGACCGCAGCGAACGCCCTGGCCGACGATCTCTACGCCCGGTACGGGACGCACGCGTCCTTCGCCGGCTGGTACCTTCCGTTCGAGGTCGACAACTGGAACTTCACCTCGACCTCGTCCTGGAGCGCCATGGCGACGTTCTACACGACGATCGCGAACCACCTGCATGCGCTCACCCCGGGCAAGCCCGTGATCATCAGCCCGTTCTACAACACGTCCGGGGGCCAGACCAGCACCCAGTGGACGAGCATGTGGTCGAGCATCCTGGCTTCCGCTCCGATCGATGTGATCGCCCTGCAGGACGGGGTCGGCGCCGGTCATGCGACGACCGCGCAGTTGGCCACCTGGTTCTCGGCGACCAAGAGCGCGATCACCAGCTCCCGGCCCGCCACGCAGCTCTGGGCCGACAGCGAGACGTTCAACCCGGACTTCACGCCGATGTCGATCTCTCAGCTGATCGCCGACCTCAATGCCGTCGCCCCGTATGTGACCAAGACGCTGTCGTTCTCGTACGACCACTACGACAGCCCGCTGACGGTCCCCGCCGTGTACGACACCACCTACCGGAACTACCTGTCCTCCGGTGCGGTGGAGTCGTCGGCCCCGACCACGCCGACCGGTCTCACCGCGACGTCGGGCGGCATCACTTCGGTGAATCTGGCCTGGACGGCATCCACCGACAACATCGGCATCGCCGGATACCGCGTCTACCGCGGAGGGGCACTGGTCAAGGTGATCCAGGGCGCAGTGACCAGCTTTACGGATGCGGGCCTCAGCCCCGCGACCACCTACAGCTACAAGCTGGCCGCTTTCGATGCCGCCGGCAACGCCTCCGCCCAGAGCGCCACGGCGACGGCGACGACATCCTCGGCGCCCGCAGCCAATCCGCTGATCTCCTCGGGCCGCCCGTACACGACGTCCGTGGGCGCAGACCCGGGCTACCCTGACACGGGCGCGGCGGAACTGACGAACGGCGTCACGGGCACGACGAGCTACTCCGACGCTGCGTGGCAGGGTCGGAACACGGGGAGCGCCTACAGCTTCACGATCGACCTCGGCTCGACCAAGACCATCACCCAGGTGGGAACGTCGTGGCTGCAGACGAAGTCCGTGTACATCTTCCTTCCGTCCAGCATCCAGGTCTCGGTGTCGACCACCGGCTCGACCTTCACGCCTCTGGTGACCATGCCCGCGCCGAATGTGAGCGATGCCGACCAGCGGTACACCTACGCGGCATACGGGCTCTCCGGCTCGGGGCGTTACGTCCGATTCACCGTCACCCCCGCAAGCAGCGCCTGGTCGTTCGTGGACGAAGCGACCGTCCGGGGGCTGTGAGGCCGCGGCGCGCTAGCTGTGGGCGCGGAGGAAGGCGATCGTCGCATCCAGCGCCGTGTGCGCCTCCGCGAACTTCAGGTGGAACTGGTACTCGTGCGGCAGCGCGGGCTCGTGGTCGGCGGGCCAGAACAGCTCGGTCACGTCCACACCCTTCGCGCGGAGGGCGGCGGCCATCGGCACGGACTGCGTCCAGGTGAGTCCGTCGCCGTTCCCGCCGGAGATGTAGGTGGGCGGGAAGGCGGCGGTGACGTGCTGGATGGTCGACATGGTCGACCCGACGTAGGTCTGCGACCAGTCCTTCGTGCCGCTGTACGACCACAGGGCGGTCTTGAAGCCCCAGCCGTCGATCCCGGTGAGGCTGGCGAGCGCGTCGAGGTCGTAGACGCCGCAGTTGAGGACGACGGCCGACAGCTGGTCCGGCCGCAGCGCGGGGGCGATCCCCATCAGGTTCGCGTACTCGGGGCTGGTGGTCAGGACGGCCAGCTGGCTGGCGAGCTGCGACCCGGCGGAGTCGCCGGCGAGGATGATGCGGCTGGGGTCGATGCCGAGCGTCTCAGCGTGCGCGTCCAGGTACGCGAGCGCGTCGTTGAGCTGGCGCACGGCGGTCGGGTAGGTCGCCTCGGGTCCGACGGTGTAGTTGAGGCCGACGGTCGTGAACCCCTGGTCGGCCAGGATGCGCAGGTAGGGGTCGACGTCGGAGCTGACGCCCGAGATCCAGGCGCCGCCATGGATCCACACGACGGTCGGGAGCGGGTCGGTCGCGCTGTCGGGGCGGAAGACGTCGAACGTCGTGTCGGGCGATCCCGGCGCGTAGCGGAGCCCGGTCTGCGCCGTCACACTGGTGGTCGGCACGAACGGCTTCATCTCGGCGACCGTCTCGGCGGCGCCCTTCTCGAAGACGCTGCGGATCACCAGGGCGGACGGCCACGGGGACGACGACGCGAGGCTGGCGAGGATGAGCAGGCACAGCAGCACGATGGCGGTGACGGACACGACGCGGCGGGCGCGCCGCGAGAGCAGTGGAGGCGTCGGCAGCTCGTCGGCGCGGGCACGGGTCATGCCCTCACCGTAGCGACCCCCACCGCCGGCTCCTGAGTTTTTCGGCCTCCGACCGCGTGTCGGGGGCGAAAAACTCCGGAGCGGATGGCTGGGGAGGTGCCGCGGGAGGCGGGGGAGTTACGCGACCGTCGGGCCGAAGTGCTCGGGGAGCGTGGAGCGGTGGACGCCGCGGAGCTCCTCCAGTCCGATCGTGAAGAGGTCCTGCACCTCGAGCACGGGCTGGGCGCCGACCTCGGCGTCCGTCACGCCGATGCGGAGTGCGGGGATGCCGCGGCCGGCGCACAGGCCGCGGAACTTCACGTCGTCCTCGCGCGGGACGGTGACCAGGACGCGCGCGGTCGACTCCGAGAAGAGCGCGGTCGCCGCATCCACCCCGTCGCGCTCCTCGATCTCGGTGAGCCAGACGCGGGCGCCGACGCCGAAGCGGATGACGCTCTCGGCGAGGGCCTGCGCCAGGCCGCCGTCGGCCAGGTCGTGCGCGGACGAGACCAGACCCTCGAGCGAGGCCGCGTGCAGCGCCTCGGCGAGCGAGCGCTCGGCGTCGAGGTCGACCGCCGGCGGGTGCCCGCCGAGGTGGCCGTGGATGGTGCCGGCCCAGGCCGAGCCGTCCAGCTCCTCGCGGGTGACGCCGAGGAGGTAGATGTTCTCGCCCTCGTCCTGCCAGCCGCTCGGGATGCGGCGGGCGACGTCGTCGATCACGCCGAGCACTCCGACCACGGGGGTCGGGAAGATCGGGGTGTCGCCGGTCTGGTTGTAGAAGGAGACGTTGCCGCCGGTGACCGGGATCTCGAGCTCCAGACAGGCGTCCGAGAGTCCTTCGACGGCCTGCGAGAACTGCCACATGACCTCGGGGTTCTCCGGGCTGCCGAAGTTGAGGCAGTCGGTCACCGCGACCGGGACCGCGCCGGAGGCGGCGACGTTGCGGTACGCCTCGGCAAGCGCCAGCTTGGCGCCCTGCTTCGGGTCGAGCTGGCAGTAGCGCCCGTTGGCGTCGGTCGCGATGGCGAAGCCGAGCCCCGACTCCTCGTCGACACGGATCATGCCCGCGTCGTCCGGGAAGGCCAGCGCGGTGTTGCCGCCGACGAAGTAGTCGTACTGGTCGGTGACCCAGCCCTTGTCGGCGAGGTTGGCGCTGCCGAGGAGGGCGAGCGTCTGCTCGCGCAGCTCGTCGCCGGTCGTCGGGCGCGCGAGCACGGAGGCCGAGTCGTCCTGCAGGGCGTCGATCCAGGTCGGGTAGGCGACCGGACGCTCGTACACCGGGCCGTCGACCGCGACGGTTCGCGGGTCGACGTTGACGATCTCCTCGCCGTTCCAGTTGATGACGAGGCGGCCGGTCTCGGTGACCTCGCCCAGCACGCTGGTCTCGACATCCCACTTGGCGGTGACGGCGAGGAAGGCGTCGAGCAGCTCCGGCTTGACGACGGCCATCATGCGCTCCTGGCTCTCCGACATGAGGATCTCCTCAGCGGTGAGGCTCGGGTCGCGCAGGAGCACCTTGTCGAGCTCGATGAACATCCCGCCGTCGCCGTTGGAGGCGAGCTCGCTGGTGGCGCAGGAGATGCCGGCGGCGCCCAGATCCTGGATGCCCTCGACCAGCTTGTCGCGGAACAGCTCCAGGCAGCACTCGATGAGCACCTTCTCGGCGAACGGGTCGCCGACCTGCACGGCCGGGCGCTTGGTCGGGCCGCCCGCGGAGAACGTGTCGGACGCGAGGATGCTGGCCCCGCCGATCCCGTCGCCGCCGGTGCGCGCACCGAATAGCACGACCTTGTTGCCCGCGCCGGACGCGTTCGCCAGGTGCAGGTCCTCGTGGCGGAGCACGCCGACCGAGAGGGCGTTGACCAGCGGGTTGCCCTGGTACACCGGGTCGAAGTAGGTCTCGCCGCCGATGTTCGGCAGGCCGAGGCAGTTGCCGTAGAAGGAGATGCCGGAGACGACCCCGTGCACGACGCGCGCGGTGTCCGGGTTGTCGATGGCGCCGAAGCGCAGCTGGTCCATCACGGCGACGGGGCGGGCGCCCATCGAGATGATGTCGCGCACGATGCCGCCGACGCCGGTCGCGGCGCCCTGGAACGGCTCGATGTAGGAGGGGTGGTTGTGCGATTCCACCTTGAAGGTGACCGCCCAGCCCTCGCCGACGTCCACGACTCCGGCGTTCTCGCCCATGCCGACCATGAGGTTCTTCTTCATCGCCGGGCTGACCTTCTGCCCGAACTGCCGCAGGTAGATCTTCGACGACTTGTAGGAGCAGTGCTCCGACCACATCACCGAGTACATCGCCAGCTCGCCGCTGGTGGGGCGGCGGCCGAGGATCTCGCGGATGCGCGCGTACTCGTCCTCCTTGAGCCCGAGCGCCGCGAACGGCTGCTCCCGCTCCGGGGTCTCGATCGCGTTCGCGACAGTGTCGACGACGTGGGCGGTGGCGGTGTCGGTCACGCGGGCACTCCAGGCTGGGCGGGGCTGGGCGGGGATGTGCTCCAGTCTACCGGGCGTCAGGCGGGGCAGAACTCGTGGGGAATCGTCGGAGAGGGGCCCACTTGGACTCCGCCGATGCGCCCGTCGAGCACCGCGAACACGATCCATCTGCCGGACCCGTCCGGGATCCCGTAGTAACTCGTGACACCGCCGTATTCACCGGTCTTGGTGATATCCGGATACGCCGCCAGCAGTTCATCGAGTGTCGAGCCGACTCCGACGTGCTCCGCGGTTCGCGGGGTCGCGAGCTGCCGATCCCCGTTCGCGGTGAAGTTGTATCCGAGATACAGCGTCTGCGTCGTTCGATCCGCACCCGACGCGATGAGCGCGAGACCATCGGGAGCAATGAGGTCGCGCTGGGCGTCACGACAGACGTCATCCGTCTGGTCGCTCCATCCAGGGAGCAGGGGCTGAATACTGGAGAGTTCTGTGCCGAGGGTCGCCGGCCCGATCCCGACGAAGCTGATGATCCACGTGGACGGGTCGGCCGGGTCCTGCGCCGGGACGGCCGGGGTGGGTGTCGATGTCGGCGTGGGTGTCGATGTCGGGGTCGGCGTCACGGTCGGCGTCGGGCTGGGCGCGGCCGCGGGCGTCAGGTCGATGAGGCCGGTGCCGAGCGCGTAGGCGACCGAGCCGCCGGAGATGGTCAGGGCGAGCACAACCAGCGTCGCCACCAGCGCAGTGCGCTTGCGGCCGCCGGCGCGTCCGGGGTGGGCGGCCGCGTTGTCGACCACCAGTTCGCGGATCGCCGCCTTGCGTCGCGGGTCGAAGGTGGGCTCGTCGCTCATCGCTCGCCTCCGTTCATCAGTTCTGCGAGTCGGGACTTGGCACGGGACAGGCGGGACTTCACTGTTCCGGGCGCGATCCCCAGCGCCTCTGCCGCTTCGGCCGTGGTGAGTTCTTCGAGCACGCAGAGCGTCAGGATGTCCTGGTCGCGTCTCGGCAGCGTCGCGAGCGCCGTACGCAAAGCGGCTCGGCGCGCATCCCGGTCGATGCGGTCGTCCACGGCGGCCGCATGATCGGGCGAGTGCTCCGGGGGTGGCAGCTGTTGCAGGCCGTCCCGGTAGCGGCGTGAGGCGCGAGCGTAGTTGCGGAAGACGAAGTTCGTCATCACCAACAGCCAGCCGATGACGGAGCCGTTCACCACCCGCATCGAATCCCGCCGGCGCCACGCCTCGAGGAACACGACAGCGGTCACGTCCTCCGCGTCGTGGATGGACGCGGTCAGCCGAACGGCCTGACGGAACACGCGGTCGTGATGCAGGTCGAACAGTGCCCCGAACGCATCCGGATCACCGGCGTTCACGCGTTCGAGCACGTCCGGCTCGTCGATTCGGATACCCCTCACATCTATGAAGTGTCCACGACGGAGGTCGCGGTTCCCGAATCGCGTCAGCCGACGCGCCTGAAGGGGTCCGGGATGGCCCCCCGCAGTTCATCCCTCGTGATGGCGACGGATGTACCGGTCCATACCCGGGACGGTGAAAGCGACCAACCCGCGTTCCGGGACGAAGATGTGCCCGGCATCGATGAGACTGCGTCTCACGGGCGAGAGGGGTACCCGGCGGCGTGATCCACGACCGCAGCGAGTGCGTCCGGCTGCCAGTCCACCCCTTGCGCGCGTGCGGGCACGGAGAACGCCTCCCGGGCGGCCTGCTCGTCGAGAAGCCCGATCGAACGGTAGTCGTAGAGGCGTTCGGCGTAGCTGGTGGCGTCGGCCAAGACGGCCGGGAGGGAGGGAAGCCCCGCGCCGATGAAGACCACGGGCACAGGGAACGGATCTTGACCGAGCTCGTGCAATGCGAGGTTGAGGGCCCTGAGATCCTCGAGCGGCGCATCCTGAAGCTCGTCGATGGCGATGAGAAGCCCGACGTCGTTCTCGCGGGCTGCCGTCCCGATGGCGGCGAGGAGGTCGACGAGGTCCGTTGCGAGTTCTCCGGTGTCAGCCACCCCACGTTCCGGCTCGACATCGAATCCGAATGTCGCGTTGCCCTGAGGGTCGAAGCGGATCTGGAAGCTGGTGAACACGCTCACGGCGCGTTGCAGGAACTCCTGCCCTCGATCCCCAAGGGTCCGCAGATCGCGCAAAGGGCGGTAGAGGGCTTGGGTGATGGCTTTTCCGAGGCTCCGATCGGGGGTTGCTTCGATCTTGACGGTGAGCCAGCGGGCATCGCGTGCGCGCAGGACGAACTCGTTGAGAAGCGCTGTCTTGCCCACACCGCGCAAACCGAAGAGGATCAACGGCCGGGGGCCTTCGCCGGTGCCGGTGGTTTGGTGCACTGTGGAATCGAAGGAGTTGAGGAGGTCCTCTCGTCCGGCGAGCAGGGGTGGGACCCGGCCGGCGCCAGGTCGATACGGGTCGTAGATCGGGTCGCTCACGGCTCTCCTCGGAATCTACGACAGTCTAAGGTTTTCTAACGTATTTCGGTTAGAAAACCTTAGAAAGCGGTAGCAACCCCTCCCGAATCCCGTCAGCCGACGCGCGTGAACGGGTCCGGGATCGCCGCCAGCAGCTCCTTCGTGTAGGGATGCGTTGCCCGGTCGATCACCTGAGAGGCCGTTCCCTGCTCCATCACCCGCCCGCCTTCGAGCACCGTGACGTCGTCGGCGAGGGCGCGTGCGGAGAGCAGGTCGTGGGTGATGTAGAGCATCGCGATGCCGCGTTCGGCCACCAGGTGCTTGAGGAGTTCGAGGATCTCGGCACGGATGGACACGTCGAGCATCGAGACCGGCTCGTCCGCGATGAGGACGATCGGGTCGGCGGCGAGGGCGCGCGCGATGACCACGCGCTGGCGCTGACCGCCGGACAGCTGGTGCGGCAGCTTGTCGACGAACCGCTCGGCCGGGGTCAGACCCACCTGCTCGAGCAGCTCCAGCGTCCGCGCGCGCACCTCCGACCGGGCGACGCCGCCGTAGTTCCGCAGTGGCCGCGACAGAGTGTAGGCGACCGTGTTGGCGGGGTTGAGGGAGGAGAACGGGTCCTGGAATACCAGCTGGGCCGTCGCGCGGTACGCCCGGAGACGTGCGCCGTGGAGTTCTCCGACCGAGACCGGCGCGGCCCCCGGTGCGGTGAGGGTGACCGAACCGGTGTCCGGTCGCTCCATCCCGAGCAGGAGGCGCGCGATCGTCGACTTGCCCGAACCGGACTGCCCGACGAGCGCCGAGACGCTCCGGCGGCGCAGCGTCAGCGAGACGTCCTGCAGGGCGGTGACCGTGCGGCGGGTCTTGCCGCGTCCGACGCGGTAGCTCTTGCCCACCCCCTCCATCGTCAGGATGGGCTCCTCCAGCCGCTCGGACTCCGCCTTGGCGACGCTGCCCGAGCTGACGCGGTACGCGTCGAGCAGCAGCTCGGTATAGGGATGCCGTGCTCCGGCGAGCAGATCGCGAGGGGTTCCCTGCTCCACCAACTCGCCGTCGAGCATCACCATGACGCGGTCGCTCAGCTCCAGGACGGTCCCGATGTCGTGGCTGATGAAGAGGACGGCGAACCCGAGCCGCGACTGCAGTTCGCGCAACCGGTCCAGGATGCGGCGCTGCACCAGCACATCCAACCCGGTCGTCGGCTCGTCGAGCACGACCAGCTTCGGGTCGAGCGCCAGAGCGAGCGCGAGAGCCACGCGCTGCTTCATGCCGCCGGAGAGCTCGTGCGGGTACGCGTTCAGCACATCGGCGTCGAGGTCGACCATGCGCAGCAGCTCGGCGGCCCGCTCCCGCGATGCCGGCACCCGATGCGCCGTGAACGTGTCCTTGAACTGCGCGGCGACGGTCAGCACGGGGTTGAGGGAGTTCATCGACGACTGGAACACGGTCGAGAGCGAGACCCAGCGAATCCCGCGCAGCTTGTCGTCGCTCAGGCCGTCGAGGCGGCGGCCGTCGAAGACGATGGATCCGCCCTCCTGGTACGCCGGCCGGCTCAGCAGCTGAAGCACCGCGTTTCCGAGCGTGGACTTGCCCGAACCGGACTCGCCGACCAGCCCGACGAATTCGCCGTCGTCGATGGTGAACCCGACGTTCTTGACCGCCTGGTGCGCTGCATGGTCGCGCGGACGGTAGACGACGGACAGGTCGGTGACTTCGAGGAGCGCCATGGTCATCCCTCCCTCAGCTGCGGATTGCTGAGCGTGTCGATGCCGAAATTGATCAGGGTGAAGCTCGTGATGAGCAGAGCGAGGGCGAGACCGGGTGCCACGAGCCAGGCGAACTGTCCGGTCAGCAGGGCGCCGCCGATGTTGGCCTGGTTGAGCATCCCGCCCCAGCTGACGGTCTGCGGGTCGCCGAGGCCGAGGAACGAGAGCCCCGCCTCCCCGCCGATCGCGCCGAGGGCCGCGCCCATGAAGCCGACCACGATGAGCGAGGTCATATTGGGCATGATCTCCCGCACGATGATGCGGGGCGTGCTGTCGCCGGCCAGTTTGGCGGCCGCCACATAGTCGCGGGTGCGGAGGGAGATGACCTGCGAGCGCTTGATCCTCGCTCCATACGCCCAGCCGGTGATGCTGATGACGAAGATGATCATCCCGATGCCGCGGACCGGCGAGTAGGACGCGAGGGTCACGATGAGCGGGAGCACCGGCACGACCAGGGCCAGGTTGGTGAGGAACGAGAGGATCTCGTCGACGACGCCCTGGCTGTAGCCGGAGACCAGTCCGATGATGAGCCCGATCACCGTGGAGATCAGTCCGGCGACGAGTCCGACGAGCAGTGAGGTCCGTGCGCCCCAGATCAGCTGGCTGAACACATCCTCTCCGCTGTCCGTCGTGCCCAGCCAGTGCTGTGCGCTCGGTCCTTCGCTCGGGCCGCCGACGGCCGCACGCGGGTCGTAGGGTGCGATCCACGGGGCCAGGATCGCCGTCAGGAGGAACAGGGTGAGCAGGATCAGGCCGATCCGGCACTTCGGGTCGCGCCAGAGGAGGACGTACCAGCGCGGACCTCGCCCGCGCTCCGTCCCGGCGGGTCGTGTGGCCGTCGTCGCGGCCGGGAGGCTCGTCGCCGCGCTCATGCGGTTGCCGCCTTTCGGACTCGGGGGTCGAGGACGCCGTACAGCACGTCCGCCGCGAGGTTCGCGACGAGTACGCCGACGGTCGTCAGGAGGAAGATCGCCTGCAGCAGCGGGTAGTCGCTGTTGCCGACCGCTTCGAACAGCAGGCGTCCGAGGCCCGGATAGTTGAAGATCGTCTCGACCAGGATGGTGCCGCCGAGCAGGCCGCCCAGCGCCAGTGCGAAGCCGGTCACCGAGGGCAGGATGGCGATCCGCGCTCCGTAGTTCAGAGCGATCTTGCGCTCGCCGAGTCCTTTCGCCTTCGCCAATCGCGAGTAGTCCTCGCCCAGCGTCTGGACCATGTTGTTGCGCATCGCGAGGATCCAGCCGAGCGGGCCGGTGATGAGCAGCGCGATCATCGGCAGCGCCGCATGGGAGATCGCGTCGCCGATGAACGGCCAGTTCCATCCCGGGACGGTGTCGCCGTAGCCGCCCGACTCCGGGAAGACCTGCCAGGTGAAGCAGAACAGGAAGATCAGCATCAGGGCGATCCAGAAGAACGGCAGCGTGCCGAGGAACGTCGAGCCGAGCGTGAGGACCGAGTCGACCCGCGACCCGCGCCGATAGGCGGCCCAGGACCCGAGCAGTGTTCCGACGACGAAGGACGCGATGGTCGTCACGCCGACCAGCACGATCGTCCAGGGCATGGCCTGGGCGATCACATCCGTCACCTTGTAGGGGAAGTAGGTGAACGAGACGCCGAAGTCGCCGCGGACGATCGCCCCCAGGTAGTCGAGGTACTGCTGGAACAGGTTCTTGTCGCTCACGCCGAGCATGAGACGCACCGATTGCAGCTGCGCCGGGTCGATGGAGGCGTTCCGGCCGACCAGCTTGCGCACGATGGCCTCCGCCGGATCCCCCGGCTGGAGCCGGGGGATCAGGAAGTTGAGGGTGATCGCCGCCCACAGGGTGGCGACGAAGAACCCCGCTCTCCGGAGGAAGTACCGCATGGCCGGGCTCCTACTTCGCCGGCTTCAGGTGGGTGAGGATGATCGGCATGTTGCTCGGCTTCGCGTACGGGTCGCTCGCGCTCGGCCAGCCGACAGCGCGCTTGGTCGAGTACTCGAACCAGCTCGCGCCGTACCAGAGGGGGATGTACGGCTTCTTGTCGTACATGATCGTCGCGAGCTCGCCGACGGTCTTCTTCTGGGCCGCAGGGTCGGACTCCTGCCGCAACTGGTCGATGAGGGAGTCGGTGGTGCCGTCGCGCCAGCGCACCTCGTTGGTCTTCGCGGCCTCGCCGATCGGCGCGGTCTCGCTGCTGGCGAGCGGCTCGAGGAAGTTGCGGTACATGTCGCAGCTGCCGCCGCGCACGCCGAACGTCAGGTCGTACTGTCCGGTGAGGCGGTTCTGGCCGTGCACCTCGGGGGTCGGGTTCTGCATGTCGACCGTGATGCCGAGCGCCGCGAAGTCCTTCTGCACGATCTTCGCCGCCTGGATCCAGTCGTTCCACCCGCCGGGGATCTGGATGGAGAAGCTCAGCGGCTTGCCGTCCTTGCCGAGGCGCTTGCCGTCGGAGTCGAGCGTGTAACCGGCCTTGTCGAGGGTCGCCTTCGCCGCCTTCACGTCGTAGGAGATGTATCCGTCGTCCGGGATGCCGGCCGGCAGCCAGTCCTTCGCGTTGGGCAGCACCAGGCTGGTCTGGCTGGCCGCCTTCACGTAGCCCTGCTGGGCGTCCTCGACGATCGAGTCCTTGTCCATCGCCTGGGCGACGGCGTCGCGGAACGCCTCGTCGTCGAACGGCTTCTTGTCGAGATTCATGTACAGGCTGATCGGCGACCCGGCCGGGAACCAGTACTTGTTGTGCTTCGGGTCCTTGGCCACGTACGACTTGTCGATGTCGGGGATGTACATCGCGTTCGAGTCGTAGTCGCCGCGGGCGAGCTTCAGCTGCTCGACCTGGCCCTGATCCGAGTTGTTGAACTGGATCTTGTCGACGCGGATGCTCTTCGCCTGCCAGTAGTCCGGGTTGCGCTTCAGCACGAGCTTCGTCGGCGTGAAGCTCTCGGTCATCATCGGGCCGGTGCCCACCGGCTTGGTGTTGGTGTACGTGGTCGGGTCGTCGACCTTCGACCAGAGGTGCTTCGGGACGATCAGCACACTGTTGACCGCGACCAGGCTGCTCGATCCCGGTCCGTCGAAGTGGAACGTGACTGCGTCGTCTGCGGTCTTCTCCACCGACTTCAGCGAGGCCCAGGCGCCGCGTGTGTCGAGGGCCGGGTACTTCTTGAGCATGTCGAAGGTGAAGACCACGTCGTCGGCCGTGAACGGCTTCCCGTCGGAGAACGTCACGCCGTCGCGCAACGTGTACTTCAGAGTCGATGGGTCGGCCCACTCCATCTTCGTCGCGAGCCAGGGCTCGTACACGCAGGAGTACTCATTGAGCATCATCAGCGGCTCGTAGAGGTAGTTGCCCACGCTGAGCGCCGTGGCCAGGTACGGGTTGTAGTTCTCCTTGGGGTTGGAGCCGCCGCCGAAGCCGCCGAAGTTGAGGACGGGGATGCGGCCGTCGGAGCCTGCGGCACTCGAATCGCCGCTGCCGGAGCAGCCGGTGAGGGCGAGTGCGGCGACAGTGGTCGCCGCGAGGACGGCCGTGAGCCTTCTGCGCGTCTTCGAGATCGGGCGTGGTCGGTCCATGGTGGACACCTCCTTGTGTCGGGGGATGGGTGGTTCTGTGCGAGAGGTGGATGGGGGGACGGAGCGTGATCCGCGCTACGAGGGGCAGCCGCAACTGCCGCGGCGGATCACCTGGGACGGCACGACCGCGCTCTGGGCGGGCCGGCCGGCGATGAGATCGAGGAGGAGGCCGGCGGCGATGCCGGAGAGATCGCGGAGCGGCCGGGCGAGGGTGGTGAGGCCCGGGCTGACGAGCGACGACATCGGCACGTCGTCCACACCGGTGAGGGCGAGATCGCGTCCGGCGATGAGGCCCTCGCTGAGAAGTGCGAACATGAGACCGAGGGCGAGCTCGTCGTTGGCGGCGACGACGCCGTCGATCTCGCCGGCACGCAGAAGGTCGAGGATGCGCGGCGCCGCGAGCACGCCGTCGGCCTGGGCCAGCCACGCGTTGATGGGCGTGGCCGGCTGTAGTCCGGCGTCGCGGAGGGCCGCGGCGTAGTGGTCGTAGCGGGACTGGATGTCCGGCGAGTCGCTCGGGCGGCCGAGGAACGCGAGTCGGGTCCGTCCGTGGTCGTGGATGAGGTGGGCGACCAGGTCCCGCATGTGGGAGTGGTCGCTGCGCACCTGGAGCGCGCCCTCCGGGATGCCGGCTCCGTCGGGGTCGCCGCCGATGACGACGACCGGGACGAGTTCGGCCAGGCGGCGGATGGTCTCCTCGTCGACGACGCCGGCGTGAACCGCCAGCCCGTCGACCCGCTCGGTCATGGCTTCCAGGTCGGCCGCGGTGTCACGGAGGGCGTGGGTGCCGAGGATGTTGACGCTCACGCCCGCCGTGATGGCGGCGCGGTCGAAGCCCTCGATCAGCTCGCCGAAGTACGGCCCGCTGAGGCCCGGGAAGACGATGCCGAGGGTGCCGTTGCGGCGGTTGGCGAGGGCGGTGCCGAAGTGGCTAGGGCGGTAGCCGTGCTCGGCGATGGCGCGGGAGACACGCTCGCGCATCTCCGGCGAGACCTGGCCGATCCCGCGGTAGACGCGGGAGACCGTCGCCGTCGACACGCCGGCCAGCTCGGCGATCTGGCGCACGTTGAGACGGTCGCCTTCGCGTTTGCCGCTGCCCACATCCACTCCTTCGTCGGTGCCGGAGACTGCCGGGCGACTTCTCGAACGGGAGGGGTTGTCCTCCGCGGACGATTTGATACGCTCGCCAGTAACCGGTTGCAGTAATCGGTTACAGAGACCATAAGCCCCAGGTCGTCAGATCACAACCCCACCGAAAAGGCCGATGATGTCCATTCCCACCAGACTCGAGCGCGCGCGCATCCTGATCGACGGAGAGCCGCGCATGGTGCTTGCCGGCGAGATCCACTACTTCCGGCTGGCCAGAGAGGATTGGGAGGACCGCATCCGGGCAGCCGTCGATAGCGGACTGAATGCGGTCGCCAGCTACATCCCCTGGATCTGGCACGAACTCCCCGACGGGACGATCGACGTGACCGGCGAGACCCGACCGGAGCGCGACCTCGGAGCGTTCATCGACCTGTGCGCGGAGCACGGACTCTGGTTCATCGCCCGCCCCGGCCCGTTCCAGATGGCCGAGCTGAAGAACGAGGGGCTGCCGCACCGGCTGCGCCGCGAGCATCCCGAGATCCACCCGGTCGGCTGGGACGGCGTCCCGGCGCCGACCCGCACGGTCGACTACCTGGCCCCCGCCTTCCTCTCCGAGGCGGAGCGCTGGTACGACGCGGTGCTGCCCCCGCTCGCGGAGCGTCAGCGCGGGCACGGCGGACCGGTGATCGCCGTGCAGCTGGACAACGAGGTCGGGATGCTGGACTGGGTCTCGAACACCCCGACGCTCACCGACCAGGCCGTCCGTGAGTTCGCGGCGGCCACAGGCGTCGAGGTCGACCCGCGCGACGGCGCGGCCGGCACGGACGACGAGCTGGCACTGCACGCCGCGCTCGGCCGCTTCACGCGCACCCGCTTCGCGCGCTACCTCCAGACGCTGGAGCGCTGGGCTCGGGAGCGGGGCATCACCGCGCCACTGCTCGTCAACATCCACGGAACCGGCGGCGGCCGGGGGCTGACGTATCCCATCGGCGTGAGTCAGCTGGCGCCCGCCTACCGCGGCCGCGCCGGCGTCACCGGCGGAACGGACATGTACCTCGGGGAGCTGACCGTCGGCAACGTCGCCGACCTGTACCTCGGCAACGCGTTCACCGCGTCCATTCAGGGCGAGGACCAGCCGCTGACCGCGCTCGAGTTCGACGCGGGCGACGGCGATTACGGGGAGGACCTCGCCGCCCTGACGTCGCCGGAGGCGACCGTGCTCAAGACGCTGCTCGACGCGGCCCAGGGGGTGAGGGGCATCAACTATTACCTCTTCGCGGGCGGCATCAACCCGCTGCTCGATGCACCCGTCGGCGACGGCGACGACCGTATCGGCTTCACCGGCGAGCGGCACGGCTTCGCAGCACCGATCGGGCCGGAGGGGGAGCGGTCGCCGGCCCTCGAGGGTGTGGCGGAGGCCGCGGCCGCGGTCCGTGCGCACGAGAAGCTCTTCGCCGAAGGGGCGCAGGTCACCGACGACGTGGTGCTGGGCTTCGTCGCCGACCACTACCTGACCGAGTACGCGCATCCGGCCGCCCGCCACCGGGCCGAGCAAGTACGCGACCTCGAACGGCACCGCGGCTTCGGCGCGCGCCAGACCCTCGCCCGCGCGCTCGTGCTGGGCGGATGGAGCTTCGGGGCACTCGACCTGCAGGCGGCCGCGGGAGGCGACTCCGAGTGGAGCGCCGGCGCCGCTGCCGACGACCGCGATGGGCGCGACAGGGAAGTCATCGTCCTCGCGACCGGCGAGGAGCTGGGTCGCGGGGTGCAGGAGTTCCTCGTCCGGCACGTGCGGACCGGCGGCCGGTTGCTGCTCGTCGGCGACCTGTCTGCGAGAGACGTCGACGGGAGGCCATGCACGGCGCTCGCCGACGCGCTCGGCGTGACGAGTGCCGGCCGCGTCGAGGAGCGGGTGGATGCGGACGGCGAGTACCACCCGACCGTACGAGCGGTCGGCCCCCTTGCCGAGCATGGCGCCCGCGAGGTCCGCGTCGGCGGTGCCCAGCTCTTCGCGGGCGCGGGGGAGGAACTCTTGCGCGAACGAGCCAGCGGACTCCCCGCGGCGGTCCGGATCGAGCTGGACGGCGGCGGAGTCGCGGTGCTGCTCGGCGCCGACTACCCCGTCCACCCGGGATTCTGGCGCGATCTCCTCGCGCTGGCCGGCGCGCGGCCGCGTCTGGAGCTGAACGCGGACCGCCCGGGGGTGGTGGCCGTCCCGGTCGCCACCGAGGGAGAAGCAGCCCTCGTCGCGATCAACGTCGCGCCCTACCCGGTCACGTTCGCGCCCGAGTTCGACGGAACGCCCCTCCCCGACGGGCCCGTGCTCCTCGCGTCGCGCGGTCATCGCATCCTCCCCCTCCCCGTCCAACGCCTGACAGTTCCGACCACCGATCGAACGGAGACCTTCGCGTGACCCCCGACTACCGCACATTCGACGACGGCATGCTCTACCGCGACCTCAACGGCAACGGGCGGATGGACCCGTACGAGGATCCCCGCCGGAGCGTGGAAGACCGCGTCGCCGACCTCCTCGGGAGGCTGAGCCTCGAGGAGAAGGTCGGTCTCATGTTCCAGACGGTCATCGAGGCGGGCCAGGACGGCACCCTCATCGAGACGGCCGGCGCGATCTCCAAGTCGCCGACCTCCGCGGTCGTCGTGGACAAGCGCATGAACCACTTCAACGTGCATCAGCTGCCCGACGCCCGGCTCTCGGCCCGATGGAGCAACGCACTGCAGAAACTGGCGGAGCAGACGCCGCACGGCATCCCGGTGACCGTGTCGACCGATCCACGCCACGCGTTCGTGGAGAACTCGGGTGTCTCGTTCTCGGCCGGGCACCTGTCGCAGTGGCCGGAGCCGCTGGGTCTGGGGGCGATCGGCGACGAGGAGGGCATCCGCCGCTTCGCGGACATCGTCCGACAGGAGTACACGGCGATCGGCATCCGCGCGGCGCTGCATCCGACGGTCGACCTCGCTACCGAGCCCCGCTGGGCACGACTGCCCGGCACGCTCGGCGCCGACCCGGAGCTGGTCACGCGTCTGGCCGGCGCCTACCTCGACGGGCTGCAGGGTCCGGAGCTGGGGCCACAGTCGGTGGCGTGCACCACCAAGCACTTCCCGGGCGGCGGCCCGCAGAAGGACGGCGAGGACGCGCACTTCCCCTACGGCCGGGAGCAGACGTACACTGCGGGCCGCTTCGAGGACCACCTGGAGCCGTTCCGCCTGGCCATCGCCCGGCGGACGAGCGCGATCATGCCCTACTACGGCATGCCCATCGGCCTCGAACTCGATGGCGAGCCGGTCGAGTCGGTCGGGTTCGGCTACAACAAGCAGATCGTGACCGGTCTGCTCCGCGAGAAGCTGGGATACGACGGCGTCGTCGTCACCGACTGGGAGCTCGTCAACGACAACCACGTCGGCGACCAGGTGCTGCCCGCACGCGCCTGGGGCGTCGAGGATCTCGGGCCGGAGGAGCGCATGCTGCGCATCATCGAGGCCGGCGCCGACCAGTTCGGCGGCGAGGAGTGCGTGGATCTGCTGCTCGGTCTTGTCCGCTCGGGGCGGGTTTCGGAGGAACGGATCGACGAGTCCGCCCGCCGCCTGCTGGCCGTCAAGTTCCAGCTCGGGCTGTTCGACGATCCTTATGTCGACGAGGATGCCGCCACCCGGATCGTCGGCCGCGCCGACTTCCAGGAGGCGGGACATCGCGCGCAGGCCGAGTCGCTGACGCTCCTGAGCGTGGCCGACGACGCCCTGCCGCTGCCGGAGGGGATCCGGCTCTACGTCGACGGGATGGATACGGCGGTGGCGTCGCGCTACGGCGCCGTCGTGGAGGCGCCGTCGGCTGCCGATGTCGCGATCGTCCGGGTCAACGCACCGTGGGAGCACCGCGACGACCTGTTCCTGGAGGCCTGGTTCCATCAGGGCTCGCTGGACTTCCCGGCGGCGGAGGTGTCGCGTATCCGGTCGATCGCCGAGCAGGTTCCGGTGATCCTGGTCGTCACCCTCGACCGGGCGGCGATCCTCACACCGTTCGTCGGCATGCCCGGGATCGTTGCGCTGGCCGGCGTCTACGGGGCCAGCGATGCCGCCGTCCTCGACGCCCTCAGCGGCCGCATCCCCCCGCGGGGCCGGCTCCCGTTCGAACTGCCGTCCTCCATGGCGGCCGTCGAGGCGCACGCACCGGACGAGCCGGGCGGTTCGGCCGACCCGCTGTTTCCGCTCGGCCACGGGCTGGTGCTGGAGGGTGTGCGCGGGGCGTAGAAGCGGGGAGAATCGTCCAATGGCACTCGGGGCGGTGAGTTCGCAAGACATCCTTGCCGAAGCTCGATCTGTCGCACGAGAGAGCGGGACGTCCTCGTGGGTTGGTCTGATGCGGGTTCTGACGGACCAGCTGGAACGATTTCCGCTGCCTGCGGATGTCTTGCCCGCTTTCGCGGCTGCCCAGACGCACTGGAACGGCGAAGACGACGACGTGTCCCCGCTGTCGACGGCCAAGGAACTGGTCTGGAACTACCTCGGACGCTATCCGACGGGAGAGGACGTGAAACACGAGGACGGCCGGCTCGCCAGAGCGCTCCTGTGCGTGCTCGAACCGGATGGAGACGCTGAAGCAGCCTCGCTGACGGCGGAATGGTACGCGGACATGGTGTCCGGGCGACAGGAGCCGAGATGAAAAGCGCATTCGTCGTCTCTGAGGACAGAGATCTGTTCGAGAAGTTCGCGTCACTGCTCGCCGAGAACGGCGGTCACCGCACTCCGGATATGGCCCAACTCGTCGATGCCGAGGGCCGCATGCTCACCGTGTTCGCCATGACGTCCGACGAGTGGCTGGCGGAGTTGCAGCTACCTCCGGAAACGCCGGAACGCACTGTGGGGCGTCCGCCTGTGTCGCCGCGCTCGTCACTCACCGCCTGCACGGTGGAGTGTCGTTGGGAGACGGTGTTCGTATCCTGGGTCCAGCGGCTTGCGCGGCAGAGTTCGACCGATCTGTGGGTACTCGATGGAGATGACGTGCTCTGGGCATCCGACCAGCTCGACGCCGACGCGTTGCGCCTGTGATGCTTGGACCACATCTCGAAGCTTTGGGGGGACATTGACGACGCTTCGGATGCTGTCGGCCGACACCATCGAGGAACTGTCCGGATCGACCGTTCACATCCTCGGCAGAACCGGTCTGCGCGTGACGCTGGGTGGCGACACATACACGATCGACTCGGAGATGCTCGCACTGCCGATGAGCATCGTGCTGTATCGGAACTCAGTGGCGCCCGACGCTCCAGCCGGCTCAGCTGGAGTGTGCCAGTTCGCCGTCGATGCACTCACGTGGGCCGCGTTCGCGGTCGAGACGATCTGAATGAGCGTCTACTACCTCAGCTCCCTCGATTCCTCGCTGTTCGAGCCCGTGCGACGATGCACCGTGATCACGACGCTCGCCTTCGACACCGGCAGATCGGCGCTCGTGGTCGACCTGGATCCCGCGGTCGTCGGGCAGAACTTCAACGTGGGCGAAGATCTGCGCCGCTTCATCCTGACATCCCGGTTCCAGGGGGACGACGTTGCGGCCATCGACCACTTTCCGTTCTTCGCCTACATCTGTCTGCCAAAGACAGGATGGCAGGAGCTCGAAACTCCTCTCCGTGCCGCCGATGTCGATATCGTCGGCTGGGGCGAGCTGTACCGCACAGCGGAGGATGCCTCGGCGCACCGGTTCGACCCGTAGGCGGGAGCGAAGATGAAGACGCATCGGAGGGTGGCAGTGTCGGATGAACTGGACTTCGACAACGCAATGGCGAACGCGACCGCCGCGATTCTCGCGTCTGGCGCCGACCGGATCTATTCGGTGCTCATGGCTGCCGGTTATCGCTTCGGCGACCTCATGGCGACCCGCCACGGTCCCGCGGCCTACCGAATCTGGATGAACATCAGCGACCTCGTCGACGACGATCGGGGCCCGCTGTCCGAGGAGGAGGCGCTGTCCGTCGCAACACAGGCGGCACGAGAATGGCAGACACTCGACACCCGGTCGCAGGAACAAGTGGACGCCTATTTCGCCCGCTGGTCAGATAGCGTCTGACCTTGCCGTGCAGCAGCGCGGCGGTTCCGCAGAGGTAAGCCGGATGGCCGCGCCGCAGCGCCCGGCGCTATCGTGTCCCGCGAGGAGGCCGCCATGCACGTTCCGCGCCCGTCGAAGGAGACCGAGGAGCTGTTCCGCTCGGTGGTGCCTGAGGCGCCCGATGTGCGCATCCGGCCGATGTTCGCCAACCTGGCCGCGTTCGTGAACGGCAACATGTTCGCCGGGCTGTTCGGCGACCAGGTCGGGGTGCGCCTTCCCGACCAGGCGGTGCGCGACGAGCTGCTGGCGATCGACGGCGCCGGCCCGTACGGACCGCCGGAGCGACCCATGGGCGGGTACGTCTCGATGCCGGAGGCGTGGAAGTCGGAGCCCGACCGGCTGCGCGAGTGGATCGGCGTGGCGCTGGATCAGGTCCGGGCGATGCCGCCCAAGGCTCCGCGGGGGGCCGCGGCGAAGTGAGGCGTTACGCCTCGACGAGCGCCGAGCGGATGACGGACGTGAAGAAGGTGAGGCCGTCCGTGCCCGAGCGCATCGCGTCGGGGGTGTCCGGGCCGAAGCCGGGCTCGACCGCGTGCTCGGGGTGCGGCATGAGGCCGACCACATTGCCGCGCTCGTTGCGGACACCGGCGATGTCGTCGAGCGAGCCGTTCGGGTTGACGTCCTTGTAGCGGAAGACGACGAGGCCTTCGCCCTCGAGTCGCGCCAGCTCCTCGGCCGACGCGATGAAGCCGCCCTCGCCGTTCTTCAGCGGGATGACGATCTCCTGGCCCTGCTCGAAGCCGCTCGTCCACGGCGTCTGCGTGTTCTCGACCGTGAGGTGCTGGTCGCGCCGGATGAAGGTGCCGTGGTCGTTGCGGATCAGCCCGCCGGCGACGAGGTGCGCCTCCGCCAGCATCTGGAAGCCGTTGCAGATGCCCAGCACGGGCATCCCCTTCTCGGCCGCATCCACGACCTCGGTCATGATCGGCGAGAGGGAGGCGATGGCACCGCAGCGCAGGTAGTCGCCGTAGCTGAAGCCGCCCGGCAGCACGAGGGCGTCGACGCCCTGCAGGTCGTGCTCGCCGTGCCACAGCGCGACCGGCTCGGCACCGGCGAGACGGACCGCGCGCAGTGCGTCGCGGTCGTCGAGCGAGCCGGGGAAGGTGATGACGCCGATGCGCATCAGGCGTCCACCTCGGCTGGGTAGTGGATGCCCACCACGTCTTCGATCACGGAGTTGGACAGGATCTCGTCCGCGATCTCCTGCACCGTCGCGCGGACCGCGTCGTCGATGGGGCCGTCGACGGTCAGCTCGAAACGCTTGCCGACACGCACCCCGCTGACGACGCCGCGACCGGTGCGGGCGAGCGCTCCGGCGACCGCCTTCCCCTGCGGGTCGAGCAGCTCAGCCTTGGGCATCACTTCAACAACGATCGTCGGCACGGGGACACTCCGCTCACTCGGGCGCAAAGGGTGGGGGTTTCGCGTCGATTCTACCGTGCGGAGACGGGGATGCGGTCCGGTGCCGCGACGGCTGCGGCGTGGGAGACGGCGCGCTCCTCCAGGTCCGCGCGCAGCCGACGGAACAGTTTCGCGGAGGCGGCGCCCGGCCAGTCCGGCCCGAGTGCTGCCGCGGGGAGCCCGGGATCGCGGTACGGGATCACGCGCCACTCGTCGAGGGCGCGCATCCACGTGGCGAACGCCTGGGCGTCGTCGAGTGGATGCGGCAGATCGCCGAACCGCGCGAGGAACGACTCGTGCGCGGCGCGGATGGCCGGGAGGTCGTACCAGCGGGCGAGTCCCGCGGCGAGATCTCCGCGCGGGGCGGCATCCGCGAACATCGCCACGACCGGCGAGCCGGACGGGTGCACGTCGGCCGACGTCGTTGACACGGCGGAGGTCAGTTCCGCCTCCAGCGCCGCTGGCGCGATCCACAGGCCGTCGGCGACGGTGCCGCAGCCGAGTGCGGCGAGGCGGCGGCGCAACCGGTCACGCGAACCGCGGGCGCGCTCAGGGAAGGACAGCGAGAGCAGCAGCCAGCGGGATGCCTCCACGCGCTCGCCGAAGATGCGGGCGTCCCCGCGCTCCAGCATCGGAACGGCGGCGGGATCGAGGGCGTACCCGGCGACGCCGTCCTGGGGCTCTCGCCGCAGGACGCCCCGCGCGCACAGCCGCGCCAGGCTCGACCGGGCGGTCGCCGCGGGCACGCCGAGCGCATCCATGAGCCGGACGGCTCCCGCCGCGCTCATCCAGCCGCCGATCGGGCGCAGGACGCTGCCCACCACGGTGCGCAGCAGCGCCGTCGCGCTGCCGCTGGCGGCCTCGGGGTCGTCGCGGACGACGCGAGTGGCGAGCTCAGTCATGGGTCAGCTCGCCGAGGGCGTCGCGCACCGCGGCCATCCCGGCGCAGACCTCCTCGAAGCTGGTGCTGAGCGGCGAGAGGCCGACGCGCAGGCCGTCCGGATCGCGGTAGTCGGGGATGACGTCGCGCTGCCACAGCAGTGCCGTGACCTCGCGCATGGCCGGGTGGCTGAGCGTGATGTGACCGCCGCGGCGCTCCGGGTCGCGCGGCGACGCGAGGGTCACTCCGAGCGGGGTCAGCCACTCGTCGGTCAGGGCGACCGCGAACCCCGTCAGCGCGACCGACTTGGCCCGAACCGCGGCGATCCCGGCCTCCTCGATCATCGCGACGGTGTCGCGCATCGCGAGCATCCCGACGATGGGAGGTGTTCCGCTGAGGAAGCGCCGGATGCTATCGGCCGGCACGTATTCCGGGCCCATCAGGAAGACGTCGCCGGCGCCCATCCACCCCTGGATCGGCTGGGTGAGGCGCGGGATGAGCCGCGCGTTCACGTAGCCGAAGGCGGGCGAGCCGGGGCCGCCGTTGAGGTACTTGTACGTGCAGCCGACGGCGAGGTCGACTCCCGCCTCGTCGAGCTCGATCGGCACCGACCCGGCGGAGTGGCAGAGGTCCCACAGCACCAGCGCGCCCGCGTCGTGGACGATGCGCGTGATCGTGTGCAGCTCGGCCAGGAAGCCGGATCGGTAGGCGACGTGGCTGAGCACGACGAGGGCGGTCTGCGGTCCGACGACCGCAGCGACCTGCTCCGGCGTCACCCCCGCCTCGGTGTCCGCCTCGATCCACACCAGGCGCAGCCCGCGCTCGCGCGCGATGCCGTCGAGCAGGTAGCGGTCGGTCGGGAAGTTGTCCGTGTCGAGCACGATCTCGCTGCGCTCCGGGACGCTGTCGACGGCCGCCCGGGCCAGCTTGTAGAGGAGGACGGTGGTCGAGTCGCCGATGAAGGTCTGGCCGGGCGCTGCGCCGAGAGCGGCACGGCCCAGGTCGTCGCCGATGGCGAACGGCAGCTCCATCCACTCCTCGTCCCACCCGCGGATGAGCCGGTCGCCCCACCCCTCGACGAGGAAGCGCTGGATGCGCTCGATGCTCGCCCGCGTCGGGCGGCCGAGCGAGTTGCCGTCGAAGTAGGCGGTCACCGTGCTCGTGCCGTCGTCGATGCCGGCGAAGCGCGTACGGAAGGCCGCAAGCGGGTCGGCCGCATCGAGGGCGCGAGCGGCGGTCAGCGGATCGGGCGACAGGGCGGCGGGAGGGGCGATGTCGAAGTCGGTCATGCGGGGTCCTCGGGGGTGGAGGGAAGAGGGGATGCGGTGGGAGCGTCGGTGCTCAGGGTGCCGTCGGCCGCCGCTCGGGTGAGCGCGCGGGCCGTCAGCCCGCGGGCACTGGCGAGCCAGGCGGGCAGGGCGTCCGGCTCAGCAGGCGGCGGGGTGGGGACCCAGGCCAGGCGCGGGCCGATCGCCGGCACGAGATGGTCGTCGGGCCGGCGCAGGCCGGCGATGGACCGGATCAGGGCGTGGGGCTCGACGCCCGCCTCGAGCATCCCGCGCAGCTCCCGCTCGTTCACGCCGACGGCGAGTGGACCGTTGCCGAGATCGGTCCCGTAGAGCACGAGGCCGCCCGCGCGCGCGAACCGGCCCAGGTTCTCCGACGCGATGCCGTGCTGCTCGGTGGGATCTCCCCAGCCGTGGATGTCGAGGGTGCTGACCCAGCCGATGCCCCGGCGGACGCATTCGGCGATGAGCTCGTCGTTGATGCGCTCGGTGAACGGCGTGTGGGCGAGCTGGTCGGCGCCCGCCCGGACCGCCCGCACGGTCTGACCTTCGCCCTGCACGTGGACCGTGACGGGAACGCCCTGCGCGTGGGATTCCGCGACGATGCTGTGGAGAACGTGATCGTCCACAGTTTCACCGGCCTCGGTGTTGAGCGTGACCTTGATGCGGGAGGCTCCCATCATGATGTTCGCCCGAACCGCAAGCCGTGCCTCGCGCTCGCCGCCCACCTCCGTCGAGGAGCCCGGCGGTCCCCACCCGGCGTTGACCGGGTAGCCGCCCTCGCAGGTGATCAGCGATCCGACGATCGCGACGGCCGGACGCGTGAGGTCGTCCGCGAGCCAGCCGGCCGCGACAGCCGGAACCCAGCCGAGGTCGATCGCGTGGGTGATGCCTCCGGCGAAGACGGCGTGCTGATCGGTCAGCCCGACGTGCGTGTGATGGTCGGTGAGCCGAGGGAAGAGCGTGCCGCCGAGGTGGTGGTGCGGTGCGCGCGACGGGATGTCGTCGACTGGGTGGAGGCGCTCGCCGTCGCTGCGGAAGGTGGTGGGGCCGAGGAACCGGTGGCCGTTCCAGGCGGCGTCGACCGTGAGGTAGGCGTCGGCGCCTATGGGGTCGGGGCCTGTGGGTTGGGCGCGTGTGGGGTGGGTGTCTGCGGACTGCTCGCTCATGCGGGTGCTCCGATCTCGGTGCGGACGGCGTAGAGCTCGGGAAAGAAGGTGAGTTCGAGCGCCTTCTGCAGGAACGCCGCTCCCGTCGACCCGCCGGTCCCGGTCTTCATGCCGATGGTGCGCTGCACGGTCTTCAGATGACGGAAGCGCCAGAGCTGGAAGTTGTCCTCCAGGTCGACGAACTCCTCGCAGGCCTCGTACTCGGGCCAATGGTCGTTGGCGTGCTCGTAGATCTCGCGGAACACCGGCACCAGCTCCGGGGTGAAGACGTGCGCCTGTGTGACGTCCCGCTCCAGCAGCGAGGTCGGCACGGCGAAACCGGCCCGCGCCAGGTAGCGCAGGAACTCGTCGTAGATGCTGGGCGCATCCAGCAGCTGCGCGAGGAGGGCGTGGGCGACCGGGTCGCTCTCGAAGACGCTCAGCATGCGGCGGTTCTTGTTGCCGAGCACGAACTCGACGGCGCGGTACTGGTACGACTGGAAGCCGGACGAGTTGCCGAGGAAGCCGCGAAACTCCGCGTACTCGGTCGGGGTGAGCGTCGCGAGCACCGACCACTGCTCGGTGAGCGTGCGCTGGATGTGCTTCACGCGGGCGATGCGCTTGAGTGCGGGCGAGAGGTCGTCGGCGCGCAGAAGGTCGCGCGCCGACTCGAGTTCGTGGAGCACGAGCTTCAGCCACAGCTCCGTCGTCTGGTGCTGGATGATGAACAGCAGCTCGTCGTGATGTTCCGGGCGGCTCACCGGTCGCTGGGCGCTGAGCAGTGTGTCGAGCTCCAGGTAGGAGCCGTACGACATCCGCTCCCGGAAGTCGGTGACGATGTCGGGATCGAACTCTCGGGTGTTGTCGCCGTCGGCCATGCTGCAATTCTGCGCCGACCGTCGCGGAAGTGCAACAGCCTGGTCCGAACGCTTGTCGCCGCACCCGCCGTCCGCACCCCGTTCACCCCCGCGTTACCTCCAGTTGCGACCACCGTCGCACCGGGCTCCTAGCGTTGCGCACTGACCCACGAACAAGGCACGCGGTGAGCGGGGACGCAGGGAGGCTCCGGATGGGCAGGCACTACGACCTCGCGGTGGTCGGCGCCGGGATCGTCGGCCTCGGACATGCCGTCGCCGCGCTCCGGCGAGGACTGACCGTCGCCGTGATCGACCGGGCGTCCGGCGTGCAGGGCGCGTCCGTCCGCAACTTCGGCCATCTCGGCATCACCGGGCAGGAGGGCGAGGCCCGCGCCTACGCCGAGCTCGCCCGCGAACTGTGGCTGACCCTCGCTCCGGAGGCCGGGTTCTGGCTGCGCGAGTCCGGCAGCGTCGTGGTGGCGCGTGCAGACGACGAGCTCGCCGTGCTGGAGGAGTTCCGCGAGCGGCGGGGCGGCCACGATGTCCGGCTTCTCACTCCCGCCGAGGTGCGGGAGCGCGTCCCGGTCGCCGACGGCGTCGCGGTGGGCGGCGCGCTGCTCCCCTCCGACCTGCAGATCGACCCGCGGGAGGCCGCGGCGGCGATCGTCCGCTGGCTGGATGCCCACGGCGTCGACTTCTTCTGGCAGACCGCGGCGGCCGGCGTGGAGCCGGGACTGGTCCGCACGCCCCGCGGACGCGTGGCCGCCGACGCTGTCGTCGTCGCCGTCGGGCATGACGTCGATCACCTGTTCCCGGGCATCGCGGAGGCGCACGGCATCGAGCGCTGCGGCCTGGACATGATGCTCGTCGAGGCCGCGCTCGACCTTCCCCTGGCCGCGCCGGTGCTCACCGGATGGTCCCTGGTCCGCTACTCCGGCTTCGCCCGGACGCCCAGTGCCGAGGCTGTGCGCGAGCGGCTCGCCGTCGAGCAGCCGGCGCTGGCGGCGATGGACGTCAACCTCATGTTCACGCAGCGGCCCGACGGCACCCTGATCGTCGGCGACACGCACGCGCGCGGGGCGGATGCGTCGCCGTTCCAGCATGAGGAGGCGTTCGCCCTCCTGCTGGAGCAGACGCGCGAGCTGTTCGGCGTCGCCGACCTCAGGGTGCGGGAGCGCTGGCAGGGCGTCTACGCCGCCGCACCGGACGAGTTCCTGGTGGCCGCCCCGGCACCCGGCGTCCGCGTCGTGTCCGTCACGACCGGCATCGGGATGACCACCGGTCTCGGCCTCGCCGACCGCGTCGTCGACGAGCTCTTCTCCGACGCCCCTGGCGCGCTGATCCCCGCGGGCGCCGCCCGCGTCCGCTAGACCGCATCACCGCAACGAAAGGCACCATCGTGACCCCAGACGGACGCATCACCAGCGAGTTCGACGACGTGACGGTCGACGTCGAGCCGGTCCGCGGCGGGATTCCTGCGGCGGCCGGGCTCTCCGACGAGGAGTGGGACGACCTGGACGACCGGGAGGACGGCCTGGACGAGGGCGACGCCGACGATCGCGATGAGGACGACCTCGCCGACCTGGAGCTGGTGGTGCTTGGTCTCGCGGGCACGACCGTCCTCGACGACGGCCTCGTGCAGCGCGCGTTCGAGCGCGCCGTCGACGCCGCGGGCCTCGCGGAGACCCCGGACCAGCGGGCCGCCGCCCTCGAGGTCGTCCGCGAGACGATGGGGCAGTCGAAGCTCGCGGTCTTCCGCTCGTTGAGCGCGGACGAGGACCAGGCGCAGCACGCGGACGCCGTCTTCGAGTCGACGTACGCCGAGCTGATCGCCGCGGAGGGGCTGCAGCCCGTCCCGGGCGCGGAGGACCTCATCCGCCGGTTGCGCGCGACGGGCGTCAAGGTGGCGCTGACCACAGGCTTCTCGCGGCGCACCCGCGATGTCGTCCTCGACGCCCTCGGCTGGCGTGACCTGGCCGATGTGACGCTGACGCCGGCCGAGGCAGGCCGTGGTCGCCCGTACCCCGATCTACCGCTGACGGCCCTGCTGCGCACCGGCGCATCCAGCGTCGAGGGGATGGTCGTCGTCGGCGACACCGCGAGCGACATCGCCTCGGGGATCGCCGCGGGCGCGGGCCTCGTCGTCGGCGTGCTGACGGGCGCGCACGACGAGCAGACCCTGCTGGACGCCGGCGCCGACGCGGTGCTCCCGAGCGTCGCCGACCTGCCGGAGCTGCTGGGCTACGAGGTCGAGCGCGACACGGCATCGGGACACGGCATCCGGTGACGATCAAGGCGGTGACCCCGCGCGTCGTCGAGCCGCCGGCGCGCCTGGGGATGGGGGTCAGCGTGTATCCGTCGGCCACGGCCATGGTGTGGCCGGGCGACGCGCATACGCACGAGGCGGTGGCCGTGCCCGGCGTGCGCCTGGCGCCGGGTGACGTCCTGGTCGAGGTCGAGCTGGCGACGGTCTGCGGCACCGATGTGGAAGCCGTGCTCGGTCATCGCCGGACGCAGGCGCCGCTCGTGCTCGGTCATGAACAGGTCGGCCGCGTGGTCGCGCTCGGCCGCGGTGGCGCGAAGACGACGGACGGACACCGCGTCTCGCTGGGGGAGCGGATCGTCTGGTCCGCCGCCGTCCCGTGCGGACGCTGCGTGCGCTGCCGTCGAGGCCTGCAGCAGCAGTGCCTGAGCCTGCAGAAGTACGGTCACGAGCGGATGCGCCGCGGCTGGGAGCTGTCCGGCGGCTTCGCCACGCACACGCACATCCTCGACGGCACTCCGCTCGTTCGCGTCCCGGAGGACATCCCGGCCGAGGTCCTCGCCCCGGCGTCGTGCGCGACCGCGTCGGTGGCGGCGGCGATCGAGGCGGCCGCCGAGCTCGTCCCGCTGGAGGGCGCCCTGGTGCTGATCGCCGGCGCCGGGATGCTCGGGCTGACCGCCACGGCGATGGCCGTCGAGGCCGGTGCGCGCGTGGTCGTGAGCGAGCCGATCCCCGAGCGCCGCGAGTCCGCCCTGGCTTTCGGCGCGTCGGGCGCCGCCGACCCGGCCGCGCCCGCGGGGTCTCCGACGGGACTGGCCGCCGTGCTCGCCAAGACGGGCGGCCGCACGCCGGCCCCGACCGTGTCGCTCGAACTCTCCGGCAGTCCGGCCGCGGCGCGCTCCCTGCTCGACGCGCTCGACGTCGGCGGCGTCCTGGTGCTCGTCGGCCAGTCGGTGCCCGGGCCCGACCTCGGCATCGCGCCGGACGCCCTGATCCGGCGGCTGATCACCATCCGCGGCGTCCACAACTACGCCTCCCGCCATCTGGAGCAGGCCGTGCGGTTCCTGGCCGACGCGTGGCAGCGCTACCCCTTCGCCGAGCAGGTCGGCGAGACGTTCGCGCTCGCCGACGTGGACGCGGCGCTCGCCGCCCGCACGCATCCGCGCGTCGCGGTCCGGCCGTAGCCTGGGGTGGTGTTCGACCGATTCTTCGACATGATCCGGGCCGTCCCGGTGCCGGACGACGCCGAGCTGCTGTACGGCGACGACGAGCTCGGCCGCCTGCGGGAGCGCAATCTGCGCCGCTACCTCGCGGTGCCGCACGCGCCCATCCTGCTTCTCGGCGAGGCTCCCGGCTGGCGCGGGATGACGGTGACCGGAGTGCCGTTCACCTCGGTCCGCGAAGTGGATGCGGGCGTGCTGCCCGGTCTGGAGCTCCCGCCGGATCCGCAGGCGCCGTGGGAGGCGTCCAGCCGGGTCGTCTGGGAGACGATGCGCGACTGGCGCGGGCCGCTGCCGTTGTCATGGCCGATCTACCCGCACCACCCGTTCGTCGCCGGCAAACCCCAGACGAACCGCACCCCGCGCTCGTCGGAGGTGCGCGACGGGGCGCCGGTCGCGCTGGAGCTGATCCGGGAGCTGGGCGTCGAGACGATCGTCGCGGTCGGGCGCAAGGCGCAGGGGGCGCTCGCGGAGGCGGGCATCGAGGCGCCCGCTGTGCGGCATCCCGCGCAGGGCGGAGCGCGGATGTTCTCCGAGCAGCTGATCGCGCTCAACCGGGCGATGCTCGACGCCGGCTGAGCGCATCCCGCGGGGTCGGTCGGTCAGTCGAGCGCGACGGCCTCGCGGTGCTGCCGCGTCTTCTCGAGGTACACCGCGGCGTTCTGCGCGATGCCCTGCAGTTCGTCGTCGGTCAGCTCGCGGCGGACCTTCGCAGGAACTCCCGCGACGAGCGACCGCGGCGGGATGTCGGCGCCCTGCGTGACGACGGCTCCGGCGGCGACGAGGGATCCGGTCCCGATGCGGGCGCCGTTGAGGATGGTCGCGCTCATGCCGATGAGCACGTCGTCCTCGATCGTGCAGCCATGGAGCACGGCGTTGTGGCCGACGGAGACGCGCTCGCCGACGGTGAGCGGGAAGGCCGGGTCGACATGGGCCGAGACGTTGTCCTGGAGGTTCGAGTCCCGTCCGATGACGATCGGCGCGTTGTCGGCACGCACGACAGCGCCGTACCAGACGCTCGCTCCGGGATGCAGCGTGACGTCGCCGACGACCGTCGCGCCGGGCGCCACCCAAGCGTCCTCGGCGACCTGGGGCGAGCCTCCGTCGGGGAGGGCGAAGAGCATGGGATCTCCTTCCGTCCGTCGTGACCACGGTACTTGACGCTTATTCACCCATGCCGTATATTCCAAGTGGAATAATCAACCGAACAACATCGAGAGCATGTCCGAACCTCGCACCCTCACCCCCCTCGCCGTCGCCGCGCTCGCGCTGCTGGCCGAGGGCCCGTCGCATCCGTACGAGATGTACCAGACGCTCATGCAGCGTTCGGAGGACCGGCTGGTCAAGGTGCGGCCCGGCTCGCTGTACCACACCGTCGACCGGATGGAGGCGCACGGGTTCGTGCGCGCCACCGGCACCGAGCGCGAAGGCAACCGGCCGGAGCGCACCACCTACGAGATCACCGACGCGGGCACCCGTGCGCTGGGGGAGCGCATCACCGAGATCATCGGAACGCCCACCAACGAGTACCCGGAGTTCCCGCTCGGCCTCGGCGAGGCGCACAACCTCCCCGTCGAGACCGTGATCGCGTTGCTCCGCAAGCGCGTGGCCTTGATCCGAGCCGACACCGGGGTGCTGGATGGCGCTATCGCCGATCTGACGCAGCGCGGGGTGCCGGCCAAGTACTGGCTGGACGTCCGCTACCAGCGGGCGATCACCGCCACCGAGGCGGACGTGCTCGAAACCCTGATCGCAGACCTCCAATCGGGCACCGTCTCGTGGTCCGAAGAAAAGCATTGAGAGAAGACTCATGGAACGTCAACTGAAGCCGTGGCCCGCCCTCTGGGCGCTCGTCATCGGGTTCTTCATGATCCTGATCGACACCACCATCGTGTCGGTCGCGAACCCGTCGATCATGGAGGGCCTGAACCTCGGCACCGACTACAACGCCGTCATCTGGGTGACGAGCGCGTACCTGCTCGCCTATGCGGTGCCGCTGCTCATCACCGGCCGTCTCGGCGACCGGTTCGGCCCGAAGAACCTCTACCTCATCGGCTTGGTGGTGTTCACCCTGGCCTCCGCCTGGTGCGGTTTCGCCGGATCCATCGGCTTCCTGATCGCCGCGCGCGTGGTCCAGGGCCTGGGCGCCGCGCTGATGACGCCGCAGACGATGGCCGTCATCACCCGCATCTTCCCGCCCGAGCGCCGCGGTGCCGCCATGGGTCTCTGGGGCGCCGTCGCCGGCGTCGCCACCCTGATCGGCCCGCTGCTCGGCGGCGTGCTCGTCGACAGCCTGGGATGGGAGTGGATCTTCTTCATCAACGTCCCCGTCGGCATCGTGGCGTTCATCCTCGCGATGCGTCTCGTCCCGAAGCTCCCGACGCACTCGCACAGCTTCGACGTGCTCGGCGTCATCCTCTCGGGCGTCGGCATGTTCCTGCTCGTCTTCGGCATCCAGGAGGGCAGCACCTACGACTGGGGCGTCATCTGGGGCCCGATCTCGGTGTGGGGCCTGATCATCGCCGGCATCGTCGTGCTCGCCGCCTTCGTCGTCTGGCAGGCCTTCAACAAGAAGGAGCCGCTGCTGCCGCTGCCGCTGTTCCGCGACCGCAACTTCTCGCTGTCGAACGGCGCCATCACCACCGTCGGCTTCGCCGTGACCTGTATGGCGCTGCCGCTGGTGTTCTACTTCCAGACCGTGCGCGGCCTGACGCCGACCGAGTCGGCTCTGATGCTGGCGCCGACGGCCATCTTCTCCGGTGTGCTGGCGCCGTTCGTCGGCCGGCTCATCGACAAGGTGAACCCGCGCAACATCGCCACCCCGGCGCTCGTGCTGTTCGCGTTCGCGCTGTTCCTCTACTCGCGGATGCTGTCGCCGGACGTCAACATCTTCCTGCTCCTGATCCCGAGCGCCCTGATGGGCATCGCGATGTCCGGTGTCTGGGGACCGATCTCCACCACGGCGACGCGCAACCTGCCGATGAACCAGGCGGGCGCCGGCTCCGGCGTGTTCAACACGACCCGCCAGATCGGCGCGGTGCTGGGAAGCGCATCCATCGCCGCCCTGATCGAGGGACGCCTCGCCGTCGACCTGCCGAAGATCCCCGGCGGCGCGAACGCCAGCGAGGCGGCCGCGGGGACGGAGCTGCCGCAAGCGCTACACGCCGGCTTCACTCAGGCGATGTCGGAGGCCCTGCTGCTTCCGGCGGCCGTCGCCTTCCTCGGCGCGCTGGTCGTCGTCTGGTGGGAGCGGCCGAAGCCGCCCGCGTGGGCGCGTCAGGCCGGCGGCGCCGGTGCCGGTGCCGGTGCGGGTGCCGCAGCTGCCGGCGCCCCGGCCGCCGAGGGTGCACCGGTCGCCGCGGGTGCGACGGCCGAGTCCGCCGATGCCGCCACGCACGGCGCCCACGCCGCCCCGGTCCCGGTGGATGCGACCCCACACGGCGCACACGCCGCTCCGGTGCCGCCCGCGACGGACCTCGCCCCCGGCGACGAGCCGCCGCACGGCCTCCACGCGGCGCCCGTCACCGACTGACGCCGACCAAGGACCGACACGGAAAAGGGCGGAGGTCGCAGCCACTCCGGCTGCGACCTCCTCCCCTTCGCGTTCTTTTCGGCCGCTCAGGCCGAGATCTCCTCCGTTTCCGTCACCACACGGACCGCGTTCGACCACGGATCGTCGAAGCCGAGCGACCGGCCGTCGTCGCGGGTCTGCACGCCGTAGTGCCGCATCCGCTCGGCCAGGGCGCCGACATCGTCGGACGACGGCAGCTTCAGCTGCACCTCGCCGAGGCCCAGGGCGAGCCGGCGGCGCCCGGCGCCGCGGCTGTTCCACGTGTTCATGGCCATGTGGTGGTGGTAGCCCCCGGCGCTGACGAACAGGGCCGAACCGCCGAGGGATGCGGTGGCCTCGAACCCGAGCCGGTCGACGTAGAACTCGCGGGCCGTCGCGACGTCTCCGACCGAGAGGTGCACATGACCGACGGAGGCGTCGCCGAACACCGGCGTCCCGTTCGAGGCGGCGGCCGCCTCCGCGAGCGCGACGCCTCGCTCCGTCAGGTGCTCGGTGAGGAAGGCGTTCGGGTCGAGGTACAGCGTGTCCATCTCGACCTGGCCGTGCGTCCAGCTCCACAGCGAGCGGTCGCGGTCCCAGTACAGCTCGACGCCGTTCCCCTCCGGGTCGGTGAAGTAGAACGCGGTGCTGACCAGGTGGTCGGCGCTGCCGGTGAAGGTGCCCGGTGCGCGGCGGGCGACCGAGTACACGGCGGCGGCCAGCGTCTCGGGGGTGTCGAACACGATCGCGGTGTGGAACAGCCCGGCCTCGCCGGGGCCGGCGTGCTTCAGCTCGGGTGCGTGCTCGAGCACGACCGCGGGGGTCGCTCCGCGCCCGAGGACCACGCGGCCGCCCTCGGCGGCGAGGACGCTCAGGGTGACGGCGTCGCGGTAGTACGCGGTCATCCGGTCGAGGTCGGCGACGCGGAGGGTCACCGCGCCCATCGCGGAGTCGGCGGGGAGGAGTTCGGTCATGGTGAGGACAACGCCCCAGGTCACCGAGGTATTTCTCGCGTTCGCCGAGAGCGGTTCTGGGCGTCAGGTCTCGATCGCTCCGCCCGTCTCGGCGAGGTAGCGGCGCAGGGTCAGACCCGGGTCGGCGGCCTGCATCCGGCGGTAGCGGGCGAAGTCGAGCTGGTCGCGCAGGGAGGCGCCCGAACGCATCCGCTCGGCCTGCGCCCCCTCGACCGATTGGATGCGCGCCGCCTCGGCGAAGAGCACATCGCGGTCCGCGGCGCCGATCACGAGCACTCCGTCGTCGTCGGCCACGATCCAGTGCTCCGGCGTGACCGCCACCCCGTCGAGGAACGCCGACCGCATCGCGGAACCGGCCGGCGGCACGCGGCGAGGACCGAAGGGATGCGCACCACGGCTGAACACGGGCAGTCCGATCTCGCGCAGCTGGGCGGTGTCGCGGTGACGTCCCCAGATGACCGCGCCGGACATCCCGGCGGTCGCCGCCTCCAGCAGCATCAGGTCGCCGACGCACGCCTCGTCGTCTCGGCCGCCGTTGTCCACGACGAGCACGGCGCCCGGGGGAGCGTCGTCGATCGTCTCCAGCAGCACGTCGACGCTTCCCAGATGCGTCACGGGAGCGGCGGGACCGGCGAAGGGCCGGCCGGGGAGCAGGGCGACGAGGTCGACGGGAGCCGTCCCGACGGCGATGCCGAGACGCACGGCGGCGTCGGCGATCGCTGCGGTCGCGGGAGGCGCGGAGGAGGGGGCTGCAGCATCCATGTCGCGACGCTATACCGCGGGGCATGCGAGGTCGGGCATGCGAGCGTCCGAGCCGTCGGGCGGCGCGTGAGTCCTATTCGCCGGTGAGCCGCTCCAACAGCTCGCGGTAGCGCGCGGCCGTCCGCTCGACGATGTCGGCAGGGAGCTCCGGCGGCGTGCCCGTCTTGTCCCAGTTCGCGGCCAGCCAGTCGCGCACGATCTGCTTGTCGAAGCTGGCCATCCGCTCCTCCGCCGTGGTCCCGGTCGCATATGCGGCGGCATCCCAGTACCGGCTGGAGTCGCTGGTCAGCACCTCGTCGGCGAGCGTGATCTCGCCTGTCGTGCGGTCGGCGCCGAACTCGAACTTGGTGTCGGCGATGATGATGCCGCGCGCCTCCGCGATCGCGGCTCCGCGCGCGTACACGTGCAGGGAGAGGCGCCGAAGCTCCTCCGCGACCTCCGGCCCGACCAGCTCGACCGTACGCTCGAAGCTGATGTTCTCGTCGTGCTGCCCGATCGGCGCCTTCCAGGCGGGCGTGTAGAGCGGCTCGGGCAGCCGATCGCCGTTCTGCAGGCCCGATGGCAGCGGGATGCCGCACACGCTCTGCGACGCGCGGTACTCCGCCCAGCCGCTCCCGGTGAGGTAGCCGCGGACGACGCACTCGATCGGGAACATGTCGAGCGGCTTCACCAGCATCGAGCGTCCGGCGACCTGGGCCGGGATGCGCTCGACGACGGTGTCGCCGACGAGCGTGTGATCGGGGATGAGGTGGTTCGGCACGTCATCCAGCTGGTCGAACCACCACAGGCTCAGCGTCGTCAACAGCTCGCCCTTGGCCGGGATGCCGGGCTCCAGCACGTGGTCGAACGCGCTCACGCGGTCGCTCGCGACGACGAGCACACTGTCCGTGTCGGCGAGGCTGGAGGCGCCCTCCGGCACGTACAGGTCGCGCACCTTGCCTGAGTAGACGTGGACCCATCCCGGAAGTTCGCTCACCCCTCCATCGTAGAGCGAGCGGCGAACCTCCCGGGCGGGGTCGTCAGGCCGCTACGTCAGCAGCTTGGCCTTGGCGGCCGAGAACTCCTCGTCGGTGAGCACGCCCTGCGTGTGGAGCGTGGCCAGCTGCTGCAGCCGCGTCATCAGGTCGTCGGCCGGAGCCGCCTGCTGCTGCGCCGCCGCCTGCTGCGCGGCCGCCTGCTGCGCGGCCGCCTGCTGGGCGGCGGCCTCCTGCTGCGCCTGCGCCTCCTGGGCCTGCTGCGCCGCCTGCTGCTGCTCGTACTGCTCCTGCTCGTACTGGTTCTGGTACTTCTGCTGCTGGTGGTGCTGGACACCGCCGGCCACCGCCGTCGCGGTGCCGGCGACGACCGCCGTGCGCGCCGCCATCCCGATCAGTCCCGGGCGTCCCATTCGTCTCAATGGCATGGTGTTCTCCTCAGCCTTCCGTGGTCTCGAGCTCGTCGTAGGCGTCCGCCGCGACCGCGTTGAGCACCGGCGCGGGGATGCGCTCGCTGTGCAGCACGACACCGCCCGACTGGAAGAACCGGCTCGCCAGGTCCTTCGCCCAGAGGTGCTCGATCACGAGGATCGCCCCCGTGGATCCGGGCTCCAGGAGTTCGGCGATCTGCTGAACGTCCTCGTCCCCGGCGAGCCCGGTGGCGTCGAGCGTGATGTCGGTCATCCCGATCTCGTCGCCGATCTCCTCCAGCTCGATGATGTCGACGCTGCCGTCGTCGTGGCGTTCGACGAAGACCAGGTCGAGCAGTCGCACCGTGCCGTTCTCGACCAGGTCGAGGATCGCTTCGACGACGCCCGCAGACGGTCGATCGGTGTCGAACTGGGCGACCATGAACTCCGCCGGACCGTACTCGAATTCGGCCATTTCATCCTCTTCTCCGCGGCCCACCCCGCTGTCACGCGCACCATACTGCGGCGCGGAGAGGCCCGGCAATGCACCACTTCCGCGGATCGGGGAGTGGCGTAATGTGCCCGGTCACATTTCCTAGAATGGGGATGTCGATCGGAGCGGATGGCCGCCCGACGACCAACCGGGAGGACCTCGATGGCCGAGAAGAACTGGGCGGGCAACTACGAGTACCAGGCCGAGCGCATCGCCCGGCCGGACACGATCGACGAACTGCGCGACCTGGTGCTGAGCGCCCCCGCGGTGCGCGCCCTCGGCAGCAGGCACTCCTTCAACGACCTCGCCGACACCCCCGGTCTGCTCATCAGCACGGCCGGCCTGCCCGGCGACATCCGCATCGACGAGGCTGCCCGCACGGTCACCGTCGGCGGCGGCGTCCGCTACGGCGACCTCGCGCGCGAGCTGCAGGAGGCGGGATGGGCGCTGCACAACCTCGCGTCCCTCCCGCACATCTCGGTCGCGGGCGCCATCGCGACGGCGACGCACGGTTCGGGAGACCGCAACGGCAACCTGTCCACGGCCGTGGCGGCCCTGCGCATCCTCACCGGGTCCGGCGACCTGGTCGAGCTGCGGCGGGGCGACGAGGGGTTCGAAGGAGCCGTCGTCGGTCTCGGCGCGCTGGGCGTCGTGACGGATGTGACCCTCGACATCCGGCCGACCTACGATGCACGTCAGCGACTCTTCGGCGGTGTGCCGTGGGAGGCCGTGATCGACCGGTTCGACGAGGTCACCTCAGCGGCCTACAGCGTGAGCCTGTTCACGACGTGGGATGAGGAGGCGGTCTCGCTCGCCTGGCTGAAGGAGCTCGACGGGGTCGAGACGCTGATCGAGGACGACTTCTTCGGGGCGCCGGCGCTGACCGAGCCGCGGCACATGATCCAGACGATGGATGTGCGCAACACGACCGAGCAGCTCGGTGTGGTCGGGCCGTGGAGCGAGCGGCTGGCGCATTTCCGGTTCGAGTTCACGCCGTCGAACGGAGCGGAGATCCAGTCGGAGTACCTGGTGCCGCGCGCCCGCGCCGTCGAGGCGATCGAGGCCGTGCGTGCGCTGGCTCCGGTGGTGGCTCCGCTGCTGCAGATCTCGGAGATCCGCACGGTCGCCGCCGACGACCTGTGGCTGTCGAGCGCCTACCAGACGGACGCGGTCGGCCTGCACTTCACGTGGTTCCGCGACCAGGCGGGCGTGGAGGCGGTGCTCCCGCAGCTGGAGGCCGCGCTGCTGCCGCTCGGCGCGCGTCCGCACTGGGGCAAGCTGTACGTCGACCGCGACCACGTCGTCCCGTCCCTCTACCCGCGCCTGGCCGACTTCGCGGCGCTCGCGCAGCGTTTCGATCCCGCCGCGCGCTTCCGCAACCCGTTCCTCACGCGCCTCCTCCCCTAACCCCCACCGCTGGACCCCCCCACCGTCGAGTCCGCACAAATTGCACACGAATCGCCGTTGAGGCGTGCAGTTTTTGCGTACTCGACGGTGGGCGGGAGCGGTGGAGGGGAGGGGTCAGGAGACGCGGGCGGCGATGTCGGTGCGGTACTGGGCACCCTCGAGGTGGATGCGGTCGAGCGCCGCGTAGGCACGGGAGCGCGCCTCGGCGAAGCCGGTGCCGCGCGCGACGACCGACAGCACGCGTCCGCCGGTCGCGATCAGCTCGCCGGTCGCCTCGTGGCGCGCGGTCGCCGCGTGCGCGATGGTCACCTCGGGCACGGCGGCCGCTTCGCCGAGGCCCGTGATCGGCCGGCCGGTCTGCGGCGCCTCCGGGTACCCCTCGCTGGCGAGCACCACGGTCACGGCCGTGTCGAGCGCGAACTCCGGGCGGGGCAGTCCGCCGAGGCCGCCGGTCGCCGATGCGAGCAGCAGCGTCGACAGCGGGGTCACGAGCCGCGGGAGAACGACCTGCGTCTCCGGGTCGCCGAACCGGGCGTTGAACTCGATAACGCGGATGCCGCGGTCGGTCAGGATGAGCCCGCAGTAGAGCAGGCCGATGAACGGCGTCTGCTCCCGCGCCATCGTGCGGACGGTCGGCAGCGCGATCGTGTCGATGACCTCGTCCACGAAGCCCTCCGGCAGCCACGGCAGCGGCGAGTAGGCGCCCATCCCGCCGGTGTTCGGGCCGGCGTCGCCGTCGAGCAGCCGCTTGTAATCCTGCGCGGGCGAGAGTGGCAGCACGTCGTGCCCGTCGCTGAAGAGGAACAGCGAGACCTCCTGCCCGTCGAGGAACTCCTCGACCAGCACACCGCCGTGCCGCAGCCAGTGCGTCGCGTGCTCGACAGCGGCATCCCGCTCCTCGGTCACGAGCACGCCCTTGCCGGCGGCCAGCCCGTCGGCCTTGACGACGTAGGGCGCGCCGAACTCGTCGAGCGCGCGCTCCGCCTCGGCCAAAGTCTCGGCCCGCACAGCCCGCCCGGTCGGCACGCCGGCCGCATCCATGATGCGCTTCGCGTACGCCTTTGAGCCTTCCAGCTGAGCGGCCGCCTTGCCCGGTCCGAACACGGGGATGCCGCGGGTGCGCAGCGGGTCGGCGACGCCGGCGACGAGCGGCGCCTCGGGGCCGATGACGACCAGTTCGATGTCGTTCTCGAGCGCGTACTCGGTGACTGCGACGCCGTCGAGCGGATCGAGCGACGTCTCGACCCGGACGTCCTGTGCGATCCCGGCGTTCCCGGGCGCCGCCACGATGTCGTGGCGCACCTCCTCGGCGAGCAGCGCGGTGATGATGGCGTGCTCACGGGCACCGGAACCGAGGACGAGAATCTTCACGCCACCATGCTAGAGGGAGTGGATGCGGCGCTCCGGCTCCAGGCGGGCGCGGTGGAAGGATGGATGCCATGGCGAGAGCGAAGATCGCGGACGAGGTCGGCGGCCCGGCCGTCCGGGCGGCCGTCGCGGGCGGCGCCGACCGGAACACCACGGCGACGGCGGTGCGCTATCTGCTGCAGCTGCTGGCGGAGCGTGCGCCGGGCAACACCGTCGAGGTGCGCGTGCCGCCGTTCGGGGCGGTGCAATGCATCCCCGGTCCGCGTCACACGCGTGGGACGCCGCCGAACGTCATCGAGACGGATGCCGCCACATGGCTTGCGCTCGCCTCCGGTTCGATGACGTGGGACGAGGGGATCGCGTCCGGCGCGGTGCACGCATCCGGCCAGCGGGCGTCCCTCCAAGGGCTCCTCCCGCTGCGCTACTGAGCCGGGGGCGCGGCCGGCGTGCCGTCAGTGCATGCCGCCCAGCACGCCCACGATCGCGGCGACGACCAGCAGCAGCGCGAACCCGCCCGCCACCGCCGGGCCGAGTGCAGCGGCGATCCGGGATGCGGCTGCCGGGCTCTTCGAGGTGCTCATACCCATTCAGACGGCCGGGACGACGGGTCATGACGGCCGACGGCCGCTCAGGTTCGATCTGGGAGAATGAAGGCATGAGCGACACCCCCGAGGACAGGCAGGTCACCGACCCGCAGGTCACCGACCCGCAGGTCGAGGAGACCGTCACACCCGCCGAGGTCCGCGTGCGCCGCTCCCCGCGCTACTTCCGCTTCATGATCACCGGCGCGATCCTCTTCGCCATCGTCGCTCTCATCCTCACCTTCTCCTTCCCGGAGAACCCGACGTACGACCGCGGTTCCGTGTTCGGCTTCCTGCTCGCGATCGGCGTGACGGTGGGCGTCGCGGTCGGCGCCGTCGTCGCTCTGGTGCTCGACCGGGTGACCGCCCGTCGAGCGCGCAGCGTCCAGGCGGATAGAATCGACGTGCGCGTCCCCGAGCCCGGGTCGTCGCCCGTGCGGCACGAGGGCTCGCAGCCGGAGCCCGGCACGAACGACAGCAGCACGAGCGACACCCAGAGCTGAACATCCCGACTTCCTGAAAGGGGTCCGCTGTGGCCGGAGGCGACGGTCTTCTCAGTCACGATCTGCTACCCGGCGAGAAGGGGCCGCAGGACGCCTGTGGTGTCTTCGGCGTCTGGGCTCCCGGTGAGGAGGTCGCCAAGCTCAGCTACTTCGGGCTCTACGCGCTCCAGCACCGCGGCCAGGAGTCGGCAGGCATCGCGACGAGCGACGGCGACAAGATCCTGATCTACAAGGACATGGGTCTGGTCTCCCAGGTCTTCAACGAGAACGCGCTGAACTCGCTGCCCGGCCACATCGCCGTCGGCCACACGCGTTATTCCACCACCGGCGCATCCAGCTGGCAGAACGCGCAGCCGACCCTCGGCTCCACGGCGAGCGGCACCGTCGCCCTCGGCCACAACGGCAACCTGACCAACACCGCCGAGCTGATGCAGCTCGTCCACGAGCGCTACCCGCAGCACGACGGCGAGCTCAGCCGGGGCAACACGACCGACACCGCGGTCGTCACGGCGCTCCTCACCGGCGACCTGGACCACACGCTCGAGGCGACCGCCCTGGAGGTGCTGCCGCGTCTGCGCGGCGCCTACTGCCTGGTCTTCATGGACGAGCACACGCTGTACGCCGCCCGCGACCCGCAGGGCGTCCGCCCGCTGGTGCTCGGCCGCCTGGAGCGCGGGTGGGTCGTCGCCTCCGAGACCGCAGCACTCGACATCGTCGGCGCCAGCTTCGTGCGCGAGGTCGAGCCGGGCGAGCTGATCGCCATCGACGAGAACGGCCTCCGCAGCCAGCGCTTCGCCTCCGAGAAGCGCGCGGGATGCGTCTTCGAGTACGTCTATCTGGCACGTCCCGACACCACCATCTCCGGCCGCGGCGTCTACGAGGCCCGCGTCGAGATGGGCCGCCAGCTCGCTCGCGAGCACGCGGTCGAAGCCGATTTGGTCATCCCGACGCCCGAGTCCGGCACCCCGGCGGCCATCGGCTACGCGCAGGCGTCCGGCATCCCGTTCGGTCAGGGCCTCGTCAAGAACTCGTACGTCGGCCGCACGTTCATCCAGCCGTCGCAGACCATCCGCCAGCGCGGTATCAAGCTGAAGCTGAACCCGCTGAAGGAGGTCATCAAGGGCAAGCGCCTGATCGTGGTCGACGACTCCATCGTTCGCGGCAACACGCAGCGCGCACTGGTGTCGATGCTCCGCGAGGCCGGTGCGGCCGAGGTGCACGTCCGCATCTCGAGCCCGCCCATCACCTGGCCGTGCTTCTACGGCATCGACTTCGCCTCGCGCGCCGAGCTCATCGCCACGGGCCTGGGGGTGGAGGAGGTGCGCCAGTCGATCGGCGCCGACAGCCTCGGCTACCTCTCCGAAGACGGCATGATCGACGCGACCGAGCAGCCGCGCGAACTGCTGTGCACGGCGTGCTTCACGGGCAAGTACCCGATCGAGCTCCCGGACGCGCACCACCTGGGCAAGAACCTGCTCGAGCGTCCGGAGGTCAGCCCGACGGACGACGGCTCCGACGCGACGTCCGATGGATGCGAGCCCGGCCCGGACTCGGAGCTCGAGCCGCTGCTCAGCTTCGGCGACCCCGGCCGCCAGGAGTAGGGGCGCTTTTCCGCTGCCAACGGCCCCCGGATACGATGGACCGGTGACCGACTCCGCAGCCTCCTCGTCCGCTTCCTACGCCGCCGCCGGCGTCGACACCGCTGCGGGCGACCGGGCCGTCGAGCTGATGAAGGCGGCCGTCGGCCGCACCCACGGTCCCGAGGTGCTGGGCGGGGTCGGAGGGTTCGCCGGCCTGTTCGACGTCTCGTTCCTGAAGGACTTCGACCGCCCGCTGCTGGCCACCTCCACCGACGGTGTCGGCACCAAGGTCGCCATCGCGCAGGCGCTCGACAAGCACGACACCATCGGTCAGGACCTGGTCGGGATGGTCGTCGACGACATCGTCGTGGTCGGAGCTCGTCCGCTGTTCATGACCGACTACATCGCGTGCGGCAAGGTCGTCCCGGAGCGGATCGCCGCGATCGTCGCGGGCATCGCGACCGCGTGCGCGGAGACCGGCACCGCCCTCGTCGGCGGCGAGACCGCCGAGCACCCCGGTCTGCTCGGGCCGGACGACTACGACGTCGCGGGCGCCGCGGTGGGAGCGGTCGAGGCGGATGCCGTGCTCGGCGCCGATCGCGTGCGGGACGGTGACGTCGTGCTGGCGATGGCGTCGTCCGGTCTGCACTCCAACGGCTACTCGCTGGTCCGCCACATCCTCGCCGCGCGCGGCATCGGGTTCACCGACCAGTCCGCCGAGTTCGGCGGTGTCGTCGGCGAGGCCCTGCTCGAGCCGACCCGCCTGTACACGGGGCCGCTGCTGCGTGTGCTGCAGGACCCGGCGCTCGACGGCGCCATCCACTCGCTCAGCCACGTCACCGGCGGGGGCATCGCCGCGAACCTCGCCCGCGTCCTCCCGGTCGGCTCGTGGGTCGAGGTCGACCGGTCCACCTGGTCGCCGACGCCGGTCTTCCGCATCCTGAGCGATCTCGCGGGCAGTTCGCTCGAGTCGAGCGAGGGCACCTGGAACCTCGGCATCGGGATGTTCGCGGTCGTCGCGCCGGAGGCCGCGGATGCGGTCGCGGCGGCGATCACGGCCGACGGCATCCCCACCTGGCGAGCCGGCGTCGTCTCGACGTCCGCGCGCGACCTGACCGGGTTCGAGCAGGGCGCCAAGGGCGTCGACGGCGGCGCCGTGCGCCTCGTCGGCTCCTACGCCGGCTGATCTCACGTCACCCATTTTGGTCGGAGCGCGGTCGGGCGTCCTCCCGCTAGAGTGACGCGTGTGAGCCGACCGACCGCCCGCTTCCGTCTGGCGTCGGCGCTCACCCTTCTCGCTCTTTCCGGCCTCGGGGTCGTCGCCGCTGCCTCTCCGGCGCTGGCGGATCCGCCCGTCTCCGCGCAGCCGGCGCCGGCCGATGCGCTCACCCCGCTCGTCGACTGCATTCAAGAGGCGCGGCTCGGCACCGTCGCGGCCCGCACGGTCGTGCTCGGCTATCGTTCGACGGCGTCCGTTCCCGTCTCCGTCCCCGCGGGAGGCGGGTCGAACGACCTCACGACCGGTGCCGCCGACCGCGGCCAGCCGTCCGTCTTCGAGCCGGGCGAGCATCACGGTGTCTGGCTCCTGACCGTGGATGCCGCTGCCGAGCCCACGCTCGGCTGGCGCCTGGGCCCGACCACCACCGACTTCGCCGCCGCACCTGCCTGCACGGCGGCGACCGCTGTCACTCTCAGCATGCCGGCGAAGGTCGCGGCCGGCGGCACGGCTGCCGTCTCGGCGACGGTGACTCGGATGCTGCTCGCGGCTCCCGGGTCCGGCACGGTCGCCTTCTCCCTCGACGGAGGGGCACCGGTCGGAGCGCCCGTCTCCGCATCCGGCGTCGCGCGCGCCGACCTTCCGGTGACCGCCGCGGGCACGCACACCGTCACAGCGACGTTCCAGCCCGAGCAGGCGTCCGGGCTCCTCAGCGCGGTCGGAACCGCGACCTTCACCGTAACCGCTCCGAGCGCCCCGCTGACCGTCGCGACCGACTCGGTCGTCGCCGGGAGCACCAGCGTCCTCGTCACTGTTGCCCGCTCGTCCGGCGCAGGCGATGCGACGGTCGACGTCATGACCGCCGACGGCACCGCCCGCGCAGGCGCCGACTACACGGCGCTGGCCACCACGGTCGCGCTGGCCGACGGTCAGACGACGGCCACGGTACGGGTGCCGCTCGCCTCCCGGCCTGCGGGGTCGCCCGCCGCCACCTTCTTCGTGCTGCTGCAGCGCGCATCCACCTCGGTGACGACGGCGTCGGCGACCGTCGCGCTGCCTGCCGTCGCCGCCGCGGCGCCCGCGACGGCAGCGGCCGCAGGCACGCATGGCGGTAATGCTGCACCGGCGGCAGTCTCGTCCGTGCTCCCGCCGGACGACCCGACGGCCGCCGGCCCGGGCGCGACGACGGCCGCCGGACAGGACCTCGCCCTGCTGTTCGGGGGCATCCTGCTCACCGCGGGCGGCATCCTCGGCGTCCTCGGGCTCGTGCGTGCGGCGGGGATGCGCGAAGCACGGGCATGACAAACGTCACCCGCAGATCCTGACACCCGCTCTGCTCTGCGCCGGACGCCGATCGGCACTCTGGAGAGGTGAACGAGACACCCGCCATCCACCTGTCCGGCCTCCGCAAGACCTTCGGTGCGCTCACCGCCGTCGACGGCGTCGACCTGAGCATCCGCCCGGGCGAGGTCGTCGCCCTGCTCGGCCCGAACGGCGCCGGCAAGTCCACCACCATCGACCTTGCACTCGGGCTCGCGCGTCCGACCGCGGGCCGGGCTGAGCTGTTCGGCGCGCCACCGCGGCAGGCGGTCGCCGCCGGCCGGGTCGGCGCGATGCTGCAGGGCGGCGCGCTGCTGCCCACGCTGACGGTCGCCGAGTCGGTGGCGCTGGTCGCCGCGGCCCACCGGCACCCCCTCAGCGTCGCCGAGGCCCTCGAACGCGCGCGGTGCACGGAGATCGCGCGTCAGCGCGTCTCCAAGCTGTCCGGCGGTCAGCTCCAGCGCGCACGGTTCGCCGTCGCCGTCGTCTCCGACCCGGACCTCCTGTTCCTCGACGAGCCGACGGCCGCGATGGATGTGGAGGCGCGCCGCACCTTCTGGCAGTCGATGCGCGAGTTCACCGACGCCGGACGGACGGTCGTGTTCGCGACCCACTACCTCGACGAAGCGGACGAGTACGCCGACCGCATCGTGATGATGGCGCGCGGACGGATCGTGGCCGACGGCACGCCCGCCGAGGTCAAGGCGGTCGTGTCCGGTCGCCGCATCCGCGCCACCGCTGTGTTCCCGGAGACCGGTGCCAGCACCGCAGCGCTGAACGCGCTCCCCGGAGTGCGCAGCGCCGAGCGCCGCGGCGACGTCCTCACCCTCGTCAGCGACGACTCCGACGCCACCCTGCGCGCACTGCTCGCGACGCACGACGACATCCACGACATCGAAGTGACCGCGCACACGATGGACGAGGCCTTCCTCGCCCTCACCGAGGCGCGCGACACGGAAGGAGCACTCTGATGAGCATCGCCTACCTGGGGCGCGAGTCCCTCCGCCAGCTGAAGAACATGCGCGCGATGATCTTCACCCTCGCCGTCCCTCTCGTCATGCTGTTCGCCTTCGGGGGCACGTTCGGAGGCGCCGGGCAGGTCGATTCGACGACGCACCTGCCGTGGATCGTGGTCACGACCATCCAGGTCGCCGCCTACGGCGGGATGATGTCGGCTCTGTCGCAGGCATTCCAGATCGTCACCGAGCGCTCCATCGGCTGGAACCGGCAGCTGCGGATCACGCCGTTGAGCGGCACGGGCTACCTCGTGTCGAAGCTCGTCGCCGCCCTGGCGCTCGCACTGCTCAGCATCGTCGTCATCATCGGCGTCTCCATCGCGCTGTATCATCCCGACCTGTCCGTCGGCAGCTGGCTTCTCGCCGGGCTGGCGATCTGGTGCGGTGTGATCCCGTTCGCGCTGCTCGGCATCCTGATCGGGCAGTTCGCCAAGCCGGAGTTCGCCCAGCCGCTGTTCATGGCCGTCTTCATGGGCATGGCCGTGCTCGGCGGCCTGTGGATCCCGCTGCAGGTGTTCCCCGCCTGGGTGGCGGACGTGGCGCGGGCCGTTCCGTCGTACTGGCTCAACCGCGTCGGTCAGCTCGGCGCCCTGCAGAGCGGCGACGCGCTGACGCCCGCGATCGTGCTCACCGCGTGGGCGCTGGCGCTGGGGGCGCTCATCGTCTGGCGCTACCGGCGCGATGCGGCGCGGGGCTGAGCGGCGCCGGGCCGCTGGCTAAGGTAGCAACGTGTTCTCGCGTGAGGTGCCGGAGGTCCGTCCGGTCGGATGGCGCGCCCGCCTCCTCCACCCGGCCGCGTACCGCTGGTACCCGGGCGCGACGATCGGCCTGCTGTACCAGGCCTCGGTGCTCGTCGGACTGTGGACGGCGCAGGGCACGGTCACCGAGAAGCTGGGTATCACCGCCCTGCTCGCCGTGGTCTACCTCGGATTCCTCGTGCTCCCGCCGCTGCTCTGGTGGGAGACGGAGCGCCGGCGACTGGTCGGGATCGGTCTCTACTTCGCGCTGACGCTGACGCTCTTCCCGCTGATCGGGGTCGTCGCCTGCTGGACCTGGGTCTACGTGGCGTGCGTCGCCGGGATGGTCGTGTCGCGCACCCCGATCGCGTTGACCATCATCGGGACGCTCGGCGGCCTCCAGCTCATCGTGCTGACAGTCGCCGGAACCGTGGAGGATGACTGGTTCATCGCGCTGGTCACCGTGTCCATCGGCGTGATGATGAGCGCATTCGCTCGACAGATCGACGCCCTCCGACGACTGCGCAACGCGCAGGGCGAGATCGCCCGGCTGGCCGTCATCGAGGAACGCGCCCGGTTCTCCCGAGACATGCACGACGTGCTGGGGCACTCGCTCACCGTCGTCACGGTCAAGTCGGAGCTCGCCCGGAGGCTCATCCCCGTCGACCCGGATCGGGCGGCGGAGGAGATCGCCGACATCGAGCGTCTCAGCCGGTCGGCGCTGGCCGACCTGCGCGCCGCTGTCGCCGGGTACCGCGAGATGAGCCTGTCGACCGAGCTCGCCGCCGCGCAGGCGGGACTGGCGGCCGCCGACATCCACGCGCACCTCCCCCGCAACGGTGAGGAGGTCGACCCGGAGCTGCGCGAGCTCTTCGGCTGGGTGCTGCGCGAGGGCGTCACCAACGTGATCCGCCACTCCGGCTCGCGCAACTGCTGGGTGACCGTCGGGCCGGAGAGCCTCGACATCGAGGACGATGGCCGCGGCCCGCAGGGGAGCGGGCTGGAGCCGGCGCCGGTGGGGGCAGAGGTCTCGCCCTCCGCGCGCAGCGGGTCCGGCCTCGCCGGGCTGAGCGTCCGCGCCGCGCAGGTCGGCGCCAGGATCGCCGTCGGATCCGGACCCCGCGGAGGCACTCTGCTGAGCGTGAGGAGGGCTGTGTGACCGACACCATCCGGCTGTTGCTGGCCGACGATCAGGCGCTGGTCCGTGGCGCGCTCGCCGCCCTGCTCGACCTCGAACCGGACCTCGAGGTGGTCGCGCAGGTCGGGAGGGGCGACGACGTCGTGGATGCGGCCCGCGCATCCCGGGCCGATGTCGCGCTGCTCGACGTGGAGATGCCCGGCGCGGACGGCATCCAGGCGGCGGCACAGCTGCGGGCCGCCGTGCCCGGGTGCCGGTCGCTGATCGTGACGACGTTCGGGCGGCCGGGCTACCTACGCCGCGCGATGGAGGCAGGCGCTTCGGGGTTCGTCGTCAAAGACACCCCGTCGGGACAGCTGGCGGATGCTGTGCGCCGGGTGGCCGCCGGGCTGCGGGTGGTCGACCCCGCGCTCGCGGCTGAGTCGCTCGCGTCCGGGGCGTCACCGCTGACCGTGCGGGAGGCCGAGGTGCTGGAGGTCGCAGCCGAGGGCGGGACGATCTCGGACATCGCCCGCCGGCTGCACCTCAGCGACGGGACGGTCCGGAACCACCTCTCGAGCGCGATCGGGAAGACGGGCGCGCGCAACCGTTCCGAGGCCGTGTCCATCGCGACACGACAGGGCTGGCTGTGAGCCGCGAAGGATCGCAGCTCAGTACGGGCGGCCGGCGCTAGGCGCGCTTCGGAGTGCCCGTCTCCTCGTCCTCGTCTTCGTACGCATAGGCGTCCTCGGACTCGGTCTCGTCCTCCGCCTCGTACTCGGCCCACTTCGCGTATTGCTCGTCGTCGCCATGGGAGTGGCCGGTCAGCTCACGCTCCAGGGCGTCGTAGTTCACATTGGGACTGAACGACTTCAACTGCCGCGCGATCTTGGTGTGTTTTGCCTTCTGACGGCCGCGCCCCATGCGTGACCCCCTTTTGGTCCCAGCCCGGGCGAGAGAGGCTCCCCGGGGATCGAATAGAAACAGTGAAAACTAGCATGGAGTTTAGCATGCGGACATCACGGACCCCCGAGATCCCGCACAGCGAGAAGTGATGGGATAAGCGGGTGAGCACGACCAGGACCGAGACCCAGGTGGTGGTCATCGGCGCGGGCCAGGCAGGGCTCGCCGTCGCCTACTATCTGCGGCGGTTCGAGCTGACCCCGGGCGAGGATTTCATCGTCTATGACCGCGGTCCTGTGACCGGCGGAGCCTGGCAGCACCGGTGGGATGCGCTCAAGCTCGGCAGCGCCCATCACGTGAACGATCTGCCGGGGATGTCGGAGCTGGGTCTCAGCTTCGACACGGCCGACCGGTCGCTCCCGGCACGTGACATCGTCGCCGGCTACTACCGCCGCTACGAAGACCATTTCGGCCTTCAGGTTCAGCGCCCGGTGGCCGTGCACAGCGTCTCCGACCGGGGCGCGGATCTCGTCGTCGAGCACAGTGCGGGTGAGACGGCGACGCGCATCGTCGTCAACGCCTCGGGAACCTGGGGCTCGCCCTTCGTGCCCTACTACCCGGGAATGAACGACTTCGCCGGGCGTCATATCCATACCTCGACGTACCGCTCGGCCGACGAGTTCGCCGGTCAGTCGGTGGTCGTCGTGGGCGGGGGCACGAGCGCGATCGGGTTCCTGCTCGAGCTGGAGGGGGTGGCGGAGTCCCTGACCTGGGCGACCAGGCGGCCGGTGGACTTCCGCGACGAGTCGGAGCTCACCATCGAGGGCGGCGTCGCTGCGGTGGCGATGCAGGATGCGGCGGCGCGCGCCGGGGAGGCCCTCCCGTCGATCGTGAGCGGCACGGGTGTCCCTCGCACGCGACGGATCGCCGCCGGGATCGAACGCGGCGTGCTCATCGAGCGCCCGATGTTCACCCGCATCGAGAAGGACGGCGTGCGCTGGCCTGACGGCTCGTTCACCCGTGCCGACGCGATCATCTGGGCGACCGGGTTCCGGCCGGAGCTGCGCCATCTGGCCCCGCTGCACCTGCGGGAGAAGACGGGCGGTCTGACCGTCGCCTCCGGTGCCTCCTGGCAGGACTCGCGCATATTCCTCGCCGGGTATGGTCCGCAGGCGTCGACGATCGGCGCGAACCGCGCCGGCCGGATCATCGCGCGCCAGATCATGGCGCAGCTGTAAACGGCACCTGCGCCCTGGCACGCGCGTCGTTTGCTCAGGCCCCTCGGGTCACGCAGTGACGGAGCGGGGCCGGCCCGCGAAGCGGAGAGCTTCCACCTCGATGCCGCCTGCCGTCTCGTCCGGGTCGACCTCGAAGCGGCCTTGCGGGGCGTCCGCGCGCAGGCCGAGCCGGGCGCTGAGCACGGCGACCGCGGCCGCCGCCGACCACGCCTGTGGTCGGCACGCTGCGGGGTAGGGGATGGGTGCGCTGGTCTCCGAGGCGCTGTCACCCGAGTGCAGCTCCGGCATCCGGTAGCCGAATCCCGCCGCCGCGGCGAGGAGCCCATCCGACAGCTGCGCGGCTTCGGCGCGGAAGCCGTCGCGCGCGAGCCCGGTGATCGCGATGGCCGTGTCGTGCGCCCACACGGACCCGCCGTGGTAGCTGAGCGGCCAGTAGCCCGCCGAGTCCGTCGACATCGTGCGCAGGCCGTAGCCGGACGACAGCTCCGGCGAGACGAGGCGTCGTGCGACCAGCGCCGCCTGATCGGCATCCAGGATTCCCGTGCCGAGGAGGTGGCCGATGTTGCTCGTGACGGTGTCGACCTTGCGTTTGGCGGCGTCGAGCGCCACCGCGGGATACGCGCCGGCCGGGTCGGCGATCCAGAAGGCGTCGGCGAAGCGCTGCTTGAGATCGGCCGCCCAGCCGCGCCAGGCGTCGCCTCCCGGCCGGTCGAAGGCATCCAAGAGTGCCGCGCCGCCGATGGCGGCTTCGTAGGCGTACCCCTGCACCTCGCACAAGGCGATCGGACCGTCGGCCAGCGTGCCGTCGCGCCACTGGATCGAGTCGCCCGAGTCCTTCCAGCCCTGGTTGGCGAGGCCGTGACCCGTGGTGTCGATGTACTCGAGGAAGCCGTCTCCGTCGCTGTCGCCGTAGTCGCGCATCCACGCCAGGGCAGCCTCCAGGTGGGGGAGGAGCGCTTCGACCTCGTCTCGGGGCATGCCCCAGCGCCAGGCGTCGTGCAGCAGACAGATCCAGAGCGCCGTCGCGTCGACGGTGCCGTAGTACAGCGGCGGGAGGACGACGCCTTCGCCGGGGATCACCAGCGCTCCGGGCCGCAGCTCGTGCATGATCTTGCCGGGCTGCTCCGCCGTCTCCGCGACCGACTCCGTTCCCTGGTACTCGGCGAGCACCCGCAGCGTCGACGCCGCGATCTCGTGGCCGAGCGGCAGCAGCATCCGAGCCGCCCAGAGCGAGTCACGTCCGAACAGAGTGAAGAACCACGGCGCGCCCGCCGCGAGGAAGACGTCGTTCGGGTGCTCGACCGTCGACATGCGGAGCGCCTGGAGGTCGGCGACCGCGCGGTCGAGCCAGGCCGCCAATCGGGAGTCGCCGGTGGTGGCGCGGAAGGCGGACCACTCCGGCGACGGCGCGGCACCGGCCACGACCGCCGTCGGATCGTCGACGCCGGTGCTCCACTCCACGACGGCCTCTCCGTGCGCGGGCACGTCCACGTCCCAGCGGAGGGTGACGTTCCGGCCGTCGACGGTCGCAATCGCGCCGCGAGCCGACACCCGGGCGGTGACGGGACCGCTGCCGAGCACGACGGCCTCGCTCCCAGCGTTGCCCTCGCCCCGGTCGACGGTCACGGGGTACTCGCTCCCGGACAGTCCCGCTTTGATCTTCTGCATGGGGCTGAAGTCGGCCCGCAGTTCGACTTCGACGGTGGTTCGCAGGCCTTCGCCCAGGGCGTTGCGCACGACGATGCGCTCGCCGAGCGAGCCGGCAGCGACCGTCCGTCGCTGGTCGATCCGCACCCGCGGATCCGCCGTCGCATCGTCGATCCCCCGAGCCAGGGCGGTGAAGACGGTCGTGGCGGCATCCGGTGAGGCGGTTGCGATGTGTTCCGGCACGGCGCCTCCCACGCTGAGACGGACGTGATCCAGCACCCGGAGGTCGGAATGGTAGAAGCCGTGGATGCCGTGCCCGTCGATGCGCCCGTCAGCGGCCGACCAGGCCTGGGACGGTGCGGTCAGCACCACGACGCTGTCGTGGAGGAGCGGCTGGAGGGGCTGGGTCATCGTGGTGATCGTGCCTTCGTGGTCGTCGCCGAGCGCGCGCGGGGCGTCAGCGGGGTGTTCGGTCGTGCGGTCGTCGGTGGGCGTGGATGGGGCGGAATCGCGGGAGACCAGGGAGTGGCGGTGGGTCCCGGTGCCGGAGCTCATGCGGCGACCTCGTCGGCGAGGAGGCGGGGAGCGAGGCGTTCCTCGCGCACGCCCTCGTCGGTCCGGGTGAGCCGCCAGGCGGAGACGCCGGGGCGCTCGGCCACGACGTCCATCACGGCGCGGCCCCGGTAGACAAGGCCGACCCCTTCGTCGAGGGCGTAGCCGTCGGGAAGTGTTCCGTCGGCCACGGCGCGCTGGTGCGCCGGGCGTCGTCGCGGGTCGGAGTCGTAGTGGACGGCCAGGGACCCGGGAACGAGGCCGATCCCGTCGCGGACGGCGGAGATGTCGGGGCCGAAGGACGATGTCGTCCCGCCCTCGTGCCAGCAGAGCGCGCCCGCGGATCCTCCGGCGAGCACCACGCCGCGATGCCACGCCTCGGTCAGGATCCGGTCGAGGCCGTGCGCCCGCCAGACGGCCAGGAGGTTGACAAGGCTTCCGCCGCTCACCCAGACGACATCCTGCGACAGCAGGTGCGCCCGGATGTCGTCGATGTTGGGATGCGGGAAGAGCCGGAGGTGCGTCGCCTCGACCCCGGCAGCCCGGGCCGCTTCGAGCTCGGCCCCCTCGATGTGGCGCTGGTCGCCGCCCGCGGTGTTGACGTGCGTGACGCGCGGGACGCGGCCGTGCACGTCGGCCAGCTCGATTGCGTGGTGCAGCAGCGGCCCGTACACCGAGTCGGTCCACTCGCCGCCGTTCAGCCCGCCGCAGGTGGCGAGGATGGTCGGTTCCGCTGCCGTCATTCCTTCACCGCCCCCTCGCTGGAGTTCATGATCCGCCTCTGGAAGATGAAGAACAGCACCGCGACGGGGATGGTCATGATGGCCGCTGCCGCCAGTTTGAGCGGGTACTGACTGCCCTGGCTCAGCTGACCGCTGGCGAGCCCGGCGACGCCCTTCGTCAGGGTCGTCAGCGAGGGGCTCTGCGTCGAGACGATGAAGTGCGCCAGCTCGTTCCACGACCCCTGGAACGACAGGATGACGATCGTGATGAGGGCCGGCCGGGCCATCGGGAGCACGATCGACCAGAACACCCGGAAGGTGCCCGCTCCGTCGATCCTCGCCTGCTCCTCGACGCTCGCCGGGATGGACTCGAAGAAGTTCTTCATGATGAAGACGCCGGCGGCGTCCGTCAGCAGCGGCAGGATCATGCCCGTATACGAGTCGTAGATGCCGAGCTGGTTGATGACGAGGAACTTGGGGATGAGGAGCACGACCATCGGCACGGACATCACGGCGACCAGCGCCGCGAACACGACCGTGCGCCCGCGGAAGTGCAAGCGCGCGAGGGCGTAGCCCGCGAGCGAGTCGAAGAACACCCGGCCCAGTGTGACGAACACGGTCACCACGGCCGAGTTGGCGAACCAGACCGGGAAGTCGGAGTTGACGAACAGCTTCGTATACGCGGCCGTGGTGAACGTCTGCGGGATGAGGGACACCGGGTTCGCCGTCGCCTCGGCGTCCGTCTTGAACGATGTGGCCAGCTGGATCAGGAACGGCATGATGTACACGACCGCCAGCGCGATCAGGATCGCGTACGTGACGGACGTGGCGACGATGGTCGCGGTCGAGCGTCGCCGACGCGGACGAGCCGGCGGCATCGGTGCGGGCGCGGTCGCACGCTCCGCCTGGATGGTGCTGGAGCTCATCGGATCGCTCCCTTCCGCTCGGAGTCGTCGCTGCGGGAGGAGGGGAGGACGCTGCTCGGAGCGCCTCCGGCTGCCGTGCCGGCCGCCAACGCGGGCTGGTACAGCCGCATCCGCCTTTTGGAGACCGTGCGCTCGCGCAGGATCCACCGCTGCAGCAGGGTGAACACGACGATGATGACGAAGAGGATGAAGGCGATCGCGGCGCCCTGTCCCCATTCCTGGTTGACGAACGACGTCTGATAGGAGAGGTACGCGGGCGTCAGCGTCGTCTTGCCGGGTGCTCCTCGGGTTCCGGTGTAGATCTGGTCGAACACCTGCCAGCAGCCGATGAGCCCGAGCGTGAGGACCGTGAACAGTGTCGGTCGCAGTTGCGGGAGGGTGATCCTCCAGAAGCGCTGCCAGCCGTTCGCGCCGTCCATCATCGCCGCTTCCGTGATGTCGCCGCCGAGGTTCTGCAGCGCCGCGAGGAAGAGCAGCATGAACGTGCCGCTCGTGGTGAAGACGGCCATGATGATGTACGCCGTCATGGCGACGGACGGGCCGCCCAGCCAGTCCCACCACGAGACGCCGAGCGCGGTGTTCTGGGTGAGCGCGGCGGGGCCCTGCGTCACGCCGAACACGGCGAGCAGGTCATGGATGATGCCCGAGGGGTCGTTGAACCAGTTCGGCCCGTGGATGCCGACCCACGACAGCACCTTGTTGACGGCGCCGCTGGTGCTGAACAGGAAGAGCCACAGCACGGTGATGGCGACGGAGCTGGTCACGGAGGGGAAGTAGAACGCCGTGCGGAAGAACCCGCGACCGCGCAGGATCGCACGGTTCACGAGCACGGCGAGGCCGAGCGACACCGCGGTCTGGATCGGCACGACGAGCACGACGTACCAGGCGTTGTTCTTGAGCGACATTCCGAAGTCCTGCTCGGCGAGACCGCCGCCGGCGAGGAGCTTCGTGTAGTTGTCGAAGCCGACGAAGTTCACGTCGGAGGAGAAGGGGCTGCCCCGGCCGCCCCAGTCGGAGAAGCTGACCCACAGCGCCATGAGCACCGGGATCACCAGGAAGACGCCGAGCAGCAGGATGACCGGGGCGGTGAACAACCACCCCGAGGCGGTCTCGCCGCGCCGCAGACCGGTGCGACGAGACCGACTCGTGGTTGTGGACATGACGGGAGGCTTCCTTACTTCAGCAGAGCTTCGAGGTTCTTCTGCGTGGCGTCGAGGATCGCCTTCGGGTCACCGGTGGCCAGCGACTCGAGCTTGCTGTTCAGGTCGGTGACGACATCGGCCGATCCCTTCGCGGTCGGAACGCCCTTGGCGTAGTCGGCGGCGTCCAGGAAGGGCACGAGGTCGGGGTTGGCGGACTTCCACTCGTCTGCGGCCGACTTGATCGACGGCATCGGGCCGAAGGCCTTCGAGAAGGCGAGCTGGTCGCCCTTGCTGGTGAGCTTCTCGACGAGCTTCAGCGCGGCGGCCTGGTTGGGGCTGTCGGCGGCGATCCCCCAGCAGTTCGTGAACTGCAGGGTGCCCTGTCCGGCCGGGCCCTCGGGCAGCTCCGCGACCTTGTACTTGATGTTCGGGAAGTCGGACTTCAGGGCGCCGGTGATCCAGTTGCCCTCGATCGTCATCGCCGCGAGACCCTTGCCGAACGCCTCGCCACCCCAGCCGGCGCCGAGGTCCTTCGCGTACTTCAGCTCACCGCCGTTGAGCATCTTCTTCACGAAGTCGAGCGCCTGGACGTTGGCGTCGCTGTTGGCGGTGGCCTTGGTGCTGTCGTCGTTCATCAAGTTGCCGCCGGCCTGGACCATGAACGACCCGACCCGGGCGTACTCACCGGAGATGCCGAGGCCGACCTGGCTGCCGGTGGTGAGCTTCTTCGCCACCGACTCCAGCTGGTCCCACGTTTTCGGGATGTCGGCGTCGGTGAGGCCCGCGGCGCTCCACGCGTCGGTGTTGATGATGAGCTGCAGCGTCGAGAAGTCCTTCGGGGCGCAGTAGAACTTGCCGTCGTACGTGAACGACTTCACGAGGCTCGGGTAGAAGTCGCTCTTGTTGCTGAGCTGGTCGCCGTAGGCGAGGAGCGAGCCGTTGGAGGCGTAGCCCGCCAGTGCGTCGGTGGAGAGGTAGAAGACGTCGGCCGGCTTCTTCGCGGCGAAGCCCTGCGAGAGCTGCTGGTTGAGGTCGCTGGCGGCGACGACGGATGCCTTCGTGCCGGAGCTCTTCGACCAGTCCGAGACCGCCGACTTGACCGCCGCGGTCTCGGCGTCGCCGGACGATCCGATCATGACCGTGAGGGCCTTGTCGGACGACGTCAGCTTTCCGGTGTCGTCGCCGCTGCTGCCGCCGCTGAAGCCGGACCCGCAGGCCGTGAGCGTGAGCGCTGCCGCGGCGGCGACGGCGCCGCCCGCGAGCCAGCGATGGGTGATCTTGCGCATTCGTGTCTCTCCTTGATGTGAGTGTGCCCGGTGGAGGGGGCGCACGCGTGCAGGGTGGGGGAGGTCGTGGACAACCCGGTGGATGGTGCTGGTTGTGAACAACTCGGCGTGCGGCGTGGAGGCGCTGGTGCGACGCAGCAATGCGTGCATTTTCGACCTCCTCGTCACAGCCCGTCCGTCACTCCCGGCGTTTGATCGATCAAATTTTCACCTGCTACGGTGACTTTGAACGATCAAAGCGGGATGCTTGTCACACTAATCACGAGGTTCACGGGGTGTCAAGCAGACCAGTAGGGTCATATCCAGCCGCCGGAGGAGGGAGTCGCGATGGGTGCGCAGCCGACCGTCAGCGACGTCGCCGGGGTCGCTGGGGTGTCCCGCCAGACGGTGTCGAACGTCCTGAACGCCCCCGAACTCGTCCGTCCGGAGACGCGGGAACGGGTTCAGGCCGCGATCCATTCGCTCGGTTACCGGCCGCACGCCTCCGCCCGCCGCCTCCGCACCCAGAAGAGCTCGACCATCGGCATCCGGCTCGATCCGATCACGCAGGACGGCATCTCCGGGAGCATCCTCGACCGCTTCCTGCACGCGCTCACCGAGCGCGCCGACCGGCAGGGCCTGCGGATGCTGCTGTTCACCGCCGCCGGCCCGGACGACGAGATCGAGCAGTTCCGCCGTCTCTCGGATGCCGCGGACGTGGACGCGTTCGTCCTCACCTCGACCTTCCACGGTGATCCGCGGACGGAGTGGCTGATCGAGCATGGTCAGTCGTTCGTGACATTCGGCCGGCCGTGGGGGATCGACGACATGACCGATCCCGAGCACCTCTGGGTCGACGTGGATGGGCGCTCGGGCCTCCGCGACGCCACAGCGCACCTGCTCTCCCAGGGCCGCAGGCGCATCGGGTTCATCGGCTGGCCCGCGGGATCCGGCACCGGCGACGACCGCCGCGAAGGCTGGCTCGAGGCGATGCGCGAGGGCAGCGGCCTGACGGACGACGAGCTGCGGCTGCTGGAGGTGTCGGCCGAGGACCGCGTGCCGTTCGGCGCCGAGGCGATCCGCCGGCTCGAAGCCCAGGCCGGAACGGTCGACGGCGTGGTGTGCACGTCCGACTCCCTCGCGCTCGGAGTCCTCACCGCCGCGGGCGGCCGCATCCCGGTCGTCGGGTACGACGACACCCCGGTTGCTGCGTCGCTCGGCTTCTCCAGCGTGGCCCAGCCGCTCGACGAGGTCGCCGCGGGGGTGCTGGAACTCCTGACGGGCGCGCACGGCGGCCGGGTCCGCCCCGGCGAGGAGGTCGCCGATCCGCGGCACCGGCTCGTCGCACCTCGCCTCGTCGTCCGCGACGGCCCGCCCCTCATCGGCCCGCGCTGACGCCGCGCTGACGCCGCCCGAAATCCGCGTGTAACGCGCCGCGGAGACAATGGAGGCATGTCTCCACAAGAGCCGCTTCTGGATGCGTCACGAGCGCGCCGCCTTCCCGTCACCGTCTCCATCACCCGCCGCGTCGACGGCAACCGTCTCGCCGAGGTGACCCACTGGGTCCAGTCCGGTGTCAACCTCGCGAACACGTACGACGGGTTCCTCGGCTCCGGCTGGGTGCGTGCGCACGCCGACTCGGACGAATGGCACATGCTGTACCGCTTCGCGGACGCCGACACGCTGGAGGCGTGGGAGGCGTCCGACGACCGCGCGGAGTGGCTCTATGAGGGACGCGAACTGGTGGAAGTGGCTCGGGTGGAGCGCCGCACGGGCATCGAGGGCTGGTTCGACGCGCCGCAGCCGGGCGTCCCCGCCGCTCCTCCGCGCTGGAAGCAGGCCGTGACGATCTGGCTGGGCTTCTTCCCGTTGTCGCTCCTGTTCACGACTCTCGTCACCTCCTTCGTCCCTGGCTGGCACGAGCTGTGGCCGATCGCGACCGTGCTCATCACCACGCTGTGCTTGACGCCGACGATGACGTACTTCCTTCTGCCGTTCGTCACCCGGCTGCTCCAGCCCTGGCTGCGGCGCTAGCGGCCCGCCGCGCCACGTCACTTCGCGCCCGCTCAGGGTTCTCCCTGACCGCACCCTGAATCCAGGGGATTCGGACCATCGAGGGCTTGCATCCACCCCACTCGCGATATATCGTGAATCCGTCAACAGTCGCGATATAACGCGAGTCACCGACGGCCCCGGCATGGGCCGGAGAGAAGGAGCAGGAAGCATGGCACAGGAGAAGTGGCTGATCCAGCCGGGCGAGAGCCGCACGATCGACATCGAGGTCGTCCGCGCCCTCAAGGTCGGGTTCATCGGCGGTCAGATCGACATCGTCGGACACGACGAGCCCGGAGCGCGCATCGAGGTGCACTCGGTCACGGGCCGCGACCTGAAGATCGTGGTCGACGGCGACCGTCTCGAGATCGATCACCCGCAGCTGCGGTGGGACAACTTCATCGAGGTCTTCAAGTCGATGCGCTCCAGCGCCCGCGCCGACGTCAGCGTGCTCGTGCCGCGCGATGTCGAGCTCAAGTTCGGCGTCGTCTCGGCGGCAGCTCTGGTCTCGGGCCTCACCACGGACGCCCGCCTGAGCACTGTCTCCGGCGATGTCGTCGCCGATGGCCTCACCGGCGACGTCGAGCTCAACTCCGTCAGCGGCGAGCTGTCCGTCCGCGACCACACCGGCCGCATCAGCGCCCACACCGTCTCCGGTGACGTGACAGCGACCGGAGCCATCCGGCGCTTCTCGTCCGACGGCGTCTCCGGCGACGTCATGCTCGACGTCACCGGCACTCCGGACGACATCGCCGTCAACACGGTGTCCGGCGACACGACCATCCGCATCCCGGAGGCCGTCGGCGCGCGCTACCGCGTCAACACGGTGTCCGGAAAGGTGCAGCTCGACAACATGACCGTGGTCGGCGGGATGGGCAAGGGCTACACCGGAACGGCCGGCACGCTGGATGGCACGTGGGTCGAGATCAGCATCAATTCGGTCTCCGGCGACGCCGCGGTGCTCCGCAGCGCTGCCGCCGAGCAGGGCGCGGAGGCGTCGGCGTGACTCCCGTCTTCTCGCACGGGAGCCTCCGGCTGTACCTGTTGAGCCTGCTGGATGAGGCGCCGCGACACGGTTACGAGCTCATCCAGGCGCTGACCGAGCGCTTCGGTGGCACCTACAGTCCGAGTGCCGGCACCATCTACCCGCGGCTGGCCAAGCTGGAGGAGGAGGGCCTGGTCACCAAGGCGACCGAGGGCCGGAAGACGGTGTACCAGATCACCGACGCCGGCCGGGCCGAGCTCGAGGCTCGCCGACCGGAGCTCGACGCGATCGAGGAGGAGGTCACCGACTCCGTTCGCCGTCTGGCGGACGAAGTGCGCGCCGGCGTGAACGACGCGATGCGCACGTTGCGCGCGGAGCTCGCCTCCGCGGCTCGCGAGGCCAAGCGGAACGGCTCCCGGGTGGACCCGCGTCAGGAGGCGCGCGACGCCGGGCGGGATGCGCGCGCGGCGGGCAACGCCGCCGCGCGCGAGGCCGAGGCGGCGCTGAACGACTTCCGTCAGCAGCTCCGCACGGACCTCCGCTACCAGGCCGCTCGCGGCGCGCTCCCAGCAGACATCGTCCCGCTTCTCAAGGATGAGCTGGACCGCGTCCGGCGTGTGCTCGTCGAGGCGATCGGCCGCCGCTGAGCGCCGGTCATTGGCTTTGGGAAAGAGTCAGGAAATGCTCATCCGGCTCCCAGTGAGACCTCTTCGGGTCGTTCCGCCGCGGCAATCCGCGGGGGAACACCCCGTGGAGGAGCAGCCCCCAGTCTTTGCAGAACGACAGGGTTCGCAAGGCCCGACGCGCCGACTTGACAGTGGATTGCCAGCGAGTATGCTCGCCACTCGTGACAAATGAGGGGAGATCCCCGAAGCGCTGGTTGATCGGCGACCCGCTTCCGAGCGAAAAGCTCGAAGGGCAGCTGCTCCCGAAGCACCTCGCGCTACCCATCTTCGCCTCCGACGCGCTGTCGAGCGTCGCGTACGCTCCGCAGGAACTCCTGATGATCCTGCTGCTCGGCGGTCTCGCCTTCCTGACGTTCGCGCCGTGGGTCGCCGCGGCCGTCGTCGTGCTGCTCATCACCGTCGTGCTCAGCTACCGCCAGCTGGTGAAGGCCTACCCCTCGGGCGGTGGCGACTACGAGGTCGCTCACAAGAACCTCGGCGAGAAGGCCGGCCTGATCGTCGCCTCGGCGCTGCTCGTGGACTACGTCCTCACCGTCGCCGTGTCCGTCGCATCCGGCGTCGACAACGTCATCTCGGCGTTGCCGTTCCTTGCCCCGTGGCGCGTCGAACTGGCCATCCTCTGCGTCATCATCATCGCCGCCATCAACCTGCGCGGCGTACGGGAGTCGTCGAAGGCGTTCGCGCTGCCGACCTACATCTTCATCGGCAGCATCGCCCTGATGATCGTGACGGCCCTCGTCCGCACGGTGTTCGGAGACGCCCCGGTCGCCGAGTCCGCCGGCTACCAGGTGCACGCTGACTCGCTCACGCAAGCGGCGGTCGTCCTGCTCCTGCTGCGCGCCTTCTCGAGTGGATGTTCGGCTCTGACCGGTGTGGAGGCCGTCGCCAACGGCGTCCCCGCGTTCCGCACCCCGAAGATCCGCAACGCCCGCATCACCCTCGGCCTCATGGGCGGCATCGCGATCACGCTGTTCGCCGGCCTGACCGCCACCGCGCTGATCAGCGGCGTCCACTACGCCGAGAACCCGTGCGACCTGCAGGGATGGGCGCAGTGCGCAACCCAGCCGCAGCGCAGCCTCATCGCTCAGATCGCCGCGGCGACCTTCGGAAACAACACGTTCTTCTTCTTCCTGGTGCAGGCCGCGACGGCGGTGGTGCTGCTGCTCGCGGCCAACACCGCCTTCAACGGATTCCCGCTGCTCGGCTCCGTGCTCGCCCGCGACTCGTACGCCCCGAAAGCACTCAACACGCGCGGCGACCGCCTCGTCTACTCGAACGGCATGATCATCCTGGCGCTTGCCGCCACGGTCCTGCTGGTCGTCTACCAGGCCAACCTGACCCAGCTCATCCAGCTGTACATCATCGGCGTCTTCGTCTCGTTCACCCTCGGCCAGTCCGGGATGGTGAAGCACTGGATCACGCTGCTGCGCTCGGGAGGCCAGACCGGCCGAGAACGCACCGGCATCATCCGCTCGCTTTGCATCAACGCCTTCGGCGCCTGTCTGACCGCGATCGTGCTCATCGTCGTCACGATCACAAAGTTCACGCACGGCGCGTACCTCGTCTTCATCTTCATGCCGATCCTGTGGTTCCTCATGCTCGGCGTGAACCGCTACTACCGCGACGTCGAGAAAGAGGTCGAAGTCGACCCGGTGACGACGTTCGGCAGCGTCGGCGACCATGCCATCGTCCTCATCGGCAAGATGCAGAAGCCGGCGCTGAAGGCGCTCGACTACGCGATCGCCGCGCGGCACGACTCGATCGAGGCCGTGCACGTCTCGATCGACGAGGAGTCGACGCAGAAGCTGCAGCGGCAGTGGGTCGAGCAGAACATCCACGTTCCGCTCACGATCATCGAGTCGCCGTATCGCGAGTTCGGCGTTCCGCTCATCAAGTACATGAAGCACCGGCGCGAGGAGCACGGCTCCGAGGTCGTGACGGTCTACCTGCCGCAGTACATCGTCGGCCACTGGTGGGAGGCGCTGCTGCACAACCACCGCGCACGCCGCATCAGCAAGCAGCTCATGCTCTGCCACGGCGTCACCGTCGCGCTCGTCCCGTGGCTGCTCGACTCCTCGTCGCTCATCTACGGCCGGCGCTCGCGCCCGCTCCCCGGCCAAGACCGTCGCGGCGAGCCCGTGCGCCCGGTCGCACGCCGACCGCTCGTGCCGGCGTCGAAGGCGCACACGCGCATCCACATCCACCCGGTGCCGATCACGATCGGGGAACCGCAGGACAGTGCGGAGGCGGTCGCCGGGACGATCCCGGAGCCACAGCCCGAAGGTGCGCGGCCGGCTTCGGCGGCTGCCGGAGCTGCGGGCACCGGCACGCCTCAGAAGAAGGTGCCGGCGCGCGCGAAGCGCTGATCCGGCCGCGGCTCAGGGGCGCGCGCTCGCCGGGAACGCGACCAGCGGTCCGTGCCCCGGCAGCACCACCTCGGCGTCGCACAGCACCAGCCTGCGCGCGCTGAGCGCGGCCTCATCGGGGTCGTGCTGGAAGAACGCGGGCAGCTGCTGCAGCTCACCGCTCTCGCGCAGCAGCGGATGACCCGTCACGATGGCGTCGCCGGTCAGCAGCGCGCGCGACGTCGGCTCGAAGAAGCAGACGCTGCCGGTCGTGTGGCCGGGGGCGGGGACGAGCTCGAGGGTGTGCCCCGTGCTCAGGGTGACTTCGTCCCCCTCCAGCGCGACCGCATCCCGGACCCCGACATCGCCCAGACCTCCCGCCCGCACGGCGGCGATCGCCCAGCGGACGGTGCCGCGCTTCAGCGCGGACGGCAGCAGGTCGGCGACCGTGACCTGCTCGGTGATGTCGCGCCGGACGTTCGGGAGCTCGGCCGGTGCCGCCGCGACGACCACGCCGAGCTCGGCGGCGAACTGCGCGCTCGCGCCGAGGTGATCCGAGTGGCCGTGCGTGATCAGGATGCGCTTCAGGTCGGCCGGGTCGGCACCCGCGAGACGGATCGACTCCTCGACGAGCGGGCGATCGGCCGGGTAGCCGCAGTCGACGAGCTCGACCGCTCCATCGCCGTAGAACACGGTCCAGTTCGAGAGCGGACCCTCGACGAACAGGGTGCCGGGGGCGACGCGGGTGGTCGAACGGATACTGCGCACGCGAACACTGTAGCCGGGTCGCTTGACCTTGACGTAACGTCAACTCCTAGCGTGGATGACGCACCGCACGGAAGGAGGAAGACATGGACTGGTCCATCCAGGACATCGCGCGGATCGCCGGCACCACCAGCCGGACGCTGCGCCACTACGACGCCATCGGGCTGCTGAAGCCGAGCCGCGTCGGCGGCAACGGCTACCGGTACTACGACCGCGACTCCCTCGTGCGGCTTCAGCGCATCCTGCTTCTCCGGGAGCTCGGTCTCGGCCTCGACGCCGTCGGCCGGGTGCTCGACGACCGCACGGATGCGGTGCCCGCCCTGCGTGACCACCTTGCGTGGTTGCAGGCGGAGCGGGAACGGCTGGCGCGGCAGATCGCGTCGGTCGAGTCGACGATCCACGCAGTGGAGGAAGGAGAGGAGATCGTGGCCGAGCAGATGTTCGACGGATTCGATCACACCCAGTACAAGGACGAGGTCGAGCAGCGCTGGGGGAAGGACGCCTACGCGGCGTCGGACCGCTGGTGGCGCAGCAAGACCGCGGAGGAGCGTGCCGACTGGCAGGCCCGGCAGGAGCGGCTCGCGGCCGACTGGAAGTCCGCGGCGGCGGCCGGCGTCGCGCCGGAGTCGGACGAGGCGCAGGCGCTCGCGAAGCGTCACGCCGAGTGGCTGGCCGGCATCCCGGGGACGCCGGGGTACGGCACGGGCGCGCCGACGGCCGCGTACCTGACCGGTCTCGGCGAGATGTACGTCGCCGACGAGCGGTTCGCCGCGAACTACGGCGGCGCCGAGAACGCCGCCTTCGTGCGCGACGCCCTCCGCGTCTACGCCGCCCACCTCGCCTAACCTCACCCCATCGTCGAGTCCGCGAAGACTTACCGCTTTACGCCCCTTCGGCGTGCAGTTTTTGCGGACTCGACGGTGGGAGATGCGGCGGCGAGAGGGAGGCGCGGGGTCAGGGGTCAGGGGTGGCGCGGGCGACGCGTGATGCGGTCGTCCAGCCAGTGCGCGGCGATCACGCGCGACGGGCGGTCTGCGCGCTCAAGGCGCGGAGCGCGCGGCGCGCGGTCGGGCTGCGGACCTCGGACGAAGGGGGAGTCCGCCCGGGATGCGCGCTCGTGCGCCGCCCGGTCGGATTCGAGCAGGATGCCGTCGCGCACGTCGAAACGGACGGCACCCTGCTCCTCCTCGAGGCCGGCCGACTGCTCGGCCGTTCCCTCGAGCTCGCTCTCCAGCCGTGCCGCAGTCGTTGCAGCGTACTGCGGCAGGCGGATCGCGAAGAAGGGGAGGGTGATGCTGCACAGCGGGCCGACCAGGAGCGCGAACGCGAGCGTCCCCACCCCGACGTTCCCGCCGAGCACCCACCCGATGATCAGTACGGTCACCTCGATGGCGGTCCGCACCATCCAGATCGGCCGGCCGGTGCGGGAGTGCAGGCCGGTCATCAGCCCGTCGCGCGGGCCCGGGCCGAGGCGCGGACCGATGTACAGGCCGGTCGCGACGGCGAGCAGCGCGAGGCCGGCCGCGAAGAACAGCACCTGCGCCCACAGCTCCGTCTGCTGCGGCAGCAGGTCGAGGCCGAGTTGCGCGCTCGGGCCGACCAGCAGCACGTTGAGCACGGTTCCGAGGCCCGGACGCTGCCGCAGCGGGATCCAGAACGCCAGCACGACGAGTCCGACCAGGTTGGTGACGAACCCGAAGGGGATGCCGGTCTTCAGCGACAGACCCTGTGCCAGAACATCCCACGGCGACAGGCCGATCCCGGCGCGCACCATGAGCGCGATCGCGATCCCGTAGAGGAAGAGTCCGATCAGCAGCTGCACGAGGCGGCGGGTGAGAAGAAGTCGGGCGGCCATGGGCACAATCCAATCGCAACGATTGGACTCGCAACAAGATGCCAATTCAACTAAAGTGGCCTGCATGTCGGATGCGCAACTCACCGCCCGCTCGCTGGAGCACCTGCTCGGAGCCTGGCGGACCGCCGGCGCCAGCTACCAGGCGCTCGCCGACCGCATCCGGCTTCTCGTGCTCGACGGCCGTATCCCGATCGACACACGCCTGCCCGCCGAGCGCGATCTGGCGGCCAAGCTGGAGCTGAGCCGGACCACGGTCGCCGCCGCCTACCGCCAGCTCCGCGAGGCCGGCTTCATCGACAGCGTCCGAGGCTCCGGCAGCGTCGCGCGTCTCCCCGGCCCGGCCCTCTCCCTGCCCGCGGTGGCCGGCGAGGGGATGCTCGACTTCACCAAGGCGTCGCTCCCCGCCGCGTCGTCCCTTCCCGCCGCCGCGCGTGCCGCCGCGGAGGAACTGCCGCGCTTCCTCCCCGACCCGGGCTACGACCCCGTCGGACTGCCGCACCTGCGCGCCGAGATCGCCGCCCGCTATGCCAGCCGCGGCCTGCCGACGACACCGGACCAGATCCTGGTGACCGTCGGCGCGCAGCAGGCGATCGCGTTGATCGCCCGCACGTTCCTCGGCCGGGGCGACCGCGTCGTCATCGAGGTGCCGACCTACCCGCACGCCATCGAGGCGATCCGCTTGGCCGGCGCACGGTTGGTGCCCATCACGGTCACCGCGCCGGAATCCGGGCCGCACCGCATCGGCGACGAGTCCGACGGCTGGGATGTGGAGGCGATCGAGCAGACGTTCCGCCGCGCCAATCCCGCGCTCGCGTACCTCATCCCCGACTTCCACAATCCGACCGGGGCCACCATGTCGCCCGAGACGCGGGAGCGGGTGCTCGCGGCCGCCGCCGGTCACGGCGCGATCGTTGTCGCCGACGAGACCACGGCGGAGCTCGACATCGACCGGGTCGGCGAGTTCCTGCCCCTGCCGGCCTACGCGGACTCCGCGTCGGCCGGCGCGCCGGTGATCATGATCGGCTCGGCCAGCAAGACGCTCTGGGGCGGCCTCCGCATCGGCTGGATCCGCGCCGAGCGCTCGCACATCCAGCGCCTGATCGCCGCGAAGCCGGCCACCGACCTCGGCACGCCGATGATCGAGCAGCTCGTCGTCGCGCGGATGATCCCGCAGCTTCCCGAGATCATGGAGGAGCGGCGCGAGCAGCTCCGTCTGGGGCGCGAGAACGTCCGACGCCTGGTCGCCGAGACGTTCCCCGACTGGACGATGCCGGTTCAGCACGGCGGACTGACGGCCTGGGTGGGGATCGGCGCCCCGGTCAGTTCGGCACTAGCGCTGGCCGCGCGCAGCCACGGCCTGCTGATCGCCGCCGGACCGCGGTTCGGCATCGACGGCGCCTTCGAGCGCTTCCTGCGCATCCCGATCACCTACACCCCGGACGAGTACGACCGCGCGTTCGCCGCTCTCACCCGGGCGTGGGCCGTCGCCGCGAACGAGCCGGTGCCGTATTTCGACTCCGGCGCGCTGCCCAGCGTGGTGTGACTCGCGCGACCCGGCGGGCCGGGCCGACGGGCACTCCCAGCGGAGTAGCGGGATGTCGTACCCAGGCATGAAGATACCGCCCACCCTGCGATGTCATACTTCCCCTGCGCCAGTGTCGGCGCGGTCCTGAAACCGTCGTCCCCGAGGGGAAACCTGTGCACTTCCTCGCCGTCCTGAGCATGAAGAACCGTGCCCTGATCGCGCTTGTCACGATCGTCGCCGCGGTCTTCGGCGGACTCGCCCTGACCAACCTCAAGCAGGAGCTCGCGCCGTCGATCTCGTTCCCGCAGCTGGTGGTGCTCTCCAGCTACCCGGGTGCATCGCCGGAGGTCGTGAACAACGACGTCAGCACTCCGGTCGAGGCCGCCATCCAGGGCGTTCCCGACCTCGACAGTACGAGCGCGGTCAGCAGCACCAACCAGTCCATCATCACGGCGAAGTTCACGTACGGGACCGACCTCGCCACCGCCGAGCAGAAGATCGACCAGGCGGTCAATCGCATCAAGTCGACCCTGCCGTCGGGCGTCGAGCCGCAGGTGCTCTCGGGCAGCATCGACGACCTGCCCGTCATCCAGCTCGCGGTCACCGGCGGTGACGACCAGCGCGCCCTCGGCGACGACATCACGAAGCTCGTGCTCCCGGACGTCAAGGATGTGACGGGCGTCAACGACGCGCAGCTGGTCGGCGAGATCGGCCGCCGCATCGCGATCACACCGGACCCGGCGAAGCTCGCCGCCGCAGGCGTCTCGTCCTCGGCGATCAAGGATGCGCTGCAGCAGAACGGCGTGCTCATCCCGGGCGGAGACATCACCGAGAACGGGCAGACGCTGTCCGTGCAGTCGGGGACGCAGCTGTCGTCGGTCGAGGACATCGCCGGCCTGCCGCTGATCCGTTCGGTGACCGCGGCTGACGGTGCGGGCGCCAAGGGCGCAGCCGCGGGCGGAGCGGCCGGCGCCGCGGGAGCCGCTGGTGCGGCCGGTGGCGCTGGGGCGACCGCCGACGTCGCCTACCCGAGCACCCCGCCGACGATCGGCGACGTCGCGACTGTCGCCGAGACGGACGACCCGACCACCTCGCTCTCCCGCGTCGACGGCAAGCCCGCCCTGACGATCGCTGTCACCAAGCTGCCCTCCGCCAACACGGTCGAGGTCTCTCACGCGGTCAACGACCTCATCCCGAGCCTGGAGAAGAAGCTCGGCTCCGGCACGAAGATCACCGTCGTCTTCGACCAGGCGCCGTTCATCACGCAGTCGATCAACTCGCTCACCGAGGAGGGGCTGCTCGGTCTCGCGATGGCGGTCATCGTCATCCTGGTGTTCCTGCTGTCCGTGCGGTCGACGCTGGTGACGGCGATCTCCATCCCGACCAGCGTGCTGATCACGTTCATCGTCATGTGGGCGACCGGCTACACGCTCAACATCATCACGCTGGGCGCTCTGACGATCGCGATCGGGCGTGTGGTGGACGACTCCATCGTCGTGATCGAGAACATCAAACGGCAGCTGGTGCCCGGCGCAGACCGAGCGGTGACCATCGTGCGGGCGGTCCGTGAGGTCGCGGGCGCGATCACCGCATCCACGATCACGACCGTTGCGGTGTTCCTCCCGCTCGCATTCGTGGGGGATGTGACCGGCGAGCTGTTCCGGCCCTTCGCCCTGACCGTCACGATCGCCCTGCTGTCGTCGCTGCTCGTCGCCCTGACGATCGTGCCGGTGCTCGCCTATTGGTTCCTCCGGGCGCCGAAGGCGCACAAGCACGAGGGCGGCCCCGAGGTCGAGGCCGCTGCTCTGTCGGTGGAGGAGGCTGCGGCATCCGGCATCGACGAGCTCGAGCATCCCTCGCGGCTCCAGGCCGGCTACCTGCCGATCATCCGCTGGACGCTCAAGCGCTCGGGGCTGACCATCACCGCGGCCGTCCTGGTGCTCGTCCTCACGCTCCTCACGGTGCCGTTCCTGAAGACGAACTTCCTCGGGTCGAGCGGGCAGAACTCCCTCACCGTCACGCAGACCCTCGATCCCGGCGCGAGCCTCCAGTCGAAGGACGACGCGGCGAAGGTGGTCGAGAAGAAGCTGCTCGACACTGACGGCGTCAAGACCGTCCAGGTCTCCATCGGCTCCAGCGGCTCGTCGCTGCGGGACGCGTTCACCGGCGGGGGCGGCGGTGGGACGACCTTCTCCATCACGACCGACCCGAACGCCGACCAGGAGAAGCTGCAGAACACCATCGAGGACGAACTGGCCGACATCAAGGACCAGGGAGAGATCACCCTCTCAGCGTCCAGCGGCTTCGGCGGCTCGACCGACATCCAGGTCGACATCTCCGCCAGCAGCAACGCCGACCTGCAGAAGGCGACGGACTCGGTGGTCGCCGAGCTGCGGAAGAAGTCGTCGCTGAAGCAGGTGACCGACAACCTGAGCGCATCGCTGCCCTACGTCTCGGTGGACGTCGATCGATCCAAGGCCGCAGCGGCCGGACTCAGCGAGGTGGCCGTCGGCACGATCGTCTCGCAGGCGGTCCAGCCCACGCAGGCGGGTTCCGTCGCCATCGACGACACCACGCTGAAGATCTACCTGCAGAGCGACAACCCGCCGACGACCGTCGCGGGGCTCGCGCAGCTGTCCATCCCGACGGCGACGGGGATCGTGCCGCTCGACACGCTCGCCAGCGTGAAGGAGGTCAAGGGCCCGGCGACGGTGACCACCCAGCGCGGGCTCCGGACGGCGTCCGTGACCGCCACCCCGGCGACGGACAACCTGACGACAGCGAACGCCGACGTCAACGCGGCGCTCAAGGCGGCGGACCTGCCCTCGGGCGCGACGGCCAAGATCGGCGGCGTCTCCTCCAGCCAGTCGGATGCGTTCCAGCAGCTGGGCCTGGCGCTCCTCGCGGCCATCCTCATCGTGTACATCGTCATGGTGGCGACGTTCCGCTCGCTGCGGCAGCCACTGCTGCTGCTCGTGTCGGTGCCGTTCGCGGCGACCGGCGCCATCCTGCTCCAGCTCGCCTCGGGCATCCCGCTCGGCGTCGCGTCGCTGATCGGTCTGCTGATGCTGATCGGCATCGTGGTGACCAATGCGATCGTGCTCATCGACCTGGTGAACCAGTACCGACGGCGCGGTCTCGCGGTGGCGGACGCCGTGGCACACGGTGCATCCCGACGACTGCGCCCCATCCTGATGACGGCGCTGGCCACGATCGCGGCGCTGACCCCGATGGCGATCGGCCTGACCGGGCACGGCGGCTTCATCTCGCAGCCGCTCGCGATCGTCGTCATCGGCGGACTCATCTCCTCGACCGTGCTGACGCTCGTCGTGCTGCCGACCCTGTACAACCTGGTCGAGGGGCGACGGGAGCGGAAAGAGGCGCGGAAGGCGGCGAAGGCCGCGGCCGGCAGTGGTTCGGGCGACGACGGGACAGGGGACGGCCGTGCGGGCGATGGCGGGACGCCGGTGACCGGTGGACCGACCGGGCCGGTGGGTTCGGACGGTACGGGTACACCGACCGCTCCTCAGCCGCCCGTCTTCACCCGGCCGGCCGGGGGGACGCAGGTCTGATCCGACGGCCGCGTCCGGTATCCCAGACGGGCATGCCGGACGCGGCCGCTGCGTTTGCGCCGCCCATCGCTAGGGTCGCGGGTATGAGTGCACACGGACTCTCGCTCGACCCGCTGTGGCCGCGCGCGGGCGACTGGCCGCCACTCGGAGCGGATGGCGCGGACCTGACGCTGATCGGCATCCCGACGCAGGATACCTCGCTCTCGCCGACCGGTGCGGGTGCCACCCCTGCGGCTGTGCGGGATGCGCTGCGTCGCTACTCGGCGTTCGCACCGGGAGAGGACGTCGAGTCACTGCGCTTCGCGGACGCCGGGGACGTGCCGTCACCCGACGGCCCGGAGGGGCGGGAACGTGCGCGTGCGGCAATGGCAGAGGCCTCGTCCCGGTCGCGACTGACGGTCGCGGTCGGCGGCGACAACTCGCTCACGGTCCCGGCGGCGCTCGGGTCGTTCGGCGGGGACCTCGGCGCGGCGGGGCTGATCACGCTCGACGCTCATCACGATCTGCGCGACGGATCGTCCAACGGCTCTCCGGTGCGCGAGCTCATCGAGGCCGGGCTCGACGGTCGGCGGATCGTGCAGATCGGCATCGCCGACTTCGCGAACTCGGCCGCCTACGCCCGCCGCGCGGCGGACTATGGCATCACGGTGATCCGCCGCGACGAGCTGCATACGCGTCCACTGGACGACGTGATGGCGGAGGCGCTGGAGATCGCCGGGGCGGGCGGCGGTCCGATGCACGTCGATCTGGACGTGGACGTCTGCGATCGCTCGGTGGCTCCGGGGTGCCCGGCATCCGTCCCGGGCGGCCTCGCTGCCTGGGAGCTGCGCCGCTTCGCGCGGCTCGCCGGCGCATCCTCGTTGGTCCGCTCCCTCGACATCGCCGAGGTGGATGCGACCGCCGACGCTCCCGACCAGCGCACGGTCCGCCTCGCGGCGCTCCTCGTCCTCGACGCCGCCGCCGGCCTCGCCTCCCGCTGACCCATCCCGTCCCGTCCCCGTCGCCCATCGTCGAGTCCGCAAACTTTGCACGCTCGCGGGGCGATTCGTGTGCAAAGTTTGCGGACTCGACGGCGGGGCGAAAGGGACTAGAGGCGGAGGGTGCGCTCGATGAGGGGGACGCCGGGCCGGTAGGCGAGGTGGATGTGGCTCGGGGCGCGGAGGACCGCCAGGTCGGCCCGCGCTCCGGGTCGCAGGTGCCCGACGTCGTTGCGACGGAGCGCGGCGGCGCCGCCGAGCGTCGCCGCCTGCAGGGCCTCGGCCGGCGTCAGCCCGAGCTCACGCACGGCGAGGGCGATGCAGAACGGCATCGACGACGTAAACGACGACCCCGGGTTGCAGTCGCTCGCGAGCGCAACGGTCGCGCCGGCGTCGAGGAGGCGACGCCCGGACGGGTAGGGATGCCGCGTCGAGAACTCGACGCCGGGCAGCAGCGTCGCGACGGTCCGGGAGGCGGCCAGCCGCTCCACGTCGTCGTCGGTCAGGTAGGTGCAGTGGTCGACGCTCGCCGCATCCAGTTCCACAGCGAGGGCGACGCCGTCTCCGGGGCCGAGCTGGGCGGCGTGGATGCGCACGCCCAGCCCGCGCTCGGCTCCCGCCCGGAGGATCCGCTCCGACTGCTCGACGCTGAACGCGCCCGTCTCGCAAAAGACGTCGATCCAGCGCGCGTGCGGCGCGCAGGCGTCGAGCATCGGGCCGGTGACGAGATCCACATAGGTGTCTGGGTCGTCGGCGTACTCGGCCGGGACGACGTGCGCACCCAGGAACGTGGTCTCGTCGGTCACCTCGCGCGCCAGTCGGAGCAGGCGCTCCTCGTCGGCGACGGTCAGTCCGTAGCCGCTCTTGATCTCGAACGTCGTCGTGCCCTGCGCGTGCAGTTCGGCCACCAGCCCGGCGAGCCGCGCGCGCAGTTCGCCGTCCGTCGCGGCGCGTGTCGCTGCGACCGTGGACCGTATGCCGCCAGCGGTATACGGTCGCCCGGCCATGCGCGCCTCGAACTCCTGCGCGCGATCTCCGGCGAAAACGAGGTGGGTGTGCGAGTCCACGAACCCCGGGATCACGGCCGCGCCGGCGACGTCGACGACGCTGTCCGCATCCGATCGGGGGGCTGCGGCCGAGGGTCCGGTCCAGGCCACCCGGCCGTCGACGGCGAGAACGGCCGCATCGCGAACCAGCCCGAGGGGTCCGGGATGCGCCGGGTCGAACGTCGTCAGCTCGCCGATGCCGGTGACGAGGGTGGCGGTCATCGGCCTTCGCGCATCGGGATGCGCAGCCCGCGCTCCTCCGCGACCTCGACAGCGCGCTCGTATCCCGCATCCACATGCCGCATCACGCCCGTGCCCGGATCGTTCGTCAGCACGCGCTCGATCTTCTCCGCGGCGAGTGGCGTGCCGTCGGCGACGACGACCTGCCCGGCGTGGATGCTGCGGCCGATCCCGACGCCGCCACCGTGGTGGAGCGACACCCAGGTCGCGCCGGACGCCGTGTTGAGCAGCGCGTTGAGGAGGGGCCAGTCGGCGATCGCATCGGAGCCGTCCGCCATCGACTCCGTCTCCCGATACGGCGAGGCGACCGAGCCGGAGTCGAGGTGGTCGCGCCCGATCACGACCGGTGCGGACAGCTCGCCCGAGGCGACCATCTCGTTGAAACGGAGGCCGGCCAGGTGCCGCTCCTTGTATCCCAGCCAGCAGATCCGGGCGGGTAGTCCCTCGAAGTGCACCTTTTCGCCCGCCTGGGTGATCCAGCGGCGCAGGTGTTCGTCGTGGGGGAACAGGTCGAGCACGGCGCGGTCCGTCGCGGCGATGTCGGCCGGGTCGCCCGAGAGCGCGGCCCACCGGAACGGTCCCTTGCCCTCGGCGAAGAGCGGACGGATGTACGCGGGCACGAACCCGGGGAAGCCGAACGCGCGGTCGTAGCCGCCCAGCTGGGCCTCCGTGCGGATCGAGTTGCCGTAGTCGAAGACCTCGGAGCCGGCGTCCTGGAAGCCGACCATCGCCTCCACCTGGGCGGCCATCGACCGTCGGGCGTCGTCGGTGAAGCGCTCGGGGTCTGCGGCTGCGCGGTCGTGCCACTCCTCGACGGTGTAGCCGGCGGGCAGGTAGCTCAGCGGGTCGTGCGCGCTGGTCTGGTCGGTGACGATGTCGATCGGGACGCCGCGGCGGAGCAGTTCGGGGAAGACCTCCGCCGCGTTCCCCACCACGCCGACGGAAAGGGCGCGGCGCTCGTCCTTGGCCGCCAGCGCCTGCGCGACCGCGTCGTCGAGGTCGTCCGCCAGCACGTCGAGGTAGCCGTGGTCGACGCGGCGCTGCACGCGGGTGCGGTCAACATCCACGATGAGCACCGCCCCGCCGTTCATGGTGACCGCGAGCGGCTGCGCTCCGCCCATGCCGCCGCATCCACCGGTCAGCGTGAGGGTGCCGGCGAGAGTTCCGTCGAACCTCTTCCGCGCGACCGCGCCGAACGTCTCGTACGTGCCCTGGAGGATGCCCTGCGAGCCGATGTAGATCCACGAACCGGCGGTCATCTGGCCGTACATGGTGAGACCAAGCGCCTCCAGCCGGCGGAACTCGGGCCACGTCGCCCAGTCGCCGACGAGATTGGAGTTGGCGATCAGCACCCGGGGAGCCCACTCGTGCGTTCGGAAGACGCCGACCGGCTTGCCGGACTGCACGAGCAGCGTCTCGTCGGCCTCGAGGTCGCGGAGGGTGCGGACGATCGCGTCGAACGCCTCCCAGCTGCGGGCCGCGCGGCCGGTGCCGCCGTAGACGACCAGGTCGTCCGGGCGTTCGGCGACCTCCGGGTCGAGGTTGTTCATCAGCATCCGCAGCGGGGCCTCGGTCTGCCAGCTCTTGGCGCTGAGCTCGGTGCCTCGCGCCGCGCGCACCGGTCGGGCTCCATCCATGGTTCTCGTTCCTTTCGTTACCCCGTCGAGTCCGCGAAGGCTGACGGTTTCGACGCTGATTTCGTGCAGTTTGTGCGTACTCGACGGTGGGGGTCAGGGGAGGTGGGCGGCGGCGCGGAGGGCGCCGGAGGTCACGAGGACGTAGGCGGCCTCGATCTCGGGGGAGAGGTGGCGGTCGGGGCCCGGGCCCGGGACGACCCTCCGCAGTGTCGCGATGACGGCTCCCGTGGCGGGGCCCGGCTGCAGCGGGGCGCGCAGGTCGGCTCCCCGGGCGGCGGTCATGACCTCGATCGCGATCACGCGGGCGAGCCCGTCGATGGCGCGGCGTAGCTTGCGGGCGGCCGCCCATCCCATCGACACGTGGTCCTCCTGCATGGCCGACGAGGGGATGCTGTCCACCGACGCCGGCGCGGCCAGCCGCTTCAGCTCGGAGACGATCCCGGCGGCCGTGTACTGGGCGATCATCAGACCGGAGTCGACGCCGACTTCATGGGCGAGGAATGGCGGCAGCCCCTGGTTGCGCGCAGGGTCGAGGAAGCGGTCGGTGCGGCGCTCCGACATGCTGGCGACGTCGGCGACGGCGATCGCGAGGAAGTCGAGCACGTACGCGACCGGCGCTCCGTGGAAGTTGCCGTTCGACTCCACCCGCCCGTCGAGGGTGAGCACCGGGTTGTCCACGGCCGAGGCCAACTCGCGCTCGGCCACCAGCTCCGCGTGCGCGACGGTGTCGCGTGCGGCGCCGTGCACCTGCGGAGAGCACCGGAGCGAGTAGGCGTCCTGCACCCGGGTGCACTCCGGTCCCTTGTGACTCGCGACGATCGGCGAGCCGGCGAGCAGGGCGCGCAGGTTCGTCGCCGAGACCGCCTGGCCGGCCTGCGGCCGCAGCCGCTGCAGGTCGTCGGCGAACACCGCGTCGGTGCCGAGCAGCGCCTCGACGCTCATCGCGGCGGCGATGTCGGCGTCGGTCAGCAAGCCGTGGAGGTCGTGGATGGCGAGCGCGAGCATCCCGAGCATCCCGTCGGTGCCGTTGATGAGCGCGAGTCCCTCCTTCTCGGCGAGGACCACGGGCTCGATTCCCGCAGCGGCGAGGGCGTCGGCCGCGTCGACCGGTTCGCCGTCGACCCGCACGCGGCCCTCGCCCATCGCCGCCAGGGCGCAGTGGGCGAGCGGCGCGAGGTCGCCGGAGCACCCGAGCGAGCCGTACTCGTGGACGACCGGCGTGATCCCCGCATTGAGGAGGGCGGCGTAGGTCTCGACGGTATGGGGTCGCGCACCCGTGCGCGCGGTCATCAGCGTGGACAGGCGCAGCAGCATGAGGGCACGGACGACCTCGCGCTCGACCTCGGGACCGGATCCGGCCGCGTGCGAGCGCACGAGGCTCGCCTGCAGCTGCGCTCGGCGATCGGCGGGGATGAATGTCGTGGCGAGTGCGCCGAAGCCGGTCGAGATGCCGTAGTGCGGCTCGGTGTCGTCGGCGAGGGCGTCGACGATCGCGCGGGAGGCGGCGACTCCGGCGAGGGCGTCGGGGTCGAGTTCGACGCGGGCGTCGTGGCGCGCGACGGCGACCACGTCGTCGATGGTGAGCGGTCCGGCACCGACGGTGACGGCGGTCTGGGTCTGGAGCATGGTCCGATCCTCGCGCCGCGCGGTCGTGAGCGCTCCGGCTGTAGGCTGCTCGGTGTCCGGGATCCCAGACACGGGCGCGGCTACCGGCGAGGGAGGTGGATGCGGTGAGCAAGGTCCCCGCGGCGGAGAACACCCTCCGCGTCCTCGCCTACCTCGGAGCCCAGCGCGGCCCGGCCCCGGCTGCCGCCATCGCCTCTGCCCTCGGCTTGCCCCGCTCGACCGTCTACCACCTGCTCGCCGTGCTCACCGAGCACGGTTTCGTGCTGCACTTCCCCGAGGCGCGCCGATACGGCTTGGGCGTCGCCGCCTACGAGCTGTCGAGCGCCTTCTCGCGTCAGCAGCCGCTGAGCCGGCTCGGCCGGCCGATCGTGGCGGCGCTGGTGGATGCGATCGGCGAGTCCGGGCACGTCGCCGTACTCCATGGTCGTGATGTCGTCTACATCGTGGAGGAGCGCGCGCCCCGGCGGCCGCGACTGGTAACGGATGTGGGGGTGCGTCTTCCGGCTCACCTGACGGCGAGCGGACGCGCGCTTCTCGCGACCCTGCCGCGCGAGCAGCTCCGCGCGCTCTATCCGGATTCCGGCGCGTTCGAGGACCGCACGGGCTCCGGCCCGCACTCCTACGCCGAGCTGCGCCGAGTCGTGACGGAGGCCCGCGAGCGCGGCTACGCCACCGAGGACGGCGACGTCACCCCGGGCTTCGCCTCCGTCGCGGTGTCGGTGCGCGACCATGCGGGCTGGCCCGCCGCGGGCATCGCGGTCACCTTCCCGCGCGATAACGTTGCGCCGGAGGGGTGGGATGCGCTCGCCGCCCGGGTGCGCGAAGCCGCGGCCGAGCTGTCCCGGCGCATCCGCGGGAGCTGACGCCGGCCGGCGCGGCGGCTAGCGTGTGGGAACGGCGAGCGACTTGGCGTAGCAGACCGACCACGGATCGTCGGCGTACGCCCCGAAGTTCGGGATGCGCACGTAGCCCGAGCGCTCGTACAGTGCGATCGCCGCGTGCTGCAGCGGACCTGTCTCCAGTCGCACCTCGACGATGCCTGCTCCTTCAGCGGCGGACTCGATCGCGCCGAGCAGACGGCGGGCGAGGCCCTGACCGCGGGCGTCCTCGTGCACGAACATGCGCTTGAGCTCGGCGCGGGGGAGGGCGTCGCTCCGCGAGCCGTCCGCGCCCTCGGAACCGTCGGCCACCAGGGCGGCGATGCCCAGCGCACGCCCGTCGACCCGTGCGACGAACACGGTGACGCCCGGGCGCTCGAGTTCGGACACATCCAGCAGGTAGCAGCTCTCGGCCGGGTACAGCGCGAAAGCGAACTCGTCGCTCAAGCGCAGCAGCTCCTCGACCTCCGGCTGCCGGGCCGGTTCGGGGCGGATCTCGATCGGCATGCGTCGATGCTAGCCGCGGCGTGTGTCGCCGGTGTTTCCGGGACCTCCTCGAGGCGCACACGGAAGCGGGCCGACGGCTTCCCGCCGCCGGCCCGCCCCACCGCGTGAACCCGGGCGTCAGGCCCGGCTCGGGGTCCGGTTCTCGGCGCTGACCATCCAGGCGTACTGCTCGAGCCGCTCGATGATCGCGTGCAGCAGGTCCGCAGAGGTCGGGTCCTCCTCATCCACGTCGTCGTGCACGTCGCGCATGGTGCGGACGACCGCCTCGAGGCGCTCGGTGATCAGGTCGACCGTCTCGGTGGTGTCGACCTCGCCGTTGGGGAACTCGGGCAGGCTGGTCTGCTCGGCGACGGTCGCGCTGCGGCCGTCGGGGGTCGCGTGGAGGGCGCGGAGGCGCTCTGCGACGTCGTCGCTGAACTCGCGGGCGGCCTCGACGATCTCGTCGAGCTGGAGGTGGAGGTCGCGGAAGTTGCGTCCGACGACGTTCCAGTGCGCCTGCTTGCCCTGCAGGTGCAGCTCGATCAGGTCGACGTGCACGCGCTGGAGGTTCTGCGCCAGTTCGGCGGAGGCGACGAAGCCGTGCTCGGCGTGCTCGCGGCGGGTCGGGGCGACGCCGACGGCGGCCGTACGACGTACGGAGGCGGTCTTCGGCGCGGTCTTCTTGGCGGTGCTCTTGGTGCTCGTCTTGGTCTGGCTTGCGGCCACGATGGGTCCCTTCCGTTCGATGGACGACGCTGACGGTAGGCCGTCGCCGACGGTTCGGGAAGCGGGTTGACGTGGTCGCAATCCCCTTGGCACTCTCCGGGTGCGAGTGCTAAAATCTGTGGTCGAAAAGAGAGTGCAAAGGGCCTCTCATCAGGTGATCCAGAAGAAAGGGGTACATCCAATGGCCATGTCGTTCGATCCTTTCTCCCAGCTGGACCGGATCGCGCAGAGCATCTTCGACACCAGCCGCCAGCCGCGCATCATGCCGGTGGACCTGTTCCGAGAGGGTGAGCGCTACATCCTGAACGCCGACCTCCCCGGCGCCGATCCCGCGTCGGTCGACGTCGACGTCGACGGGCACCTGCTCACCATCCGGGCGGTCCGCAGTGCGGCCGACCGCGACGGCGCCCGCTGGCTCGCCCAGGAGCGCCCGTACGGCGCGTACATGCGTCAGTTCACGATCGGCGACGACGTCGATCCCGACGGCATCACCGCGTCGTACGACAACGGTGTGCTCAGCGTCATCATCCCGGTGGCCGAGCGGGCGAAGCCGCGGAAGATCGCGGTGGAGTCGTCGGGCTCCAGCGAGACGAAGGCGGTGTCGGCCGGCTGATCGAGCCGGTCTCAGCGCACGAGCCGAGGGCGCGTCGTCACTGGGCGGCGCGCCCTCGCGCCACCCACTCCAAGCGACGCAGCGTCTCCGCGTTGCGCACGTGCAGCATGCTGTCCGCCAGCACGTCCGGGATGCGGGTCACCGGACCGGAGTACGGAAACTCCTCCATCCGCACGACGCAGCCGCCTGCGCGGGGCTTCACGTCGATGATCACCCGCTCGGAGCCGAACGGCCGTGTCTTCGCCTCGAGCACCATCCGGCGCGGCGGGTCCCACTCGTCGATGCGCGTCTCGTCGTTCAGGACGAGCGGCCAGACGCCGATGGAGTGATGGAGACGGGATCCGACGGCCGGGTACCGGCTGTCGGCGGCGCGCAGTCGCGAGGCGCCGACGACCCAGGTCGGATAGACCCAGGGGTCGGCGAGGACGGCGAAGACCTGCTCGGGCGTGCAGGCCATACGGCGGACGTTGACAGACATGTTCACTGCTCCGGAAGCTCGTGAGGATGGACGGGGTCGGGCAGCGCGGCGACGGGCCGGGCGATCGTCTGGTCGGGACCCGGCGCCAGGTCCGGCATCCGGGTGAAGCCGAACTCGTGGCGGAGGGCGCTGCGTGCGGCGTAGTACCCGCCGAGTCCGTGCACGCCCGGCCCGGGCGCCGCGGACGACGACGCCAGGTAGAGTCCGTGGCCGGGCATGCGCCACGGGTCGGTGGAGAGGACGGGGCGGGCCACCAGCTGACCGAAGTCCGGCGCGCCCGCCGAAATGTCCCCGCCGATGTAGTTCGGATCGTGCTGCTCCATCTGCACCGCGTTCTTGGTCGCCGTCCCGATGATGAGGTCGCGGAAGCCGGGGGCGAACTCCTCGATGCGCCGGATGATCGCCTCTGTCTGATCCTCCGTCGAACCGCGCGGGACGTGCGTGTACGTCCACAGGACGTGCTTGCCCGCCGGCGCCCGCGTCCCGTCGAACAGGGAGGGCTGCGAGACCAGGACGTACGGTGCGTCGCTGTGCCGCCCGGCGGCGACCGCGTTCTCGGCGCGAGCCGCCTCGGCGCGCGATCCACCCAGGTGCACGGTTGCGGTCTCGTACAGGTCCGGATTCGTCCACGGCACCGGGCCGGAGAGCGCGAAGTCGGCCTTGAACACGCCGTTGCCGTCGCGGAACCGGGAGATGCGCCGCAGGTAACCGCTGGGCAACCGGTCCTCGGCCAGCTGCGCGGCGTGCTTCACGTGCGTATCGAAGACGACGATCCGCGAGTCGGGGAGCTCGGCGAGAGACTCGACGGGCGTGTCGGTGACGACCTCGCCGCCGTGAGCGACGATGTCGGCGACCATCGCATCCGCGATCGCCTGGCTGCCGCCGACCGGGATGGGCCAGCCGCGTGCGTGCGCGTAGGTCGCCAGCGTCATTCCGGCGGCTGCTCCTGCGACGCTCGGCAGGGGGACGGTCGTGTGGGCGAAGACGCCGGAGAGCAGAGCGCCCGGCGCCTCGGTCCGGAACGGCAGGTCCCACCACGGGCCGCCCTGAGCGATGGCGGTCAGCCCGAACCGTGCGGCGACGAGGGGATGCCGTGGCACCTGCAGCAGCTGCGAACCGGTGAACTGGGCCACGGCGTCCGCGTGTTCGACCAGCGGGCCGAGCAGGGCGCGCCAGGCGGGGCCGTCGACGCCCAGCGCATCCACCGTGCGGTCGAGGTCGAGGTACGCCATCGCTACCCGGCCCCCAGGAAGCGGATTGCCGTATGACGCGGTCGGCACGACGAACGGCACGCGCTTCTCCAGACCGAATCTGCGGAAGAAGCCGGATGCGAAAGCCAGCGGATGGACGGCCGAGCAGACGTCGTGCCGGAAGCCGGGGAGGGTGAGCTCCTCGGTCCGCAGGCCGCCGCCCACCGTCGCGTTGCGCTCGTACACCCGCACCGACAGACCGGCGCGCGCGAGCGTGACGGCGGCGGAGAGACCGTTCGGGCCCGACCCGATCACGACGGCGTCGAGCTTGCCCGCTGCAGGCCGGTTCCCCGGGGGCGTGTTCGCGGAGGGAGCGCTCATACCTCCCTGTATACCCCGCACCTCGGCGCACACGGAGAGGGATCAGCAGTCCGTTCCCAGCATCCATGCACTATCGTGGGGAGGTCGGCTCTTGACACTGCGCGATCTGCGCGGATGGGTTTGTCAGTCAAGTGGGCCGGTTCCGTACCCGATCGGCGGTATGGATCACACAATCGTGAACGGCCCCGGACACAGTTCGCCCGGGAATCATTCGGTGCGCTGCGGCGTGCCGCCGAGCACTCGACATGAACCCAGGAAGAACATCCATGCCCGGATACAACAACGACCGACGATCGCAGAAGCCGTCCCGCGGCGGAGCGCCCAAGAGTAGCAGCAACCCGAGCCCCAAGCACCGCGGCTACCGCGCGGAGGAGCCGGCATCCGGCAAGAAGGCCCGCTGGAGCGCCGACGAGCGTGCCGCGCGCGGCCGCTCGACGTACGGAACCCGCGACGACAGCACCGGCCGCGGCCGCACCGGGCGCCCCAACTGGGAGCCTCGCGGCAAGGACGCCCGCCGCACCGAGCGGGTGTGGGAGGAGCGCGCGCCGCGCCAGGACCGCCCCCGCCGCGACGGCGACGACCGTCCCCGCCGCAGCTTCGACGACCGCGCGGACCGTCCACGTCGTGACTTCGGTGACCGGACCGAGCGTCCGCGTCGTGAGTACGACGACCGTCCGCGTCGGGACTTCGGTGACCGCGCTGAGCGTCCGCGTCGTGACTTCGGTGACCGCGCTGAGCGTCCGCGTCGTGAGTACGACGACCGTCCGCGTCGCGATTTCGGTGACCGTGCCGAGCGTCCGCGTCGTGAGTACGACGACCGTCCGCGTCGGGACTTCGGGGACCGGACCGAGCGTCCGCGTCGCGATTTCGGTGACCGTGCCGAGCGTCCGCGTCGCGAGTACGACGACCGTCCGCGTCGGGACTTCAGCGACCGCAACGAGCGTCCGCGTCGTCAGTTCGACGACCGCACCGAGCGCCCGCGCCGCGACTCGGACTTCTACCCGTCGCGCGACGAGAAGCCGGCCTTCACACCGACCGACGACGTCGTGCTCGAGCGTCTCGAGGCGGAGGCCATCCAGGCCGAGGACGTCGACGGCGTGACCTTCGCCGACCTGGGCCTCGGCGGCAACATCGTCCGCGCCCTCGCCGAGCTGGGAGCCGACAAGCCGTTCCCCATCCAGGCTGCGACGCTGCCCGACGTCCTCGCCGGCAAGGACGTGCTGGGCCGAGGCCGCACCGGCTCCGGCAAGACCATCGCCTTCGGCGCACCGCTCGCCGAGCGCCTCATGCAGCTGTGGGCCGACTCCGGCAAGGCCGGCGGCAAGCGTCAGCTCGGCCGCGCCCCGCGCGCCCTCATCCTGGCGCCCACGCGTGAGCTGGCGCTGCAGATCGACCGCACCGTGCAGCCCATCGCGCGCAGCGTCGGCCTCTTCACCACCCAGATCTACGGCGGCGTGCCGCAGGGTCGTCAGGTGGGCGCGCTCCAGCGCGGTGTCGACATCGTCATCGGCACACCGGGCCGCATCGAGGACCTGGTCGAGCAGGGCCGTCTGGACCTCAGCGAGGTGCAGATCACCGTCCTCGACGAGGCCGACCACATGTGCGACCTCGGCTTCCTCGAGCCGGTCCAGCGCATCCTGCGTCACACGGCCGAGGGCGGCCAGAAGCTGCTCTTCTCCGCAACGCTCGACTCGGGTGTGGCGCAGCTCGTGGACGAGTTCCTCGTGAACCCGGCCGTGCACGAGGTGGCGGGCGAGGACCAGGCGTCCTCGACCATCGACCACCGCGTGCTCGTGATCGAGCACCGCGACAAGGGCGCCATCATCGAGCAGCTCGCCGACCGCGACGGCAAGACGCTGGTCTTCGCCCGGACCCGTGCGTTCGCCGAGATGCTGGCCGAGCAGCTGGAGGACGCCGGCATCCCCGCCGTCAGCCTCCACGGCGACCTGAACCAGTCCCGCCGCACCCGCAACCTCGCCCAGCTCACCAGCGGCCGCGTGAACGTGCTGGTGGCGACGGACGTGGCCGCCCGCGGCATCCACGTCGACGACATCGACCTGGTCATCCAGGCCGACGCTCCGGACGAGTACAAGACGTACCTGCACCGTTCGGGCCGCACGGGCCGCGCCGGCAAGCAGGGCACGGTCGTCACCCTCATCCCGAAGCACCGCCAGCGCCGCATGAACGACCTCCTCGGCCGCGCCGAGATCGAGGCCGACTTCGTGCCTGCCGCCCCCGGCGACGACGTGCTCCTCACCCTCGCGCAGTAACCCGCGCGGGCCTTCCTCCGCCCACCGCTGGCTTCACGGATTCGTGGAGCCGGCGGTGGGCGCAGTCCGTTAACGAGCCGGACGACCATTGCGGACAGTCGCGGGCATCGATCCGGGCTACCTTCATCCCGCGTGTGATATGTTGCGTTGGAACGTGTATTTCAATGAAAGGTGGTCCTCGTGGCCGTTATCAGTGTCACCCCCGAAGAGCTCAAGACTCAGGCGCAGGTCTACTTGACCGCGAAGAGCGAGATCGAGGCTGCGGTTCAGAAGGTCAACAGCATGAACGGCACCATCGCCGAAGAGTGGAAGGGTGCTGCGTTCGAGGCGTACCTGAACCAGTACGACCAGCTCGCCAAGAGCGTGCAGCAGTTCGAGCTGCTCCTCGAGGACATCAACAAGCAGCTGGTCAAGTACGCGGACACCGTTGCCGAGCGCGATGCTCAGGATGCGCAGAGCTTCGGCTTCTGACGCCGGCGTCGCCCGTCGCGCCGGGGTGGCCGGGCTAGCCCTCGTGATGGGTCTCAGCCTGGCTTCCCCTGCGGGCGCGGCGGCCTGGGCCGACACGGGATCCGACCCCGGCGTCGGCCCGGGTGGCGACGGCAGCCTGCAGTTGCTTCCCGAGGTCATCACCAACGACGGCGTGAGTGCCGGGGGATCGATCGACTTCCCGGTGCGCGCTGAGCTCTTCCTGGCGCCGATGAACGAGCGCGCCGCCTCCCGAGAACTCACAGAGGCGTCCATCCCCCACGTGATCGAGTCGACGGACTTCGCCCCGCACGCGAACCCGCTCTTCCTGCGGGACTACTCGGGCGCTCGAGCGCAGCTGTTCGAGAGCTACGCCCCACACGACCTCCCCGCGACGACGATCGACGGTTCCTCTCAGAGCGCGGACCTCTGGTACACGCTGATGATCGTCGCGGCCCTTCCCCTGACCCTGCTGGTGGCGTTCATCGGCTGGAAGACCGCGTCGAGACGACGGAGGACTCATGGCCGATCGGCACATTGACGTCAGCATCGACTTCAATTCTCAACAGCTCGACCTCCGGGTCCCTGCCGCCGTCACGTTGGCGCGGCTGACGCAACTGATCAGCACCGTGCTCGACGAGCACGGCATCGTCATGCCGAGCGATTGGCATCTCGCGGTGAAGGACAAACCGCTGCGCCTCGGCCCCTACGACGTCGTCGGCGACTTCCCGATCGGCGACGGGGACGTTCTGGCGGTGGTCACGCGTTCGCCGGCGACCTTCCCGAGCTCGTAGCGCGAATCCCGGTAGCGGAGCACGCGGACATCGTCAGGGCTCACCCTCAGCAGAAGATCCGCAGCGCCTCTGTGTAGCGCTCGGGATCGGCACGAGTTCCGACGGTCACGAGGATCGCGTGCGGGCCGATGCGCCGGGTGAACGTGCCCCGACAGGGAATCTGCACCACCGTGGTCAAGCCGCACTTCCAGGCTTGGATCAGCGCCTCGAGCGAGAGGCGTTCCGGCTGTGCCTCTAGTCCTGCCGACGACGGACGTACTCGCTGCTCGAACTGAGCCTGCATCCACTGCTCGGCTTCATCGGTGAACGCTTCGCCGCCGACCTCCTCGCGCCACGAGGGGCCGACGAGTTCGCGCAACAGGCGCGCGCGATCAGGCGAGCCATTCGGAGTCGCCTGCAGGCGCTCGAAGATATCGGGCCTGGGAGTGGTCCCCGCGTGCTCCAGCACCTCCTCCCAGACGCGCGGCCAGACAGCCTCCCATTCCGAGGTCGGTGCAGACCTCCTCATGGCGGGAGCGACGGCGATGGGTGTGTCGACGAGCGCGGGCGGGAGATCGTCACCGATCGGATGAAGCTGCCACGCCTCGCGTACCCACAGTAGTTCCAGCAGTGACTGCAGATCATCGTCGACCCGGATCACCATGTCGTGCGGCCACGGATTGCCAGGCATCGGCTCAATGGAGAACAACGGACTCCCCCTCGACTCGTCGTTCCCATCCTGCCTTCGGGCACGGGAACCGACAATCGGTGGGAGTGCGAGCCGACGATCAGCCGCGCGCTCGCTTGCGGCGCCACGAATTCAGCACCGTCAGCAGGCCCCCGATCAACGAGCCCGCGAGGAAGATGGGGATCCATGTGTAATCGAGTGCCGGTGCGGATGCCGCCGCCTTGGGGGTGCTGTTCGTGGTCGTGATGGGATTCGCGAACGAGTCGTAGATCTTCGCGGGATCGGCGCCGTTTGCGCGCGTGTTGGCGAGCACGGTCGAGAACCGCTCGCTGTAGTCGCTGCTCGTCGCCAGGGTGGAGCTGCCGGTGGAGATGGTTCCGCTCATCGCATCGAGGACCGCCTGAGTCTCGGTCTGCGTTTTCTGAACGCTGGAGACGAGCTCATCGAAATCCGCGGAGTTGTCTGTGATGATCCGCGCGCTGGCCGCGACGTTCTTGGCATTCGCACTCGTCGTGGTCACCAGTTGCGAGAGGGTCTCGTAGAGCGCCGGCCCCGTCTTCTCGTCGAGATACAGCTCGGAGAGGCCCGGATCCTGGTCGTTCCAGGCGGTCGTCTTCAGCTGGATCACCGTGTTGGACTTCGCTTCCCAGAGAGCCGGAGCAGCGTTGACGCTGGTGATCGCTGCGGCGAACCACTGCTCGAGCGCCTGCACGGATCCCGAGAAGTAGCCCTCGGGCACGCTGAGCCCGTTCAGAGTCGCGACGTTGTCGGAGGTGGAGGCCAGTTGCCCTTTGACGGCGCCGATCTGCTTGATGATCGCACCAATGTTGTCCTGGCCGAGTGCCTGGAAGTTGTCCACGTCCACGTCGCTGAGGTACTTCTCGATGTCGACGGCGTCGATGGTGCCGTACCGCTTGGAGACGGATTCCTCGCTGTGAGCGGCGACGATCCCGGTGGCTCCCACCGCGCTCGTGAAGCTCTCGAGGGTGTCGTCAGGGGCACCGTAGAGGAACTGGAGGAGGTTCGCCGCGGTCCGGATGTTGCCCAGGTAGTCGGTGATGGCGACGAATTCGTCGCCCGCGATCCGGTTCTTGGCGGCATCGGCGGGGACGAGGACGTAGACATCCGTCCCGAGGCTGATGGGTGGCACGGGCTCTGCTGCCGTGGTGCCCTGCGCCGTGTACGACAGGGTGGCGCTGCCGGCGACATCCTCCAGGTCGATCGTGTAGGTCAGACTCGCGGTGAGCGGGGCAGTTCCCTCGCTGTTGTCGAGGGTCGCCGTGCCGGTGGCCTGATCGACCGTCGCGCAGTTCGGCGTCGCGTCCGCGCAGGCGGGGGCGACGGTTCCGAGGCCGACCGTCATGCGGGAGGCCTCGAGCGTCTCGGGGAGGTCGACCATCACCGCGTAACGCGATCCGGCGGGAACCGTGACGGGCAGCGTCTTGGTGACCGACTGCTCCGCGGGCTCTGCTGGCGTGGAGACCACATTCAGCTGCGGCGCGGCCGCACCGGTCGGATTCTCCCTCGCGTAATGCTGGATGAGGCCCAGCTGGCTGATGTACGGCTGGGGCTCGAACTCGTTGTGTGCGGCCTTGAGTGCGCTGAACAGCTCGGTGTACTGGGTGGGATCCGTCGGAATGAGGGCGACGAGCTGGTCGATCTTCTCCTTGTAGCGTTCCACGGTCGCTGCAGCGGCGCCACTTCCGCTGAACGTGTTGGACAGCTTCCGCGCGAGCGCACTTCTCGCCATCTCGGGCGTCAAGGTCTCGGGACTGACGTCGTAGTTGCTGTCTGTGATCGGCATCGTGATGCCGAAGTACTCGGAAAGGAGGCGGGTCTCCAAGCTCGTGAGGTCGTCGCGGGACCTGGCGAGTGCGTCCTCCTGATGTTTGAGCGACTCTTTGACTACTTCCACGCGCCCGTTGACAGAGTTGGCTATCCCGTCATACTTCTGCACCGTCTCCTTGAGCGATGCGAGCAGCCCGGTGTGCGTGCCCGAAGCGTCCGTCGACGAGAAGCCGTCCAATCCGCTCCAGCCGTCCGCGCCGGAGAACAACCCGTCGATGTGGTCCGCGAACGCCTGGTCGTAGTAGCTCTTGTCGGATGCGCTCTGATCGCTGAGGGCGGTGTTGCCGTTCGCCACGTTCGTCTTCGCGATCTGTTCCTGCTGGCGGAAGTACTCGGAGAGCGACGGCTGCTGCCGACCCAGGGAGTCGCTGACGGACGTCAGCGTGTTCGTCGTGTTCGTGGTGAAGCCGTTCTGCGCTGACACCCACGCGCTGTTGAGTCCGCGCAGCACCGTCGCCATGTCGATGCTGCCGTCGTAGCTCTTCGCAGTCTTCTCGAGGTCGGGGCGCAGCGTGTTGGAGACACTGTCCAGGAGCGCGGTCTGGCTGGAGACGACCGACTCCATGTTGACCTGGGCCCCGGAGATGTTCGAGGCGACGCTCGCGAAGTACATCTGCACGATTCGGGAGTTGAAGTCGCGGATGATGGTGAACATCCGGCTTTCGAGGCGCTCCCGGGAGAGCTCGTCGTCGCCGACGACGCGGTAGTCGATGGTCGCCTTCACCGGATTCAGGTCCTGCAGGGTCAGCAGATCATGCGAGAAGGTCCTCGGAAGCACGACGACAGCGCTCACCGTCTCATCGGCGAATGCTCTCTCCGCGACGCTTCGTGAGACGACCTGCCAGTTGTTCTGATCGGCGTTCGAGACGAGGCTGACGAACTCTTTGCCGAACAGGTAAGTGGTGCCGTTGAAGGTCGCGGGTTCGTCCTCGTTCACCAGTGCGATCGTCTGCCGGTCCGCAGGGGCGGCCGCCGTGGCTGCGCTGAGCACGTTCGTCGACGCGGCGAGGAGGAGCGCCGAGGCCACGGTGCCGATGCTGATCAGAACCTTCTTGAGCATGTCGATCCCCCATGAATTCGGTCTCGAAGACGAGCAGGATGTGACCTTATCAGGTTATGACCTGTTATATGTCGGTACTGTTACTTCTGAGCGTACGGCAGATCAGGTGCACGGGCACCGCGACGAAGTGGGTAGGTATGAGGGTTTTCGATGGGCGCGAGACGTTGGAGTTCGAACGCACCGGAGAGACGGTCCGGGTACTGCTGGCCGGTGCGCAGATACGCATGGATTCCATCGACATCGTTCGTCACCATGTCACGCTCGCGGAGGACGTTCCCGAGCAGTTCCAAGCCGTCTTGACCTATCGCGTTCCGGCGGCCGCGCGCACCCTCCGCCAAGCGGCTTCGGGGGCTCGCACCCGGCTCGAGAAGCTGCAGACAGCTCAGAAGCTGGCCGCTTTGCGGCCACTGGCCGGCAAGTTCCGAATTCCCTTCCTCCACCCCGAGAACATCGTGATCACGGGGGCAGGCGTCTCCGTGACGCACAGCGGCCTCGTCGGGATCCTCGCGCCGATGGCCTTCGACGACGCGCTGTTCCTGAAGGGATACAAGGCGCTCGTGCTGAGCATCCTGCATCCGCGTCTGCCGTTCGAGAAGCTCATCGATGGCACGGCGACTCTGAAGGACGACTTCGGCAAGCGGATCGCCTCCTTCCCGACCGTGGACGACATCGCTGCGTTCGTCGACCGGGAAGTGGCGGAGGAGGCCTCGAGAGCGTCGCGCGAGACCGTGTCGGTTCGGAAGCTCCGCTACCGGCTCACGACGGTGCTCGCAGCAGTCGCCGTCGTGGCCGCCTCGGTGTCGGGATGGTGGGCGTACGAATCCGTCGTGGTGGCTCAGCCGCGGCAGGAAGCGATCATCACGGCCCAGTCCGACTTCCTGACCAGCGACTATGCGCAGACGCTGAAGGACCTTCAGGAGTACGGCCCGAGCGATCTGCCGAAGTCGGCGCGCTACGTCCTGGCCGTGAGCTCGATCAAGCTGACGAAACTGACGGCCGTTCAGAAGCAGACCGTGCTCAACAACATCTCCACCAAGACGGACGACAACACGCTCGACTACTGGATCCACCTCGCACGAGGAGACTTGGATACGGCGCTCAACCTCGCCCAGAACCTCGGTGACGACCAGCTGACCCTGCTCGCGTACACCGACCTCTACGAGGCGACCAAGCTCGACACGTCGATGGAGGGCGCGCGCAAGCAGAAGCTGCTCGACGAGTACGCCAAGAAGATCGAAGAGCTGACCGCACGGCTCGGAGCGACCCGATGAGCGCGGGTCCCGGCACCGACTTCTTCGCGCTCTCGGCGACTGGACCCTCCGGCGGAGGGCTCCGCGACGACCGGTTGATCGCCGGATCCGTGTTGTTCTCCGTGTATGTGCTCGACGCGGAACTCGTGACGATCCCCCTCACCGAGGAGCGACCGTCCGCCGTCTTCGACGATCTCACCCTCGGGGTCGTCAACGATCGCCTGTTCATCAATGGCGCCGCCGTGCCCGCGGGCGTGACTGAGTGCAACGACCACGTGCTCCTCGTCGTGGATGCTCGTCGAGCGGAATCGACACACCTGGTGTTCGATCCCGACGACCATTTCCTCATCGGCGGCTCCGACAGCGCGAGCATCAGGACCCCGGGTGACACCATGGTCGCCATCCACGGCGATACCGTCATCGCTCGCACGGGCAGTGACTTCCTCTACGTGAACGAGCGGCGGGCGGACGAGCGTGAGATCATCCACGCGGCCGCCGTGGGCGACCGCGTCCTGACTGCGGACTACCTCGTCGAGAGGCGTGCGGCGCAGTGGAGGGTGACCACCTTCGCCGACGGCACGGAGCTGGACCGGAGCACGTTCCTCGAACAGGAGCAGCACGACGAGTTCCCGCCCGACTTCCCCGACTATCGTCGGAGCCCCAGGATCACCCTGGAGGTCCCGAGCGACAAAGTGCAGGTGCACAAGATCGCGCCGGCTCAGAAGCCCGACAAGAACAGCATCCTGAAGGCCCTTCTCCCCCCGCTGGGAATGGTCGCCGTCGGCGTGGCCACCACCGTGCTCTCCGGGCGCAATCCGCTGATGATGCTCGGCATGGCCATTCTGAGCCTGCTGACCGCCGCGTTCACCGTCTCCCAGTTCGTGGCAGATCGGCGTGAGCGCCGGAAGGAGGACGACGCACGCCGGGACGATTACGAGCGTTACCTCGTCAACATCACGGCGTCGCTGACGCGTCTCTGCGAGCAGGAGAAGAGCGTCCGTGACTACAACGCGCCCGGTCCCGAGGCGCTGGTGCGCATGGTGACCGCCTACGGCCCGCGGATCTATGAACGGCTTCCCAACAACAAGGACTTCCTCGACGTCTCGCTGGGGACAGGAGACGCTCCGTCGTCCCTGACGGTCACTTCGGACGCCAACGAGAGAGATGACGACGCGGACACTCGACGGGTGGCCGAGCTGGTCGACCGGTTCTCGACGCAGCAGAACGTCCCGATCACGCTAAGCCTCCGAACGCAGACGCTCGGGCTGGTCGGCGCGGATGACGCCGTGCGTACCGCCGCGGCGAACCTTCTGCTGCAGCTCGCCGTCTTCCAGTCCTATCGCGACGTCAACTTCATCGCCCTGGTTCCGGGCAAGTCGTACCGCGAGAACTGGCACCCGTGGCGCTTTCTCCCGCACTTCACGATGCAGGGCCTCAATGTCCGCGGGATCGTCCACAACGCGAAGACACGGGACATGATCCTGAACAGCTTCACGCAGATCCTCAGCAAGCGACGGCAGGCGCTGACACAGGCGGGCCGGGAGAAGCCGGTCTTCTCCCCGCATTACGTGCTGTCGATCCTCGACGACTCCTACCTCGCCGGGCATGGCATCAACGAGTTCCTCGCCGAGGACATGACGGAGCTGGGCGTCACGGTCATCTGGTGCCGGGAGGACCGCAAGCAGCTTCCCGAGACGGTGTCCGCGCTCGTCGAGTACCGCAACCGGAGCGCCGGCGTGCTCGTGAACGACGACCGCGTCTACGTCGCCCGCGATTTCGTGCCGTATCCGACTCCGCCCGACCGCGACCTGGCGCTGCGCAGGCTCGCGAACCTCACTCACGTGGAGGTCGAGAAGAACGCCATCCCGAAGGCCGTCACCTTCTTGGAGATGTACGACGTCAAGCACGTCGACGACCTGGGCGTCGCCCAGCGGTGGGCCGGTGCGGACACCTCCAAGACGCTCGCCGTCCCGCTCGGTCTGCGCGGGAAGGACGACCTCGTCGAGCTGAATCTCCACGAGCGCGCGCACGGGCCGCATGGACTCGTGGCGGGTACGACCGGCTCCGGCAAGTCCGAGATCGTCCAGTCTTACATCCTGTCTCTCGCCGTGAACTTCGCGCCGGAGGACGTCGGCTTCCTCCCCATTGACTTCAAGGGCGGCGGGATGGCCAACCTCTTCGCGCGGCTGCCCCACCTTCTCGGGTCGATCACCAACCTCGATGGCGCGGCCTCCGCTCGCGCGCTCGCCTCCATCCGCGCCGAGCTCCAGAAGCGTCAGCGCCTGTTCGCGCAGTACGACGTGAACCACATCAACGGCTACACCCGGCTCTACAAGCTCGGAAAGAACTCCGACGACCGTGAGATCGGGGCGAAGTATCCGGCTCTGCCGATGCCGCACCTCTTCCTGATCTCCGACGAGTTCGCCGAGCTCAAGGCCAACCAGCCGGAGTTCATGGAAGAGCTGGTGTCGACGGCCCGTATCGGCCGATCCCTCGGCGTCCACCTGATTCTCGCGACTCAGAAGCCCAGCGGAGTCGTGAACGACCAGATCTGGTCGAACAGCCGCTTCAAGCTCGCGCTCAAGGTGGCCGACGTCTCCGACTCGCAGGAGATCATCAAGACCCCCGACGCGGCCGGCATCGTCGAGCCGGGACGCGCCTATCTCCAGGTCGGCAACAACGAGATCTACGAGCTGTTCCAGTCGGCCTGGTCGGGGGCCGACTACGACCCGGGCAAGACCGAGAAGAAGACGGTCGATGAGCGCATCTACCTGATCAACGACTTCGGGCAGTACGAGCTCTGGACCCGCGACCTGTCCGGCGACGAGGCGGCACAGGAGGCCCGGAAGGAGAAGGTGAGCGAGCTCGACGCGGTCGTCGAGCATCTGGCGGCGCTCGCCGCGGAGTCGGGGGCGGTCCTCCCGGAGAAGCCGTGGCTGCCGCCCCTGGGGAGCCGGATCCCGTCGCCTCCCGTCGACGCGGAGCCGGGCGTCCCGCTCGGTCTGCTCGACATCCCCAGCAAGCAGGCGCAGGAGGTGTACCGCTTCAGCCTCGCTGAGGCCGGCCACACGGCCGTCTTCGGCAGCCCGGGCTACGGCGCCTCGACGCTGCTCCAGACGCTCGTGATGAACCTGGCTCGGCAGAACACTCCCGAGCAGATGCAGTTCATGCTGCTGGACCTCGGAAACAACGGACTGCTCCCGTTGGCGCCCCTTCCGCATGTCGCAGACATCGTGACGTTGGAGGAAGACGAGAAGTTCCAGAAGGCCATGGAGCGCATCGCCGGCGTGCTGGCCGACCGGAAGAGCCTCCTCCGCAGCGTCGGCGTGGCAACCCTCGCTCAGTACACGGTCAAGACCGGCCAGTCGCTCCCGACCCTGCTGAACGTCCTCGACGGCTACGACGGCCTCGCCCAGGACAAGCGGAAGGAGGCGATCGACGCCCAGCTCATCCAGGTCCTGCGAGAGGGTGCGGCACTCGGCGTGTACCTGGTGCTCACGGCGAACCGCGCGAACTCGATGCGCATGAACATGACCAGCAACATCCCGACCTCGATCGCCCTCTATCTGAACGATGAGGCGGACGTCGCGGCCCTCTTCGGCCGTGATCGGGTCATGCAGGCCGAGATACTCGGCCGCGGCCAGCTCCAGCTCGAGTCTCCGACCGCGATCCAGATCTTCCTGCCCTGCGACGGAGCGGACGATGCGGCCGTTCTTGACGCCCTGGAGAAGGAGGTCGCCGCCATCGGCGAAGCGTGGACGGGCGTGCGCCCGGAGCGGATCCCAATGGTGCCGCAGGAGCTGACGGTGGAGGCGTTCGGAAGTCGGGTATCCCGCGGGGCGTCCCAGAACAAGCTCTTCCTCGGGTTGAACAAGAGCAGTGCCCTGCCGGAGAGCTTCGACCTGTTTGTCGGTCAAGCGTTGGCCATCTTCCCTGCGACAGGGAAGCAAGCGGCGTCAACGTATCCGTTCGTGATCGAAGGTCTGCTGGATGCGATCGCCGGCGAACACCTTGTCGTCATCGACGCTCATGACACGCTCAGGCCGCTTCTCGGAGCTACCGAATGCCTCTACATCGGAAAGGCGGCGCTGAAGAGTCATGCCGAGGCGGTCAAGAAGGCGCTGGCGGATCTGACCGAGTTCGGAACACGGACGCCGAGCTGCATCCTGATCAACGGCATGACCGATGTGTTGGAGAAGCTCATGCTGCCGACCGATCAGCTCGCCGAGCTTCTCGGCGCGAGCGGCGATCACGTCCAGGTGATCCTGTTGGACCACGTCTCCAAGGTGAACAGCAATTTCGGCTTGATCGCGACACTCAAAGAGAACGTGGACCAGATCCTCTTCGGTGGCGATCTGGGAACGCAGCGGTTCGTCGACAACCTGCCGCTCGCGGCCCGGAGGCAGGCGGCCGGCAAGAACGTCCTCCATTCGCTCAAGGATGACGAACTCTCCGAGATCGTCATCCCCACCATCCAGCAGAACGAAGGATGACGATGACCCTCGAAATGACGGGCGACCTCCTGGGCTTGGGGTCCATCGTTCGGCTGGAGACCGAGAGCGCTTCGGGCTTGTTCGTCGTTCTGGCGAGAGGAGCGTTCCGGCCGGATAACACGCGGAACGAGGTTGTCCCGCGCTACCTGGTGGGCCCGCATCCCTATGGTGAGGCGCCGGACAGGGAGACGTTCCCTATTGTGGCCACTGAAATCCATACTGTTGTTCATCATGGCTACACTGATGCCGCTGATACGGAATTTCTCACGGATCTTCTCGACCAGATGGAGAACGGGCGTCGCAAGACGACGCAGGCAAAGCAGTTCGCGGGTGCCCTCACGGACATCCCCGATGCCGTCCAAAGCGAGGAGATCGAGAACATGGCGCGGGTTCGCGCGGACCCGTTCTTCGAACTTCGTGGGTTGGTCCAGCAGCAAGACAGGAAAGGTGAGTCGTGAAGGTCGCATCAAACGTCGGTGCCGCACAGGAGGCCGTCTCGGGGTTCGCGGAGCTTGATACGAGCGGGGGAGGGCAGCAGGTGACCCTGAGCGTGAGCAACGTTTCGTGCATGCAAGACGGATCAAGCGTCGCGAACAAGCTCCTTGACTGCATCTCTGAACTCGCGTCCGGCGTGAAAGGTCAGGCGAGCAACGTAACCGCCCTTGCGGCCGAGATCGAGGATCGGGACAAGCAGGACGCGAGCGGCTGGTGCGAAGCGCGATGAGGCATCTGAGTGCACAGCAGATCGAGCTTGAGCAGAAGATCCGGGCTCACGAGGACGAGACGGCTGAACAGCTGGCGACGATTCGCGTGCTTGAAGAGCAGTGGGACGACTACCGGCGAGTGATGCGGGAGAACACGGACCTGTTCGAACAAGCCGGCATCGCTATGGGCGGGGATAACTACTTCGTGAAGAAGGGCCTAGTGGCGAGACGAGAGGTCGACGGTTACGTCGGCCAACTGGCGAATGAACAGGCCGAGCTCTTCGCGGAGACAGCGAGCAGCATCCGCTCGTCATCTGAAGAGCATCTGGACCGAATGCGGCAAGAGAAAGCAGGCGCGTGATGGGCTTGATTTATGACTCGGGCGACTCGGGAGCCCTGAAAACCGCGCTCTCGGCAAACCTCACAGCTGCGTCTGCCGTCCTGACGAAGCTGAGTAGCGCATCCACACGACTCACCACCGCCCTGGGCACGGGAGAGCTGTCCGGGAAGGGCTACACGGCAGTCGATTCGTTGTTTGCACAGATCATCGCGCCGTGCGTCAAAGAGGCGAAGGACGAGATCGACTCGATCTCTGGCGAGCTCGAAACCTACACGAGCGAAGACTCCAAGGTGAGCAGGTTCGGGGTGCTCAAAGAGGATGAGCTGAACACGCAACTCACGGCGACCAAGAAGCAGCGCGACGCGACCGAACACCAGATCGAGGTCCACGAACGTGCCGCGAACTCATCGACGGCAGTGCCTGGCCTTAGTGAAGCGTTGGAGGCGAAGAACGCTCAATTGGAGTTGGTACTGAACCAGCTCGAGAAGGACATCCACGAACTGGAAGACAAGCTCAAAGCGCTGCGCGACTTCGCTGCGGCGACCAAGGGTCTCTTCATGGGGCGGCTCGAGAACCTGGCGGGTGCCACCGGCGACGTCATCGCCCTGCTGAAGAGCTTGAGCGAGCCGGCTGTGATGCCCGGCGTGAAGCTCGACGTCTTCGGAGCCACCGGAAGCGGGCTGGGGGCCGCGGCGACGAGGAAGGACATCCTCGACTACCTCAAGGGCGGGAAGATCAAGGCGGACGACAAGGGTCGCCTGAAGGTCGGCGGGAAATTCCTCTACAACCAGAGCGGACAGTTCCTTTATGGCGGGGGCAAGGGCTTCAACGAGTCCACCGGGCTCAAGATCGACCACTACAAGCAGCCTGTCAAAGCAGGCGCAATTGGGGCGCTCAAATCTCCGGTTGACGATTTTACCGGCTGGAAGGGTGCCTCGAAGCTTGCCAAATACGGCAAGGGCCTCGGCGCGGCGGGCAACGTTCTCACGGTCGGCAGCAATATCGATAAATACTTCGGCGACGGCGAGGCCACCGGCCATGACTACGCAGATTTTGCAGTCGATACCACCGTCGATCTCGCTAGCGCGGCCGTATCGGCGGGCGCAGGCGCTGCAATCGGCTCACTGATTCTGCCACCTGCCGGCACGATCGTCGGCGCGATCGCCGGGTTTGTCATCGGCTTCGCCCTCGACAACAACTTGTTTGGTCCCTCAGCGACAGATCTGGCCAAAGAGGAAATCAAGAAAGCGTATCGCTGAGGTTATGACGAACACGAAGAAGCTAACCGCCGCCGAGGCGAACCGCGCATACTTCATAGCCCTAGCGAACAGTCGCGGATCCGTGAGTATGCTTTCCGCCCTAGCTCTGCCGACAATCCTGATCCTTTTCATCTCGAACGTCGGTCCTTTGAACCCCTCGTACCTCGGCGGCTACGAGATTTTCAGGTCTATTTCTATCGCGAACCAGGCGCTCATCGGGGCGTGTTCGGCGGTCTACCTCATCTTGACCGTGTTGAAGAGGTTGACCTACAGGTTTCAGGTTCTGACGTCGTGGGTTATGGCGACCATGGCCGCGATCATGATTTACGGCCTGTGTTTGCTCACACTTCCCATGGCGGCATATGTGCGCGACAAGCAGCTGTTTGTCACGCTGTTTGGCACCTTCGCTCTAGTCGCTGTATTGCTGCTTGCCAGTGCAACGGCGGTGCATGCAGTGCTGCTGCGGCGCAGGCTCAAGGTGGGGCACTCGGAAAAACGCACGGCAGGCAACTATTTGGCGGTGTCCGCGTCTAACAGATCGAAGGTGTTCTGGATCATCTTCGGAGTCATCGCCGTAGTGCCGAACGTGGTGACACAAGGCCAATACGTCCCGAACCTCATCGGGATTTGTGGTCTGATCCTTTTCGGCTGTCTCACCACGAGCCTTCCGGTCGAGTTTGCTTACCTCGCCTATCTGAAGTCGAAAGATCGTGACTACTGGGAGCGTCCGCCCCGTCCGGTTGCGAAGGACGTGCGCCGGAGGCTTGCCAGGAAGATCATCCTCTGGGTGCTGGGGGTATCGGTCGCTCTCGCTGCGTTCTGGGTCCTGGCCAAGTACGTCTTGTGAATGGCGCTTCCACGACGGACGTGGCCAAAGATGCGATCAAGAAGACCTATCGGTGATTTGCGGTGAATAAGAACAAGACGCCAAGAGCTGCGGAGGCGAATCGTGCCTATTTCACAGCGTTAGCCAATTCCCGAGCGTCGCTGGCGAGTCTTCCAGGTGTAACGATCCTGGTCATTCTGCTCCTCAGCCTCGATACGTTCGCCGGCATTCAAGCGCTCGTGTTCCATGAGGGCGCTGGTTTGTTCTTGCCACTCTTTACGATTCACTCGATCGTTCTGGGCATGTGCGGCTTCGTGCTGATTCTTACAGTCTCCAAGCGCGCGGTCTTCCGATTCCAGACACTCTTTTCGGTTGTGATGGCGAGCATGTCGGCGCTATTGGTGTACAGCATCAGCATCATGTCGGTCGTCATTTCATCATTCGACAGTGCCACCAGCCGTCTGTCTCCCGCGATGTTCTACGTAATCGGCGCGGCGGCGTTGGTGCTGACGGGCGGTGCATCCGGGTTCCACGCTTTGTTGTTGCGGCGTCGTCTGAGGCTCGGCCACTCGGAGAACCGCACCGTCGGAAATTACCTGGCTGTTTCACGGTCCAATACGTCGAAAATCTACTGGGCCACCTTCGGGCTTGTGATGATCATTCCCAACGTATTGACACAAGGCCAATATCTCGTGAACTGCATAGGGATCATCATGCTGATCGTCTTCGCTTGCTTCACGACCAGTCTTCCGGTCGAGTTTGCGTACCTCGCCTATCTGAAGTCGAAGGATCGTGACTACTGGGAGCGTCCTCCTCGCCCTGTGGCGAAGGAAGTACGTCTGAGGCTTGCCAGGAAGATCGTCGTCTGGGTCGTGGGGGTGACGGGGGCTCTCGCTCTGTTCTGGGTACTGGCCAAGTACGTCCTGTGACCGCGGTTCCCGGCTTATCCGCCGCACATCCTGAACGGTTCTGAACGAGACAACGAGACAACGAGACAACGAGAAAGAGGACTCACCGTGAAACTCCAACCGCGAACGCTGAGCATGAACAACGTCGTGAGCTACACACTCGACCTTCACGAGGGCGACGAGCTCCTGGAAATCGTCGACGGCACTGCCGACTACTTCCGCCAGGTGCTGGTGCACAACGGTTACTACACCACGGGCCCGATGGTCTTTCGGGGACTTCCTGGATCGGAGACCTTCACCCTCATGACCACTCTGGGTAATCGTGTGAATATGGTCGGTGATCGCCACTCCGGATTCGAATTCCATGAGCGCGTAGAGCTGGAGACTGACTACTTCTATCGTCACTGGGATGTCGAGGAGCCACTGCCGTACGACGCGATCGAGGAGGCGGTGGCAGAAGAAGGATTGAATCTTCAGAGCGTCTATCACGTGATCCTCGACTTCTACGGCGAGTCCGTGCTCGACCTATACGCGCACGTGGAGAAGCGGTGATGGCAACGCCGTTTCATGACGTGGCGCTCGGCGAAAGACTGTCCTTTCAGAACGTGGTGAGCCATCGCACAAAGTGTCACTACACGGAGATGGCGGCGCAATTCGACGAGTTCGTGTCCCAGGTCAAGGCGACCGGCTCCGAACCCGTGGGGCCGCTCTTCTACAGTCTCAACAACGTGCCAATGGACGAGATGGTCGATATCGAGACGTTCCTCCCGATTCGGCAAGGCACCTTCCCGCGTCACGAGGATTTTCTGTTTCATTCGTACGTCGACGTCTCCCCTCTCCTGAGAGGGATCGTCAAGGGTGAATTCGAGGAGCAGACAGAAGCGGTTTACACACAGCTTCTGGCGACGTTGGAAGCGAACGATCTGGAGATCAATTCGCCCTTCTACCACGTGTTCCAAAAGGATCCGTCGCCATTCGTCCTGGTCTATGTCGGGTACGTCGACCCGGACCAGAGCGCCCCATGATGAGCTTGCGCACCAAGGCAGTACGGAACAAGCACACCCTCGTACACCCCGATGCAGTAGGTCGGGCTCGTGCGGGCGGCCGCTTCACCCCTCCTCGTTGCCGCGGTCCCGGTGCAGCACCCCCTTCACGCGCTCCACGCCCTCGGTGACCAGCGAGGTGGCCGAGTCCTTGATGGCGCCGAGCCCGTCCGGGTCGCCCTTCAGCAGCGCGAACGCCATGTTCTTGGCGAACTCCGCCGTGATGTGCGGTGGGAGGGGAGGCACGTTCTTGCTGGTGTGCGCGTCGATCAGCGTGACGCCGCGGTGGGCGAATGCGGCATCCCACGCGGCGGCGACATCGTCGTCGTCGGTCACGGTGATTCCGTTGAAGCCGAGGAGGCGCGCCCACCCGGCGTAGTCGACGGACTCGACGGCCTGTGCGGTCTCCCAGACGGGGTTCGCGTCCTCGGTGCGCATCTCCCACGAGACCTGCGTGAGGTCGTCGTTGTGCAGCACCAGGACGATGAAGGTCGGGTCGGACCAGCGTGACAGGTACTTCTTGATGGTGATGAGCTCGTTCATACCGAGCATCTGGAACGCGCCGTCGCCGATGGTGCAGACGACCGTCCGGTCGGGATACGCGAACTTCGCCGCCTCCGCGTAGGGCATCGCTGCGATCATCGTGGCGAGGCGGCCCGAGAGGTCGCCGAGCATCCCGTCGTGAAGCCGGATGTAGTGGCCGTACCAGTCGGCGGTGGTGCCCGCGTCGGCGGTGACGATCGCGCCGGCGGGCAGCCGCTTGTTCAGCTCCGCGTACACCCGGCGCGGGTTCACTCCGTCGTCGTAAGTCTGGTCGGCCTGGGCAGCGAGCTCGTCGTCCCACGTCCGCATATCGTCGGCGACCTTCTCCTGCCAGGAGAGGTCCTCCTTCTGGGTGAGCAGGGGGAGGAGTCCGGTGAGGGCGGTCTTGACGTCCGCCCAGATGCTCACCTCGGTCGGGTACCGCAGGCCGAGCTGCTCGGGTCGCAGGTCGATCTGCACGGCCCGCGCCTGCCCGGTCGCGGGGAGGAACTGCCCGTACGGATAGTTCGTGCCGAGCAGCACGAGCGTGTCGCACTCCTTCATCTGGTGGTAGCTCGGCCGGGAGCCGAGGAGCCCCAGCTGCTGGGTGTGGAACGGCACGTCCGACGGCACGACCTGCTTGCCACGGAGGGAGGTGATGACCCCGGCTCCGGCGAGCTCCGCCGCCTCCAGCACCTCCGCCGTCGCGCCGTTCGCCCCGGCGCCGACCAGGAACGTGACGCGCTCGCCGGCGTTGATCAGATCGGCGGCGGCCTGCAGTTGCTCCAGCGGGGGAGCGATGGCGGTGGATGGCGCCACAGCACTCGAACGCGACTGCCACATCTCGGGCCCCGGCTCCACCATCTTCTGCCCCTGCACGTCGTGCGGAATGATGATCACGCACGGCTGCAGCCGGGTGATCGCGGTCCGGAACGCGGTGTCGACGGCGGCCTGCGCCTGCGCGGGCGACACGATCGTCTGCACGTACGCGGCGACATCCGAGAAGGTCCGCTCGAGGTGGCTCTCCTGCTGGTTGAACGTCCCCAGCGAGTCGAGGCCCTGCTGGCCGACGATCGCGACGACGGGCTGGTTGTCCATCTTCGCGTCGTACAGGCCGTTGATCAGGTGGAACCCGCCCGGGCTCGACGTGGCGACGCACACGCCGACCTCACCGGTGAACTTCGCGTGCGCGGTCGCCATCAACGCGGCGATCTCCTCGTGCGTCGGACGGATGTACTCCACGCCCTCCCCGGCCCGCTCCGCCTTGCCGAGGGCGCCGTCGAACTCCCCGATGCCGTCGCCGGGGAATCCGAACACGCGCCGCACGCCCCACTCCCGGATCCGCTCGATCACGAACTCGCTCACCGTCGTCATGCTGTCTCTCCTTCTCGCGCGTCCTGTCGTTCGCGCGCACATGGCCATCCAACGCCCCGAGACTCCCGGGTCAACGGGGTCGGACGGCGTCGATCAGTTCTTCTCCTGCGCGGCGGCCGCCTCACGGAACCGTTCCCGCGGCTCCTGCACCGTCCCGACCGGCGCCGCATCGCGTGGGGTGAGTCCATTGCCGACCCACCCCAGCACGAGGCGGAACCGACGCGAGAGGCTGGGCAGGGCGATCGCGTGATAGACCTTGTCGACGGCCCACGCCGCGACGCCGCGCAGGGGGATGCCGCGGACGACGGCGGCCCCGCGCATCCCGCTGTAGCTGGCGAGCGTCCCCAGCGAACGGTGACGGTACTCGGTCAGGCTCTCGCCGGCGATCGACCGCCGCAGGTTGTCCGCGAGCACCCGTGCCTGCCGGATCGCGTTCTGCGCGTTCGGCGGGTAGTAGGCGGGCTGCTTCTCGGCCAGCAGATCGGGCACCTGGGCGTCGTCCCCGAGAGCCCACACGCCGTCGAGGGGCGTGCCGTCGTCGCGGACCGCCTGCAGGCTGGCGTTGCACTGCACGTGCCCCTTCGGGCCGCGCGGCACATCCGCTCGGTCGAGCACCGGGTTGGGAGTGACGCCGGCCACCCATACGAGCGTGTCGGTGGGATGCGTCTCACCGTTGCTGAGCACGACGTCGCCGTGCTCGCAGCTCTTCACCTCGGTGTGGAGCAGCACGTGGATGCCGCGCTTGCGCAACAGCCTCAGGGTCCAGGCGGAGAGCTGCTCGGGGAGCTCGGCGGCGATCCGGCCGGCGACCTCGATCAGCAGCCAGCTCATCCGTTCGCCGTCGAGCTCCCTGTAGCGGTCGAGTTCGGCAGCCGCGACACGCTGCAGCTCCGCGATCGCCTCGACGCCGGTGTACCCGCCGCCGACGAACACGAACGTCAGCGCCCGCTTCCGCTCGGCGGCGTCGCCGGTGGCGGCGGCGAAGCGGATGCGCTCCAGCACGTGGTCGCGCAGATAGGCCGCCTCTTCGACGCTGGAGAAGCCGATCGCGGTCTCGGCGAGCCCAGGGATGGGCAGCGTCTTGGTGACGGCGCCCAGGGCGAACACGACGTGGTCGTAGGCGATCGCCCGCTCGGTGCCGTCGAGGGTCCGCACGACGGCGACCCGGGCGCCGGTGTCCACCGACTGGAGCGCCCCGGCGACGATGTCGGCGTTCTTGAGCGGGCGGCGCAAGGGCACGACCGAGTCGCGCGCCTGGGTCTCGCCGCCCGCCACCTCGGGCAGCAAGGGCTTGTAGGTCAGGTACGGCTCGGGCTCCACGACGGTCAGGCGCAGGCGGTGTGCCGCGGCGTCGCGACGCAAGTCCCGCGCGAGCGTGAACCCGGCGAACCCTGCGCCGAGGATGAGTATGTGCGGTTCAGTCATCGCTCTCGCTCCTTCCTTCTCCGGTGGCGTGCCCTCGCGCTCCGTCAGAGCCCCACGCTGCCGTGCATGATGCCGCCGTCGACGAAGACCGTCGTCGCGGTCATGTACTTCGCGGCATCCGAGACCACGAACGCGACGACATCCCCGATCTCGGAGGGTTCGGCGACCGTGCGGAGGGGGATGGAGTTCTCCAGCTTCTGGCGCAGCGCGTCATCCTTCATCGTGGCCGCGTTGATGGGCGTGTCGACCGCGCCGGGCGCGACGCTGCCCACACGGACGCCCTGAGGTCCGAGCTCGACACCGGCGGTGCGCGTGAGCATCCGCATCCCGCCTTTCGACACGCAGTAGCTGAGGTTTCCGGGCATCGGCCAGTCCTCGTGGACCGAGGACACATTCACGACCACCCCGCCGGTTCCCTGCTGGATGAACCGCTTCGCCGCGCGCTGCGTCCCGAACACCGCGCTCGTGAGGTTCACGGCCATCACCTTCGCGAAGGTCTCCTCGTCCACCTCGAGCAGGCTGTGCCGCAGCTCCATGCCCGCGTTGTTGACGAACGCGTCCAACTGCCCGAACTCGTCCACCGCCGTTCCGATCAGCTTGTCGATGCCCGCGGTCGTGGTGACGTCCGCCTCCACTCCGATGGCGCGACCGCCCGCCGCGACGATGTCCTTGACCAGGTCGGCGGCGTCCTCCGGCTGCGAGACGTAGTCGATGACGACCGCCGCTCCCGCGGCGGCCAGCGAACGGACGATCGCCGCCCCGATCCCGCTGTTTCCGCCGGTGACGACGACGCTCTTCCCGTGCAGGTCCACGAGCACCTCCCTCGATCAGCCACCATTGAACGCTCCGGTCGCCCGATTGCAACGGTTCCTGCGAGGGTCCGCAGGGGAGATGGCCGATGATGCCGACGCGCTGTACGCCATGTCGACGCATGCCCGCATGCGTGGACGATGTGGCGGGTCACAGGTGCTTCGGAAGCCGTATTGTCATGATGGGCCACACCCGTTTCAGCGAAGAAGAGAACCGTTTCAGCGAAGAAGAGGAGCGCCATGAGCTACGCCGTGACCAATCCCGCCACCGGCGAGACGGTCAAGACCTTCGACACCATCAGCGACGCCGACCTGGAGGCGGCGATCGCGTCCGCAGACCACGCCTTCCGTACCTGGTCGCGGTCGACGACCACGCAGGAGCGGGCCGCGCTGATCCGCCGTGTCGGCGAACTCCACGTGGAGCGCCGGCAGCAGCTCGCCGAGATCATCGTGCAGGAGATGGGCAAGCCCGTCGAGCAGGCGCTCGCCGAGGTCGACTTCGCCGGTGCGATCTACGAGTACTACGCCGACCACGCGGACGAGTTCCTGAAGGATGAGCCCATCCAGCTGCTCGACGGTGACGGGTCGGCCGTCGTCCGCCGATCGGCGCTCGGTGTGCTCCTCGGGATCATGCCGTGGAACTTCCCGTACTACCAGGTGGCCCGGTTCGCCGGACCGAACCTCGTGATCGGCAACACCATCCTGCTGAAGCACGCGGAGCAGTGCCCCGAGTCGGCCGCCGCCATCCAGCAGATCTTCCTCGACGCCGGCTTCCCCGAGGGCGCCTACGTCAACATCTACGCCAGCCACCCGCAGATCGAGACCGTCATCGCCGACCCGCGCGTCCAGGGCGTCTCGCTCACCGGCTCCGAGCGGGCCGGCGCGAAGGTCGCCGAGATCGCCGGCCGCAACCTGAAGAAGGTCGTGCTGGAGCTGGGCGGGTCCGACCCGTTCATCCTGCTCTCGACCGACGACCTGGATGCCGCTGTGCAGAACGCGGTGGATGCGCGCCTCGACAACAGCGGTCAGTCCTGTAACGCCGCCAAGCGGTTCGTCGTCATCGACGAGCTCTACGAGCCGTTCCTCGACAAGTTCACCGCGAAGCTCTCCGAGGTCGAGGCGAGCGACCCGACGAGCGAGGACTCGGCCCTCGGCCCGCTCTCGTCGCTGAAGGCGGCGGAGAACCTCGACGAGCAGGTGAAGCGCGCCGTCGACAACGGCGCGAAGCTGGTGCGCGGCGGAGGCCGCAACGGCGCCTTCTTCGAGACGACGGTGCTCACCGACGTGACGCCCGACAACCCCGCCTCCAAGGAGGAGTTCTTCGGCCCGGTCGCGCAGGTGTACCGCGCGAAGGACGAGGACGACGCCGTGCGCATCGCCAACGACACGCCGTTCGGGCTCGGCTCCTACCTGTACACGACGGACAAGGAGCAGGCGTCGCGCGTCGCTGACCGCATCGAGGCCGGAATGGTGTTCGTCAACGTCGTCCTGGCCGACGGCGCCGAGCTGCCCTTCGGCGGCGTCAAGCGTTCCGGTTCGGGTCGCGAGCTGGGCCGGTTCGGTGCGGACGAGTTCGTCAACAAGAAGCTGATCCGCGTGGGGAACGACTGGTAGTCACCAACGAGAAAGGGCCGGGCGTCCGAGACGCCCGGCCCTTCATCGTTTCGCGGTCAGTTGAAGGTGACCACGACCTTGTCGTCGTCGATCTTGATGTCGGCACTGATGTAGCCGGCCTCGCCCGTGAGGTTCTCGCTCGCCGGGTTGCCGCTGAAGTCCGAGCCGGTCATCACGGCCGAGAACTTCCCCGGGCCGATCTTGAACTGGTAGTAGGAGTCGGAGTCGTCGCTGATCTCGACCTTCGGCGACTCGTCGACCTTCACGGCGACCGTCGACTTCGAGACGGCCATGTTGCTCGGGTAGCTGAGGTCGATGCCGCAGTCCTCCACGTCGTAGTACGACGTCTTGGTGGCGCACTCCGCGTAGTGGGCGTCGACCTGCTTCTGCACCTCGTCGAGGTAGGCCTGCGACGGGGTGAGCTTGAGGTCCTTCACCTGGTACGAGTCGGCGGCCACCGTCAGCTTGGGGGAGCCGGCCAGCTCGTAGTACTTGTTCGGCGCCTCGATGCTGTAGACGCCCGGGTAGGCGACGACCTCGGAGTCCTTCGACGTCAGCGAGTGGTCCGCGCCCGGCACCGAGTAACCCGGGATGCTCGACGACACGAACGGGAGCTGGTAGGTCAGCCCACGGCTGACGTACCAGCCCTTGTCGTCCTTATCCAGCTCGATGGTCCCGCGGTAGGTCTTGCCCGCGAGCTTGTACGTGACGCTCACCTGGGTGAGGTCGGAGCTCCGGCTGGTCAGTGTCCGGCTCACGACCGGCGCCGTGATGTGCTGCGCCTTGCCGAGGACGGCGTTGGTGAGCAGGAAGTTCTCGTCCTCCGAGGAGTCGACCCGCGCCAGCTTGTTGGCGGCCGAGGCGTTGCCCTTGGCGATGTCGTTCAGGTAGTCCTGCGCGACCGACTTGGCGCCGCTCCCGCCCAGCAGGTTCGCGATGAGGACGATCGCCACGATCACGACGGCGGCGAACGCGACGGCCCCGCCGATGACCCACCAGACCCACCGCGGGACGGCCGGCTTCTTCTTCTCGCCGACCGGCGGCGCGTACGGGTTCGGCTGGGCGCCCGGGTAGGGCTGCTGGCCGGGCGCGGTCGCGTAGGCGGCCTGCTGCTCGGGAGCGACCGGCTGGGTCGGCGGCGCCGGCTGCTCGGGTGCGGCGGGCTGCCCGGGTGCGGCGTGCTGCTCGGGTGCGGCCGGCTGTTCGGGTGTGGTCGGCTCGGATGCGGCCGGTGTGCCCTCCGGAGCCTTGTCGTGGTCGTCTGCGGGCACGGTCGGGTCGCTCAATATTCCCCCTCGATGATGTGATGACGATCGGATACCGCCCGAGACATGGGCGTCGATCAGAAACTTTTCAAGAATATCAGTCCTCGGTCCACAATCCAGTCCTCTGGAGGGTGAAAACGAGGGATTCGCGCGCTGGAGGCCGATGTCCTGTAGTCTTGCGGGAACCCGGTCAGCCGACGACGTCTCGCACCGGGTCGATTGAGCGCACCTTCCTCGTGACGTGTGCGCATGTGTACCCGCGGCCACGGCCGCGAAAAAGGAAAAGTATCTCACCCTCCGTCCGGCTCCATCAGCCGTTCAGCTCTCCGGCGAGGGCCACTCCCTCCCCGACGAATCGTCACGACCGCTCCATTCCGTCGTGGCGCTCAGCCGTCCGCGCTCTCTGCGCGGCGAACGGGACCGTCATGGTCCCCAACACCAAATAAGAAGGAAGAAACGATGGCCACAGGTACCGTCAAATGGTTCAGCACGGAGAAGGGCTACGGGTTCATCGCCCCGGATGACGGCACGGCCGACGTCTTCGCCCACTTCAGCGAGATCGCGTCGCAGGGCGAGTTCCGCAACCTGGCCGAGAATCAGAAGGTCGAGTACGAGGTGACCCGCGGCCCCAAGGGCCTCCAGGCATCCAACATCCGACCGGTCTGACCGGTCCTCGATGCGGGGCCGGTTCGCCGGTCCCGCATCGATCCCAAGCCCCTTCGGGCATATCTCGGTGCTGGCGCCCAGGAACGGCGCATATGCTTCGAGAATCTAGGGCGAAACGTCCAACACCTCGGCTGGGAAGTCGTCTGACACAGCGGAGGTCAAGAGTGACCGCTACCCTTCTCGGTCCGATCCGGACCACCAAGCCCCGCTCCGGCCGGCCGTCCGTCACGAGCACGTACAGCGAACTCCTCTCGGAGGTTCGCAGCGAGGGTCTCCTCGAGCGCCGCCGGGGCTTCTACATCACCACGTTCGCGGTCCTCATCCTCGCGCTCGTCGGCGCCTTCGCCGGGATCGTCCTCTTGGGCGACTCGTGGTTCGTCCTCCTGATCGCCGGAGCGCTCGGCATCATCTTCACCCAGCTCGCCTTCGTGGCGCACGAGGCCTCGCACCGCCAGGTGTTCGATTCCGGCCCCGCCAACGACCGCGCCGGGCGCTTCCTCGCCACCTGGATGGTCGGCATGAGCTACCACTGGTGGATGACGAAGCACACCCGTCACCACGCCAACCCGAACACCATCGGGAAAGACCCCGACATCGCCCGCGACACGATCTCGTTCACCGAGGCGGACGCCGCCCGGTCCACGGGCATCCTGCGCGCACTGACGCGTCGCCAGGGCTACCTCTTCTTCCCGCTGCTGCTGCTCGAGGGCGTCAACCTCCACTTCACGTCGCTGCGGACCCTCTTCGGCAAGGCGCCGGTCCCCGGCCGCGGCCGTGAGCTCTCCGCCATCTTCATCCGCTTCGGCATCTACCTCAGCGCCGTCTTCCTGCTGATGCCGGTCGGCGTCGCCTTCGCATTCCTCGGAGTGCAGCTCGCCGTGTTCGGCCTGTACATGGGGGCGTCCTTCGCCCCCAACCACAAGGGCATGCCGCAACTGCCCGAGGGCTCGCGCGTCAGCTTCCTCGACAAGCAGGTGCGCACCTCTCGCAACATCCGCGGCGGATGGTGGATGAACATCCTCATGGGCGGTCTCAACCACCAGGTCGAGCACCACCTCTTCCCGAGCATGCCGCGGCCGCACCTGGCGCGCGCTCGTGAACTGACAATCGCGCACTGTGCGGCGAACGAGGTGCCGTACACCGAGACGTCGCTCGTCCGGTCGTACACCATCGTCATCCAGTACCTGAACCGCGTGGGCCTCGCGGCCCGCGACCCGTTCGATTGCCCGGCCGCCGGGGCCTACCGCCGGGCCTGACCTTCCCTCCGCGCATCCCGCCGGACATCGTCGAGCCAACGAACGTGCGTCTTGGCGTACGGTGTTGGCTGGAGGTGCCCGATGGGATACATGGTCTACGACAGCAGCACGATGATCACGTTCGAGGATCGCGTCCTCGCGCACCTCGAAGTGGTGATCGTGTCGAAGCTGCGCCGCAAGGAGTCGTTCGCTCTGAGCTGGCGCGAGACCGCGGAGAACGGCGACGGTCGCTCGACCGTCTGGATCGACCCCTCCATCCCCCTGCGTTTCCGGTTCAGCGGCTCACGACCGCCGACACTCGACCGCGACTGGATCGAGCGCCTCGCGGCAGCGGCGGCCAGCTCCTCCGGCCTGATCGCCGTGGATGAGGACGGCCAGCCGGTCGTCGGGTCCACCCACGAGCGGGGTATCTAGGGCGCGGTCGGGATCGCGGACTGCGCTGTCTCTCGCTCGCCGCCCTGCCTCGTTAGCGTGGGTCTGCGGCGGCACTGCGTCGCGGGCAGGGGACTTTCGATGCATCCGACCGAGCTCACCTTCGGCACGTGGTCGCTCTCCGGTGGCGGCACCCTCATCGACCTGATCGCGGCGACGACGAACGCTCTGAACGGTGCGCTGCTCGCGCGGCGGCCGGACCACTACCGCAACTACACCTTCGTCGGCATCATCTTGATGGCCGTCATCGGCGGAATCGCGGGCGGGGTCATCCGGGACGTGATCCTGCAGGAGACACCGTCCGCCTTCGTCAACCCGGCCTACCTGGTCTTCAGCGTCGCGGCCGGTGTCGTCGGCTACCTCATCGCCTATGCGCACGGCCAGCTGTTCCGCGAGGGCCTCTTCCAGTTCATGACGTCGTTCTCGCTACCCTGGTACGCCATCATCGGAGCGCAGAAGGCGACGGAAGCCGGCTATCCCATCGTGGGCGCACTCGCGATCGCCGTGATCGCACCGACCGCGGGCCGCTATCTGATCGACGTGACCAGCGGTGTCACGCCCAAGCAGTTCGTGCGCGGCGAGTGGTTCGTCGCGACGGCCGTCGGCACCGGATTCGTCTGGATCGTGCTCTCGGAGGCGGGCGTGCCGTACTGGCTGAGCGTCGGGGCCGCCTTCCTGCTCGGGTTCACCTTCCGCGTTGTTGCGCTGTACCGCGGATGGGAGGAGCCGCTCGCCCGCGGGCCGAAGGGCCTCAAGGTGCATGCCGACCGGCGCCCGCTGCTCGGTCGCAAGCTCTCGGGGCGCTCACAGGAGGAGTTGCGGATGCTGGGTCTCGCCGTCGACGAGGAGCCTGCCGCCTGAGCGGGCGTTGCTGGCCGGAACTCGGGCGTTACTCCGGGATCTGCGCGAGTGCGTGCCGGGCCAGCGCCGCCATCCGAGGGTTGTCGTCCGACGCCATGGCCAGGGCGGACGCCATCGTCACCGCCCAGCCGCGCGCTCGCGCCCACGTCGCCGTGTCGGGCGTGACGGGAAGTGCACGGCGGAACCGCTCCCGCGCGTCCCGGTCGAAGGTGAGCCACGCGGTGGCGAGATCCGTGGCCGGGTCGCCGGATGTGACGTCGCCGAAGTCGACGACCCCTGTCAGATCGCCGTCCGGGCCGAGCAGCAGGTTGCCGGGATGCAGGTCGCCGTGGAGCAGCAGGGGAGGCCCGTCCCAGGCGGGAGCGTCGAGGGCCTCGCGCCAGGCCTGTTCGAGGTCGGCGACCTCCATGCGGCCGGACAGCGAGCGGAGCCGGGTAGCGACTGCTTCTCTGCGTGCCGCGAGCGGGATCCCGCGCACCAGGTTGTGCGGCGCTTCGGGGGCGGGCACGGCGAGCTCGCCGAGGAAGAGTGCCAGCGGCTCGGCCAGACCGACACGGCCCGCGGCGCCGACGGATGCGCCGTCGATGCCGTCGAACCACTCCACGACGCTCCATGGCCAAGGGAATGTCGCAGACGGGACACCGACGCGAACAGGGACGGGCACGCGGACGCTCACGCGCTCCGCGATCCCGGGGAGCATGCGCTGCTCGTGCTCGATGAGGTGCGCGGCGGCCTCCCGGCGCGGGACGCGGACCGCGAGACGGTCACCGAGCCGGTACAGCTGGTTGTCCCAGCCGTCGCTCACCAGCCGGAGTTCTCCGTCGAGGTCGGGATGCTGCTCCGCGAGCAGCCGGGCGACCAGCGCGGCGTCGGTGGTGATGTCGGCGGCGGGAGTGTCACTCACCCGCTCGACCGTAGCAGGCCGCCCAATCGGCTGGTGCTGGGCGCTCGAAATATCCGAATGCTGCGCTGAACGAGCAAGAGAGTTGCGTTCAGCGCCAAACTCATGCGGGTTCTTTGTGAAAGCATGGCGATCGGAGGTTCCATGACTCAGCAGCCCGCTCAGCCGCACGACCGCATGCACGCGGTGACGCCGGAGACCCGTGAACTGGTCGACCTGGTGCTCGACTACTCGCGCCGGCGCATCCTCAGTGAGGACACCCCGCTCGACAAGCCGCTGCCGGAGTACGAGCTGCGCCGCCTGGCGGGACAGACCGTCTCCGAGAACGGCATCGGCGCCGAGCGCGCGCTCGCTCTCTTCGAGCACGTCCTCGCGCCCGCGTGCATCACCACCGACCACCCGAGCTACCTGTCGTTCATCCCGACGGCCCCGACGAAAGCGGCCACCGCGTTCGACCTCGTCGTCTCGGCCAGCGCCGTCTACGGGGGCTCCTGGCTGGAGGGATCCGGCGCCGTGTACGCCGAGAACCAGGTGCTGGCGTGGCTGGCGGCCGAGTTCGGGCTGCCGGCGACGGCCGGTGGTGTCTTCGTGCAGGGCGGGACGCTCGGCAACCTCTCCGCCCTGGTGGCGGCGCGGGATGCGGCCCGGACCGAGCGCGGCAATCCGGCCGGTCGCTGGGTGATCGTCTGCAGCTCCGAGGCGCACTCGTCGGTCTCGTCCGCCGCACGGGTGATGGATGTCGACGTCGTCGCCGTCTCACCGGGGGAGAGCGGTGTGCTGAGCGGAGATGCGGTTCGTCCGGCGCTGGAGGAGTACGGCGACGCAGTGTTCGCGGTCGTCGCCACAGGCGGATCCACGAACTTCGGCATCGTCGACGACATCGCGTCGATCGCCGCCCTGAAGTCGGACTTCTCGTTCTGGCTGCACGTCGACGGCGCGTATGGACTCGCGGGGATGCTCTCGCCGCTGGCCCGCCACCGTTTCGCCGGGGTGGAGAGCGCGGACTCGGTGATCGTCGACCCGCACAAGTGGCTGTTCGCGCCGTTCGACGCCTGCGCCCTGATCTATCGCGACCCGGAGGCCGGCCGGCGGGCGCACACCCAGCACGCCGAGTACCTCGACACGCTGACCGAGACCGCGGAGTGGAGCCCCTCCGACTACGCCGCGCACCTGACCCGCCGGGCCCGCGGGCTGCCGTTCTGGTTCTCGCTGGCGTCACATGGAGCCGCGGCCTACCGCGATGCGGTGACCGCATCCATCCGGCTGGCCGAGCGAGTGGCCGAGGAGATCGAGCAGCGGGACGGCTTCCGCCTCGTGCGACGGCCCCAGCTCTCGGTCGTGGTCTTCGAGCGCGACGGCTGGGCCAAGGAGGACTACGCCCTGTGGTCCGCCCGGCTGCTGGAGGAGCAGCGCGCGTTCGTCACGCCGAGTTCGCACGCGGGCCGGCCGAACACGCGTTTCGCCATCCTGAACCCACTGACCACGTTCGACAACCTGGTGGGGATCCTCGACTCGATGGAGTGACGCCCGCAGAGCTCGCGAGGGGTGACCGCTTCGTGGCCGGTGTCGGTCAGAGGTAGGCCGCGCGCGGTCGCGGTTGTCATTCAAGATGTCATCTGAAGGGTCAACGCTCGCAGCGATACTCCATGCCTGCCGATACGCTGGCGTTCGTTGAGAATGTGCCGCGTCTAGCGCCGCCGGTCGAGGTGGAGTTTTTGGCCGATCCGTGGCCTGCGTCGACGTGCGCACCGCATTGGGCTTTTGCGCCGGCCGTCGGCGCGTGCGCACTTGATTCGCGCCGAATGCGGAGTTCAGGCGCCGCGTGACCTCACCGATGCCAATCCTCGCCGATGCCGCGGACGTGCCGACAACGGCAGTCGCGCCCAGCATTCAAATCGATGGGTGCCAGCCAGCCCATTGCGGCCATTGCGGACGCATGAGCTTTGTCTGCAGAACGGTCTGTGAACTACGTTCGCTCAGGGCTGCGGGTTAGCAACAGGACTCATTTGACGCGCGCCGCGGAGCCCGGTTCTTCAGATACGAAGCACGCCGTTACGCCGTCAATGGGAGATTCATGTCACAACCCCTCACGTTCGACGTCATCGTCGTCGGCAACGGGGCGATCGGTTCCACGATCGCATTCGAGTTGGCTCGACGGCGGCTACGGGTGGCACGGGTGGGTCCCCAAGGCCGACCGCGCGCCGCATCAACAGCCGCGGGGGCCATGCTGGGATGTTTCGGCGAAGTGACTCGGATGACCGTGAACGAACCGAACGGCAGGCTCAAGCTTGAAGCGGATCTCCATGCCCGGAGTCTGTGGCCCGCGTGGGATGCCCGCTTGGCCTCATATGGCGAGGACCAGAGGCCGAGTGTTCAATCGGGCGGTACGACGGTTATCTTGAACACGATCGGCGGCGCCGCCGTGGATGACGGAAACTTCAAAGCCATAGAGTCGGCACTATTGGAGCTCGACGAACCGTTCGAACACGTAGATGTCGGTGAAATCTCCGGAATCAAGCCCGACGATCTTTCGCGCCCGCTGAAGGCTTTCCATATCCCAGGCGAGAATTCCCTCAACCTCCCGTCGTTCCTCAGCCGTCTTGATGCTGGCCTCCGGGCGGAAGGCGGCCAGGTGATCAATGCCGTCGCTCGTGAAGTAATCGTCCAAGGAAACTCGTGCCGGGGCATCCAGCTGGAAGACGGACGCATGCTGAATGCGCCGGTTGTCGTGGTTGCTAGCGGATCATCTTCTCTCCGATTGCTCGACTCCATTCCAGAGATTCGCCGAAAGATTCCGCCACTGTTCAACGGCTATGGAGTCTCTGTCCTTCTACGGCCGAGCGATCACCCAGTGCCCGATCACGTGATCCGAACACCGAACAGGGCGTTCGCGTGCGGCCTCCACACAGTCCCGCGGGGGAACTCGCTGTTGTACGTCGGCGGCACGAACGTGGTTCGACATGCTGCCCGTCGGAATGCAACGATTCGCGATCTGGAGTTTCTGCTTAATTGCGCCGTGTACCAGATTGATACTCGACTTGCGCTCGCCGAGGTTGCTGTAACGCAGGTGGGTAATCGACCCGTCACGGCGGACGGGTTCCCCCTCATCGGCGAGGTCGGGGTAGGTGGCTTGTGGCTTGCAACGGGCACGTATCGTGACGGCGTCCAGCAATCCCCGTTGATTGCATCAGCAATTGCGGATGCCATAGAAGCCGGCGCACAGCTGCCCGAGGCGTTTGATCGGTTCCAACCGGTTCGACCTCCATTGCAGATTGGCAGTCGCGATGTGATCGTCGAACTCGCGACGGAAGAACTGGTCGCGGTCGGTAGGGAAACGCACTGGACAGTGCGACCGGAGTGGCCGGACGTCGTGGAGGACTACGGTCGCCGTCTGTATGCCGAGAGGGCCGATGCCCTGCACGACAGATTCACTCCTCCGCCGGATGTGCTGGCCAAACTAGACGCCGGTATGCGCGCGGACCTTGTCGAGTACTACGGAGCGTGGTGATCTTGTGAAGATCGTTATCGGGAACGACATTGACGAGAGCCTCTGGCGGCGGGGAGAGACGAGGGCGTGGTCCCATCGGGCTCTTTGGTTCGCGGCGGAGAGTGATGTGGTAATCCTTCCGTGCGACGTCGACGAACTTTTTGTGAAGCATGTCGATGCCGTTACGGGGCGGTACGCCAGCCCCCGGATTCTGCGGGCTCCCGCCGGTCGGTATGGCGACCGCGTCCTGGATCCATTGGCGCTGACGCAGCCCACGTTTCTGCAAACGGTTCGCAACCTGACTGCGAGCCATGAAGTTGACTACTGCCCTCTCTTCCCGTCAGCGCAGCTGCTTCCATTTTATGAAGCGGTATCAGGCGAGCTGGCCCATCGGGACTCAGACTTCCTGCGGCTGGGCGGCGCAAACCTAGCCAATAGCAAGGCCTACTTCCATCTACTTGCCCGCATGGCGGGCGCCTCGACTCCCCGCGCGGTCGTCGCCTACAGCAAAGACGAGGCCGTCGCCCATTCGCAGGCCTTGTTGAACGAAGTAGGGGCCGCGGTCGTCAAACGAGCACACGCGGGCGCGGGAGCAGGAAACGAGCTCCTTTCACTCAGGGTCGAGGACACTAGCCATCTCGGTGTGCCGGCGCAGCGCGTTCTCGATGAACCAGAAGGTGTGCAGCAATACTTCGATGAACGTTGGGAGTGGGCCTCTAACGCAGGTCACTACCCGGTAGTCATCGAAGAGTTCGTCCACGCATCCGGCTGCGGATACGTCGAATTTGATATACGCGACGCCGGTCCGTCGATGGCCGGCTACGGAACCTTGATTTATAGCAACTCGAGGATCAGCCAAGAGATTGTCGGACGCCTGCCTGGCGGCCTCACCGATGCGTCATCGCTCTTCAGCGATTCCGGGCGTCTCGCAGAAGCTCTCTTCCGGTTCGGATACCGAGGAAATGCATGCTTCGACTTTGTCGAGACCCGCGAGGGCGGATTCGCGTTCACCGAGTGCAACGCGCGCACAACTACTGGTTCGCATCTTTACCGTCTCGCCTCCGTGACAAGTGGCGATCCGTTGATACAGCACTCCGCGGAACTACATTGGCCCTGGATCTCGACTGCGGATATTTTGAGCACCATTCAGGATCTCGGCCTCGCATTCGACCGTGCGACCGGTCGAGGAGTTCTGCTGACTATTCCGGCAGCCCCGGACTCGCGGATGCGTGGCTTCCTGTACGCGTCCGTTGGTGTTGAGGACGATTTGCTCGACGCGTTGCATTCTCGTCTGGCCCGATTGGCATGCAAATGAGCGCAGAGTGCATCGTTGTCGTTGGTCCCTCGTCGGGGTTGATCAGCTCACTGCAACAGTCCGACTTTGAGATCTACGTCTTGCATGAGCCTCAGCACTACGACTGGTTGGAGCCGCATCGTGCAAAAGGCGTGAGCACTCGAGTCATTGCTTCCTACCGCGAAGTCGAGTCCACTCTCGCGGCGCTCGCCACCATCCCAGAACCCATCAGATCCGTGGTGCCCGGCAACGAAGCGTCCGTGGTGGCTGCAGCACTGGCCGCAGCGCATGTGCGCGCCAGTGGTCAGTCCGTAACGGCGGCGCTCGCCTGCCGCGACAAAGCACTCCAGAAAGCGTTGTGGCTCCGCCACGGCGTCCCGTGTGCGAAATGGCAACGGCTGGAGCAGACCATTGATGCCGGTCGATTCGGCGAGCTGATGGACGCAAAGGGCTTCTCCTACCCTGTCGTTCTCAAACCTGCTCTCCAAGCAGGTGCGGCAGGAGTTTCCGTCCTTGCCAGCCACCTCGAGGTATCAAGCGCACTCGAATCGGCCATGTGGCCAATGATCGTTGAGGAATTCCTCGATTTTGACGAGCTCCACATTGACGGCTCCGTCCGCGGCGGAAGCCTCGAATTCATCTCCGCCTCCCGCTACGCCTCGCCGCTGTGGAGAGCTAAGCACGGCATCCCTATCATCTCCACAATGGTCTCTCCGGACGAGGAACCACTTCTCTACGGCGAGGCACGAAAGCTCACCGCTTCAGCGCTCTCTTCGCTTGGACTGTCGAACGGGGTATTCCACCTTGAGGCCTTCGAAGGTCCAAGCGGGCTGATCGCGGGCGAGCTGGCGTGTCGGCCGGGCGGCGGGTTCATCCCGGAAGTCGTGAAACGCGCGTATGGCGTCGACCTATGGGACGAGCATTGGCGCATCATCTCAGGCCTGCACAGCGCCACTGAGCCCAAGCGAACCGAAAAGAGCTTCGGATTTGTCCACCTTCCCACCGTCCCTGGAATTCCTAATCCGTTTGACGCCGCTCAGCTAGAGCGCCACGAGTTCGTCAAGGGCGTACACGTGGTGTCCCGGCTGGGAGATGTCATGCCATCGATGACCGATTCCTCTGGCTCCTGCCTCGCATATGTGCTCGTCGAAGCGCAGCACCATGATGAACTTCTCACCGCCATCGAGGGCCTTCTCGACGAGACACGGCGAGCTCTCCATCAGTCGTGAAGCACCCCATTGTCCCGATCAGTGGTTCCGGTGCGTCAGAAATACATACATAGAAAGGCCGGTTTGTGTCCGTTTTTGCATTGCCAACTGAGAGGCGAACACGTCAGCCATGACGCCGACGACAGTTGAGACCCCGACCTTCGAATACAAACCACTCGACCCGACAACGCTTGCCGACCCATACGTCGCGTTTGCCGCCCTGCGGGATACTCCCGGCCTTTACTGGCACGAGGGAATGAAGAGTTATGTAGCATCGCGATACGACGCCTGCAAGCACGTACTGAGCGCCAACGCCTATTTCGCTAAGGACCTTAGCCGCGTGGGTCACGACATTCCGGAGAACAAGCGCAGCGTCCAGACGGAAGACCCGCCCCATCGCCTAGGCCTTCGTCAAGAGTTTCGGCACGAGCTTCACAAGACGGACCTGGAGGGGCTCTGCCGATCTGTCGCTGACCGCTTGGGCGACAGGCTGCTTGCCGCAGGCGACGACTTCGACTTTGCGACGGAGATCGCCTACCCCACGGCCCTCGATCTCACTGCAACCGTCGTCGGACTCAATCCAGAGCAGGCCGCGGACTATATGACCACACACCGCGCCTTGCAACGAGCAACAGACGGGGGCCTGGATCCTGCGCGCTTAGAGGAGGGCCGAGCAGCCGGAGCTCGGCTTCACCAGTACGCGGCGGAATGGCTCGAAAGCGACGGCGTCGAGGCCCTATTGGCGCCGGCTCGAAAGTTCGCCAAGAAATACCCGCCCGCCTATGCCATAAACACTCTGGCCGGCATGGTGAACGCCAGCTTCAGTACCACGAGCGCCTTCACTACTGGAATATTCCAGTTGATGGCCATGGATGCCGGCCTGGTTAGCCAAGCGCGGATCGCTCTGCAGAACGAGAACGGAACTCAGGCCGTTAGCGAGTTTCTTCGATTTCTGGCCCCCGCCCAGGCAACCAACCGGGCAGTCGTTCAATCGTGCGAGCTTGAGGGCGTTCAGCTGAAGCCAGGAGACACGGTCGTGACGCTCATGGCCTCTGCAAACAGGGATCCACGCGTGTTCGCCAACCCGGACTCGCTTGATCTTCAGCGATCAGGCAACCGGCACTTATCCTTCGCGGCCGGCCCACACATGTGTCTGGGTAAGAAGTTGGCCGAAGCATGGGGTCAGGAGTTGATCCTCAGATTGGCCAAGCCCGGTCTTCTCGAATCGTTCCAGGTGGGCGCTCCGACGTTCCTCGATAGCGCTACCGTTCGATCGATCATCTCCCTGCCCACCTCTCGAACCTGATCAGTTCAGCGACCGCACACACCAACCGACCTTATTTGCCGTCACACATGTACAAGGAACCGCCCATGCAATCACCACGTAACTTCGTGCCCTGCCAGATTGCTGATTGGTACGCGCAGGCGCCGGTCAACAGTTTCGACGCACCGTCAGACACAAGCGTCGACGACGGCCAGTCCGATTCGACCAGGAACCGGACTGAAGAATTCGAGACGAAAGGAGGAACACGATGAAGTACGACCACATCTTCTAAGCACTTAGGTGGGCGGCGTGCTCTCACCGCGCCGCCCACTAGAGGCGTAAGAACGGCCAATCAGCGACGGTCGCTCCGCTTTGCTCCTCGTCCAAAGCGCAATGGATCCCTGCCCTGCCCTTGCGGGCTTGGCACTCAAACCGAAGGGTCTTCTCGGATGAGAAGAGCGCCACGCCAACGATCATTGGTGCGCGGTAAATTCCTTATCTTCCTCGCCGCCAGAACTGTGGACCTAACCGGCAGTGCTATGACTCCTGTCGTGCTCCCACTTGCGATCCTGGGTGCAACTGGCTCCGTCACCGACGCGGGGCTCGTCGCCGCGTCGAGCATGATTCCTACCATCGCCTTCATGGTTCTAGGTGGAGCAGTTGCGGATCGCTTCCCGCGGCGAACACTACTGTGCGTTACCGGAGTAGCGGCAGCCGTCATGCAAGCTTGCATCGGCGCGCTACTCGTTACCGACCACTACGAACTTTGGACAGTAATGACATTGAGCGTTGGGTCTGGAGTTGTGTCGGCATTTAGCGGCCCTGCGCTCCGCGGGATAGTGCCCGAGCTTGTTCCCACTACCGAACTTCAGCGCGCCAACGCCCTGCTGGCGTCCGCCGGAAGCGCCGTTCGTTTGGGAGGTCCCCTTCTAGCCGGTCTGCTGGTTGCCACGGTGGGAGGCGGGTGGGCGCTACTGGCGGACGCACTTACATCGCTCAGCGCCGCTGTCGGGTACCTCCTTCTTCCGACGGCTGGCCATCCAGCCGTCACCCCGCGCCTGCTCGGTGCGCTGGCCGCAGGCTGGCGCGCGTTCTCGTCCACTCCGTGGATCTGGGTTTCGAGTATCAGTTTCGCGGTTATCAACGCCGCCAATGTCGCACCCCTACAGATCGTCGGTGCGGCAATCGTCGCGCCCGCTCTAGGCGCGGTGGCCTGGGGCGCACTGCTGTCAGGGCGAATCCTGGGAATGCTCGTGGCGGGGGCCGCTCTCCTGAAGTGGCAACTCAAATCACCTCTGATAACCGGTCGGCTTTTCGGCCTTCTAGGTGCCCTCCCCTTCTTGGGATTTGCCCTCACGCAGAACTTTCCATTGCTTCTCGCGCTCTCCGTTTTGAGCGGTGTCGGTTTTAGCGTCCTTGCAGTGACATACGACACCACACTTCACTCGAGTGTTCCCCTGGCCCGACTCTCGAGCGTGTCAGCATGGGATGACCTATTCGCATTCGCCGCTATCCCGGTAGCACAACTGCTGATCGGTCCTATTGCAACACAACTGGGAAACCAGACACTCACAATTTGGTGTGGCATCTTGCTCCTGGCTGCCACAGCAGTTCCGCTTGCGATCCCCAGCCTGCGCGCAATGAGTCGTCGCGTTGGCGCCTCCACCCGAGGGTGACGATTGTTGGAGGCGTCAAATGCTGGCTGGTACGCCTACCCGACGCGCAAGCACAACGGCTTAGCTGCTTGGGCACCCGCGGCCGGTCCGCGACGGATGCTTCCGAGCAGAATGTCGGCCAGCGCAACCATGGCCTCGCCAAGTCGCGTCACACATAGCCGGATGCACCAAGACCGACGCGATCGACGAAGAAGACCCCGTGCCGAGAGGCACGGGGTCTTCCACGTTTCCAGAAGGGAGGGTGTCAGACGATGTCGTCCGACTCGCCCGTCCGGCGCGTCACGCGCTCGCCCGTCGCAGGATCGACGGCCGTGCGGGTGGTGGCGACGGAGGTGCGACGCCGAGTGAGCAGCACGATCCCGATGATGATGCCGATGACGCCGGCGAACATCAGGATGTAGCCCACCAGGTGGAGATCGATCCAGGCCACCTGGACGTTGATGGCGAACGCGAGGATCGCGCCCACCACGACCAGGAAGATGCCAGCGCCGAGGCTCATCCGGTGACCCCCGGGCCTAGACCCGTCGGCTCCCGGTGAGCAGTCGCACCAGCCAGACGATCACGGCCAGGACGAGCAGGATGATTCCCACCCAGAGGAGGAAGTTCAGCGACTGCACGAACCCTCCGGTGAGCAGCAGGATGATCGCGATGATGGCGATGACGATGAGCAGGATGTTCATGGAGAAGTGTCCTTTCCTTGACGCGCTCCACACAACAACTGCTTCAATTGCCTAGCAATCCCCTTGACTTCACGTTCGTTTCGGCCTAGCGGCGGCTCGTTCCGCGGCAATGCGGTCGACGGTCTGGCGCATCTTGGTGAGGAAACGCGTGACGGTCTCGGCTTCATCCGGGCTGAGCTCGGCGGTCGCGGCGGCGATCTGCTCCTGCGCCGCGGCCAGCAGCGGGCCGGTGTCGCCCTGCGCGGCCAGCGTCGGGACGAGCTCGACGGAGCGCTTGTCGACGGTGCTCTGCCGTCGTTCGACGAATCCGTCGCGCACGAGCCGGTCGATGAGCAGGGTGGTGGATGCGCTCGAGACGCCGAGGTATGCACTGATGTCTTTGGCGAAGGTCGGTCGGCCGGCCGACGTGTTGTCGAGGATGAGCCGGAGGGCGAGCAGATCGTTCTCGCCGATCCCCATGGCCGCCCCCGTGCGGCGACGCATCGCCGCCTCGGCCGCACGGTAGACCTGCAACGCCTCGAGCACGGCCGTGTCCGGCCGCGGCGTCTCCGGTTCGTGCTTCACCTTCTCCAGTCATGCCCGCAACGCCGATCCGCGCAACGGGGGTGGACCCGACTGTCGGCGGATTCACGGCCACGGATCCTGCGCGTATGCTCGCGCAGTGGACGACAGAGTGCTTCTCGACCGCTACGAACTGAAGGACCGACTGGGCCGCGGCGGCATGGCGACGGTCTTCCGCGCCCACGACAGGCGCCTGGATCGCGAGGTCGCCGTGAAGGTCTTCACTTCCGGCGCCGCCGTCGACGATGCGCGGCGGCGCACCGAGGCGACGATGCTCGCGCGGCTGAGCCACCCGCACCTGGTGGCGCTGCACGACGCGCACCTGGCAGCGGACGGGGATACGACGCCGAGCTTCTTGGTGATGGAGCTGGTCGACGGGGAGGACCTCCGCTCCCGGCTCGAACGGGGACCGCTTCCTCCGGAGGATGCGGTCGAGATCGCCGTCGGGATCGCGGAGGCGCTCGTGGTGGTCCACGAGGCGGGAATGGTCCATCGCGACCTCAAGCCCGGCAACATCCTGCTCGCCGACGCGAGCGTGCCCGGCGGCCGGCCGGTTGTGAAGCTCGCCGACTTCGGCATCGCGCACCTGATCGGCTCGGAGCGGATCACGACCGTCGGAACGGTCATCGGCACCGCGGGCTACCTGAGCCCGGAGCAGATCTTCGGCGGCGAGCCGGGGCCGTCTGCGGACATCTACTCGCTCGGCCTCGTCGTGCTGGAGGCGCTGACCGGCGTCCGGGAGTTCCCCGGCACGCCCGTGGAGGCGGTGGCCGCCCGCTCGGCGCGCGACCCGCGCATCCCCTCGTCGCTGCCGGAGGACTGGCGGGGCTTCCTCGGCGCCATGACCGCCCGCGAACCGTCGATCCGGCCGACCGCCTGGGAGGTGGTGGTGATGGCGCGCGAGCTGGCGCCACAGCTGGCCGGGTGGCGGCCGGATGAGCCGGCGGATGCGGCGACCGTGGCGGCTGCGATCGGCGGCGGGGCTGCCGGGGGCGCGGCGGCAGCGACCGGCGACCCGGCGGGAGACGATGCCGCGCCGACGCGCGTCCTCCCGACCTCCGTGCGCAGGGATCCGGATCGCAGAGGCGAGACACCGTCGCGTCCTCGTCGCCGGGGGTTGCTGGTCGGCGGTGTGGCGGCGGCCGCTGTCCTCGTGACCGCATCCGCACTGGCGCTCGGTTCGATGATGGCGCCCGCTGCGCAGCCCGAGACGGTCACGACGCCACGCCCGACTCCCAGTGTGACGGCCCCGCCCACCACGGTCGCTCCTGCTACGACGACGGAGACGACGGAGCCGGAGACGACGACGCCCAGTGAGGATCCGGGGCCGGCGACGAGCCCCTCGGACGACAAGAAGGGTCCCGGGAAGGACAAAGGACCAGGCAAGGACGCGCCCGGCGGCGGCCCGGGCAAGAACGGCGGCAAGGGCAAAGGCTGAGGGCTCCGGCCGCTTCCGCCATCGACCATCCGCCGGTACTGTCGGGGAATGCCCGAGCAAACGAGGACCGCCGCGATCGTCGTGAACCCGGTGAAGGTGGATGCGCCTGCCCTGCGCGAGGCGCTCCGAGCCGCCGAAGAACGGCACGGCTGGGCGGAGACGCTCTGGATCGAGACCACCGAGGACGACCCGGGCTCCGGGCAGACCGAGCAGGCGCTCGAGCGCAACGTGGATGTCGTCATCGCTGCCGGCGGTGACGGAACCGTCCGCACGGTCGCCGAGAAGCTTCAGGGCACCGGTGTGCCGCTGGCGCTGCTTCCCTCCGGCACGGGCAACCTGCTCGCGCGGAACCTGAACCTCACGCTCGACGACGTGGGCCATGCCCTCGACTCGGCGTTCGACGGAGAGAACCGGTCCATCGATGTCGGCGTGATCGAGCTGCGCGACGGGAGCGGCCCGACGCGCAAGCACTCCTACCTCGTGATGGCCGGCGTCGGGATCGACGCCCAGATGATCGCCGCCACCGACGACGACCTCAAGGCCCGGCACGGCTGGCTCGCCTATGTGAAGGCGATCGGGAAGGTGCTGCGCGACAAGAACGAGCTCCGCCTGCGCTACCGGCTCGACGACAAGGGCGTGCGCACCGTGCGGGCCCACACGGTGCTGATCGGCAACTGCGGGTCGCTGCCCGCGAACATCCTGCTGCTTCCCGAGGCGGCCGTGGACGACGGGGAGTTCGACATCGTCGTGCTGCGCCCGGAGGGGTTCGTCGGCTGGGTGCAGATCGCCGTCAAGATCTTCTGGGAGAACGGCGTCCTCCGGCGCACCACCGTCGGCCGACGGCTGATGGGCGCCGACAAGGAGGTGCGCGCGATGAACTACCTCAAGGGCCGCGAGTTCGTGATGCGGCTCAGCCGTCCCCAGGAGGTGGATCTCGACGGCGACCTGTTCGGCCGCGCGTCCGCTCTCCGCACCTGGGTCGACCCGTCGAGCCTGATGGTGAAGGTGCCGCGCGGTGGAGCTGAGGGCAGCGCGTAGCGATGCCGCGACCCCAGCGCCGAGGGAGCCTGCGACCGAGGTAACAGGCTCCCCGTGAACTAGCGAGCGAGCAGCTCCAGCGTGTCGACCACGCGGTTGGAGAAGCCCCACTCGTTGTCGTACCAGGCGACGACCTTGACGTGTCGTCCGTCGACGCGGGTCAGCGCCGCGTCGAAGATCGACGACGCCGGCTGGCCGGTGATGTCGCTGGAGACGAGGGGCTCGTCGGCGTAGTCGAGGATGCCGCGCAGCGGTCCGTCGGCAGCCGCACGGTAGGCGGCCAGCACCTCGTCGCGCGTGACGTCGCGCTCGACGGTGGTGTTCAGCTCGACGATGGAGCCGACGGGAACGGGGACGCGGATGGAGTCGCCCGACAGCTTGCCGTCGAGCTGCGGGAGCACCAGGCCGATCGCCTTCGCGGCGCCGGTCGTGGTCGGCACGATGTTGACCGCGGCGGCACGGGCGCGGCGGAGGTCGCGGTGCGGGCCGTCCTGCAGGTTCTGCTCCTGCGTGTACGCGTGGACGGTGGTCATGAAGCCGTGCTCGATTCCGGCGAGGTCGTCCAGGACGGCCGCGAGCGGGGCGAGCGCGTTCGTGGTGCAGGAGGCGTTGGACACGATGACGTGCTGGGCGGGGTCGAAGGCGTCGGTGTTGACGCCGTAGGCCAGTGTCACGTCGGCGCCGTCGGACGGCGCGCTGACCAGCACCCGCTTCGCACCGGCAGTGAGGTGTGCCCGGGCGGCCTCGGCGGAGGTGAAGCGTCCGGTGGACTCGAGCACGACATCCACGCCGAGCTCGCCCCACGGCAGGTCGGCGGGCTCGCGCTCGGCCAGCACGCGGATGCGGCGGCCGTCGACGACGAGCGCGTCGCCGTCGACCTCGACGGTGCGGCCCAGGCGGCCGAGGGAGCTGTCGTACTTCAGGAGGTGGGCGAGGGTGTCGGGCGCCGTCAGATCGTTGATGGCGACGACCTCGAGGTCGGAGTCGCGCTCCAGGAGGGCGCGGAGGGTGTTGCGGCCGATGCGGCCGAAACCGTTGATGGCGATGCGGGTCATGCTGTTCCTTTCGTGGGACCGCATCCATGCTCCGGTGTCGGCGATCCCGTCGAAAGTGGCTGGGACGACAGTGCACGCAAGCATTCCGCCAGAGTGATCGCCACCATGCGCAAGGATCCCGCCACCCCGGGGGGAGCGGCGCGAGCTCAGGCCGAGAACGTGCGGCGGTACTCCGTCGGCGAGGTCCCGAGGATGCGGTGGAAATGCATCCGGAGGTTCGCCGCCGTGCCGAGCCCGACCTGCGCGGCGATCTGGTCGACGCCCAGGTCGGAGCGCTCCAGCAGCTCCCGCGCCAGGTCGACGCGGGCCCGGAGGACCCACTGCATCGGCGTGTAGCCGGTGTCCTCCACGAACCGCCGCGAGAAGGTGCGGGCGGAGACACGGGCGTTGCGCGCCAGGCTCTCGAGCGTCAGCGGCTCGGCGAGGTGCGCGAGCGCCCACTCCCGGGTCTCGGCGAACAGGTCGCCCAGCGGCTCGGGAACGCTGCGCGGGACGAACTGCGCCTGCCCCCCGCTGCGGTACGGCGCGGCGACGAGGCGGCGGGCGACCCGGTTGGAGAGACCGACGCCATGGTCGCGCCGCACCAGATGGAGACACAGGTCGATGCCGGAGGCCGCGCCGGCGGAGGTGAGGATGTCGCCCTCGTCGACGAACAGCACGTTCTCATCCACCCGCACCAGCGGATACCGCTTCGCCAGCTGGCGCGTGTAGTGCCAGTGCGTCGTCGCGCGCTTCCCGTCGAGCAGGCCCGTCGCCGCCAGGGCGAAGGCGCCGGTGGAGATCGCCGCCAGGCGCGCGCCGCGCTGGTGGGCGGCGAGCAGCGCATCCACCACGGCGGCCGGCGGATCGGTCGTCGCCGGTGTTCGGTAGCCGGGAACGAACACGGTGTCGGCCTGCTCCAGCGCCTCGAGGCCCTCCGCCACGTGATACGAGAGCCCGTCGCCGCCGGTGATGAGGCCAGGGGACGGGCCGCACACGCGCACCTCGTACGGCATGCTGGGCCGGTTCGAGAACACCTGCGCCGGGATTCCGACGTCGAGCGGCTTCGCGCCCTCCAGCACGAGCACCGCGACGACATGGTTGCCGCTCACGGGCGGGCGGTGACGATCTGCAGCAGGGCCGCGCGGAACGCCGCCGGGTCGTCCACCGCCGGGAACACCTCGTCTTCGAGCCCGCGAACACCCGCGAACGCCGATCGCCCGGCCTCGGTGATGGCGAGGACGTGGCGGCGCCGGTCGCCCGGGTCTGGGGCGCGGGTGACCAGGCCCTCGCGCTCCAGGCGGTCGACCGTGCGCGACATGGTCTGCGGCTCGACGTGCGCCATCCGGGCGAGATCCGACTGGGAGTCGAAGCCGAGCTCGAGCAGATGCAGCACGATCAGTCCCGCGTGGGTGAGGCCGCGCTCCTCCAGGGCATCGGCCCAGGCGCGCTCCACGGCTCGGGAGGCGGCGCCGAGCAGCCGGCCGAGCGGCCAGTTCTCGGGGCGGTGCTCCTCCGCTTCCGCCGCGTGCGCATCCATACCCTCATCGTACGGATGTCTCGGGCCGGTCAGGCAAGCGCGGCCCGGCCCGATGCGCGCGGGTGTTCGCCTCAGTCGGTGCCGGAGTCGAACGCCGCGCCCTCGGAGCTGAGGTCGATCTCGCGCGAAAGCTCCTCATCCACGGGCTCGACGCCTTCGAGGATCGAACGCGCGCGACCCTCCTCCAGCTCGCCGACCAGAGCGCCGGTCGGACCGCCGATGAGCCCGGCTGCGGCGTACTGCTCGAGCCGCGAACGGGAATCGGCGATGTCGAGGTTGCGCATGGTCAGCTGGCCGATGCGGTCGCCCGGGCCGAACGCCGAGTTGCCGACGCGCTCCATCGACAGCTTCTCCGGGTGGTAGCTGAGGTTGGGGCCGGTCGTGTCGAGGATCGTGTAGTCGTCGCCGCGACGCAGGCGCACGGTGACCTCGCCGGTGATGGCGGAGCCGACCCAGCGCTGCAGCGACTCGCGCAGCATCAGCGACTGCGGGTCGAGCCAGCGGCCCTCGTACATCAGGCGGCCGAGGCGGCGCCCCTCGTTATGGTAGTTCGCCACCGTGTCCTCGTTGTGGATGGCGTTGAGCAGCCGCTCGTAGGCGATGTGGAGCAGGGCCATGCCCGGCGCCTCGTAGATTCCGCGGCTCTTGGCCTCGATGATGCGGTTCTCGATCTGGTCGGATGCGCCGAGGCCGTGGCGGCCGCCGATCGCGTTCGCCTCGAGCACCAGGGCCACCGGGTCGTCGAACTCGACGCCGTTGATGGCGACAGGGCGACCGGCCTCGAAACGGACGGACACCGTCTCGGGGGTGACATCGACGTCGTCGCGCCAGGCGGCGACGCCCATGATCGGGTCGACGATGTCGAGCCCGGCATCCAGCTCCTCCAGGCGCTTCGCCTCGTGGGTGGCGCCCCAGATGTTCGCGTCGGTCGAGTAGGCCTTCTCGCTCGGGTCGCGGTACGGGAACCCGCGGGCGACGAGCCACTCGCTCATCTCGGTGCGGCCGCCGAGCTCCTCCACGAAGGCGGAGTCGAGCCACGGCTTGTAGATGCGCAGGCGCGGGTTGGCGATGAGGCCGTAGCGGTAGAACCGCTCGATGTCGTTGCCCTTGTAGGTGGAGCCGTCGCCCCAGATCTCGACCCCGTCGTCCATCATCGCGCGCACCAGCATGACGCCGGTCACCGCGCGACCGAGGGGGGTGGTGTTGAAGTAGGTCTTGCCCGCAGAGCGGATGTGGAAGGCGCCGCACTGGAGGGCGATCAGGCCCTCCTCGACGAGCGCACGCTTGGCGTCGACGAGCCGGGCGATCTCGGCGCCGTACTCCTTCGCGCGGCCGGGGACCGCGTCGATGTCGGGCTCGTCGTACTGGCCGATGTCGGCGGTGTACGTGCAGGGCACGGCGCCTTTCTCGCGCATCCAGGCGACCGCGCAGGAGGTGTCGAGACCTCCCGAGAACGCGATGCCGACTCGTTCACCGACGGGCAGACTGCTCAGAACCTTGGACACGCACCCAGCTTATCGGCCGCCTCACCCGGGCCCGGGACCGAGATTTGCGCCAAATCGCGGTAATGCGGCTCCCATAACCGCGATTTGGCGCAAATCGTGGGGTGGGGAACGTCAGTGGCGGCCGTCGAGACCCGGGTGCACACCGGCCCGGTAGCCGGCTGCGGCGACGAGGCGGGTGAGAGTCTCGACGAGCGCAGCGCGTTCTCCCGCGTCGAGAGGCGCGAGCATCGCCTCCTCCTGCTCGTCGGCCAGGCGATCGCCGGCCTCGAGCACGGCGCGCGCCGCGGGAGTGAGGTGGATGGCGTACGCACGGCGGTCGTCCGGGTGGCGGCGACGCTCGACCAGGCCGCGCTCCTCCAGGTCGTCGATCATCCCGACCATGGAATTGCGGTGCAGGCCGAGAGCCGTCGCGAGCTCTTGCTGCGTGCGGCCCTCCTGACGGGCGAGATGCACGAGCACCCCGAACCGGTTCGGGGTGATGCCGAGTGGGGCGAGAGCCGCGGTGAACCGCTGGGCGCTCTGCAGGCCGAGTTGCGACACGAGGAAGCTGGCCCGGGTCTCGAGCGCGGGCACAGCCTCGGGCCGCGGGGTCTCGGAGGACGACATCCCTCGATCGTACCAACGAGTGATTGCACGGCAGTGTGATTATCATCTAGCATGCCTACATGAAGCTCACCGTCTTCGGCGCCAGCGGGCGCACCGGCAGCCAGCTCGTCCGGCAAGCGCTGGATCGAGGCGACGAGGTCGCGGTCGTCCTCCGCCGCCCGGCCGAGACCGACCCGCGAGTCACCCCGGTCATCGTCCCCGACCTCTCCGATACGGCCGCCGTCCGGGACGCGATCGCCGGGTCGGACGCCGTGCTCTCCGCGATCGGCCCGCGATCCCGCGCGGATGCGCCCGTCGCGGCGCCTGCCACGCGGGCGATCCTCGCCGCCCGCCCCGGCCGCATCGTCGTCATCAGCGCAGCGCCGGTCGGACCTCCGCCCGCGGACGACAGCTTCATCAGCCGACGCGTTGCCCTGCCCCTCATCGGTCGCGTGCTGCGGCCGGTGTACGACGACCTGCGCGAGATGGAGGCCGAGCTCGCTGCCTCGGACAGCGTGTGGACGGCATTCCGGCCGCCGATGCTCACGAACGGGCCCGCGACGGGTCGGTATCGAACGCGCATCGGCGGTTCCGTCCCTCGCGGCATGACGGTGTCCCGGGCGGATCTCGCGGCGGCGATGCTGGCGAGCCTGGGCCGGGCGGACACCGAGCGCGCCGCCGTCGGCATCGCACGCTGAGGCACCGCGCTCAGCCGCGGTCGGGGGCCTCAGCCGCGACCGTCGGGCGACTGCGGCGGGCAGGTGCCGCCCGGCGCCGTGCGCAGCTCGAAGTGCCAGGCCTCGTTCGCGTAGACCTGGCAGAGCCCCCACTCGGAGCCGAAGCGGTTGAGGTAATCCATCGCGCCGGCGTCGGCGATGTCGACCGCCTCGCCGCGGACGTGGGCGGAGTCGCTGCCGCGCTTCACCCACTTCTCGGCCTCCTCCTCGCTGCCGTATTGCTTCACCGCCTGCGCGAACAAGTGCTCCTGGTACCGCTCGGAACGCCAGCCGTCGGCGATGGTGATGGCGGACCCGCTGCCCTCGGCCTCCATCGCGGACTGCGCGTCCTCCAGTGCGGAGCGGAGGTCCGGGTCGAGCCGGGTGACCGCGGGCAGGTCGCTGTCGAGGGGAAGGGACGTGCCGTCCGCGATGTATCCGTCGTCATCGGTGAGGCCGCCGCTTTCGACCACTGACCCGCCCGCACTCGCCGGCTGCGCGAGGGAACCGGTGGGCGCAGAGGTGCAGCCGGCGAGGACGGCGCTGAGGGCGACGGATGCGGCGGCCACCGACAGGGCGGCGCCGAACAGTCGGGACTTCGAGGAATGCATGCCTTCAGCCTCGCCGGGCGGCGCGGGTGGCCGCGTCCCCCGCGAGGCCCATCCGCATCCACCGCGCGACGGACCCCGAGGAGGCTGGCCGGTGCTACCCGAGGCGCGGTGTGCGCGACGGCTCGGTGCGCCGCTCGCCGGTCGCCTCGAACGCCGCGGCGAGGGCGAGAAGCCGGGCATCGTCGTAGGCGCGGCCGGCGAAGGTGAGTCCGACCGGCATCCCGATGTCGTCCATCGTGCCCATCGGCACGGTCACGGTCGGGATGCCGAGGTGCCGCGGCACGAGGTTGCCGTTCGCGACCCAGACGCCGTTGCGCCAGCCGAGGTCGGCCGAGTCCGGGTTGACGTCCATGTCGGCCGGCCCCACGTCGGCGACGGCGGGGAAGACGACGGCGTCGAGACCGAGCCCGTCCATCCACTCCTCCAGGTCGACGCGCCGGGTCTCCTCGAGGCCGCGCAGGCCGTCGGCCAGCTCGGGGATGTCGGCGAGGGCCGTGCCGGGATGCGCGCGCACCCAGGCGGGGTAGTCGGCGATGTCGTCCTCGAAGCCGTCGTAGCGGTCCGGCAGGGCGCCCTCCGGGTGAGGGAAGATGCGCTCGCCGTCGACGTCGGCGAGAGTCCGGAGCGCCGGGTCGCCGTTGGCGGCGAGGAAGTCGTCCCACGCCCACGCCGACAGGTCGACGATCTCTCGCCGCAGGAACTCGGGGCTGACCAGGCCGCGCGTCGCGATGGAGGGTGCGCCGGCCCGGTCGCCCTCGTAGTTGCTGACCGCCGGGAAGTCGACCTCGACGACCGTCGCGCCGGCCGCCTCCAGGTCGCGGCGGGCGCGCTCCCACAGCGCGATGACGGACGGGCGCGTCTCGATCCGCTGACCGGTCGCGCCCCCGATGCCACCGCGGCCGCTCGGTCCGCCGTCGCCTGTGCCCGCCTCCGGGTCGGCGTTGATGTACATCCGCGGCACGCCGAACCGCCGTCCGGCGAGCGAGGCGCTCCCGGCGAGGGCGGGATACGACGCGGGCCGCAGCTCCGACGCCCGCGGGATCGGCACCCACGGCTGCGCGCGCCAGAAGTCCCCGCGGGTCTCCGGGTCGTCGGCCACGATCACGTCGAGCACCTCGAGCAGATCGGCGACGGTGCGCGTGTGCGGCACCACCACATCCATCGTCGGCACCAGGGGCCAGTTGCCGCGCACCGAGATGATGCCGCGCGACGGCGTGTAGGCGCACAGTGCGTTATTGGATGCGGGGGCGCGCCCTGACGACCACGTCTCCTCGCCGAGGCCGAACGCCGCGAAGCTTGCTGCGGTGGCCGTGCCGGAGCCGTTCGACGAACCGGAGCCGAACGCGGCGGTGAGGTAGTCGCCGTTGTAGGGGGACTCGGCGCGCCCGTAGACGCCGCGCTGCATCCCGCCGTTCGCCATCGGCGGCATGTTGGTGAGGCCGAGGAGGATGGCGCCCCCGGCGCGCAGGCGCTCGATCGTGAACGCGTCGCGCTGGGCGACCAGGTGCTCGAACGCCGGGGAACCGGCCGCCGCGGTGAGCCCGCGCGCCAGGTAGCTGTCCTTCGCGGTGTACGGGATGCCGTCGAGCGGTCCGAGCGTCTCGCCGCGCGACCGCCGGGCGTCGGAGGCGCGCGCCTCCGCGAGCGCGTCCGGGTTGCGGACCACCACCGCGTTGAGGCGCGGGCCGGCCGCGTCGTACGCGTCGATCCGGGCGAGGTAGGCGGTGACCAGCTCCTCGCTCGTGGTCTCGCCGGCCTCCAGTGCTCGCCGCAGCTCGGCGATGGGCGTCTCGACGACGTCGAAGGTCATCGGGCGTCCTGCGCTGCCGGGGCCACGGCTGGCTGCTGCTGTGTGATGCAGTGGATGCCGCCGCCGCGCTGGAAGATCGGGCGCGAGTCGACCATCGTCACCCGCCGGCCGGGGTACGCGGCCTCGAGGATCTCGGTGGCTTCCGCGTCCGCGCGCTCCTCGCCGAAACCGCACGCCACGATGCCGTCGTTGACGACGAGGTGGTTGACGTAGCTCCAGTCGACGAAGCCCTCCTCGTCCCGAAGCGTGGCGGGGGCGGGCAGGTCGATGATGTCCCAGCTGCGTCCGGCTGCATCCGTCGTGCCGGAGAGCAGGGCGCGCAGCTCGCGTGACACCAGGTGGTCGGGATGCTCGGGGTCGCGCTGGTCGTGCAGCAGCAGCCGGCCGGGGGAGGGGATGGTGGCGACGATGTCGACGTGGCCGTTCGTCCCGAAGTCGTCGTAGTCGCGGGTGAGGCCGCGCGGAAGCCAGACGGCGTGCGTCGCGCCGATCGTGCGGGCGAGCTCGGCCTCCACCCGCTCCTTGTCGGCGTAGCGATTGCGCCGCGGGTCGAGCTGGACGGTCTCGGTCAACAGCACGGTGCCTTCGCCGTCGACGTGGATGCCGCCGCCCTCGTTGACCAGGAGCGAGCTGATCAGCTCGGCGCCGGTGCGCTCGGCGACGAAGCGGGCGATCTCGGCCGACTTGTGCCACTCCGCCCACTCGGGGTCGCCCCAGCCGTTGAACGTCCAGTCGACGGCCCCGAGCACACCCGGCCGCTCGTCGTCGACCACGAAGGTGGGGCCGAAGTCGCGCATCCAGAACTCGTCGAGCGGGGCTTCGACCTGTTCGACGTGGCTGCCGAGCATGCGGCGGGCGCGGTCGCGCTCGGTGGGGTCGACGACCATCGTGATCGGCTCGTACTCGGCGACCGCGTGGGCGACGGCGGTCCACGACGCGTAAGCCTCCTCGGCTGATGCGGCGTCGTCGCCGAGAGTCAGGCCGGCGCGGGGGAACGCCATCCAGGTGCGCTCGTGCGGTGCGGTCTCTGCGGGCATGCGCCAGGTCATCGGTGTCCTCCGCGGTCGGCGACGAGTGTTGATCGAATGATCAATATCTGAGGCGACCGTACCTATACTGGGCGGACCATGTCAAGAGCACCCCGCCGCCCGCCCGCGGAACGTCGTGCCGAACTCTCGGCGGCCGCCCGCGACCTCGCGCTCACCGACGGGCTCACCGCGGTGACCATGCGCGGCGTCGCCGGTCGCGCCGGGGTCGCTCCCGCCCTGGTCGCGCACTACCACCCGGTGATGGATGAGCTGGTCGCCTCCGCCTTCGCCGCGGTCGTCGCCGCCGAATTGGAGGAGGTGCGTGCCCTCCTCGATCGGGAAGTCGACCCGACGGCGCGCCTCGCCGCGCTGCTGCGGACGCTGCTCGACGGCACCCGCGACGATGTCACCCTCGTCTGGGTCGAGGCCTGGGCGCTCGGCCGGCGGAACGACGCGCTCGCCGCCGCCGTGCGCGACCAGATGGACGCCTGGCAGGCGCTCATCCTCGACGTCGTCGAGCGCGGTGTCGCAGCCGGGGTCTTCCACGCCGACGACCCGGCGCAGGCCGCGTGGCAGCTGCTCGGCATGATCGACGGCCTCAACGCGCAGGCCCTGGTCCGCTGGGGCGCGGGCGGCGACCGCGGGCCCGTCCTCGCCCACGCGGTCGAGGGGCTCCTCGGACTCCGCCGCGGCACGCTCGACGCCGCGCCGGCCCCGGGTGCCGCGGCCGAGTCGTGAGTACTCAGCCGATCCAAGCGAGCAGCTCGGCGCGGAACTCGTCCGGCTTCTCGATGTGGGCGGAGTGCCCGCAGTCCTCGAACACGACCTCGCGCGTGGTGCCTCCGGCCGCGGCGTAGCGGTCGAGCACAGCGCGCGTCTGGACGAGCATCGGCTGCGGCGGAGCGACCTGATCGCCCGGCCACCCCGGGATGATGCCCGCGGCGCCCAGCTGGTTGAGGTCGAAGAAGGAGGCGTCGCCGACGATCGCGTCGACCGCGCCGTGGATCCACAGGATGGGCGGCTTGGCCTGCGCATCCACGATGCCCGAGGTGTCGAAGTACATCGGGGCCAGGGTGTTGAGGATGCCGCGCGTGCCCGGCGCGAATCCCGGCCAGTGCTCCGACGCGCTCGCATCGCCGGGGTAGTTGTCGGGGCCGGTCGCCGTGGAGAGCATCGACTCCACCCAGAGGTCCTCGTACTCGGAGACGAACCCGGGTGCGACGTAGGAGGAGCGGTACACGGCGCGCGGCGACGTCGGCGATTCCTCGCCGGTGTCCCCGGCCGCCAAGCGCGCCACGAAGTCCGGGTTGGCGCCGCCGCCTCCCGTGCCCGACGCGTCCGGGTTGAGCAGGCTGCCGTCGGCGGCCGTCCCGCCGAAGCCGTAGGGGGAGACGGGGGAGACCAGGGTGAGGCTCGCGACGAGGTCCGGCCGATCGAGCAGCAGCTGCATGACCACGCCGCCGCCGAGGCTCCAGCCGACCACGTGCACCGCGCCGAGATCGAGCTCGTCCGCCACCGCCGCGACGTCGTCGGAGAAGTCGCGGACGCCGCGGGTCGCATCCACCGGGAGGGTCTCGCTGTCGCCGAACCCGCGGAGGTCGACCGCGAGCGCGCGCACGCCCTCCGGCAGCGACAGCATGAGCGGCTGCCAGAACAAGGACGACGAGACGTTTCCGTGCACGAACAGCACGGTACGGAGCGGGTCGCCCGCGGCCGGGCGCTCCAGCACGTTGGCGGTGTAACGGGAGGTGCGGACGGCGCGGGCGTCGATGCCGGGCAGCAGCGTTCCACTCATCGGGGTGTCTCCTTCGGGTCGAGGACGGGGAGGACCTGCCGCAGGCCGGCATCGGTCATGAGGATCGTGTAGTGGTTCACGTCGTGGGCCTCGTGGATGCGCATCCCGGGCAGGCGCTCCCGCCACTCGTCGATGACGGCGGGGTCGTAGAGCGGCGGTCCGTCGAGGAGGCCGCGCGGTGCGCGCACGAAGTCGATCGGGAGGCGGAGGGCGGCCAGCGCCTCGGCGTACCCGGCCGACCCGTCGAGCTCGAGCGCGTTCACGGACACGGCGTCGGGGTCGGCGCTCGACCGCAGCTCCGGCGCGTCGCCGACGAGGTCGTACGCGACGTAGTCGGCGATGGCGGCGTTCCACCACGGACCGATCGCGGGATGCCGCCGCCAGAACGCCTCGTACTCCTCCGGCGACGCGAACCGCATCCGCAGACGCTCGAGAGCCGGGCCAAGGATCACGGCCGGGAGGTCCTCGGGCGGAACACCCTCGGGAGCGGGGACGGGCAGGCCGCCGTCGATCAGCACCAGCCTCTCGACCCGGTCCGGGTGGCGTTCGGCGAAGCGGACCGCGACGAAGCCGCCCATGGAGTGACCCGCGGCCACCACCCGGTCGACCGCGAGCGCATCCAGTGCCCTGGCCAGATCGTCGGCGTGCTGCGTGAGCCCGAACGGGGCCGGGAGCCCGGAGCTGCGGCCGCGCCCGCGCAGGTCCGGCGCGATCAGCCGGTGCGGAAGCGCGTCGGCGGCGAGCAGCCAGGCGCGGTGACTGGCCGTGATGCCGTGGATGGCGAGGATCGGCATCCCCTCGGCGTCCGGATGCCACACACCGCCGGCGAGGTCGCCGCCGTCGACCGGGACCGCGAACGGCGTGTACTCCGTCGCGGTCATCACCGGGCGCTCCACCCGCCGTCCATCGTGTAGCTCGCACCGGTGACCATGCCCGCGTCGTCACCGGCGAGCCAGAGCGCCAGACTCGCCACTTCGGTCGGCTCCACCAGGCGCTTGATCGACGCCTCGGTCAGCATCACCTTCTCGACCACCTCGTCCTCCGGGATGCCGTGCAGACGCGCCTGGTCGGCGATCTGCTTCTCGACGAGCGGGGTGCGGACGTAGCCGGGATTGATGCAGTTGGAGGTGACGCCGTGCGCTCCGCCCTCGAGCGCGGTCGTCTTCGAGAGCCCCTCCAGGGCGTGCTTGGCGGTGACGTACGCCGACTTGAACTCGGACGCCCGCAGGCCGTGGACGCTGGAGATGTTGACGATCCGGCCGAAGCCCCGCTCGTACATCCCGGGCAGCGCCGCGCGGATGAGGAGGAACGGAGCCTCCACCATGATCCGCAGCATCAGGGCGAACGTCTCCGGCTCGAACTCGGGGATCGGGCGGACGTGCTGGATGCCGGCGTTGTTCACGAGGATGTCGACGTCCGCTGACGCGTCGGCAGCCGCGTCGGCCAGCTCGCCGGTCATCGACAGGTCCACCTCCCAGGCGTCGCCGCCGAGCCGCGCCGCGACCTCGCGCGCCGCGTCGCCGTTCAGGTCGGCGATCGTCACCCGTGCGCCCGCGGCCGCGAACGCCTGGGCGCAGGCGAGCCCGATGCCGCTGGCGCCGCCGGTGACCAGCGCGCGCCTCCCCGTGAGATCGGTCATCGATGACGCTCCTTCCCGCCGGGCCAGCGGCCCGCGGGCCGCGGATCGCCGTGCGCTCCACGCGCACTCTAACGCCGGGCGACGGGAACGGGGAAGAGCGGTGGGCGGCCGGGTCGCGCCTCAGCCGTAGACGAGGCCGATGCGCTCCCGGATGGTGTCGAGCGTGCCCATGATGGCGACCGACTGCGAGAGAGGCAGGCGAACATCCTCTCCCCCTCCTGCCGCGATCAGCCGCTCGATCGCGCGCGCCTGGTACTGCATCCCGCGCCCGTCGATGCGCGACTCGTACGTCTCGATGACGTGGCCCTTCGGGTCGACGACCCGGAAGGAGGTGGGCGCGTAGAAGGTCGCGGCGAGCTCGACCCGCGCGTCCGTCCCGATGACGGTGGCGCTGTTGTCGCCCGCGGCGTCCAGCTCGGTGGTGAGCGCCGCCTGAGCGCCGCTCTCGTAACCGAGCAGGATGGACGTCTGGCGGTCGACGCCGGTCGCGGTCGGTGTCGACAGGGCGAGCACCTGGTTCGGTGCGCCCAGCACATCCCACGCGAACGACACCGGGTAGATGCCGAGATCGAGCAGCGCGCCGCCGCCGAGCGCCGGGTTCAGCATCCGGGCGGCCGGGTCGGGGTTCGTGAGCTGGACGTGGTGGGCGACGACCGAGCGCAGCTCGCCGAGGGTGCCGTCGCTGATGATCTCCTGCAGGCGCTCCATGTGGGGCAGCCACCGCGTCCACATCGCCTCGAGCGCGACCAGTCCGCCCGCGCGGGCGGCGTCGGCGATCTGCTGCGCTTCGGCCTCGTTCATCGTGAACGGCTTCTCGACGAGGACGTGCTTCCCGGCCGCGAGCGCGAGCAGGGCGTTGGGGGCGTGCTGCGGATGCGGCGTCGCGACGTAGACGATGTCGACATCCGGATCGGCGACGAGCTCCTCATAGCTGCCGTGCGACCGGGGCACGGCGTGCGCGGCGGCGAACTGCGCGGCCGCCTCCGGGGTGCGGGAGCCGACCGCGGCGACGGTGTGGCCGTCGAGCTGCAGGTCGCGGGTCATGGCGGCCGCGATGCCGCCCGTTCCGAGGATGCCCCACGCGGGGGAGGAGGTCGTCATGCGGTCATCGTACCGACGGCGGGCGGGTGGACGTTCGGCGGTCGGTCGTCCGGAACGGAGGTGGATCGGGCCGCCGGCGTCAAGACGTCCTCCGTTTCCGGTGATACATCGGCGCAGCGGAGGGATTCTCCTCCGATTCCGGCGTGCCGACGGGATTGGGAGGAAGGGAGGAGAAACGGCGCGACTCGCCGCCGCGAGGCCGGAATCGGAGGAGATTCTGGCCGCGGCGGGCGTGGGATCCTCCGTTTCGCGCGTGGGGAAGGGGACGCGGGAGGGAGAGGCGGCGAAGGTGACTGGGCGTCACGCGACCGGGAGGCCGACGGCCTCCTCGGCGTGGTGGCAGGCCACCTCGCGCAGCGGAATGCCGGGTCCGTCGAGCGGGCGGAGCGGCGGGATTACCGTGCGGCACTCGTCGGTCGCCATCCAGCAGCGCGGGTTGAAACGGCAGCCCGACGGCGGGTCCACCGGCGACGGCGGCTCCCCGGCGAGGATGCGCCGCTGCGCCAGGCGGCCACGGCCCTCGCGGGTGGCGGTCGGCGTCGCCGACAGCAGCGCCTGGGTGTAGGGATGCGACGGGCTCTCGTAGAGCACGTCGGTGTCGCCGAGCTCTGCGATCCGGCCCAGGTACATGACGGCCACGCGGTCGGCGATGTGCCGGACCACGGACAGATCGTGAGCGATGAACACGATCGACACCCCGAGGCGGCGACGGATGTCGCCCAGCAGGTTGATCACCTGCGCCTGCACCGACACGTCGAGCGCGGAGACCGGTTCGTCGCAGACCAGGACGTCCGGGTCGAGCGCCAGGGCGCGGGCGATGCCGATGCGCTGCCGCTGCCCGCCGGAGAACTGGTGCGGGAAGCGCGTGAGCATGTCCTCGCCGAGTCCGACCAGCTCAAGCAGCTCGACGGCCCGTGCGCGCCGAGCGGAGCGGTTCATCGCGTGGGCCGCGGCGATCGGCTCGGTGACGATGTCGAGCACCGTCATGCGCGGGTCGAGGGAGGCGTACGGGTCCTGGAAGATCATCTGCACCCCCTCGCGGAGGTGCTTGCGGTCGCGCCGGCGGCCGCGTCCCACGTCGGTGCCGCGGTACGCGAGCGTGCCCTCATCGGGACGTTCGAGGCCGACGAGCATGCGCGCGAGAGTCGACTTGCCGCATCCCGACTCCCCGACGATGCCGAGGATCTCGCCGGCGTGCAGGTCGAGCGAGATGCCGTCGACCGCCGAGACGGTCGCCGACCGCAACGCGGAGCCGGTCGCGAAACGGCGGACGAGGCCGTGCGCGCTGAGGACGACCTCGGCTTCCGGGGCGGTCGGGTCGCCGGCGCGGGAGTCGATGACGGTGCGGGTATCAGGGGACGAGTTCACCGATGAGCTCCTCGGATCGGATGCAGGCCGCCCGCCGACCGGGGGCGACCTCTTCGAGCGGGGGACGGATGCTGCGGCAGGCCTCGACGGCCAGGTGGCAGCAGGGATGGAACGAGCAGCCGGACGGGACGCGCGCCGGACTCGGCGGCGACCCGGGGATGGTGAGCAGATCCGACCCGCGCTGCGCCGCCTGCGGAACCGACCGCAGGAGAGCCTCTGTGTACGGGTGCGCCGGGCGAGCGAACACCGTGTCGGCGTCGCCGGACTCCACGATCCGGCCGGCGTACATGACGGCCACCCGGTCGGCGACCTCCATGACGACGCCCAGGTCGTGCGTGATCAGGAGCACGCCCATCCCGAGCCGGTCGCGCAGCGAGCCCAGCAGGTCGAGGATCTGCGCCTGCACGGTGACGTCGAGCGCGGTCGTCGGCTCGTCCGCGATGAGGAGTTCCGGCTCCAGGGCGATGGCCATGGCGATCAGGATGCGCTGACGCATGCCACCGGAGAACTGGTGCGGGTAGTCGTCGACCCGGCGCTCCGGGGCGGGGATGCCGACGAGCGCGAGCAGTTCCGAGGCCCGGGCGCGCGCCTCCTTCCGGCCGGCGCCGCGGTGCACGCGGAAGAGCTCGCCGATCTGGTCGCCGATCGTCATCACCGGGTTGAGTGCCGAGAGGGCGTCCTGCAGGACGAGCGAGATGCGCTCGCCGCGGAGTCGCCTGCGCGCCTCCTCGCTCACGGACAGCAGGTCGACGTCGCCCAGGCGCAGCACGTCGGCCGTGACCCGGGTGTTCTCCTCGCCGAGGCCCATGATGGCCCGCGCGGTGACCGACTTGCCTGAGCCGGACTCGCCCAGGAGCGCCACGAACTCGCCCCGGCCGACGCGGAGGTCGACCTCGCGAACCGCGGGGATGTCCGGGCCGCCGCCGGTGAAGGCCACGGAGAGATTGCGTACCTGCAGCACGTCGGTGCTGTGCGCGTTCGATGTGTCCACGTCGACATCCTCGCATGTGAGTCGTTTCCGGAATGTTTCAATCAGGAAACATCCGTGCCGAATTTTCAAATCAATGTTGACACAGCCGCCGGATATCCGCGAGATTTGCTGCTGTTGCGCCTGATTGCGCAGCGGCCTCAACCTCACCAGGACGAAGGAGACAGCGTGCTCGACCCCGCCCCGCGCTACACGGGCTACACCGCATACGACTACCTGGAGGCCGGCAAGGACTACCGCGAGTTCCGCTACGCCAAGCAGATCAACCGGGTGCCCGAGTACGCCGGCCTCGACCTCAGCGACGACCAGGCGGAGCGCACGACGCGCCTCCTCTCCGAGTCGACGGTCATCTCCCTGCACGACCACGTGCAGGTCTTCCCCGAAGACATGACCCAGCTCCGCGACCACATCCGCCAGGGCCGCGAACCAACCGGCTACCAGGGCCTCTCGCGCTCGGGGATCACGGCGGTCTTCGACAACGGGATGGACGGCACCTGCTGCATCTCGAGCGACGCCGGCTGGAAGTACCAGGACGTGCTCTTCGACCTCGGCGTCCGCATGGCCGACCTGGCCCACCAGGACTTCGTCATCAAGGGCGAGACGATCAAGGACATCGAGTACGCCGCCGAGACCGGGCGCATCGCCCACATCTTCGCCCTCGAGGCGGCGACCCCGATCGAGAACGAGGTCGACCGGCTCGACGTGCTGTACGGCTTCGGCGTGCGCCAGATGGGCATCGCGTACTCGGAGGCGAACTACCTGGGCTCCGGGCTCAAGGAGCGCGGTGACGGCGGGCTGACGTACTTCGGCGAACGCGCCGTCGAGCGGATGAACAAGCTGGGCATCGCGATCGACGTCTCGCACTCGGGCGACCGCACGGCGGTGGATGCGATCAAGGCCTCCACGAAGCCGGTCTTCATCACCCATGCGGGAGCCCGCGGCCTGTGGCCGACGAACCGCATGAAGACGGACGAGACGATCATCGAGTGCGCCAAGCGCGGCGGTGTCATCGGCATCGAGGCCGCACCGCACACGACGCTGTCGCCCCAGCACCCGCGTCACTCGCTGGAATCGGTCATGGACCACTTCCAGTACTGCGTCGACCTGGTCGGCCTGGAGCACGTCAGCTTCGGACCGGACACCCTCTTCGGCGACCACGTCGGACTGCACGACGCGTTCGCGTCCAACCTGTCCCTCGGGCAGGCGCACGGGAAGGTCGACTACGAGAAGGTCGAGTACGTCGACGGCCTCGAGAACCCGGCCGAGGAGTTCTACAACATCATCGGCTGGCTGGTGAAGCACGACTACTCCGACGACGAGATCCGCGCCGTCGTGGGTGGAAACACTCTTCGGGTCCTGAAGGAGGTGTGGGTCTGATGCGCCCACGGAAGATCGCGGTCGCGGCGGCCACTCTCGCCGTCGCGGCCCTGGCGCTGAGCGCGTGTGCGCCGAGCGCACCGCCCGCGGCGAGCTCCGCCACGGCCGGCTCGGCGACGCTCACAATCGCCACGACGACCGATGTCGTCAACTACAACCCGCTCGTCGGCAACAGCCGCAGCGACTACTGGATCACCAACCTCATGTATCCGCACCTGCTGGAGATCGCGAACGACGGTTCGAAGAAGCCGCAGCTCGCCACCAAGTGGGGTTACGTGAACGACACCACCGGGTACTACGAGATCCGCGACGACATGAAGTGGAGCGACGGCCAGCCGCTCACCGCGGAGGACGTCGCGTGGACGATGAACGCGGTGAAGAAGGACAAGCCCTCCGGCACCTTCTACGGCCAGCTCGCCAACCTCGACACGGCGAAGGCGGTGTCGAAGACGCGGGTCGAGTTCACCCTGACCAAGCCGGATTCGTCGATCGTCGACGAGATCGGCTTCTGGGGCAACATCGTCCCGAAGCACGTGTTCGAGAAGGCCGACTCGGTCGCCACGTTCCCGAACGACGGCAAGGACGGCGGCTGGGTCAGCGCCGGACCGTACAAGCTGTCGGCGGTGCAGGTGGGGCAGAGCTACACGCTCGACCGCGTCGACGACTACCCGCTGGTCGAGGGCGGCACGCCGCTCTCCGCCAAGGTCGTGTACCGGGTCTTCCCGGACGTCAACACGGAGATCCTCGCGCTGCAGAGCGGTGAAGTGGATGCGATCGCCAACGCGCTGCCCCCGGCGCAGGTCGCGAAGCTGAAGTCGACGAGCGGCATCACGGTCACCGAGGCGGTCGGGCTGGGCTACGCCCACATGACCTACAACATGAAGAACCCGGTTCTCGCGAAGCTCGAGGTGCGTCAGGCGCTCGCCCACGCGGTCGACTACGACGCGATCCGCAAGGTCGTGCTGCAGGGTCAGGCCGTGTCGACCGGGTCGAGCCCGCTGATGCCGGTGCTGAAGGACTACTACGACAAGTCCATCAAGGAGTACTCGTTCGACACGGACGAGGCGCGGTCGCTGATGGAGGAGGCGGGATACACGGCCGGCTCCGACGGGATGTTCCCGGTCAAGTTCCGGCTGATCTACTCGCTCCAGGACAGCGTCACCTCGCAGTGGGCGACCCTCGTCAAGGACAGCGCGGCGAAGGCGGGCATCCCGATCGAGCTCCAGGGCACCGAGCGGAACACCTACCTCGCGATGACCAACAAGGGCGACTTCGACATCTACGCCGGCAACTTCGCCATCATGGACGACCCGGTGACGAACATGACGCTCGCCTACCTCCCCGGAGGCGCCATCAACTACAGCTACGTCGACGACGCGAAGCTCAACGACCTGATCGCCCAGGGCGCCGCGACCACCGACAAGAAGGAGAAGGTGAAGCTGATGCGGGAGGCCGCGAAGATCGTGCGGGACAACGTGTACGACAACATCATGTACACGCAGAACCTGTACTTCGCGTCCAGCTCGAAGTGGACCGGGTTCGTCTCGAAGCCCAGCGAGCTGCTGTCCATCGTCAACCCGATCTCGGTCGCCAGCGCGCACCCGACCGGCAAGTAACCGAAAGCGAGGCCGACCCGCGTGTCCCGGTTCCTGTTCCTGCTCCCGAGGCTCGGGAGGGGTGTGCTCACGATCTGGTTCGCCGTGACCGTGACGTTCCTCCTGCTGCGCCTGCTGCCCGGAGACCCGGCGCTGGCGGTCGCCAGCCCGAACATGACCGAGGACACGCGGGCGGCCCTGCTCCAGCAGTACGGGCTCGATCAGCCGCTGATCGTGCAGTACGGCATCTATCTGTGGCAGCTCGTCCAGGGAAACCTGGGGGTCTCGTTCACGCAGTCGATTCCTGTGCTCGACGTGCTGATGCAGCGACTCCCGTGGACACTGCTGCTCACCGGCACCGCTCTGGTGCTCACGGTGGCCGTCGGCATCCCGCTCGGGGTGCTGGCGGCCTCCCACCGCGGCCGCTTCCTCGACAAGGTCGTGCAGATCGTCGGCGTCACCGGCCAGTCCATCTTCGTCCCGAGCATCGGCGTGCTGCTGCTGTTCGTGTTCGGGCTGATGCTGCACTGGCTGCCGATCGGCGGAGCGTACGACCAGGACGCCTACGGCATGGCCTGGTACGGCTCGGTGGCCAGCCATCTCATCCTGCCGGCGGTGTCGCTCATGCTGGTGCAGCTCGGCTCGTACGTGCTCACCATGCGCTCGACGTTGATCGACGCGCTGGGGGAGGACTACACGACCCTGGCCCGGGCCAACGGCCTCCCGTACCGCCGTGTGCTGTGGAAGCACGCCCTGCGGAACGCGCTGCTCCCGACCACGACGCTGATCGGGCTTCAGCTGGGCTTCCTCGTCGGCGGCGCCGTCCTCACCGAGACCGTGTTCGCCTACCCGGGCATCGGCCGCGGGATCTACGAGGCGGTCACGCAGCTCGACTTCCCGGTGCTGCAGGGCGCGTTCCTGATGCTCGCCATCACGGTCGTGGTGGCGAACATGATCACCGACACCGTCTACGGATTCCTCGACCCGAGAGTGAAGAAGGCATGACCCAGGCAGCAGTCACCGAGGCCGCGGTCGGCATCGAGCCGGTCGCCCTGGAGAACGGCCGCGCGGCCGCGCAGACCTGGCGGGCGTTCCGCCGGGAGCCGCTCGGGATGCTGGCGCTCGCCGTCCTCATCCTGCTCACCATCGTCGCGATCGCGGCCCCGCTGATCGCGCCCTATCCGCCGAGCTACGGCGACCCCGTCCTCGCGCCGCCGAGCGGCGCCCATTGGTTCGGCACCGACAGCCTCGGCCGGGATGTGTTCGGCGAGGTGGTCTGGGGGTCGCAGCAGAGCATCCTGGTCGCGGTGGCGGCCTCCGCCATCGCCATCGTCGTCGGGACCATCGTCGCCGTCGCCGGCGCGTACTTCCGCCGGCTCGACGGCTTCATCAGCGTCGTCGTCGACCTGACCCTGTCGCTCCCGGTGCTGCCGCTGATGATCCTCATCGCCGCGCTGGTCGGACCGAGCACCACCACGATCATCCTCGTCGTCGCCGCCTTCTCCTGGCCGGAGGTCACGCGTCTGGTGCGGTCGCAGGCGCTGACCGTCGTGCGCCTCCCGTACGTCGACGCCGCCCGGCTGATGACCTCCTCCCCGCTGTGGATCATCGTGCGGCACGTGGTCCCGGCGGTCACTCCCGTGATCGTCGTCTCGGTCGTCGTCACCGCCTCGCGCGCCGTGCTCTCCGCCGCCGGCCTGGCCTTCCTCGGGCTGGGCGATCCGAATGTCTGGTCGTGGGGGCGCATCCTCTACGAGGCGCAGCAGTCGGGCGCGATGTCGAGCGCCTGGTGGCTGACCCTGTTCCCGTCCATCGCGATCCTGCTGCTCGTGCTCTCGGCGACACTGCTGTCCATCGCCTACAACGACGCGCGCAACCCCAAGTCGCGTCGCCGCTGATCCGAAGGAGACCCGTGTTCCGCACCCGGCTGACCGCCGACGCGCTCGACCGCATCCAGAACCGCGTCCGCTCCCGGCTCGCCACCGAGGGGCTCGACGCCCTGCTGACCGACGCGCCGGAGGACGTCGCCTACCTGACCGGCTTCTTCCATCATCCGAGCGAACGGCCGGTGGCGGTGTGGATGGATGCGGACGGCCGAACGGTCCTCCTCGTCCCCGAGCTCGAGCGGGAGAACGCGGAACGCCAGTCCGCCCGGGCAGAGCTGGTGTCCTATCCCGAGTTCCCCGGGGTCCTCCCGCCGTTCCGCGCGCTCGCAGACCGGGTGGGGCGGGCCGGCCGCGTGGGGTTCTCGACCGGGATGACGTGGGAGCGGCAGGCGGCTGCATTCGCGGAACTCGAGGCAGGCGAGGCCGTTGCGACGCCGCTGGTCACCGTGGCGCGCTACGTGAAGCTGCCCGAGGAGGTCGCCCTGCACGCCGAGGCGGCGCGCATCACCGACCTGATGCTCGAATCCGGCGTCGCCCTGATCCGCGAGCGCGTGTCGGCCGGCGGCGAGCTGCCGAGCGAGGCGGAGCTCGCCTCGCACGTCGGCGGCGTCGGCGTCTCGACGATGTACGCCGAGCACGACGATGTCGTCGTCGTGTCGCCGCTCGCGGGCGGTCTCGTTTACGCGGGCGCGAACTCCGCCTACCCGCACGGGCTGCCGTCCGGGTACCGACTGCGGCCCGGCGACACCTTCATGCTCTCGCTCGGCTGCGCCGTCGGCGGCCGCTTCGTCGAGGGGGAGCGCACCTTCGTGCTCGGCACGCCGACCGCCGACCAGCGGCGCTACCACGACGCCGTCCGGCTCGCGCAGGCCACAGGCGCCTCCGCCATCCGGCCCGGCCGCGAGTGCCGCCAGGCGAACGCCGACTGCCTCGACGTCATCCGGGAGGCGGGCCTCGGCGAGTACCTCCGCCATCGGCAGGGGCACGGCATCGGGCTCGGGATGCACGAGCCGCCGTGGCTGGAGGACGGCGACCCGACTCTGCTCGAAGCGGGGATGATCGTCTCCAACGAGCCGGGCGTCTACATTCCCGGGCATGCCGGTTACCGCATCTCCGACTCCATGCTGGTCACGGAGGACGGCGCGAAGCCGCTGACCGCGTGCCCCCGCGACCTGGAACACTGCACCATCGACCTCTGAACCACCGAACTCCGAACCACCGCACCACAGCACCGCCATCGAAAGGAACACCGTGACAACAGACGTCTCCCCCGAGTTCGCCGCCGCGACCACCACCGCGCAGTTCGTCGAGATCAACGGCAATCGCCTCGCCGTCGAGGTGCTCGGACCGGAGGGGGCGCCGGTGATCATCACCCACCACGGCGCACCCGGTCTTGGTTCGCGTGCCGAGCCGCGCGCCAGCTTCGGGCGCCTGGCGGACGAGTACCGCGTCGTCGTGTTCGATGCGCGCGGCTCGGGCGAGAGCGAGGGCAACGGCGAGTTCAGCCACGAGCAGTGGGCGGCCGACATCGACGCGTTGCGGGAGTGGATCGGCGCCGAGCGGATCGTCATGGCCGGCGGCTCGTACGGCGGCTTCATGTCGCTGGAGTACGCGACGCGGTACCCGGACCGGGTGCTCGCCCTTGTGTTGCGCGACACGGCCGCCGACAACTCCCACTCGGAGCTGTCCCGGAAGAACGCGCTCGCCTCCGACCGGGTGACCGTCGACATGGACAAGTTCGACCGCATCGACGAGGGCCGCGTGCGCGACAACGACGACCTGCGTGACTGCTGGCGCGAGATCCTCCCGCTGTACGACTACGTCTACGACCCGGAGACGGTCGAACGGAAGGTCGAGGCCACCCCGTACCGCTACGAAGCGCACAACTACGCCTTCTCGAAGAACCTTCCGACCTATGATCTGAAGGGGGCGCTCCCGGGGATCACCGCACCCACGCTGGTGACCGTCGGGCGGACCGACTGGATCACGCCGGTCTCGTGCTCGGAGACGATCGTGTCGCTCATCCCGGATGCGCGGCTGGCGATCTTCGAGAAATCGGGTCACTCCCCCCAGATCGAGGAGGCGGAGGCATGGACGGACACGGTGCGGGGATTCCTGCACGAAGTGGTGCCGCCGGTGCGGAGCGCGGCGTCCGAGTGAAGGCGCTCGACACCCTCGACGACCTCGACCGCCGCATCATCGTCGCGCTCCAGCACGACGGACGAGCGAGCTGGACCGCGATCGCGGACATGGTCGGCAGCTCCTCCGCCACCGTCGCCCGCCGCGGCCAGCAGCTGGTGCAGGACGGCGTCGTGCGGATCGCCGTCGTGCCGGCGCTCGGCAGCTCCGGGCAGGTCGACACCTTCCTGGTGCGGCTGAACTGCCGTCCGGGCACACAGCTCGAGGTCGCGGCAGCGCTCGTGGAGCACGCCGACGTCCGCTTCCTCACGCTGGTGACCGGGCAGTACGACATCATGGCGGAGGTCGTGGTGACGGGAGGAGCGGCGCACTACCCGCAACTCATCCAGCAGCTGCAGTCCATCGCCGGCATCAAGCGCTGGCGCAGCGACCTCATCATGCACGTGCACAAGGTGCGGCACGACTGGAGCCGACAGCTGTTCGCCGAGACGATGAAGCTCCCGCAGGAGGACGAGAAGGCGTCGCTGGTCGACGCCGAGATGTGCGAACCGGACCACCTCGACGAGGCCGACCGCCGCATCCTCGCCGCCCTCCGCGACGACGGCCGCGTCACCTTCCAGGCCATCGGCGACCGGACGGGCATGAACGAGTCCAGCGTGCGGCGCCGCTTCGACCGGATGCGCGCGAACCACTGCCTCGACATCCTCACGCTCGTCCCCGCGGCGGCGCTCGGGATGGGTGCGGAGACGCTGCTGCTGGTCAAGGTCGCGCCGTCCCGGCTGGAGGCGGTCGCGCAGGAGCTCTCCGGGTATCCGGCTGTGCGCTACCTCGCTTCGCTGCTGGATGACAATTCCCTGTTCTGCGAGCTGATCACGCCGTCCGTGGGGGAACTGAACCAGTTCATCTCGCACACCCTCTCGGTGCTCGAGGGCGTCGAGGGCTGGACCGGCGCGATGGAGCTGCTGTACCTCAAGCGCGGCTTCATCGAGACGCCGTGGTGGCGGGCGCAGGTCGGCTACGCCGACGAGGCGGAGCGGCGGGAGGCGGCGCGCCTGCGGGCGTGACACTCGCCTCCGCGCCCAGGGCGGTCGGCTCCGTCGGTGCTGCGGAAACGGAGGACATCCCGCACGTCCGGCTCCGCGCATCCTCCGTTCGTGGCGAAACGCCGCGCGTCGCCGTGGGAATTCCTCCCTTTCCACGGCCGCCGGGGCACCTTTCCCGCGTCCGCGAGGCGGCGGGAAACGGAGGAGTTTCGGTCCGACACTCCGGCGGAATGCGCGGAACGGAGGATGCGGGGAGCCGGGCGTCCGGGTTCTCCTCCGTTTCGGTGCGAGGGCGAGGCGGGTGTGGGCGGTCACTCCCGGAGGAGGCCGCGCAGCGTTTCGATCGTGTCGGCCTCGCCGGCGTCCTTGTCGTCGCGGTAGCGCTTGACGCGGGCGAAGCGCAGGGCGATGCCGCCGGGGTAGCGGCTGGATCGCTGCACGCCGTCGATCGCGATCTCCACCACGGTCGTCGGCGCGACCCAGACCGTCCCGGCGGTTCGCCGCACCTCGATCTCCTGGAAGTGCTCCGTCTGCCAGGCGAGGAGCTTGTCGGTGAGGCCCTTGAAGGTCTTGCCGACCATCACGAACCCGCCCGGCTCGCCGAACGCGCCCTCCGGATCGCGGGCGCCGAGGTGGATGTTCGACAGCAGCCCCTGCCGCCGCCCCGACCCCCACTCCACGGCGAGGACGACCAGGTCGTAGGTGTGCACCGGCTTCACCTTCACCCAGCTGGAGCCCCGCCGACCCGCAGCGTAGGGCGAGTCGATCGCCTTGACGACCACGCCCTCCTGCCCGGCGGAAAGGGCGTCGCGCGCGACGCGCTCGGCAACCTCGGGGTCGGCCGTGACCTCGCCGGGGATGCGATGGTCGCCGGCCACGCGCTCCAGCTCCGCCAGCCGGGTGGACAGCGGCTCGTCGAGCAGATCGCGGCCGTCGACGTGCAGGATGTCGAAGAACCAGGGATGCAACACCGTCTCGCGCACGGCATCCGCGCCGAATCTCGACATTGTCTCCTGGAAGGGCCGGGGAGCGCCGTCCTCATCCAGCGACAGGGTCTCTCCGTCGAGGATCACGTCGCGCACCGGCAGTCGCCGCGCCACCTCGACCACCTCCGGCACGCGGTGGGTGATGTCCGCGAGGTTGCGGGTGAAGACGCGCACCTCGTCGCCGTGGCGATGCACCTGGATGCGCGCGCCGTCGAGCTTGTACTCGACCGACGCCTCGCCGGTCGTTGCCAGGGCCTCCGCCGCGCTCGGGGCGGACGCCGCCAGCATCGGCAGAACCGGTCGGCCCACGACCAGGCCGACCGCATCGAGCTCCTCCGCGGTGCCGGTCAGCGCGAGGCGTGCCGTCTCGCCGAGGTTTCCGGACAGCATCGCCGCGCGGCGCACGCTGTCGCCGGGGCGGTCCGCGGCCCGGGCGATCGCATCCATCAGCACACCCTCGAGTGCCCCGGTGCGCATCTCGCCGAGGAGCACGCGCGCGATGAAGTCCTGCTCGCGTGCGGTGGCCCGCGCCGTGAAGTCGCGGAGGGCGCGGTTGCGCTCGCCGGCCGAGCCGGATCCCGACAGCGCCGCGAGGCGGTCGAGCAGCGCATCCAGATCGTCGACGGTCAGAGAGGCCTCCGACGCGGGCTCGCCCATCGCGCCGTTGAGCCCGCGCCAGCCGACGCCGACGCGACCCTGCCGCGCCTTGCCGACGAGGAAACCGACGGCCGGAGCGATCTCCTCCGGGTCGAGGTCGGCGAGGAGCGTCGCGAGCGCATCCACCTTCGCCAGCCGGGAGCGAGTGGATGCGACGGTCTCGGCCGTCGTCACGAGCGTGTCGAGGAGCACGTCCCCATACAACCACCGGCCTCCGACGTCGCACGGCCGGGCCGGTTCTAGGCTGGCCACATGAACACGGTCCACAACCTCGACGCCGCCTTCGCCCTCATCCCGGAGCCCTGGCAGCCGCACCGGCTCGCGAGCGTCAACGACTACGACGTGAAGGTGGCGCGCCTGCGCGGCGAGTTCGTCTGGCACGCGCATCCCGAGACCGACGAGCTCTTCCTCGTCATCGAGGGGCGGCTCACCATCCAGCTGAGCGACGGGGATGTGGAGCTCGGTCCGCACGACGTGTTCGTCGTCCCGCGCGGCGTCGAGCACTGCCCGAAGGCCGACGAGGACGCGCTCGTCGTGATGGTGGAGCCGAAGGGGACCGTCAACACCGGCGACCGTCCGGGCGAGCGAACCGCCGAGCTGCGCGAACTCGCCGACGAGGTCTGACCGGCCGCGGGCGGCATCGAAACACTCGCAACACCACCGAAACGCGGGCGAAACGCGTCGCCGATAGCGTCTGGCCATGGGCGAGCTGTTCGGTGGATACGCGACCGCGGCGTCCGGCAGGCGTCAGGGCGGCAGCACCCCCTTCGATGAGATGTTCGCGGACGTGACAGCAGCGGAGGGCGGCATCCGCCCGGCCTATCGCGAGCTGTTCGCGGCCCTCGCCTCGCTCACCCAGGAGGAGCTGCGGGGGCGGACGGAGGCGCTGGCCAGGTCGTACCTCGCGCAGGGCGTGACCTTCGACTTCGCCGGCGAGGAGCGCCCGTTCCCGCTGGATGCCGTCCCGCGGGTGATCGAGCAGGACGAGTGGGCCCACGTCGAGGCGGGGGTCAGGCAACGCGTCAGGGCGCTCGAAGCGTTCCTCAGCGACGTGTACGGCGACCAGAACGCTGTCCGCGACGGTGTCATCCCGGCGGGGCTGATCACCTCGTCGGCGCATTTCCACCGGGCGGCGGCCGGGATCGCGACGGCCAACGGCGTCCGGATCCAGGTGTCGGGCATCGACCTGATCCGTGACGAGGTCGGAGCGTGGCGCGTTCTCGAGGACAACGTCCGCGTCCCGAGCGGCGTCAGCTACGTCATCTCGAACCGGCGCGTGATGGCCCAGACGCTTCCCGAGCTGTTCACGTCGATGCGGGTGCGCCCGGTCGGCGACTATCCGTATCGCCTGCTCCAGGCGCTCCGGGCGAGCGCCCCGGACGGCATGGAGAACCCGAACGTCGTCGTGCTGACCCCCGGGGTCTACAACTCCGCCTACTTCGAGCACACCCTCCTCGCCCGGCTGATGGGGGTCGAGCTGGTCGAGGGGCGCGACCTGTTCTGCTCGGGGGGTCACGTGTGGATGCGCACCACGTCGGGACCGCAGAAGGTCGACGTGATCTACCGGAGGATCGACGACGACTTCATCGATCCGCTTCAGTTCCGCGTCGACTCCGTCCTCGGCACGCCGGGCCTGATGCTGGCCGCGCGGCTCGGGAATGTGACGATCGCCAACGCCGTCGGCAACGGCGTCGCCGACGACAAGCTCGTCTACACGTACCTTCCCGACCTCATCCGCTATTACCTGGCCGAGGAGCCGGTGCTCCCCAACGTCGACACCTGGCGCTTGGAGGAACCGGAGTCGCTCGCCGAGGTGCTCGACCGGCTCGACGAGCTCGTCGTCAAGCCGGTCGACGGCTCCGGCGGCAAGGGTCTCGTGATCGGGCCGGACGCCTCCCGCGCGGAGCTCGCCGACCTTCGCGCACGTCTCGCCGCCGACCCGCGCGGGTGGATCGCTCAGCCGGTCGTGCAGTTGTCGACCATCCCCACACTGGTCGACGACGGGATGCGCCCGCGGCATGTCGACCTCCGCCCGTTCGCCGTCAACGACGGCCGAGACATCTGGGTCCTCCCCGGAGGTCTCACCCGGGTCGCCCTCGCCGAGGGCCAGCTGGTCGTCAACAGCAGCCAGGGCGGCGGATCGAAGGACACCTGGGTGGTCGGCGCCCCGGCGACCGACGTGCCGGCCGACCGTTCGGGTCAGCGGCGCCCCGGCGATGCAGCGGAGGGCGCCTCTCGGGTGGCGGGAATCGTCGCCGAGCAGGCGGCGGGGCCGGGTGTCTCCGCCCACCACGTGCCCGACCACTCTGCGGAGGATGCGCCGCGCTCCGATCAGCAGCAGCAACAGCAACAGCAGCAGCAGGGCGTCCCGGCGGAGGTCACCTCATGCTGAGTCGCATCGCCTCCTCGCTCTTCTGGATCGGCCGCTACATCGAGCGGAGCGACGGCACCGCCCGCATCCTCGACGTTCACCTGCAACTCCTCCTCGAAGACCCGTGGATCGACGAGGACACCGCGTGCCGATCGCTCCTCAGCGTGATGGGCAGCCCGGCACCGGAGTCCGCGATCGTTCGGGAGGACGTGCTCCGCATCCTGGCGGTCGACCGCGCGGCGCCCGCATCCATCGTCTATTCGCTGGCGTCTGCGCGGGAGAACGCCCGGCGCGCCCGCGAGATCATCTCGACCGAACTCTGGGAGTGCCTCAACACCACGACCGCGCGGATGCCGCGACGGGTGACCAGCGACAAGGTGCACGAGTTCTTCAGCTGGGTGCGCGAGCGGGCGGCGCTCGCCGTCGGGCTGATGGAGTCCGGGGCGAGCCGCGACGAGGCCTGGCACTTCTTCACCCTCGGCCGCAGCCTGGAGCGGGCCGACATGACGGCACGCCTGCTCGCGACGCGGTCGCTGACCGAGGCGAGCGGGCCGAGCTGGACGACCCTCCTGCGCTCCTGCGGTGCCTACGAGGCCTACCTGCGGACGTACCGCGGAGTGCCGTCCGCGAGGAACGCTGCGGAGTTCCTCCTCCACGACAGGCTTTTCCCGCGATCGATCCTCTACTCGGTGGCGCGCGCGGTGGACAGTCTGCGCGAGATCGAGCCGAGACTGGAGCGGGTCGGGGTCTCCGATCAGGCGGCACGGATGCTCGGGCAGGTGCGCAGCGAACTCGAGTTCCGGCCGGTGGCCGACGTGCTCGACGACCTCCCGGCCTTCATGTCCGCCATCCAGGACGCGACGAGTGCGGCGACGACGGCGGTCGCCATGCGGTACTTCCCCGAGAGCGTCGCGCCGAGCTGGACGGGGGACAGGGCGTGAAACGGCTCAGGATCGTGCATTCGACGGGCTACCGCTATGACGGCGACGTGACCGCCTCGTACAACGAGGCGCGCATGCTTCCCGTCTCCGGCTCTCGGCAACTCGTGCTCCACTCGTCTCTCGATGTGCAGCCGGTCTCCTCCCACCACCAGTACACGGACTACTGGGGCACCAGGGTCCTGGCGTTCGACGTGCTGGCCCCGCACAGCGAACTGACGATCACGGCGAGCAGTCTCGTGGAGGTGCTCGAGGCGGAGCACCCCACCTCGACTGTCGGCTGGGAGGAGCTCGCCGCCGTCGTCCCGAGGTCCGCCGCGTGCGTCGAGCAGCTCCGTCAGACGGCGCTCACCGCTCCGCCGCCCTCGCTGGCCGAGCTCGCCGGATCCGTCGTGACCGACCTCGGACCCGACGTCGACGGACCCTGCGCCGCCGCCCAGGCGATCGTCGCCGCCGTGTCGTCCGAGATGGAGTACGTGAGCGGAGTGACCGGCGTTCGAACCGCTGCCGCCGAAGCGTGGGATGCGCGGAGCGGGGTCTGCCAGGACATCGCCCACGTCGCGGTCGGGGCACTCCGGTCCGTGGGGATTCCCGCGCGCTACGTCTCCGGCTATCTGCATCCCCAAGCGGACGCCGCCGTCGGGGAGACCGTCGTGGGGGAGTCGCACGCGTGGGTGGAGTGGTTCTGCGGCGGGTGGCACGGTTACGATCCGACGAACAGCATCCCCATCGGCGATCGTCACGTGCGCGTCGGCCACGGCCGGGACTACACCGACGTCACACCCCTCCGAGGCGTCTACGCGGGCGGCAGCGGGTCAGAACTGTTCGTCTCGGTCTCCATCACCCGGGAGGCGTGAGTCGGCGCCCAGGATCCCTTCGCGCCGTGTTCGTTTCCCCACCCTCCCGTGACCGCTTTTCCTCTGGTGGAGGGGCGCCCACGATATCGTCGTCTCACACGCCACTTCGGGAGACGGGCCTTCGCATGCCGAGACAGGAGCGCGCGGAGAGAACGCGCCTCGCCATCCTCGACGCCGCCGCCGCGGAGTTCGACGAGCACGGGTACGAGGGCGCTCGCCTGGAGCGGATCGTCGAGCGGACGGGCGCGACAAAGGGCGCGGTGTACTTCCACTTCCGTTCGAAGCTCGATATCGCCCGGGCCCTGGTCGCCGAGAAGTACGCGAATTGGCCGGTCATCATCGGGGAGGTCGAGGAGTCCGGGTTGCGGGGACTCCCTGCCGCGCGGGAGCTGACGCGCCGCGTCGGTGCGCTGCTGGCCTCGGACGTGCGCGTCCGTGCCGCCATGAAGCTGTCGCAGACCGTGCTGCCGCCGTCCGCCGACGAGAACCCCTACGCGCGCTGGGTCGCCGTTCTCTCACAGCTTCTGGAGCAGGAGACCGAGGACCGCGGCGGCCCGGAGGTGGATGCGCGAGCCGTCGCGACGGTCGCGGTGCACGGCATCTTCGGGGCGTACATGATCGCGGACGAGCGCGGGACGCTCGATGCGCTCGCGTCGGACATCGAGAGGATCTGGGACGTCCTCGCCGTGCCCTTCGGCCGCTGAACCCGATTTGCACTCAAACCGGTGAGTCCGTATGTTTTGGCGCGGGGACACCGACGACACTCGGCGTCGTCACCGGGGGAGTACGCCCCGTCTCTTCGCGAGTCGGGGCGTACCCTCGACCCGAGCGCACCCGCGCGCCTCGGTCATGACGACGGGTCCGCATCCCGTCGCGTTGCGCGATGACGCAGGATGCGGCGGAGCACGAGCCATCCGAGCACGAGACCGACGGCCGCGTAGACGACGATGTCGATGTACTCGGTGTACCGCTCGACGAGGTGGTACTGCGTGCCGAGGGCGAACCCGGCACCCACGAGGATCGCGTTCCAGAGCAGTGTCCCGGCCAGGGTGAACGCCGCGAACCGGCCGAACGGCATCCGTGTCGCGCCCGCGGGGAGCGAGATCAGGCTCCGCACCAGGGGCACGAGCCTCCCGAAGAAGACGGCGCCGCGGCCGTGGCGCTTCAGCCAGTCCGCGGCCTTGGTGAAGTCGTCCTCCTCGACCAGGGGCAGCCGTGACAGCAGCCGGACGGCACGCTCCTCGCCCAGCGTGCGGCCGAGGACGTACAGGATGGCCGCCCCGGCGAAGCTGCCGAGCGTCGCCGCGAGCAGCACGAGCACCACGTTGAGCGACCCCTGGTACGCGAGGAATCCGGCGAACGGCAGGATCACCTCGCTCGGGATCGGCGGGAACACCACCTCCGCCAACGAGCACAGTCCCACCCCGATCTCGCCGAGGGCGGTCATGACGCGCGCGGCGAGACCGGCGATGCCGCCGAGCTCGGACGGGTCGGCCTGCGTCCGCAGCGGGGACGCGGCCAGGGGCAGGGCGAGAAGCTGTCCTGTCATGGCGACGACGGTACCCGCGACTCGATGGGAAACGCGTGGATGTGCGGGGGCCTCCCAGCACCCGAAGCGTTACATCCCTGGTCGCCGGCCGGGCGGCCGTTCCACGCGCGCGAGCGCCAGAAGGCTGTCGAGGCCGTCCGCCGTCCCCGGCCAGTTGCGTTCGAGCGCGTCGTAGCCCGCGTGCTTCACGGCGAAGCGCACCGCGACGATCGTGAGGATCGCATCGTCGGCGTAGCCGATACCGGGAAGGAAGTCGGGGATGAGGTCGATCGGGAGGATCAGGTACACGAGCAGCCCGTAGAGCCACCAGCGGGTGGCGCGCGGTACGGCCGGATCGGTGGCGAGCCGCCGGATCAGGCGGACGACGTCGGGCACCAGGCGCAGGATCGCCCGCCAGTCCACATCGCGTCCGGCCCGGCGCTGCTGCACGACGAGGACCACCACGAGGGCGATCCACATCACGACCAGGGCGACGAGCACACCGATGACGGTCCAGATCCATCCCGGCATCGTCACTCCCGGAAGATGTGGACGGCCTCGCGCGCGGCGTAGGCGACGATGACCAGGGCGGCCACCGGGTCCGCCCACCACCAGCCGAGGAGCCCGTCGAGGCCGATCCCGAGCAGCACGCTCGTCGCGAGGATGCCGTCCACCAGGGTGACGCGCCCCTCGGCGGCCAGCACCGGGTTGGCGAGGAGGCGGCCGACGCATGCCTTCCCGAAGGCCAGCAGGAACATGACGGCGGCGGTAGCGCCCGTCCATCCCGCCCCCAACGGGCTCGGCGCCGCGCGGTGGCCGGTCGCCAGCGTGACGACCCCTTGGACGAGCAGGTAGCCGCCGAGGAGGACGAACGCGATGCCGATCAACCGGAGGGCGAGTCGCTGCCGCCTTTCGTCCGATCCGGTGAGTTCCCAGATCACCACCGTGCTGGCGCCGATCTCGATCAGGCTGTCGAGTCCGAACCCGAGCAGGGCGACCGAGGCACTGGCGGAGAACGCGATCGCGAGGACGACGACGCCGACGACGTTCCAGCCGAGGGTGATCGCTTCCAGGCCGATGCCGGCCCGGACGAGCCTGGTCCCGCGTGCGAGCTCCGCGGATGTGCTCATCGGCTCGGCGGATTCGCCGCTTCATGATGGTCGGGCACGGTGACCGTGTCCGGCGGAGTCACTTCGAGATGCAGTTCGTCGAGCGTGCGCAGGTGCTCCTGCGCGTGCGCGCGGGCGGCGGCCGCTATCCGGTGGGCGTCGCCGAGGACGACCGCGTCGACGGCGAGCTCGGCACTCCCGTGCAGCCGGTGGCCCACCCAGCGCAGTTGCACGCGCGGTGCCGCGACGACTCCGGGCGTCTCGATCAGGGCGTGCTCGAGCTGCTCCACCAGATCCGGCTCGATGCCGTCGAGCAGCCGGCGGCCGATGCTCCGGACGGTGCCCCAGAGCAGCACGACGATCGCGGCCGAGATGAGCACACCCACGATGGGATCGGCGAGAGGGAACCCCAGCATCACGCCCAGGGCGCCGAGGACCACCGCGAGGGAGGTGAAGCCGTCGATGCGGGCGTGGACGCCGTCGGCGACCAGCGCGGCCGAGCCGATGCGCCGGCCGACCCGGATGCGGTAGATCGCGACCGCCTCGTTGCCGGCGAACCCGATCAGGCCGGCCACGATCACCCAGCCCAGGTTCTCCAGCGGGTGCGGGTGGAACAGTCGGTCGATCGACTGCCAGGCCGCCACGATCGCCGACAGCGCGACGACGGCGATGATGAACAAGCCGGCCAGATCCTCGGCGCGCCCGTACCCGTAGGTGTAGCGGCGGGTGGCGACCCGGCGTCCGAGCACGAAGGCGACCCAGAGGGGGACGGCCGTGAGGGCGTCCGAGAAGTTGTGGACCGTGTCCGCCAGCAGGGCGACGGAGCCGCTGAACGCGACGATCACCGCCTGCAGCAGTGTGGTCGCGAGCAGGACGAACAGACTGATCTTCAGGGCACGGACGCCCTCGGTGCTCGCCTCCATCGCGTCGTCGATCGAGTCGGCCGCGTCGTGCGAGTGCGGGACGAACATCCCGTACAGGAAGCCGCGGAACCCGGTCGGGTGGTGGTGCCCGTGGTCGTGTGGATGCTCGTGGTCGTGCGGGTGCCCGTGGTCGTGCGGGTGCCCGTGGTCGTGCGTGTGCGTCTCGTGGGTCACGGGGTCGCCTCGTCCTCTGCCGTCGGCGCCTGGTGGTGGTGGCGCGGCGTGCCGCCGAGCGAGTGCTCGGCCTGGAAGATCGCGTCGCTCACGAGCCGGCTCGCGTGCTCGTTCTCCAGCCGGTAGAACACCCGCTGGCCGTCCTGCCGGGTCGCGACGATCCGCGCCAGCCGGAGTTTCGCCAGGTGCTGCGACACCGCTGCGGGCTGCTTGTCGAGGATGTCCGCGAGATGATTCACCGACAGCTCGCCCGCATCCCGGAGCGCCAGGACGATGCGCACGCGGGTGGCATCCGCCAGCATCGCGAAGACCTCGACGGCGAGTTCCACGTACTGGCTGTCGGGAAGACGCCCGCATATCGGCTTATCTGCATGCATACGCAGATTAAATCGCGTCGCATCCGATCGAGCAACCCGGGGGCGGCCGATAGGGTGCGTGAATGGCCGTCTCTCTCCATCCGCTCGATCCGTATGGGGCGGATCGGGACGCCCTCATCGACTTCCTGACGGGCAACGAGTTCCCGTTCCATGTCGTGCCAAGGCTTGATCGCGCTGCAGCACTCGCCGCGATCGACGCGGGTGCGTATGGCGACGACGACCACGCTGCGTTCTGGCTCCAGGTGCCGAGCGGAGAGCGGATCGGCACGGTTCGGTTGGACGATCTGGGCGACCCCACGCCGTTGATCGACCTGAGGCTCGACGGTGGCATGCGTGGTCGCGGGCTGGGCACGAAGGCCCTGCGCGCGGCGACGGATTTCGTGTTCGACAGCATGGCCGCCGTCAACCGCTTCGAGGGGCAGACGCGCGAGGACAACACCGCGATGCGGCGGGTGTTCGCGCGCTGCGGGTGGGTCAAGGAGGCCCATTACCGCGAGGCCTGGCCCGTGCCGGGGCGGGAGCCCGTCGCGTCCGTCGCGTATGCGATACTCCGGCGCGACTGGAGAGACGGCACGACGACGCCCGTGCCCTGGGAGGACGAACCGCGTCCTCGGTAGGGCGTCAGACCGAGCCTCCCCGCCCGGGCGGGGGCTGGACCGATATCCCGGCCCTCTGTGCGATGTCCGCCGCGGCGGCCCGCGAGTTGACGCCGAGCTTGCGGTAGAGCCGGGAGGCGGTGGCCTTCAGCGTGTTCGGGCTGATGAAGAGCTCCGTCGCGATCTCGCTCATGGAACGGGTGGTTGTGAGCTGCTGCAGCACGTCGCGTTCCCGCTTGGTCAGCGATCCGACCTCCGTTGCCGCCTCCCGTCGTCGCGGCGCGAGGAGGCTGTGGGCACCGGGGGCCAGGGTCTGCAGGTGCGCGTCACTGATGAGGTGGTAGCTGGCGCGCATGTCCTCCTGCTCGATGATGGAGTGCGCGAGCCGGAAGTTGTGGGCGGCGGAGCGGGAGCGTTGCAGCGCGAGGGACGATGCGGCCGTGATGAGGAAGGCCCCGGCGCGCACGCGGGGCGGGCTGAGGGGTTCGGCGGCCTGCGCGGCGTCGTCGATCGCCTCGATGAAGCGGCCGCGCCGGTACTCGCCGATCGCCCGGAGCAGGTGGTCGTCGGGCGTCACGGGGCGGTGCCCGGCTACGGAGCGCCCCAGCCGCATCCACGTGGCGCGCACGTACTGCCCGTTCATCCCGCGATTGGAGACCGCCGGCGGGTGCCTCCCGAGCTCGCGGGCGAGCTCCTCCTCGAGGAGCACCTGCTCGGCCTTCGTGTGAGCGAGGAAGGACCGCACCCAGCTGGCGGCCGCCCAGTACTCGCCGACCGGGTGGGCCGCGACGAGCGCGAGTTCGTGCGCGGACGCATCCTCCTGCAGGCGGTCGGCGTGGACGAGGGCGGCGGCGAGATGGTGGGCGGCGTCGTAGCGCGGGTTCGATTCGCCGGTGTTCCTGGCGCGGTGCGCCCAGTCGAGTGCCGCGCTCAGCCGGCCTCGGGCCGCGAGATGCCAGGCGAGGTGGCCGGCGGCGCGGCGGGCGACCTGGGGCTGCTCGGTCATCACGGCGACGCGGTGCGCTTCTTCGTACTCGTAGGCGACGGGGAGGGTGTGGTCCCCGGAGAGCTCGAGCGCCCGGCCCCACTGCACGAACAGATGCGGGAGGTTGGCGAGACGGTGCCCGACCTCGCCCGGCTCCGCTGCCGTCAGCGCCCGGCGTGCCTCGGTCGCGGCCTCGACCGCCGCCGCGTGCTGTCCCTTGGTGCGTGCCGTGGCCGATGTGCCGGTGAGCCCGATCAGGTACTCCACGAGATCGCCTGAGCGTCGACCGGGGACCGTCGTCGCAGCGGGATGCTGCTCGAAGCGGTCGGGACCGCCTCCCGAGACGACGTGCTTGAGGTAGTTCACTGCGGACACCAGGGCGACATTGTCGACGAATGCCTCTCCGGGGAGCGCCCGGAGGGCGGCGAGCAGGGCTGCGGGGTCGGTGTGCGCGTACCGGTCCCAGTGTTCCGCGATCACCGCGGCCGCGGCGGCCGAACCGGCCCGGCGCGCCGTCTCGGCGACGACCGCGGCAAGGCTGTCTGCGGGTACGCCCTCCTCGGTCCCACGGTGGTCGCCATCGGCGGGGAGCGAGTCTGACGGGGAGGGCACGGACGGAGTTCCTACAGGGTCGGGGGAGGGGCGGAGCGGATGCCGAGGCGCGTCGGCGGGGACGATCACCTCGATTCGATTGAACACGTCCCCGGAGCCGATTGTGGTCCTTCACCTGGGGGACATTCGGTATTCGTGAGGGTTAAATCCGGGGTGAATTTTTGTTCGTCGTGTGGAAATCCTTCACGCCCCCTCAGAAGACTGAGCCTGATTCACAGGATCGTCAGCCGTCTGTCTCACTGACCGGCGGACGGGGGAGGACACCAATGCACCTGGCAGCTCGGCACCGGAGACGGCGCAACGCTCAGCACTCAACGGACTCGTCGTCGGGAAGACGGCTGGTCTTCTCGCTGAGCAACCGCCGCAGCAGATTCGCGGCAGCCGTTCTCAGCGTCGGACTGCTCGCGAGCGGGCTGAGCACGTGGGCGCTGCTGGGCACGTCGGCCGCTCCGGCCGCGGCTGCTCCCGGCAACCCGGGCACCCCGTCGGCGCCGACCGTGGCGTTCCAGGAGAACTTCGAGAACGGGGTTGGGAACACGCCCGTCGGTTTGACGGCGTATACCGGCGCGTCCGGGCAGAAGTACACCGCAGACGCTGCGTGGCTGAGCAACTGCAACGGGCAGGTTCGTAACTTCAACACGCCGTCAACGACGATCGGCAACTGTCAGATCGAGAGTGACGCGGCGCACCTGAACCAGTTGGCCTATGCCCTCGGTGCGCACGCGGGTTCCGCGACCCCCGGCGCCAACCACGCGGTGACGGCTTACACGGAGAACAACCCGGGCGTGAATGCGACGGAGTTCCAGACGGCGACCAACATCCCGCTCGCCTCGTCCTCGGGTCGGTTCCTGACCTTCAGCGTCGACACCGCGGCCGTCAACTGCAACGCCTCGGCACCGCTTTACCAGTTCGCCTTCCTGAACCAGGCTGGCACCGCCACCAACGTCGGAGGGCAGCTCAACGCGTGCTCCTCCGGCCAGACCGTGAACGTCCCGGCTAACGGCTCTCTCGGCGCGGCGGCGGTGAACGTCGGCACGTATACCTCCAACGGTTCGGTGCTCTTCACCGGTTCGACCCTCGGCATCCGGATGCAGAACGCGAACGGGTCCGGCGCCGGCAACGACGCCGCCTTCGACAACATCCGCATCCTGGATGTGACCCCGCAGCTCGATAAGGCGTTTACTCCCACAGCAGTTCAGACCGGCGGAACCTCGACCCTCACCTTCACCGTCACGAACACCAGCGAGCTCGCCTCCAAGGCGGGCTGGGGCTTCACCGACACCCTTCCGGCGGGCCTGACGCTGGCGAACGGCACTGTGGGCGGCACCTGTAACGCGACGACCACCGCTGTCGCCGGCGGCACGTCCGTGGCCGTGACCAACGGCACCCTCGCCGCCGGCCAGGCCTCGTGCACCATCACGGTGCAGGTGACCTCCCCGGTCGCTGGCAGCTTCACCAACGGACCGGGCAACGTGACGGAGACCGGCCTGAACCCGCCGGGTGACACCACGGTCACCTTCACCGACCTGACGATCCCCACGGTCGGCTGCACCACCGACCCGGCGATCTTCAACACCGGTTACAACGCAGCCACTGGTGGACAGGCCGCCGACGGATCTAACGATGCGGGCTGGACGGTTGCCGGTGGGGTAGACGGTTTCTACCACAACCCGAGCACCACGGCGCCGTCGACGAATGCGACTCCTGTTCTTCCGCCCGCCGGCACGACCTATGCGCCAGCGCAGGTTGGCAAGATCGCCAACGTCTGGGCGGACAGTCCCGCGGGGAACGCGCAGTGGATCTCGGCGAACTACGCGGGTCCGAACGTTCAGAACCAGTCCGACGGTAGTGGTGACTGGTACTACCGCTACCAGTTCAACCTCGATCCGGCTGTCGATCCGGGGAGCTTCGCGCTGGATATGAAGTGGCTGGCCGATAACTCGGTCGCCGGGGTGTGGGTGAACGACATCGCGCAGTCGGGAACGAACCTCCCGCAGGACACCGCTGCTCCGTACGTCTACCAGGGCTTCACCCTGGCGAATGCCGCCCAGACGTCGTTGACGACCGGGTGGAAGACGGGGTTGAACACGATCCTGGTGCAGGTCAAGAGCTTCTACACCGCCGAGGGCTTCGACGCGCAAGTCCAGTCCACTGTGCTCTGCCCGAACCCTGCCTACGCGGTCACCAAGACGGCGTCGGCAGCGACCGTCCAGCCGGGCGGCAACCTGACCTACACGGTCACGGTGAAGAACACCGGCAACGTCGCCTACACGGCGGCGAACCCGGCGACCATCTCCGACAACCTGTCGGGTGTGCTGGATGACGCCGTGTACAACGGCGATGCCGCGGTGTCGTACTCCGGCGGCTCCACCTCGGCCGCTCCGACGGTTACGGGATCCACGTTGTCCTGGTCGGGACCGCTGGCGGTCGGAGAGACCGCGACCATCACCTACTCGGTGAAGGTCGACTCCCCGGACGGCGGCGACCACAAACTGACCAACGCGGTCACCCCGGGCACGAACGGCGGAGGCTGTGCGACCGCGGCGGACTGCACCACGACCACGCCGGTGCAGTCGTTCTCCGTGACGAAGACAGCCGACCGGACCGATGTGGTCCCGGGCCAGAAGGTCACGTACACGATCACGGTGAAGAACACGGGCACCGTGGACTACACCGTCACGGCACCGGCGTCGTTCAGCGACGACCTGACGGCCGTGCTGGATGACGCCACCTACAACAACGACGCCACCGGCGGCGCGACCTATGCCGCTCCGACTCTCTCCTGGTCGGGCGCCGTGGCCGCCGGTGACACCGTGACGATCACCTACTCGGTGACCGTGAACGACCCGGACACCGGCGACCAGCACCTCAATAACACCGTCGTCACCCCGCCCGGCATCGGCGGAGACTGCGATCCGACCGCGGGCAACCCCGCCTGTACGGTCAACATCCCCTCCGGCTCGTACACGGTGGCCAAGTCCGCCTCGACCACCTCGGTGACCGCCGGTGACACGGTGACGTACACGATCACGGTCACGAACACCGGCGCGATCGACTACACGGCCACCGCACCGGCGACTCTGACGGACGACCTGGCCCGTGTGCTCGATGACGCGACGATCGTCAGCGGCCCGGACAACGGAGCCACGGTCACCGGCACCTCTCTGAAGTGGTCTGGCGCCCTGGCGGTCGGGCAGACGGTCGTGATCACCTATGCGGTCACGGTCAACAGCCCGGACACCGGCGACAACGTCATCACCAACACGGTGCGACCGAACTCGCCCGGCGGATCCTGCGACCCCGCAGGCAGCTGCACCACCACAACCGATGTGCGGGCCTTCACCGTGTCGAAGTCCTCGTCTCCTGCGGGCGCAGTGAATCCGGGTGACAAGGTCACTTACACGGTCACCGTGACGAACACCGGAACGGCCGACTTCACCGCGGGCACCCCTGCCTCCTTCACCGACGACCTGACGGCGGTGCTGGATGACGCCACCTACAACAACGACGCCACCAACGGCGCGACATATGCCGCTCCGACACTGTCCTGGTCCGGCGCCGTTGCTGCAGGCACGAGCGTGACCGTCACCTACACGGTGACCGTGAACTCGCCGGACACCGGCGACCACACCCTGACCAACGCGGTCGTACCGAGCGGTGGCGGCACCTGCGTGCCCGGTCAGTGCGCCACGACCAACCCGGTCCAGTCGTACACGGTCGCGAAGACCGCGTCCGCCGGCCCGGCGCACCCGGGCGACGCCGTCACCTACACGGTGACCGTGACGAACACGGGTACGGCCGACTACACGGCAGCGGATCCGGCGTCGATCACCGATGACCTGTCCAAGGTTCTGGACGACGCCACCTATGTGGCCGGGTCTGCTACCAACGGCGCGCAGGTCACCGGGAACACGCTGACCTGGTCCGGTCCGCTCGCTGTCGGTGCGGTCCAGACGATCACCTACCAGGTACTCGTCGGCCCCGCCGGGACCGGGGACGGCACCCTGACCAACACGGTCACGGGCGACCCGGACAAGGGCGGCTCGTGCGTCACCCCCGGCGGCTGCACGACGGACACGCCGGTGCAGGCATTCAGCGTGACCAAGACGGCGGACCAGACCGAGGTCACCCCCGGTCAGAAGGTCACCTACACGGTGACGGTGACCAACACCGGCACAGTCGACTACATCGCTACCGCTCCGGCCTCCTTCACCGACGACCTGTCCGGGCTGCTGGATGACGCCACCTACAACAACGACGCCACCAACGGTGCCACCTACGCGGCGCCGACCCTGTCGTGGTCCGGCGCACTGGCGGTCGGTGCGACGGTGACGGTGACCTACTCGGTGACGGTGAACGATCCGGACACCGGTGACAAGGTGATGCCGAACACGGTGGTCACCCCCACCGGTGGCGGCGGGGACTGCCCGGCCGGCACGGACAACGCCGAGTGCACAGTGACGATCCCGTCGGGTTCGTACACGGTGACCAAGACTGCAGACAAGTCCGAGGTCGCCCCTGGCGCCACCATCACCTACACGGTGACCGTGACCAACACGGGCAAGACGGACTACACCGCTGCGAAGCCGGCGTCGTTCCGCGATGACCTGACCAACGTGCTGGATGACGCCACCTACAACGGCGACGCCAGCAACGGGGCCACGGTTGCCGGGAACACGCTCACCTGGTCGGGCGCGGTCGCAGCCGGGCAGACGGTCAAGGTGACGTACTCGGTGACGGTCAACAAGCCAGACACCGGCAACCACCACCTGGTCAACGCGGTCGTCCCGACCGGCCCCGGCGGCGGCTGTGACACCGCCGGCGACTGCCTGACCAACACCCCGGTCGCCTCATACACGGTGCACAAGACGGTCTCAACGACCAACACCGTGAAGCCGGGAGCCGTGGTCAGCTACACCGTCACCGTCACGAACACGGGTGAGTTCGCCTACACCGCGAGCACTCCCGCGAAGTTCACCGACAACATGAGCGACGTGCTCGACGACGCCCACTACAACGGCGACGCGACCCACGGGGCGACCCTCAGCGGCACAGTGCTGTCGTGGTCCGGCCCGCTGGCTGTCGGCGAGACGATCGACGTCACGTACTCGGTGACGGTCAACAACCCGGCGGCGGGCAACCACCGCCTGGTCAACACCGTCGACCCTGCCGTGGACGGCGGATCGTGCGACCCGTCGGGCGCCTGCGACACCCGCACGCCGATCGACCCGGGCCCCGGCCTGGCGTTCACCGGTAGCGATCTGGTCGCACCCGGAATCATCGCCCTGCTCCTGCTGGGCGCCGGAGCAGCGTTCATGCTGATCCGCCGACGCCGCGCGACCGAGTAAGACCCCGTGACAGTGGGCCGGCATTTCCCCAAGGTGCCGGCCCACTGTCGCGGGTTCCCGCTGACGCGTCCGGGGGGAGCGTCAGCCCACCGGGGTGCCGGCTCGGGCGCCGGCACCTCGGGTCACGGAGTGCCCATCTGACGACCTCGACGTCGTCAGCCCACCCGCACCAGCGTCTGCTGCCACCCGGTCGATCCGTTCGGCGCGATCGGCGTGCGCTTCTGCTCCTGCACGCGGCCCGCGCGATCGGTGGCGCGCACCGCGAGGGTGTGGCTGCCCGCTGTGGCGTCCCAGTCGAGCGACCACTGCACCCAGGTGTCGGCGTTGATCGGAGTGGAGAGCTTCGCCTGCTGCCACTGGCCGCCGTCGATCCGCACCTCGACGGTGCGGATGCCGACCGTCTGCGCCCACGCGACACCGGCGATCTTCGTCGGGCCGGCGGAGAGCGGCTTGTCCACGCGCGGGGTGTCGATGCGGCTGGAGAGCTTGATCGGAGCCTTCGCGCTGTAGCCGCGGGGAGTCCAGTACGCCTGATCGGCGGCGAAGGTCGTCACCTTCAGCTCGGTCAGCCATTTCGTCGCCGACACGTAGCCGTACAGGCCCGGCACCACCATCCGCACCGGGAAACCGTGCTCGAGGGGGAGCGGCTCGCCGTTCATCCCGATCGCGAGGATGGCGTCGCGGCCGTCGTCGGTGAGCGCATCCAGTGGGGTGCTGGCGGTGAAGCCATCGACACTGCGCGACAGCACCATGTCGGCGCCCCTTCGTGGACGGGCGAGGGCAAGGATGTCGCGGACCGGCACGCCGAGCCACCGCGCGTTCCCGACCAGGTTGCCGCCGACCTCGTTCGACACGCACGTGAGGGTGACGCCGTACTCGGCTGGGCGCATGTCGACGAGGTCCTGGAAGCTGAGCTCGACGCGCTTCTCGACCATCCCGTCGATGGTGAGGCGCCAGTTCGCCGGGTCGACCGACGGCACGGTGAGGGCCGTATCCACCCGGTAGAAGTCCGTGTTCGGCGTGAAGAGCGGGCTGATGCCGGGAACGTCGAGTTCGGCGCCGGCAGGCACTTTCAGGCGGGAGGCCGGCGTCGGGAGCTTGAGCGCCGAGCGGACCGCGGCGATGGATGACGTGGCAGCGGACCCCAGGCGCGACCCGACCCCGGCGACCAGGGCTCCCGCCGCTGCGACCGACGTGAGCACCAGGAACCGGCGGCGGTCGACGCCGACCCTTTCCGCTCCAGCGGTCCCGTCGCGCCAGGCGTGAAGCCGCCCGATCAGCAGTCGCAGCACCAGCGCGCCGAGCAGGGCGCCGACCGCGGCCGGAAGGAAGCCGAACGGGCTGGCCCCCGTGCGGGTCAGCGTCGCCACCACGGCCGCGACACCCGCGAGAACGAACAGCGCGACGCCGACCCACCGACGCCACCACTCCAGCACCCCCGCGACGGCGGCGGCGACGAAGACCGCGAGGCCCAGGCTCGCCAGGAGGAACAGCTTGTCGTTCGACCCGAACAGGTCGATCGCCAGTTCCTTCGCCCAGCGGGGGACGATGTCGATCACGAACGAGCCGACCGCGACGATCGGACTCGCGTCGCGCACGGTCAGCAGGGCCACCAGTTCGGCCGCTCCGAGGAACACGCCACCGCTCACCGCCCCGGCGAGTGCGGCCAGGGCGATGGTGCCGATTCTCTTCTTCGCTGACATGCCTGGAGTTCGTGGCGGAGAGGCCCCGCGGATTGGTTCCAATCCGATTCGCCGCCGGGGCCGAACCCCTGATGACCGCCCCGCAGCGGCCGTAACGATCGTCACCATCCCTCGAAGGAGAAGAACCATGCGATCCACAGCTCGTCTCGCAGCGGCAGCCATCCTGGCCGCAGCCGCCCTCACCCTCACCGCCTGTTCGTCCGGTGCGGGCAGCGCCACCTCCAGCGACTCCGGCTCCTCGATGAGCAAGTCCACCCCGTCCGCCTCGAAGATGGACCCGGCCGCCGACCTCGTCGGTCCCGGCTGCGCGGCATACGCCAAGCAGGTCCCGTCGGGTGCGGGTTCCGTCTCCGGCATGGCCGAGGACCCGGTGGCCACCGCGGCCAGCAACAACCCGCTGCTGACGACGCTCGTCGCGGCCGTCTCGGGCAAGCTGAACCCGCAGGTGAACCTGGTCGACACCCTGAACGGCGGCGACTTCACCGTCTTCGCCCCGGTCGACGACGCCTTCAAGAAGATCGACCCGGCGACCATCGAGTCGCTGAAGACCGAGGCGGGCACGGCCACGCTGACCTCGATCCTCACCTACCACGTGGTGCCCGGACAGCTTGCGCCGTCTGACATCGACGGCACCCACAAGACCGTCGAGGGCGGCGACGTCACCGTCACCGGCTCCGGCGACTCCATGAAGGTCAACGACGCCAACGTCATCTGCGGCGGCGTCAAGACGGCCAACGCGACCGTGTACCTGATCGACTCGGTCCTGATGCCCCCGGCCAAGTAACTCCCGGCGTCAGCCCGCCCCCGGCGCGGCCGTGCAGCCTCCCCGCTGCACGGCCGCGCCGTCTGTGTGTGCGGAAGTCGTCGCACTCACTCCGAGAGGAAGCCGCTGAGCGCCTGGGTCAGCTCTTCGCGGGCCGTCTCGTCGTCGATGGTGGCCGGTCGGTCGCCCGGCTGGGCGCCGTAGTCGCCGAACTGCGCGTGGTCCATGCCGTCGATCTGCACCATCCGCGCGTCCTCCGGCAGCAGGTGCCGGTTCGCCGCGAGCTTGGCGGGCGTGCTCAGGCCGTCGCGGCTGCCGCCGATCGACAGCACGCGCAGATCGGCACCGCTGAGGTCGTTTGCGCAATACGAGCCGAACAGGATGAGTCCGGTCACCTTCGGATCCTCGGCCAGCTGGCAGGCGCGGACGCCGCCGAGGGAGTGGCCGCCGACGTACCAGTCCGTCACCTCCGGAGCGTGGGCGGTGAACGTGGACAGCGGCCGCTGGTCGAAGAACGCCAGGTTGAGCGTCGGCTTCGTGATCACCACGGTGAGGCCCGTCTCGGCGACGACGCCCGAGAGCTTGTTCAGGTAGGCGTACGGGTCGACCAGCGCGCCTGGGACGAACACCAGGCCGTCGCCGGAGGGCGTTCCGGTCGGCTCCATGACGACGGAGTCGCCGGCGTCGTGGATCTGGACGGCCGGGTCGCGCCAGGCCTCGAGCGCCGCGGACCGGTCGCCCATCATCGGGGTGGACGCCCAGGCCAGGAATCCGACCACGGTCAGGACGAGGACGCCGAGGACAGCGCCACCCGCGATGAGGATGCGGCGTCGGGTTCTGCTGGACCGGCTCACGAATCCAGCGTAGCCTGACCATAAGCTTGCTGACTAATCTCCTAGCAAGGGAGTTTCGATGTCTTCACGTTCCCGCTGGGCCGGCCTGGTCTTCATCAGCATCGGTGTCGCGCTCATCATCGTCGACTCGACGATCGTCAACGTCGCGATCCCGTCCATCGTCGACGAACTCCATATCGGGTCCACCGGAGTCCAGTGGGTGCAGGAGTCGTACACTCTCGTGTTCGCAGCCCTCCTGCTCGTGTTCGGGACGTTGGCCGACCGGTTCGGACGACGCCGGATGCTCCTGATCGGCGTGGCGATCTTCACGCTCGCCTCCGTCGCCGCGGCCCTGTCGCCGACCGGCGCCTTCCTGATCGGGGCGCGACTCCTGCAGGGTGTCGGCGGCGCCATGGTCCTGCCGACCACGCTCTCCCTGATCAACGCGAACTTCCGCGGGAAGGAGCGCGCGATCGCGTTCGCCGTCTGGGGCTCGACCATCGGTGGGATGACCGCGCTGGGTCCACTGCTCGGCGGGTGGCTGACGACCGCGTTCTCGTGGCGCTGGGCATTCGGCATCAACATTCCCCTCGGCATCCTCATCATCGTCGGCGTGCTCGCGACGGTGCCCGAGTCGCGCGACACCCGAGCCGCACGGAGCGTGGACTGGGTGGGCGCCCTGCTCTCGGTCGTCACCTCCGCGAGCCTCGTCTTCGGGCTGATCGAGGGCCGCACCTACGGCTGGTGGCTCGTCGACACCCGACCGTCGATCGGCGAATGGACGTGGCCGTTCGACCTCTCACCCGTGCCGATCGCCTTCGCGGTCGCGGTGCTCGGAGGAGTGCTGTTCGTGCTGCGGGGCCGCGCGCGCACCCGGGCAGGCCGGAGCACCATGCTCGCGCTCGACCTCTTCCGCATCCCGTCGTTCCGCAACGGCAACGTCGCCGCGACCATCGTGTCGCTTGGAGAGTTCGGCATCATCCTGGCGCTGCCGATCTGGCTGCAGAACGTCCTGGGCTACAGCGCTCTCGACACCGGCCTCATCCTTCTCGCCCTGGCGATCGGGTCGTTCCTCGCGAGCGGCTTCGCCGGCGCCTTCGGCAACCGCATAGCGCCCGTCACGATCGTCCGCGTGGGGCTGGTCGCGGAGATCGTCGGTGTGGCCGGGCTGGGCCTCGTGATCTCCTCCACCACGCCGTGGGGAGCGCTGATCCCGTTCCTCTTCGTCTACGGCTTCGGTGTCGGGCTCGCGACCGCGCAGCTCACCGGGGTGGTGTTGCGGGATGTGCCGGTCGAGCAGAGCGGGCAGGGCTCCGGCACCACGAGCACGGCGCGCCAGATCGGCTCCGCTCTGGGCATCGCCGTGCTCGGCACGGTCCTGTTCGCCTCTGCCACCGCGGTGTTCGACGCCAAGCTCGACGACCGGGGCGTGCCGGCTCCTCAGCGCGACCAGCTGGTGTCCGCGGTGGTCGACAGCTCCGGAGCGGCGATCGCCGGGCTGGAGAAGAACCCGCAGACGGCTCCCGTCGCCGCCGACGCGAAGGAGGCGTTCAGCGACGGGACGCGATGGGCGGCGTTCGCCGCGGCCGGTTTCCTGGTCGTCGGCCTGCTGGCGACGGTGTCGCTCGGCAGTGGAGGCCGTCGGCCGAACGCGGCGGAGGAGACGGCCGAGTCCGACGGGTCCGGCCCGGAAGCCGAGTACACCGCCGACGACATCGCCCGCATGGTGCAGCACCTCGCCGACGCGCTCGAGGCCGACCCGGATCTCGACCGCGCCCGCGCCGCCGCATCCCGGCTCGACCACCGGTCGCGTGCGCTGCTGACCCGGTTCTTCCGCGACCTCGCGCAGGGGTGAACCCCGTTCAGGCGGAGGCGCTCCACTGCTCGCCGGGCCGATAGGAGCCGAAGCTCCACTCCCGGCCGCCCGGGTCGAGCACACGTGCCCGGCGGCTGCCCCACTCCGTCTCCTCCGGCGGGAAGACCACCGTCGCGCCGGCGTCCACGGCGCGTGCGAACATCCCGTCGACGTCCTGGGTCACCAGGTACAGGCCGACTCCGGTGGAGGCGCCGACCAGGGGCGGGACGTCGTAGGCCGCGTCGTTCGAGGCCAGCATCACGACGGTGTCGGCCCAGCGCAGTTCGCTGTGCAGCACCGAGCCGTCCTGCCCGGACTGCAGCTGGAGCACGTCGAACCCGAGCGCTTCGAGCCAGGCGATCGCGGCCGGGGCGTCGCGATAGCTGAGGGTGACCGCTGACGAGATCATGGTTCCTCCCGGCCCGTCGGGGTGCTCAGTCGTCCAGGACGGACGATGGCGGTCGTGCCTGCAGGTCGGCGCGGATGCCTTCGAGAACGGCGTGCACCGAGACGCGCTTGGCCTCGGTGTCGACGACGTTGGCGGGCACGGTGACGACCAGGCCGGAGCGGTAGAACGCCCGCACGCGGAAGCCGCCCTGCCACGACGACTCGCTGCTGTTGTCGCTCTCCGTGCCGCCGGAGAGTTCGAAGCGCAGCAGACCCGCGCGGCTCTCCACACGCGTCACCACCTGTGCTCCCGGCGTGCTGTCGTCGATGACCTCGGCGGCGACGACCGTGTGCTCCGTGAAGATGCCGATGCGCAGCGTGACGGTGGAGAGCCCGGAAGCGATGGCGGCGCCCAGGTAGATGATGCGGGCGTCGCCGACGGCGAGCTCCAGCTGGCGGATCAGCACGGGGTACCACTCCGGGTTGGCGCCGAGCAGCTCCTTCAGCCCGCGCTCTCCGTCGAGGAGCTCGCGCAGCTGGTCCTGGATCGCCGCCGTGTCCGTCATGGCCTGCCCTTCGGTCGCCACAGAGGCGCGGCGGGAGCCGCGTCTCCCGCTCAGCCTATCGCTAGCCAGGCTAGAGGAGCGATGGTCTACGGATTCTCAGACGGTCCGGGATGCGGCCACCTTGTAGCGGGCTCCGCGGTGCGTCTCCGGCAGCCGGTCGCCCGCGCCGTGCAGCTTGTTCCGCAGGGTCCCCGGCGCGTACTCCTCGGGGTATGCGCCACGCTTGCGCAGCTCCGGGATGACGTACTCGACGACGTCCTCGAACGTCCCGGGCGTGATGGCGTAGGCCAGGTTGAACCCATCGACGTCGGTCTCCTCGACCCACTCCTGCAGCTGGTCGGCGATCTCGGAGGCCGAGCCGACGATGAACGGCCCGAGCCCGCCGATGGCGCCGTTGCGGCCGATGTCGCGCACCGTCCACTCGCCGCCGTCCTCGTTCGGCCGCTGGAAGTTCGCGACCGCCGACTGGATGGCGTTGCTGTCGACGTTGCCGATCGGCTCGTCCAGGTCGTACTGCGAGAGATCCACGCCCATCCACCCGGACATGAAGACGAGCGCGCCCTCGTCGCTGGTGTACTGCAGGAAGTCCTGGAACTTGGCCTGCGCCTTCTCGCTGGTCTCGTCGGTGATGATCGTCAGCAGCGTGTAGATGCGTGCCGAGTACCGGTCGCGGCCCGCCGCCTCGAGGGCGTCGCGGAGCTTGCCGACGGTCGCCTTCAGACCCTCCTTGGTGGAGGCGGCGACGAAGATCGCCTCCGCGTTCTCTGCCGCGAACGCGATGCCGCGCTTGGAGGCGCCGGCCTGGTAGATGACCGGCGTGCGCTGCGGGCTCGGCTCGGAGAGGTGGATGCCCGGCACCGTGAAGTGCTTGCCGCGGTGGCCGATCTCGTGCACCTTCGACGGGTCGGTGAAGACGCCGGACTCGCGGTCGCGGATGACGGCGTCGTCCTCCCACGACCCCTCCCACAGCTTGTAGAGCACCTCGAGGTACTCGTCGGCGTGGTCGTAGCGGTCGTCATGCTGCAGCTGGTCGTCGTGGCCCATGTTGCGGGCGGCGGAGGGCAGGTATCCGGTGACGACGTTCCAGCCGACACGGCCGTTGGTCAGGTGGTCGAGCGTCGACATGCGGCGTGCGAACGGGTACGGGTGCTCGTAGGCGGTGCCCGCGGTGATGCCGAAGCCCAGGTTCTCGGTCACCAGCGCCATCGCGGAGACGAGAAGGATGGGGTCGTTCACCGGCACCTGCGCGCCGTGACGGATGGCGGCCTCATTGCTGCCGCCGTACACGTCGTACGTGCCGAGCACGTCGGCGATGAAGATGCCGTCGAAGTTCCCGTGCTCCAGCAGCTTCGCCAGCTCGGTCCAATAGGTGAGGTCCTTGTAGCGCCACGCCTGGTCCTCGGGGTGCCGCCACATGCCGGACGACTGGTGGGCGACGCAGTTCATGTCGAACGCGTTGAAGCGGATCTGCCTGGTCATGGGTCCAGGATGAGCGAACCCGGCCCCGTCCGCACGCGCACCGTCATGGTGCGTAACGCGCGCGCCTCAGCTGCGCTGGCGGAGATGCTGCCGCGTCAGTTCTGCCAGTTCCTCGTCGCTCAGGTCGTCGTAACGCTTGCCCTCCGTGCGCTCCAGGCGCATCCATCGGACGAACAGCAGGACGAGCACGGGCACATCGGCGACCTCGGCGATGAACCACAACAGGTCGCCGGAGAGGTGCTGGTCGTGGAGGGGAGTGGGGAACCAGAACGGCATCCGTCCGACGATCGCCGGGGCGTGGTCGAGGATGCCGTCGTTGAGGCGCAGAAGGAGGCCGGGGATCGCATCCAGCACCAGTTCGACGAACGCGAGCAGGAACTCCACCGTGATGAAGAACCCGGTGCGGACGACCGAGTGCGCGACGATCGGCAGCACCAGCAGGAGGCCGACGAGCGGGGTGAGGACGGAGATGGTCCACTCGGACCACACCGAGTCGCGCAGCACGGCGGCGAGCGGCGTGAGGAAGACGAGGAACACCGCGCACGCGAAGGCGGGGGCGGCGATCGCGTTGCCGAACGCGCGCACCGGACGGGAGCGCATCACCCGGTCCGTGCGACGGCGGCCGGCGGGGCCGAGTGCCACGCGGGCGAGGGCGACGGGCCGGCCGAGGGCGAGGAACGCGGGGACGACGAAGAGCAGGAGCGCGATCCGGGTCGTGAACGCCCAGCGGAGGTCGGTGCTCTCGGCGCCGAGGAACCCGAACGAGATGACGGCGTACGACCCGAGGCCGAGAAGCAGGAACGAGGCCGTCAGCCGGAGCGGCCAGTGGCGGCCCGTGCGGCGGAGCCGGAGAACGCCGCCCACGTAGAGCAGGGCCGCGACGGCGAGCAGCGCGGCGGCGGCCGGGTCGAACGACCAGGTGGTGAGGAAGACGGCGACGGGGGGCGTGGGCGGCTCCGATCGGTGGCGGGCCTCCCCATTGTCTTCCCCGGCCGGGCGCGTGATCCGGCCGGCGGCCTCCGTCTGAGAGGAACATCAGCCCGACTCAGAGGACTCCCGGTGGGGCAGGGATGCGGCCCCTTAGGCTCGATCCCGGTCGCGCGGACTTCGGGCGATGGGGTGCGGGTCGTGAGACGGACGAGGTCTGGATGACGGGCGGCGAACGACGGCGGGCTCTGGAGCAGGAACGGGCTGAGCGCGGCGGCGGCACCTCGCGGAGGCGTGGCGCACGACGAGTGTCCGCGCCCCGAGCCTCCCGCCGCGGGATCGCACTGGGCGCCTCCGGCGCCACCATCGCTCTCCTCGCCGGCATCGCCATGGCGCCGCCGGCCGTCGCGGAGCCCATCGACATCGTGACGGCCGCCGCGAGCGGGCACGCGGGCCACCAGGCCATGACCGTCTCGGCCATCGTGGCCTCCGCCCGTATCGACCGCGACGACCCCGTCGCCTCGGCGGTCGCGGGCATCATCGCCGGCCAGGGCGGCGCTGCGGGCGAGCGGGCCGCTGGGGCGATCGTCTCCGCCCTCGCCCTCGGCGGCGCGCGCGAACAGATCGTCGCCACCGCGCTCAGCTACCTCGGCGACCCGTACGTGCTCGACGGCTCGGATCACTCGGGCATCGATTGCTCGGGACTGGTCATGGTCTCGTACGCGGCAGTCGGCATCCCGCTCGGGCACCTCGTCCACCTGCAGGACGACGCCGGGCGACCGATCAGCGAGAGCGACGCCCAGCCCGGCGACCTGGTGGTGTTCGACGACGAGGAGCACATCGCGATCTACCTGGGCGACGGGATGCTCATCCAAGCGCCCGAGGAGGGCCGCCCGGTCGAGATCACCACCGTCTGGCAGGGCGTTCCCCACCACTTCACGCGCCTGCTGCCCTGAGCGGCCTGCATACTGGTCGCATGACCGTCGCCAGCCTGCTCGCCTTCGCCGGCCTCTGCCTCGTGCTCGCCCTCACGCCGGGGCCGGACACGTTCCTCGTCCTCCGCTTCAGCCTGGCGCGGCAGGGCGCGGGCATCGCGGCAGCCGCGGGCACCGCGCTCGGGTCGCTGGTCTGGGCGGTGGCGGTGGCCCTGGGGCTCGCCGCCGTGCTCGAGCAGTCGGCCGAGGTCTTCCGCATCCTCAAGATCGTCGGCGGTCTGTACCTGATCTACCTCGGCGTGGCCGCGTTCATCGCGAGCCGGAAAGGCAAGGCGCACGGCGTCGAGCCGACCTCCCGTCGCACCGGGCTGCGGTCGGGATTCACCGCGGGGATGCTGTCCACGATGATGAACCCGAAGGTCGGCCTGTTCTTCCTGGCCATCGCGCCGCAGTTCGTCCCCCACGACGGCTCGACCATCGCCAGCACACTGCTGCTCGGAGCGATCGTCGCCGTGGTCGGCTCGCTCTACCTCGTGGTGGTCGCGCTGCTGGCCGGCCGCGCGGTCGCCTGGCTGAAGCGTCCGGCTGTCACGACCTGGCTCGAGCGCATCTCGGCCGGGATCCTGGCGGCGCTCGGGATCGGGACGATCGCGCTCAGCGCGGAATCGTAAGCCCGAGACACACCCCGTGGGTTTATCTACTCGTCGCCCCTCGGGTGAGGAGTAGGCGACCAGGTGTTTGTTGCCGGGACCCAGCTCCCGGCCAAGAGAGCCAGCATTGTGACTACGGACATCACCCACGTCGGCAGACCGCTCCCGGGCGCGAACACGACCATAATCAGCGTGGAGAGCAAGACGACCACCACGACGGCAAGATATACGCGAACGGCGGCGGTCAGGGGTGGCGGGAAGACGGGACCCCTGACACGACTCCACACTCGATCAAAGGTCGCGCACAGAAGCGCTCCCACCGTCAGCGCCATCCCGCCCCACGGCTGTGGGAGGAGCGAGGCACCCAGCAATGTGCCCCCCACGACGAGAGCCATGCTGGCGAAGTACGCCAGGCGTCGGGGCCGCGCTGCCATCAGAACCCTTTACAACTTCCGGCGATTCCCGCCGCCGCGGCTGACATCAGTACACGAGACTTCTTCACACCCGGCAAGCCGGAACAGTCCTTGTCCACCACTCGCAAGGGCAAAGCGCCCTTCTACCTACTCAGACGCAGCAACCACAGGGTCGTGACGCCTTCCTTCAGAACACCTCGGTCTTTGCGGACGTATTGCGATCCGATGGATCGCGCGACGTGGAAGGGGGAGGAGTCCGGGTGGACTCCTCCCCCTCATGATGTGCTGCCGGTCAGACCTGCGGGGCACCGCCCGCGCGGCGACGCCCGCGGGTGACGAACAGGTAGCCCGCGATCAGCAGGGCCAGCGCGATCACCACGATGAGCGGCGCGACGATCGAGCCGGTCGAGGCGAGCGAGCCGGCGGAGGTGGATCCGGCGGTCACCGCGCCGTTGCCGCCACCGGTCGATCCACCGGCCGATCCGCCGGGCAGGGCGCCGGACGGCTGGCCGTCGGCGGTGACCTCGAAGTTCACCGTCACCGCCTTCCCGCTCTGCGAACCGGTGATGGTGATGGTGTGGGCGCCGAGGTCGGTCGGCGCGGTCGCCGTGATGGCGGCCGATCCGCCCAGCACGTCGGTGCGCGGCAGCGCGACCGGGTCGGACTGCATGACTCCGGTGATCTGGCGGTCGCCGCGGAAGCCGGCCAGCGTCGCGGTGATCGGGTCGCCCGGCTTCACCGTCGTTGCGTTCAGCGTCACCGACGCGCCGGCGCTGAGGGCCGCGTAGTCGCGGTTCAGCTCCAGAGCGCGGGCGATGGTGAAGAACGTGTCGGACTGGTCGGTCAGGCCGACGACGTCGGCCGCGCCGGGCCCGTAGCCGGCGATGCGCAGCTGGGCGCCGGTGTGCTGCTGCGAGCCCCCGGCGGCCGCCGTGCCGTAGGCGACCTTCATCACGGTGCCGTCGGCGGTTGTCAGCGCGGTCGAGAGGGTCGCCGGCGGGGTGCTGTCGACGATCTGGCTGGTGTGGGCGTGGTCGGCGGTCACGATGACGAGGGTGTTGCCGTCCTTCTTCGCGAACGCGAGCGCTGCTTGCACGGCCTCGTCGAGGTCGACGGTCTCGCCGATCTGGCCGCACGCGTCGGCCGAGTGGTCGCGCTTGTCGATGCTGGCGCCCTCGACCTGGAGGAAGAAGCCGTCACCGCCCGGCTTGTCCAGGAGGGAGATCGCCTTGTTGGTCAGCGACGAGAGGGAGAGGTCGGTCGCCAGCCGGGCCGGGTTCGGCGTGCAGGTGACCGGCGCCTGGTCCGCGCCGCCGACGGTCGCCGTCGTCGAGGCGTAGCGCGTCGGGAAGTTGCCGGGGGTGAACAGGCCGAGCAGCGGCTTCTGCTGGTTCGCCTCCGTCACACCCGCGAGGCCCGCGGCGTCGCCGACGACCTGGTATCCGCGCTCGGCGGCCTGGTCGAACAGCGTCTCGTCCTTCCACTGGCCGGCCTTCGCGGTCTGCGTGAAGGAGGTCGACCCTCCGCCCAGGGTCACGTCGGCGCGAGCGTCGAGCAGCTGCTCGCTGATGGAGCCGAGTCCGCCGTTCTCGAGGGCGTCGGAGCCGCACGATGCGCTGTCCGGCCCGTAGCAGGAGCGGGCGCCCACGTGCGCGACCTCGACGGCCGGGGTCGCGTCCTGGATCTCGGCGGTGCTGACATTGCCGGTGCGGAGGCCGTTGGCGCGTGCCAGCTCCAGCAGGGTCGCCTGCGGCTTGCCGTCGATGTCGACGGAGATCGCGTTGTCGTAGGTCTTCGTGCCGGTCGCCCACGCGGATCCAGTGGCGGCGGAGTCCGGCACGTAGTCCGGCTTGCCCTTGTTCGCGCCGTCCTTGTACACGGAGTAGGTCGTGTACTGGCCGGTGAGCGGCAGTGCGTCGATGCCGGGAAGCATGCCGCCCGCGCCGTACTGGTAGTTGCGGGCGACCGTGATCTCGCTGTCGCCCATCCCGTCGCCGATGAGCAGGATGACGTTCTTGGCGGGCCCGTTGACGATCGACTGGCGGAGCGCGGTCGTGGAGTCGTCGGGGTTGCGGGCGGCGCCCCCGTTGTCGGAGGTGGCGGCCAGCGCGGGCGCGGGGAGCAGCGCGGCGGCGAGCACGCCGGAGGCGGCGACGAGCACGGCGCCGCCCTTCCAGCGCGAAGCGGAACGGAACATTCGGACGGGTCCTTTCGGTCGAGTGACCGGACCATCCGAGCGGGTTGCGGTGACGCGCGGATTAACCTGAGAGAGCGTACATGTGAACTCTCACAGGGGAGCAGGAGCGCCGCTCGTTCAGGTGCCGAGTTCGCGCCGCATCAGCCAGCGCACCTGGCCGCCCGAGTGGGCGTCGGTGGCCAGCACGCGCGAGAAGCCGTGCTTCTCGAAGAGCTCGACCGTTCCGACGTAGCCGCTGATCACATCCACGCGCTCGCCGCCGGTGTCGACCGGGTAGCCCTCGACCAGCGCGGCACCGGAGGCGCGGGCGTGCTCGACCGCGCCGTCGAGCAGGTCGTGCATCAGGCCGCGCTTGCGGAAACCGCCGCGGACGACGAAGCAGACGATCGACCACGGGTCGCGCTCCTCGTCGAGGTGCGGGATGGTGCGGGAGTGCATCAAGCGGCGGTACGTCGACTTCGGGGCGACCGAGCACCAGCCCGCCACCTCGCCGTCGAGGTACGCGAGAACGCCGGGGCCGGGCTCCGAGGAGCACTCGGCGCGCATGTGGTCGACCCGGCCCGCCGTGTTGAGCCGGGCATCCCGGTAGGACATGCAGACGCAGCCGCCCGCGCCGGGCTTCCGGGGCACCATGAAGGTCGCGAAGTCGTCGAAGCGGCCCGTGGCGGGGAGGACGTCGATGGCCATGCCGGAAGTGTATTCCGGGCCACCGACGACGCCAGGGCCACCGACTACGCCAGGCTGGACTCCGTGCTCGCGATACCGGCGAGCGCCTCGCCACGGAGGCCCAGGTTCGGGAAGGCCAGCAGGACCATGTCGACGAGCTCCTCCAGCGGACGGGTCAGCGGGTCGGTGACGGGGAGGCCGAGCCGGGCTTCGTGCTCGGCGATCGTGTCGTCGATCCCGGCCGCCGTCAGACCCTCGTGGTTGATGGTGACGCCGATGACGCTGGTGTCGCTGAACGCCTGGATCAAGGCGATCTCACTCGCGGCCGTCGGCATCGGCATCATCGGGAAGTCGCCCAGCATCACGCGCCCGGGGGCGTGCTGGAGGATGACGCCCTCCGGTCGGCCGCCGCGCAGGATGGCGCCCGAGCTGAGGTAGGCGGGGTGGCTCAGCGCACCCTGGCCTTCGACGATGATGACGTCCGGGTCCTCCTCCTCGAACGCGGCGACGACCTGCGCCTCCACCTCACCGGAGCAGAACTGGGGGATGGTCGCGTCGAGTGCCACCGCGTACCGGGCTCCCTGGATCAGCGACGTCTGCCCGGTCCCGACCATCACCGCGCGGATGCCCTGCGCGTTCAGCGCCTGAGTAAGAAGCGTGGCCGTCGTGCGCTTGCCGACCGATCCGTCCGTGCCGAGCACCGCGATGCGCGGGCACGTGACGTCGAAGATCCGGCCGCTGAACAGCTTCAGCTCCGCGATCTCCTTCGGCCGCCGGACGTCCTCGATCGTCACACCGGCCACGAGGGCTGCTGCGACGAACTCGGCGTCGTCGTTGAGGTACTCGTGCAGTCCGTTGACCAGGTTCATCCCGCGGTCGATGCCGTCGAGGAGCACGGCGCGGTGGTCGGCGGTCAGCAGGCCGTCGGTCGGCGCCATCCCGAAGATCAGGGTGTCGGGGATGAAGCCCGCGCGCTCGAGGGATGCGTCCAGGCTTGCGAGCACCGGGATCCCGTTCGGTGGGCCGTCCAGGACCTCGCCTGCGTCGCCGCCCGCACGGGTGCTGTCGATCACGCTGAGGATCTCGTACTTCTCGGAATGGCGGACGAGACCGTTGGCGGTCTTGCCGTCGAGCCTCCCGAACAGTCCTTCGCAGTAGACGACGGCTTTCACGGACGCGGGCATGGCGCTCCTCTTGTTTGCACAGAGGAGGCGACGAGTCGTGGCCGGATCCGGCGGATCCATCTGTCAACGAGGCGTCTTCCCTGAAGCCGGCGCACTGCCGGCTCGGGAACCATAGCAGCGCAACCTGGGCGCGGTGCTCGTCGTGACAACCGCCGGGGGAGGGCACGGCCGAGCCGGCCCGCCCCCGGGGCTATCACTCTGCGCTCACTCTCCGCTCGTGTGCGTCCGAGCGCGTCGGCGCAGCAGGATGAGCAGACCGCCGCCGATCAGCAGCGCCAGGGCGATCAGCCCGGCCGCCGGACTCACGTCGGAGCCCGTCGAGGCGAGGGCGGCCGGATCGCCGCCAGACACCGTTGCGCCGGCGGACGTCACGCTGAAGGCCGCCGAGGCGACGACCGACCCGCCGATCGACGCGGTCACGGTGTGCGCACCCGCCGGGACTGCCGGCACCGAGAAGGCGAAGGTCAGCGTCCCGTCGGATGCCGCGGTCGCCGTGCCGAGGGTGACCGGTGTGGAGTTGAACACGAACGTGACCTGCGTGCCCGGCGCGAAGTGCGTGCCGGTGACCGTGATGCGGTCGCCGACGGCGCCCGAACCGGCGGACAGGCTGACCGCCGCCACCGGGTCCGTCGCCGGGCCGGAGACGCCCTGGCCGCCGAGCTGCAGGTCGCACGCGATGCGTCCGCTGTAGAGGGCGTGTCCCTCCGTCGGGCTCCCCGGGCCGGTGCCGTACACGCCGTCGTCCGACCACAGGGCCTCGCGAGTCCCTCCGGTGCAGGTCGACGCCGGGGCGAGAGCGAAGCCCTCCAGGTTGTCGTTCGGCAGACCGGCGGGGCGGCTGTAGACGACCTGCGGGACGATCGTTCCCATCCCGTCGACCTTCAGCACGGTGGAGGAGACGCCGCAGGTGTTGTCGCAGAGCGCCCAGATGCGCTGGGTGGCGGCGTCGAACTGCACGTCCATCACGTGGCCCATCTTCGTGTCCACGACCGCGACCCGGTGGAAGGTGTGGTCGCTGTTGAGCGCGTAGGCGTACAGCTTTCCGTCGTTCTCCAGCGCGGCGAAGTAGAGGCCGGTTCCATGTAGCGGGTAGTCGGCGGGCTTGTACGTCGTGCCGGTCGACTGGTCGACGAAGCCGTTGCCGACGAGGTAGCTGTCCGGCACGAAGGTCACGCCCTCGAAGCCCAGGTTCGCCTCCGTCTTGTTCCCGGCGTGCAGCTCCGGGAACTCCGCGGTCAGGTTCCACTGGTCGGTGGCGACCAGTGACGTGGCCGACGAGGTCGGGTCGATGCGCAGGATGGAGTTGAGCGGGATGGTGTTGGCGGCGTTGTTGCGCTCGGTCGTGACGTAGAGCGCGCCGTCCGGTCCGACCGTGAGCCCCTCGGAGTCCGGCTGGTTCGTCGCGGTGTCGCTGCTGCCCGGGAAGAAGATCTGCTTGCCCGCGCCCCAACCGTTGGCGGTGTCGGCCACCCAGAGGCCGTTCTCCTTCACCATGCGGAACACCCAGCCCTTGTTCTTGACGCTGTAGAGCACGTTCGCGTTGGTCGGGTCGAAGACCAGGCCGCTGACGTCGCGGCCCTCCGGACCGGTCGTGGTCTCCCACGCGCACAGCGAGTCGGCGACCGAGACGGTGGCGCTTCCCGGCCAGGCGACCGGAGTGCCCGCGCCGGCGGGGAGGGTGCCCGTGCCGGACGGCGCCTCCGGCTGGCAGGTCAGCGTGTTTCCGCCGCCGTTGCCGCCGTCGGCAGGGTTGGTGAGCACGTTCTGGCACGCGGTGGCGTTGGAACCGCCGAAGCTCTTGCTCGCCACCGAGGCGAAGGATCCCGTGCCGTCGGGGCAGCGCGCGTAGGCGCCCGCTCCGAACTCGTTGCCCTCGTCGGTGCCGGCTTCGCCTGCCGTGTAGTCGACGGAGTCGACCAGGGTGCCGGCGGTGCCTCCGGCGCCGTCCGGCAGGTAGAGCTTGACGCCGTCCCCGCCGCTGCTCAGGCCCTTGGTGGAGGAGAAGTACGCGTAGCCGTGGGCGGGCACGACCGTCGTCGGGGTCCCGTCGGCGAGGCTGGCCGAGAAGGTCGTTGCAGCCGTCGCTGCCCCGCTGTCGATCTGAAGCCAGCCGGTGATGTCCACATCCATCGACCCGCTATTGAAGAGCTCGATCGCGTCCCCGACCGGGGTGGCGGTGTTGTCGGACGACACCTCGTTGATGTGGATGCTCTTCCACGCAGGCTGCGCCGGGGCGAACCGGCTCTTTCCCGGTGAACCGATGTCACCGCTGGCCGACGCCCACGAGCCCTCCGCGTCGCCGACGGCGGAGAGCTGCCACTGCGAGGCATCGTTGGCCCCGAGCGCCGCGGCCGTAGTGGGAACGCCCGACTTCCCCTGCGTGCGCGGGCCCTTCGCCGTGCCGGTGCCCTGGTCGTTGTAGGTGAGCCGGTCGACGAGGTTCGCGACCGCATCCGGGCCGTCGAAGAGGTTGATCTCGTCGGCGCGGCCGAGGCCGGTCGTGTTGCCGGCGAGCACTTTCACGTCGGCGCCGAGCGACCATTCGGTCCGGAAGGCGGCATCCGCCGACTCGGTGATGATGGCCGATTCGCCGGACGCCAGCGTCCCGAGCCCGTCCAGCGGAACCGTGCCGGGCGTCTGGCTGTCGTCGTCGAAGGACCAGCCGGCGAGGCTGACCGGCGTCGTGCCGAGGTTGGTGAGCTCGATGAACTCGCCGCCGGTGGTGCCGGGGCTGTACATCCACTCGGTGATCCGCACGTCGGGCGTTGCCGCGGCCTGCGCCGCGGTGGGGAGGGCGAGCGCCAGTGTGCCGGCGGTCGCGGTGGCGGCGAGGACCGCCACGGTTCGGGTTCTGAGAAGTCGCACAGGGACGGAAGCTACCCACGTCGGCGGTATGCGGGGGAACGGGGAGGTGAACGGAGGACCCGTCGTCGTTGAACGGACCGTGTCCGCCCGGCTAAGGTATGCCCACCTCGAACGGCGACGACCAGGAGGCAACGATGACCAAGGTGCGACTGGAAGCGTTCACCGACGGGGTCCTCGCGGTGGCCATCACCCTCCTGGTCCTGGATCTTCACCTCGAGCCGGGCAACGGCGAGAGTCTCCTGGATCAGGTCCTCGCGTCCGGGCCGTCGTTCGCCGCCTACGTCGTGAGCTTCTTCGTCATCGGCGTGATCTGGGTCAACCACCATTCGATCTTCCGTCTCGCGACCACGGTCGACCGGGTGCTGCTGTTCTGGAACCTCATCCTCCTGATGTTCGTGTCGGCCGTCCCCTTCACCACCGCGACGCTCGCGGGCGCCATCGCCGAGGGCAGCGCCGCGGACACCCGGGTCGCCGCCGTGCTGTACGGCGGGGTCGCGACCGGCTTCGCGATCGCCTTCACCCTGGTCTACGGGCGCATCACGCTCGTCCTCGTCCGGACGGGATCGATGGATGCGGGGACGCGGCGGAGCGCACTCCTCCGGTTCGGTGCGGGGACGCTGTTCTACCCGCTGCTGACCGTGATCGGCATCGTCTACGCGCCGGCCATGCTCGTCGGATTCGCTGCCCTGAGCGTGTACTACCTGTTCAACCAGACGGGCGCGAAGGAGTGACGGCGCTCGTGCTCGTGCTCGCGTGACGCTGAGATTGCGGGTATCGACGCGCCGGCGGAGGGCTTGGTCGCCGGACACCGGAAGCCCCTGAAGGCTCTGGTTGCACGGATCCACGACGCGCTGACCCGTCACGTCGCGGCCGCGCGGACGCCATTGCCCTCCTCCCGGTGGATCAACCCGGACCACGTCACCAGCCTGATCCCGCACTCAGTACAGCGCGAGAACAACGTGGGACCGCGCTCCGGGGCGCAGGAGGTTCGTCATGCTCGCCCCGGTGAGAGCGTCTCTAATAGAGGACGATGCTCGACGACCAACCCGGGGGAGGGGCAGCATGAACCACGACGTGCCCACTTTCGGCCGCGCTCGGGAGCGTCGACGTCGGTGGCGCATCGCGGCCCTTGTGGCGGCATCGATCATCGGCGGCATCCTGTTCTTCCAGCTTTCGCTCGCCTACGATTCCGGCTACCCGAGCACAACGGTCACCGGCAAACACCACACGCCGGCGTCGACCGACTGCCGGGGAAGCGAGTGCTCGACCGTTCCGGCCAGCTGGCAGCTCGACATCCTCTCCGGCCGGCAGGCGAACACGATCACCGTCGACAAGGCCACCTACGACCACTACGACATTGGCGACGCGTATGAAGACTGAACACGACCGATCTGTGTGGGCGAACCGCCGGAAGCGTTTCTGGTTTGGATTTGGCCACGCGGTGACTGTGTACGTGGACCGGGACAGCGTCCATATGGGCGATGACATGGAATCTCACGAGCTGGTTTTCGACGTCCCTCGACGGGTCGCCCTCAGCATCGTGCTGGAGGAGGCTCAACCATATGTGCATGTCCATGGAGGCGCTTCGTGGGTCGTCGACGTCGACGGCCGCACCACCGCGATCTGGTCCCAGCAACACGGCTTACAGCTCTTGGTCCGGGACGCTCCGATGGGGCAGAGGTTCTACAAGGTGTACTTCCACTACTTCGGGCAAATCGACCCGGAATGGTTGTTTCAACGTCTCCGCGATGGTGCCCCGCCGCACCGGCGCCACCTCGAGGAGGAGTATCGCCCGCTGGCGGAAGCCGCATGCGAGCGCGAGCATCGCCGCCGCGAACAGGAAATCCCCGAGCGCCTGCTCTCTGAGCCATGCGTGAGGGCCCTGGCTGAACTCGGCGCCGTGATCGACTTGCACAACGATGGCCTGTTCCGATTCGACCTCGATGATCGACGATGGATCGTCGAGCGGGACGACTCGATGACGATCATCCGCACCCCCGCTGATGAGGGATTCGACGCGGCAATATGCCCAACAGCCTTCGCCGAGTGCTGGCTGGTCGCCGCGGCCGCCGGCGAGGCACGCGCAACACGCGGGCTCCCGCACCTGCCCGCATACACGCAGAACCCTGCCCCCGACCTGGAACCGATGAGCAGCCCGCCCGGGACGCGATGCTGGACCACAACCACACCTGAGCTAGTGGCCCAACTCACCGGAGAGCGCGCAGTCGACTACTTCCGACTCGCGATCGGGCGCAGCATCGAAGAACTCGTCGCCCTCCTGACGCCACCGCGCTGACACACTCGGGCGCCCGGCAATCCTCCGAGTATGCGGCACGATACCTGTCTGTCTCGTAGCTGGTCGCGCCGTCTACGGTAGGGCGCAATACGGGGACGGATGCAGGTCAGGAGGCGAACCATGAATGCTGAACAGATGCTCGTCCTCGCCCTCATCGCTCTGGCCGCCGCGGTAACGGGTCGCGCGGCGCTGCTTGGCTGGCAGCGCCGCCGTGACAGGACCGCCGTGGTTCAGGGGAGAGGTGGCCGTCACGAGATCTCACGCGTCATCCGTGGCAGCCGAGTAATCGACTGGGCGATATGCGAGCACGGCACGTTGACGCTCAGGCTGATGAACGACGCATCGCAGATCTGCCTAGACCTGGTCTGCACCCTGGCGATCGTCAGGCCCACGGACGTGCTCACAGTCAGGGACGAGCGCTTCGGGCCCTCGCTCGACGCGTTGAGGAACGGGAAGGTCACATCGGTGGTGAACACGGACCTGGGACTGGAGCTCCAAGTAGCGGATGTCCGTCTGTGCGTGGGACCGAGACCGCTGGCGTAGGCGTAAGAGCAGCGGATCAGCGCCGGGCTGAGCTCAGCGTTCTGTTCCTGCCAACGGAGCGGCGGCGGCTTCGATAGCTGCTACACCGGCTGCCTTGACCGCGCGCAGGTCGGACTCATCGGGCCGCCCAAGGGTCCCGCTTCGAAGTTCTCTGAGTTGTCGACGGTACTCCGCCCAGGCGAGGCGCACGCGCTCTACCTGCGGGAAGTGACCCCCGTCAACCCAATCCAGTACGGCCCGCCCATGCACCGTGAGCCCTGGATCGAACTCGTCGGGATCGTCGAGTGGGAGCGGGACATTGTTCGCGCGCGCCCAGGCGATCACAGCGAGACGCAGCGGCACGAGCCGCGACCAGTCGGAAGAGTCGCTCGCGGGGGCTATCAGCACCCCGTCGGAGTACCCGCGTTCCACCCCGAACCGGACCATCGTGTCGCCCACCTGCACCCGGAGCTCCCACACGTCCATCTGCTGGGGCCCCCAGAACACGATGACCGCGGCGCCCGCGTCCAGCAGTTGGCGAGCGAGCAGCGCTGCATCCGTGTCTCTGGCCTGCAGATGGTCGAGGAACCGAGGCAGATTGGCGGTGTCCGGCAGAGGAGTATTCATCCGCACAGGGTATGACGAGGACGCGGATCGACCCTGAGTCCCGGTGTCGTGACCGGTACGGCGAGGCGGAACGCTGCACGGTGGCCGGCCTCAAAGAGACCGGCCACCCACCCTTCACAGGATGTGTAACCGATCGAGAACCAGCAGCGCGAAGCTGCCCACGATCGCCGTGGCACGCAAACTCCACCCGCGACTTCAGCCGTCGTGGTTCGGGCGCATATATGCACTCCGTCGTCATTCTGCTCGTGAGCTCACGTCGTAGTCAGTGACGAGTGCATGTGCTCGTCGCGGTCGTCGACGGTCTCTTCCGGTGCTGCCGGGTGAGAGACGGGTTGACGCGTTCATGGGTGAACGAGGGACGTGGTTGTGGTGCGAGGGTGGAAATGGCGCCGGTTGATCGGCGTGTTGACGGCGGCGGTGGCAGCGGCGGTAGTGCTCGTACCTGTCGGAGGAGGCGCGGAACCGGCCGCGGCGTGGGCTCGCTCCGGGTATGCGTGCCGCACGTACCCCACGACGGCGACGTTGTACATCAAGTATCCGCCCACGGTGCCGGCTACCTACCGGGCGTCGCTGCGTAAGGCTGCAGAGGCGTGGTCCGCCTGGCGGTACGTCACGGGGGTGACCATCGCGTTTGGCGATCTGGCGGACCCCACCCCGGCGGGGGCGCGGGTGGTCGGTGTGGCCTCGATGCCGAACATTCCGGGTCAACCCCGGGCGCAAGCGGTCGCAGCGACGTACTGCGACTTCCACTCCGGTCAGCCTGCCGGTGGGAACATCAGCATCGCCACGAACTACATGGGTTCGTATTCGGAGACGCTGCGGCAGCACATCTTCACCCATGAGATCGGGCACATCCTCGGCCTGAACCACAACACCGATCAGCTGGCGTGTGGAACGGTGATGGAGCCGACGTCCAGTGAGGGCTCGATCTGTGGAGACAACAAAGCGCCCTACATAGACGACGTGGCTGGTGTGCTGGCGCTGTGGCGGCCCAACGCGACGCCCGGCTTTCCGGCCGGGTCGCGGATCACCTTCAACAGGGACCCCAGCTGGCATCTTGAGTCGTCCACTGCCCGGTGGTCCGGATGGGCCAACGGGGTGACCTTCACCACCGGGTTGCCTGACGGCTACTGGGATTGGACCTACGTGAAGGACAATGCGAACGACGGGTGGGGCTGGCTGGTCAACTCCGCGTCGGGGTTATGCCTCACCAGGAACGCGGGCGCCGACCAGCCGCACATGGGGTGGTGCTCCGGCGACGGGGCCCGCTGGGCCGTGTGGCAGGGTGCGAACGGCATGAAGCTGCTCGGCAAGGGGACGAGAACCTGCCTGGGAATCATGCTGGGACAGAACCTGTTCCGTCGCAACTGGGGCGATTCGATGCCCTGTTCGGACTACCGATCCGATCTCCAGATCGTGAAGATGACGACAGCACGGACGAAGCGTTCCCTGCCGGATGCTGAAACCACGGGCGGTCCAGTCATCGGCGCAGGCTCGGGTCGATGCCTGACAGCTCAGGGCGGTCCGTACACACTTGGGACGGACGTGACGATCTCCAGCTGTGCTGGTGCTGCCGCGCAGAAGTGGCGGTTCGACCCCGTGGAGAACGGGTATCGGATCAGTGTTTTCAACACGACGGCGGACTTCGAGGACGAGGAGCAGGCGCAACCCGAAGGGGAGGACCCGGCGATGTGCCTGTCCGGGTCGGGGGAGTCGGTCGGCACTGCCGCGTGCGAGCGAACGTCGGCCATGACCTGGACGGTCGCTGCTGACGGCACGCTGCGCAATCAGGGCTCGGGAACCTGCCTGAACGTTCGAGGCGCAGCGACCGGTGACGGCTCCCGGCTGATGCTGTATCCCTGCTCGACGGCGTCCAACATGGTCTGGAGCTCCCCCGATTCGCTGACCAGCGGGCCGGTATCGCTGGCGCCGGTGTCCTCCGCCGGCGGCGTGCTCTCGACAACGCCGGCTGCGACCGGCGATGCCGATCCGCGGATCCGGACGGTGCTGAAGAAGGATGCCGGATCGAACACTGCACGATTCCAGTACGAGCAGGTCGGAAGCACCGGGGGAGGCCTCATCCGAAACGCGGACACCGGCTCGTGTCTGCGGTGGAAGGGCAACGGAGCGCAGGCCGTCCTGGATCACGCATGCGACGGGAGCGACTCGTCATATCGGTGGGGACCGACGACGGTGGGGGCGGGAGTCTGGAAGCTGCAGAGCCAATACACCGGCGAATGTCTGGACCTGTTCGGGGCGACCGACGCCGAGAACAACACGATCGGAACCTACGCGTGCAATGGTGCCTCCAACCAGACCTGGAGGGCGATACCGAACAACCCCGTCTGGCCCGCCGGCACCGACACGACCGATCTCCCAAACATCGCCGTCTTCGGCACCGCCACCCAGTCATCCACTCGCGACGCGATCGACTCGCCGGCCGACAAGGCCAACGACGGTGACATGGGGAACAACTCTGTCGCCCGCACCATCAACGATGCCTATCCGTGGTGGCAACTGGATTTCGGGCAGACCACACAGATCGATACCGTCACGGTCCACCTGCCGACAGACGGCTCCCACTGGCTCAGATCGACCGACTTTTGGGTGATAGCGTCCAACGACCCGATCCCCGACGGCAACCCCTCAAGTCTCAGCGGGGGGACCATCAAGACCGTGCACATCTTCCGCCCCTGGGAACCTGTCACCCCCATCCAGCTGAACGGCAACTACCGCTACGTCAGAATCGCAAACGACTGGGCATACCCGCTCTCTCTCGCGGAGGTCACGATCACCCCGCATCGCGAAACGTGAATCGGGCCCGCGGACGCAGCAATTTGCAGCCGTGGCCGCCCTGAATGGTGTGAGGCGTGCCTACGACCAGCGCCGGGCACTCAGCTTCGTCGATTCTCGGAGAAGCGAGACGGTGAGCGTCATAAGCTGCGCGGAAGAACGGCCATTGGAGCTATGAAGGATGTCAGAGCACCGCTGAGCGCCGATGAAGCCGACCTAGACTAGCTCTAACTGAAATAAAATATATTGATGGTGGTCAAACTTGGCAGGGCAACTTAGGTCGAGATTGGAAGCTCGGTGCGTATGCTCCGGACCGTGACTTCGAAGACCTACCGCAGTAGCCCGCGAGGTGCCGCCTGGACGGTGTGGGCCGCGCTTGCGTGTCTCGCCGTCGCCGGGATCGCGTATCTCATCAATAGCGTCATCGCGGATGTGCTTCCCTCGGACCAGAACATAGGCGCCGATGTGGTTGCCGTAGTACTCACAACTATCTTCGCCCTCGGCCCGCTTGCTTTCGGAGTGCCGACGCTTGCCCGACACGTGTGGCCGAGGTGGGTGGTTCTCGGCTACGCGCTCTTCGCGGTAGCCCTTGTGGTGACCGCGTTTTCGCTCGTTGGCCACACTGTGCCACTGATAGACATTTACGCAGCAGGCCTGATCGCGGCTTTCGTGCTGATGTGCATTCGGTCGAGGCGCGCCCGACTTTCCCCGAGCTAGCCTCGCAGCAAACCTCTACAGAGCTTGCGGAGATCCACGGCCCGCAGCGGATCGGCTACTGCGCGTGCTACGCACGCCGCTCTGCAAGACCGCGCCGCCGGCCGCTACCGCGTGCGTCCCGGACGAACTCGGTACGCCGCTTCCCCACCTCAGCGCGACGCCACGAAGCCTTCACATCCGATATTGCGGTTCAAGACGTCCAGGCCAACCAAAACGTGAAAATGCCGACGCAGACCGACACCGCGGAGATGATCGCGCCTGCAACGGCGAACCGCCGCGCTCCGCGATTCCGTTCGGCGATTCCGAAGAGGGAGACAACCACGCCGACGAGGCCGAAGAGTACGCCGAGCGCTCCGAGGAGAAGGGCTGCGGCAAACGCAACACACGCGAGGACGAACCCGGTCAGACCGACACTGTTGCTCGGTGCCTGCGGGACGGTGTGCGCCAACGGCGCGCGTTTATTCGTCCATGACGTGCCGTCCCACCAACGAACGCGACCCCTGCCGTCGGCATGCCAGCCGGCCGGGATCGGCGGTGCCGAAGGTGGCTTGTCGCTCATAGTTGAATACTAGGAGGCTGTGTCGGGGACGCCAGGAAATCCGGTGCCGTCTGTCTCACTTTAGGGACATGGTGCGCAGCGCACGGCGACAGCCGCTGGCCCATTGACCTGCGGGTATGTGCGCAGACTGAAGCCAAGTACTCCCTAAGAATGCTCAGCTGTCAGCGACTTCAGCAGACTGTCCCAATCAGCTGTTCTCAAGTGCTTTTCGCCAGCGAATTGTCCGTGATCTCCGCCACATTGATTGTCCTTGCTCGGCGCGTGACACAACGCCAAAGCCTCCGTCCCGTCAGCGGATCGGCTTGCGGACGCTCCACGGGATTTTTCGAAGCGGACATATCGGCGGCCGCCGGCCGCGCCATACTGTCCTTGTGGGCGAATGAGGCGAGAAATTCCTGGATTGGGCGGCCAAGCCACTAGGCCCGAATGGTGGCAAGGATCTGCGGGTTTTCTGGAACGCCGTCCCGCACTCGGATGAGACAGTGAACCCAGAGGACAAGGATTGGTCGCAGAGCGAGCCTGATCCGAAAGCCCCGTAGCCGTCTGTTTCCGCTCACGGTCTCGTCTCCAGACGCAGGTGCGCAAGCCGATCGCCAACCGCACACATGGTGACGATCCCTCCAAGCGCCGGCCGTCGCCTAGGTTGGCCTTATGCGATCCCCCGTTTTTCGGTCGTTCCCGCGGCGTACGTGTATTTGAGGCGCGGCGATCAGGTGCTGCTGCAACGTCGCCAGAACACGGGGTACATGGATGGCATGTGGGTGGCCGGTGCGGCTGGCCACATCGAGCTCGGTGAGACTGCCGCCAACACGGCAGTCCACGAAGCTCGCGAGGAACTCGGCATAGAGATCAGTGTTGGGAGCCTCCTAGCCGCAACGGTCATGCAGCGCACTGACGGCACCTCGACTCCCAATGAACAGCGCGCAGATTGGTTCTTCACGGCTACCAAATGGTTCGGAGAACCTTCAGTCATGGAGTCACACAAGTGCGCGGAAGTCGCCTGGTTCCCGTTACTCGCGCTGCCCGACTCGATGCCCGAATACGAGCGGTTCGTGCTCGACTGCCTTGCTTCCGGCGAGCTAGCGCCGTTCACAAGCTTTGGCTTCTGAACCGCCCGGTAGCTGGTCGACAAACGGGACACCCGCGCCGGCCTCGCCCTAACCCGCCGGATCGCGTATTTCGAAGAGCAGGGCGATTCCCATAAGGCCCGCCCGCAATATGCCCGGTGGTGGTACCTCAAGCGCTCCAGTTCGGACCATGCTGTGCCTATTCACCGATGCTCAAGTCTCAGTTCGCAGGGCAATGTCTCTGCAGTCGCTCGGCGTCGATGACGGGAATGTCAACCGCTGCGGAAATCTCCATGGGGTTGAGTGCCAACTCAAGTTGGTGCTGTCCTGACTAATTCGCGAATCGTCAACGCCCAGGCGACCAGCGCGGTCGCGGCAACGCAGTTATATAGTTGACGCATATAAACAACCGAACTCCCACGTACTCGCGCGCACTCTGACAAGGACTCCCGTGGCCCGCACCGGCATCTTCACCAAAGACCACCCGCACTACCGCTGGGTGGCACTCTCGAACACCACCCTCGGCATGCTCATGGCGACGATCAACTCGTCGATCGTCATCATCTCGCTGCCCGCCATCTTCACCGGCGTCAAGCTCAACCCGCTCGAGCCGGGCAACGTCTCCTACCTGCTGTGGATGCTGATGGGCTACATGCTCGTCACCGCCGTGCTCGTCGTCATGTTCGGGCGGATGGGCGACCAGTTCGGGCGCGTGCGCATCTACAACCTCGGGTTCGTCATCTTCACGCTCGCCGCGATCGCGCTCTGCCTCGACCCGTTCAGCGGGGGCCCTGGCGCGATGTGGCTGATCGTCTGGCGGTTCGTCCAGGGCGTCGGCGGCGCGATGCTGTTCGCCAACTCGACCGCGATCCTCACCGACGCCTTCCCGGCCAACAAGCGCGGGTTCGCCCTCGGCCTCAACCAGGTCGCGGCCATCGCCGGAAGCTTCATCGGCCTCATCCTCGGCGGCGTGCTCGCCGAGATCGACTGGCGTGCGGTCTTCTTCGTCTCGGTGCCGTTCGGCGTGATCGGCACCATCTGGTCCATCAAGTCGCTGCACGAGGTCGGTCAGAAGAACCCCGGCCGCATCGACTGGCTCGGCAACGCCACGTTCGGCATCGGGCTCATCGCCCTCCTCACCGGCATCACCTACGGCATCCAGCCCTACGGCGACTCCAGCCAGGGATGGGGCAACCCGTGGGTGCTCGGATCGATCATCGGCGGCATCGTGCTGCTCGCGCTGTTCGTCGTCATCGAGCTGAAGGTGCCCGCGCCGATGTTCGACATGAGGCTGTTCCGCATCCGCGCCTTCTCTTCGGGCATCTTCGCCGGATTCCTCGCCGCCATCGGGCGCGGCGGCCTGCAGTTCATGCTGATCATCTGGTTGCAGGGCATCTGGCTGCCGCTGCACGGCTACAGCTACGAGTCGACGCCGCTCTGGGCGGGCATCTACATGCTCCCGATCACGATCGGCTTCCTCATCGCCGGACCGATCTCCGGTGCGCTCTCCGACCGGTTCGGGTCGCGCGCGTTCGCGACGGTCGGCCTGCTCCTGGTGGCGGCGACCTTCGTGGGCCTGCTGCTCATCCCCGTGAACTTCGAGTACTGGCAGTTCGCGGTGCTCACCGGTCTCAACGGCATCGGCTCCGGCCTGTTCTCGTCGCCCAACCGCACGGCGATCATGAACAGCGTCCCGGCGAACGAACGCGGCGCCGCATCCGGGATGGCCGGTGTCGCGCTCAACGCCGGGAGCTCGCTGTCGATCGGCATCTTCTTCTCGCTGATGATCGCGGGGCTGTCGGTCGCGCTGCCGTCGGCCCTCACCAACGGGTTGACCTCGCACGGCGTGCCATCGCACATCGCGGCGCAGGTCGGGAACACCCCGCCCGTGGGCAGCCTGTTCGCCGCCTTCCTCGGCTACAACCCCATCCAGAGCCTGCTCGGACCGACCGGGATCCTCACCGCGCCGCACGTCGACGGCGCCACCCTGACGGGCAAGGAGTTCTTCCCGCAGCTGATCTCCGGGCCCTTCCACGACGGTCTGGTGGTCGTCTTCATCGCCGCCGCCGTCATGAGCGTCATCGGCGCCGTCGCCTCGTTCCTGGGCGGAGCCAAGTATGTTCATGAGGAGGCCGTCGCACCCCAGCGGCAGGCCACCGAGGAAGGCGAGGAAGTCGGTGCCCACCGCGCATGAAGCTGACGAGCGGCCGGCGGCCGGACGCGACGACGATGTCCCCGGCCGCCTGGCCCTGGCCGCTGGGCGGCTGAACCGCCGCATCCGCTCATCCACCGGAGGGCTCAGCCACGGGCAGCTCTCCGCCCTGTCGACCATCGTCCGCAACGGACCGCTGCGCCCGAGCGAGCTCGCCGCCATCGAGGTGGCGGCGGCGCCCACGATCACCCGCATCGTCGCCGAGCTCGAAGCGCGAGGCCTGGTGGAGCGCACGCCGGACCCGCAGGACCGCCGATCCCTGTTCGTCTCCGGCACCGACGCGGGAACGGCGCTGCTGCTCGAAGCGCGGTCGGACCGCGCCCGGGCCGTCGCCGACATCCTCGCCGAACTCACCCCCGAGCAGGTGGACGCCATCCGCGCCGCCCTCCCCGCCCTCGAACGGGCCGCGCAGGTCACTCCGCCCGCGCCTCCCACGCCTCCCGCGTCCTGACATCCCGTGAGGTGCACGTAGATGCGCGCGACACGCCGGCCGCGGCCGCAACGACGTGCACCTCGGGGTCCGGTCGAGGGGCGGGTCAGGTGAGGGAGAGGAGCGCGGCGGCGGCGACGGCCAGCACGAGGCCGACCCACTGGACGGGCGCGACCCGCTCGCGCAGCACGATGGCGGCCAGCAGGATGGTGCCCGCCGGGTAGAGCGCCACCAGCACCGACATGGTGGTCAGGTCGCCGAGCCGCAGGCCGAGCAGGATGAGGACGTTGGCCGAGACATCGAGCGCGCCTCCCGCCGCGGCGATGCCGGTTCCGCGCGGCCCGAGGTGAGGCGGATGCCCGTCCACCCGGCGTCGCGCGCGGAGCACGAGGACTCCGACGAGCGTCCACATCACGGCTCCGTTCACCGCGCGGTTGGCGATCAGCGGCACGACCCCCGAATCCTCTGGCGTCTGGTCGAGCAGGATGAGGAAGACGCCGATCATCGCGCCGGCCCCGACCGCCATCAGCAGGGCGCGGGCGGTCGGCCTCACGGCGCCCTTCTCCGGGACGAAGCCGACGAGGACCACCGCGATCAGCGCCATCCCGATCGCGACATAGCCGATGGCCCCGAATCGGTCGCCGCCGAGCAGCCCCCACGCCATCGGCACGACCGCCGACATCAGAGCGGTCAGCGGCGACAGGATGCTCATCGGCCCGATCGCGAGGCACGCATACAGCAGACCGACGGCGACCGAGCCCGCCAATCCGGACAGCGCGCCCCAGCCGAGAGCGGCCGCCGACCACTCCCCGCCGACGAACGGCAGGGCGAGCAGGAGCAGCAGGAGGCCGCTGACGGCGCCGACGGCGGTCGTGCGCACCGGGCCGATGCGCCGGGCGGCCACGCCGCCGAGGAAGTCGGCGGAACCGTAGACGACGGCGCTCAGCAGCCCGAGGACTGCGGCCGGCATCAGCTCCCGGCCAGCCGGTACGTGTGGAGTACAGCCCCGGACTCGAACCGACGTAGCTCGGTGAGCTCGAACGTCCACTTCTCGCGGTCGTCGGGGAAGATCCGGATGCCGCCGCCCACCATCACCGGATAGACGAGCAGCCGCAGCTCGTCGACGAGCCCCCAGACGAGCAGGGAGCGGACGAGGGATGCGCTGCCGGCCACCAGAAGCGGGCCGCCGTCGCTGTCCTTCAGCGACTGGACGGGGGCGCGGACGGGCGCCTCGAGGGCGGTCGCGTTCCAGGCCAGCTCGGCCGGGCGCGAAGTGGCGACGGCCTTGGGCATGCTGTTCATCTTGTCGGCGAACTCACCGTCGCGCGGGGGCCAGGCCTCCGCGAACTGCTCGTACGTGCGTCGGCCGAGGAGCAGGGATTCGGCCTCCAGCACCTCCTGCAGCTTGAACGCGCGGAGGTCGTCGGAGCTGAACGGGATCGTCCATCCCGAATGGCGGTGGGTGGGCTCGCCGCCGGGAGCCTCGACCACTCCGTCGAGCGTCATGAACTCGGTCACGATGAGCCGCCGCATGTCCGCGATGGTACCGGAGGCCGGCCTGTGGATGCGGAAGTTCTCCACAGATCGGCACAGCCCGGCCGATCGTCGGCGGCCCCGGATACGATCGAGGGATGAGCTTCACCGACGGCTGGATCCCCGACGACAGGGATGCCCCTCCCCTCGACGAGGAGCCGCCGATGCCCGAGTTCGGCGACCCGTACAGGGGTGCACCGTGGCCGGGAGAGGAGCCTGCCGGGGGTGGCGCCGCCTCGGGTGTTGCTGTGCGCACCGCAGCCGTCGTCCGCTCGACGCCGCCGCGGTTCGCCTCCGCCGCCGAGGCCTTGCGCACGGTGTTCGGGTACGAGGAGTTCCGCGGGCAGCAACAGGCGATCATCGAGCGCGTGGCGGCCGGCGGCGACGCCGTCGTGCTGATGCCGACCGGTGGCGGCAAGAGTCTCTGCTACCAGATCCCGTCGCTGCTGCGCGAGGGCACGGGCGTGGTCGTCTCGCCGCTCATCGCGCTGATGCAGGACCAGGTGGATGCGCTCACCGCGGTCGGCGTGCGTGCGGCTTTCCTCAACTCGACGCAGGACGCCGCAGCGCGGTCCGCCGTCGAGCGCGCGTACCTGTCGGGCGAGCTCGACGTGCTCTACGTCGCGCCGGAGCGGCTGTCGTCGGAGTCGACGAAGCGGTTCCTCGAGCGCGGCAGCATCGCGCTGTTCGCCATCGACGAGGCTCACTGTGTGTCCCAGTGGGGGCACGACTTCCGCCCGGACTACCTCGCGCTCTCCGAGCTCGCCGACCGCTGGCCGGACGTCCCGCGCATCGCCCTGACCGCGACGGCGACGGAGGCGACGCACAAAGAGCTCACGTCCCGCCTGAAGCTGGAGGGCGCTGAGCACTTCGTCTCCGATTTCGACCGGCCCAACATCCAATACCGCATCGTGCCGAAGGTCGAGCCGCGTAAGCAGCTGCTCGACTTCATCACCAGCGAGCACCCCGGCGACGCGGGCATCGTCTACGCCCTGTCGCGGGCGTCCGTCGAGAAGACGGCCGAGTTCCTGTCTTCGCACGGGCTCACGGCGCTGCCGTATCACGCCGGGCTCGAGGCGTCCCGTCGCGCGCAGACCCAGTCGCGGTTCCTGCGCGAAGAGGGCGTGATCGTCGTCGCCACCATCGCCTTCGGCATGGGGATCGACAAGCCGGATGTGCGGTTCGTCGCCCACATCGACCTGCCCAAGTCGGTCGAGGGCTACTACCAGGAGACCGGTCGTGCCGGGCGCGACGGCCTCCCCTCGACGGCGTGGCTCGCCTACGGCCTGCAAGACGTCGTGCAGCAGCGCCGCATGATCGACGACTCCCCGGGCGACCTCGCGCATCGGAGGAGGATGACGCAGCACCTGGATGCGATGCTCGCCCTCTGCGAGACCGTCCAGTGCCGCCGCATCGACCTGCTCGGCTACTTCGGGCAACCGTCCGGCCCGTGCGGCAACTGCGACACCTGCCTGACGCCGCCGGAGAGCTGGGACGGCACGGTGCCGGCGCAGAAGCTGCTCTCGACCGTCGTGCGCCTGCAGCGCGAGCGCAACCAGCGTTTCGGCGCCGGGCACCTGATCGACATCCTCCGCGGCAAGCGCACCCCGCGCGTGGAGCAATACGGGCACGACCGCCTGTCGACGTGGGCGATCGGCGACGACCTGTCCGAAAGCCAGTGGCGCGGTGTCATCCGCCAGCTGATCGCCAAGGAGCTGCTGAAGCCCGAGGGCGAGTACGGCGTGCTCACCATCACGCCGGCGAGCGCCGAGGTGCTTGCCGGCACTCGCCCGGTGGTGCTGCGTCGGGAGCCGGACCGTCCCGAGCGCGCGCCGCGCGCATCCCGCAGCACGGCGTCCGCCGACCTCGCTGCCGCCGACCAGCCGCTGTTCGAGGCGCTCCGCAGCTGGCGCGCCGGCCAGGCCCGCGAGCAGGGCGTGCCCGCGTACATCGTCTTCGGTGACGCCACGCTGCGCGCTGTCGCGTCCGCGCGCCCGGCCTCCCTCGCAGACCTCGACGGGATCACTGGCATCGGAGCCAAGAAGCGCGAGGCCTACGGCGAGGCGCTCCTCGCCGTCGTCGCCTCCGCCTGACCGACCCCTTTGCGGCCGGCGAAAGGCGGGGTATCGTCCGTCGTTCCGGGCGGCCATCAGGGAATCTTTTCCTGCCCGCCTGCGTTATGACATTGAACGATTACTGCGGCGATCTCGGAGGAGGAAGTAGTAGATGGCACGAATGATCGAAGAGCTCGAGGACGAGACCGGCGCCGTCATCAAGTACAAGCGTCACGTGAACGGCCGAGGCCTGGTCTCGCCGTCCGCGCGGGTGGCCGAGTCGGCCTACATCGAGCCGACCGCCTACGTGGAGGCCGACGCGCGCGTCGGCATGGAGGCGTACGTCGGAGCCGGCAGCTGGATCGACAAGGGCGCGACGGTGGGCGACCGCACCTTCGTGGGCGCCAACGTCCACATCGGCGCGGGCTGCATCGTCGGCAGCGGAGTGAAGATCGGCAGCGGAGCGAAGCTCGGCGAGAACGCGATGGTGGGCAACGGTGCGCGCATCGAGCGCGACACCCAGGTGGCGGCCGGTTCCGTCATCGAGTTGAAGGGTGCGGCTGCCGCGCGGGCGGCGCTCACCACGCCGCTCCGGTCGCCGCGTCCGCAGCAGCGCGACCTGCGCTCCGTGCGCACGCCGCGCACCCCGCGTCGCGCGGCCTGACCCGCGAGCTCTCAGAAGACGCCGCCCCGGTTGCCCGGGGCGGCGTTTTCGCGCTCCCGGCCCCTTGTGCGGGGTGTCACGCCGCAGGGGGTCCGATTTGGAGGTTTCCACAATCGGGCGGAGGGGCGTCGGACACGCGGTTTGTAGGCGGCGCACGGTCGTTTTCCGGTTGCGCTCGACCGGTCGTAGCGTGGCGGAATCCACGATTTTCGTTAGGAGAGGTCATGGTCGACACTGCCGAACGCGTCCCCAGCGCGACCCCCGCATCCCCCGCCACGCCCGCCGCCGCGAAGGCGCCCGCTCCGGCCACCGCACCCGGCGTCACGCCACGCGTCGAGGTCGAAGCGCTCGGCCGTCAGCTGCTGGGCGACTGGGCGGAGGCCCGTCTGGCGTCGCGCGAGCTGGCCAAGCGCCCGGAGATGCAGAAGCAGGAAGGCCTCTCGGTCGCCGACCACCGCACGCGCGTGTTCGGCCAGCTGAAGCTCCTGGTCGAGAACGGGCAGGTGCACCGCGCCTTCCCGAAGTCGCTGGGCGGCAGCGAGGACAACGGCGGCAACATCGCCGCCTTCGAGGAGCTCGTCGCGGCCGACCCGTCCCTCCAGATCAAGTCCGGCGTGCAGTGGGGGCTGTTCGGGGCGGCCGTCCTGCACCTCGGCACCGAGTCGCACCACCAGAAGTACCTGCCGGCGATCATGTCGCTGGAGGTCCCCGGCGCCTTCGCGATGACCGAGACCGGCCACGGCTCCGACGTCGCCAGCATCGCGACCACCGCGACGTACGACCCGGAGACGCAGGAGTTCGTCATCGACACCCCGTTCCGCGGCGCCTGGAAGGACTACCTGGGCAACGCGGCGGTGGATGCGACGGCGGCCGTCGTGTTCGCCCAGTTGATCACGAAGGACGTGAACCACGGCGTCCACGCCTTCTACGTGCCGATCCGCGACGCGAACGGCGACTTCCTCCCGGGCATCGGCGGCGAGGACGACGGCCAGAAGGGCGGTCTGAACGGTATCGACAACGGCCGTCTGCACTTCAGCGGCGTCCGCATCCCGCGCACCGACCTGCTCAACAAGTACGGGGATGTGGCCGAGGACGGCACGTACACATCGCCCATCCAGAGCCCCGGCCGCCGCTTCTTCACCATGCTCGGAACGCTGGTGCAGGGACGCGTCTCGCTCGACGGGTCCGCGACGATCGGCGCCAAGATCGGCCTGAAGATCGCGTTGACGTACGCCGACCAGCGCCGCCAGTTCACCGCGGGGAGCGACACCGACGAGGAGGTGCTGCTCGACTACCAGCGGCATCAGCGCCGTCTGCTCCCGCTGCTCGCCACCACGTACGCGGCGAGCTTCGCCCACGAGGTCTTCCTGCACAAGTTCGACGACGTCTTCAGCGGGAAGGCCGACTCCGACACCGATCGGCAGGACCTCGAGACGATGGCCGCGGCGCTCAAGCCGCTGAGCACGTGGCACGCGCTCGACACCCTGCAGGAGGCGCGCGAGGCGTGCGGCGGCTCCGGCTTCCTGACCGAGAACCGGCTGACCTCGCTTCGCCAGGACCTCGACATCTGGGTGACCTTCGAGGGCGACAACAACGTCCTGCTGCAGCTCGTCGCGAAGCGTCTGCTCACCGACTACAGCCGCAAGTTCGCGAAGGCGGATGCGGGAGCGCTCGCCCGCTACGTCGTCACGCAGGCCGCGGGGAAGGCCTACCACGGCTCGGGGCTGCGGACGGTCGCCCAGACGGTCCGCGACTTCGGCTCGACGGCGCGGTCGGTCAACTGGCTGCAGGAGCCGGCCACCCAGCGCGAGCTGCTGACCGGTCGCGTGGAGACCATGATCGCGCAGATCGCCGGGCGGCTGCGCCCCGCGTCCAAGCTGGGCAAGAAGGCCGCGGCCGAGCTGTTCAACTCGCAGCAGAACGAGCTCATCGAGGCGGCTCGCGCGCACGGCGAGCTGCTGCAGTGGGAGGCGTTCACGGATGCGCTGGAGCAGGCTCCCGACGCGGGCACGAAGCAGGTGCTCACCTGGCTGCGCGACCTGTTCGGCTTCGGTCTGATCGAGAAGCACCTCTCCTGGTACCTGATGAACGGACGCCTCTCGCCCCAGCGGGCGCAGGCGGTCTCGGCGTACATCGACCGGCTGCTCACGCGCATCCGTCCGCATGCCGTCGACCTGGTGGATGCGTTCGGCTACGGCCCGGAGCTCGTGCGCGCGAAGATCGCGTCCGGCGCCGAGGCGGAGCGTCAGGCGGAGGCCCGCGCCTACTACGCCGAGCGCCGCGCCGCGGGCACCCTCCCGACCCCCGAGAAGTCGCAGAAGAAGCGCTGACCCCTCTCGAGATTTGCGCCAAATCTCCGGTATGAGCCCGTCATAACCGCGATTTGGCGCAAATCTCGCAGATGGAGCGGCGAGACCGGGGTCAGAGGAGGCCGAGGGCGGTGACGGCGTCGCGCTCGGCGACGAGCTCGGCGACGGAGGCGTCGATCCGCTCGCGCGAGAACGCGTCGACCGCGAGGTCGGGCACGATCCGCCACTCCCCGTCGACCGACCGCACCGGGAAGGACGACACCAGCCCCTCGGGCACCCCGTAGGAGCCGTCGGAGACGATGGCAGCGCTGGTCCAGCGGTCTCCGGTGCCGTTGACCCAGTCGTGGATGTGGTCGATCGCCGCGCTCGCGGCCGACGCCGCCGATGACGAACCGCGCACGTCGATGATCTCGGCGCCGCGCTTGGCGACCCGGGGGATGTACTCGTCGGTGAGCCAGCGCTCGTCGACGAGCTCGGTGGCTGGCCGGCCGTCGACGGTCGCGTGCGTGACGTCCGGGTACTGGCTGGCCGAGTGGTTGCCCCACACGATCACGCCGTCGATCGAGCGGACGGGCACGTGCAGGTGCCGCGCGAGTTGCGCGACGGCACGGTTGTGGTCGAGCCGCGTCATCGCGGTGAAGCGCTCCGCCGGCACATCGGGAGCGTGCGCGCTCGCGATGAGCGCGTTGGTGTTGGCCGGGTTGCCCACGACGAGCACGCGAACATCGTCCGCCGCCCCGGCGTTGATCGCCTCGCCCTGCGGGCCGAAGATGGCTCCGTTGGCTTCGAGCAGGTCGCTGCGCTCCATCCCCGGCCCCCGCGGGCGCGCGCCGACGAGCAGCGCGACGTTCACGCCGTCGAAGGCCGCGCGCGCGTCGTCGGTCACGTCGATGCCGTGCAGCAGCGGGTAGGCGCCGTCCTCCAGTTCGAGTGCGGTGCCCTCGGCGGCCCGCAGACCTGCCGGGATCTCGAGCAGCCGCAGCTGCACGGGCGTCTCCCGCCCGAGGAGCTGCCCGGAGGCGATGCGGAACAGCAGGGCGTAGCCGATCTGCCCGCCCGCCCCGGTCACGGTCACGTTCACTGGGGGTGTGGATGCGCTCACGCTGCCGAGCCTAGACCGCGGCCGACGCGCCCGGGAGTCGTCGATCGCGGCGTACCGTGTGCGCCATGACGTTCGATCCGAATGCCGACATCAGTGGTGGCAAGGTGCGCCGACGCGGGCGCACCGCCGGGATCGCGGCGGGAGGTGTCGGCCTCGGAGCGGTGGTCATCCTGCTCGTCTCGCAGCTGTTCGGCGTCGACCTGACCGGGATCGTCGGCGGGGATGCGGGCGGCAGCACCCAGCAGATCGCCACGGGCGACCAGGCGGTCGACTGCTCGACGGGCGCCGAGGCGAACGCCAGCGTCGACTGCCGCATGAAGGGGGCCGCGGCGTCGCTCGAGGCGTACTGGTCGAGCGAGCTTCCGGAGCTGGGCGCCACGTACTCGTCGCCCGAGTTCATCCTGTTCGACGGCCAGACGGGAACGGGATGCGGCTCCGCGACCAGCGCGGTCGGCCCGTTCTACTGCCCGCCCGACCGCACGCTGTACGTCGACACCGGCTTCTTCGACGAGCTGCGCTCGCGCTTCGGCGCGAGCGGCGGCCCGTTGGCCGAGATGTACGTGGTGGCGCACGAGTGGGGGCACCACATCCAGAACATCGGCGGCATCATGGAGCAGCACAGCAGCAGGCAGACCGGTCCGGCGTCGGACAGCGTCCGCACCGAGCTGCAGGCCGACTGCTTCGCGGGCAGCTGGGCGGGCGCCGCATCCACCACCGACGACCCGAGCGGCCGACCGTTCCTGGAGCCGATCACGGACGAGCAGATCGCCGACGCCCTGAGCGCGGCGGCGGCGGTGGGCGACGACCGCATCCAGCAGGCCTCGACCGGGCGCGTCGACCCGGAGGGATGGACCCACGGCTCGGCCGAGCAGCGGCAGCGCTGGTTCACCACCGGTTTCCGGCAGGGCGCGGCGGCGTGCGACACGTTCTCCGTCCCGGCGTCGCGGCTCTGAACCGCTACCCTCAAGCCATGCGGAGCCTGTACCCCGAGATCGAGCCGTACGACAGCGGAATGCTGGACGTCGGCGACGGCCAGCAGCTGTACTGGGAGGTCAGCGGCAATCCGGAGGGGAAACCGGTCGTGTTCCTGCACGGCGGCCCGGGCGGCGGGACGACGCCGGCCCACCGCCGGCTGTTCGATCCGGAGCGCTACCGCATCGTGCTGTTCGATCAGCGAATGTGCGGCCGCAGCCTCCCGCATGCCAGCGAGCCGGAGGCCGACCTCAGCGTCAACACGACCTGGCACCTGGTGGACGACATCGAGCGTCTGCGCGAGCACCTCGGCGTCGACCGTTGGCAGGTGTTCGGCGGTTCGTGGGGCAGCACCCTGGCGCTGGCGTACGCGGAGACGCATCCCGAGCGGGTCACCGAACTCGTGCTGCGCGGCATCTTCACGCTGCGAGCGCACGAACTGGACTGGTTCTACGAGGGTGGCGCGTCCGCGCTGTTCCCGGATCTCTGGGAGGGGTTCCTGGAGCCGGTTCCCGAGAGCGAGCGGTCACGTCTGATGCGTGCGTACAACCGCCTGCTGTTCGACACCGACCCGGCCGTGCACCTGCCCGCCGCCGTCGCCTGGTCGCGCTGGGAGTCGTCCACGATCACCCTGTTGCCGCGGCCGGAGCTCGTCGAGGCGTTCACCGAGCCGACGCATGCCGTCGCGTTCGCGCGCATCGAGAACCACTTCTTCGTCAACGGCGGTTGGTTCGAGGAGGGGCAGTTGATCCGGGATGCGGAGAAGCTCGCCGGGATCCCGACCGTGATCGTGCAGGGCCGCTACGACGTGTGCACTCCGCCGATGACCGCGTGGGACCTGCATCGTGCGCTTCCGGAGTCGGACCTGCGGATGATCCCGGATGCCGGGCACGCGTTCGACGAGCCGGGCATCCTGGATGCGCTGATCGAGGCGACCGACCGCTTCGCCGACGAGGATGGGGACTCAGCCGGCTAGGACCGCGAGCGCCTTCCGCAGCTGGGTGGATGACGTGGTCATCGTGTACGGGAAGTACACGACCTCGACGCCGACGGCCGCGAACTCGCGCTCGAGCCGCATCCCCTTCTCGGTGCCGCGCCAGTCGTCGCCCTTGAAGAACACGTCGAACCGCAGTTCGCGCCAGGTGTCGAGCTTGTCGGGGACGGTCTCGGCGACCGCCTCGTCGACGTAGTCGATGCTCTGGACGATCTCCAGCCGCTCGGCGAGGGGGATGACCGGGGTGATGCCCTTGGTGAGCTCCAGCATCTCGTCGGAGACGACGCCCGCGATCAGGTAGTCGCACTGGCTCTTGGCGTGTTTCAGGATGTTCAGGTGTCCGATGTGGAACAGATCGAACGCCCCTGCGGCGTAGCCGACGCGTCGGGTCACGGGCTTCCCCCCTTGGTTTGAGATTTCCTCACCTATTCTGGCGGATTAGTGAGGATTTGTCACCAAGTGATCTCGGGGAGTGCTGAATGTGCCCTGTGCGGGTGTCAGGCGGGCTGTGCGGCCTCCAGGAGCGCAGGTGCGATGCGCTGTACCAGCGGCTCGATCTGGCCGAGTGCCGCCTGATACGCGGCCTCACCCCGGCCGTACGGATCGAGGATGTCGCCCTCGTCGTATCCCCGGCGGGTGGGAGCGCCGAGCGAGCGGATGCGGAGCGCCGGACGGTGTGCCGCCGCCCACGCGACGAGCTCGCGCAGGTCCGAGCCCTCTGGCGCCCCGACGATCGCGTCGGCGAACTCCGTGAGGGTGAAGGCGCGGCGCACGATCCGCGGCTCGTGCTCGGTCACCCAGGCGAGATGCTGCTGCGTCGCGGTGAGCACCAGGTCGGACCCGGCGAGCAGCTGTCGATCCGCCTGCCGGGCGACGAACTCGGAGACGTCGATCCCGCGGTCCTCCAGCAGGCGGTCCATGGGCGGGTTCACCGGCCAGCCGCGCTCCGCGTGCGTCCCAGCGGAGTGCACGTGGAAGCGCGGATCGGACTCGAGCGCCTGAGCCAGCAGGAACTCCATCGCGGGGGAGCGGCAGATGTTCCCCGTGCAGACGGTGAGGATGCGGAAGGTGTCGGAGCCGGGCATACAGCCATTCTTCCGGAAACGCCCGGGAAGGGGCCGACGGCTGCGAAGCGCCTGGCTGGGCCACCCGAAAGGGGGGGTGTATCGCCATAGCGTGTCGACAGGACGCGCGATAGATTTAACGGTTTTGGTTCGCGGACTCGCAGGGGCACGTGCTAGCTTCTTCTCAGCTCCGCGCAGAAGGCCTGGTCTCACCTCTGTGTTTTTCTGTTCGCGAACTATCAGTATTGGAAGACAGTCCATGGTCCGCAAGGCCAGACACCGCCTCACCAACACCCAAAAGTCCCCCGCTCCCCGCATCTTCACCCGCAACATCGTCGTCACCGCTGTGGCGACGGTCGCCACCGCCGGTATCGCCGTCTTCGGCCTGCCGGCGATCACGGCGTCGGCTGCACCCTCCAACTACGTCGTCGGCAGCCAGCTGGTCTCCGACGACTTCTCCCGCGTCACAGCGGGTGGATGGGGCAGCGCGCCGGTCGGCGGCGCCTACCGGACCACCGGCACGACGCCCTTCTCGGCGACCGGCGACGCCGGCAGCATGACACTGCCGCGTCCCGGCTCGTCGCTCACGGCGACCCTGCCGTCGGTCACCGCCGGTGACGTCACGACGTCGGCGACGATCGACGTCCCGCGCATCCCCTCCGGGGGTAACGGCATCTTCGCCGGTGTGCAGACCCGCGTCGCCGCCGGCTCGTACTATCAGGCCAACATCCGGGTGAACGCCACAGGCGCCCTCACCCTCACGATCCTCCGCATCAACGGCTCCACGGCCGACCAGACGACGGTCGGCAAGGAGATCCGGGTCGCGACCGGCCTCAAGGCCGGGGCATCGGTGCACCTCGAGTTCCAGGCGACCGGGTCGAACCCCGTCCACCTGCAGGCTCGCGCCTGGCCCGAGGGCCAGGCGAAGCCGGACTGGCAGTCCGTCGCCGACGACTCCAGCGCAAAGCGGCTGACCTCCGCGGGCAGCCTCGCCGCCTGGTCGTACGTCTCCGGCTCGACCGCCGCTCAGCCTGTCGCGTTCGACACGCTCGCGGCGTCGACGCTGAAGCCGGTGGAGGAGACTCCGACGCCGACTCCGACGCCGACCAACACTCCGACGCAGACGCCGACCCCGACGCAGACGCCGACCCCCCAGCCGAGCGAGCCGACCGCACCGGTCGACCCCGCGCCGCCGGTCACCCCGCCGACGCAGCCGCAGCCCGCTCCGACCGGCGACCCGTCGATCGACACGTCCGGCACCCGCTTCCCGACGGGCGCGGCCGCCATCGGCAGCACCGCGTACGCGGTTCCCGCCGGCGCCCTGCTCGTGGCCCCGAACGGCTCCGACACCGGAGCGGGGACGGCATCCAGCCCGTTCCGCACCGTGCAGCACGCCATCGACGTCGCCGGGAACGGCGCGACGATCGTCCTGCGAGCCGGCAGCTACCACGAGTCGCTGACCGTGCCCGCGACGAAGAAGCTGACCATCCAGTCGTACCCGAAGGAGGCCGCCTACCTCGACGGCAGCTCCGTCGTGAAGGGCTGGACGCAGAGCGGCAGCACCTGGGTCGCCGGAGGCTGGAACCACGTCTTCGACTCCAGCCCGACCTACACCCGTGGCGCCGGCGACGGCTCCACGCCGGGCTGGCAGTGGCTGAACCCGTCGTACCCGATGGCCGCGCACCCCGACCAGGTCTGGATCGGCAATGCCGCCCAGCAGCAGGTCGCGAGCCGGTCACAGGTCCGCCCGGGCACCTTCTACTACGACACAGCGGGCAAGACGCTCGTGCTCGGAACCAACCCGGGCAGCCAGGAGGTGCGCGCAAGCGACCTGCAGAAGGCGATCAGCGTCCAGTCCGCCGGCTTCGTCCTGAAGGGCGTCGGGGTGCGCCGCTACGCGCCTTCGGTCCCCGACATGGGTGCGGTCACCGCGTGGAAGGGCGGAGCGCTCTTCGAGAACGTCTCCTTCACCGACAACGCCACGACCGGTGTCTCGCTGGGCGGCGACGGCAACACGCTGCGCTCCGTCACGGCGGCCCGGAACGGCCTCCTCGGCGTCCACGCGAACTACTCCGACCACCTGACGCTCGACGGCGTGCTGGCCGCGGACAACAACGCCGAGCACTTCAACACCTCGCCGGTCTCGGGAGGCGTGAAGATCACGCGATCGCGGATCATCGACATCCGTGACAGCGCGTTCCTGCGCAACCAGGCGGCCGGGCTGTGGCTCGACGAGTCGGTTTACGGCATGACGATCGCGCACAACGACGCCATCGGCAACGCGGGCAACGGCATCTCGCTGGAGATCTCGTCGACCGCGACCCTGGTGGACAACGTCGCGTCGCGGAACATCTCGGCCGGCATCAAGCTGAACAACATCAGCTCGGCCAAGGTGTGGAACAACACGCTCAGCGACAACGCGCGCAACCTCGACATCACGCAGGACTCGCGTCGGGGCAACAACTCGTCGGACGCCGGTCACGACCCGCGCCAGGCGTTCCCGGACCCGACCATGACCTGGGTCACCGGGCCGGTCACCATCCGGAACAACGTCATCTCCGGCGGGACGGGCAACTGCCTGCTGTGCGTCGAGGACTACTCGCACCAGCTGTCCGCCGAGCGGATGCAGATCAGCAGCGATTACAACCTGTACCGCAGGGCCTCGGCTTCGTCCCCGTCGTGGGCCGTGATCTGGTCCCGCGGCGCCGGTGACCCGGCCGTGTACTCCACGTTCTCGGCGTTCACGTCGGCGACCGGGCAGGAGGCGCACAGCACGATGGCGGAGAACGCACCGTCGCTCGCGCCCTCGCAGCTGATCGCCTCGGTGGTCGGCGCGGCCACGGCCCTCCCCGGCGACATCGCGTCGCTCATCGGGAAGCCGGCCGGCACCGTCCACGTCGGCGCCTGGTAACAGCGGGGCGCCCGCAACACGGGTTCCTCTAGAGCACGTCCTCTCGGCCGTCGTCGGGCACTTCCGCCCGACGGCGGCCGAGGTCGTGTGTGACGTACCAGAGGTTGGGCAGCACCTGGCAGACCAGGACGCTGATCGCGGAGCCGATGATCGGGCCGCCCGCACCGATGACGCCGATCAGCCACCAGGACAGCACGAGGTTCAGGGGCACGCTGGCGAGGATCGGCCATACCTGGAAGGTGAGGCCGCGCTTGTCCGTCATGTACATCCCCGCCGGGTACTTGGCGGCCTGCAGCGCGACGAACACCACGAACCCGCCGACCAGCCACGGGTCGAGGGTGAACCTGTCGCCCGCGATGAAATGGGTGAGCAGCGGCGAGAGCGCGGCGAGCAGGAGCCCCAGTCCGAGGCCGCCGGCGAGGAACCACATCGTCGGCTTCATCGGCGACTCGATGCGCGACTCCGACCGGGCCCTCGCGTAGATCGGCCAGAGCGCGACGCCCGCGGCGGCGATGGTCTGCACGACCAGGCCGAACAGCTGGGAGGCGAGGTTGTACTGCGCGAGCTCGGTGCCGGTGGTCAGGTGGCTGAGCAGGAGGCGGTCCGTCTGCATGGCGATCGGGAGGGCGACCATCTGCACGAGCATCGGCCACGCGACGCCCATGGCGGGAACGCCCGGGTAGCGCCGGGGGAACGGCACCTCGCGGAGGGCCTTCCCGATCTGCGGACGGATGAGGCGCGCTGCGACCAGGAGGCAGATCAGCGATGCGAGGCCGTTGGCGATGTACGAGAGAACCGCGAGGAAGCTGCCCGCCGGAGCCGACAGGGCCACCAGGGTCGCGAGCCCGAGGAACATCGCCGGGGCGACGACGGCCTGGCTGGCGGTCTGGGTGCTGGTCCGGCCGAGCCCGACGAGCACGCGCGAACCGACCGTGAGCGGCAGCACCAGCGCGAACGTGCCGAGGCACAGGAACGCGGCGAGGCTCCCGCCGTCCGGCAGCAGCGCACCGCCGAGGATGGCCGGCCACCAGCCGAGCAGCGAGATCACGAGGCCCACGCCGACGATGGCGGCGGCGGAGCACAGCAGTATGCGGAAGGCCGTCACGATCGTGCTGCGGACCAGGCGGTCGGATGCCGGTTTGTCGGAGCCGGCCACCGCGTTGATGACGACGGCCGCGATCCCGAGGTCCGCGAAGGGCAGCAGGGCGGGAAGTGCCGCGAGCAGGCCGTATTGGGCGTAGGCGTCGGTGCCGAAGTTCTGGATGATGAGCCGGCTGTTGACGATGCCGATGAGACCGGAGATGCCCATCACGACGACCTTGATGACCGCCGTCGACCCGACGGCGCGCACCATCCCGGTCCGCTGCGGCTTCAGGGTCGTCATGCCGGTACCTGCTCTTCGAACAGGGCGCGACCGGCGGCGATGCGGCCGTCGACGGCGGGGAGGGCGGAGCGGATGTCGGCGGCGGTGCGGTGGCGGGCGAGCGCCGCATCCACCCCGTCGGCGATGCGTGCGGCGTCGGCGTCCCCCGGAAGGACGAGGTGGCCGGCGTCGATGAGGAACTCGGCGATGCCGGTCTCCGACGTGGTGACGACCTCGCAGCCGTGGGCGAGCGCCTCCACCAGGGGAAGACCGATCTGCTCGCGCCAGTCGCCGACCCGTCGTGACGGCAGCACGAGGACGTGCGCGCGCAGCAGTTCGGTGTGGATGACGTCCCTGGGCGGATCGACGAGGAGCCGGATCGAGGGGTCGGCGTCGGCCGCGGCCCGTGCCTCGTCGAGCATCCCGCCCGACCCGATCAGCGTCAGCGTCGCCAGCGGGCGCCGGGAACGGATGGCCGGCCACGCGGCGAGCACGTCGCCGAATCCCTTGCGAGGCGAGAAGGCGCCGAGGAAGACGACGCCGTCGGGGTCGCGCTGGACCGTCCGCTCGGCGTCGCAGCGGCACGGGCTCGGGAGCGCTTCGACCGTCAGCTGGCGGCGGGGGCGGCGGGCGAAGGTCTCGCCGTAGAGGTCGCGGGCGCCGGGCGTCCCGTAGACGACGGTGTCGAGACGGTGCCAGACGTAGGCGCTCAGCATCCGCTCGACGGCGCGACGCAGGCGGCTGCGGAGGCGAGGCGGGCGGGCGGCGAAGGGGTCGAGGTTCTCGATCGCGTACGTAGCGACTTCGGCGCGTGGTGCACCGAACAGGCGCTTGAGCCCGAGCGCGGCGAGCACGGCGGCGGTCCGGGGGAGGGAGTCGAGGTAGAGCGGCTCGTCGACCTCGACCCGGGTGATCCTGCTGCGGAGGGCCATCCGTGCCGCCGCGAGGCTGCCGGCCTGCGCGAGCTCGATACCGGACGCCAGCTCAGGATCGAAGTCGTAGCGCTTCACGCGGTACACGATCGCCGCAGGGTCGAGTTCGTGGGCGCGCTCGAGATGCACGCTGCGCACCTGGTCGTACAGGCGGACGTGCTGGTGGTGAAGAGTTGGCGCTTCGCTGGCCACGGGCAGCTCCGGGGTCTGGTCGGGGCCCTCGAGTCGGGTGTCGGGCCTCTGCTGAGCGAGTCTAGACAGGCGGAGGCCAAATAACGAGATATTCTCAAAAATGCACCCAGTCTTGGGGGTCGGCGCTGGCTCTGACCGCGGAACGGCCCCTAGGGTGGATCGCACCATGACCGAGCCCGAGCGAATCGTCGTCCAGCAGTCCTTCCCGGATCCGCGGCCCACCACCAACCCGTACATCGTGATGCTGCGCGACGCGCTCACGTCGACGCCGGGTCTTGAGGTGCGCACGTTCTCGTGGCGGCGCGCGCTGCTCGGCCGGTACGACGTGTTCCACGCGCACTGGCCCGAGATCCTGGTTTCGGGGCAGAGCCGGATGAAGGCGCTCGTCCGCCAGGCGCTGACGGTCGTGCTCATCCTCAAGCTCCGAGTGACGCGGACGCCGATCGTGCGGACGGTCCACAACCTGCACCTGCCGGACGGCATCTCGCGGCGCGAGCGCGCCATCCTCCGCTGGTTCGACCGGCGGACGACGCTGCGCATCCGACTCAACCCCACCACACCGTTCCCGGACGGCACGGCTTACGAGACGATCCTGCACGGCGACTACCGGGAGTGGTTCGGCCGCTATCCGCGTCCGGCGCGCGAGCACGGCCGGCTGGGCTACTTCGGGCTCATCCGCCGCTACAAGGGGGTCGAGCAGCTGCTGGAGGTCTTCGCCCGGGTTCCAGGAGACGACCTGCGGCTGACCGTCGCGGGCAAGCCGTCCACCGAGGAGCTCGCCGAGACGATCCGCGCGCTCGCCGACCGCGACGAGCGTGTCCGGGTGCAGCTGAGCTTCCTGCAGGACTCCGAGCTGGCGGACCTGGTCGGACGCAGCGAGCTGATCGTGCTGCCCTATCGTGACATGCACAACTCGGGAGGGGTGCTCACCGCGCTGTCGCTCGATCGTCCGGTGCTCGTGCCCGACAACGAGACGACGGCGGCGCTCGCCGAGGAGGTCGGACCCGCGTGGGTGAGCCGGTACGCCGAGCTCACGCCGGAGGTGATCCGCGACGCCGCCGAGCACGCCCGCGGCGTCGAGGGCCGACCCGACCTGAGCGCGCGTTCGTGGGCGGACGCGGGGCCGCAGCACGCGACCGCGTACCGCCGGGCGATCGACCTCGTGCGCGGCGGCCGGAGTCGGCGCCGCAGCCGGGAGCAGACGGTCAGCTCCTGAACCGGGCCTCTCGCACCAGGCGGCCGTTCGCGGCCGCTGTGCCGAGCGAGGTGAGTCGCAGCCCGCGCGCGGCGTAGCCGGCCACGACTTCGGGGAGCAGCGTGGCGTGGTCGACCGTGGGGGCGGGCCCGTCGTCGACGCCGTCGACCGCATCCGCGTGCCCGTCGTGGCCGAGGATGATGGCGCCGCGTTCCGCCGACAGGGCCAGACGGAGCCGCTCGTCGTGCGGGGCGTCGCGCCAGTCGGCCAGCGTCGGTCCCCACAGCACCGGCTCCATGCCCGCGGCCTTCACGGCACGCCAGGAGCGCAGACTCTGCGCGCCGTACGGCGGCCGGAACCAGTGGATCGGGCGCCCGGCGAGGTCCTCCAGCTCGGCGCGCGCGTCGCGCATCCGTCCGGCCAGTGAGTCGGGCGGCAGCGTGGTGAGGCGGCGGTGGTCGGGGCCGTGCAGGGCGAGCTCGTGGCCGCCGCCGAGGATGTCGTCGAGCAGGCCCGGATCGCGACGGGTGCGGCTCAGCAGCACGAAGAATGTCGCCGTTGCGCCCGCGTCCGCGAGGGCCGACAGCACCGTGGCGGTCCGGAACGACGGGCCGTCGTCGAACGTCGCGACGACCACAGGCTCCTCGGTGCGGACCCGCATGACGGACCCCACCGGAGCGCCGGCGCGGCGAACGAGGGCGATCGCCCGGTCGCGAACGCTCACTGCGGAGTGCCCTGCGTCGTCCGCGCGTACTCCTGGTAGACGCCGCCGAACGCCGCCCACACCATCCCGGCACCGCGGTAGGCGGCGCGGGATCCGCGCGCCTGGTGGCCGGGGGAGCGGAGGAGCAGGCCGAGTGCCGTCCTGGCCACGCCGAGGACCACACGCGCGGCCCCGCCGACCGCAGCGCGGACCCGCGCGACGGCGCGACCGGCCGGACCGCTCGCCAGGCGCACGCTGACGACAGCGGTCGAGTTGCCGTGACTCCACGCCCGTCGGAGCACCCAGCGGCGGCTGATCCGCGCGGACGGCACCAGATCGGTGATCACCGATTCGTTGCACCACACCATCCGGTAGCCGGCATGGGCGAGCTGACGGCTGAACAGGGTGTCCTCCCCGCCGCTCAGACCGAGGTCGAGCGCGAACCGCACGCCGCTCTCGCGCACCTGGTCGAGGTCGAGCAGGAGGTTGCCGGCCGCGGCGACGTGGAGCGGCGTGCCCGTCGGCAGGGAGCGCCGCACGAAGAACCGCCCCTCCTCGATCCACCGTCCGGGCGGTCGCTCGAACTCCGCGACGACCCGGCCGGAGACCAGAGCCGGCTCCGAGATGCGCCACACCCGGACGAGCTCGCGCAACCAGCCGGCGTGGGGGTGCTCGTCGTCGTCGATGAAGGCGAGCAGCCGCGACCCTGCGCTCTCGTCGAGGGCGCGGTTGCGCGCGGCCGCGATGCCGGGCTGCGGCTCGACGACGTAGCGGACACCGGCCTCCTCGGCCGCCGTGCGTCCGCTCGCGCCGGGGTCGTTGTCGACCACCAGGACGTCCGTGGTCGTGGTGCCGGCGGCGTCCAGATCGTCGGCCTGCGCCTTCAGCAGGGGCAGCAGCACCCGCAGTTCCTCGGGCCGATGGAACGTCGGAACGGCGATCGTCACGGGCAGGCGCTGGTCGGTCATCGAGTTCTGGTCCTCGCATCGGGTGGCGGAGTCACCATGCTCACACAGGTATAGGCTTCACGCCAGCGCCCGGACGGGGGCGGTCGGCAGGAGGGGAGCAGGATGGCGTTCGAGGGGTTGGCCGTGATCGTCGTCGGCTACGGCTCCTCCGGACTGCTCGCCGAGAACCTCGCCCCGCTGACCCGTCGGCTGGAGGGCGCGCGCACGTTCGTCGTCGACAACCGCACCTCCGACGCGGAGCGCGAGGCCATGCGCCGGCTCTCCGCGGCGGAGGGATGGGACCTGCTCGAGCCGGCGGAGAACCTGGGCTTCGGGCTCGGGATGAACGCGGCAGCGGAGCGCGCCATCGCCGCCGGTGCCGCCCACCTGCTGCTCCTGAACCCGGATGCGACGATCGAGCCGGCGGACGTCTCGGCTCTGCTCGGCGCGGCCGGTGACGACCCGCTCGTCCTGCTCGCGCCGCGGGTGCTCCGGCCGGACGGGTCGGTGTGGTTCGACGGCTCCGACCTGCACCTCGGCGACGGGCGGATCACGGCGACCCGCAACCGCGAGCGCCTCGGCGTCCGCGACGCCGAGCAGTGGCTGAGCGGCGCGTGCCTGCTGGTGAGCGCGGAGCTGTGGACGCGGATCGGCGGGTTCGGCGACGGCTACTTCCTGTATTGGGAGGACGTCGAGCTGTCGTACCGTGCGCGACGGGCGGGAGGCCGCGTGGAGGTCGTGGAGACCGCGACGGCGGTGCACGCCGAGGGCGGGACGCAGGGCGACGGCCACGCGACGAGCGGCGAGGCGAAGTCCACGACGTACTACTACTTCAACATCCGGAACCGGCTGGTCTTCGCGGCACGCAACCTCGACGAGGCGTCGGTGAAGCGGTGGCGGCGGGCCAGTATCCCTATCGCGTACGAAGTGCTGTTGCAGGGCGGGCGGCGCCAGTTCCTGCGGTCGGCGGCCCCGCTCGCGGCGGCGTTCCGGGGGGTGCGGGACGGTCTGCGGGCCTCCCGGCGTACACGCTCCCGGTGAAAGTCCCCCGAACAGGGGAGCAACAGTTGAGGATTTCTCGTCATAGACTGTGAGGGCAACAGAGACCCGACCCTGGTGCACACCGAAGACCGAGATATGCGGATTCTCGCCCGCCCGTCACGGTCGACGCTTCCGTCGTCGGGTTTCTCCGTACCGACCGACGAGAACGAGAGAAGCCGATGCAGAGCAAGGCGAGGCGATCAGGGGAACCGCTCAGCATCGCCATGGTCGGAACGCGTGGCGTGCCCGCCCGATACGGCGGCTTCGAGACCGCCGTCGAGGAGGTCGGCTCCCGGCTGGCGGAGCGCGGTCACCGCGTCGTCGTCTACTGCCGCCCGGCCGACGGAGAGCGCCCCGCCGAGTACCGCGGGATGGAGCTCGTCCACAAAGGCGCGATGCACCGCCGCTCGCTCGAGACGCTGAGCCACACCGGCCTCTCGGTCGCCCACCTCCTCCGCCACCGCACGGACGTCGCCCTGGTCTTCAACGCGGCCAACTCGCCATACCTCCCGCTGATCCGCGCCGCGCGCATCCCGGTCGCCACCCATGTCGACGGTCTCGAGTGGAAGCGCGACAAGTGGAAGGGGACGGGCCGCCGCTACTACCGGCTCGCCGAATCCGCGGCCGTCCGCTGGTCCGACGGGCTCATCGCCGACGCGCAGGGCATCGCGGACTACTACCGCGACGAGTTCCACACGCCGACCCGGCTGATCGCCTACGGCGCTCCCCGCGTGGCCGACGAGTCCGACCTGCTGGCAAGCCTCGGACTGGAGCCGCAGGGTTACCACCTGCTGGTGGCCCGCTTCGAGCCGGAGAATCACGTCCACACCATCGTCGACGGGTATCGCCGCAGCGGCGCCCGGCTCCCGCTGATCGTCGTCGGATCCGCCCCCTACGCGGACGCCTACACGGCCCGGGTCCACGAGCTCGCGGACGACCGCGTGCGCTTCCTCGGCGGGGTCTGGGACCAGCGCCTCCTCGACCAGCTCTACGCCAACGCCTTCAGCTACCTGCACGGACACTCGGTCGGCGGGACGAACCCGTCGCTGCTCCGCGCGATCGGCGCCGGAGCGCCGACGCTCGCCTACGACGTCGTCTTCAACCGCGAGGTGCTCGGCGACAGCGGCGCGTACTTCACCACCGAGGGGGATGTCGCCCGCGTCGTCGAGGCGGCGGAAGCCGACCCCGATGGGCACCCCGGCCGCCGAGCTGCAACCCGCGCCCGCGCCGCCGGATACGACTGGGACGACGTGGCCGACAAGTACGAACTCCTCTGCCGCGACCTCGCCGACCGCGTGCAGGTGCGCGCGAGGCGACCGCTCACCATCCAGCGCGTCGGCTCCGCCCCGCGCCTCACCGGCGAGGCGGTGGAGTCGTGACCGGCGGAACGCTCGACGGCGCGACGACCCGCGAGACCTACGGCTCCGTCCTCCGCCGGCTCGCCGCCGCGCAGAAGCCGGCCGCCCGCAGCGCTCCCGCCTACTCCCGGTTCGTCAACCGCCGGCTCGGCCGGTACCTGACGGCCTGGGCGTACCGGGCCGGCCTCACCCCGAACGGCGTCACCGCGATCAGCGCCGCGTGGACGTTCGCGGCCCTCATCCTGCTCGTCGTGTTCCCGCCGTCCTGGCTGCTGGGCATCGGCGTCGCGCTCATGCTCCTCATCGGCTACGCCTTCGACAGCGCGGACGGCCAGCTCTCGCGGCTGACCGGGCGCAGCAGCCCTGCGGGCGAGTGGCTCGACCACATGGTCGACGCCACCAAGGTGGTCAGCATGCCGCTGGCGCTCGGCCTCGGCCTCTACCTGCACGACGCGGTCCCGGTCGCCTGGCTCCTCGTCCCCCTCTTCTCCGCGGTGATCTCCTCCGTTCTGTTCTTCGGGATGATCCTCACCGAGCAGCTGCGGCGCCAGCACGGCCGGGTCTCCCTGGCCGCCGATGCGCCCGGCCGTCCGTCCTGGATGCGTGCGGTGCTCGTCCTTCCCATGGACTACGGGGTGCTCTGCCTCTCGTTCGTCCTGCTCGGCTGGCTTCCCGGCTTCCTCGTGCTCTACACCCTCATCGTCCTCGCGACGACGCTCTTCCTGTTCGCCGCAGCCGTCACCTGGTTCCGCGAGCTCCGTTCCGAAGGAGGCCGGCCATGACGTCGGACGACAACACCACCCCGCTGCCCACGCCGGACGACCAGACCCCGGAGAACCAGTCGCCGGAGCAGAAGGGCCGCTGGACGCGCAAGCGCATCGGGCTCGTCGCGCTCGCCGCTGTCGGCGGCCTCGCCATCGTGGCCGCGATCGTCATCGCCTCCGTGTACTCGTTCTCGCGGCCCGCGGGCGGACCGGTGCCGGACGCACTCAAGCCGGCGGCGACGCAGCTGCCGCGGCCGACCGACAGCGCGGGCTCCGCGCCGTCGACCTCCACTCCGTCCGATGCACCGACGGGGTCGCCGTCGACGCCCTCCCCGGCGAAGAAGGGCGAGATGGATGCGCGCTTCGGCGGCGTCGTCGCCCAGACCGCCGAGGTCAAGCAGGATGTGAAGACCCCCTCCGGTCTGACCGCGAACGTCGTCTCCGTCGAGTCCTACACAGCGACCGCCACGCGCCCCGGCGAGGTCAGCGGACCGGCCGTGAAGGTGACCCTGCGCCTGACCAACGGGACGGGCGGCGCATTCCCCCTCTCGACGGCGACGGTCAACGCCTACTACGGTTCGAGTGCGACGCCCGCAGCACCGGTCGCCGGCGACTCCGCCGCCAAGCCCTTCACCGGATCCCTCCAGCCCGGAGCATCCGCGACGGCGGTGTACGTCTTCACGGTGCCGGCCGACGACGACGGAGCGGTCACCGTGACCCTGAGCGACCAGGCGGGCGCCCAGCTCGTGGTGTTCCAGTGAGGGCGGCGCAGGACCGGGTGACCGAGGGGGAGAATCGATGAGCTCCAAGCAGTACGCGCAGGCGTTCCGGCGTTTCTGGTACGTCGTCGTCATCGCGACGATCGCGGGAGCGCTGCTGGGCTTCGGCCTGTCGCAACTGGCGGTCAAGAGCTACACCGCGACCTCCGGACTGTACTTCTCGCTCAACTTCGGCGGGTCCGCGAACGACCTGAGCCAGGGGTCCACGTACACGCAGAACCAGATGCTGTCGTTCGCCCAGCTGGCCGAGTCACCGGTCGTGCTCACGCCGGTGGTCGACCAGCTCGACCTCTCCATCACGCCGAGCCAGTTGGCCGATTCGATCTCGGTGAGCACGCCGCAGAACACGGTCATCCTCGAGCTCGCCGTGACCGACACCAACCCGCGCCAGGCGGCGGACATCGCGAACGCGGTGGCGGCCAGCCTGTCGAGCACGGTCGAGCAGATCGCACCGAAGACCGCGCAGGGCGCGGCGACGGTCTCCGTCCGCGTGATCGAGCACGCCGCCGTCCCCAAGTTCGCGTCGTCGCCGAACACGCGGCTGAACGTGCTCTCCGGCCTGCTGCTCGGGCTCATCGTCGGTGCCCTCATCGTCGTGCTGCGCGCGACCTTCGATACGGGCGTCCACAACGCCGAGACCGCGACGGAGGTCGCGAAGGCTCCGCTCGTCGGGTCGATCCAGCGCGAACGGAACAAGGACGGCGTCCCCGTGCTCGTCTCGGCGCCGCTCTCCAATGCGGCGGAGGCCTATCGGCAGCTGCGCTCGAACCTCGAGTTCGTCACGCTCGGCTCGCCGACCCGATCGTTCGTGATCACGTCGTCGATCCCGTCCGAGGGCAAGTCGCTGATCTCGTCCAACCTGGCGCTCGCGCTCTCCGAGACGGGCCAGCGCGTCCTGCTGATCGACGCCGACCTGCGTCGCCCCGCCATCGCCGGGTACACGTCCCTGTCGGGCAACGCCGGGCTGACGTCCGTTCTCGCCGGCCGCGCCGACTTCGAGGACGTGGTGCAGCGCTGGGGCGCGGGCGACCTGGATGTGCTCGCCGCCGGTCCCATCCCGCCGAACCCGAGCGAGCTGCTCTCGTCGCGGGCCATGAGCGATCTCCTGGAGCGCCTGCGCGCCCGCTACGACGTGATCGTCATCGACACCGCGCCCCTCGGATCGGTCGCCGACGCATCCATCCTCGCCCGCCAGGTGGACGGCGCCCTCGTGGTCGTCGACCGCACGCGGGTGCGCAAGCAGCAGCTCGCGCAGACCGTCGACTCGCTGCAGAAGTCGGGTGCGGCCGTGCTCGGCATCGTGCTGAACCGCGTCGCGGCGGGCAAGGAGCGCAACGCGTACTACATGGCGGAGCAGCCGCCGCGCCGTCTCGGCCTGCCGGGTCGTCGTGGCGGAGCTGCAGCGGAGTCTGCCGACACGGCGGAGGCCGGCGGCACGGCGAAGCGCTCCGCGAAGGGCAAGGCGGCGGAGGGCGAGCCGGCCGAGAACGCCGCCGCGCCCGATTCCCCCTCGGACGCGGCGCGCAGTCACAGCGCCTCCTGACCCATGAGCTTCCTCAGCGGCGCGCTCGTCGACCGGCTGCTCCTGCTGGCCGTCGCGCTGGGCGTCGCCGTGCTCGGCTTCCTCGTGCTGCGCCGCGCGCCGCGCCTGGCGGTCGCCACCTGGATCGTCGTGCTGTGCTTCGTGCCGATCTGGCTCGGGTTCGGCATCGGCTTCAACGGCAACTACTACCTGCCGCCTGCGACCGCGGCCGCCCTGCTGGTGGTCGCCGCGCTTCTCCCTGTCCGCCGCTTCCGGCTGAGCTGGATGGATGCGCTGATGACGCTCGTGGTCGTGGCGGCGCTCGCCTCCATCCTCGCCGGGAATGCGGGCATCGCCCTCGGCGCCGCGATCATCGTGGTCACGTACTTCGTCGCAGGCTACATCGTGGGCCGCGTCGCCCCGCTGCGCGTCGACCCGGCCTGGGTCCACGGCGCCATCGCCGTCTGCTTCACGATCGTCGCGGTCCTCGCCATCATCGAAGGGTTGACGCACTGGAACCCGTTCGTGCTGATCAAGTCCGGCAACTCGCTGTACTCGATCTGGGGCACCATCCAGGAGCGCGGCGGCGTACCGCGGGCGGAGGGGGCCTTCGGGCACAGCATCGCGCTGGGAGCGAGCCTCGCGATGGCCGTCCCGATCGCCCTGGCCGCCCCGTTCCGCCTCTGGGTGCGCGGCCTGATGGTGCTGACGATGCTCGTCGCGACCGTGTACACGTTCAGCCGGATCGGGATGATCTGCTCGCTCCTCGGCGTCGCCCTCTCGGTGCTCTTCATGCGGGATGCGATCTCGCGTCGCGCGCGCATCGCCATCACCACGATCGTGGTCGTGGCCTCCGCCGTGGTGTTCCCGCTGGTCTCGGCCGTGTTCGACGACGCCGGCGCCGAGGCCTCCGACAGCGCGGACTACCGCGGCGACCTCGTCTCCCTGTTCGGAACGATGAACCTGGTGGGCGTCGCGGGCTCGGCGCAGAAGAACTCGGCCGGCTCTCTCTACTTCGGCAACTTCCGCTCGATCGACAGCCAGCTCATCCTGACCGGGCTGACGAACGGGATCATCGTGCTGATCGCGATCGCCGTCGCACTCGCCTTCGGCATCCTGCTCGTCCTGCGGGGGAAGGCGTCGCCGGCGACGATCGCCCTCGTGGCGCAGATCCCCGCGTTCGCGACGGTCGCTCTGATCACGCAGTACTCGATCTTCGTCTGGTTCGTCGCGGGCCTCGCGGCCACGACGCAGCTCGCGCCGGATGCCAGCAGGCCGCTCGTGCTCGGCCGGCCGACGCGTGTGCCGCAGTCGGAGCCGGATGCGCTCCCTGCAGGTCGCGGCTGATCGGCGCTACGCGTGATCGGCGCGACGCGTGATCAGTGCCGGGCGACGGCCCGGACGAGCTCCGCGATGCGCCGGCGGTACGACTCGGGGCTGTGCTTGCGCCGAGCGGTCTCGGCGTCGTCGTCGAGGAGCGGCGCCGACGCCTCCCACTCGACGATGGTGCGCTCGAGCGCGTCGGCCAGCGACGTCGCGTCGCCCGGCTCGACGGTGACCGTGGTGCGGTAGCCGTCGGTCGCCTCCAGGAGCCCGCTGGTCGCGCTGGCGATCACCGGACGTCCGCTCAGGATGCCCTCGACCGCGGTGTTGCCGAACGGCTCGTCGGCGACCGACGGCACGAGGACGACGTCACCCGTGCTCAGGAAGTCCCAGACGGACGGCTGGAAGCCGCGGAAGGAGACGCGCGACTGGAGGCGCTTGGCCTCCACCTTGTCGCGCAGGTCGCGCTCGTACCACTCGTAACCGGGGAAGACCGCGCCGACGAGGTCGAGGCGGGCGGGGATCCCGCGGGCGTCGAGCTCGGCGATCGCGTCGATGGCGACGTCGACGCCCTTGCGGGGCGAGAGACGCCCGATGTACGTGACCCGGAGGTCGCCGTCGAGCTCCGGGCGGGCCGGGCTACGGGTCTCGGGGCCCGGCACGGCGTTGTAGACGATATGGGTACGGCGACCGAGAGCCGGGAAGGCGCTCTCGAGCACGCCGACGCTGAAGCGGCTGTTCGCGATGACGCTCTCCGCCAGCAGCAGCGGCGCCGACAGGACGCGCTTGACCAGGCGGGATGCGGTGGCCTCGCCCTCGTGGACGTGCGCGACGACCGGCACGCGGGCCAGCCGGGCGAGCCCGATCCACAACGGGATGGTGACCGTGTTCACGTACACCGCCGCCGGCCGCTCACGGCGCAGCAGCGCGGAGCCGGACCGGATGCCGCGCACCGTCGTTGCGGCGAAGCGGAGGAAGCCCCGCGGCCGCAGGACGCTCTTGCGGAGGACGGGCGAGGCGCACAGCTCCACCCGTGCGCCCCTCCGCCGCAGTTCGGAGACGAGGGGGCCGTCACCGGGGACCGCCACCACGACGTCCCAGCCGTCGTCGACCAGCCCGCTCACGGACTCGAGGAGCACCCGGTCGGAGCCGTAAAGCTCCGAACCGGGGTGCGCCACGAGGATGGTGCGGCGAGCTCTGCTCGCTGCGCTCACGGGACCGGAACCACCGCGAAGTTGTCGAACCGGGTGGTGACGGGGATGTCGGTCGCGGTGCCCGAGAGGTAGGTGCGCAGCCCGGTCGAACCGGCCACCTGGAGGGCGGCGGTGCTGTCGGTGGCGCTGAGCATCCAGTTCGCGGGCTCGGTGCCGCCTGCCGCCCACACCTTGGCGCGGACGGTGGTCGGCGAGGTGCCGAACACCTGGACCCGCACCTTGAGCTGGTCGCCCGCGAGAGCGGTCAGCCCGGTGATGTTCGCGGCCTGGAGGGTGGTGGAGCCCTGCAGCAGCTGGAGCTGCACGGCGCCTCCCGCCTTCACCCAGACGCGGCCCTCGTAGTCCGTCGATCCGACCATGCGGCCGATCGCCGAGTAGTAGATGCCGCCGCCGGTCGCCGCCTTGTCGGCGGAGATGGTGACCGTGACATCCGACCGGGTCGAGGTGACCGAGTTGAGAAGTGCCGTCTTGGTGGTTCCCGCTGCCGCCACCTGCTGGCCGAGGCCGTTGGTGGTGTTGAAGTTGGCCGCGCCGCCCGAGAGCGTCCACGCCCCGCCGATGTCGGCGGTGCCCCATCCGCCGGCCGTCGTCCGCTCGAAGCCGTCCTGAGCGATCGCGTTGGGCGCCGGCGCGGTGGCCGTCACGGTCTTGGTGGCCGTGGCGGTCCCTCCGCGGTTGTCCGTCACCGTCAGCGTGATCGTGTAGGTGCCGGCCGCCGCGTAGGTGTGGCTGTCGGTGGCTCCGGTGCCGGTGGCGCCGTCACCGTACGCCCAGGCGTACGAGGCGATGGTGCCGTCCGGGTCGGCCGATGCGCTGCCGTTCACCGACACCTGCAGGTTGCTGGCCGTCGCCGTGAAGGAGGCGGTCGGCAGCTGGTTCGGCGGGACGGTGGTGGTGACCTGGTGCTGGACCTGGTTGGTCGCACCCTTGTCGTCCGTCACCGTCAGGGTCACGGTGAACGTGCCGGCCGCTGCGTAGGCGTGGGTCGTCGTCGCACCGGTTCCCGTCGCTCCGTCTCCGAAGTCCCAGGCGTAGGAGGCGATGGTGCCGTCAGCGTCGGTCGAGCCCGAGCCGTCGAACGATGCCGACAGGTTGGTCACCGACGAGGTGAACGCGGCCGCGGGCGGCTGGTTCGGCGGCGGAGCCTGCACGGTGATGTCGTGCTGGACGCTCGTCGGCGTTCCCTTGTCGTCCGTCACCGTCAGCTTCACCGTGAAGGTGCCCGCGGCGGCGTAGCTGTGGGTCGCGGTCGCGCCGGTCCCCGTCGCTCCGTCTCCGAAGTCCCAGGCGTAGGAGGCGATGGTGCCGTCCGGGTCGGACGAGCCGGATGCGTCGAACGAAGCGTTCAGGAAGGTCGCGTTCGAGGTGAAGGCGGCCACCGGGGGCTGGTTCGGCGGCGGCGCGGTGACGCCGACGTTCTGCGTCGTCGCGTTGGTCGCGCCCTGGTTGTCGGTCACCGTGAGCGTCACGGCGTAGACGCCGGTTCCGCTGTAGGTGTGCGACGCGGTCGCTCCCGTGCCGGTCGAGCCGTCACCGAAGTCCCAGGCGTACGAGGCGATGGTGCCGTCCGGGTCGGACGACGCCGACGCATCCACGTTCACCGTCAGCACCGAGGTGCTCTGGGTGAACGAGGCCACCGGGGTCTGGTTCGGCAGGGTGCCGGTCGTGGCCAGGCTGTAGTGGTTGGCCACATCCTGAGCCGACACGACCGTGGAGTACACCGCGGCCTCATCGAGCGTTCCGTTGAAGTACGGGCCGGTGGAACCCCAGGTGTTGTCGCCGCCGATGCGCCAGTATCCGTTGTAGGCCTGCGCGCCCGTCTGCGGGTTGGTGCCCACGAGCTGGCCGTCGATGTACAGCTTCATGCCGTCGGCGCCCTGCGAGGCGACCACCTGGTGCCACTGGTTGTTGTTCAGCGGATTCGGGGTGGTGATGGTGTTCGCCTGGCCGGTCCAGGTGCCGAACACGATCCGGCCGTCATCCTGCATGTAGACGTGACGGTCGTAGTTGCTCGACAGTCCGGTCTTGGCATCGCCGAAGCCGATCAGCTTCCCGCCCTTGGTGGTGCTGGTCTTGAACCAGACCTCCTCGGTGTAGGTGGTGGGGTTCGCGAACTGCTGGTTGCTGGTGACGATGCCGCCGTTCGAACCGTTGATGTTCGTGTTGAACTTCACCGCCTTGTCCGCGGTGCCCGGGAGGACACCGGACTGGTTCTTCGTGGTGGCCGTACCGGAGTACGTGCCGTTGTTCGTGTAGGCGTCGGCACTGTTGGCCGTCGATCCGCTGGTCTCGTCGAGACGCCAGAAGATGTCGGGGTTGCCGTTGTACACCGCGGCGCCGTAGGCGTCCGCCGGGGCCGGCGCCAGGGGCGACGGGCGTCCGGAGGCGACGTACTGGTTCACCACGGTGGTGCGGTCCAGCACGGTCGGGTAGATCGCGACCTGCCCGATGCTGCCGGCGAAGAAGTTGCTCGCCGGCTGGCTGGGCCAGCCTCCGATGTTGTCTCCGCCGACCCGCCAGTAGCCGGTGTAGCCCTGGCCGCTGGTCACGTCGGTGCGGGAGCCGGCCAGCTTGCCGTCGATGTACAGCCGCATGCCGTTGGCGCCGAGGGAGGCGGTCACCTGGTGCCACTGCCCGTCGTTGAGGCCGGCGGCACTGTTCAGTGTCTGGACCGATCCCGGGTAGACACCGAAGTAGATGCGTCCGCTGTTGTCCATGTAGACGTGACGGTCGTAGCTGCCGGAGGTGCCCGTGTTGGCGTTGCCGAACCCGATGATCTTGCCGCCGCTGGTGGATGTGGTGTTGAACCAGGCCGAGACGGTGAACGTGTCCGGTCCGGTGATCGCGGTGGGCGTCACGGCCAGGCTGGTGCTGCCGTTGAACGTGCTCGCCGTGACTCCGGAGATCGGTCCCGCGGCGCCCTGGGTGATCGCGGTCTCCTGCAGGTCGTTGAAGCCGATGTGGTCGAACGCGGTGGTGCCGCTCGCCTCATCCAGCGGCCAGTAGGCGGATGCGCCCGCCTGCTTCACCGAGTCGGAGTAGGGTCCGCCACTGCTGGTGGCCGCGACCGTGACCGCGTTCGTGTCACGCGATGTGGTGTTGTTGAACGGGTCGTAGACCTTGACGTGGTAGATCGGGTGACTGCCGGGCGTGAGGCCCTTGTCGGTGAATCCGATCATCGGCCGCGTGTAGAAGTTCGAGCGCACGGTCGTCTGGTAGACGGGCGTGGTGCCCGCGTCACGGTAGACCTTGTACGTCAGGTAGCCGTTGTCCATGTCGTAGGTGGCGGCGAAGCTGACGCGCACCTCTCCGGCGTTGAACGAAGCTGCCGTCGGTGTCAGCGGGATGCCCTGCGGGCCGACCTTGTTCGGTGCGGACGACGGGACGGCGAAGCGGGCGAGGCCCTGCTGTGCGATGCCGTTCACGGTCGGGAACTCGCCGCCGTAGACGACGTACTTGCTGTTGCCCGAGACGCTCCAGGTGGCCTGGCTCTGACCGGTGAAGGTGCCGACGGTCCACTTCGGGAACCAGTCGAGCAGCGACGGGGACGGCGTGCCGGCCCAGTTGTAGTAGCCGTACGGGTCAGCGGTGATGGTGCCGGTCGCGGCCTTGCTGAACGCGATCGAGTTGTAGAACGTCCACTGGGGGCTGGTCTGCGGGAAGCCGCCGATGTTGCCGCAGTAGTGCGGGTGGCCGGCGACGTAGAGCGGACCGTTGTCGCCCTGCGGGTAGATGGAGTACGTGTCACCGTGGCAGTCCTCGACCCAGTTGATCGACCCGGTGTTCGGGTCGGCCGAGAAGCTGCCCTCGAGGTTGCCGCCCTGGCCGAAGACGTAACCGGAGCCGTAGATCCGGTCGCTTGTGGCGTAGAGGGCGGTGATGCTCGCCTGGGTTCCCGCGTTGCGCACCGTCTGGTTCGCAGCGAACGGGAGGATGGCGGCGGTGCTGGCGTCCACCGCGGCAAGGCCGTAGTTGGCGACGCCGCCGATGTTCTGGAAGCGGCCGCCGACGATCAGCTTGGAGCCGTCCTTGGTCAGCGTCAGCGCATCCACCGGGGCGTCCGCGTTGGCCTGCCAGTTGAGGGTCGATCCGTCGGTGGCGCTCACCGCTCCGACGTACGCACGGGCGACGCCGTTGATGGTGGATGCGTCGCCGCCGGTGTAGACCACCGTGTTGGATGCCGCGACAGCGCGCGTCTGCGACTCCATGATCGGCTTGAACGCGCTGATGATCGTGTTCGTCGCGGTGGAGAAGGCGGCCAGGCGGTAGTAGCCCTTGCCGTCGATCGAGGTGAAGTCGCCCACCACGTAGATCCGGCTGCCGTCGGGCGATGCGGTGATGCCCAGCGCCTGCGCGTTCAGGTTCGGCGCGAACGGGAGGAGCGCGCCTGTCGTGATGTCGTACGCGAGGAGGTTGTTGCGGGGAACCTCGTTCGTCCCGGCCGGCGACCCTGCCGGACGGGCGGAGGTGAACTTGCCCGCAACATAGACCGTGTTGCCCACGACCGTCTGCGCCCATGCGACGCCGTTGATCTGCGGCGTCGGGAGCACGTCGTCGCTGACGGTGATCGGCGTCGCCGGGTTCGTCGGGTCGGGTGGGGCCGTGTCCGCTGCGGCGGGCTGCGCGATGGCGAGTCCGCCGAAGACCAGGCCGATGGCCGTGAGGACGGCGGTCAGGATGCCCAGTGAGCGAGAGCGTGGGCGTTGTGTTGTGCTCATGACAACCTCGGTGTCTTTCGGTCGGGGGAGGGAGCGAGGAGGTTGGGCGTGAGGGCGCATCAGTACGCCCCCACGGGATGTGTCAGCACCTTCACGGTGCGCCACATGATGACGAGGTCGCCGGTCAGCGACCAGTTCTCCACGTAGTAGAGGTCCAGGCGGACGCTCTCCTCCCAGGAGAGATCGGATCGACCGTTCACCTGCCACATCCCGGTGAGTCCCGGCTTGATGTAGAGGCGGCGGTGGACGTGGTTCTCGTAGCCCTCGACTTCGGCGGGCAGCGGCGGGCGCGGGCCCACCAGGCTCATGTCGCCGAGGAACACGTTGACCAGCTGCGGAAGCTCGTCGAGAGAGAACTTGCGCAGGTAGTGGCCGACGCGGGTCACGCGGGGGTCGTTCTTCATCTTGAAGAGCAGTCCCTGGCCGTCGTTCTTCTCCTGCAGGGCGGCGAGGCGGGCCTCGGCGTCGATGACCATGGAGCGGAACTTGTACATCGTGAAGCGCTCGCCGTTGCGGCCGACGCGCTCCTGCGCGAAGATGACCGGCCCGTTGTCGTCGAGCTTCACCAGCAGGGCGATCGCCAGGAAGAGCGGCGAGAGCAGCAGCAGTGCGAGGCCGGAGGCGAAGAAGTCGAAGGCGCGCTTCAGCACGTGCTTGCCGCCCTCGAACTGCGGGATCTCCACGTGGATGAGCGGAAGGCCCTCGACAGGACGGAAGTGGATGCGCGGACCCGCGACATCGGTGAGCGGCGAGGCGAGCACCAGCTCGGTCGCCGTGCCCTCCAGCTTCCACGCCAGCTTGCGGACGAAGTCCCCGCCACTGAGGGCGCGGCCGGCCACGATCACCGTGTCCGCGCCCAGCCGCGCCGCAGCGTCTGCGACCCCCGACAGGTCGGAGACGATCGGTACCTCACGCTCGGGGCCGGCGATCCGGCGCCGCATCTCGGCGTCCTTCTTCGCCCCCTTGCGCTTTCCTGTGTCGAGAGCGGCACCCACGACGTTGTAGGCCGCTCCCGACTTCTGGTGGATCTGGCGGACGACGTAGTCGACGTCGTCGAAGCGCCCGACCACGAGCGCACGCGAGAGGTAGTGGTCGAAGATGCGCTGGCGGATGAGCCAGTGGCGCCACAGCCAGCGCGAGAACAGGACGCCGGCGAGGCCGGCGGGCAGCGCGACGATGAAGTAGCCGCGCGCGATGTCGACCTTGGCGACGAGGAAGAGGATGGCCAGCAGGCCGAAGGTCGTCGCGGTCGCGGAGACGACGCGGCGGTATTCGGCGACGCCGAGCCCGACGACCCGCGCGTCGCGCGTGTGGTAGACGGAGAGCGTGAAGAGCCAGGTCGCGGCGATGATCAGCGACAGGTAGAGGTAGTCGATGTGGAACACCGACGTCGGCGCCGCCGCGTCGTCGAAGCCGAAGCGCACGAAGACCGCGCCGATCGTGGCGACCAGGATGATGGCCGTGTCGGTGGCGAGCAGACGGTAGCGGTAGAGGCGGGCCCAGTTGCGCTCGGAGCTCAGTCCGCGCAGCGCGCTGGGGGCGACCGGCGCGTGGAGGCGCGGGCGGATGACAGTCATGCCAGGACCTCCACGAGACGGCCCACCGGGGAGCCGACGGCGGCTGGGGGGAAACCGTGGTCTCGAACGGCTTCACCGCCGCCGACTCCGCTCAGGGGGTGACGGTCGTGGAATCGCGCGCGCCGAGCGCTCCCCGTTCGGATGGGGTTGAGTGCGGGAAGCGCTCGGCGTGGCGAAATCGGGTACACGTTTGTCACCTGCGGGTCGGGTTGGTGCATCTTCGGGTGGTGTGGACGATCGGAGTTCGGGTACCGTTAAGTGACTGTTCCTCACCTATCCACAAAAGTGAGAATACATCGTTTTCTCAGCTTCGCGTCACCCGCTTTTGGGGGTGAAAATTCCTCAACTTCGGTCGGCGAACATCCTTTCGGGTCACATGTCGGTCGTCGCGCCTAAGCTGGCGGCATGTGCGGCAGGTTCGCGATGGACGACAAGGTCAACGCCGAGATCACGGAATTCGTGGAGGCGACCGGTCGCCGGCCCGAGGAGTGGACGGCGAACTGGGAGGCCGACTACAACATCGCGCCGACCGACGACATCCCCGTCCTCATCGACTCCCCGAAGACTCGAGAGCTGCGGTTCGAGCGCGCGCACTGGTCGCTCGTGCCGTCCTGGTCCGACACCCTGAAGCTCAAGTTCCCGACGTTCAACGCCCGGGCGGAGGAGATCGCCGAGAAGTCGACGTGGAAGAAGCCGGTGCAGTCGCACCGCGCGATCGTCCTGGCGCGCGGCTACTACGAGTGGCAGGGGCCGAAGGGCAGCAAGACCCCGTTCTTCATCCGCTACCCGGAAGGCCGTCTGATGGGCTTCGCCGGGCTGTACTCGTGGTGGCGCGACCACAGCAAGGCCGACGACGACCCCGACCGCTGGGTGCTGACGGCCACGATCTTGACGTCGGACGCCGTGCAGACGCTCGCCGACATCCACGACCGCAACCCCGTCATCCTCCCCGAGGAGATGTGGCAGCACTGGATCGACCCGTCGATCGTCGGCGACCAGGCTCTCGTCGACGAAGCGGTCCGTGCGGGGGTCGCCGAGGCGGAGACCCTGCGGTTCGACCAGGTGGCTCCGTTCAAGACGTCCGACGACGGGCCGCAGCTCGTCCAGCCGGTCGACGCGGCCTGACGCGGCTCGCGATGGTGGAGTTGCGCGCAGTGGAGGCGGGCTGGCTCCCGGGCCGGCCGGACGACGGCTCCGACCAGTGCGCCCACGGCACGGTGTCGTTGACGGTCGGGGACCAGACGCTCGTGGACCCGTCCGATGGCGAGTTCACGCTGTCGGCCGCGGGGCTGTATCTGCTGCGCACCCTCGGCGACGATCACCGTGCCGGAGATGCTCTCACCGACGGGAACTTCCTCTTCCCCTGCTGTGGACACACCGTGTTCGAGTGCGCCGGCCGCTGCGTCGTCCTCGGCTGCCCCTCCGGTGTGGACGTGTCGGTGACGACGGACGGCGAGACGGTCACCCTCGCCCGCGAGGGCCGCACGGCCGCACTGACCCGTTTGCGCTGGCGTGAGGCGGTCCTCGCGTTCGTGGGGCAGGTGGAGGCGGTGTACTCCCGCTCCGTGCCCCGGGCCGCGCCTTCGGACGCCGCGGATGCCGCCGGGTGGAGGCTGTTCTGGGAGGAGTGGCACGCGCGCGTTCGCGCTGCCGCGGAGGAGGACGGCGGAGCGGGCGCTACCGGGTCAGCTCGATGATCGCGCTCCGGTGCGTCTCGATCCGGCGCCCGGTCTCTTCGAAGCCGAGCGACTCCAATTCGCCCAGCCCCCAGGTGTCTTCGACGCCTTCGATGTCCACCTCGATCAGCCACACCCGTTCGACGCCGTCGAACCGGCCGCGCTTCGCCGCCTGGTCGACCGAGTAGGCGCGGTCCGCCCACCAGGTGTTGCGGTCGTACGGCACGTGGAGCGTCAGATCCTTGAGGCCGCGGAAGCCGTCGGGGTAGGTGCGCATCGCCAGGCGGGGCCGCTGGGACGGCTTGGCCGACTCGTCGAACACGACGGCGTCGCCCGGCCCCGCGTTCGCGGCCATCGCCGCACTGACCTCCGCCCAGTCGCTGTCGTTCTTGGCGTACGGCCCGCGCTGGAGGGCGTAGACCGGCGCGCACAGCACCGCAAAGGCGATCGTGGCGGCCGCCGTCATCGCGACCGTCCGCCGCGCATCCCGCCCGAGCATGCGGCCGAGCACGAGGATGCCCTCGGCCACCAGGAGCGCGGCCGCGGGTGCGGCGAAGGTGGAGTAGCGCCCGGTGTACATCGGGAACGCCAGGTTCACGAGCAGCATCGTGCCGGTCGGCAGGAAGAGCCACGCAGCGCCGACGAGCCGGGTCGACACGGCGCGGGGTCCGGCCGGGGGTGGGAGCGCGGCGCCGGAGGTGCGTAACCGCCACGCGCGCCAGGCGGGCCACAGGGCGAGCCCGATGAGCGGCCACGCGGCCACCGCGACCCACGGCATCCCGAACCAGAGGAAGAAGTACCAGGTGGACGCCTCCTCCGGCGCACCGCTGAGGTAGGCGATCTGCCCGCGCTCGAGGTACGCGACGACCGCCAGCGGTGCGACGGAGAGCAGGGCCGCGCCGGCGGAGACGGCCCACCTCCGCAGCGTGGCCCGGGGGGCGCGGGCGAACAGCAGGATGGCGGCGTGCGCCACGAGGAGTGTCACCGAATAGAGGAAGAGGTACGCCGCGGCCGCCGTTGCGACCGCGTACAGCAGCCACGCGAGCCGTCGCGCGCCGGGCGCGAGCCGTCGGCCGCCGCCGTCGACCAGCCACACCAGCAGGAGGGTGAGCCAGGCGGCTGCCGCGGCCGTGAACGCGTACGAACGCGCCTCTTCGCCGGCGTAGGTGAGCCGCGGGAGCACGCAGGCGACGACGCCGGCGACCACCGCGGCCCGTGCTCCGCCCCGGCGCCCGGCGAGCAGCGTCACCGCCGCAACCGCGGCGCCGACCGCGAGCGCGCTCGGCAACCGCAGGGCGAACGCGCTCTCGCCGGCCAACCGGATCCAGCCGTGCATGAAGAGGTAGTAGACGCCGTGCACCGCATCCACGTGCAGCAGCATCCCGAACAGGCTCCCGAGCGGGCGCTTCGCCGAGAGCAGCGTGGCCGCCTCGTCGCCCCACAGCGACGGCACCCAGCTGAACGCGGCGCACAGGATGGTCGCGACGAGCCCTGCGGCGACCGCGATCGTCCACGGCCGGACCGCGCGCAGCGGCTGGCCGGCGCGGAGATCCGGTTCGACGAGGACGGTCATATCTACAGCTTCTAATCGCCGGACGAGTACCCCGCCCAGATAAGCAGACAACGCTGGGCGAACCCCGGGCGAGCACTTCGGAAACTCATAGCCGGCCCCGCCTGGATACGTGGAGTACCGGACCCCGGGCGTTCCAGCAGCTCACGCCGGGCGCCCGGGGTCCGCCCCACACACGCCGGGAAACGTCGGACGCCTCGGGGGCGCCGCCAGCACATCCAGCGTGCTCGCTGCCGACGCTAGGCCCTTCGGGCGCAGGCGGGCAGGGGATGACGGGGGTGGGATGCGGTGGTAATCGCTCTGTTCAGCGCCGACCGTTGTCGACGTCGTCCCGCCGGTTCTGGAGGAAGTCTTCGCGCTCGCGGGTGTGCTGTGCCGACAACTCGTCGAGTTCTTCTTCGAAGCCGGCGATCACGCGCGCGGCTTCTCGCACGTTCTCTTCGAATCCGTCGGAGACCCGTTGGAACTCCTCACGGAACCCCGGATCGTGGACGACGCCCTGCTGGGTGGCGAGGTTGTAGAAGTCCTCCTGCATACGGTTCATCTGCGTGCGGTAGGTCGTCACGTACTCCTCGGCCTGTTGCACCCGCTCGCGGGCCGTGCGCATGGCGTCGTCGTGTGCCTGCTCGAGCTCGCCGAGCGTCCTGTGGTCGGTCATGTGATGCTGTTCACCCCGTGGGCGTAGTCGAGCTCGGAGGTGATCCGGCCGACACCCTCTTCGACCTTCTTGGCGACGAGTCCTGCCAGCGCGGCGTTGCTGACCGTCACGCCCGCGGCGCGCCCGGCGAGCTCCACCGTGCCCGCCTCGACCGCGACCCAGCCGGCAGCCCGGATGGCGGTGTACCTCCCGTGCACCATGAGCGGCAGGACCGCGTTCAGCAGTCGCACAGCAGCATCGTTGACGAGCGCGTCGATGCCGCCCTGGATGCCTTCCACGACGTCCTGGATGCCGCTCGCCAGCCCTCCGATCAGGTCGCCGAGGTTCGCGCCGGCGAGATCGGCGCTGTTCCAATCCGTTTGGTACATCACGTCTTCCTTTCCGGGGGCCTAGTGCCCGAAGTAGCTCCGTGCCCACTGGGCGTCTTGTGCGTACGCGTTCTCGACGGCAGACCCGATGCCGGCCGCCAGTTGGTCCAGCAGGGTGAGGTGGTCGTCCACTCGCTGGTTCGCGGTGTCGACGGCGTGCTCGTCGATGTTGTTCTGCACCTGCAGCCGGTGGGTGGCGACACAGTTCTCGATGTCGCTCTCTCGGAGGAACGGGATCATCGCCACGGCGTCCTTCGCCTCGCGCAGACCGACCTCCATCTGAGCGGCGAGGCCGAGGTTCAGCGCTTTGATGTTGTTGAGCGGAGCCTGCATGTGGATGAACTCGGAGGCGAGGGCTGTGGCGGCGAGCGTGTCGACGAGCACCATCACTCCGGAGACCGCCATGCCATGGACCCCACCGATGTACGGATCTCGGAGCAGGCTCATGGTTCCGGCCATCGCCAGCGCTAGGGGGTGACGGAGATCCACGGGTAAGGCGAACAGCACGTTCTCGCTGATCTCGACGAAGTCTCGTCCCGAAACACCGGCGCCGATCACCTCACCGGACGTCGCGTCGAAGGAGAACCCGGTGGAGATGTTGTGGTAGTCGGGGAACCCGAGCCCTTTGATGCTCTTGACGTAGATTGCGGAGCCCGTGCCGTTGGCGATGGAGTTCCCGACCACGTCCCATTCGTTGATGAAATTACGGAGAGGGTTCTTGCCTTCGGCGATCTTCTTCAGAACCCAGGCCTTCGCCTGCGGCGACAGATGGTCCCAGGGGTCCGGGCCGTTGAACGTCGTGGACGACAAGTGCAGCTCGGCCGCCACAAACAGCGCCAGATACCCGCCGAGCGAATGTCCCACGGTCTCGAAGGTGGCTTCGGGATGCGCTTTGCCGAGCTGTGCGCGTACCTTCTGGGCATATTCGATCGCCTGCGTGGCCTGCGTACCCGACGCGATCTGACCACCGATCACCAGCTGAGCATCCGCGCCGATGTCGGCGCGATGACCCGGGTTGGTCCCGGCGTAGGAGATGTACACCTGCGAGTAGTCCGGCTTGCCGTTCACCACGGGAACCACGGTCATCGCCTGAAACCCGGTGACCGGGTCGCTCACCGGCGGCGGCGGGACAACCTCGAATTCCCTCTCAGGTCTGGCCGGAGGGCTGAAGCGCTTACCTGTGGCATAGGGCGAGTCTGTCCACAAGGGGTCTGCGCGGTAAGCCGCCTCCGCGATCGCAGCCGAATCTTCCGCCGTCGTCACTCGAGCACCTCCGATGTGCCGTCGCTGTAGGTGATGGGGACTGGAGAGGGTGTTGCGTGCGGGTCCGGGGGTGGCAGCGGATCCCCTCCCACCAGAGTCAGTCCCAGATCCTCTCGGTAATCTTTGCCCGCGATTGTGACGGTCGCGTACGCCGACCATGAACCCGCTCCGTTGAAGCTGCCTTCTTGGGTGTACCTGATGCGTTCCGTTTCGGGTCGGCCACTGATGAACAGGAGCGCTGCCTTCTTCTGATTCGCGAGGTTGGTCGCGGTCGAAGCCTGCTGGTTCATTACACTTCCTCCGAATATCGAGCATGACGTCAATGCGAAAACGACTGCTACGGCCACACTCACGCTCAAGAACAGGCGCGAGCGCCGACTCTTGGTACTCGTTTGCCCTGAAGCGAATGGCGGGTTGGTCCATAGGAGATCCGCGTTGTATGCCGCGTCCGCGATGGCAGCTGACCTTTCCGGCGTTGTCATCCCAAGACCTCCGAAGAGCCGTCGCTGTAGGTGACAGGGACCGGCGAGGGCGTCGACTCGGGGTCCGGAGCGGGGAGCGGGTCGCCTCCTACCATCTGTAGCCCGAGGTCTTCTTGATAGTTGTTGCCCGCTATGGTGACGATCGCATAGGCCGACCAGTAGCCCGCACCAGAAAAGCCGCCCTCTTCGGTGAATTCAATCCGTTGCGTCTCGGGTCGGTGACTGATGAATTTGAGCGCCGCCTCCTTCTGATTCGCAAGGTTCGTCGCTGTCGAAGCCTGCTGGTTCATTGCACTTCCTCCAAATAACGAGCACGACGTCAATGCGAAAACGACTGCTACGGCCACACTCACGCTCGTGAGTAGGCGCCTGCGTTGATCGTTTCGAGGTGGATTCTTCCTTCGGATATGAGTTCTCAAGGTCACACCTTCTCGAAAAGCGCTTGTCTTCGTAGCTGAGTCACCGGGCCCCCGCTCCCTTGTCGTATGTCAGCACTCCGCTTGTGACTTCATCGGCGGTCACCGCAATACCTCCGCGCTTCCGTCGCTATATGTGATGGCAACGGAGGCCGACGTGCCTGATCGCTTCACCGTCGGCATTGGTTCGCCGCCGTACGACCACTTCTCGAGCCCGAGGATTTCCTGGTATTCCAGGCAGTCGATCGTCACGACCGCGTTGACCGCCCACGAACCGCCGCCGCCGACCGCACCGTCCTGGGTGAACGTGATCGCTTCCACCCCCGGGTGAGTGGCGAGCAGTGCCAGGGCGACCGTCCCCTGGTTCGCGAGATTCGTCGCTCTTGTCGCCTCTCGAGTCGTTGCGCTTTCTCCGAATATCGAGCACGACGTCAACGCAAGAACGATCGCCGCAGTGAGACCCCGGCTCATCAAGAGTCGGGGGCGTTGACTGTTGCGGGGTGAACGTCGCGCCCCCACGGCCATAGTCGTCGCCTGGTAACTGGTCACAGAACGACCTCGGATGTGTCATCGCTGTAGTTGACGGTCACGTCTGTCGGAGCGGGAGCATCCGGATCGAACCGCGGCAGTGGATTCGACGAGGATGCGCGACGGTCGGGGCCGAGGATGGCGTCGTAGGTTCTGCCGTCGATTGTCACGATCGCGTTGGCCGCCCAAAATCCAGCACCGCCGACACTGCCCTCTTGGGTGAACGTGATCGACTCGACGGCGGGGTTGGGATAGTCGCTCAGGAAGGTGAGAGCCGCCTGCTTCTGATTCGCTCGCCCGTTTGCCTGCCCTTTCGCGCCCTCGTAGGACAACGAGCAAGCCGTCAGGAGGAGCCCGACGGCAACAAGACTGAGAGCGCCCGGCAGCCGCGCGCGCGACACTCTGAGCAGCGCAAGCCGACCGCCCGCGGCCGGGCGCCTCCGCTCGCGGCCGCTCTTCGATCCAGTGCGGCTGTGTACGGCAAGCATTCTGCCGCCTTCCATGAGTGACTCGTGTTCCTTGTCACGATATCTCAGGCGAAATTTCGCCGCTCATGGATGGCCGCAATTAGTGCATCACACCTCCCCGCGCCGCGCTCCCGCCCACAGGTCGACGCCGGCGTCGGTGGCGTGCTCGTCGATCTCCGCGAGCTCCTCCGGCGAGAACTCCAGGTTGCCCAGGGCCGCGACGTTCTGCTCCAGCTGGTCGACGCTGCTGGCGCCGATGACGAGAGAGGTCACGCGGTCGTCGCGCAGAGCCCAGGCGAGCGCCAGCTGCGCGAGGGTCTGCCCGCGCCGCTCCGCGATCCCGTTGAGCGCGCGCAGGCGTGCGACGGCGTCGTCGGTGAGCCAGTCGGAGTCGAAGGAGGTGCCCGCACTCGCCCGCGAACCCTCCGGGATGCCGTTCAGGTACTTACCGGTCAGCATGCCTTGCGCAAGCGCGGTGAAGCCGATGACGCCGACACCCAGCTCGCCGACGGTGTCGAGCAGCCCCTCGGTCTCGATCCAGCGGTTCAGCATCGAGTACGACGGCTGGTGGATGAGCAGGGGAGTGCCGAGGTCGCGCAGGATCTCGGCGGCGCGGCGGGTCTCCTCCGGTCCGTACGACGAGATGCCGACGTAGAGGGCCTTGCCGGACCGGACGGCGGTGTCCAGCGCCTGCATCGTCTCCTCCAGCGGCGTGGACGGGTCGGGCCGGTGCGAGTAGAAGATGTCGACGTAGTCGAGGCCGAGACGCTGCAGCGACTGGTCGAGGCTGGCCAGCATGTACTTGCGGCTTCCGCCGCCCTGGCCGTACGGGCCGGGCCACATGTCCCACCCGGCCTTGCTCGACACCACGATCTCGTCGCGGTACGGCCGGAGGTCCTCCGAGAGGATGCGGCCGAAGTTGATCTCGGCCGCGCCGTATGGCGGGCCGTAGTTGTTGGCCAGGTCGAAGTGGGTGATGCCCAGGTCGAAGGCGCGGCGGACGATGGCGCGCTGGGTCTCGAAGGGGCGGTCGTCGCCGAAGTTGTGCCACAGCCCGAGCGACAGGGCGGGCAGGTCGAGTCCGCTGCGTCCGGTGCGGCGGAAGATCATGTCGTCATAGCGGGAGGGGTTCGCAACGTAGGCCATGCATCCAGATTCGCGGACGCGGACCGTCGCTGTCCAACATCCCCTGCAGATCGGATCCATCGGCCGCGCTGCTCGATCGGGAGGGTGTCAACCCCTTGCCGCCCGCGATGAGCGCGGCGCTGGCTGGTGGCATGACCGATGAACTGACCCCCAGCGATGACGCGACCGCCGACGCGACCGCCCCCGGCCAGCCGCAGGGCGCTCCGGCGCCCACCGACACCCCGGTGCACGACCAGCCCACGGCGGCAGGCCAGGCACCTGCCGGCGGCGCACTGGACGGCGAGAACGAGCTCCCCGCCGACGACGAGACCGCCGACACCCTCCAGAACGACGCCCTCCTCGACGAAGAACAGCCCTGACCCGGCCCGCGCGCCCACAAACGGAAGCGGCGACCGCGCCGGAGGGCGCGGCCGCCGCTTCGCGGTCGGGAGACGGGATCAGGTCCGGCTCGCACCTCGTCTGAGCCACCCGACGATCGCGGTGATGACGAAGAACACCAGTCCGAGGATCGCCAGCCAGAGCAGGCCCTTGATGGCGAACCCGAGGATGGCGAGCACCGCCCAGATCACCAGCAGAATAATGATGAGAGCTATCATGCCTTCATCTGACTCCGGTCCGGGCGTCTCGTCAACGTTGCCGGGCGGGCCTTGCGGCGCGGCCGGGTTCGTGGCAAGACGCGCGAGGATCGGCCGTCACCGTACCGGCAGCTTGGTGTCGTCCTGGTGGTACAGGAACTCCTCCAGCGGGTACGGCTTGTGCTCGATCGCGGCCGCGATCGCCAGCTGAGCGACCACCGTCTCGACGATCGCGCGCTCGAACACCCCGAGGCCCGCGGGCAGCGGGACGACGGTGAGGTTCGCGTGCCCGGCGGCCGGGATCGTCGCGGGATCGGCCGCCGTCACCAACACGACGGGCACGCCCGCATCGAGAACCGACGATGGGATGCTCACCTCCCGGCCGTCGCCGAAGACCACGAGGGCGTCGTCGTCCGACAGCACCTCCATCGGCCCGTGCAGGTACTGGAACGTCTCGAAGGCGGCGCTCGGCGTGCGGAGCCCCTCGCGGACCATCAGCGACAGCTCGGCGGCGGCGGTCAGCGACGCACCGCGCCCCACGACGTCGATGGTCTTCGCTGCGGCGAGCACGCGCCCGACGGTCGCGGACGCCTCGGCGTAGTCACGCAACACGTCGGCCACCCGGCCCGGGATGCGGTCAGCCTCGGCCGCACCCTCGTACACCCCGACATGGTCGAGGAGCAGGGCGTAGGCCAGGATGGTCGCCGTGAAGCCGCTGGTGTACACCGGCGAGTCGGGGAACCCGCCCAGGCCGAGAACCGCATCCACCTCGTCTCTGATCGGCTGATCGGGGAAGTTGCTGATGCCGATCCGCGTCCCGGCGGCGAGCTTACGGGCGGCCGCCAGGGGCTCGGGGCTGCGGCCCGACTCGGAGACGACGATGTTGTGGTCGGCGCGCACCACGGCGAGCCCGTCGGCGAGGTCGGAGGCGACGACGCCGGACGCCGGGTGCCCGGCGCCCGCGAGGGCGGCGACGAGCGCGTGCGATGAATTGAGCGACGCGCCCATGGCGACGACGGCGGCGCTGTCGCCCGCCTCCCAGCGGGGGAGGCCGGCGCTCGCGAGGTCGCGCAGGACGGTCTCCCGCGCGCGGGCGAGGTTCTCGGGCTGAGCGCGCATGGCGTCGACGAACGAGGCTGTGGGTTCCATGGAAGTCCTTCTGTCGGTGGTCGGAGGAATGGGGTCGCTGGGGTCGCGAGGCGGTTCAGCCCTTGACGGCGCCGGCGGCCATGCCGCTGACGACGTACCGCTGGAAGATGAGGGCGACGACGATGGGCGGCAGGGCCGCGAGGATGCCGCCCGCCGCCACCAGCCCGAAGTCGGTCGTGTATCGGCCGGCGAACTCGCTGATGGCCACCGGCAGGGTCTTCGCCGCGTTCGACGAGGTGAAGATCAGCGCGTACATGAACTCGTCCCAGGCCAGCAGGAACGCGAACATGATGGCCGCGAAGATGCCCGGTCGGGCGGCCGGAAGCACCACGCGGAACAGGGCGCCCAACCGGGAGGCACCGTCGATGCGCGCCGCCTCCTCCAGCTCCTCCGGAATGGTCAGGAAGTAGTTGCTGAGGATCCAGAGCACGAACGGCACCACCAGCGAGCAGTCCACGATGATGAGCCCGATCACCGAGTCCAGCAGCCCGAGCGAGTTCAGGATGAGGTACAGCGGGATCAGCAGCGCGATCTGCGGCAGCATGTACGTCGCCAGGAACAGGATGAGCACCGCCTGCCGGAAGCGGAACCGCAGCCGGGCGAACGCGTACGCGCCCAGGATCCCGACGATCATCGACACGGCGACCGTGCCGACGGCGACGATCGTCGTGTTCGCCAGCGCCGCCCGGAACGTCGCGCCGACGCTCTCGGCGCCGCCGCGGAAGATCAGCTCGTACCGGCTCCAGTCGAGCGTGTCCGGGATCCACTGCAGCGGGGTGGAGATGAGGATGCGCTGCGGCGTGACGCTGGCGATCACCATCCACCCGAAGGGCAGCAGGATCACCACGGCGACGACCAGTGCGGCCAGGTGGATGAGGATCGAGTTGCGGGTCGCGCGTTTCACAGCAGGCTCATCTCGGATCGGCGCAGCATGCGCAGGTAGACGAAGGTCAGCACCAGGATGACCAGCACGATGATGTACGAGAGCGCCGCTCCGACGCCGAAGTTCTGGTCCGAGAACGCGGTCGTGTAGGCGTAGTAGGCGACGGTCTGCGTACCGTTCACCGGGCCGCCGCGCGTCATCGCGTAGATGATGTCGAACACCTTGAACGCCTCCACTGTGCGCAGCACCAGCACGATCGAGATGGACGGCACGAGCATCGGGAGCACGATCGTGCGGAAGATGCGCGGCCAGCTGGCGCGGTCCATCTTCGCCGCCTCGTACAGCTCGTTCGGGATGGACGTCAGCCCGGCGAGCAGGAAGAACGCCACCAGCGGGGTCGTCTTCCAGACGTCCGCGACGATCACCATGTTGAGGGCGAGGGTCGGGTCGCCGAGCCAGGCCTGGTACTGGTCGATGATCCCGAGCTGGGTGAGGGCCGCGTTGAGCGCGCCGTACTGCGCGTTGAAGATGCCCTTCCACATCGCCGCGTTGACGATGGTGGGGATCGCCCAGGGGATGATCACCACGGCCCGGAACAGCCACCGCGCCCGCAGCTTGGCGTTGAGGAGGCCGGCGACGATGAGTCCGAGGACGAGCTCCAGCGCCGTGGAGACGAGGGTGAAGTACAGCGTCCGCCCCATCGCCGCCCAGAAGCCGGGAGCGGTGAGGACGTCGATGTAGTTCTGCAGACCGACGAACGGGGTGTCGGTCGCCAGGGCCGAGTTCACCTCGAAGAACGAGATGAGGAGCGTGCGGAGGATCGGGTAGACGATCACCCCGAACACCGCGACCGCGGCCGGCAGCAGCAGCCAGAAGGCGAGCCGCCCCTGGTTGTCGCGCCTGCGGCGGTCGCGGCGCCCGCGCGTGGTGGGCGCGCGCCGTTCCGTCTCGACTCCGGCGACCGACACGCCGCTCATCCGAGGGTCTCGTTCGCGGACTTCACCGCGTCGTCGAGGGCCTGCTGCGGCGACTTCTTGCCGAGCAGCGCGTTCTGCAGCTCGACCTGGATCGCCTGGGAGACGGTGTTGTAGTTCGGCACCGGCGGGCGCAGGATCATCGAGTCGTAGGCCTTTCCGGCCGCCGCGAAGACCTCCGGGTTGGTCTTGGTGATGTCCGGCTTGGTGTAGCTCGACTTCCAGTTCGTCATCGAGCTCTTGACGTACTTGTCCTGCACTGCCTCGCTGGTCATGTACTCGATGAACTTCCACGCGGCGAGCTGGTGCTTCGACTTCGCACCGATCGCCAGCGCCATGGATCCGTTCACGCCCGGGTTCTCGCCGTTCGGGCCCGCGGGCGGTGGGGTGACGGCGATCTGGCCGACGACCTTCGAGATCGACGGGTCGTTCTGGTCGCGGAAGGTGGACTCCCAGTTGAGTTCCATGGCGGTCTTGCCCGCGGCCATGGACTTGTCGGTGTCGTCCTCGAGGAACGTGGTCGACGCCGGGTCGGTGAGCCCCTCATCCAGCGACTTCTTCATGAATTCGAGCGCCTGCACGCCCGCGCCCTTGTTGATGGAGAGCTTGCCGCTGGAGTCGGTGAACTGGCCGCCGTAGGCGCCGAGCAGTTCGGCGTAGTCGCAGACGAGCGCCTCGGCCTGCGACCAGCTCCAAGCGATCGGGTACTGGACGACGCCCGCATCCTTCAGCTTCTTCGCCACGGCGAGGACGCCGTCCCACGTCTTCACGTCGTCCGCGGTGGCGCCGACCTTCGCGAGCATGTCCTTGTTGTAGAAGAACAGCTTGGTCGACGGACCCCACGGGACGCCGTAATACTTGCCCTTGTACTCGGCGCTGGAGAGCGCGCCGCCGAGCATGTCGCTCTTCCACGAGTCGGGGAACCGCTTCGTGACGTCGGTGATGATGTTCTTGGAGGCGAACTCGGCCGGCCAGATCACGTCCAGGTGCACGACGTCGTAGGTGCCGGCGGGCGCAGAGGTGACGATCTTGTCATGGAGCGCCTCGTACGCCACGAAGGTCGGCTTGACCGTGATCTTGGGGTTCTTCTCCTCGAACGCCTTGATCATCGCGTTGACGTCGGACTCCGAGTAGCCGGCCTGCTTCATGAACAGCGCATTGATCGTGCCGGTGCCGTCGCCTTCGCCTCCCGACGAGGTCCCAGCGCCCGTCACGCTGCACGCGCTCAGGGCGAGCGCCGCCGTCGCCGCGAGCGCGAGGCCCGCGAGCGTGCGGTGACGCCCGGTGGATGTGATTCTCATGACTTCCTCCGTGATGGTGTGGGTGGTGCCAAGGGGGCGACGGGGGCCGCCTCCGTGAGCCGCCGGGCGAGCGCGAGCGCGCCGCGCACCGGAGGGACATCCAGCAGGTGGATGGAGTGGGTGAGCCCGCGGGCGCGCAGGCGCTCGCCGAGGGCGTCGAAGAGCCGGGGCTGATGGCTGACAACGCCGCCCGCGCAGACGACATCGGTGCCGGCGGCGCCGCGGCGGTGGACCAGCTCGACGCTGCGGGCGAGCTCGTCGGCGGCCGCGTCGATGACACGCGCCGCCCGGATGCTGCCGGCGTCGGCCGCGGCGAAGACGAGGGGAGCGGCCGCACCCCAGACGGTGACGCGTGGGTGGACGGTCAGCGCGTTGGAGAGGCCGACGATCTCCTCCACGCCGAAGTGTGCGTAGAGCGCGTCGGCCAGGGCGTCGCGCGGCTCGCCCTCGTCGACGGCCTCGAACAGGGAGCGGACGGCGTCGCGCACCAGCGCGGGCGCGCTGCCCGGGTCGTTGAGGATGTAGCCGTAGCCTCCCGCGCTCACCAGCGTCCCGTCGGCTCGGCGGCCGACGACCTTGCTGCCGGTGCCCGCGATGACGGCGATGGCCTCGTCGTATCCGGCGGCGGGGCCGACCAGCTCGACGTCGTTGACCGCGAGAGCGGGGCCGTCGTGGAGTTCGGCGAGCGTCTCGGAGAAGGCCAGGGTCTGGCCCTCGCTGTCGAGCCCGTGCGCGCCGACCACCAGGGGAGCGGAGGCGGCGCCGTCGACATCGTCGAGGAGTGCGAGGAGTCCACGCACGTTCTGCTCCGAGTGGAGGTCGCCGCCGTGCTGCCAGTCGGCGGTCTGCACCGACCGGTCGAGGAGCACGGCGCCGGCGTCGTCCTCGACGCACACGTGCGTCTTGGTGCCGCCGATGTCGATTCCGACGATCACGTCTGCTCCTCTGCGTCGCTGTAGGGATCACTTCTTCTTTCCTATCGGAGTGAGAAGAAGTTGACGCCAAACCTAAGCGACGCTGCGCGCCCCCGTCAATACCCGCACCCCCCGCGTGCCCAGGTCAGGTTCGAGATTTGGCGCAAATCGTGGTTATGAGGGCCGCATAACGGAGATTTGGCGCAAATCTCGGCGACGGTCGGGAGGGTCAGAAGGCGAGGTAGGCGAAGCCGTTGACCTCGGCGGCGGCGAGCTCGGCCGCGCCCAGCAGCACCGCATCCTCTCGGTGGGTGGCCGGCTCGATGCGCGGCACCCGGATGATGCGGCCGCGCAGCCGCTCCTGGATGCCCGGGATGACCGTGTCGGAGCTGCCGACGAAACTGCTCCCCACCACCACCAGCTCCGGGTCGAGCACGATCACGAGGGCCGCCACCGCGATGGCCACCATGTCGAGGATCTCGTCCGCGAGCTCCTGCGCGTCGGCGTTGCCGTCCCGGGCCAGCTCGAACACGTCCTCGGCCGTCAGCGACCCGCCGTCCGGGATGGGGATGCCGCGCTCGCGTGCCCGCTGGGTGAGCGCGAGCGATCCGATGCGATCCTCCAGGTCGCCGCGCGCGTCGTACGAACGCCCGAGCGAGGACCGCTCCATCAGCAGGTAGCCGATCTCGCCCGCCTCCGCGCGGGCACCGCGGTGCAGTTCGCCGTTCGCCACGATCCCGGCGCCGAGGCCGTTCTCGAGGAACAGCGCGACCAGGCTCGAAAGGCCGCGACCCGCACCGGTGTGGAGTTCGCCGAAGGCCAGCGCGTTCGCGTCGTTCTCCACTACGACCGGCAGGTTCGTCCTCTGTCGGAGGAGCGTGCCGAACGGAACGCCCGTCCAGCCGAACTCCGGCATCGTGCCGACGACGCCATCCGGCTGTTGCACGACCCCCGGCACGGCGATCCCGACGGCGAGGCAGGGCGTGCCCATCGAGTCGGCCGTCGCGATCAGGTCGTCGAACAGCCGGAACACCTTGCGCAGCTGGCGCTCCTGGTCGGTCGCGCGTTCGGGCGATTCCGCGTCGGCCCCCGCCGGGTCGCCCGCCTGCCGCGCGCCGAGCGGAACCGAGCGCCGGAACACGATCTTGCCGTCGAAGTCCACAAGGATGCCGGTCACCGTCTCGGCGCGGAGCTGGATCGCGGCGACTAGGCGGGAACTGCCGGCGTATCGCAGGAGCACGGACGGCCGGCCGCCGGTCGACGGCTCCTGGCCGGCGGCGACGACGAGCCCGTCCTCGATGAGGGACGCCGTCAGCCGGTTGATGGTCGCCGGGCTCAGGCCCGTCTTGGCGCCGAGCTGCTGCCGGGACAGCGCGCCGGATTCGCGGAGGGCCTCGATGATGGCCGTCTGGTTGACGCGGGCCAGCGTGCTGGTGGTCGCTGTCGCGCGCGTCCGTTTGGCCACCGGCGCCTCCTCATCCCCAGTCCGAGTCGCGGCCGCCCAGCGCGGCCAGAGCAAACTTTACTATCGCAGTGGATGGATCTGGCTAGCGCGATGACCGCATCGGGCGCGTCCCGCTCGCGGTCAGCATCCGACGTGGCCGCGGAGCGAAATGCCGCCGCCCATCAGGCCCGCGTCCTGGAGTGCTTTCGAGATATGGTCCGACAGCACGCCCGAGAGCATCTCGGCTTCGCTCTCGCCGCGGTCCTTCTCGACCTGACGCTCCTCGACTCCCAGCTCGTCCAGCGAGACGGGCTCTGCCTCCCAGTTCGTGGAGAGAAGGAGTTTCCGGGCCGCCGCGATGCGCTCGTCCGTCTGAGCGTCCGCGGTCGCCTCGTCGCGCTCGACCGCGACCTGCACGCAGCCGGGCGCGGTGCTGCCGTCGCTGAGCAGGAACGTGCGGTGCACGTCGAGGTCGTACGTGACCGCCGGTGCGCTTCGGGTCGGGCTCGGCGTCGGTGGAGCGATCGAGGTGGCGGCGACGGACCGCTGGTCGAGATCGGCGCATCCGGCGAGCGCTGTCGCGATCCCGAGTGTGGTTGCGATCGTCACGGCTATCGCCGCACATCCCCGCTGTCGTCGGTACATCCGTCTCCCCCTTCGGGCCCGTCGGGCCGTTCCCCGCGGGTCAGCATAGCGCTGGGCCGCTCGCTCTTCGGCCTCAGGCGTCGGCGCCGAATCCGCGCGCGAGGACATCGAACAGCGCGCCTACCCGCGCCCGCTGGGCCGCGGCGACGTCGTCGGCCGGCTCGCCCGCGATCAGCCGCCGAGCCGCATCCACGAGGAGCACCGCATAGCCTCCGACGAACATCGCGGCGAACAGGGCTGCGTCGCCGTCGAAAGCGGGATCCGCCTCGAGTTCGGTTGCGAGCCCCTGCTGCAATTCGCCGGCGAGCTCGCGGGCGCGGGCGACCAGTGCGGGGGAGCCGCCGACAGTGCGGAAGAACGGAACGGAGCGCGCGTCGAGGCCGGAGAGGGGATGACGCTCGTCGAGCAGCCGCAGTGTCGCCCCCCTCAGCGAGGCCAGCACGCCGGTGCCCTCCGCGCGGTCCCGGACGGCGGTGCGCAGGAGGTCTTCGGCGTCGGCCGAGCGGTCGAGGTAGAGGTCCTCCTTGCGGGGGAAGTGCTTGAACACGGTCACGCTGGACACGCCGGCCTCGCGGGCGACGTCGGCCACGGTCACGGCGTCGAAGCCGCGTTCAGCGAAGAGCCCGGAGGCGATTCCGGCGATGCGGGCACGCGTCTGCGGGCCGCCGCGCTCGCTGGTTCTGGGCATGCGGGCGTCGTCCTTTCACGATTAGCTTGTGTCACTAAGTTTAGTCGCATAACCTAGTGACATGTCCTCTGAGCAGACCGCTCCCATTGTCCCCGAGCCGCCCGTCCGTGTCGGCCGCCACGCTCCGCGCTCCCTCCGCGATGCGTGGATGGCTCTCACCGGCCTCTCCGCCGTGTTCCTGTTCGAGATGCTCGACAACTCGATCCTCAACGTCGCGCTGCCCACCATCGGCCGCGATCTCCACGCCTCGACCGCCGGTCTCCAGTGGGTGACAGGCGCGTACGCGGTCGTGTTCGGCGGCTCCATGCTCGCCTTCGGCGCCATCGCCGACCGGTACGGCCGCCGCCGGGTCATGCTCATCGGCCCCGTCCTGCTCGGCCTCGCCAGTCTCGCGACCGCGTTCGTCTCGTCGACGGAAGAGCTGATCGCCGTGCGCGTCGGCATGGGAATCGCCGCCGCGATGACGACACCCGGCTCGATGGCGCTCGCGTTCCGGCTGTTCGCGGCGGACGACCTGCGCGTCAAGGCGATGACCGTCATCTCGACGGTCGGGCTCGTCGGACTCGCGATCGGACCGATGGCCGGCGGCTTCGTGCTCGCCATCGCCCCCTGGCAGGTGCTCCTACTGGTGAACGTCCCCATCGCGGCGCTGGCGATCGTGGGCGTGCGGCTCGGCGTCCCCGCCGACGACCCCGCTGGGCTGCATCGGGACCCCATCGACCTGGCGGGTGCGGCGCTGGGCACCGCCGCCATCGTGCTCGCGCTGATCGCCCCGACACTGTTCGTGGAGCAGGGAATCGAGGCCTGGATGCCCTGGCTGGTGACGGCCGCGGCCGTCGCCGCAGGGGTCTTCTTCGTCGTACGGCAGCGGACCGCCCGCCATCCGCTCCTCGAGCTGTCACTCATCGCGCATCCCCTCGTCTCCAGCGGTCTGGCGTTCAAGGCCGCTGCCGCGATCGCCACGGCGGGACTGGGATACCTCGTCACGCTGCAGCTGCAGCTCGACTGGGGGTGGCCTCCCGCGCTCGCGGCGCTCGGGATGCTGCCGCAGGTCGTCGTCCTGCTCGCGGGAGGGGCGGTCATCACCCCGTTCGTACGCCGAGTGGGGATGGAGCGGGCGGCCTGGATGAGCGCGAGCGCCGTCGTCGCGGGCCTCGCCGTGTACGCCGTTCTCGGCCGCTTCGGGTACGGCTGGATCGCCGTGGCCCTCGTGCTGGTCGCGGCGGGCATCCGGGTCGTCGGCGTGGTCGCAGGCACGAACGTCCTCCGCGGCCTCCCCGAGAGCCGGACCACCATCGGCGCGGCGCTCACCGACACCGCGTCCGAAGTCGCCTCGGGCGTCGGGCTCGCCGTCGCGGGGACGGTGCTCGCGGGACTCTTCGCAGGGAGCATCGCGACGGCGGGATGGACGGCGCAGCAGACGGCGGAGTTCCGCGAGGCCGTCACGGTCGCGGGGCTGGCGCTCACGGTGGTGGCGGGTGCGCTCGTGCTCTGGGGCTTCCTGCGCGCGCGGGGTGGCGCCGAAGCGCCCGAGGCGCCCACCGCATCCTGACCCCCGCCGCATCCTGACACCGCCGAATCCTGACCACCGCCGCGGTGCCGCGCTGCGCCCCGCGAATACGGGCCACTCGTATTGGGGCGCGCAACACGGCGCAGGGGAGGTCTACCGTGGGCGGCATGTTCCGGTTCCCTCGTGAAGCGACGCGCCGGCGGCGGCCAGACCCCGCCGTCGGCTCGTTGCTCGCGGGCGCGATGGCGGGCGGCATCCGTGACATCTACGGTCACACCGTCACGTACGTCCCGGAGGACCTGGTCTACGTCGAGCGGCTGTTCACCGACCTGCGCACCGACGACGGCTTCGTCGGCGACGAGTTCACCTTGCAGAGCCTGGGCTGCCTGATCGGCGAGATCCTGGTGCGGACCGACGGCGGCCGATGGAGCAGCGCTGCGCCGCGGCGCGGAGTGCCGGAGGACGCCGGGCTCGCAGTGGTGCTCCCGAACGGGCGAACGGTGAACCCCATCCGCGCCGCCTACGACCGCGCCGACCACGGATCCGACTCGTCTGTCATCCGCTTCCGTCAGGTCGCTCTCGCCTCCTGACGTCCGGGCGATACTGCCTAGCCGATCGGCGCCCGCCGCGCTCATACTGGCGCCGTGACTCCAGCGCACCGACTTCGCCCCGCCACCGGACGCGCCATAAGCGCACGCGCCATCGCAGGCGCCTCGGCGCTCCTGCTGGCGCTCGCCGCTCTGGCCGGCTGCGCCCCGTCGAGCGCCTCCGACTACACCGGAACCTGGACCTCCGACCATCCGGCCGGCACCAGTCTCGACCTGAAGGACGGCGGCCAGCTCAGCGGCAACGACGGCTGCAATTCGCTGACCGGCACCTGGAGCGAGTCGAAAGGATCGATCACCTTCGGCGCGCTGGCCACGACCAAGAAGGCGTGCGCCGACGTGGATCCGTGGCTGTCGAAGGCCGCGAGCGCGCGCTCCGACGGCGACACCCTGAACGTCTACGACGAGGCCGGGACGCAGATCGGCGTGCTCGACCGCACGTGATCCTCCGGAGTCATCCCTCGACGTGGATGCGCAGCCGATGCAGCGCCGCATCCCACCGCGCCGATGCCTGCTGCAGCAACTCGCCGGCCGACGCGAGCGCGACCGGGTCGACCCGCCAGAGCCGTTCCCGTCCGCGGCGCTCACTGTGCACCAGGCCTGCGGCGTCCAGCACCGCGAGATGCTTCTCGACCGCCTGCCGTGTCACCGGGCGTTCGGCCGCGAGCCGCGCCGCCGTCCTCGGGCCCGTCTCGCCGAGGGTGAGCACCAGCCCCAGCCGGGTGGGGTCGCCGAGCGCGGCGAACACCGGCGCGGCGGCGTCGAACGTCGCGATCACGCGCGTCCCAGATACGTACTGAGAAGCCGGGTCTGCGCCTCCCAGCCGCCGTCGTTGCTCTCGCGCGTCTGATCGCGGACGTCCTCGGGCAGTGCCCCGAATCCGTCCTCCGTGATGGTGACGCGGACGCCGTCGCCCTCGGTCGCCAGGCGGAATTCGACGGTCGTCAGCACGTCGGAGCCCGGCGCCGGCTGCCAGCGGAACGCGAACCGCGTCGGCGGCTCGATGGCGATGACCTCGGCCGTGATCGGGGATCCGCGGTGCGGCTCCTGCGCGGCGGCGACCTGTGCGTCGACCGTCGTGGGGACGATCCGCCCGGTCGTCGTCCGGCCGACCTCGAACGGCCCGTCGAACTCCGCGCCGAACCACGCCCCGAACTCCCTGGAGTCGACGATGGCCGCCCACACCCGCTCCTGCGTCGCCCGCACCACGATGCTGCGCTCCACATCCACCATAATAAGCAACCTCCCGGTTGCCTTTCTACCACACCACCCCCGCGCGCCCATACCCCCCACCGTCGAGTCCGCGAACTTTGCACGCTCGCCCGGCGCGGCGCGTGCAAAGTTTGCGGACTCGACGGTGGGGGGAGGGGGTGGGCGACGGAGAGAGGTGCCGAGTAGGGTGTGGCCGAGGGAGGAGACCGCGTGCGGGTGACGTCCTGGCTCCGACGCCACGATCCGGGCTTCAGCGCGCTGCGTCGCGCGGCGCGCGCGGCCATCGCGGTACCCCTGCTGTTCCTGCTCGGCAGCCGGGTCATCGGCAACCCCGAGGTCGCACTGTTCGGCGCGTTCGGCGCGTTCGCCATGCTGCTCTTCGTCGACTTCGGCGGTCCGCTGCGCGAGCGGGTGCAGGCGCACGCAGCGCTCGCCGTCACGGGAGCGGTGCTCGTCTGCCTGGGAACGCTCGCCTCCTCGCCGATCTGGCTGTCCGCGCTCGCGATGGCCGCGGTCGCCCTCGTCGTGCTCTTCGCCGGCTCGGTGAGCTCCGTCATCGCGTCGGCCGGCACCTCCCTTCTCCTCTCGTTCGTGCTGCCCGTTACCCTGCCGGGGACGGTGGCCGACATCGGCCCGCGGCTGCTCGGCTGGGGCATCGCCGCGGCCGTCGGCCTCGTCGCGATCACCCTCCTCTGGCCGGCGCCCGCACGCGAGCCGCTGCGCCTCCCCGCCGTCGAGGCGTCCCGCGCGCTCGCCGCACGCATCCGGGCCGAACTCCCCGCGATGGGGGATGCCGCCGAGATCGCCGCCCTGCGCGAGCGGACCGCTGCGGCGGGAGAGGCCGCGGTCAGTACGCTGCAGAGCGTCTTCCTGGCCACCCCGTACCGCCCGACCGGGCTGAGCGCGCCGGCGCGGACGGTCGTCCGCCTGGTCGACGAGCTGAACTGGCTGAATGCGGTGATCGGCCAGATGGTCCGCCACCGGGCCGCACCGAGCGACGGGGTGGATGCTGTCGGCCCGCGCTCGGCGACGGCCGCGGCAGCGCGACTGGGGGCGGCCGCAGCCGACGTGCTCGAAGAGGGCGCCCTCGTCCTCGCCCAGCACGCCGCGGATCCCGCAGCACTGGAGTCGGCGCTCGACCGCCTCGCGGTCGAGCGGGCGGCCGTGGAGCAGACGACGCTCGCCGTCTCCCCGGTGGGGCGGACCGCCGCCTCCGACGAGCAGGCCGAACGGTTCGTGGCAGCCCTCGACCCCGGGTTCCGCGCGCAGGAGCTCGCCTACGCCGTCGAGACCGTCGCGGGCAACATCGCCCTGACAGCACGGGCGGAGCGACGCACCTGGTGGCAGCGGATGCTGGGGCGCCAGCCGGGTGATCTGAACGGTCCGCTGGCCGCAGCGACGGAGCGGGCGACCGGGTTCGTCGGCTGGAACTCGGTGTGGCTGCGCAACAGTATCCGCGGTGCGATCGGGCTGGGCCTCGCCGTGCTGCTCGCCAAGGCGACGGGCGTGCAGCACTCGTTCTGGGTGGTGCTCGGAACGATGTCCGTGCTGCGCTCCAGCGCCCTGAACACCGGGCAGACCGCCCTCCGCGGCGTGCTCGGCACGGTCGTCGGCGTCATCATCGGTGCGGCCGCCCTGTTCGTCATCGGCGACAACCCCGTCGCGCTCTGGCTGGTGCTCCCGGTCGCGATTCTCGTCGCGGGCGTCGCCCCTGCGGCGATCTCGTTCGCCGCCGGTCAGGCCGCGTTCACGGTCGTCCTCGTCCTGCTGTTCAACGTCATCGCGCCGACGGGATGGACGGTCGGTCTCATCCGGATCGAGGACATCGCCCTCGGCTGTGCCGTCAGCCTCGTCGTCGGCGCACTGTTCTGGCCGCGCGGCGCCTCCGCGTCGCTGCGCACGGCCGTCGGGGATGCGTATCTGGCCGGCATCGACTACCTCCGTGCCGCCGTCGAGTTCGGGCTGGCGCGGTGCGACCCGGCGACACCGCGCGGCGCCGAGCCGCGCCAGCAGTCATTGCGCGCCGCTGCGGCATCCCGTCGGCTGGACGATGCCTTCCGCACCTACCTGACGGAGCGCGGTGCCAAGCAGCGTCCGCTCGCGGAGGTGTCGGCGACGGTCACGGGTGTCGCCGGCATCCGCCTCGCCGCCGACGCGATCCTGGAGCTGTGGCGCGGTCAAGAGTCCGACGTGGCGGCCGCTCCTAGCGCGGCCGCCGCTCACACGACCCTCGACGGGCAGGTCGACCGCCTGGAGGAGTGGTACCGCGCCCTGGCCTCCGCCCTCACGGCCCGCGTCGATCTGCCGACGCCGGCGCCTCCGGATCCCGCCGCCGACCGCTCCCTCGCCTCCGCGGTGCTCGGCGAGCTCGACCATTCGACCGCCGGGGCCGCGACGGCCGTCCGCATCATCTGGACGGCCGACTACCTGGAGGTCGTCCGCCGCCTGGAGCGCGCCATCGTCGAGCCCGGCGCTCCGCCGATTGCATCGACGGGCGAACGAGGTCGGGTCTAGCCACGGACCGGTGCGCCGTTACATCATCTGCGCGACACCACCGCGACGAGGGGATGCAGCATGCAGCAGAACGATCCGGCTCCGTCCATCCGAGAGGCCCACCGGGCAGCGAGCGCAGCGCTCCCGTTCTCCGACGACGCGGACTTCGCGGCGGCCGAGCGCGGCTTCCTCGGCACCCTGGACGACCCGGCCATCCGCGACGCGTCCGGCGCGGTCGTCTGGGACACCTCCACCTTCGGCTTCTTGGAGGGGGATGCGCCGCTCACGGTTCACCCGAGCCTCTGGCGCCAGGGGAAGCTCGTGCTGAAGAACGGGCTGTTCGAGGTGACGGAGGGCCTCTACCAGGTGCGCGGGCTGGACCTGTCGGTGATGTCGTTCATCGAGGGGGACTCCGGCGTCATCGTCGTCGATCCGCTTCTCACGAAGGAGACGGGAGCCGCCGCCCTCGGACTCTACCGGCGGCACCGCGGCGACCGCCCGATCGTCGCGGTGATCTTCACGCACAGCCACCTGGACCACTTCGGCGGCGTGCTCGGCATCGTCAGCGCGGAGGAGGTGGATGACGGCCGCGTCGAGATCGTCGCCCCGGCCGGGTTCATCGAGCACTCCATCTCGGAGAACGTCTACGCGGGGACCGCGATGGCGCGGAGGGCCGGCTACATGTACGGCGCCGCGCTCGACCGCGGCTCCTCCGGTCAGGTGGGGGCGGGCCTCGGCCTGACCCTGTCGACGGGTGAGACGACCCTGCTCGTCCCGACGATCGACGTCGCCGAGACTGGCGAGAAGCTCACCTTCGACGGGGTGGAGTTCGAGTTCCAGCTGGCCCCGAACACCGAGGCTCCGGCGGAGATGCACTTCTTCATCCCGCGCTACAACGCGCTGTGCATGGCCGAGAACGCGACCCACAACCTCCACAACCTGCTGACCCTCCGCGGTGCCCTCGTGCGCGACCCCCACGTGTGGTCGGAGTACCTCACCGAAGCGATCGAACGCTACGGCGACAGCGCCGACGTGCTCTTCACCTCCCACCACTGGCCCACCTGGGGGCGGGATGAGCTGGTCGCCTTCCTGCGCGTCCAGCGCGATCTGTACGGGTACCTGCATGACCAGACGTTGCGGCTGCTGAACAGGGGGCTGACCGGCACGGAGATCGCGGAGGAGCTGACGCTGCCGCCGACGCTGGAGCGCGAGTGGAGCACGCGCGGCTACTACGGGTCCGTCTCGCACAACGTCAAGGCGATCGCGCAGCGCTACCTCGGCTGGTTCGACGGCAATCCGGCGCGGCTCTGGCCGCATCCACCACAGGCGCTCGCCGAGCGGTACGTGACGGCACTCGGCGGCGTCGACCGCGTCGTCGAGCTGGCACAGGCGGCCTACGACGATGGCGACTTCCGCTGGGCGGCCACTTTGCTCGACCACGCCGTGTTCGCCGATCCGGACAGCACGGCCGCGAAGTCCCTCTATGCCGACACCCTGGAGCAGCTCGCCTACGGCTCGGAGAACGCCACCTGGCGCAACTTCTTCCTCTCAGGAGCGACCGAACTGCGGGAGGGCAACTTCGGAACCCCGACCGCCGCCAACGCCCCGGCCGTGCTCGCCGAGCTGACCCCCGAGCAGATCTTCGACTCGATCGCCGTCACCGTCGACGGGCCGAAAGCGTGGGATCTGGACCTGTCACTGGAGGTCGTCTTCAGTGACCTCGGCCGCACCTTCCACCTGACCCTGACGAACGGCGTGCTCATCCATGTCGAACGCCCTGCACCGGGAGACGTGCCGCTGCGTCTGACGATCACCAAGCCGGACTTTTTGGCGCTGCTGGGCGGGAATCCGTCGCCGTCGAGCATGTCGCTGGAGGGTGCTGCCGGGGTGCTGCAGCAGCTGACGGCCGTGTTGCAGCCCGGGGACCCCGACTTCCACATCGTCCTGCCCTAGAACCAGCCCGTGTCTCAGGTGCGGCGGGCCGACCGCCGTTCGGGCCGCGACGGCGTGGGCTCTGCCGATCCGCCGACGATCTCGCGGGGCAGGTTGCGTGAGAAGAACAGCGCGCCGCACGACACCAGGGCGAGCGCCGCGAACGACAGCTCGAGCGACCGCAACTGCGACGTCTCGTACAGCCCGGCCAGGGCTTTCGCGTCGTCGTCGCCGAGTCCGGCGTCGGTCGCGATCTTCGGCACGTCGGCGACGGCGACCGGAGTGATGCCCTCCTGGGTGCGCTCCTGCACCGTGCTCTTGACGTCGTCGGGCAGTGTGCTCTCGGCCACCGCCCCGGCGAACACGCTCGAGAGCGACGCGATCATCACCGAGCCGATCAGCGCAGTTCCGAGCGACGAGCCCAGGTTCTGGAAGACCCCCTGGATGCCGCCGGCCTCGCTCAGCTGGGTGGGCCCGACCGCCGACATCGTGACGTTGCCGAGCTGGGAGGCGAGCAGGCCGAGCGCGGCCCCGGCGATGAACATCCCGGTGGCGAACAGCCAGTTGTTGAGCTCCACATCCACCGAGCCGAGCAGGATGAGGCTGGCCACCACCAGCGTCAGCTGGCCGATGCGCGCGATCAGGCGCGGCGAGAACCGTTTCGAGAACATCGTGCCGAGGACCGAGAAGAGGACGAGGGAGATCGAGAGCGGGAACACGCGGATCCCGGTCTCGAGCGCATCCAGCCCCAGGGTCAGCTGCAGGTAGATCGGGACGATGAAGAAGAGTCCGGCCGTCACGGTGTACTGGATCGCGAGACTGCCGACACCCGCGCGAAGCTGGGAGATCCGCAACAGGGACACATCGAGCAGCGGGGGCCGGCCGCTGGCCACGAGCCGGCGCTGCCGTACGAAGAACAGCCACAGCAGGACGCAGCCGGCCGCCACAAGATACGGCACCGGCGACAGCCCGAGCAGCGTGTACGGCGCTCCCGCCCCGGCGAGGATCCAGCCCCAGCTCTTGGTCTGCAGCAGGGCGTAGACGATCAACACCAGGCCGGCGGCGGAGAGCAGGACGGAGAGGATGTCGATGCGGATGCGCGATCGCGTCCCGTGATCGCCGACGAGGAAGCTGAACAGCAGGACGACGGCCATGATGACGACCTCGCCGGCGAAGACGTACCGCCAGCTCGCGTAGGTGGTCAGGAAGCCGCCGATGAGCGGACCGGCGGCGACGGCAGCTCCCGACGACGCCCCGATCACGGCGAAGGCGGTGACCCGGGCGTGGCCCTGGTAGTTGTCCGCGATCAGCGCCGCGATCGCCGGGATGACCAGCACGGCGCCCAGCCCTTCGACGATCGACCAGCCGAGGAACAGCACGACGATGTTGGGGCTGAGAGCTGTCGTCAGCGACCCGATGGCGTACACGATCGATCCGATGATGAGGGCGCGCTTGCGGCCCCAGACATCACCGAGCTTTGCTCCGAGCAGCATGAACGCCGCCATCGTCAGTGTGTAGAAGGTGATCGCCGACTGCATGGCGGCGATCGTCGTATCAAGGTCAGCCACGACCGTCGAGATGGACACGTTCATGACGGTGCTGTCGAGCACCATGACGAACTGCGCCGCCCCCAGCACCGTCACCGCACCCCAGCGTCCCGCCATGGCTGCACCTCCCGTGCTCCCGGTGGCCGCATGCTAGCCCCGCGCGCCCGTCTCCGGACACCCACGGTTTCCGGCGACCGCATGGGCGTATCAGGCGCCGAAGGCCGAAAGACCCTTCCCGAGCCCCCGCTCGCCCCTCAGGATTTGGCCACGACGACGCAGACGGGAGATCGACATGGCTGACGGGGCGAACGCGAGGACGATCGTGCGGGACGGGCCGTGGGGGTTCTTCTTCCTGCTCGCGTACATCGGCGCGGCGATCTACTTCATCTCGGTCTCCGACGGCTCCTTCGGGGGCGTCGTCCTCGGGCTGCTGCAGGCGATCGTGTGGCCGGCCTACGTGGTCTACCACCTCTTGGTGCTGCTTGGCGCCTGAGCCCGAACGAGCTCAGGCGAGGTGAGCGGACCCCGAATCAGGCGCGGACGGTGTTGTCGGGGAGCCGCCCCTGCGTCTGCTCCGTCGTTCCCGGCTGGGCCAGGAAGACGATCAGGACGATCAGTCCGGCGATCGGGAGCAGCAGCCAGAACAGGTTCGTCCACGACCTCCCGCTGTCGCGCAGCCGGCGGACGGTGACCGCCAGGTACGGCAGCAGCACGGCCAGGCCGAACGCGGCCGACAGGCTGCTGCCCAGGTAGATGGTCCCCTGGGGCGTGATGAGGTTCAGCGCGTTGAGCGCCGCCCCGCCGAGGTACACGAACAGCGCGAACCACCAGAACTCGGGCCGCGCCGCCGTGCCGGTGAACGTCGCGTACTTCTTGAACGCGACAGCGATCGCTTCGAAGAACGACATGGTCCCCACCCCTTCTCATTTCCCCTGTGGCTGCGAGCGTATGGTGCCGGCCGGCTCCCGGGCGGGTCCAAAGTCCCGCCGCGAGACGGCGGTCGTCGTGAACAGCGACGCGGCCGTCGGGGCGGTGAGCGCGGCGATCGTGACGGCCATGAGCACGCCGGCGCCGAGGTAGGCCACGACGACGAGGAGCGCCGGCGTGTGCTCATCGATGATCGGCGACGGCGCGGCGGTCCAGAGGACCGCGGCCGCCCATGCCCCCATCGTGACCGGGATCCACCGCGCGGTGCGCCGACGGCGGAGCGCCAGCCATTGCGCCGTAGGGATGGATGCGAGCAGCAGGAGAGCACCGACGACCAGCGCCGCGATTCCCACGGGATTCCGCAGGTCGACCCCGAGGGTGCTCGGGAGCATCCCGAGCGACCACGCCAGGGCGGCTCCGCCGCTCGTCGCCACGACCCAGGCCGGCCCGAGCTGCGCCCTGCCCGCCGCCCACTGCTGCGCGAGCCCGAGGAGCGCCCCCTCGACCGCCCCGCCGGCCACGATCATGGCGTATGCGGTCCAGACGTCGATCGCCGGTCCGGCCGCGGTCACGGCGACGGCGACCGTCGCGGCAACGGCGAACCCCAGGGTCTCGCCGACCGTGACCGCGGCGATCCAGCGGACGACGAACGCCCGCCTCGGCGTGCCGCTCACGTGTTCGGGGTGCGAGTGCTCTGCACCCGCGCGTCCGTCGCATCCACGACCGCCGACTCCACGGGTGCCGTCGGGTGGGACGGTTCCGCTGCCACCGGCCGCGTCGAGTCCCACGGTCGCTGCCGACGGAACTCCAGGAGCTGCGCGCCGAGCCCGAAGGACACCATCCCGACCCAGACCAGGATGTTGAGCCACGGGATCTGCAGCCCGACGATCAGGATCAGACCGCCGAGGAACGACGTGAGAACCGGGTGGTGCCGGCCTCGGAGTACGAGCCGCCCGAGATAGTGGGCGCTGAACAGGAACGTCGCGAGCGTGAGCACGGTCCAGACGAGGATCCCCGCCAGCGCGAGCGGTGCGCCCACGATGGTCACGAGCAGGAAGAGCAGCGCGAAGGGAACGACGATCGCCGCCACGAATCCCACGAGGAGGGCACGCCAGGGGGAGGGGAAGAGCTGGTCGGTCACCCTGTCCAGCCAGCGCGGGATGAGAAGTGCCGCTGCCACCGTGATGAGGCTGAGGGCGACGAGCGCATAGAGGAGGCCGAGCAGCCAGCCGATGACCACAGCCCACGGCGAGATCTCGACCGCCGGCGACCGTTGGGGCTGAACGTGCTGCACCGTGCCGCCGACTGCTCCGCTCGCGATCTCGGCCGTCCTGTCGCTGGAGTAGGTCACATCCCCGCCGACGGTTCCGTCGATGGTGAGTTTCGTGACGCTCGCCTGCAGGTCTCTGCCGACGTCCCCCGCGATGACGATGGAGCCGGCCCCCGCGACGATGTCCTTGCGGACGGATCCGCCGTCGGCGACGACGAGGCTGGAGGCGAAGATCGTGGCGCTGCGTGCGACATCGCCGGAGATGGTGACATCCTGGGCAGCCAGCCGGACGCTTCCGTCGACGGTGCCGCTGATCGTGATCGTCTGCGCCGCGGCGATGACGTCCCCGGTGATGTCGCCGCTGATGCTCACGGTCTGCCCGGCGGCATACACGTCACCGTCGACGGGGCCTGAGACGTCGACGGCCGTGCCGGTGTAGAAGTGCGGTCCGGCGTCGGCGCCCGTAGCCGCCGGGTACGCGGCAGCGCCGCCGAGGCCGAGCATCAGGAACCCGGCTATGACCGTCGCGGTGACGAGTCTGCCCGTGTGCGATCGAACGTTCATGTCAGGGCCTTCCCTCGCGTCACGTCTCTTGGGTGTGGCCGCCCTGCGGCGGCTCGCCGGTGGCGGTCAGGATGGCCTGCTCCACGCGGTCCTCGACGCGGTGCCGACGGTCGACCCCGAACAGGTACACCGCGTCCAGGACGCCGAGGGTGTTGGTGAGGAGGAGGGTGACGAACCAGGGTTTGCTCTGGTTTCGGGCGGCGCGCCAGAGCGACACGCCCTTCCAGGCGAGGCTCCACGCCACGATCGCGCCGAATGCCGCTGCGCGTGCGGGCGGGAGGTCGCGGCCGTGCATCCATGCCGTGTTCTGCTGCGTGGTCTTCATGTGCCGACTCAAGTCGTTTCTCCGGCGCGCGAGAAGGGTCGAAGGTCCTGGCGCGTGGACCTCCGCCCGCGGGAGGCTCGGAACATCAACGATGTGAGGAGCACCGATGCCTGTCGAACTGAGCCGCGATGAGATCGACGATCTGCTGGCGAATCAACTGGTCGGCCGCCTGGGCCTGATCGACGGCGACGCGCCGTACGTGGTGCCGATCTCGTACGCGTACCGCGACGGCGACATCTACGCCCACAGTGCGCAGGGCAAGAAGCTCGACGCTCTGAGGAGCCATCCCGAGGTCTGTTTCGAGGTGGATGACGTGGTCAGCGTGGACGAGTGGCGCAGCGTCATCGCCTGGGGCACCTTCGAGCAGTTGCTGGGCGCCGATGCCCGCGAGGGCCTGGACGTGCTCCTCGACCGGCTGCGCCCGGCGGCCGCGGGTGGGGCGAGCGATCATCCGGGAGCGCAAGTGGGGATGGTCCGTACCCTCGACATCCCGCGCATGGAGGAGGCGCACGCGGACCTCGGCCGTCCGAACGCCGCCGCCGCCGTCTTCCGGATCCGTCTGCACACGCTCACGGGTCGCGCGGAGTCCCGACGATGAGCGACGGCAGGACCGTCGTCGGATTCGACGGCACGTCGGCATCCTGGCGCGCGCTGGACTGGGCGCTCGATCGGGTCGAGCGACGTGGCGGTGCGCTGGAGATCGTGACCGCCCTCGACACGCGCCTGGGCGCCGCGGTCTTCGGCCCGCACACCGATCTCTCGGAGACCGTCGAAGTCGGGCTCCGAGAGGCGGAGGCCCACGCGACCGCCCTCGCACCCGGCGTGCCGGTGCGCGCCCGCTGGGTGGACGGGCCGCCGTCCGGCGCTCTGATCCGTGCAGCGCGCGACGCCGCATTGCTCGTCGTCGGAACCGACCGGCACACGGACGGTTCCGGCGCGAGGATCGGCTCGCTCCCGCTGCGCCTGGCGGCCAAGGCGGACTGCGCGGTCGCGGTCATCCCGGACCCCGGTCCTCTCGGCGCCGCCCCATTGAAGCGGAACGCCGTGGTGGTCGGCGTCGACCGGTCACCGTTCGCCCGCTCGGCGCTCGCCCTGGCGGTCGCCGAGGCGAGCTGGCTGGACGCCGAGGTCGTCGCGGTCCACGCCTGGGATGTGCCCGAGTCGTTCGAGCGCGCACTCGACGAGGGCCGGGAGGTCGATCCCGGGTTCGTCGAGGCGGAGTCGCGCGTCGTCCCCGACGCCGTCGCCGATGTCCCGATCGCCCACGCAGCTCGGATCCGCCCCGTCCTGGTGCGTCGGAACCCGGCCGCCGCCCTGATCGAGCAGGCGCGGGATGCGGCGCTTCTGGTCGTCGGCACCCGCGGCCGCGGGGCGGTCGCGGCAGCGATGCTCGGCTCGGTCAGTCACGACGTGCTGCTGAACCTGCCCTGCCCGGTCATCGTCACACCCATCGAATACACGTACGTGGTGCCCGGCACCGACGACGTGATCTGAACCGGCGACAGCGGAGGAGCATCATGCAGACAGGCAAGATCGTTTCGCCGCCCATCGTGTGCGGCGTGGACGGATCGGACGAGTCACGCCGCGCCCTCCACGAGGCGGCGACCCTCGCCCGGGCGCTCGACACCCGGCTCGACGTCGTCATGGCCTGGCAGCATTCCACTTCCATGTACGACGCCTACTTCCCGTCGCCCGAGCAGTCGCCGAAGGTGGTGGCGTACTCGACGCTGCAGGAACTGGTGACAGCGGAGTTCGGGCAGACGATCCCGGATTGGGTCCGGCTGCGCGCCGAATCCGGTCACGCAGGCAGCGTGCTCGTGGATGCCGCCCGCGATGCCGCGATGCTCGTCGTCGGAAGCCGCGGTTTGAGCGGACTCGCGTCGCCGTTCCTCGGATCGGTGAGCCTCTATTGCGCGACCCAGGCGCCCTGCCCGGTGCTCGTGGTCCGTCCGCAGGGCGGGGATGCGCACCGGCGGTGAGCGCCGGCCTCCGTCGCCCGCATGCTCACCGGCGACGCCGGCAGCGGTTGCGGCTGCGTCGACGCGCGGCCAGCGTCATCTGCTCCCGATCGAGAGCGAACGTGTTCACCGACCAGGCGAGGTGACGCCGGAGGGACGGCCAGGACGCCAGCTGACGGCCGGAGACGCCGACACGGAGCCGCGGGTCGTAGAGGACGCTCATGTCCGGTTCGAGCTGGATGCTGAGGTCCAGGTCGTCGTGGATGTCGGTCCGCTCGCGGTGGACGAGGGGGCTCATCCGTCGCCAGGTGGTGCATTGCAGTGCGAGGTTGGAACCGAACAACGGCGGATGTCCGAGCATCGCGCCGACCGCGCGGAAGTAGCCGCCGAGGTAGAGGACGCGCCCGGCCCACGCCAGCAGGCGACGGGTTCCGTAGAACTCGCCGGTTCCTGTCACTGCGCTCCAGCCGTCGGGATCGCAGAGGTCTGCCGCGACGCGTTCCAGCCAGTCCGGGGCCGGGCGCGAATCGGCGTCCAGGCGCGCGAGGATCTCCCCGCGCGAGGCGTCCAGCCCCAGAGCCGTCGCGTTCGGGATGCCTCCCGCATGAGCGGCGACGACGCGGGCCCCGGCCGCGAGGGCGACGGAGCGACTCTCGTCGATGCTCCCGTTGTCCACGACGATGACCTCGAACGGCAGCAGTGTCTGAGCGGCGAGGGCCGCCAGGCAGACGGCGAGCATCGCCGCGTCGTCGCGGCAAGGGATCACGACGGAGATGCGGGTCGAGGGGGATGCCGGCGCGGGCCGGGGACGGGTGCCACCAGGGTCAGCCACGAAGGACCCCAGGACGCCCAGGATTTGAGCGATCGGCGCGGCGAACACCGTCGTCACGGCCCCGATCATGACCATGACCAGCACGAACAGCACGACCCCCCAGAGGGCGCTGATGCCGGCCATGCCCAGGAGCGCTCCGACGCCGCCGGTTCGGCGGGCCCGTTCCCGCCGGCGGACGGCCGCAGACGTCGTGCCGGTCATGGTGCACGGTCCACGGTCTCGCGACCGGTGTCGGAGTGGGCCGGGGTGCGGGTGTGGTGCATGATGACCATCGGGCAGGATGCACGGACGCCCAGGGCGGTGCCTCCTGATCCACGACTGCCCACGACGAGCAGGTGGGCGTCCCGGCTGCACTCCGTGAGGGCGTCTGCCGGCTCCCCGACCCGCGTGGCCACCCGGAGGTTCGGCGGCGGGGCACCGTGGAACGCTTGGAGGAGCGCGTGCCGCGAGATCGTCCGCGCCTCGGCTTCGGTCGCTCCGGCCGTCACCGCAAGGATCGGCCGCCGGCGATTCGCGGCGATGCCGCAGGCCCACCGGAGCGCATCGACGGAGGACGCCGATCCGTCCACCCCGACGACGATGGGGGCCAGGCGCGTGTTCATAGGGTTCTCCTCCCTGGTCGCTGCGAAGGGCGGTCCGGGCGATGAGGCGAGGCTATGCCGGCGATGTCCCGGCAGGTCAGGGCACAAGGTCCCGCGCACGGCGGGACCTTGTGCCCTCGGCCCGGGCTGCGCGATGCGATCTGCTGGTGGGGCCGAGGACGCGCACGACGGTTCCCGGATGACGAGCGGAGGAGAAGACGATGAGCAACCGCACGATCGTCGGCTGGGATGGCTCCCTGGAGGCGGACATCGCCCTCGAGTGGGCCGTCCGCCGGGCCGAACAGGAGAAGGACGGCATCATCCTCGTCGATGTGGAGGACACCAGCCTCCCCGTTCCCGGACAGGTGATCACGCCCCAGATGGTCGCGGCTCGGCACGAGTCCGCGGACGAGCAGGCGCAGCGCCTCAGCGACCAGCACTCCGGATTGCGGGTGAACACGCACATCCTGGCCGGCGACCGCCTGGAGGAGCTGCGCCGGTTCTCCCGGCCGGACAATCTCCTCGTCGTCGGGACCGGCGTGCGCCGCGGCCCCCGGTCGCGCTATCACTGGTCGCTCGGCGCACGTCTGGCGGCGACGGCGCGCGGAGCCGTGGCGATCATCCCGGATCTGCCGGACGACGCCCGGTCGACGGTGGTCGTCGGAGTCGACGGCTCCGAGGTGTCGTTGAAGGCGGCCCGATACGCCGCTCATGAGGCGCGCCGTCTCGGAGACGAACTCGTCGTCGTGCACGGCTGGCTCGACCCGCTCATCGCCGTCTCCGACATGCGGATGGAGGGCCCCCTGCTCGGTGAGCTGGAGGAGGAGCACCGGAAGGTGCTGGACTCCGTCGTGGACAGCCTCCGCCGGGCGAATCCCGACCTGACGATCTCGTCGTCCCTGGTCCGGGACCAGGCGTATTACGCACTCGCGGAGCCTGCCCGTTCGGCATCGCTGCTGGTGCTCGGCACTCAGCAGGCGCGCGGGATCGACCGGTTCCTTCTCGGATCCGTGAGTCACACGATGATCCTCCACATCGAGACGCCCACGATCGTGGTCGCCCCGGAATGCCTGATCTGATCGTCAGGACCGGACCGGAACGGACCGGGCCGGCTCTAGTCGATCGGCTTCGACGAGGTGTCGACCACCAGCTGGTCGTGCACGGCCGATACGTGCGGCGACGACCACGCGGTGCGGACGGCCTGCGTCCGTTCGGCCCACGATCCGACGTGGCCCGTCAGAGTGACCTCCGAACCATCCACGGCGACGTGGATGCGCCGGGCTTCGATGACGGCGTTGCGGGTGATGGCGTTGCGGATCTGCTCCTCGACATCGTCGCCGTCCGGCCGGCGGGTCAGCTCGATCCTGCTCTCGACCTCATGCACTCCGGAGATGCGCTGCACGGCCTTCTTGGCGGCGACGCGCTCGTGGTCCCAGTCGACGGTGCCGAGGAGGACCACCCGATGGCCATGCACCTCCGCCCGGATCCCGTCGTGCGGTACACCGGACGTCCAGGCGAGGATGGCATCGACGGCGCGGGCGAGCCGGTGCCCCTGGGGCTCTCCGTCCCCCGGGGGCAGACGCAACTCGTCGGCGACGGTACGCACCCCGGCGACGCGCTCAGCAGCCTCGACGGCGGCGATCCGCTCGTGCAGCGAACCCACGTCGCCGGTGAGCGTGACCAGGCCGCCGTCGACGGCGACGCCGATGCTCGCGCCGTCCACATCCGGAGCCCAGGCGAGCTCCGCCTCGACCGCTTCGCGGACCGTGAGGTCGTCGAAGCGGTGGGCGTGGTCCTTCGTCGGCCGGGCAGGGGATGCGGATGCGGTGTCCATGCCATCCAGCGTGCCCCCGCGCGACGGCTACGGCTGAGTCGAAGGTCCCGCGAGCGTCGTCCGCACCCGGTCAGTGGACCGAGCGGCGGTGCTCGAGCTGCAGGACGGCGGCCTGCGTCCGCCGTTCGAGGCCCAGCTTCGCCAGCAGGGAGCTGACGTAGTTCTTCACCGTCTTCTCTGCCAGGCCCAGTCGTTCGCCGATCTGCCGGTTGGTGAACCCGTCGGCGATGAGCGCGAGCACCTGGCGCTCGCGGAGGCCGAGGGAGGCGAAGCGCGGGTCGTCGGCGGGCTCGCGCAGCTGGGAGGCCATACGGGAGGCGATCCGCGGGTCGATGAGCTTCTTGCCCCGGGCGGCTGCGCGGATGTCATCGAGCAGCGAGCTGCCGCGGATGTCCTTGATGACGTATCCGTCGGCTCCAGCGATCAGCGCGGCGCGCAGGGCGTCCTCGTCGTCGTACGCCGTGAGCATGAGGCAGCGGATACCCGGGTCGTCCTGCTTGACCCGCCTGCAGACGTCGATGCCGCTCCCGTCGGGGAGTCTCACGTCCAGCACCGCGACGTCGGGCCGGACGGCGAGGATGCGCGAGCGGGCCTGCCCAGCCGTCGCCGCCTCGCCGACCACCTCCAGGTCCTCCTGCGCGTCGATCAGCGCGGCGAGGCCGCGGCGCACGATCTCATGGTCGTCCACCAGGAAGACGCGGATGGGCGGAGCCGTCATCGGGTACCCTCCAGAACCGGGAGCCGGAGCAGGAGCCTCGTGCCCCGTTCGCCGGACTCGACGTCGAAATCCCCGCCCCGCAACCGCGCGCGTTCGGCCAGGTTGCCGAGGCCGCTCCTCCGGGTCGTCTCGCCCATCCCGGATCCGTCGTCGGCGACGATCGCCGTGATCTCCTCGGCCGAAGCCGTCACGGCGACCGACGCGGTCCGGGCGCCGGCATGACGCACCACATTGGTCAGCCCTTCACGGACGAACGCGGCGAGGTCGTCGGCCAGCTGCGGCTCGGACACGACATCCACAGGCCCACTGAAGGAGACGGTGGCCGGGACCGGGAGACCGCCGCCCACCTCGTGGACGATGTCGAGCAGCCGATGACGCAGGCTCCCGGTCGAACCCTGGTTGTGGGAGAGTGCGAAGATCGCGGTCCGGATCTCGGCGATGGCCTGATCGATGGACGTGACCGCTCCCTCGATCCGGTCGGCGATGGCTCCCGGACCGACAACCGATTCGACGCTCTGCAGTTCGATGCCCGCTCCGAAGAGTTGCTGGATGACGTGGTCGTGGAGGTCCCGCGCGATGCGTGCCCGCTCCTCCAGCAGGAGCGCCCGCTGACGATCGGCACGGCCGGCGGCCAGCTCGAGCGCCAACCCGGCCTGGTGGGCGAATGCGGTGGCGCGTTCGAGGTCGAACGCACTGAAGCCGACGGCGCCGGCCTTCCGCACCGCCACCAAAGCAGCCGTGCGGCCGTCCAGGAGGGAGAAGGGCGCGACGAGGATCGGCCCGGCGTCGGGGTGGTCGGCGACGGCGTCGGGGAGGCCTCCCAGCCGCGTCGGCTGCATGCCCTCCAAGGCGCTGCGCACCTGCTCCGCTCCCGCCACGACCTCGGCGAGGGCTCTCTCGGCATCGCGTGCCGCTCTGATCCGGGGAAGGGCACCGGGCTCCTGCTGGAGCACGAATGTCGCACCTGCGCCGAGCAGCGTCTCGGCGCGATCAACCAGCTCGCTGAGCGCGTCCGCGGACTCGCCGCCCAGGATCGACGCCGTCAGCTCCGCGGTCGCCGCGGCCCAGGTCTGGCGCGAGCGCGACTCCGCGTACAGGCGCGCGTTGTCGATGGCGAACCCGGCGTTCGCCGCGAGCGCCTTGACCAGCTGCTCGTCATCCTCCGTGAACTCGCCTGACTCCGGGTCCGTGAGGTACAGGTTGCCGTAGACGGTGTCACGCACGGTGATCGGGACACCGAGGAAGGCCGTCATCGGCGGGTGGCCATCGGGGAAGCCGGCCGAACGGGAATCGTCGGCGATGGAGTCGAGCCGGATGGGCCGAGGATCGTCGATCAGCGCCCCGAGCAGCCCGTGCCCCTCGGGGAGGTGGCCGATGCGGTGGACGTCCTCCGGCGTCATCCCGACGTGGATGAACTGCTCGAGTCCTCCGCCCTCGGCGATCACGCCGAGCGCGCCGTAACGGGCGCCGACCAGGTCGACCGCCGCCTCGGCGATCGTCCGCAGCACGGTCGGCAGCTCGAGATGGGAGACGACCGCCCGGTTGGCGCGGACCAGCGCGCGCAGACGGCCCTGGGTCTGCAGCACCTTGCCCGCCTGGTCGACCAGCTGCGCCAGCGCACTGTCGAGTTCGGCGCGCGGCGCGTCGGGGAAGGTGATCGGGTCGTCGCCCGACATGTCTCTCACCCGCTTTCGAGGCGCCACGGCGAGGGGCGCCGAGTGACGCGCCTCGCCGTGATTCTAGCCAGGGCCGGCGGGCGGCACATCCCCTGCGTGCATGCGGGAACGCCGGCGGCTCAGTCGTCTCCGCTCTCCGCGCCGATCAGGAGGGTCGGCGCCGCCAGGTCGAGCACGAGCCCGTGGGACACCGATCCCAGCCAGGCCCGCGACCACCCGGTGAGGCGACGGCTTCCGACGACGAGCAGGAACGCGTGCTCCGACTCCAGCCGGAGGCCGGCGACGGGAGAGCGGCGCAGGAGCACCGGCTCCGCGGTGAGAGCGGGATGCTCCTCCCGGGCCTGACGGACGAGGGTGTCGAGCAACTGGCGATGCGCCGCCTCCAGCGAGTCGGCGAAGTCATCGTCGGGCACGATCAGCGGCTCCTGCGCGAGGGGCTCCTGCCAGCAGTGCACGACCCGGAGGGTCTGACGGAGAGTGACGGCCTGGGCCGCTGCGAACTCCAGAGCCCGCGACGCGACGGCCGAGCCGTCCACACCCACGACGATGCCGGATCGCTGCCGGGCCGCCGCGGGGTCCTCGACCGGAACGATCGCGACCGGACCTGTTGCCGCGGTTGCGAGCCGGGCGCCGAGCGACCTGCCGTAACGGAGGCGCGGCCCGACGCGATGCGCCGTGCCCACCACGACGAGCGCGGCTATGGTCGTCTGCTCGGACAGGACCTCGAGTGGATCGCCGACCAGCAGGGCGCTCGCGGTCACGGCGCCGGGATGGTCCGCCGCGAGCTCCTCCAGCCGCAACGCGAGACGCTGCTCCTCCTGAGTCGTGGCACGTTCCAGTGCTCCCTCGTCTCCGACGAAGAGCGAACGTTCGACGACGTCGAAGATCTCGATGGGAAGCCCGGTGCCGTGGGACAGCCGCAACGCCCACGCGAGGGCGGCCTCCGATCCCGCCGAGCCGTTCCAGCAGACGACGATCCGTTTCAGCATGCGTTGTCCTTCTCTCTCGTTCGTGTCACGTACCGGACGGGGCCGCCGCGACGCGGAGCACCATCGACCCGTGTGCGCGCCCGTCGCGGAGCCGGGCGATCGCATCGTCGAGGTGGTCGAATGGGATCTCGGTCACCCGCGGGCGGAGGCGGAGGTTGCGGGCGATGTCGAGGAAGCGCATCCCGTCGGCGCGGGTGTTCGCCGTGACCGTCCGCAGGTCGCGCTCGCGGAAGAGCGCATCCGTGTAAGAGAGGGCGGGGATGTCGGACATCTCGATCCCGGCCAGCACGACCGTCCCACCGCTCCGCGTCGCCCGCAACGCGACCGGCACCAGTTCACCGGCCGGCGCGAACACGATCGCGGCGTCGAGGGCCTCGGGCGGGTCCTCCCTCTCCGTGCCGACGAAGGTGGCGCCGAGGTCGCGCGCGAGCTCGCGGTTCTGCTCGCCGCGGGTGAGGGCGAACACGCGGGCCCCGGACGCCATGGCGAGCTGTGCGGTGAGATGGGCGCTCGACCCGAACCCGTAGACGCCGAGGACGCCGCCAGGCGTCAGGTTCGCCCGTTCGAGCGCACGGAAGCCGATGATCCCCGCGCAGAGGAGCGGTGCGGTGAGGACGGGGTCCGCGTCAGGCGCAAGTGGATAGACGTAGGCCGCGGGAGCCGTCAGATAGTCGGCGAAGCCGCCGTCCGCATCCCAACCGGTGTACTCCGACCGGGGGCAGAGATTCTCGGCGCCCTCTCGGCAGAACCGGCATTCGCCGCAGGTGCGGCGCAGCCACGCGACACCGACCGGGTCTCCCGGTCTCAGGCCGCGCAGGCCGTCGCCGAGCGCTTCGACGCGTCCGACGACCTGGTGACCGGGCACGACCTGCATGCGGTGCACGGGGATCTCGTGGTCGACCACATGGAGATCGGTGCGGCAGATGCCGCAGACCTCGACGCGCACGAGCACCTCGCCGACCGCCGGCTCCGGCACCGGTATTCGGACCGTCTCCAGGCCACCCGGCTCGCCTGTCGTCCGCCATGCTCGCATGGATGCCATGGGTCGCCTCCTTGCTATCGAGTCAAGTGGCCCGCCGCCGGTCCTCCCGGGTCGAAGGTCCCGCGGGACCAAGGACCCTTCGCCGGTGTTCGCGCTGCGCGACAGTGGGAGCGGAGGTACCCGAATGGAGATCCGCAGATACATCGTCGGCGTCGACGGTTCATTGCCGTCGAGAGCGGCGATCCGCTGGGCCATCGGCCACGCCCGGCAGGATGGCGCCGAGGTCACTCTGGCGCACGTCGCCGACGACGAATGGGGGGCCGTCGGCGTCGAACTCATCGACGAGGTCGACGCCGGCGCTCGCCGACTGCTCGACGAGGAGGTCGCGTACGCGCGATCGCTGCAAGGGACCGCGGGCCTGAAGGCCGAATTGGTGAGGGGCAGCCCGATGGCCGTCCTCGCCGCCCTCGGCGACGCCGAGACGATGCTGGTCGTCGGCACGCACAAGACCGGATTCCATTACGGCCGCGCGTTCGGCTCCCGCAGCCTGCAGCTGGCGAACCTGGCCGTCGGCCCTGTCGCGATCGTCCCCGACACCGAGTCGCGCCTGCGTCGTGGCGTCGTGGTCGGCGTCGATGACAGCACGGCCGGCATCGCCGCGCTCGATGTGGCAGCGGACTTGGCCTGCGATCACAACTGCGAGCTGACCGCGGTGCGGTCCTCCGGGCCGTCCGCCGGCGCCGATCGACGGGATGCGGAAGCCGAGGTGATCACCCACCACGACGACGAGGCGCGCACACTTCTTGCGGGGGCCGTCGAGCGCATCCGTCGTCGTCAGCCGGGCATCACGATCCGCAGCCGGGTGGTGCGGCGGCCGCCCGGCGCCGCCCTCAACGACATCGCCCGCAGCGCCGAGGTGCTCGTCGTCGGCGACTCCCGGCGAGAGCAGGCCCAGCCCGGAGGACTCGGGTCGGTCGCCTACGACGTGCTGCTCAACGTGTCGTCGCCCACCATCGTCGTCCACGCGCCGCCGGCGGTCTCGACGGCGCAGGAACCGGAAGGGGAAGCCCATGTCGTCCGATGAACCCGTCCAGGAACTGGACAGGGCCGAGTGCCGCGAGCTGCTGAAGCAGGGCGTGCTCGGACGTCTCGCCACAGCGGTCGGAGGGGAGGTCGACATCTTCCCCGTCAACTACTACTCGGATGGGGACAGCATCCTCATCCGCACCGCGCCGGGCACCAAGCTCCTCGAGCTCACCGTGCACAGCGCCGTCGCGTTCGAGACCGATGGCTACACCGACGAGGAGGCGTGGAGCGTCGTCGCCCACGGCCGCGCCCGGCAACTCGAGCACCAGGCCGAGATCGACGAGGCCGACCGTGCACCCCTGCAGCCGTGGGTGCCCACGCTCAAGTACCGCTACATCCACATCGACATCACCGCACTGAGCGGTCGGCGTTTCCGCCGTTCGGCGGAGCCCGAGCGCTGGTGACGAACACGGAAGGGAACGCGCACATGTCCGATCGGAACGAATCCGTCGCCACGGAGTCGGAGGATTTCATCCGCCCCGGTGGTCGCATCGTCGTCGGGGTCGACGGGTCGGCGTCCTCGCTCTCCGCGCTGCGGCGCGGGTCGCGGATGGCCGAGCGGCTCGGATGCACGCTGGTCGGAGTGACGGTGTGGGAGTTCCCGCAGTCGTGGCCCGGGTATGTGATGGACGGATGGTCACCGGAGGCGGATGCGCACTCGATCGCCGACCAGGCGGCGGAGGAGGTCTTCGGGTCGACGCCGCCATCCTGGTACTCGAAGGTGATCCGCAACGGCTCGCCCGCGCGGCAGCTGATCGCCGAGTCCGAGGACGCGGAGATGCTGATCGTCGGCAGCCGCGGTCTGGGCGGCTTCACCGGGCTGCTCCTCGGTTCCGTCTCGCGCTCGTGCGTGGAGCACGCCGACTGTCCGGTGCTGGTCATCCACGGGGCCGAGGGAGCCGGCCGGCACTGACGCCCGGCGGTACTGACGCGCAGCCACCTCGATGTGCGGAACCCCTGCGGCCGACCCGAACGGCCGCAGGGGTTCCGTGTTCCCGGTTGCGCTGCACTCAGCGGAGCGCCGGGGCCTGGAGCTCGGTCGCCAGCGTCCGCCCCCAGTCGCGGGCGAGCTCCAGCTGACCCGGCTCGAGCACACTGTCCTTGTCGACGAGGAAGCTCTGCCGTTCCACGAAACGCCGCGATCCGAGCTTCTGGAGCCGCTTCTCGATGCTGTGTGCGGCCGAGCCGGAGAACAGCTCCGTCATGTCCGCGCGGGTGTCGAAGGCGGCGAAACGGGCTGGGGCGTCGCCGCAGCTGTCCAGCCACTCGCGTACACCGATCCCCTCGGCGTCCGGCTCGAGGGTCAGGTGACGTGCGGGATCGTCCGCCCAGGCTCCCGCCTCCGTGCGGGTGGCCGGCCTGCTCAGACCGTGGACGTGGGTCGGCGCCCCGACGACCACCAGGTCGACATCGGGGAACGACTCCGGCGCATCTTTCACGGGGATGACGGTGACGGTCGCCGCAGAGCGCAGCCCATCGGCGATCGCGTCGGCCACCGCGCGGGTGCTGCCGAACATGGACTCGTAGATGATGGTCGCCCGGGCGACGGGAGGTGTCTGGTTCATACCGGCAGTCTCGTGCGCCGCTGCGGGGTCGTGCAGGGTCGAAAGTCACGTGGAGCGGGCGGGACCTTCGGCTCTACGCCACGGGGTTCCGCACGGGCATCGTCGGAGGTGTCGTCATCCCGGGGATAGGTCCGGGTCGAGAGAAGAGGTCGCGATGCCGTACACGATCATGGTCGCTGTCGACGGGGAGCCGGATCACCGGGCCGCCCTCGACTGGGCGGCGGCGAGGGCCGCGCGCGACGGAGCCCGTCTCGAACTGGTCCACGTGGTCGAGCGCGCCTGGGGCGACAGCACGGAGGAGCCGAGCCGACTGCTCGTCCTGGCCGTCGGGTCGCTGCTGGAGGCCGAGAAGCAGATCGCCCTGCATCGGGCGCGCGACGTGCGGGAACGTCGAACGGTCGCCGCGGGAGGTGCCGGCACGTCCGCCGAGGTCGCCGGCGACATCGAGGTGGGCACGCGTTACCGCTACGGCCACATCGGTCCGGAGCTCGCGTCGGTCTCGCGGGAAGCGGACCTCCTCGTGATCGGTACGCCGGCCGAGGAGGACCGCCGTCGCGCCTTCGCCGGCTCGCTGGCGGTGCGCGTGGCGGCCGTGGCCGAGTGTCCCGTTGCTGCCATTCCCCACGGCTGGGTCGACTCCGGACACGGTGTCGTGGTCGGGGTCGACGGCGAACTGCAGACGGAGTCCGCGGTGGAGTTCGCGGCGGCCGAGGCGGAGGTGCTCGACGAGCCCCTGACGGTCGCCTGCGCCGGCTACATCGCGAATCCCCTGCTCGCCGGCCTCGTGCCGGAGATCTCTCTGGGCGACCGCCGCGAGCGCGTCGCGGCCGACGCCGCCGCCCTCGCGAAGGAGCGGCATCCCGGAGTCACCGTCTTCACCGACGTCCTCGACACGGCGCCGTCGCGCGGACTCGTCGCCGAGGCCGACGGGGCGCGCATGCTGGTCATCGGCACGCACGACCGGCACGGGATGCAGCGGTTGATGCTGGGCTCGGTCGGGCACGACATCCTGCTCAACGTCCGGACCCCCGTCGTCGTCGTGCGCCGTGCGCGCGCCTCCGCGGAAGACGCCGGACGCCGGTGAGCCACCCGGCAGCGACGGTCTCCGAGCCGCCGGCCCTGAGCACTGTGCGCGAGAGCGCCGCTGAGTCCGTCGAGGCGGTGCTGGCGGCGGTCGAATCCTCCGCCACCGGGCTGAGCGACGCCGAGGCGGCCGCGCGCCTGGAGCGCTTCGGCCCGAACGCGGTGCGCGGCCACCGTGCCCGCCCGTGGCTGGTGCTCTGGCGTCAGGTGCGCAGCCCCATCCTGCTTCTCCTCTTCGCCACGGCTGCGGTGTCCGCTGTGGTCGGGGAGCGGGCGGAAGCGGCGATCATCGCCGTCATCCTGCTGATCAGCATCGGCCTGGGTTTCGTGAACGAGTTCCGCGCTGAGCGGGCCGCCGACGCCCTGCACGACCGGCTGCGGCATACGGTCGTGGCCGTGCGCGACGGCGTCCGCCGGGCCGTGGATGTGACGGAGCTCGTGCGCGGCGACGTCGTCGTGCTGTCAGTGGGCACGGTCGTGCCGGCCGACCTGCGGCTGATCGAGACGTCCGGGCTCGAATGCGACGAGAGCATCGTCACGGGTGAGGCGGCTTCCGTCGCGAAGTCCGTCGAACCCGTCGCCCGCGGCGCCGGCATCGGCGACCTCTCGTCCTCCGCCCTGATGGGGACGATCGTGCACGCGGGCAGCGGCGTCGGCGTGGTCGTCGCGACCGCGGGGGAGACCGAGTTCGGCCGGATCGCGGTCGGCCTGGGCGTCCAGAATCCGCAGACCGAGTTCCAGCGCGGGCTCGGCCGGTTCTCGATGTTCCTGCTCGCCGTCGCGCTCATCCTCTCGTCGGTGATCTTCATCGCGGCGCTGCTCCTCGGCCGGCCGATCATCGAGTCCCTGCTGTTCTCGCTCGCCATCGCTGTCGGGATCACCCCGCAGCTGCTTCCCGCCGTGGTGAGCACCAGCCTGGCGGCCGGGTCGCGCGCCCTCGCTCGACGTCGTGTGCTGGTGAAGCGGATGGTGTGCATCGAGGATCTCGGCGACCTCGACCTCCTCGTCACCGACAAGACGGGAACGCTGACGACCGGGAGGATCGCCTTCGACCGGGCCGTGCCGGTCGACGGCGTCTCGGCGGACGAGCTCCTCCTTCTCGCCCTGCTCGCGGTCGACGCCGATCCGCTCGCGAACCGGGCGGCGGGGGCGGACGCCGTCGGCCTGACCCCGCTCGACGCGGCACTGCTCGACGCTCCCGGAGCGGCGGATGCGCCGGTCGGCGCGTACCGTCGCCTCGCCGTGCGCCCGTTCGACCACGAGCGCCGCCGGTGCACGACCCTGGTCGCCGCGGCGGGCTCCGATCCGATCGTCGTCGTGAAGGGTGCGCCGGAGTCGGTGCTCCCGTTGTGCACCGGATCGGGGGACGCCGTGGCAGCGGAGCTCGCGGAGCTCTACGCGACAGGGGCGCGCGTCGTGGTCGTCGCCTCCCGCCCGGCCCCCGGGCTGACCGGGCTCGACGACTCTGCGGAGCACGGCCTCGCGGTCCGCGGCTTCCTGGTGTTCGCGGACGCCGTGCGTCCCGATGCCGCGGCCTCCCTCGCGCGCCTGACCGCGCTGGGGGTCGAGGTGAAGATCGCTACCGGCGACAGCGCGACCGTGGCCGAGCGGGTCTGCGACCGGCTCGGCATGGTTCGGCGCGGCACACTCACCGGCGACGAAGTGGATGCGCTCGACGACCGTGCCCTGATCGACGCGGCCCGCGCGACCACGATCTTCGCGCGCGTGTCGCCCGAGCAGAAGGCGCGGATCGTGCTCGCCCTCCGCCGCAAGGGCCGCGCCGTCGGGTTCCTCGGGGATGGGGTCAACGACGCGCTCGCCCTGCACCGCGCCGACGTTGGCATCTCCGTCGACTCGGCGGTCGACGTCGCGAAGGACGCTGCGGACGTGCTCCTCCTGGAGAAAGACCTCGACGTCCTCGCCGACGGGGTGACCGAGGGCCGCCGCATCTTCGCGAACACGATCAAGTACGTGCTCATGGGCACCTCCAGCAACTTCGGCAACATGTTCAGCGCCTCCGTCGCGTCCATCGCGCTGCCGTTCCTGCCGATGCTGCCCGGGCAGATCCTTCTGAACAACCTGCTCTACGACTCCAGCCAGCTCGCCATCCCGACCGACCACGTGGATGCCGAGCAGCTGCGTGCGCCGGCGCACTGGGACATCCCCGCGATCCGTCGCTTCATGCTGCTGTTCGGGCCGATCAGCTCGCTGTTCGACTTCGCCACTTTCGCGCTGATGCTGTTCGCCCTGAACGCGGCCCCGCCGGAGTTCCGGTCCGGCTGGTTCATCGAGTCGATCGCGACGCAGACCCTGATCGTGTTCGCCGTGCGCACGCGGCGCGTCCCGTTCCTGCGCAGCCGGCCCTCGCGTCCGCTCGTGCTCTCGGTGCTGGCGGTCGTTGCGATCGGCACCTGGCTGCCGTACTCGCCACTCGCCGGAGTGCTCGGCTTCACCCCGTTGCCGGCGGTGTTCGTGCTGGCGCTGGCCGGGATGGTCGTCGCCTACCTCGTCCTGGTCGAGCTGGCGAAGGTCTGGTACTACGCGCGCCTGTCCCGTTCGCCGGAGGCGCCGGTGCGGGCCCGCGCGTACCGCCACCGGGTCGCCCGGCGGGCGGCGCGGTTCACGGCGCGGTCGCCGCAGTCGCGCTGACGGTCTCCCCGAACTCGGGAACGCGGGCCTCCCAGCCGAGCGAGCGTCGGAGGCGGAGGCGCAGCTGGTCGGCGGCATCCGGCTCGCCGTGGGTCAGGTACACCGCGGCGGGCGCGGTCGGCGCAGACGACATCCACTCGACGATCTGCTGGGCGTCGGCGTGGGCCGAGAGCATGTCGAGCGTGTGCACGCGCGCCCGGATCGGGATGTCGCGCCCGTGGATGCGGAGCGTGCGCTCACCGCGCTGCAGGGCCGCGCCGCGGGTTCCCCCGGCCTGGAAGCCGGTCAGCACGATGGCGTTGCGCGGATCGCCGCCGTACGCCTCGACGTGGTGGAGGATGCGGCCGCCCTCGAGCATCCCGCTGGCGGAGATGATGATCGCCGGACCGCCGCGCAGATTGAGGAGCTTCGAGTCGTCCACCGTGCGCACGAGGGTCGCCAGACGGTACATAGCGGCGAACTCGTCGCGGGGGATCCGGTGCTCCTCGGGGTGGCGCGCGTAGATCTCGGAGGCGTCGACCGCCATCGGGCTGTTCAGGAAGATCGGCACCTCGGGGATGCGGCCGTGGGCGCGCAGGCGGCTCAGGTGCAGCAGCAGGGTCTCGGCGCGGCCCACGGCGAACGCCGGCAGCAGCACGACCCCGCCACCGCGGCAGACGTCCGTGACGATCCGGCCGAGCGCGTCCTCCGCGTCCACCCGCGAGTGGATGCGGTCGCCGTACGTCGACTCGGACACGAGCACATCCGTCTCCTCCAGCGGTGCAGGCGGCCGCATCAGCGGATCGTCCACGCGCCCGAGGTCGCCGGTGAAGTGCAGGCGCCCGGCGTCGGTGGTCACCAGCACCTGGGCGGCGCCGAGGATGTGCCCGGCGGGCACGAACCGGATCGTCATCCCGTTGAGGGCGAAGGGCTGCGCGAACGGGTGCGGGTCGAACCGCTCCAGCGCGGCCAGGGCGTCCTGCTCGGTGTAGAGCGCGCGCGGCGGGGTGTGCCGGGAGGTGTGGTGCCGGTCGGCGTACGCCGCCTGCTCCTGGAGCAGCCGCCCGCTGTCCGGGAGGATGAGCCGGCTCAGCTCCGCCGTCCCCATCGTCGAGTGGATGCGACCCCGGAAGCCGTCCCGCACCAGCGCGGGAAGGTAGCCCGTGTGGTCCAGGTGCGCGTGCGTGACCACGACCGCATCCACACTCGCCGGTTCGACGGGGAACGGCCGCCAGTTGCGCTCCCGCAGCTGCTTGTAGCCCTGGAACAGCCCGCAGTCGATGAGGACGCGCCTGCCGTCGTGCTCGATGAGATACCGGGAGCCGGTGACCGTGTCCGTGGCGCCGAGGAACCGCAGCGATGCGCTCACGAGGTGACCGCCGGGCGCCGCCCGAACAGGCCGAGTCCGAGGAGGACGAGCCCGAGCTCGGCGAGACCTGCCGCGAAGTACACCGCCTGCAGTGGGCTGAAGGGGATGAACATCATCTGCACGAAGATCCAGATGAGCAGGCCGAACGCGGCGACCGTGGCCGCGAACGCCCCGGCGTCGGACTGCCGGCCGATCATCACGGAGGCGAGCAGGTGCGTGCCTCCCACGATGACCGCGAGGATGACGCCCGGCGCCACGTACGAGGTGAACGGGCTCCCGCCGAGGAAGGCGCGGTCGGGTACGACCCCCGCTCCCGTCGTCGTGGCCGCCCCGCCGATGATGAGGGCGAGGCCCCCGGCGACGGCGCTCAGACCGACGGCGGCCGTCAGGACGGTCAGGACGATGCGGATCCAGCGTTTCATGACTCCTCCGAACTCTCCTCCCCAGGATGAGCGCGACCGAGCCGGGCGTTCAGGGTCCAAAGGCCCATGGCGGCATCGCGGGACCTTCGGCCCGACGCCCGGTGGTGGGGGCGCAGCACACTGGCGGCATACCGAAAGGAGCCGCCCATGCGCGCAGCCGTCGTGAGCCAGTACCGCGAGTCGCTCACCCTCGAAGACCGTCCGATCCCGACCCCCGGTCCCGGCCAGGTCCTGGTCCGCCTGGAGGCGTGCGGACTGTGTCACACCGACATCCACGCCATCGACGGCGACTGGCCGGTCAAGCCTGCCCTCCCCTTCGTTCCCGGCCACGAGGGCGTCGGGATCGTCGAGCGCCTCGGCGACGGCGTCACCACCCGCGAGGTGGGGCAGCGGGTCGCGCTCCCGTGGCTCGGCTACGCGTGCGGCGAGTGCCGCTACTGTGTCGACGGCCGCGAGAACCTGTGCGAGGCACAGCACAACACCGGCTACTCCGTCGACGGAGGATACGCCGAGTACGCCGTCGCCGAGGCGCGGTTCGCTGTGCCGGTGCCGGACGATGTGTCCCCGCTGGATGCCGCCCCGCTGACCTGCGCGGGCGTCACGACCTACGCCGCGGTGAAGGCCGCGCGCGTGGTTCCGGGCGAGCGCGTCGCCGTCTTCGGGATCGGCGGTCTCGGTCACCTCGCCGTGCAGTACGCGCGCCTGGTCGGCGCCCAGGTCGTCGCCGTGGACGTCACCGAGGAGAAGCTGGATCTGGCAGTCCAGTTGGGCGCCGACCACGCCATCAACGCGGCCGAAGTCGACCCGGTGGAGGTCATCCGGCACCTCGGCGGCGTGGACGTCGCCATCGTCCTCGCGGTCGCGCCCAGCGTGTTCGACCAGGCTTTCCAGTCGCTCAATCGCGGCGGACGGCTGGTGCTCGTCTCCCTTCCGGCCGACGGCACCCTGACCATCCCCGTCTTCGACACCGTGCTCAAGGGCATCTCGATCATCGGCTCGATCGTCGGCACCCGGCAGGACCTCGTCGAGGTGTTCGCCCTCCACGCGGCCGGGCGCACCCACGTCGTCGCCGCACGACGGGACATCTCCGATGTCAACGAGGCGGTGGCCGAGGTGCTCTCCGGTGAGGTGCCCGCGCGGCTCGTCTTCGTCTACGACTCCGGACTCCCGGTCGAGTCGCCCGCAGACGACTCCGCTGCGGCGATCGCGCGGGAGTGAGCATCGCTGAGCCTCGGCCCGGCAGCGGGAGGCTGATCCGGGCCGCGCTCCGCTACCGCGTGATCACGCTCACGCTCCTGGTCGGTGTGATCTCGCTCGCGCTGTTCCTGGCAGGGGCGGTGATAGCCGCACAGTGGACCGCCGGCCTGTACGCCATCGCGGTCGCCGTGGGCTACACCGTCCGGATGCTCCGGACCCTGGCTTCCGGCGGGCTGGGCGTCGACCTCCTCGCGGTCGTCGCGATCGTCGCGACGGTGGCGGTGGGGGAGGTGGCGGCGGGGCTCGTCGTCGTCCTCATGCTCAGCGGGGGCGAGGCGCTCGAGGACTACGCGAACCGGCGGGCGAGGCACGAGTTGGATGCGCTGCTGCGCCGGGAGCCCCGGTCGGCGCACCGCTTCGCGGGCGACCGCATAGAGGACGTGCCGGTCGGGGATGTGCGCGTCGGTGACATCCTGCTGGTCCGCCCGGCCGAGGTGGTGCCGGTGGATGGGGTGCTGCTGGATGCGGCCGCGTTCGACCTCTCGTCGCTCACCGGCGAGAGCCTTCCCGTGGACCGGTCGCCCGGCGACGAGGTCCTCAGCGGCAGCGTCAACGGCGCCGAGGCGGTCCGGATGCGCGCAACGGCCGTCGCCGGCGACAGCCAGTACCAGCAGATCGTGGCGCTCGTCGCACAGGCGTCCGGGAGCAGACCCCGCGTGGTCCGCCTCGCCGACCGGTTCGCCGTCCCGTTCACGGTGTTCTCGCTGCTCCTGGCGGGGGTCGCCTGGGCGGTCAGCGGTGACCCGGTGCGGTTCGCAGAGGTGCTCGTCCTCGCGACGCCGTGCCCGCTCCTCATCGCGGCCCCGGTCGCGTTCATCGGCGGGATGAGCCGGGCGGCGCACTCCGGCATCCTGGTCCGCGCCGGGTCGGTGTTCGAGACGCTGGCCCGCGCCCGCACGGTGGTGTTCGACAAGACGGGGACGCTGACGACGGGCCGCCCGGTGCTGCGCGAGGTGCGCCCGGCGCCCGGCGTCGATGCGACCGAGCTGCTCGCCCTGACCGCGAGTGCGGAGCAGTACTCCTCCCACGTGCTCGCGGCATCCGTGGTCCAGGCGGCCGAGCAGCGCTCGATCGCCCTGCGGGAGGTCGCGTCGGCCGAGGAGCACGCCACCAACGGTGTCCTGGCCGAGGTGGACGGGCGCCGAGTGGCGGTGGGCAAGCTCGCCTTCGCGCGCTCCTTCGCACCGGACACTCCGCGTGCGGAGATCGGCCCGGGCGAGCTGGCCGTCTATGTCACGATCGACGACGCTTACGCCGGGGTCCTCCTCGAAGCCGATCCGCCGCGACCGAATGCGTCGGCCACTCTGCGTGGACTGCGGGAGCTCGGCGTCACGGACATCGAACTGCTGACCGGTGACGCGGAGGAGACCGCCGCCCACACCGCTGCGGCGCTCGGGATCAGCCGGTATCGCGCCGAGTGCCTGCCCGCCGACAAGGTGCGCAGGGTCGCCGAGATCACCGAGCGCCCGGTCGTGATGGTGGGCGACGGGGTGAACGACGCCCCCGTGCTCGCCCGCGCGGACGTCGGCGTCGCCATGGGTGCGAAGGGGGCGACGGCGGCGAGCGAGTCGGCGGACGTCGTCCTGCTGGTCGACGACATCGGCGGCGTCGTGGATGCGCTCGCCATCTCGCGTCGAACCGTCCGCATCGCGCTGCAGAGCATCTGGCTCGGCATCGCCGCCTCCGTTGTGCTGATGCTGATCGCGGCTTTCGGCGTCATCCCGGCCATCGTCGGTGCTTTGCTGCAGGAGGCCGTCGACCTCGCGACGATCCTGGCCGCGCTTCGTGCGGCGCGGGTGCCGCGGGGTGTGCGGGTGCCCGTCGTCACCGGCGGCGCGCCTGCGCAGGTGTGATCCGGGAGACGAACGGCTAGCATCCCCTCATGGCGGACAACGCCCTCGGCGACTACCTGCGTGCGCGGCGCGAATCGCTGCGTCCTGACGACGTCGGGCTCACGGAGGACGGCCGCCGCCGACTGGTCAGCGGACTCCGCCGCGAGGAGGTCGCGGCGCTCGCCGGGATCAGTTCCGAGTACTACGTGCGTCTCGAGCAGGGGCGTGAGCGCCATCCCTCCGAGCAGGTGGTCGCCGCCATCGCCCGGGCGCTGCTGCTCGCCCCGGCTTCCGAGGAGTTCCTCCACCGCCTGGTGAGGCCGCTCCCAGATCGTGGGTACGAGCCGCAGCAGACGCGGGAGGGGGCTCAGCGCCTGGCCGCCTTCATCTCCGCGCTGTCGACTCCCGCTCTCGTCCACGATCGGATCCTCGACGTGATCGTCGCCAACCCGCTGGCCGGTGCCCTGTCGCCGTCGTTCCACGCGGGGGTGAACCTCGTCGAGGCCGCGTTCCTCGACCCGCGGCTGCGCTCCCTCTACGTCAATTGGGAGGAGATGACGGCCCGTCTGGTCTCGTACCTGCGGGCGCAGGCGGCCACCCCGCCGCTCGACCCCCGTCTTCCCGACCTGGTCGCCGGGCTGATCGATAGGAGCAGCCGATTCGCCGAGCTCTGGGGACGGCACGACGTCGGCGCGACCGCGAGCGGCGTCAACCTGCTCTCGCATCCCGAGGTCGGCCCCATCGAGCTGAACTTCGAGCGCCTGTGCTTCGCCGGGAGCGATCATCCCGTCATCGTCGTCTACCACGCGGAGCCCGGCAGCGTGTCGGAGGCAGCGCTCGCCCGTCTGACCGGCGTCGCTTCCGCGGTGACCGGTTAGAGCGCTTTCTCCTTCATCCACGCGAGTGCCGCATCGGCGACATCGCGCCACCCGGAGTCCAGGGTCAGGGAGTGGCCGCGGCCCTCGAACTCCTGATAGTCCGTGACTCCAGGACCGCCCGCGTAGAGCTTTGCCACCGCCGCGGTCACCGATCGCGGCACCGTGTGGTCCTCCGTCCCGGTGACGAGCAGGAGCGGCCCGCGGTCGGCGACGTGGGTGTCGACGGTTGCGGGCGATCCTTTCGTGAAGTTCGCGGTCGCGTCCTCGAACAGCGGACGACCCGGTCCCGGGATGGTCCACGCTTCGTGGAGTGCGTCCGACTCCGCCTCGGGGATCGCGTTGCCGAACGCGTACCGGAACTGCTTGGCCGTGAGGGCGACGGTCCGTTTCCGGTTCGCCGGATTTCCGAGCACAGGCAGAGCCGAACGCAGCTGCGAGAACGGCAGGATGTTCACTCCCTTGATCGGCGCGGGATCGATGGCGACGGCGGCGACGCCGTATCCGTTGGCGAGCAGCTCCTGGGCGATGAGGCCGCCGAAGGAGTGACCGATCAGGATGGGCTTCTCCGCCATCCCTTCGATAAGATCCGCGTAGTGGCGACAGATCGCTTCGATCCCGACCTCGTCGAGCCCGGACGGGTCTGCCCGGGTCTCCTCCACGGTCGCCAGATCTCCGGGCCAACCGGGAGCGGCGGTGTCGTATCCCGCATCGGCGAACAGGTCCTGCCAGGGCTTCCACGCGGAGGAGTGGATCCAGAGGCCGTGGATGAACATCACGGGGTGAGCGGGCATACGGGGCTCCTTGGTTTCGTCGCGAGGGAGACCGAGGCCGGGTCAGAGGGTCTTGACCAGGCCGCCGTCGATGAGGAAGTCGGCGCCGGTCGTGTTGCCGGCGCGGTCGCTGGAGAGGAGCAGGACGAGGTCGGCGACCTCGGACGGCTCGGTGAACCGCCCGGTGCTGAAGCCGCCCTGGGCGGCGACCACGTCGCGTTTCGCGGTCTCGAAGTCGGTGCCCTGGGCAGCGGCGACCGTCGCAGCAACTCCGTGCTCGCCGAGCCAGAGCGGTGTGGCGACGGGCCCAGGGCTGATGGTGTTGAAGCGGATGCCGTCGGGACCGTACTCTTTCGACAGCGCCTTCGAGAGGTTCCAGACGGCGGCCTTCGCCGCCGAGTAGTCGACGACGAAGGGGTCCGGCAGGAAGGCGTTGACCGACCCGATGGTCACCACTTTGCCGCCGCCGCGCGCCTGCATCCCCGGGATCACCGCCCGGATCGCGCGCACCGCGGCGAAGAAGCCGAGCTGGAAGGTACGCATCCAGTCGTCATCGCCGACCGCCAGGAATCCCTCCGTCCGTGGCGTCAGGGCACCCACATTGTTGACGAGGATGTCCGCGCCGCCGAGGGCTTCGGCGCGGCTCACCAGCTCGCCGGGTCCGTCGGGGGTGGACAGATCCACGACGACGGCGTCGACGCGTCCCGTGTCGACCAGCGCAGACAGCTCGGGAGAGACGGTGCGCGACCCGGTGACCACTCGCGCGCCTTCGTCGAGGAACGCGCGCGTGATCGCCAATCCGATGCCGGAGCTCGCGCCGGTGACGATGGCGAGCTTGTCCGTCAGTCGCAGGTCCATGGGTGCGACGCTAGGGGCGCGGCCGACCGTCGCGCCTGGTCGCCGTTCTCCTGGTAGTCCTGCACCCAGTCGGGAGCCGTTGATCAGCGCGACGCATCCCCGAGTGCGGGACGCGCCCGCGCGGCGATCCGCCCGAGCGCCAGCGCGGCGACGGTCACGGTCAGCAGCGCGCCGACCAGGATGGCCGGTCCCTCTCCGGGAAGCAGGGTGCTGGTCTGCACTCCCAGCGTCACGGCCGCCACCGGGACGCCGAGCTGCCCCGCCGAGGCGGCGGCCTGCATCCACGGGAGCCGGACAGCGCGTGAGGTGCTGTGCGCGATCACCGCGCCCGCGCCGAGAGCCAGCCCGAGCAGGACCATGGCGGGATGGCCGCCCAGCCCGCGGATGTCGAGCGACGCGCCCAACCAGACGAAGAACAGCGGTCCGAAGAAGCCCTCCGTCATGCCGAACAGCTGCCGGGCGAGGCGGTGCGGCTCTCCGACCGCCGCGAGGACGAGCCCCAGCGCGAAGCCGGCCAGCATGATCGACAGCTGAGCCAGCTGGGCGATGGCCGCGAACACGAACAGCACCAGGAGGCTCAGCCGGAGCTCCAGCGCGAACCGGCGGCGTTCCGAGTATGCATGTGCCCGCCGTCGTAGTCCGGAGCGCCCCAGCCAGGTGAGCGCCGCGACCAGCGCGACGGAGGCCACGGCGATGACGAGCGCTCCGACCGCCGCGCTGCCCGCGTGCGCCGGCGATACCGCGAAGGGAAGGGCGATCACGCACACCACATCGGCGACCGCGATCTGGGTGACCAGCTGGCCGAGTCCGCCCAGACTGAGCCCCAGCGACGTGAGCATCGGCAGCACGACCGCCGCCGAGGACGACGCCAGCACGATCCCGTATACCGCGGCGTGTCCGGTGCCGAACGCGGCGGCGAGGGCGACGCCGATCACCGCGGAGGCGACCCCGGCGACGGCCGCGCCCGCCACCCCGAGCACCCCGGTCCGTGACCGCAGACGCGGGTCCCGCACCGGAATCTGCGAGCCGACGACGACCATCGTGAGCCCGAATCCGATGTTCGCGAGCAGCTGGAGGTCGGGGGCCCGAGGGTCGATGAGCCGAAGCCCGGTGTCGCCGATGAGGATGCCGCCCGCCAGCTCACCGACGACCACGGGCACGTGCCACACATTCCGCGCCGAGAGCAGCGGCCCGAGGAGTCCGACCGCGACGATGAGGGCCAGCGACGCCGGCGTCATCGTGCGGACGTGCTGCCGGAGCTCTCGGCCGGGACGTGCTCCAGTCCCAGGCCGGGCTGACCGTAGCTGCCGACGACCTCGGCGATGACGATGCGATAGGCGCCGATCCACCGATCGTGCAGCCGCTTGGCCTCGCGGTGCGTGTCCATGCCGATCAGCTGCTGCAGCGCCTCGCGCGTCTCCCAGTAGTAGACCTCCGCGTGCAGGCCGGTCTCCTGGTTGCTCCACGCCTCCTCGCCGAGGAAGCCGGGGATGGCGCGGGCGCGCTCTGCGATCTCGTCGTTCAGCCGATGGAAGTCCTCGTCGTAGGGCTTCGCCTCGAAGATGAACGTCGACGTGTACATGGCAGCTCCCTCGTCGCGACGATGCTAGCAATCACGATCGGCCCGTGGCTCGAACCAGGAACGCCTCTCCAGCCCGCTGTATATCCACGCGTCCTCGGCCGCAGCTACCGTGTGGCTGGCCGCCCACGCCAACGTGGGCGGGCCGCCGCGAACAGGGAGCAGAGGATCGCGCGATGCTGAACGAGCCGAGGCAGCACAGCGACCGGCGTCCCCTGCGGGTGCGAGTGGCGGTGGGTGCGCTCGTCGTCGTCGCGGCGTTCGCATTTTCGGGATGTTCGGGCGAAGTGAGCCCCGTCGATCGTGCTCAGGCGCAGGTCACCGCGAAAGAGAAGGCGGTCAAGGAAGCGCGGTCGGCGGCGGATGCGGCTTCGCAGGAGTTCTGCCAGGCGAGTAAGACGTACATCGAAGCTCTCGACCGGTACGGCGACATCCTCACGCAGACCGCTCCGACTGTGGGCGACGTGAAGGATGCGGGCTCCGATCTGGCCAAGCCGAGATCCTCCGCGTTCGATGGCGCGGAAGCGGCCGTCGAGGCTCACCAGGAACTCGCGACGGCCGAACAGGAGCTCGTCGCCGCCCGAGCCGCCCTCGACCAGGCGCGAGGGGAGCCCTCCGGCACCCCGGAGGGCGATGCGACTCCGCAGCCGACAGCCACCCCGCTCGTCCCCAGCGCGACCGTCGATCGTGTGAAGCAGGCTGACGCGGAGTTCGCCTCCGCTCAGTCCGCCATCACGGACCAGACCACCGTCGCGGCCGCTTCGGAGCAGTTCAACAGTGCGGCGGTCGCTCTCGAGTTCTCCTGGCTGCACCTGTTCGCGCAGGCCGGCTGCATTCCCGACGCTCAGGCCCAGGAGGCCTCCGCGGCCGTCAGCCGCTACGTGACCGAACTGCAGCAGAGTCTCGCCGCCGCCGGCTACTACTCGGGCGCGATCGACGGCGTATACGGTCCGCAGACCGTCGCGGCCGTCGAAGAGCTCCAGACCGTGAGCGGCCTGCCGGTGACGGGCACGGTCGACAAGGCGACTGCCGCAGCGCTGGATGCCACGCTCCTCGCCCTCGGTGGCGCCGCCGCGCAGACGAACACGGCCACCACCGCCGCCCTCCAGCAGACGCTGAAGCTCGCAGGCTTCTGGAGCGGCCCGGTCGACGGCGTCTGGACTCCGGCGCTCACGGAGTCCCTGCAGGCGTTCCAGGCGAAGCTCGGAGTCGAGGCGACCGGAACGGTGGATGCCGCAACGATCAGCGCCTTCGACAAGGCGCTCGCGGAGGCGCAGCAGGCGCAACAGGCTCCGAGCGCGACTCCGACGCCGTCACCCTGACGCAGTCCAGTCGCCTCCCGGGTCGACGAGACCCGCAGGAATCCCGAGGATGGCGTTGACAGGCGATTGCTAGCCAAGAAAGATGTCTAACACCCGGGCCGGACATCCGGATCCGCGCGGGGGCTCTTCGCACCACTTTCGGCTGTTCTCATCCCCTGGGGAAAGGTAAGGACGCATGCGAATTCAGCCTCGGCTGTGGATGGGGTTCCTGATCTGGGCCGGCTACGTCGTCGTGGTCTTCGTCGTCAGCGCTCTGATGGGCGTCCCATACACCAGGATCGGTGCCTCCGCCGGGGAGACCTGGAGGGGCGCGGTCGTAGACCTGGCCGTCGCCGCGCTCTTGCTCGCGGTCACCACGTCTCTGCTGGGCTGGTGGCGGCCGGCGCTGTTCGAACGCACGCGCTCCCGTCATGTCTGGCCCGTCTTCGTCCCGATCCTGATGGCGGTCGTGGCGCTGGTGAACATCCTCACGACGGACTGGTCGAAGTTCGACGCCTCCTTCCTCCTCGCTCTCGTCGCACTCGGTGTCCTGGTGGGCTTCAACGAGGAGCTGATGACACGCGGCCTCGTGCTCACAGCGTTCCGCTCGCGGCTGCGCGAGGGGTGGGCCTGGTTCCTGTCCAGCGTCCTGTTCGGGGTGATGCACCTCGTCAACGCGGCGCTGGGAGCCCCGCTCGGCGGCACGCTCGCGCAGGTCGGGCTCGCCTTCGCCTCCGGGACGGCGTTCTACATCGTGCGGCGGGTGACGGGATCCCTGATCTGGGCCATGCTGCTGCACGGGCTCTGGGATGTGTCGGTGTTCGCGGTCGGGCACGCGCCGCTCGGCGTGCCGTTCGCGACCTTCCTGACGCCGGTCATCGGTATCCTGTCGCTCGCCGTCGTGTACTGGGTCATCACGGGAGCGGACGAGAAGCAGGATCGCGAGCTGGCCGCACGCAGAGCTCAGGATGGCCGCGGGCCGGAGGTGCCAGGATCGGGTGCCGCAGTCCCCGGCTCGACCGGTTCCGGGTCCGTCTGAACCGTCTTGGTGTCCGCCGGGTCGTTCTGGCGCCGGCTGGCGAACAGGAACGGGATTCCGATCAGCTCGACCGCTCCGCCGATGACGAGCGACGTGCCGTAGCCCCAGAGGTCGGCCGCGCGTCCGAGCGCCGGTTGGATGAACACCCCGCCGAGGCTGCCGAACAGCGAGTCGAACGACAGCACGGTCGCGCGCTGCTTCGAGGGGATCATGTCGTTCAGGTAGGCCTGGCGAACCGGGCCGGCCACCGCGAATACGAAACCCCAGATCACCAGCAGGGCGACGGCGAGCCAGAAGAGGCTGGTCACCCCCAGCGCCACGAGGATCACGATGCTCGTCAGAGATGCCCCGATCACCGTCGTCGTGCGCTTCGCGAACAGACGGCGGATGCGCGAGGCGAGCACACCGCCCGCGACCTGCGCCAGCGACAGGATGGCGGCGGCGAGCCCGGCGATCGAGTACGCGGTCTTGTCGCCGTAGAGTTCCAGCAGATACGGCTGCAGCGCGTAGAAGGCGTAGATGCCGACGCCGGAGGCGAACGGCGCCGACAGGATCACCCAGCGCACCGACCGTTTGCGCAGCCCGTGATCGATCGACTGCCTCAGCACGTTCCTGGTCGCCGCGACCGGGCCCATCGAGTGGTCGGGTGTGAAGCCGAGGTCTTTCATCACGATGGCGGCGAACACCAGCATGACGACCAGCACGCCGGCTCGCAGCAGGAACGGCACGCCGAGATTCGTCGCCTGGGCGATGATCCCGCCGAGAACCGACCCGGCGAACATCGAGATCCCCGTGACGACCAGGCCGCGGCCGAACACGGCCTCCAGGCTCCCGGTGTACTTGGCGAACGCCAGGGCGTCGACGAGCCAAGCGTCCACCGCGCCGGAGAAGAACGTGAAGCCGAGACCGAGCAGCGCCGACACGATCGCCCACCAGACGAACGGCGCGTGCCAGAGCCACAGCAACCAGTACAGGCCGGTGGTCACCGACAGGGTGATCGTGCCCAGCAGGTAGGACGCCTTGCGCCCGACCGTGTCGGCGACGACGCCCGTCGGGATCTCGAAGATCACCATCCCGGCGGTGAAGAACGCGTTCGCGGCGAACGCCTCGAAGTTCGTGAGCCCGGCGTCGAGCAGGAAGAGGGTGTTGATCCCCCAGATGAACGACGCCGCCAACGTGTTCCCGAGCATCAAGGTCAGGTAGACACGCTGCACGCGGCGAGCCGCCGGATTCATGACCCGCGACCGATCGGTTCATCCCGCCTCGTCACCCCGGCATCATGGACCCGATCGGGTGGGCCTGGCTACTCGCCACCTGCGGTCTCCGACCGAAGCGACGTGGCTCGAGACAGTGGGAGGCGAGATACTCACTAGCATCCAATCCAGCGCCCCCGTGGCGTGCAGGACGAAAGGCCACCTCTGTGCACGACCTCCGTGATGTTGTCGTCGTCGGCAGTATCAACGTCGACCTCACCGCCATCGCCGACCGCCTCCCCACCGCGGGGGAGACCATCGGAAACGCTGCCCTGCATCGAGACGCGGGAGGAAAAGGGGCGAACCAGGCTGCCGCGGCAAGCCGCCTCGGCGCGCGCGTTCGGATGGTCGGTGCCATCGGGGATGACGCGGACGGGCGGTGGATGCTGGATGAGCTGCGATCTGCCGGGGTCGATGTGTCCGCCGTACGCATCGTCGACGAGCCGACGGGCACGGCGCTGATCGCTGTCGATCGGCACGGGGAGAACCAGATCGTCGTCTGCCCGGGGGCGAACAGTGAGGTGTCTCTCAACGGTCTCCACATCGCGGATGACGAGGTCGTCCTGACCCAGCTCGAGGTCGACACCGGGCTGGTGTGCGAACTGGCAGGGTCGACCGCTGCCTTCTTGGTGGTCAATGCGGCTCCTGCGCAAGCGCTTCCCGCTGAGCTGGTCCGTCGCGCAGATCTGTTCATCGTCAACGAGTCCGAATTCGCGCTCATGCCTGAGCTGGCCGACGCGCAACGCGTGGCCGTCACCTACGGCGGGGACGGCGCCGCGCTCTACGAGAAGGGATCGCTGGTGGTTCGCGTACCGGCCGTGCGCGCCGAGCCTGTGAATACAGTCGGGGCCGGTGATGCCTTCTGCGCCGCCCTTGCGCTCTCGTTGACAGCCGGTGTCGACCCGGAACACGCCCTGGGGATAGCGTGCGCGGTGGGAGCGGCAGCGGTCGAGGACGAGAGAAGCCAGCCGGCTTTCGCCAACCTGGCCGACTATGCGGGCGACCTGGCGCGGTGACCGACGACGCACGCGCGTGATGCGGTCGCGGACGCGACTCCGTCCTATCTAGTGAAAAACCCCGGCATCCTCAAGGATCCGGGGGTTTTCTCTGGTGGCTCCGACCGGCATCGATCCGGTGACCTTTCGATTTTCAGTCGAACGCTCTACCAACTGAGCTACAGAGCCAGGGGATGCTCGCGCATCCACCTAGACGGAAGCCCTTCCTAGTGGAAGGGCTTGTCGCCGTGGCGACCCTGACGGGACTTGAACCCGCGACCTCCGCCGTGACAGGGCGGCACGCTAACCAACTGCGCTACAGGGCCTTAGTGTGTTGCTTCTTGAGTTATCTGGTGCTGATCAATACTAGTGGACACCGTTCGGCGTGACCCCAACGGGATTCGAACCCGTGCTACCGCCGTGAAAGGGCGGCGTCCTAGGCCGCTAAACGATGGGGCCGGATTGTCTCGAATTGCTTCCGCTTTCCGATGACCACCGACGCATAAGCATACGGAAGTGCGACAGAGAATGCGAATCGGGTTCGGATCCCGGGCGGGTCGGCGCCCGGCGGCCCGTTGCCGGTTCGCGCAACGCCACTCCGAAATCCGGGGATGGGGCGGAACCGCGACATAGTCTGCGACCCAGGCGGTCCCCCCGGCCGCTCGTGCGGACGCACGCCGACCCCCATCGTTCCGGCCTCCGACCAGGCCGGAAAATCGCCATGTTGATAGAGTGACGCATGTTGACAGTGGGGCACGTGTGACTCGCGTGACGGACGTCGACGCAGAAGTGAGCGGGCCGAGAAACACCATGAGACGCGAAACGACCAGCCGAACGGTTCCCCCGACCACCCGCGGTTCACGCCGCCGGGCGGTCATCGGCGCCCGCGCGACGCGCGCCATCGCGGCCCTGATCGTCGGCGTGGTGGCCTCGGTCGGCGCCGTCTCCGCCCCTGCGTACGCGGACAACTACCCCAGCTGGCAGGACGTCCAGGCCGCGAAGGCCAACGAGTCCGCCGCTTCCGCGCAGGTCAACCGCATCAACGGCCTCATCGCCCAGCTCAAGCAGGAGGTGGCCGACACTCAGGCGGCCGCGGTGAAGCGCGGCGAGGAGCTCGAGGTCGCTCAGGCGAACTTCGATCAGGCGGCCATGAAGGCCCTCGACCTCGAGTCGCAGGCCGCTGCCAGCCAGAAGAAGGCGGATGACGCGAGCGCCCAGGCGGGCAAGCTCGCCGCCCAGCTCTACCGCACCGGTGGCCGGAATCTGACCGCCAACCTGTTCCTCTCCGGCAACAACGCGACCTCCAAGAGCCCGGAGCAGCTCCTCTCCGACCTCGGCAGCATGTCGAAGCTGGTGGAGCAGTCCAACAAGGTCTACGCCGACGCCAAGGCCGCGCAGAACACGGCGAAGTCGCTGTCCGACCAGGCGGTCGTCGCCAAGGCCGACCGCGAGCGCCTCCGCGTCGTCGCCGAGGCGGCGATGCAGGCGGCGATCGAGGCGGCGAAGGCAGCGCAGGACAAGCTCGCCGAGCAACAGAAGCAGATCGTCGTCATGCAGGCGCAGCTCGCGGCGCTGAAGGACGCGACCGCAAAGACCGTCGCCGGTTACGAAGCCGGTGTCGCGGCGGCCGCCGCTGCTGCCGCAGCTCGCGGCTCGGGTGGCCTCCCGGGCGGTTACGTCGGACCGCAGGGCTGGGCGGTGCCCGCCGCCGGCCCGATCACCGACGGCTTCGGCGCACGCCCCTCGCCCGGCGGGGTCGGCAGCACCTACCACCTGGGCATCGACATCGGCGCCTCGTGCAACGCGCCCATCTACGCGGCCCACGACGGCACCGTCGTCTACGCCGGACCGAACGGCTCGTACGGCAACTTCGTCCTCATCGACAACGGCGGGGGCATCCAGACGGGCTACGCCCACATCCGCAACGGCGGCATCCTCGTCGGCATCGGCCAGCAGGTCGGCGCCGGCCAGCCCATCGCCCGCGTCGGCACCACCGGCGCCTCCACCGGCTGCCACCTCCACTACGAGGTCCGCGTCGGCGGCGAGAAGATCGATGGGATCCCGTTCATGAGAGATCGGCAGGCACCCCTTGGCTAACGAGAACGAGAAGAGCAGCCGCGTCCGCCCCGGCCTCGCCATCGGCGCGGGGGTCATGGGCGCGGTCACGGCATCCATCGGCATCGTCGCCCCAGCGCAGGCGGTCGACTACCCGTCGTGGAACGACGTCCAGCAGGCGAAGAACAATGTGGCCAACCAGCAGGCGATGATCGACAACATCACGTCGCTGATCGGCAACCTCCAGTCGAGTGTGGATGCGGCCCGCATCGCCTCGGAGAAGGCGGCGGAGGCCTACTTCCAAGCCAAGGACGCCCTCGACGCGGCGACCGCCAAGGCCGCCGACCTGGAGAAGCAGGCGGGAGCCGCGGCCGAGAAGGCCAAGACCTCCAAGATGCGCGCCGGTCTTCTGGCGTCGCACCTGGCGAAGTCCGGCGGCGGCGACGTCACCACGGACCTCATGCTCAAGGGCGGCGGGTCCGGCGACGCCGCCGACAAGCTCCTGTTCCAGCTCGGGACGATGAGCAAGCTCACCGAGCAGTCGAAGGCCGTCTACGAGCAGGCGACGAAGGACAAGAACACCGCCGACGCGCTGACCGCGCAGGCGAAGTCGGCCAAGACCGAGCGCGAGTCGCTGGCCGACGAAGCCGACAAGGCTCTGGCTGCGGCTCAGGATGCGCAGGCCAAGGCGCAGGCGGCCCTCGCCACCCAGCAGCAGAAGTCGACCGAGCTCGTCGCCCAGCTCGCGACGCTGAAGAACACCTCGGCGCAGACCGAGGCGGCCTACCTGCAGGGCGAGCAGATCAAGGCTCAGCAGGAGGCCGCACGGCGGGCTGCTGCCGCTGCTGCCGCGGCGGCAGCAGCGGCAGCAGCGAACCAGCCCTCATCGGGTGGTGCAGCGCCGGCGGGCGGCGGTGGGGGAGCGGCCCCTGCGGCACCCAACGGCAACGTCGTCGACACCGCGATCGCGTACGCCCGCGCCCAGCTCGGCAAGCCGTACATCTTCGGCGGCGAGGGCCCCACCGGATACGACTGCTCCGGACTGACGATGAAGGCATATGCCTACGCCGGCGTCTACATCGGCTCCCACTCCGTGAACAACCAGTACTACACGGCCGCCGACAGGGGCCAGCTGGTCTCGTACAGCGCCAAGCAGGCGGGCGACCTGATCTTCTGGGGCGACGGTCCCGGCGACTTCTACCACGTCGGCATCTACATCGGCGGCGGCATGATGATCGCGGCTCCGACCGAGGGCGACGTCGTCAAGGTCCAGTCCGTCTGGGGTTCCCCCTGGCGCCTCGTGGCCCGTCCCAGCGCCTAACTCCCGAACCCCCACCGTCGAGTACACAAAAACTGCACGCCATCCGGCCGGACGGCGTGCAGTTTTTGTGTACTCGACGGGGGCCGGAGGTCAGTGACCCTCGGCGGCGAGCTTCGCGATGGCCTTCTGGATGAGGCCGTCGGCCTCCGCGGCGTTGCCCCAGCCGTCGATGTTCACGAACTTGCCCGGCTCGAGGTCCTTGTAGCGGGCGAAGAAGTGCTCGATCTCCTTGCGGGTCTGCTCCGGGATGTCGGCGACGTCCTGGATGTGCTGCCAGCGCGGGTCCTTGTACGGCACCGCGATGACCTTCGCGTCGCCGCCCGCCTCGTCGCTCATGTTGAGGACGCCCACCGGGCGGACCTTGACGCCGACGCCCGGGAACAGCGGGTACTCGAGCAGCACCAGGGCATCCAGCGGGTCGCCGTCGTCGCCCAGCGTGTTCTCGAAGAAGCCGTAGTCGGTCGGGTAGACGAAGCTGGTGAACAGCACGCGGTCGAGGTACACGCGACCCGTCTCGTGATCCACCTCGTACTTGTTGCGGCTCCCCTTCGGGATCTCGATGACGACGTCGTATTCGGCCATTCCGTACTCCTTAGCTCTCGGCAAAACCTCCACTAACGTTACTGGATGCACCTCGACGGATCGGAGGCCGGGCAGGCCTCGCCCGACCCGCAGCGCCGCCCGCGCCTGACCCCGCCGATCGCCGACGCGCGCCGCGCCGTCCGCACTGCGCTCGCCGCGGCGGCGGCCCTGCCGGAGGTCGACCCGCACGACGACCACGGCCCCGAGCGGCCGGCGCCCCTGCGATCGGGAGCCCTCGTGCTCGTGGGTCTGAGCGGGGGAGCGGACTCGCTCGCGCTCGCCGCCGCGACCGCCTTCGAGGCGCCGAGGAACGGCTTCCGCGCCGGCGCCGTGATCGTCGACCACGGCCTCCAGCCGGGTTCGGATGCGGTGGCCGCGCGGGCAGCGGAGCAGGCGACGGCCCTCGGCCTCGAGCCGGTGCTGGTCGAACGGGTCGCCGTGGAGCGGGAGGGCGGCCCGGAGGGGGCGGCACGCGCTGCCCGCCACGCCGCGTTCGACCGGGCGATGGCCGCGACCGGCGCTGAGCGCATCCTGCTCGCCCACACTCTCGATGACCAGGCCGAGACGGTCCTGCTCGGTCTCGCGCGCGGTTCTGGTCCGTCGAGCCTGCAGGGGATGCTGCCCGACACCGGCCGCCTGCTGCGCCCGTTCCTCGGTCTCCGCCGCAGCGAGACGCGTGCGTTCTGCGCCGACAGCCGCCTGGAGCCCTGGGACGACCCGCACAACGACGACCCCTCCTACACGCGAGTGCGCGTACGCGCGGAGGTCCTCCCGGTGATGGAGCGGGAGCTCGGCCCCGGCGTGGCCGAAGCCCTCGCGCGAACCGCTGAGCAGCTGCGCGAGGACGACGAGGCCCTCGACGGCCTGGCGCTGGAGTGGGCGCTCGAGCTGGTCAGCCAGACCGATGACGGCGCGGTCGCGCTCGACGTCCGCGGGCTGGCGGCGGACCCGGCGGCGCTCCGCCAGCGGATCATCCGGCTGGTCGTCTCCGCGGAGTTCGGGGTGTCCCTCACACGTGCTCACACCCTGGCGGTCGCGGCCCTCATCACCGACTGGCACGGGCAGGGGCCGGTCGACCTGCCAGGCGTTAGAGTGGTCAGGCAGAACGGGCTGCTCACGTTTCACCCCACCACGTAAGGACAGCGCCTCCCCCATGGAACTCACGGACGTTCAGAACGACCTGACCGAGATTCTGATCACCGAGGAGCAGATCCGCTCCCGCATCGCCGAGCTGGCACGGGAGGTGGAGCGGGACTACGCCGGCAAGGACGTCCTGCTGATCGGCGTCCTGAAGGGCGCGGTCATGGTGATGGCCGACCTGTCCCGTGAGCTCCGCATGCCCGTGACGATGGACTGGATGGCCGTCAGCTCCTACGGCAGCGGCACGCAGTCCAGCGGCGTCGTCCGCATCCTCAAAGACCTCGACACCGACCTGAGCGGCAAGACCGTCCTGATCGTCGAGGACATCATCGACTCGGGCCTCACGCTCTCGTGGCTGCTGTCGAACCTGCGCAGCCGCGGGCCCGAGTCCATCGAGATCTTCACGCTGCTGCGCAAGCCGGAGGCGGCGCGCGTCGAGATCGACGTCAAGTACGTCGGATTCGACATCCCGAACCAGTTCGTGGTCGGCTACGGCCTCGACTTCGACGAGCGCTACCGCACCCTGCGCGGCGTCGGCATCCTGGCGCCCGCCGTCTACAGCTGACGCCAGCGGCCCGCGCGCAGACCGCCCAGAGCGAACACGCAGCCGACCCACAGCGCCCAGGCGGTACTGTGGTCGCACCATGAACGTCAAGAAGATCTTCCGCGGCCCGATCCTGTACGTCGTGCTGGCGATCATCATCGTCTGGATCGGCTCGAGCCTGATCACGATGTCGGGCTTCAAGAGCGTGTCGACGCAGAAGGGCCTGGAGTACCTCTCCCAGGACAAGGTGTCCAGCGCGAAGATCGTCGACGGTGAGAACCGTGTCGACCTGACGCTCAAGGAGCCGGACGGCAACCTGGGCAACCAGGTGCAGTTCTACTACGTCACCCCTCGCGGCGCAGACGTCGTGAAGGCGGTCGACGACGCGAACCTCCCCAAGGGCTACGACGACGAGGTCCCGCAGCCGAACTGGTTCGTCAACATCCTCGGCTTCCTCATCCCGGCCCTCCTCATCGGCGTGTTCTTCTGGATCATGATCTCCGGCATGCAGGGCGGCGGGAACAAGGTCATGCAGTTCGGCAAGTCGCGGGCGAAGCTCGTGACCAAAGAGACGCCGAAGGTCACCTTCGACGACGTCGCCGGGTCGGACGAGGCCATCGAGGAGCTGCAGGAGATCAAGGACTTCCTGAAGGAGCCGGCCAAGTTCCAGGCCGTCGGCGCCCGCATCCCGAAGGGCGTGCTGCTGTACGGCCCTCCCGGTACGGGCAAGACCCTGCTCGCCCGCGCCGTCGCAGGTGAGGCCGGTGTGCCCTTCTACTCGATCTCCGGTTCGGACTTCGTCGAGATGTTCGTCGGTGTCGGCGCCAGCCGTGTCCGCGACCTGTTCCAGCAGGCGAAGGAGAACTCGCCCGCCATCATCTTCATCGACGAGATCGACGCGGTCGGCCGTCACCGCGGCGCCGGCCTCGGCGGTGGGCACGACGAGCGCGAGCAGACGCTGAACCAGCTCCTGGTGGAGATGGACGGCTTCGACCCGAAGACCAACGTCATCCTGATCGCGGCGACCAACCGTCCCGACATTCTCGACCCCGCACTCCTGCGTCCGGGCCGCTTCGACCGCCAGATCGGCGTGGATGCGCCCGACATGCTCGGCCGGAAGAAGATCCTCGAGGTGCACGGTCGCGGCAAGCCGCTGGCGGCGTCGGTCGACCTCGAGGTGCTCGCCCGCAAGACGCCGGGCTTCACCGGAGCCGACCTGGCGAACGTCCTCAACGAGGCCGCACTGCTCACCGCACGCTCGAACGCGCAGCTGATCGACAACCGCGCGCTCGACGAGGCCGTGGATCGCGTCATCGCCGGTCCGCAGAAGCGCACCCGGGTCATGAAGGACCAGGAGAAGCTCATCACGGCGTACCACGAGGGCGGACACGCGCTCGCCGCCGCGGCGATGCGCCACACCGACCCCGTGACGAAGATCACCATCCTGCCGCGCGGCCGCGCCCTCGGCTACACGATGGTGCTCCCCCTGGAGGACAAGTACTCGGTCACTCGCAACGAGCTCCTCGACCAGCTCGCATACGCCATGGGCGGCCGCGTCGCCGAGGAGATCGTGTTCCACGACCCGACCACCGGCGCCTCGAACGACATCGAGAAGGCGACCTCCATCGCCCGCAAGATGGTCACCGAGTACGGCATGAGCGCTGACATCGGATCGGTCAAGCTGGGCCAGGCGAACGGCGAGATGTTCCTCGGCCGCGACATGGGCCACCAGCGCGACTACTCCGAGCGGATCGCCGAGCGTGTCGACGCCGAGGTGCGCGCCCTCATCGAGAAGGCGCACGACGAGGCGTGGGAGGTGCTCAACGACAACCGCGCGGTCCTCGACCGGCTGGCCGCCGCGCTCCTCGAGCACGAGACCCTCGACCACAACCAGATCGCCGAGATCTTCGCCGACGTGAAGAAGCTGCCCGAGCGCCCGCAGTGGCTCTCCAGCGACAAGCGCCCGATCTCGGACGTCCCGCCCATCCCGTTCCCCAAGGCCCCGATCGACGCGGGCGCGGTGGACGGCGGCGTCGACTCCGAGCCGCCGGCGACGAAGCCGAAGCGTTCGCCCGCGATCAAGCCGCGCCCGGCGACCGCCTAGGGCCGTCGCGCGCATGAGCGGCATCGATCGTCCGCGCATCGAAGCGGCCGTCGCCGAGATCCTCGCCGCCATCGGCGAGGATCCGTCGCGTCCGGGCCTCGAGAGCACGCCGTCGCGCGTGGCGGATTCGTACGCCGAGTTCTTCGCCGGGATCGGCCGGGATGCCGCCGCCGAGCTGGGGGAGCCGGTGCCGCTCGAACAGGGTCACCAGGCCGATACCGTCCTGCTTCGCGACATCGAGTTCCGCTCCGTCTGCGAGCACCACCTGCTGCCCTTCCTCGGCGTCGCCCACGTCGCGTACCTGCCCGGCGACAGCGTCATCGGACTGGGACGCATCCCGCGCGCGATCGAGATCCTCGCGTCGCGTCCGCAGATCCAGGAGCGCCTGACCGAGCAGATCGCCGACACGATCGAGCAGGGCGCTTCCGCACGCGGCGTGCTCGTCGTGCTCGATGCCGCGCACTCCTGCGTCACGACCCGTGGCGCCCGGCAGTCAGGCAGCACGACCGTGACCGTCGCCGCCCGTGGGGCGTACTCCGACCCCGTGGTGCGGGCCGAACTCATCGCGTTGATCGGACGCGGCGTCAAGTGACCCTCATCATGGGCGTCCTCAACGTGACGCCGGACTCGTTCAGCGACGGCGGACTCTGGCTGGAGCCCGACGCCGCCATCGCGCACGGCCTCGACCTGGTCGCCCAGGGCGCCGACATGGTCGACGTCGGCGGCGAGTCGACCCGGCCCGGAGCCGCGAGCGTCGACCCGGTCGACGAGCAGGCCCGCGTCGTCCCCGTGATCCGCGAGCTGGCCTCCCGCGGGGTGACGGTCAGCGTCGACACCCTCAACGCGTCCACCGCACGGGCCGCGGTCGAGGCGGGCGCGGCGATCATCAACGACGTCTCGGGCGGCCTCGCCGACGAGCGGATGCCGGACGTCGTGCTCGAGACGGGCGCCCAGTACGTCGCGATGCATTGGCGCGGCCGGCTCGACGCGACCGACTCGCGGGCCGTCTACGAGCACACGGTGGCGGAGGTCCGGGCGGAGCTCTCCGCGCGCGTCACCGACCTGGTGCGGCGCGGCATCGACCCGGCCAAGCTCATCCTCGACCCCGGCCTCGGCTTCTCGAAGAACGCACGGCACAACTGGCAGGTCCTCGCCGGGCTGCACGAGATCGAGACGCTGGGGTACCCGGTGCTGATCGGCGCATCCCGTAAACGGTTCCTGGGAGCGCTGCTGCCGGAGGGGGCGCCGGCGGAGGCGCGCGACGCCCCGACGGCCGTCATCTCGGCGCTGGCCGCACAGGCGGGCGCGTGGGCCGTCCGGGTCCACGATGTTCCGTCGACACGGATCGCCCTCGACGTGGTGCGGGCATGGCAAGCTGGACGCGATGAGTAGCATCCAGCCGCGGCCCGCCGACTCGATCATCCTGACCGGTCTGCGCGTCCGCGCCAACCACGGAGTGTTCGACTTCGAGCGCGCCGACGGGCAGGACTTCGTCGTCGACGTCACGGCCTGGCTCGACCTCTCGGTCGCGGCGGCCGGTGACGACCTCGCATCGACCGTCCACTACGGCGAGCTCGCCGAAGAAGTGGTGGCGGCCGTCGAGCGGGACCCCGTCGACCTCATCGAGACCGTCGCCGAGCGGGTCGCCGCGACCGTGCTCGCGCACGAGCCGGTGGATGTCGTCGAGGTGACCGTCCACAAGCCGCAGGCGCCAATCAGCGTGCCGTTTGGGGATGTCGCCGTGCGCATCATGCGGGGGCGCGCGTGAACGCCGCTCCGCCGGGGAAGCCGGTCCGCATGCGGGTCGGCGTTCCGGCCGTGCTCGCGTTCGGGAGCAACCTCGGCGACCGCGCCGGCACCATCAATGCGGCCGTTGATGCGCTGCGCGAGGAGGCCGGGGTCGATGTGCAGGCGGTCTCGCGGCTGTACGAGACGCCCGCGCTGAAGCCCGACGGGATCGACGTGGAGGCGCCCGCCTACCTCAACGCGGTAGCGCTCGTCCGCACTCTGCTCGATCCGCTCGCGCTGCTCGGCGTCGTCAACAGGGTCGAGGACCGGCTGGGCCGCGTCCGCGAAGAGCATTGGGGCGACCGCACCATCGACATCGACATCGTCGACTACGACGGGATGGTGTCCGACGACGACCCGCGCATCGTGCTGCCGCATCCGCGGTCGCACGAGCGTGCCTTCGTCCTCGTGCCGTGGCTCGACGTCGACCCGGATGCCCGGCTTACCGGCTTCGGATCGGTCGCCGAGCTCGCCGCTCGCGCCACCGATCCCGTCCGTCTCTGGGAGGGCCGCTCGTGAAGCGCACCCGTCCGAGCTCGCTGATCGGCCTCGGCGTCGCCGGGCTCGTCGTCGGCTTCCTCGCCGAGCTGGCCGCCGCCGGCATGGGCCAGCCCGTGTTCATCCCGCCGCTGACGCTGCCGATCACACTGGTGGCGGTGGCGATCATCGTCATCGCGTTCGCTCTGCCGATCCGCCGTGCCGTGCGCGGGCGGAGCGTTCGCCGCATCGACCCGTTCCAGGCCACCCGGATCGTCGTGCTCGCCAAGGCGTGCGGGCTGAGCGGCGCGCTGCTCACGGGCATCGGCATCGGGATCGGCGCCTACCTGCTCAGCCGCGACGTCCTGCCGGGCGGCAACGCCATCCTGCTTACCGCGCTCACGACGGCCGGAGCGGTGATCCTGCTCGTCGCCGGTCTCGTCGCCGAGCTGTTCTGCACCCTGCCCCCGGGCGACGACGACGACCGCACGGAGACCGCGAATGCCCGATCGGATTGACCTCAACGTCGGCGAGTGGCGCCGCGTCTCGCCCAAATACGTCCTCGTCGTCATCGCGAGCACGGTGATCACCGGGCTCGTGCTCGCGGCGGCTTCGCTGTTCCTCTGGCTGGTGGGCGGCTGGCCGTTCGGCTGGGTGGCGCTCGTCGTCGTGGTCGTGATCTCGGTGATCGCGCTGATCATCGCGCCGCGCCGCGCCCGCTCGATCGGGTACCGGCTGCGCGACGACGACCTGCTGTTTCGCCGCGGCATCATGTTCCAGCGCTTCGTCTCGGTCCCGTACGGGCGCATGCAGCTCATCGACATCAACAGGGGACCGGTCAGCCGGATGCTCGGACTGGCCGACCTCAAGTTCGTCACGGCCGCCGCATCCACCGGCGTGATGGTCCCTGGCCTCCCGGAGCCGGAGGCTGCCGAGCTTCGCGACCGGCTCGTAGAGCTGGCGGAGAGTAGACGGGCGGGACTGTGAGCGCCCCGGATGGCGGCGCGCCGGCGGGTCCGCCCGTCGGCCGGCCCCTGACGCGTGCGGAGCGCGCCGCCGAGCGGTACACCGACGGCGAGTGGCACCGGCTGCATCCCGCGACGCCTCTGCTTCGCGGCGGCATCGTGTTCATCGCCCTGTTCGGATTCGTTCTCTCGAACCTGCGTGAGCGCCTGATCGGCTTCTTCGTCGGCGCGCCCGAGTACGGCGGAGACCCGCTGGACGCGATCTACAACCACGGCTGGGAGGGCTGGGCTCTGCTCGGGGTGGCGGTCGTGCTGCTGCTCTGCTTCGGGGCCTTCTACCTCTCGTGGCGCATGCACAGCTTCCGGATCACGGGCGATGCGGTCGAGGTGCGCAGCGGCATCCTGTTCCGCACGCAGCGCAAGGCGCGACTCGACCGCATTCAGGGCATCAACGTCGTGCGGCCGGTGCTGGCGCGCATCTTCGGAGCGGCCAAGCTGGATGTGTCGGTCGCCGGACACGACGCGAACGTGCAGCTGGCCTACCTGGGCTCGTCTCTGGCAGACGGCCTGCGAGCGGACGTGCTGCGGCTGGCGTCCGGCGTGCGGGCCGCGGAGGCAGCGGAGGCGGAGGCGGCAGCGGCGGGCGGTGCGGACGCGGTTGCCGTCGACGAGAGCGGCTCGGGTGCACCGGCAGGCGCACCGACGGCCGGCGGTGCTCCTTCCCGTGCGGCCGCAGTCGGGGACCTCGTCGGCCGTCGCGTGAATGAGTTCCTCGCCCCCGAGCTGGATCCGAACGCCGCGCCGCCGGAGTCGGTCGTCAAGATTCCGCCGCTGCGGCTATTGGGCTCGCTCCTGCTGAGCGGCTTCACGGTGTTCGTGCTGGTCGTGATCGCCTTCCTGATCTGGGGCGCGTCGAGCGGCGAGCTGTGGCTCCTCATCGTCGTGCTGCCCGGTCTGATCGGGTCCGCCAGCTTCTACATCAACCGCTTCACGAAGTCGTTGCGGTACTCGATCGCCGGGACCCCGGACGGAGTGCGCGTCGGCTTCGGTCTGCTGAGCACGAGCAACGAGACCCTGCCGCCCGGTCGCATCCATGCCGTGGAGGTGCTGCAACCGCTGTTGTGGCGGCCGTTCGGGTGGTGGCAGATCCGCATCGACACCGCGGGCCATTCGCGCGAGAAGGGTGCCGCCGGGCAACCGAACACGACGATGCTTCCTGTCGGCGACGCGGCTGATGTCTTCCGTGTGCTGTCGCTGGTGCTGCCGGGCTTCGCAACGGACGAGCACCGGGAGCTGATCGAATCCGGGATGACCTCGGCCGGGCGGGACGCGTTCGTCGGCAGTCCGCGTCGTGCGGTGTGGATCCGTCCGTTCTCCTGGCAGCGCACCGGATACCGCGTGGTGGATGACGCGATCCTGCTGCGCCGTGGGTTCGTCTGGCGGAGTCTCGCGATCGTGCCGCTCGCGCGTCTGCAGAGCCTGGAGCTCCAGCAGGGTCCTCTGGATGCGGCCCTCGGGCTGGCCGAAGCGAGGTTCCACACCGTGTCCGGCCCGGTCCACCCGCGGCTGGCGGCGATCGACGCACCGAACGGTGTCCGGCTGTTCGAGGAGGTCTCGACGCGGGCCGTCGCCGCGGCGGCCGCGGACCGGAGCCACCGGTGGGGGCAGGCCACGAACCATAGCGAGAAGGAGCACTGATGTTGCCGTCCGCCCGTCCGCCTTCGCAGCGTTCCGGCCGGCTGGGGCTGGGCATCATCGGCGCCGGTCGCGTCGGGCCGGTGCTCGGCCTCGCCCTGGCCGGCGCCGGACACGCGATCGTCGGGGTCTCGGCCGTGTCGGAGCAGAGCCGCGAGCGCGCGGAGGCGATGCTGCCCGGAGTTCCGGTGCTCGACATCCCGACCGTGGTGGAGCGCAGCGAGCTGGTGATCCTGGCCGTGCCCGCGCCCGAGCTCCCGAGCCTGGTCGCGGGTCTCGCAGCGACGGGGACGTGGCAGCCCGGCCAGATCGTGCTGCACACGGCTCCAGGGTTCGGGATCGACGTGCTGCAGCCCGCAGCGACCGCTGGCGCCATCCCGCTGGCCGTCCACCCGGCCCTGGAGTTCACCGGCACGAGTCTGGACCTCGCCCGGCTCGGCGAGAGCTACTTCGCCGTGACGGCTCCGGCCCCGGTCCTTCCGATCGCGCAGGCGCTGGTGGTGGAGATGGGCGGCGAGCCGGTGGTCGTCGATGAGGCTGATCGGCCGGCCTACGCCGAGGCGATCGCGACGGCGACGGCGTTCTCCCGGTCGATCGTGGAGCAGTCGACGGGCCTGCTGCGGAGCATCGGTGTCGAGAAGCCCGGCTCCTTCCTCAGTTCGCTCATCCGCTCCGCTGTGGACAACGCGCTCACCCGGGCCGGGGCTCCGACGCGGCTGGACCTCGACGTGATCGGCGCTCTGCAGGACGACGCGGCAGGCGGTGTCGCGGGAGGTACCGGCCCCGAGGGCGATCCCGGTGACGACGGGCGCGGCTGGTTCCTGCGCGGCGAGTAGCCTGGTTGCGGCCGGTTTCGAGCCGGCCGAAGGGATGCGCATGCCAGAGATCATCACCACCATCGCCGAGCTGCGGGCCCGGGTCGCGGACGCGCGCCGTGTCGCCGGCCAGGACGGCCCGGCGGACGCGCCCACCGGCCGCGTGGTACTCGTGCCGACCATGGGGGCGCTGCACGAGGGACACCTCCGCCTGGTGTCGCAGGCGCGCGACCTCGGTGGTTTCGTCGTGGTGTCGATCTTCGTGAACCCGCTGCAGTTCGGCCCAGGAGAGGACTTGGACCGCTACCCGCGCACCCTGGACGCGGACGTCACCGCCCTCGAGGGGCTCGCCGACGTCGTGTTCGCTCCCTCCGCCTCGGAGATGTATCCGAACGGCCCCTCGGAGACCCGGGTGACCGCGGGGGAGTCCGGAACCGTGTTCGAGGGAGCCTCCCGCCCCGGACACTTCGACGGTGTCCTGACCGTCGTCAGCAAGCTCTTCAACATCGTGCAGCCGGACGTCGCCGTCTTCGGTCAGAAGGACGCCCAGCAGGTGCATGTCATCGGCCGCATGGTCGATGACCTCAACCTGCCGGTCTCGATCGCCGTCGTGGACACCGTCCGCGAGTCGGACGGCCTCGCCCTTTCCAGCCGCAACCGCTACCTGGATGAGGACCAGCGCCTCGCCGCGGTCACCCTGTCCCGCGCCCTGTCCGCCGGCTCGGATGCCGCTCGCGATGGCGTGGAGGCCGCCCTCGGAGCCGCCCGCGCGCACGTCGAGGCGGACCCAGCCGTTAAGCTTGACTATCTCGCGATCGTCGACCCGGATACCTTCCGCGAAGCGTCGCCTGACCACCACGGTCCCGCCCTGATGCTGATCGCCGCTCGCGTCGGAACGACCCGGCTGATCGACAACCAGCGCCTCACGACGTGACCACCGCACCACCGCCCGCCCCCTCGAACGGAAAGACAGCGATGACCGACGCGCAGACCACCGCGGCCGACCTCGGCGACGACCAGCTCGGCGAAGACGAGATCAGCGAGCAGAAGGCGGTCCGGCTCGGCAAGCGCGACCGTCTGCTCGCCGAGGCGGAGGGCCCCGGCGGCGGCGCGTACCCGGTGCAGGTTCCGGTCACCACGACCATCCCGGCCGTCCGCGCGAAGTGGGATCACCTGCAGCCGGACGAGGGCTCCGGCGAGATCGTCGGCATCGCCGGCCGGGTCGTGCACCTGCGCAACACCGGCAAGCTGTGCTTCGCGGTGCTGCAGGCCGGCGATGGCTCGCGCATCCAGGTGATGGTGTCGCTCGCCGAGGTGGGCGAGGAGTCGCTGGGCGCGTGGAAGGAGCTCGTCGACCTCGGCGACCACGTGTTCGTCTCCGGCGAGGTCGTGTCGAGCCGCCGCGGCGAGCTCTCGGTCATGGCGCGCGAGTGGCGGATCGCCGCCAAGGCGCTGCTTCCCCTGCCGAATCTGCACAGCGAGCTGAGCGAGGAGACCCGCGTCCGCGCCCGCTACCTGGACCTGATCGCGCGCGACCAGGCGCGGAAGACGGTCCTCGATCGCGCGGCGGCCGTCGCGAGCCTGCGCCGCACGTTCGCGGACCGCGGCTTCGTCGAGGTCGAGACGCCGATGCTGCAGGTCATCCACGGTGGCGCGTCCGCTCGCCCGTTCGTCACGCACTCGAACGCCTTCGACACGGAGCTGTACCTCCGCATCGCGCCCGAGCTCTACCTGAAGCGCGCCGTGGTCGGCGGCATCGACCACGTGTTCGAGATCAACCGCAACTTCCGCAATGAGGGCGCGGACTCGACGCACTCTCCGGAGTTCGCGATGCTGGAGGCCTACCAGGCCTACGGCGACTACAACTCGATCGCCGACCTCACCCAGACGCTCATCCAGGACGCCGCCGTCGCGGTCTCCGGATCGCACGTCGTCACGTGGGCGGACGGCACCGAGTACGACCTCGGCGGCGAGTGGGACCGCATCCGCATGTACGACAGCCTGTCCGACGCGATCGGCGAGGAGATCACGCCGGAGACTCCCATCGAGCGCCTCCGCGAGCTCGCCGCTCTCGCCGGGATCGAGATCGAGCACCCGCTGCCGGGCAAGTACGTCGAGGAGCTGTGGGAGCACTACGTCAAGACCGACCTCGTGCGTCCGACCTTCGTCATGGACTTCCCCGTCGACACCAGCCCTCTGGTGCGCGCGCACCGTTCGCGGGATGGCGTCGTCGAGAAGTGGGATCTGTACACGCGGGGCTTCGAACTCGCGACCGGCTACTCCGAGCTCGTCGATCCGGTCGTGCAGCGGGAGCGCTTCGTCGAGCAGGCGAAGCTGGCAGCCGCGGGCGACAACGAGGCGATGCGTCTCGACGAGGAGTTCCTCCGGGCTCTCGAGTTCGGCATGCCGCCGACCGGTGGCATGGGCATGGGCATCGACCGGCTGCTGATGGCCCTCACCGGCCTGGGCATCCGCGAGACGATCCTCTTCCCGCTGGTCAAGTAGGCTCCCAGGACCCGGCGGTACGATGGAGAAGCTATGAACGACGTCATCAGCGGTATCGTCTGGGCCCTCGCGCCGACCGTCCTGGTCGGTCTGCTGTTCTGGGCGATCATGCGCGCGATCGTGCGCGCCGACCGCAACGAGCGGAAGGCCTACTCGCGTTTGGAAGCCGAGGAGCGGGCTCGCCGCGGCCTCGCCCCCAAGGCCTGACTCCTTCCCACCGAGCGCCGTCGGCCACGTGACCTTCGCCGCCCGCGTGCGGAGGGCCTCGCCGCTCGACGTTCGCGTTCCCGCTACGGTATGTCTGGGGGCGCATGGGCGTCTTTCTGGGATCGACCGAGGGATGCGTGCATGGAGACGGGGTTCTGGGTCTCGTTCTTCATCGTCCTGGCGCTTCTGATCGACTTCGTCATCCGCGTCCTCGCCATCATCATCGTCCCGCGCAATCGCAAGCCGACGTCGGCTACCGCGTGGTTGCTCGCGATCTTCTTGATCCCCTACATCGGCATCCTCTTCTTCCTCCTCATTGGCAGTTACAAGCTGCCCAAGAGCCGCCGCCAGAAGCAGGACGAAATCAACCGCTTCATCATCGACAGCACCGAGGGCATCGAGCGGGTGCGCCGTGACCACCCGTGGCCGCCGTGGCTCGAAGGGGTCGTCGAGCTGAACCGCAAGCTCGGCGCCATGCCGCTCGTCGGCGGCAACCGGGCGACACTCAACGGCGACTACCAGGGGTCGCTCGACGCGATGGCCGCGGAGATCGGCAAGGCGAAGCGATACGTCCACGTCGAGTTCTACATCTTGACGCTCGACAAGACGACCGCCCCGTTCTTCGATGCCCTGGAGGCCGCCGTGGAGCGCGGCGTGACCGTACGCGTGCTCCTCGACCACATCGCCTCGCTGCGGACGCCCGACTACAAGCGCACTCTCGAGAGGCTCACGGCGATGGGCGCCCGGTGGCAGCTCATGCTTCCGGTCCAGCCCTTCAAGGGGAAGTACCAGCGCCCCGACCTCCGGAACCACCGCAAGCTGCTCGTGGTCGATGGTCGCGTGGCGTTCATGGGTTCCCAGAACGTCATCGACCGGAGCTACAACAAGAAGTCGAACATCCGGCGCGGGCTCAAGTGGAAGGAGCTCATCGTCCGGCTCGAGGGCCCCATCGTCGCCGGTCTGAACGCCATCTTCATCACCGACTGGTACAGCGAGACGGACGAACTGCTCCGCCGCGAGACCGAGCCCATCACCGACGAGATCGAGGCCAACGAGCTCGACGCCCAAGTGGTGCCCTCCGGACCGGGATTCGCCGGTGAGAACAACCTCCGCCTCTTCCTCGCCCTCCTCTACTACGCCCAGGAACGCATCGTCATCACGTCCCCGTACTTCGTGCCGGACGAGTCGATGCTCATGGCCGTCACCTCCGCCGTGCAGCGTGGGATCCGCGTCGACCTGTTCGTCTCCGAGATCGGTGACCAGGCCCTCGTCTATCACGCTCAGCGCTCCTACTATGAGGCGCTCCTGCGCGCAGGAGTCCGGATCTGGATGTACAAGGCGCCCTACATCCTTCATGCGAAGCACTTCACCATCGACGACGACGTCGCCGTCATCGGTTCGAGCAACATGGACATGCGTTCCTTCCAGCTCAACATGGAGGTCTCCCTCATGGTGCGCGGGCGTTCGTTCGTGGATGAGATGCGGAAGGTCGAGGACGGCTATCGCCAGGACAGCCGCGAGCTCACGCTGGACGAGTGGATGAAGCAGCCGCTCCGCTCCACCGTTCTGGACAACCTGGCCCGGCTGACCTCCGCACTGCAGTGACCCGCCGGACCTGCGGAGCCGTGTGCGCGACGGTCAGGCCGGCTGAAGCTCACTCAATCGCCTGACCTCGCACCACCGCTCGGCCGCCGCGGCGAGGCGGTCGTCCGCCGTCACGAGGGGCAGCTCCATGAGACGGGCGAGCGCGACGTACATGGCGTCGTAGGCGCTCAGGTTCTCTCGCCAGCGCCAGGCGTCGGGCCAGAGCGGCTCGTGCTCCACACGCATGATCTCGAGTCGGTAGAACTCGAGGATCACCTGCTCGGCGAGCTGGGCGTCGTCCGGGTGCCGGAGGGCATGCTTGCGCATCGCGCTCACGAACTCCGGGTCGATCAGGTGGGGCGCCACCAGGATGCACTCGGCCAGCTCGTCGTTCTCTTCGAACGCAGCGAGTCCCTCGCGCGAGAGCAGTTCGACGAGAGCGCTGCAGTCCATCACCGCCGCGATCATCGGCTTCCCCGGTCGTCGCGGATGCCCTGGACGATCTCCTCCGTGGTGATATTCAACGGTCGTCGACCGCTGGCGCTCGGAGGCTGACGCTGCGCCAGCACACGCTGCTCGACCGTCACCTCCGCCCAACGCTCCTCGATACGCAGCCTCTCGGCGATGCGGGTGAGTTGTCTGCGGAGGTACTCCGAGTAGGACAGCCCTTTCGCTGCTGCTGCCGCCTTCAGGCGATCGTTGACGGCCGGATCCAGATCTCGCACTTGCACGGTGACTCCCATGGGTTCAGTTTAGGGTGGGGTGCATGCAGATGCAATCAATTTGCATGCAGTGAGACCATCCTGACGTGCCAGAGGGCGGGAGGGGCCGAGGGAGCTCGAAATGTGGAGGAGTGCCGCGGTCGCGGAGATGTGGACGGATATGAGTCAGCCGCGCGGCCGCAGGCGGACCGTCGGTAATTCCGGCGCAGGCAACGGGGTTCCGTCGTAGCCCTCGACGGTCCCGAAACGTCCCTGCGGATCGGCTCCGGCGATGACCTCGCCCTGCCACTGCGCCCGGTAGGCGACCGCGTCCTCATGGCTCCGGCCGATGAAGTTCCACCACATCACGATCTGCTCGCCCAGCGGCTCTCCGCCGAGGAGCACGATCCGGGCGTCTGCTCCCGAGCTCACCGAAAGGCTCGTGCGACCGGGATTCAGGTAGGCCAGATGAGAGACCGGAACAGGTGTGCCGTCGATGGTGACGTCGCCCGCATCGACGAGCACGCCGTGCTCGAATCCCTCCTCGAGGGGGACCTCGATCGTGGTGTCGGCCGGCATGACGATCTCGGCGCCGACCAGCGGGGAGAACACCGTTGCGGACGTGCCGCTTCCGGCGAGCGATCCGACGAAGGTCCGCACGGAGGCCGGGCCGATGCTGCCCGCCACGGGAGTGTGGTGCTCGAAGAACGGTTCGACATCGCGCGAGGCGTTCGGCAGGGCCACCCAGAGCTGGACGCCGTGCAGTCGCCGCGTCCCCGGCGTGGACACCTCCGAATGGCTGATCCCGCGACCTGCGGTCATCAGATTGAGCTCTCCCGGTCGGACGAGAGCGTGACTGCCCACGCTGTCGCGATGGTCGATCTCGCCCTCGAAGAGCCAACTGACCGTCTGCAGTCCCGTGTGCGGATGCGGCGGGACGCGCATCCCGCCGGTCGCCGAGACATCGTCGGGACCGTAGTGGTCGATGAAGCACCAGCCGCCGATCAGCGAACGGCGACGCTGCGGGAGGGTCCGGCGGACGGTCATCGCGCGCGGGCCGCCGAGCGGAACATCCCGCGGTTCGAGGATCTCCACGCCGGCATCCGTGAGCACGGCCGACGTCGCGACGAGCTCGGCCGGATCGCGCTCCAAGTTGCTCATAGCGGCATCCTAGGCGTCGGGCATGACGGCCGGAGCCCGGGTTCCTAGAATGGTCACGTGCTCCGGACCACGACCAGACTCCTCCCCGCCGTCGCGGCGATCCTGGTGGTCGCCGTGCTCGCCGGATGCAGCACAGCGCCGGGCAAACCAGTCGACGATTACGCGGGCGAGCCGAAGGGGGTCGAAGCGCCGGCGAGCAGCGCGGGCGGAGCATCCTGGGCCGCCTGGCTCGACGGCGGCGAGCGGTTCGCGATCGTCCTCTACGGGAGCTCGACCTGCCCACCGAAGGTCGCCACCGTGTCCGCCACCGCGAACGACTCGATCACCGCCACCCTCGCGCCCGCCCCCGGCGGGGTCTGCACCCACGACTTCGTGCCCCACACCACGGTCTTCACCACGCCCGACCGCATTGCGAAAAGCGGCGAGGTGAGTGTCGTCCTGCCCGACTCGACGCTCACGCTGCCCGCCGATCGGGGCTGATCCGCCGCAATCCGCTCGGTCGCCGACGGCACGTCACGCCCACGGCGAACAGGGCCACGGGACAGGGCGAGCGGTGGTTACTCTCTTTGTATCGACGCCGAACCTGCAACGGCGTCGTACGAGGAGTAGACATGTTCGAGAGATTCACCGACCGCGCCCGCCGTGTCGTCGTCTTGGCCCAGGAAGAGGCCAAGATGCTGAACCACAATTACATCGGGACGGAGCACATCCTGCTCGGCCTGATCCACGAGGGTGAGGGCGTCGCCGCCAAGGCGCTCGAGTCGCTCGGCATCTCGCTGGACGCAGTCCGCGAGCAGGTCCAGGACATCATCGGCCAGGGCCAGCAGCAGCCGACCGGGCACATCCCGTTCACGCCGCGCGCCAAGAAGGTGCTGGAGCTCAGCCTCCGCGAGGCGCTGCAGCTCGGCCACAACTACATCGGCACGGAGCACATCCTGCTCGGCCTGATCCGCGAGGGAGAGGGCGTCGCCGCCCAGGTCCTCGTGAAGCTCGGCGCCGACCTCAACCGAGTGCGTCAGCAGGTCATCCAGCTCCTCTCCGGCTACCAGGGCAAGGAGCAGGTCCAGGTCGGGGGCAACGATCAGAACACCGCGCAGGCCGGTAGCCAGATCCTCGACCAGTTCGGCCGCAACCTCACGCAGGCCGCGCGCGACAACAAGCTCGACCCGGTGATCGGGCGCGAGAAGGAGATCGAGCGCGTGATGCAGATCCTGTCGCGCCGCTCGAAGAACAACCCGGTGCTGATCGGTGAGCCCGGCGTCGGCAAGACCGCCGTCGTCGAGGGTCTCGCGCAGGCCATCGTCCGCGGCGACGTGCCGGAGACGCTGAAGGACAAGCAGCTCTACACGCTCGACCTCGGCTCGCTCATCGCCGGTTCCCGCTACCGCGGTGACTTCGAGGAGCGCCTGAAGAAGGTCACGAAGGAGATCCGCACCCGCGGCGACATCATCACCTTCATCGACGAGATCCACACCCTCGTCGGCGCAGGTGCCGCGGAGGGCGCGATCGACGCCGCCAGCATCCTCAAGCCGCTGCTGGCCCGCGGTGAGCTGCAGACCATCGGTGCGACCACACTCGACGAGTACCGCAAGCACTTCGAGAAGGATGCCGCGCTCGAGCGCCGCTTCCAGCCCATCCAGGTGGCCGAGCCGTCGCTGCCCCACGCGATCAACATCCTGAAGGGTCTGCGCGACCGCTACGAGGCGCACCACAAGGTGTCCATCACCGACGGCGCGATCGTGGCCGCGGCGAACCTCGCCGACCGCTACATCCAGGACCGCTTCCTCCCGGACAAGGCCATCGACCTGATCGACGAGGCAGGCGCCCGCCTGCGTCTGTCGATCCTGTCGGCTCCGCCGGAGCTGCGCGAGTTCGACGACAAGATCGCCGCCGTCCGCTCCCAGAAGGAGGGCGCGATCGAGGACCAGGACTTCGAGAAGGCCGCCAGCCTCCGCGACGAGGAGAAGAACCTCCTCGGCGAGCGGCTGCGCCTCGAGAAGCAGTGGCGTTCGGGCGAGGTCAAGACCACGGCCGAGGTCGACGAGGGCCTCATCGCCGAGGTGCTGGCCCAGGCGACCGGCATCCCGGTGTTCAAGCTCACCGAGGAGGAGTCGGCCCGGCTCGTCTACATGGAGAAGGCGCTGCACGAGCGCGTCATCGGCCAGGAGGAGGCCATCGCGGCCCTTTCGAAGACGATCCGCCGCACCCGCGCCGGCCTCAAGGACCCGAAGCGTCCGTCCGGCTCGTTCATCTTCGCCGGTCCCACCGGTGTCGGTAAGACCGAGCTGGCCAAGGCGCTCGCCGAGTTCCTGTTCGACGACGAGTCGGCCATGATCTCCCTCGACATGTCGGAGTACGGCGAGAAGCACACCGTCTCCCGTCTGTTCGGTGCCCCTCCCGGGTTCGTCGGATTTGAGGAGGGCGGACAGCTCACCGAGAAGGTCCGCCGCAAGCCGTTCAGCGTCGTGCTGTTCGACGAGATCGAGAAGGCGCACCCCGACATCTTCAACTCGCTGCTCCAGATTCTGGAGGAGGGACGTCTGACAGATGGTCAGGGACGCGTGGTCGACTTCAAGAACACCGTCATCATCATGACCACGAACCTCGGCACGAAGGACATCTCCGGCGGCCCCGTCGGGTTCCAGATCGAGGGCGACCCGCAGACCGGCTACGACCGGATGCGCGGGAAGGTCTACGAGGAGCTGAAGAAGAACTTCAAGCCCGAGTTCCTCAACCGTGTCGACGAGATCATCGTCTTCCCGCAGCTGGACAAGAGCGAGCTCCTGCAGATCGTCGACCTGTTCATCAAGCGGCTGTCGACCCGTCTGCTCGACCGCGACATGACCATCGAACTGACCGTCCCGGCGAAGGAGCGGCTGATCGAGGTCGGGTTCGACCCGACGCTCGGCGCCCGTCCGCTCCGCCGCGCGGTGCAGCACGAGATCGAGGACCGGCTGAGCGAGCGGATCCTGCACGGCGAGCTGAACGCGGGCGACCACGTCCACGTCGACTTCGCCGACGGGGAGTTCGTCTTCACGACGACCGCCCGTAAGGAGCCCATCGGGGCCGGCATCAACGCCACCGCCGCGATCGGCACCGGCCCGGCGACCCCGGACCTCGCAGCGAACGAGTGATCGTGGTCGCGACTGCGTGACCCGCGGCAAGGGCCGGCCTCTTCGGAGGCCGGCCCTTGTGGCGTCTCTGCCCGTGTGACATCTCGGGGCTCGGTAGGGTGGAACGGTGAGCGGTGAGAACGGTCCAGGTTTCAGCATCCGGCGGGCGCGGACGGGCGACGTCAAGCGCATCCAGCAACTGGTGGAACCGCTGGTGCAGCGACGCATCCTGCTCGGCAAGGAGACCGTCACGTTCTACGAGTCGGTGCAGGAGTTCCGGGTGGCGGAGGACGCCGACGGCCGCCTGATCGGCTGTGGTGCACTGCACGTGATGTGGAGCGACCTCGGGGAGGTGCGCACTCTCGCGGTCGCCGACGAGTGGCTCGGCCGCGGCGTCGGCAGGGCGCTGCTCAGGCGGCTGGAGTCGGATGCGCGCGAGCTGGGCCTCGACCGGCTGTTCTGCCTGACGTTCGAGGTCGACTTCTTCGGGCGCAACGGGTTCGAGGACATGGGGGAGTCGACGGTCGACCCGCAGCTGTACGCCGAGTTGGTGCGCTCCAACGACGAGGGCGTCGCCGAGTTCCTGGACCTGGCGCGGGTGAAGCCGAACACCCTCGGCAACACGCGGATGCTGAAGCGGCTCTGAGCCGCCGCATTCGGCTTCGCTGGGGCTCGCTGAACGCTCACGGAACCTCGGGCGCGCCTGCCGGTCGCCCCGTCGGGCGCTGGCTATAGTGCCGGCATGTCGACGTTCAAGAACCCGGTCGGCCCCCAGCCCAGCGGCGTCTACTGGCGCCGCAGGCTCATCGTCCTCCTCGGCGTGATCGCCGTCGTCGTCATCATCGTCCTGATCGTCGTGCGCCCGGGCGCGTCCAACGGGGAGCCCGCGGACAAGAAGCCGGCGCCGGGGAGCACCGGGACTCCGGCCGCGGTGGCGACGAGCATCCCGACCTCCAGTGCGACGGCCGACGGCCAGCCGTGCAAGCCGGGCGACGTGAAGGTGGAGGCCGTGACCGACAAGGACGTCTATGCCGCGGGCGAGCTCCCGCAGTTGTCGGTCGCGCTGACCAACACAGGTTCGAAGGCGTGCACGATCGACGCCGGCACGGCGCAGCAGGTGTTCACGATCACCAGCGGCTCGGAGGTGTACTGGAAGTCGACGGACTGCCAGACCGACAAGGTGGATGCCGAGGTGCTGCTGGAGCCGGCGAAGACGATCTCATCGAAGGCACCGATCACCTGGGATCGCACGCGTTCTGACCCGTCGACCTGTCAGGCGAACCGCGAGCAGGTGCCTGCCGGCGGAGCCTCGTACCACCTGGAGACGACCGTCTCGGGCGTCAAGAGCTCGGAGACCAAGCAGTTCATCCTGCAGTAGGTCGGGGCGTTCAGTCGGTGGAGTCGGCCCCGCGCACGTAGGAGCCTTCGATCTCGCGCACTTCGACGCCTGATCCGTGTCGCGTGGCCGGGTTGCGGCGGGCGATGGCGAGTGCGGCGTCGAGGTCGTGAGCGTCGATGATGCCGATGCCGGCGATCAGTTCCTTGCTCTCAGTGTAGGGACCGTCGGTGATGCCGTCGCCTCGGACGGCGCGTGCCGCCGTGTGCGGGGCGAGGGCGTAGGCAGCCTTGAGAGCACCGGACTGGATGAGGTCGGCGGAGTGGGCGTCGTGCTCGGCGAGTTCGGCGGCGTCGTGCTCGGCGGTCGGGTCGGAGTAGATGAGGATGGCGTACTGCGGCATGGTCGTTCCTTCCGTATGACGGATGTCGTCACCAGGACGTCGTTCGGCGGCGCGTGTTTTCGACCGGCGTTCAGAACGCCGCGTCGAGTTCGCGCTCCCGATCGGTGCTGGCGGCCATGAACGCGAGGCGGAGCGCCTCGCGGACGGTGGCGCTGCGGTCGTCCACACGCGTCGTGAAGCCGAGGCGTGCGGCCTCGGCCGTACGCTGTTTGCCGCTCACGACCGGTCGGATCTCGCCGGCCAGGCTGATCTCGCCGAAGGCTGCGAGCGTGTGGGGGATCGCGCGTTCGGTCGCCGCCGAGGCGATGGCGAGCGCGATGGCCAGGTCGGCGCCCGGCTCGGTCAGGCGGACCCCTCCGACCGTGGACACGTAGACGTCTTTGTCGCCCAGCCGGATGCCGGCGCGGCGCTCGAGGACGGCCAGGAGCATGGCGACGCGGGACGCATCCACCCCATTGGTGACCCGGCGCGGGTTGGGCGCCGTGGTGCCGACGACGAGCGCCTGGACCTCGACGGGGAGCGGTCTGCGCCCTTCCATCGCGACGGTGACGCAGGTGCCGGAGACCGGGGTCGTGTTCCGGCTGAGGAAGAGGCCGCTGGGATCGGTGACCTCTGCGATGCCGTCGCCGGCCATCTCGAAGCAGCCGACCTCGTCGGTGGGCCCGAACCGGTTCTTGAGCGCGCGGATGAAGCGGAGCGCCGTCTGACGGTCGCCCTCGAACTGGCAGACCACATCTACCAGGTGCTCGAGCAGGCGCGGACCGGCGATCGAGCCGTCTTTCGTCACGTGACCGACGATGAGGATGGGGAGATCTCGCTCTTTCGCGATGCGGATCAGCGCGCTGGCGACCTCGCGCACCTGGCTGGGCCCACCCGCGATGCCTTCGGCCGAGCTGCTCGACACGGTCTGGACCGAGTCGACGATGACGAGTGTGGGGTCGACGGCGTCGATCTGCGCCACGATCGTGGACAGATCGGTCTCGGACGCGAGGTAGAGCTCATCGTGGACGGCCCCGGTGCGCTCGGCGCGCATCCGCACCTGGCTCACCGACTCCTCGGCGCTGACGTACAGCACACGGTTGCGGGCTCGTGCGGCGCGGGAGGCGACCTCGAGCAGCAGGGTGGACTTGCCGACGCCGGGCTCGCCGCTGAGCAGGATGGCCGCCCCGGGGACGATGCCGCCGCCGAGCACGCGATCGAACTCCCCGATACCGCTCGGCCGGCGGTTCGCGCCGTCGACGGGCGCGATGTCGGTGATCGCCCGCGCTTCGCGGCCGGCGGCGATGGTCACGGGCTTCACGGCGCGGAGTACCCCGGTCGCCTGGGCCGTCTCGGCCACCGTGCCCCACGCCTGGCACTCCGGGCAGCGGCCCACCCACTTGGCTGTGGTCCACCCGCAGTCGGAGCAGCGGTAGTTGACAGACGCCTTCGGCACGGCACCTCCTCGATCGGGGTCAACACTACGGTGAGCCACCGTCATCGGAGGGAGGATCGCGGAGGCCGTGGACAAGTCGGAGGTCGGGGCGGGTGTGAGCACATCCGTCGATGCGAGCCGACCGTCCACTGCCCCTTCTGCGTGTCGGTGCTCGCGTGCACAATGGGCCGCATGGCTGATCGTACGTTCTCCCTCCGCTCCGGCCGCGTGCTCGGGCTGACCGGCTTCGGCGACTCCGACGCCGAGCGGCTCGTGATCTTCTGCCACCCCGCTCCGGGGTCGTCGGTGTTCGATCCGGATCCGGACGCGTCGGCCGAGCGCCGCGCGCACATCGTCGCGCTCGACAGGCCCGGTTACGGCTCCAGCGATCCGTGGCCGTTCGGGAGCTGGCCCAGCATCGTCCAGGCCGCCGACGACATCGCCGAGTACGTGCGCTCCGTCGTCGTCGCCGAGTCGGTGATCGGCGTCACCCGCCCGCGCACGGTCGGCGTGGTGGGCTGGTCGGCCGGCGGGCGGGTCGCGCTCGCGTTCGCGGCGCGTCATCCCCAGCTCGTCGACCGGGTCGCGATCGTCGGGACGCCCGCTCCGAATGAAGCAGTTCCCTGGATCGACCCGAAGCTGCAGCAGATGTCCGACCAGCTCGCCACACTCACGCCCGACGAGGCGATGAGCCGCCTGTCCGCCATGCTCCAGCCTCAGGCCGACGCCGTCGCAACGGCCGCCGAGCCGGCGGAGGTGCCGCTGGACGCGCTCGGCATCGGCGCCGTGGACGAGCAGGCGCTGGCGCGCCCGGGAGTCCGCGACCGACTGGGCCGGATGCTGATCGACGCGTACCGCCAGGGTCCGCGCGGCGTCGCCGGCGACATCCTGAGCTACACCGCCCGTCCCTGGGGCTTCGACCTCGCGGACGTCGCCGCGAAGACGCTCGTGATCGCCGGCCAGGCCGATGCGCTGACCGGACACGCGCATGCGGCCTGGTACCAGCGGTCGCTGCCGGATGCGCGGATGGAGATGGTGCCGGGAGCGGGGCATCTGGCCATCGTCCCGACATGGGGACGCATCCTCTCGCACGTCGCCCCTGCACACGTGACGCACTGAGCTGCGGCGTGCCGGGCGTCGGCGGCGTGCCGGGGGTCAGGCGCTGAGGGCTTCCTGCTGCTCGGTCTCGCCGTGGCGCGGGTACAGCTCGCGGGCGCGGGCGGTGACCGCCGGGAGGAACGCGGACGCCCACACGCGGTAGCCGTGGTCGTTGGGATGGAAGAGGTCTTCGGCGAACTGGGTGAACGCTCCACGCAACCCCTGCCGCCGCATGGTCGCGTGGAGAGGGACCACCGTGAGTCCGCGGGCGGAGGCCTCCTCACGGAGGATGCGGTTGCCCTCGGCGACAAGCCGCTCGTTCCAGGGCAGGTAGAAGTAGGGCAGGTCGGCCACGATCGCGTGCGGCGGCAGCGCGGCGAACACTGCGCGCATCCCCTCGCGGAACTGATCCGGATCGAATGCCGCGATGTCGTTGGCGCCGATCGACACCGTGACGATGTCGGGCTCGAGGCTCGCGAAACGCGGCAGCTGGTCGGCAACGGCCAGGGCGACCGTCGCGCCGGAGACCGAGAGATTGACGATCCGCACGGACCGACCCGTGACGGCACGCAGGTGGTCGGCGATCACACCGACGTAGCTGTTCTTCGGTGCGGAGGCGCCGATCCCCTGGGCGGCACTGTCGCCGATGGCCACGTAGAGCAGCTCGCCCGGGTCTTTCGCGGCATCCCGCCACCACTTCGAGTGGATGGGCAGCATCTCGTTGAGCCGCACCCGCCCCTCGGCGACGGCGGCACGCTTCGCCTGGACGCGCTGCCACCCCACGGCGGTGAGAACGGCCCCGGCCACAAGTCCGGCCGCGGCCGCGAGGATGCGGCGGAGAGCTTTCATGGACGGAACAGTACCCCGGACCGCCGACCCCGCGATGCCCACTCCGCCCGATTGGAGACGACCGCGGGAATCGCGTACGATAGTCCGCGGTACCGTGTCCGAGCGGCCGAAGGTGCAACTCTCGAAAAGTTGTGTGGGTGAAAGCCCACCGTGGGTTCAAATCCCACCGGTACCGCCATAGAAAACCCCCGCGATCCCGGTGTTTACAAGGGATCCGGGGGTTTTCTCGTGCCGGTCATAATGGGCCGAGCACGTCGGTCACCGCGGCGTCCAGTTCGAGGCGTTCGAGGACCGTGAGGAGTTGCTGTTCCTCGTAACGGAAGTGGCTTTCCATGATCGCGGTGATGCCACCAAGGTGGCGGTCAAGCTCATCGGTGGAGGCCGCGCCATCGAGCGCTGCCCGTAGCTCTGTGAGGAGATGCGAGATCATCGAGTGGTCCTGTTCGAGCGCGCGAAGCACGGGAGCCAGATCCGGGTGGGCTTCCTCGATCGCCGGGAAGAGGGCCCGGTCTTCGCCTCGGTGGTGGCCGTCGAGCGCAGCGCAGAACCCGTGGCAGTACAGGAGCAGGTCGCGGCCGACGTGCTGCACGTCGCCGCCACTTCTGAGTGCCTCCTGCGTGACGCGCACGGCGTCGCGGAGGCGTCGGTGAACGCGTCGTAGTTGGCTGCTCCAGACGATGAGCCTGGTCGTCTCGCGGTCAGTCACGCGAGAGGGAAAGGAGTGATGAAATCATCGACAGTCCTTGGGTCCGACGCCTCCATGCCTGGCACAGACTGCCACCGGCACGCGACGCTACAACGATTGTAGGGGGGGCGCCGGGAGTGCCCGGGATGACGAAGCCTAACCGCCGCGTTGTCGACAGCGACCCTCGGGACGGGCAGAAGCAGCTGCGAGGGTGCCTGCCCGTCCTCGCAGGTGAAGTCGCGGCACGTCTTTGGGCCGGACAGGACGTAGTTCCTCCTCAGGGCGCCGCATAGCGTGCAGCGATATCAACCGACGCAACGAAGGAGTCATCATGCCCACAGAGACGGACGAAGAGGACAGGACACCCGCGCAAGACGACTTCGTCCTTGCGATCGAGGGGGGCCCGCTCGCCGAAGTCGACATCGTCGCGACGGACGACGGACCGCACGTCGACATCTCGATCAATGCGGTCTCCGTCGACCCGGACACAGGGGCGGCTGTGCCCGTGGCCATCACCCTGAACGGGGACGACTCCGCCTACGTCGTCACGGTGGCCGACGAGGAGTTCGTCGTGCCGCTGGAGGAGACGAGTGAAGAGTCGAGCCACCGGAAGGCGCCGGCCATCCGTTCGCTGCGCAGGCTTCAACAGCTGGCACAACGCGTGGAGGACGAGACCACGGGCATGGCCAAGCGACTGGCGGAGAAGTTCAAGCGGGGGCGCGACGCGTGAGATGAGGGCGTCCCGCCGGCGTCTGAGGGACTACCTCTGGTCGCGAGCAACCGACGCGCGTACCGTCAAGCCATGACGAACCTCATCGAGAGATTGGCTGACTACGTGCCCTCCTGGGGCGCGCGGCTCGCGTACGGCGAGAAGACCACGCTCGACGGACACGACATCCTCCCCGTCGCGATCGTCGTCTTCGGATTCGGAGGCGGGGAGGGGTCTGGTGACGATCCGAACAGCGCCATGCGAGGCGAGGGAAGCGGCGGCGGTGGAGGCGGCTACGCGATACCGATCGGCGCCTACATCGGCGGGCCCCACGGGCCGACGTTCCGCCCGAATCCGGTCGCGCTGGTGATCGCCTCGGCTCCGCTGGTGTCAGCGGCCGGGCTGGCGCTGGCGCGGCTGCTGCGGTCCAGCTGATCCGGGCGGGATCGAATCACCGCCCTAGAGCGTGTCCGCGTCGTCCCGACGATCGTCGTCCGACTTCTCGACGCTGTCCTTCAGGTGGGCTTTCACGTCGGCGACCGTGTCCTTCACGCTCCCCTCCGCCTGCTCCATCTTGCCTTTCACCACGCGAGACTCGTCGTCGGTGACCTTGCCGATGACCTCGTCGACCTTGCCCTTCAGCTTGTCGCCCTTCGCGTCGACCTTGTCGTCGATGCCCATGATGTCCTCCTCGTCGATCCGTTCTGCTCTGTGATTGCCGGTCACCGTACGCGGATTCGGGCGAGTGAGTAGTGTCGCGTCATGTCCGAAAAGCATCGCGCTCCGCCGGCACCCGCCGAGGTCAGGCGGCGCGAGGTCATCATCTCGGTGGGTGGCGTCCTGGTCGCTGCCGTGCTCATCGGCGTCGCGCACTATGCCGGTGACCCGTTGTGGGTTCGCCAGCACCTTCGCCCCACGGCGGGATCGGATGTGGCGATCTGGCAGGTGCAGACGACGTTCCTGTCGGTCGGATTCGCGGGGCTGGCGATCGCGGCGCAACTCTTCGCGGAGGCTCCCCTTGCGATCGGGGCGTCTCGAGGACGAGTTCTGGCGTATATCGGGGCGGGATGGTTCGTCGGCGTGGGCCTGGCGGCGAACATCGTCATGGCGCTCGAGGCCATTTGGCTGCCCAGCGCGACAGGCGTTGTGGTCGCGTTCGCGTGGTTCGTCGCCACCGCCGTCCTGCTTCTGGTGTCGACGTCGAGGCTCACCCGGCTCTTCGGCCAGCCTTCCCGGCTCGATGAGGTGGTGCGGTCGTCGCTGGTCGAGACGCTCTCCGATCGCCTCGACCTGATGGCGCACCGGTATGCGGGCGCGACGAAGGGGCTGGACGAACTCCTGTCACCGGATTCGATCGTGCGCACATCTCCAGAATCTGTCTCGACGCTCGAGGTGCCGGTGCCCGACGCCGGGCGCGTTGTCAAAGGCATCAGAGCCAAGGTCGTCCGGCAGGCGATCGCGTCGCTCGGCATCCCGGCCCGTCACCGCCGATCGGACGTTCGCAGTAATGCTGAGGAGTACGTCCCGCCCCGAATCGTGCTCGACGTCTACCCGGGGGAGCGCACGCGGCTCGGGGACACGGCGTTCCGGGTGATCACCGCATCGCCCGTCGAGGCGGCAACAGCGGGTCGGATCGTCCGACTGCTGCAGTCGAGCATCGAGCTGGAGCCACCGGGCGCGGTCACACCGTATGAGGAGACCGAACACGAGATCGCCACGCTGAAGGACGCGATCGGGACCAACCTGCGCTCTGGGGCGCTGGCCACAGCAGAGCGCGCCCTGGACGTTCTCGGACATGTGGTTCGAGGAGTGTGGGTGGCGCAATCCGATCACATCGAGCTGTCTCGAAAGGAATCGTCGATCCGGGGAAGTGGGCTCAGCAGGAGTCTGCGAGAGGTCGAACAGGACGTCGTGCTGTCGCCGCAGGTGGCCCATGTCCTCATAGACGCGGCGACGGTTCGGGCTCTGGAAGCGCCGGCCACGGGATCGTCCGAGTACGTCGACGAATGCCTCCGCAGTTTCACGAGGCAGTGGTCCGACATCCTCCGCCAAGGTGGACCGGAATTCGACGGGATGCCGCGTCGCATCGTCACCCGCATCCGCGACCTCGCGGTGAAGTCCCCTGCGGCGGACGAGCCCGATCTCCTGCGGTCGCACGGGGTCTGGGCGATGGTCGAGCTGGTCAAGCTCGCGCTCGACGCCGAGCGGCCGGAGGACGCCACGGTCGCGGCGGATGAGCTCCGGCGACTGTTCGCGGTGGATGAGGAGGGCTCCGCCCGCACCGAGGTCCGGGCGGGGCTCCTCGTCCTATCTGCGTGGCTCCGGTACCTCGCCGACACGAAGGACCACCGCTATCCGGCCGACCCCGGTCTCGAGACGACATTGCTTCCCGACGGCTCCTGGCGCGATATCTTCGCGGCGCGAGATGTGATCGACAGGGGCACGCCCTTCAGCCGATGGGACAGCTGGGAGACCGAGAGCAGGGTGACGGGTTCCACGGAGGTTTCGCGACTGCCTGGCTTCCTCGATCGCGCTCAGCTGTCGGCGCTCCTCGGCGCGTCCGGAGCCCTGCCGGACGCAGCGGACGACGAGACGGCTTCCGAGTACGAGCGTCTGCTCCGCTTGATCCCGGACGCCACTCACGCGACCGGGGCGGAGGAAGGCCACCTCAAACAGAGGCTCGAGGAGGAGATCGGCGAATGGGATGCGGGGGAGCCTGAGCGCCTCGCTCGCCAACCGTTGTCGTCGGCGCGGATCGAGGCGCTCGCCGTGGGCCTCCGCCGGGTCCTCGACGAACGGGAGCGCCTCTTGGACGCCCTCTCCGATCGGCCGGAGGCGCAGGGAGCTGCCGACGAGTCCGAGCAGATCCTCGGTATGAACTTCCGCGTCGCCCGTCACTATTTCGTCGATGCCGGCGTCTCCCACAGCGTCGACGACATCGAATCGCTGGCAAGGATGATCGCCAGTGCATTCACGGAAGCGGAAGATCGGCAACTCGTCACCGCGCTCGCGGCGGCGGAGGGCACCCGGCTCGATCCCTCAGCGTCCTCGCTGCCCGCGGTGGTGGAGATCCTTCGAGCAGAGGCCGAGCATTTCGTCCTGCTCACCGCCCATGACGGACTCGGAGAAGCGGTTCGCGGATATCCGGCGGCCTTCACGGAGGAGCTGGATCGCGTCCGCCTCATCGAGACAGGCGCCATCGAGGAGGGGGCGATCCTCTTCGATCGGCGGACGACGCTTCGCTGCCACCGCGGGCCCGAGCAGAGAGACGGGCTTTCGCCTGTAGAGGGGACGTCGCTGGCGCTCGGCGTGCACGACGACGTTCGCGACCTCGACGGGTCCCAGGTCCGCGTGGAGCTCGGTGAGCGTTTCTCGGTATGGCCCGGGGAGGCTCCGCGCGTCTTCCGTCTCGAGCGCGGTCGCTGAGTCAGCGGAGGTTGTCGCGCAGTGCCGTCCGTGCGCGGATGGCGATGTGCAGATTCAGCCGGGATTCGGGGTCGTTGATATCACGGCCGCTCACTTGGCGGATCCGGCTGAGGCGATAGCGGAGCGTGCTCCGGTGGATGATGAGGGCCGACGAGGCCCGATCGTAGTTGCCACCGGAGTCGAGGTAGACGGCGAGGGTGCGGACGAGGTCGGAGTGATGCTGCCGATCGTGCGTGATGAGGGGTCCGAGCCATTCGTCGACGTAGCGCTCCAGCCTGGCCCCGTCGTCCGAGGTGTCGAGAATGCGGAGCAGACCGAGGTCATCGTGATTGGAGAGGCCGAGCGGTTGCCGCGATTCCGTCCGGATGCGCATGGCGCGAGCCGCCTCGGCGAACGAGCGAGGGAGGTCGTGAGCGGCGCACCGTCCGCCGATGCCGATCGTGCCCCGCACGCTGGTGAGGGCGGCGGAGACCCTCTCGTAGAGACTCGAGAGGTCGTGGCCGTCTGCGACCACTGCGAGCGTCGCCTCCGGCCGCCGTGAGATCAGGGCGGGCGCGTGCATGGAGGCGAGCGCGTAGCGGACCGCGGCGCTGACCTCGACCCCGTTGGGCGTGGGAGTCTCCCAGGCGACAAGCACCACCCGCTGGAAGCCGCCGAGGTCGTAGTGGAGCGCTTCGGCTCGCGCGAGGGCGTCCCCGACCCTGGCGCCGGCGACGAGGTCGTCCGCCAGGTCCCGGCCGAGCCCCAGCTCGACCTCGGCGAGGTTCCGGCGATGAGCGAGTTCGACCGCGATGGTCGCACTCGCGTACTCGACGGCGAATCGGTCGTCGTCGCTCCGGCTGTTCTCCGGGTCGTAGATGCCCATGAAACCGAGGGTCTCCCCGCGCGAGCGGATCGGCGTCGATCGCCAGCCGGTGTCCGAGCGCCCGCCTGCTGAGAGATTTCCGGCGCTCACGAACATCGCGGAGGAGTCAGACGAGTCGGTGATGTCGGCGAGCGCCAGTTCGTTGCCGAATGAGTCCTGCAAGACGGTCGATCGCTGCGTGATGTCGCTCACCGTCTCGACGATCTGCGCCTCGCCCTTCCCCGACCCCGCGGCCGAGACGATCGCGTCGCGGATCTGCTGCTGTGCGTTCAACTGGACGATCGTGGCGGCCATCGTGCGGTTGAAGGCCACTTGCGCCTTGCCGAGCCGGCGCAGCTCGCGGGCCTGGCGGCGCTCACGGGCGATCAGCTCCGCCGCCGCCAACGCGGCTCCGGTCGGCTCCGCCAACGCGAGGAGGAGGAACATCTCCGCACTCGACGGCTCCGCCGTCGCCTGGAGCACGAAGGCTCCCTTCACCTTCCCTGTCCCGCGGAAGAAGAGCGCATAGCGCCACGCGTCATCGTCCGCGGGAGTGAGAACGCCGTTGACTCCTGCTCGCGCCTCCACGAGCAGGTCGAGCCGGCGGTCCTCCTTGCCCGAGTATCGGACGAGATGCCCCTGCGGCGCGACGAACACCGCGGGAACGGTGCACCCGGCGATGCCCCTCGCCGATGCCTCGGCGAGGCGAAGCGTCTCGCGAGTGGACGGATGCTCGAACATCCGGGAGCCCGTCCTGAAGATGTCGTACAGCCCGGGCCGCACCTCGGGGTCGGGATCGAGGTGTGCGAGGTGGTCCGGATCGTTGGATGCGTTCATGGTGTGAACTCCGCGGCCCTAACGGTACCCTCATCGGTTCGACCCGGCAGTGCAGTCGCCCGGGTTTCTTTCGCCCTCGCGGGCCGAAGAGAACGGGCACCCGGCGGCCCATACTCGCGATCGGGTGCGGCGTGCGCGGGCGCGTGACCCGCCGGCACCACGAACAAGGAGCGTTCCATGGCCAAAGCAGTCGGCATCGACCTCGGCACCACCAACTCGGTGATCGCGGTATGGGAGGGAGGCGAGGCGAAAGTCATCCCGAACGCGGAAGGAGCCCGTACGACTCCGTCTGTCGTCGCGTTCACCGACACCGGTGAGCGACTCGTCGGGCAGCTCGCCCGGCGGCAGGCGATCCTGAACCCCAAAGGCACGATCTCCTCGGCCAAACGCTTCATCGGGCGCTCCTTCGACGAGATCCAAGAAGAAGCCAAAGCGGTCGGATTCGACATCGCGGCCGGTCCGAACGGCGAAGCCAGGTTCAACGTGCGGGGCAAACTGTATGCGCCGGAGGAGATCAGCGCGCTCGTCCTGCGCAAGCTGGCCGACGATGCCGGGAAGTTCCTCGGCGAGAAGGTGACGGAGGCTGTCATCACGGTCCCGGCGTACTTCAACGATGCCCAGCGCACGGCGACGAAGGATGCCGGGCGCATCGCCGGTCTGGATGTGCTCCGCATCATCAACGAGCCGACGGCGGCGGCGCTCGCGTACGGGCTGGATAAGAAGGAGCACGAGACCGTTCTGGTCTTCGACCTCGGCGGCGGCACCTTCGACGTGAGCCTGCTCGATGTCGGGGACGGCGTCGTGGAGGTGCGGTCGACGGCGGGTGACACGCACCTCGGCGGAGACGACTTCGACCGCCGCATCGTCGACTACCTCGCGGACGAGTTCCAGAAGGAGAACGGCATCGATCTCCGGCAGGACCCCCAGGCGCTCCAGCGACTGTTCGAGGCGGCCGAGAAGGCGAAGGTCGAACTCAGCACGGTGAGCCAGACACAGGTCAGCCTGCCGTTCATCACGGCGGACGCCGCAGGTCCGAAGCATCTGACGACCACGCTCAAGCGCGCCACGTTCGACAACATCACCGCCGATCTGGTCGAGCGCTGCCTCGGCCCCGTGCGTCAGGCGATGGAGGACGCGAAGGTCACCGAGAACGACATCGACGAAGTCATCCTCGTCGGCGGTTCGACGAGGATTCCCGCGGTGCAGAACCTGGTCAAGCGGCTCACCGGGGGCAAGGACCCCAACATGACCGTGAACCCGGACGAGGTCGTCGCCATCGGCGCGGCCATCCAGGCGGGAGTCTTGAAGGGGGAGGTCAGCGACGTCCTCCTGCTCGACGTGACGCCGCTCTCGCTCGGGGTCGAAACGCGTGGTGGGGTGATGACGACGATCATCGAACGCAACACCACGATCCCCGCCCGCCGGAGCGAGGTGTTCTCCACCGCCCAAGACGACCAGGACTCGGTCGAGATCGTGGTGCTCCAGGGCGAGCGCGAGCGCGCAGCGGACAACCGCGTCCTCGGTCGGTTCCAGCTCACCGGCATCCGGCCCGCTCCCCGCGGCGAGCCCCAGATCGAGGTCACGTTCGACATCGATGCGAACGGCATCCTCAACGTCACCGCCCGTGACAAGGACACTGGAGCGGAGCAGGGCATCACGATCAGCGGCACCACGACGCTCGACCAGGCCGAGATCGAGCGGATGGTCCGCGAAGCTGAGGAGCACCGTGCGGAGGATCAGCAGTTGCGCGAAGACATTGACGCCCGGAATGAGTTGGATGCTGCCGCATACCGGGTCGAACGGGCCCTCGCGGAGCACGGCGAGGCGGTTCCGGCGCACGAGCGGTCGCGCGCCGAGATGCTGATCGGGCAGGCGAGGGACGCCGTCGGGCGCGAGGTCCGCGCGTCCGAAGCGCGAGAGTTGACGAGCGAACTGCAGCAGATGGACGCCGCCCTGTCCGTCGCCCGACCGCCCCAGGGAACGTCCTCGTCCGGCGGCGCAGCCGAAACCGACGACAGCGACGACGACGTCGTCGACGCCGACTTCGATCGGAACTGAAGGGCCCCGCGGAGATGGAGACCTCGGATGCGCGCAGCGCAGAGGGCGACGCGGAATTCGCGGCTGCCGGCCGGCCCGACGAGGCGGACAGTCCGCCCCTGGAGCCCAAGGACGAACGGGATGCTCGCCTCGCGGAGCTCGACGATCGGTGGCGCCGCGCGGCCGCGGATCTGGACAACACCCGTAAGCGAGCCGCCCGCGAACTCGCCGTGGCCCGCGACGCCGAGCGCGCTCGCGCCGCGTCCGTCTTCCTCCCCGTCGTGGACGGGCTGTCGGATGCGGTCAGCTACGCGAAGCAGGTGAGCGATCCGCTCGCCGAAGGCATCGAGTCGATCCGCGAACAGGCGGTCGTCGCCCTCGAGCGTCTCGGCTACCCGCGCATCGATGCGGTCGACGTGCCGTTCGACCCGCGCATCCACGAGGTCGTGTCGGTCATCGACAGCGAAGACCTCCCGCCGCGGACAGTGGTGGCCGTCACCCGACTCGGATTCGGCGCTCCCGAACGACTGCTGCGGCCCGCCGGCGTGGTCGTCACCGCAGCGCGGGAGTGACGCCGTGGCCGACGACTACTACCAGCTCCTCGGCGTCCCGCGATCGGCCGACGCCAAGGAGATCCAGCGGGCCTACCGCAAGCTGGCGCGAACGTACCATCCGGACGTCAACAAGCAGCCGGGCGCCGAGGACAGGTTCAAGCAGATCAGCGAGGCGTATCACGTGCTCAGCGACCCCGAGTCGCGAGCGCAGTACGACCGGTTCGGGCCGGACTTCCGCCACTACGCGGGGGCGGAGCGCGAGTACGCCTCGCAGGGCGCCGGTGGTGCACGCGGCGGAGGCCGCACCAGGGCCCGGCCGGGGGCATCGGGGTTCAGCTGGTCGAGCGCGCAGGCGGGAGCCGGCCCGGGTGGCGCGTCAGTGGACTGGGACGACCTGTTCGGCGACGTCTTCGGGTCGATGCGCGGGATGGACTCCGAGGCCGAGCTCGAACTGAGCGTCGACGAGGCCTTCCGCGGCGGCCCGCGGACGATCATCCTGTCCGGGCCGGACGGCGATCGCCAGACGTTCGAGATCCAGATCCCGCCGGGCACCCTCGACGGGCAGCGCATCCGGGTCTCCGGTGGAGGACGTGCCGGAAGGCAGGACGGCGGGGCCGGAGACCTGGTCATCACGGTGAGGGTCAGATCCGACAAGCGCCTCCGCCTCGACGGCAAGAACATCGAGATGGACCTGCCGATCTCCCCCTGGGAGGCCGCGCTCGGGGCCAACGTCTCCACCCGCGCCCCGGGGGGCCCCATCACCGTCCGTGTTCCGGCCGGTTCGTCGAGCGGCCGACGGCTGCGGCTGAAGGGCCAAGGCATGCCTCAGCCCGGAGGGAAGCCGGGCGACCTGTTCGCGAGGGTCAAGATCATGGTGCCGCCACGGCTCAACGACCGCGAACGCGAACTGTTCGAGCAGTTGAAGCGCGAATCCTCCTTCGATCCGAGGTCGTCATCATGAGTTCCCCGTTCCTTCCGGTGATCCCACCCCGTCTGGACCTCGGGATGGTTGCGATCGCCGCCGGCGTCCATCCCGACCTGGTGAGGCGGTTCTACGAACTCGGGCTGGTCCCCGCCCGAGCCGACGGGTCGGGTCGGCTGTGGTTCGCGCCCGACGCGCCGGAACAGGTACGACGCGTCGTCCGGCTGCACGCCGACCTGTCGCTCAACTACGCCGCCATCGCCCTCGTCGTCGACCTCCTCGGTCGGATCGACGTGCTCGAGGGACGGCGATCGGTGATCCGCTCCGGAAAGGAGACTCCGCCATGGAGATGAACAAGCTCACCCAGAAGTCGCAGGAGGCCCTGCAGGAGGCGCAGAGCATCGCGAGCCGCAACGGGCAGACGGAGACCGAGAACGAGCATCTCCTGCTCGCGCTGCTCACGCAGGAAGGCGGTCTGATCCCACGCCTGCTCGAAGCAGCCGGTGTCGACCTGAGCGTCCTCCTCACCGAGGTGCAGCGTTCGATCGAGCGCAAGCCCAGCACCACCGGCCCCGGTGCGACGCCCGGCCAGGTGTTCCTCTCCAAGTCCCTCGCGTCGACCCTCGACCGGGCGGAACGGGAGGCCAACCGGTTGAAGGACTCCTACGTCTCGGTCGAGCATCTGCTGCTGGCGCTCGCCGATGACCCCAGCGGCAGTGCGGCCGCACGCCTGCTGCAGAGCAATGGCGTGACCCGGGAGAGCTTCCTCAGCGCGCTGACCGCCGTTCGCGGCAACCAGCACGTGAATTCTGCCACTCCCGAGCAGACCTACGAAGCGCTGGAGAAGTACGGGCGCGACCTGGTGGCCGACGCGCGCGCCGGCCGGCTCGACCCGGTCATCGGACGGGACACCGAGATCCGCCGGGTCATCCAGATCCTGTCGCGCAAATCGAAGAACAACCCGGTACTGATCGGCGAGCCGGGCGTCGGCAAGACGGCGATCGTGGAGGGACTGGCTCAGCGGATCGTCAACACCGACGTCCCAGAAGGACTCCGCGACAAGACGGTCTTCCAGCTCGACCTCGCGGCGCTCGTCGCCGGCGCGAAATACCGCGGTGAGTTCGAAGAGCGGATGAAAGCCGTCCTGGCCGAGGTCGTGGCCGCCGAGGGGCGCATCCTCCTGTTCATCGACGAGCTGCACACCCTCGTCGGTGCCGGAGCCACCGAAGGCGCGATGGACGCGGGAAACATGCTGAAGCCCATGCTCGCCCGCGGCGAGCTCCACCTCATCGGCGCGACCACCCTGGACGAGTACCGGCAGCACATCGAGAAGGATGCCGCTCTCGAAAGACGGTTCCAGACCGTTCTGGTCGATGAGCCGAGTGTCGAAGACGCCATCTCGATTCTCCGCGGGCTGCGTGAACGCCTCGAGGTCTTCCACGGAGTGCGGATCCAGGACAACGCGCTCGTCGCCGCAGCGACCCTCTCGCACCGGTACATCACCGACCGGTTCCTGCCCGACAAGGCCATCGACCTCGTCGACGAGGCCTGCGCCCGGCTGCGAACGGAGATCGACTCGATGCCGGCCGACCTCGATGAGCTCACTCGGCGTGTGACCCGGCTCGAGATCGAGGAGGCCGCGCTGGAGAAGGAGAAGGACACGCCCAGCCGGATCCGCCTGGATGAGCTGCGACGCGAACTCGCCGACCTGCAGGCGGAGGCGAACGCAAAGCGTGCCCAGTGGGAGGCGGAGCGTCAGGCCATCCGCAAGGTGCAGGAGCTTCGCAGCGAACTGGAACAGATGCGCCGTGAGGCCGAAGACGCCGAGCGCCGGTACGACCTGAACCGTGCGGCCGAGCTGCGCTACGGCCGGCTCGCCGAACTCGAGCGGCAGCTCTCCGCCGAAGAGCAGCGGCTTCAGGCGAAGCAGGGCCGGCAGCGGCTGCTGCGCGAAGTGGTGACCGAGGAGGAGATCGCCGAGATCGTCGCCGCCTGGACGGGCATCCCCGTCGCGCGACTCCAGGAAGGGGAGCGCGCGAAAGTGCTGAAGCTCGACGAGGTGCTCCATGAGCGTGTCGTCGGCCAGGAGGAGGCCGTGAGACTGGTCTCGGACGCCATCATCCGCGCACGGTCCGGCATCCGCGACCCCCGGCGTCCCATCGGCTCGTTCATCTTCCTGGGGCCTACCGGCGTCGGCAAGACGGAACTCGCTAAAGCGCTGGCCAGCTCTCTGTTCGACAGTGAGTCCGCCATGATCCGGCTCGATATGAGCGAGTACCAGGAGCGGCACACGGTCAGCAGGCTGGTGGGCGCCCCTCCGGGATATGTCGGCTATGACGAGGGCGGCCAGCTCACGGAAGCCGTGCGTCGCCGGCCGTATTGCGTCGTCCTCTTCGACGAGATCGAGAAGGCGCATCCGGATGTGTTCAACACCTTGCTGCAGGTGCTCGACGACGGGCGCATCACCGACAGCCAGGGCCGGACGGTGGATTTCCGCAACACCATCGTGATCATGACCTCCAACATCGGGGCCGAGCACCTGCTGACGGGCTCCCGGGACAGCGAGGGCGGCATCCCCCAGGACGTCAAAGACCTGGTGCTCGCCGAGTTGCGCGGCCGCTTCCGGCCGGAGTTCCTCAACCGGGTCGACGACATCGTCATCTTCGCGCCGCTCGGCCTGGACCAGATCGAGTCGATCGTCGATCTGCTGATGGGCGACCTGTCGCGCCGGCTGGCGGAACGCCAGATCACGCTCGAGGTCACGCCGGAGGCGCGACGGCTGATCGCGGAGCGCGGCTACGATCCGCTGTACGGCGCCAGACCGCTGCGCCGATACATCTCGCACGACATCGAGACGCGCTTGGGGCGCGCACTGCTCTCGGGTGCGGTCCAGGACGGCTCGACGGTGCGTATCGACGTCCGTGACGGTGACATCGTCGTCGACGCTGTCGGGTCGTCGACGGAGTCCGAAGCGGAAGCCGAGGCTGCGGTATGACCACCGCCGACGCGACCAGAGTCATCCGCTGCCCGAACTGCGGGCGCAAGAACCGCGTCCCCGCCGTCGCGAGCGGGAGCTCTCGGTGCGGGAACTGCCACAAGCCGCTCCCGTGGATCGCCGATGCCCTCGACGACACGTTCGCAGGCGTCGCCGAAGACGCCGACCTGCCGGTGATCGTCGACATGTGGGCGACGTGGTGCGGCCCCTGCCGGATGGTCAGTCCGGTGCTCGAGGAGCTCGCCGCCGAACGGGCAGGCGAGGTGAAGCTCGTCAAGGTGGATGTCGACCGGGCGCCACGTCTGTCGTCGCGCTTCTCGGTGCAGGCCGTGCCGACCCTCATGATCCTGGATCACGGGGAGGTCATCGCCCGGCAGGCCGGGGCGGCACCTGTCGCCGTCCTCCGCCGGTGGTTCGACGATGCGATGACGCAGCGCCGCCGGGCACGGAAGAGTGCCCGCGCCGGCGAGGGAGGAGGTGAGCCATGAGCGATCGCCGGGATCCCCACATCGCCTACATCCGTCCTGTGGCTCCGCGAACACCGGGAGCGTGCGAGGACTGCCTGGCGCTGGGCACGCCCTGGGTGCACCTCCGGCTGTGCCTGACGTGCGGCAAGGTCGGCTGCTGCGACTCCTCGCCGATGAGGCATGCGCGCGCTCACGCGCTGCACGACACGCATCCGATCGTCCGCTCGCTCGAACCGGGCGAGAGCTGGCGATGGTGCTACTTCGACGAGGACTACGTGTGGTGAGCGGCCCTCATCCCGACGTGTCGGAGGAGGAGACCCCGGACGCTTTCGGAGCGTACCCCCGGCTCACCGGGCCGCAACTGCAGGCGCTGAGCGAGCATGGCGTGAGAGAGCATGTCTCGGCGGGGCAGGTGCTCGCGCGGGCGGGTGAGCCGCCCGGCTCGTTCTTCGCTGTGGTCGAGGGGCGGGTCATCGTCGACGATGTGGCCCTGGACGGGGAGGATGTGCGGGCCGAGGTCCACGGACCGGGGCGCTTCGTCGGCGACATCGGGCTGCTGGAGGGGCAGCCCTCGTTCGCCACGATCACCGCACTCGAGGACGGCACGGTGCTCGCCGTGCCGATTCCGGCGCTGGAGCGGATCGTCACCAGCGACCCTGTGCTCGGCGACCTCATTCTCCGCGCGTACCTCATCCGGCGGTCGATGGCGATCGGGTCCGGCGCGGGGCTTCGCATCGTCGGTTCGCGTTTCTCGCCGGAGACGCGTCGGTTGCTCGACTTCGCCGCTCTCAACCGGATACCGCATCGTCTGGTCGACCTGGACGCCGACCAGACGGCGGAGATCATCGTGCAGAGGCTTCGCCTCGACATCGCGGATCTGCCCGTCGTCATCGTCGCCGGCTCGCGGATCCTGCGCAACCCGTCCATCGTGGAGGTCTCGAAGGCGCTCGGCATCGGAAGCACCCGACCCCGGCCGACCTGCGACCTGCTCATCGTGGGCGCCGGGCCGGCGGGTCTGGCCGCGGCGGTGTACGCCGCCTCGGACGGGCTGTCGGTCGTTCTCTCCGATGCCATCGCCACGGGCGGGCAGGCCGCTCGATCCGCGCGGATCGAGAACTATCTCGGATTCCCCGCGGGGATCTCGGGGGCGGAACTCGCCGAGCTCGCTCGTCTTCAGGCGGTGAAATTCGGAGCGACCGTCTTTGCGCCGGCCGACGCACGGGGCCTCGACTCCGCCGGCGGCGCGCTCACGATCCGGTTCTCCGACGGGACGACGATCTCCCCTCGCGCCGTCGTCGTCTCGTCCGGGATGGAGTATCGCCGTCTGGGGGCGAAGAACCTGGATCGCTTCGAATACACGAGCGTCTACTATGCGGCGACGATCAATGAGGCGCGCGAATGCGGAACCGATCCGGTCGTCGTGGTGGGCGGCGGCAACTCGGCCGGGCAGGCGGCCGTCTTCCTCGCTCGAAGCGCCTCTCGCGTCCACCTCGTCGTGCGCGGAGCGGACCTCCGCCACGACATGTCACGGTACCTGGTCGTCCAGGTCGAGGATCACCCGAGGATCACCGTGCACCTGCAATCCGAAGTCGTGGAAGCCGCCGGAGGGAACCGTCTCGAATCCGTCACCGTGGAGAACAGGCGGTCCGGCGCACGCGAAGAACTGGCCACGACGCACCTGTTCGTCTTCATCGGGGCGATCCCCGCCACCGCGTGGCTCGGTCCCGACATCGACCGCGATGAGCGCGGGTTCCTCCTCACCGGAGCGCGGTCGGGTGCCATCGATTCTCGGACTCAGCGCTTCGAGACCTCGGTGCCGGGCGTCTTCGCCGTGGGCGACGTGCGCAGCGGCTCGGTCAAGCGGATGTCCGCGGCGGTCGGCGAAGGCGCGAGCGTCGTGAAGATGGTGCACGACTACCTCGCAACGGGAGGCTCGCGGCACTGACGCTGCCGAGGTTCCAGGGGCCGCGGGGACGCCCGCCCGTCGCTCAGTGGGAGCGCGTCAACGCCCGCGCGCTCCGCAGGAAGGACGCCTCGAGCTCCTCGGCCGGGTCGAGGTAGCCGGCGACCATCGCGCCGTCGCGGATGAGCATCAGGTCGTCGGCGACACTGCGGGGATCCGCGAGCCCGAGAGGCTCGACGATCTCGCGGAACGTGTTTTTGCACCACGCGCGGTGAGCGTCGACCGTCTGGCGGACGGAGCTCTCCGGGTCGGGGTACTCGGCAGCGGCGTTGATGAAGGGACAGCCGCGGAATCCCTGCAGGCAGGAGAACTCCCCGAGCTGGGCGGCGATGAGCTGGAACACCCGGTCGGGGTCGCCGTCCGCAGCGGCGATCGCCCCCAGGATCCCGTCGCGCTCCTGCTGTGCGCGCAGTTCGAGGTGTGCGACGACCAGGTCGTCCTTGCTCTTGAAGTGGCGGTAGAAGGTCACCTTGGTGGTGCCGGCGCGTTCGATGACCTTGTCCACGCTGACCGCGCGCAGGCCTTCGGCGTAGAACAGCTCCGTCGCGGCGCCGACCAACAGCTCGCGCATCGACGTCTTCACGTTCTCGATCATAGGTGGCTCTTTTCCGGGTCGCTTGCGAACACCGCTCGTTTGTGACTGGGGTGACGCATGTAGAGTTACTAGTCATTCTACATTGACTTATGAGAGAACGGAACGGCATGACAACCACCACATCCGAGGCGCGTCCAGCGGCCATCGCCTCGTCCCTGCGCAGCCTCTACTTCGTCCGATTCGGCTTCGCGATCGTCTGGGCCATCATCGTCGGCGTGACGGCGGCGACCATCACGCCGCTGAGCGCCACGCTCCTCGTGCTCTACCCGGTGTTCGACGCTGTTGCCGCGGTCATCGATCACCGCGCCTCGCGGGGGACCCGATCGGCTGCCCTCCTGTACGTGAACATGGGGTTGAGCCTCCTCGCGGCCATCGGTCTGGCCTTCGCAGTGACGTCCGGCCGTGCCGCCGTGCTGCTGGTCTGGGGTCTGTGGGCGATCACGGCCGGCCTGGTGCAGCTCATCGTCGGGATCTCGCGGCGCTCTCTCGGAGGCCAGTGGCCGATGATCCTCAGTGGCGGCATCTCGGTGCTGGCAGGGGCGGCCTTCGCGCTGCAGTCCTCCGGAGCTTCGGCCTCCCTGGTGGGCCTGGCCGGCTACGCGACGCTGGGTGGCATCTTCTTCCTGGTGTCGGCCATCCGCCTCAGCCGGACCGCCAAGGCGAACGACCGATCCACCGAACAGCTCGTCACGAGCAACCGATAACGAAAGAAGGACACCATGCCCACCAAGATCACCCTCATCATCGACAACCCCGCCGACGCAGCCGCGTTCGAGCGCGACTACACCGAGGTCGAGGCGCTCGCCCGCCGCCTCCCTGGCCTTCTCAGAGTGGAGGCCGCAAAGGTCTGGCCCAAGGAGGACGGCACGCCCACCCCCGCGCACCGCACGCTCGATCTGTACTTCGACAGCTACGAGGACGCGTCCGCTGCGGTCTCCACACCGATCGCGGGCGAGTTCTTCCAGCGCCTGGTCGCAACGGGGACGCCGTTCACCGGACTCTTCTCGGACATCGAGCAGGGCTGACCGGCTCGCCTTCCCTCGGTAGGAGCTACGGCCTGGGCGCCGCCCCCGAGGCGGCGCCCTCGGCGGCTGCCCGCTGTTCCGCCTCCAGCCGCTCCGCTTCCTCTCCGCCGATCGCTTCGCCCCGCGCGACGAGGCCGGCCTGGTCCGAGAGTGGGATCTGCTTGAGGAAGAGGGCGAGCAGGAACGCCACCACGATGAAGGGCAGGAGGTACCAGAACACCGGTGCCAGGGCGTCCGCGTAGGCGTTCACCACGCCGGTGTGCAGTGCGTCCGGGAGCTTGTTGAGGGCCTCCGGGCTCAGCGTCGCGGTGGCACCCGCGGCGTCGGCGGGGGAGGCGCCGGCCTTCGTGAAGACGCTCGTGAGGTTCTCGGTCAGTCGCGTGGTGAACAGGGTTCCGAACACCGCAGTGCCGAGTGCCGCACCGACCTCCCGGAAGTAGTTGTTCGTCGAGGTCGCCACCCCGATCTGCGCCGCGGGGACCGCGTTCTGCACGACGAGCACGACGACCTGCATGATCAGACCCAGGCCGGCGCCGAAGACGAACAGGAAGACGCAGATCAGCCAGATCGGCGTCGACGCCGACAGCGTCGTCATGCAGACCATCGCGATGCCGGTGAGGATCGTCCCGAGGATGGGGAACAGCTTGTACTTCCCCGTCCGGGTGATCGCGATGCCCGACAGGATGGACGTGCCGATCAGCCCGACCATCATCGGCAGCAGCAGGAGACCGGAAGCCGCGGCGGACGTGCCCGACGACATCTGCAGGAACGTCGGGACGAAGCCGATGGCTGCGAACATCCCGATCCCGAGGGCGAGGCCGATCGCGGTCGCGTTCAGGAAGATCGGGTTGCGGAAGAGGGACAGCGGGATGATCGGGTCTTTCGCCCGCGCTTCGACCACCACGAAGAGCACCGCGGCGGCGAGCAGGCCGACACCCCAGGCCCAGGTGCCCAGCGAGCTCCAGCCGTGGTCCTTGTCGCCGCCGAAGTCGGTGAAGAAGATCAGGCAGGTGGTGGCGATGGAGAGGAGCAGGATGCCGAGGAGGTCGACCGGCTGGGTCGCCTTCTTGTTCGGCAGGCGCAGGGCGAAGAGGGCGATCACCAGGGCCGCGATGCCGACCGGGATGTTGATGTAGAACGCCCACTGCCAGGTCAGGTGGTCGACGAAGAAGCCGCCGAGCAGCGGACCGCCGACGGCGGAGAGGCCGAAGATGCCGCCGAGCGGTCCGAGGTATTTGCCGCGCTCGTTGGCCGGCACGATGTCGGCGATGATCGCCTGCGACAGGATCATGAGGCCGCCACCGCCGAGGCCCTGCATCGCGCGGAACACCACGAAGGTCCAGAAGTCGCCCGCGAATGCGCAGCCGATGGATGCCGCGGTGAAGACGGCGATCGCGATGATGAACAGCCACCGCCGGCCGAATACGTCGCCGAGCTTGCCGTAGACCGGCATCACGATCGTCGTGGCGAGCAGGTAGGCGGTGGTGATCCAGACCTGGTGCGAGACGCCGCCGAGGTCGCCGACGATGGTCGGCATGGCGGTCGAGACGATGGTCTGATCGAGGCTGGAGAGCAGCATCCCGGCGATGAGGGCGCTGAAGATGATCCAGATGCGGCGCTTGGTGAGCAGCATCGGCGCGGGGGCGATGGCCGTGGTCATGGTGTCCGTTCGGGTGTGGGTGAAGGGGTCAGACGAAGAGTTCGCGCACCACGCGGATGCGGCGGCGGACGATGGTGGGGAGATCGTCCGTCGTGTCCGGACGGAAGAACTCCTCGATGCCGGCGCGGAGCACACCGCCGACGAGCTGCACCGCGGCGGCGGCGCGAAGGTCGCCGGCGGGGAGGCCCTCGCGGCGCTCGACGAGTTCGATGTCGTCTCGCTCGGCGGCGCCGGCGACGGCGAGCATGTGGCCGACCAGACGCGGCTCCCGTTCGAAGGCCTGGATGAGCTGGGCGACCTCGTCCGCGGTGATGCCCCCGAACGACCAGCGGTCGAGGTGCAGGGCGACGAGATCGTCGACCAGGGCCGGGATCCCGCGTGCGCCGGAGGCGGCGAACCGTTCGGCGGCGCCGGACTCGTCGGCATCGACCGGGACGCCGATCACGGCGTTCTCCTTCGAGGCGAAGTAGTTGAAGAAGGTGCGGCGCGAGACGCCGACCTCGTCGCACAGCTCCTCGATCGTGTAGCCGTGGAGGCCGCGCTCGATGGTGAGTCGACGCGCGGCATCCTTGAGGCCGCGCGCGGTCTCGGCCTTGCGGCGGTCTCGGGTTGAAAGTGCACTCTCGGTCACGAGGTGCAAGTTTGCACTCTTTTACTGAGAGTGCAATGAGAGCGTCAGCCGGCTCGCCTGCCCTGCGAACGCACGGTGTCGGAGGGGCGTTCGCCGAACTCCCGCTGGTAGGCGGCCGCGAACCTGCCGAGGTGGATGAACCCCCAGCGGGCCGCCACCTCCGTGACCCGCGTGCTGCCCGGCTCCGCTGACTCCAGGTCGTCGTGAACCCGCTGGAGCCGGAGCCGCCGGAGGTACGCCATCGGTGTGGTGTCGAGCGACCGGCGGAATCCCTCCTGCAGGCTGCGCACGCTGACGGACACCTCCGCGGCGAGCTCGCCGACGGTCCAGGGATGCGCGGGGCTACTGCGCATCGCCTCCACCGCCCGGGACACGGGAGTCGTTCCGCTCGCGGGAGCGGGGCCGGCGAGAGCGGAGGAATAGTTGTGCGGCTGGGAGAACAGCAGGCTGTGCATCAAGACCTGCTCCAACCGCTGCGTGACCAGCGGATACGCCAATGGGCCGCCGTCATCCCGTTGCGAAGCGTCGTCGATGAGCTGGAGGGAGTGGAGCACCATCTGCCCTCCCGGGGTCGCGAGGTCGAGTTCGGCGCTGAACTCGAGGGGACGCGGGAGCTGCTCGCCGAGCAGGGCGGCCAGTTCGAGTTGCAGGGACTCGCGGGGGAACATCAGGGAGAGCTGGGCGAAGTGGTCGTCGCAGTCCAGCTCGACCGGTCGGCCGGGCATGAAGACACCCGCCGCCTGCTGTGTCCCGTAGACCGGTGTCCCCAGACCCGCGCGCATCATCGCGCGACCCACCGTCGGGATGTCGACGTGGAAGTTCTGCGCCTCCGCCGTCTGGATGCGGACCGCATCTCGGAATCGCATGTACCCGCACGTGACCTCGCCGACCTGCAATGCGTTGAGGTCCATCGCCATCGGGTCCGAGGCCCGCGCCGACGGGAAGTCGATGGGCAGGAAGACGTCGCTCAGCGCCTCCCGAGCCTCCTCGACCCCTCGGGACGACGCGATACGACGGGTCGCGAACATCTCCACCACCTCCGATCGCATGCCGGGATTCTATGTGTCGGTTCTGAGGGTCGGAGCGCGCTGCGTGCGCAGATCGGATGCTCGCCCGCGTTCGCCGGATATCGGGTTCGCCGCACGTGCGCATAGCGTCAAAACCGTCGCGGCGCCCCCGGCCCGACGACGCACGGTGGCCCTCCCCTTCGGGTGGGGAGGGCCACCGTGTCCTCGAAACAGTCCCGGTCCCTCCCGGCGACCGATGACCCCGAAGGCGGTACCCGTGCGGATAAGTGGCGCGCGCCGAACCGCGACGGTCGTGCTCCATGGATGAGTCCGACCTTCGCGGACGGCCGAGGTGGTGCTCCCGCTGCGGCGCCCGCACCCGGATCGTCGTCAACCCGTACTACGGCGTCGGACTCGCCGTCCACCAGTACATCTCGACCTGCAAACGCTGCGGACTCGTCGAGTTCGTGAAGACCAAGCGCGTCGAGCCGAAGGCCGCGGAGCTGAGCGACGTTCCGTCCGCACCTCCTCGGCGGGCGGTGCTGACCTGGGCGGCGGCCCATCGTGTCGCTCTGAGCATCGCGGTCATTCTCGGAGCGCTCTCGATCGCGATGGCGATCGCCGCCCTTGTCCGCTGATCCACCAGCACTTGTGAGTGCGCTCACTTTCAAGCGCTGGGTGAGGCGTGTCCGACTCGGGGGTGGATGGCGACTCAAACGAGCTGTCTGTAAAGCGACTTTGAACTGCATTTTTACTGCATGAGACCGGTTCTGCATGAGTGGGCGCCCAGCGCAATCGGAGTGCACCGGGGCGCAAAAGTCGCATTTGACAGCGTTCGATAGTGCGCTAACATGGCCGACACGAACCCCAATCAACAAAGGAGTTGGACGTGACTGAGCCGTACACAGTCGTAGCGCTCTCGCCGCTGCAGATCCCGATCGTCGAGCCGGAAGACGCGCTGAAGAACACCAAGCGCATCATCTCGTTCATGAAGACGGCGGTCGGCGTTGCTGCGACCGAGGGCTACCCGGTGAAGCTCGTCGTCATCCCCGAGATGGCGATCCAGGGAATGCACATGGCATTCACCGCAGGCAACCGCGAGGCGGAGAAGAAGTTCGCCCGCACCATCCCCGGTCCGGAGACCGACGAGCTCGGCAAGGCCGCGCGCGAACTGAACACCTACATCGCCGGCGAGCTGTACCTCGTCGCCGACGACGACTTCCCGGACCGCTACTTCAACTGCGCGTTCATGATCGACCCGAATGGCGACGTCATCTACCGCCGCGCGAAGGCGACCAGTGATGGCTTCGAGGGCGGCACCCTCGGAACCACCAACCCGCACGACCTGTGGGACGAGTGGATTCAGAAGAAGGGTGATGGCAACGTGATGGACGCCATCTACCCCGTCGCGAAGACGCCCGACATCGGCAACATCGGCTACGTGATCTGCCACGAGGGCGCGTACCCCGAGATCGCCCGGGGGCTCGCCATGAACGGCGCCGAGATCATCATCCGCGCCACCCTGATCGAGCCGCAGACCTCGCAGGGCATGTGGGAGGTGCAGAACAAGGCGCACGCGCTGTTCAACAACGCGATCGTCGTCGCACCGAACCTCGGCCCGGAGCTCGGTCCGGACGGCGTCATCAACGACCTCTTCGGCGGCCGGTCGATGATCGTCAACCAGCGCGGCAAGATCATCACCGAGACGCCGGGCGTGACCGCCGGCGACACCTTCGTCAGCACGACGATCGACATCGACGCCCTGCGACGCGACCGTCAGTCGAACGGCGTGTTCAACGGCTTCAAGGATCTGCGCACCGAGCAGTACGCGGCGATCTACGAGAAGCCGATCTACCCCAAGAACCAGTACCTCGACGCTCCTCCGTCGGAAGGCTGGCTGGCCCGCGAGCGCGAGACGCGCGCCCGCAACATCAAGCTGCTCGAGGAGCGCGGGGTCTTCACCCCGCTCGACTGAGCGACCGACGGCGGCGGCATCCCGGACGAGTCCATCCCCTTGGTCCGGGATGCTGCCGCCCGCACCACCTGCACCACGCACCATCCGCTCCACGCCCCCCCACGTGGCGCCGCCCGGCGCACGAACACCCCCAGCTCTACCTCGCACCGATCACCTCACAAGGAAGTGGAAAAATGATCAGCACCCGAACCCGGTCCATCCTCAAAGTCGCAGGAATCGCCGCGGCCACAGCGCTCCTCTTCACCGGATGCGCACGCGGCGGAACCGACGGAGCCGCCGCGAGCGACACCGACAAGAAGACGGGCAAAGGCCTCGTCATCGGCTGGAGCCAGCGCGGCATCAGCGGCAGCGACTGGTGGAAGACCCTCGTCGAGGGCGGCCAGGCCGAGGCGAAGAAGCTGGGTGCGACCATCCAGCTCCTCGACGCGAACGGCGACACGGTCCGCCAGAACGCCGACGTGCAGACCCTCATCACGAAGAACGTCGACGTGGTGATCATGAACCCGAACGACCCGATCGGCGTCGGCGCGTCCGTTGCCGCGCTGCAGAACGCGGACGTCCCCCTGGTGACCGTCAACTCCAACCTCGACCCCTCGCTGGTCAAGGACATGTACTGCTACGTCGCCGAGGACCAGGGCTACACCGGCTCCCTTGCCGGCGAGGTCGCTGCGAAGAAGGCGCTTGAGAAGTTCGGCGAGACCGGCGAGATCAAGATCGTCGGCATCGGCGGCTTCCCGGGCGATGTCCTCAGCGATCTGCGCTTCAACGGGTTCATGAAGGGTTACGAGAAGGTCATGAAGGACCACCCCGGAATCACGACGAAGAAGCTCGAGACGAAGTACGGCGAGTGGAAGCCGGACAAGGCTCTCGCGCCCATCCGCGATGTCGCGACGGCGAACCCCGACCTCAAGATCGTCTACAGCATGAGCGACGTGATGGAGGGCGGCATCGAGCAGGGTCTCCAGCAGGCAGGCATCTGGGGCGACGGCGTCATCGTCGCCGGTTACGACGGCGGAATGAACGTCGTCAAGGAGATGGTCGACAACCCGACCGGTCCGCTGCAGGCCACCGCCTCCAACCAGCCCTGGGACCAGGGGGTCGCCGCGGTGAAGATGGCCGTCGCCGCCTACAACAACGACAAGTCGGCGTGCCCCAAGAAGGAGGTCTTCATCAAGACCACCGTGGTCACGCCGGAGACCGCCAAGCAGTACTACAAGCCCGCCGACACCTACGTGCGGGCGAACGACTAGGCGCGAAGCAGCGCCTCCAGGAGTCGCTGCGCCCGATGTCATCGGTTCGGGCGCAGCGACCAGGTCTTCGAAGAACACACGTCACAAGGAAGTGCAGAGGAAACATGGACGAGCTCCAGCTCGAGGGCATCACCAAGGGATACCTCGGAGTCCAGGCCCTCAAGGGGGTCAGCTTCTCGGTCAAGCGGGGAAGCATCCACGCCCTGGCGGGTCAGAACGGCGCCGGCAAGTCGACGCTCGTCAAGATCCTCTCCGGTGCCGAGACGCCCGACGGCGGAACCATCCGCCTCGGCGGCGAGGTCATGCGGTTCCGGGAGCCGACGGATGCGCAGGCCGCCGGCATCCACACCATCTACCAGGAGCTGAGCCTCGTGCCGTCGCTCTCGGTGGCGGAGAACATCTTCCTCGGCACGCTGCCCACCAAGGGCGCGGTCGTCGACTGGAACACGATGCAGGCGAAGGCGCGCGAGGCGCTGGCGCGGGTCGGCTTCGACCTCGATGTCCGTCAGCCCGTCTCGAGCTTCTCCGTCGCGGAGCAGCAGGCCGTCGAGCTGGCCAAAGCGCTCCACAAGGATGCGCGGGTGCTGCTCCTCGACGAGCCGACCTCGACCCTCCCGCTGCCCGACGTCGAGCGCCTGTTCACGGTGCTGCGACGCCTCGCCGCCGAGGGCGTCACCCTCCTGTACATCTCTCACCGCATGGATGAGCTCTACAACCTGTGCGATGCGGTCACCGTCCTACGAGACGGCGTCACGGCCGCGAACCTGAGCACGGCGGAGACCAAGCCCGCGGATGTCGTGACGGCCATGGTCGGAAAGAGCCTCGAAGGATCGATCGCCGACGCCGCCCTGCGTGGCGAGCGCAGCCCCCGGCTCGGCGCCGGCCGCACCGACACCGTCCTGATGTCCGCACGCGGCCTCGGTGAGGACGAACGGGTCTCGGACATCGACTTCGACCTGTACCAGGGCGAGGTGCTCGGCATCGCCGGTCTCATCGGCTCGGGCCAGTCGGAGCTCGCGAGCCTGCTCGCCGGCGCCCGCAGGAAGACGGACGGCGCGCTCCTGATGGACGACAAGCCGGTCGACTTCGCTTCGCCGCGAGACGCCATCCGTCGCGGCATCGGCTTGCTGCCGCAGGATCGAAAGGCGCAGGGCTTCATCCCGGAGATGGGCGTCGCCGGCAACATCACGCTCGCGAGCATGCCGATGTTCAGCCGGCTGTCCGTCATCGACGGCAAGCGCGAGAAGCGCGCAGCGCAGGACATGGTGACGAAGCTCGGGATGAAGGTCTCCGGCGTCAACCAGCCGATGAAGACCCTGAGCGGCGGGACGCAGCAGAAGGGCATCCTCGCCCGGTGGCTCGTGCGCTCCTCCCGTCTCCTCATCTGCGACGAGCCGACCCGCGGTGTCGATGTCGGCGCCAAGGAGGACATGTACGAGCTGATCCGCGACTTCGCCCGGTCGGGCGGAACCGTGATCATCGCGAGCTCCGAGATCTCGGAGGCGATGATGTGCGACCGCGTCCTCGTGATGGCGCGCGGCCGCGTCGTGGCCGAGTTCGATCACGACGAGATCGATCCGCAGGGCCAGCGGATCCTCCAGCTGCTCGCCTGAGCGGCACCGAATCCAGAAAAAGACCCCTGACGAGAAACCCAATGACGGGAAAGACAATGTCGAACAACACCCTCCAAGAGCCGGTGAAGTCCACCGGCGAGTCCTCGGACACGCGCTCCCGCTCGGCGTGGAGCAGCGTCCTCAAGCGCCTCCTGCCGAAGACCTACCTCCTGCTGGTGCTCGTCGTGATCATCGTGATCGGCTACTACGTCTCCGGCGACTTCCTCACGCTGAGGAACGCGGAGAACGTGATCGCGGCGGCGTCCATCGTGGCGGTGCTCGCGGTCGGCCAGTTCTTCGTGATCCTCACCGGCGGCATCGACCTGTCGGTCGGCTCCATCCTGGCCATGTCCACCGTCATCGTCGCGCTGACCCTGCAGGCCGGGATGGCGACCGGGCTCTCGGTGGCCTTCACCCTGTTCTGCTGCGGGATCGCCGGGTTGATCAACGGCCTGCTCGTCGTGTGGCTGCGCATCCCGCCGTTCATCGCGACGCTCGCCATGATGAGCGCCGTCAAAGGCTTCAGTTACATCATCCAGTCGACCAGCCTCATCCAGATCACGGATCAGACCTTCATCGACCTGTTCGCCCGCGGCACGAGCCTCGGCCTGCAGAACCCCGTCATGATCTTCCTGGTCGTGATGATCGTCGCCGCACTCGTGGCGAAGTTCACCACCTTCGGCCGCTCGCTCTACGCGATCGGCGGCAACCCGGAGGCCGCACGCCTGTCGGGTCTCCCGGTGGCGCGCAACCTGATCATCACGTACACGATGTCCGGACTGCTGGCCGGCCTGGCCGGCCTCATCGCCGCTGCCCAGCTGCGTCAGGGGAGCTCCCTCATCGGTGTCGGGTACGAGCTGGATGCGATCGCGGCCGTCGTGGTCGGCGGCGCCTCCCTGATGGGCGGCAAGGGCGACCCGATCAGCGCGGTCATCGGTGTGTTCGTCCTCGCGACGATCATCAACGTGATGAACCTGGTGGGCATCTCCTCGGAGCCCCAGCTCGTCATCAAGGGCGCGGTGATCGTGGTCGCGGTCTTCCTGTCCAGCGCGGGAGGCGTTCAGAGGATCTCCGGATTCTTCCGCAAGCACTTCGGCCGCCGCACCGTCCGGGCTGCGAGCTGATGACGTGTCGGCACCATCGAGCAACGAGAACCCGTCGACGACTCGCGGTGCCAGGATGATCGATGTCGCGCGTCTCGCCGGGGTCTCCCAGCAGACCGTCTCGCGAGTGGTCAACGGAAGCCCCAACGTGGCCCCGGAGATCCGGGATCGCGTGGAGGTGGCCATCCGCCAGCTCCGCTACCGCCGCAACCCCGCGGCACGCGCCCTGGCGAACGGCCGGACGATGAACATCGGGATCGTCAGCTTCGGCCTGGCCCAGTACGGCCCGTCCGTCGCCCTGAGCGGCATCGCCGACGAGGCCAGGAAGGCCGGCTACGCGACCAACCTCGTCACCCTCGGCGACGTGGACCGGGCCGCCATGAAAGCCGCCCTCGACCACCTGGTGGAGGACTCCGTCGACGGGATCGTCGTCCTGGCACCCGTGCAGGCGGCACTCGAGGCGATCTCCGGGCTGGATGCGGGAGTGCCGCTCGTGGTCTTCGAGCCCGGTGCCCCGGAGGGGACGCGGAGCGTCGCGACGGACGAGGTCGCCGGAGCGGAACTCGCGACGCAGTACCTCCTCGACCTCGGCCACGAGACGGTCTGGCAGGTGGCGGGTCCGGCCGGATGGCTGGGCAGCGAGGCGCGGATCCGGGGCTGGGCGCGCACCCTCGCCTCGGCGGGGCGCGTCACCAACCGGGTCATCTTCGGCGACTGGTCGACCCGCTCCGGGTATGACGCGGGGTGCGAGATCGCGCGCAACCCGAAGATCACGGCGGTCTTCGTCGCCAACGACCAGATGGCGCTCGGCGTCGTCAAGGCTCTCGCCGACGCGGGCCTCCGCGTGCCGGAGGACGTCAGCGTCGTCGGCTTCGACGATGTCCCCGAGTCGCAGTACTACCAGCCGGCGCTCACCACCGTTCGCCTGGACTTCGAGGAGGTCGGGCGCCTGGCGGTCGACCGCATCCTGCACCTGATGCGGGGTGGCCAGGCCGGCCCGCTTCCCCGGGTCGACCCGACGCTCGTCGTCCGACAGAGCACCGCGCCGCCCTCCTGAACGAACACGAACCACCCACACCCCTTGAGAGAGAAAGCGAAGCTCATGACCACCAAACAATTCGGGCGCACCAGCCTCACCGTCTCCGACGTCTGCGTCGGAACCAGCGCCCTCGGCAGCTTCCCCGCCCAGTACGGATACGAAGTGGACACCGAGACGGCGGTCGCGACGATCCGGCGCGTCTTCGAGGGACCGTTCACCTTCATCGACACGTCCAACGAGTATGGCGGCGGCGAGAGCGAAAAGCGCATCGGGCAGGCCATCCGTGAGAACGGGGGAGTCCCGGAAGGCGTCGTCGTCGCCACCAAGGTCGACCCGATTCCGGGGACCACCGACTTCTCCGGCGACCGCGTCCGTCGATCGGTCGAGGAGAGCCTCGAACGGCTCGGCCTCGACACCCTCCCGCTGGTCTACCTGCACGACCCCGAGAAGATCAGCTTCGAGGAGGGCGTCGCTCCCGGCGGCCCGCTCGACGCCCTGATCGCCCTGCGCGACCAGGGGGTCATCGACTACCTCGGTGTCGCCGGCGGACCGATCGACCTCGAACTGCAGTACCTCGCGACCGAGGCCTTCGACGCGGTCATCAGCCATAACCGGTTCACGCTCGTCGACCAGTCGGCCGAGCCGCTGCTCGACGACGCCCAGGCGCGCGGGGTGGCCTTCGTGAACGCGGCACCGTTCGGCGGCGGGATGCTCGTGAAGGGCCCTGACGCCGTCCCCACCTACTGCTACGCCCCCGTCGCCGACGAGGTGCTGGAGCGCGTGCGCCGGATGGAGGCCCTCTGCGCCGAGCACGGAGTCCCGCTCGCCGCCGCCGCCCTGCAGTTCTCGCTGCGTGACCCGCGGGTCACCTCCACCATCGTCGGGATGTCCGAGCCCAAGCGGGTCGCCCAGACGGTCGAGCTCGCCGAGTTCGAGATCCCCGACGCCCTCTGGGATGCGCTGCTGCCGATCGCGCGACTGGGTCGCGCCGGCGTGCTCGCCTGAGCGAAGCATCCCGGACCAGAACGTTCACACGGAAGGACAGACAATGACCACCCTCAAGAACCCCGAGCCCGTCGACGTCGTGATCGTCGGCGCCGGCGCCGGCGGTGCGACCGCCGCCAAGGTGCTGACCGAGGCCGGCCTCCGCGTCGTCGGTCTCGAGCGGGGCCCGTGGCTGAAGCCCGAGCACGCATCCGGCGACGAGCTGAAGTTCCTCAACCGCAACTTCATCTGGCAGGACCCGAAGCTCAAGCCCCGCACCTATCGCCAGAACGACAGCGAGGAAGCCGTCATCACCAACTTCTCGGCGACCCCCCAGGTCGTCGGCGGCGGCACCACCCACTGGGGCGGCATGGTCCCGCGGATGACGGAGAACGACTTCCGCCTCCGCTCGATCCACGGCGTCGTCGAGGGCGCGAGCCTCGTCGACTGGCCCATCACCTACGACGACCTCGAGCCGTACTACACCCGCGTGGAGTGGGAGTTCGGCACCTCGGGCCTCGGCGGGGCCAACCGGTGGGAGGGACGCCGCAGCCGCGACTACCCCACAAAGCCGGCGCCGCTCAGCCAGATCGGCCGCAAGTTCGCCACGGCGATGAACAAGATGGGGCACAGCACCTTCCCGATGCCGCAGGGCATGGTGACCGAGCCGTACCGGGGCCGCAAGCCGTTCAGCGAGAACGGGTTCTGGCAGCAGTACCCCGACCCGGGCAACGGCAAGTCGTCGACGCTGATCAGCTTCATCCCGGATGCCATCAACACCGGCCTGTACGACCTGCGCTCCGACTGCTACGTCAGCGAGATCCTCGTGGACAAGACGGGCAAGGCGACCGGGGTGCGCTACCAGGACGAGAACGGCAACGAGTTCGTCCAGAACGCCAAGGCCGTCATCGTCTGCGGCGGCGGCATCGAGACGCCGCGCCTGCTCCTCATGTCGAAGTCGGCGCTCTTCCCCGACGGCCTCGGCAACGGGAGCGGCCAGGTCGGCAAGAACGCGACGTTCCACCAGTACTCGTTCTCCGTCGGCCTGTTCGACAAGGAGCTGCACGATCCGCTCTACGGATGGTCCGGCCACTACATGAACCTGTGCTCGTTCGACTTCTACGAGACCGACGAGTCGCGCGGGCACATCCTCGGCTCGCTGATCTTCCCGTCGATGCTCGGGCACCCCGTCAACTGGAGCTTCCCGGGCCGGCCCACGTGGGGCCAGGCCGCGAAGGACGCCGACCGCGACCTGTTCAACTACAGCATGAAGATCGGCATCCTGCTCCACGATCTGCCGGTCGAGTCGAACCGCGTCGACCTGGATCCGACGGTGAAGGACGCGTGGGGCCTCCCGGTCGCCCGCATCACCCACACGCCGCACGCGAACGACTTCGCGCAGGAGAAGTGGCAGGTGAAGAAGAACGGCGAGATCCTCGAGGCCGCGGGAGCATCCAAGGTCGTGCCGGTCAACATGGAGCGGATCACGGGCAACACCTCGCACGAGCTCGGCACCGCCCGCATGGGCAACGACCCGGCGACCTCGGTCGTCGACAAGTGGTGCCGGTCGCATGAGGTGCCCAACCTCTACGTGTTCGACGCGAGCTTCTTCCCCACGGCCACCGGCATCAACCCCGCGCTGACGATCATGGCCAACGCCTGGCGCTGCGCCGACCGCATCATCGCTGTGGACCGCCACGGCTGGACCGACTGACACCGCGACTTCAGAGGAGACGACGAAACATGGGACAGGCAGAATGGGTGACCGTACCGATCTCCACGCGAGACACGGATGGTCCGCTCTTCTTCACGGAGCACGAATGGGCGACTGTCGAGGCCGCCACTGCGCGCATCATTCCGACGGACCACCACCCGGGGGCGAAGGAGGCGGGCGTGGTCCGCTTCATCGACCGGATGCTGGCGGGGACGCAGTTCGTCTTCCCCGCCGCTGACGGCAAGGGGTTCCTCCGCATGGAGGGGCTCGAGGAGAAGGCCTGGCAGGAGCGCATCGAGAGCCGCCAGCGGTTCTACCGCGAGGGCATCGTCGAGCTGGACGCGATCTCGGCCGAGAAGTTCGGCTCCGAGTTCATCGCGCTCGACGATGAACAGCAGGATGCCGTGCTCGAGACCATCTCGAAGAAGGAGAAGCCGGCGAGGTTCGTCTTCACCGAATCCGACGGTCAGGGCAGCGGGGGAGCGCCGGCCGGCAACCAGCCGGTCAACGAGGACTTCCTCGAGTTCTTCCCGCTCCTCGTACTGAACACCCGGCAGGGCTTCTACGGCGATCCGGTCTACGGCGGGAACGACAACCGCGTCGGGTGGAGGGTCATCGGGTTCCCGGGGCCGCCGTCGCTGGCGTCGACCATGGACGGCAGCTACACCACGCTGGAGTACATGATCCCCGAAGCGGAGTGGCCGTACGAGCAGCACCCAGCGGTGCTGCGTTACGGCAACCGCTGAGCCGTCGGCTCCACCCGTCACCGGCCGGGCGCTCGCAGGCGCCCGGCCGGTGACGGCCATAATTGGGGGATGACGGAGACGAGAACCGGCGTGCCGCGTGCGGCGCGCATGGTCGATGTGGCCCGCCTCGCCGGAGTGTCGCAGCAGACGGTCTCGCGGGTGGTCAACGGCCACAGCAACGTCTCTCCCGACATCCGGGACCGGGTGGAGGCCGCGATGGTGCAGCTGCGCTACCGCCGGAATTCCGCCGCGCGGGCGCTGGCGACCAGCCGGTCGATGAACCTCGGGGTGCTCAGCTATGCGCTCTCCGTCCACGGCCCGGCGCTGGCGCTGTTCGGTATCGCGGAGGAGGCGCGGCGCAACGGCTACTCGACGAGCCTCGTCAGCATCGCGGAGATCGACCAGGCCAGCATCCGGGCTGGCCTCGACTCGCTCGTCGACAGCGGCGTGGACGCGATCGTCGTGCTCGCGCCGATGACCGCGGCGGCGGAGGTCCTGCAGCGACTCGACTCCGACGTGCCCGTCGTGCGCTTCGAGCAGGGGTCGCCCGCGGGACCTGCCACGATCTCCATCGACGAGACGCTGGGCGCCCAGCTGGCGACCCGCCATCTTCTCGATCTCGGACACCGGACCGTCCACTTCGTGGGCGGCCCCGCAGGGTGGATGGCATCCGAGGCGCGTCGGCACGGGTGGCGGACGGAGCTCGCCCTCGCGGGCCGAACGGTCCCCGAGGTGTTCGAGTCGGACGATTGGTCCGCCGAATCCGGGTACCGGGCCGGGCTGAGGATCGCCGCCGACAGATCCATCACCGCGGTGCTGGCGATCAACGACGTGATGGCGCTCGGCGTCATCAAGGCGCTCGCCGACCAGGGAGTCAGCGTTCCCGGCGACGTGAGCGTCGTCGGTTTCGACGACCGGGACGAGTCCGCGTACTTCCAGCCCGCGCTGACGACCGTCCGGCTGGATTTCACCGAGGTCGGACGTCGCGCCGTCGAAAGCGTCCTGGGTGCGCTTCGAGGCGAGACGCCCGCCACCATCCCGCTGATCCAGCCCGAACTCAAGGTACGGGACAGCACGGGGCCGGTGCGCTGACTCCTCTGCTTTCGCGCTCACCCCACCAGTGCACCGTCCGGGTGCAGCACGACCTTGGTCCAGCCGTCGTCGCGGTTGTCGAAGTGCTCGTAGGCGTCGGGCGCCTCGTCGAGGGACAGCTCGTGGCTGACGATCCAGGACGGGGTGGCGCAGGCCTCAGCGGCTACGGCTCTGAGGGAGCGGTCGAGGGCCGTCCGGAATCATCAGAGGCAGCCCCGATCATGGTGATCGCCGACGTCGGGCTCGGGTGTCCCCGATCGCTCTGCACAGCGGGACTCATCCCATTTCCCATCGCACACGTGAGTGCATCAACACGCTGGATGCTCCCCCCGAGTCCTCGTCTGTGCAAGGGGTGCACGACACGATGTATTCTTGAGTACACTCAAAATTGAGTCCACTCAAGAAAGGTGCAGAGATGAAAGCCGTCGTTCTCCCCTCGTACGCGTCCTCCCTCCTCGTGGAGGATGTGCCGGAGCCGGTGCCCGGACCTCGCGACGTGCTGATCGACGTGCACGCCGCCGGTCTGAATCAGCTCGACGAGAAGCTCCGCGCGGGCGACTTCAAGCAGATCGTCCCGCTCGAGCTCCCCACGATCCTGGGGCACGATGTCGCCGGCACCGTCGCCGCGGTCGGGTCGGAGGTGCGGGCGTTCGCGCCGGGCGACCGGGTGTACGGGAGGGTGCGGGACGGGCGGATCGGCACCTTCGCTCAGCGCATCGCCGCCGACGAGAACGACCTGGCCCCCGTTCCGGCCGGCCTCACGATGCACGAAGCCGCATCCCTTCCCCTGGTTGCGCTGACCGCGTGGCAGGCGCTCGTGGGGCGGGCCCGGGTGCAGCCGGGACAGAAGGTCCTCATCCACGCCGGCGCCGGGGGAGTCGGCTCGATCGCGATCCAGCTGGCCACGCACCTCGGGGCCACGGTCGCCACGACGGCGAGTGCGGCGAACGCCGAGTTCGTGAGCTCGCTCGGCGCCGACACCGTGATCGACTATCGAGCGGACGATTTCGAGCAGCAGCTCAGCGGCTACGATGTGGTGCTCGACAGCGTGGGCGGCGAGAACCTCATGAAGTCGCTGCGCATCCTGCGCCCGGGTGGCGTCGCCGTCGGGATCGCCGGGCCGCCGGATCCGGCTTTCGCACGTCGGCTCGGACTCAATCCCGTCCTGCGCGCGGGCATAGCCGCGCTCAGCAGCAGTGTGCGCCGCACCGCCCGACGGCTCGGCGTGGAGTACTCCTTCCTGTGGATGTCGGCCAGCGGCGAGCAGCTGCGCCAGATCTCCGCGCTGGTCGAGTCCGGCGCGCTCCGTCCGATCGTCGACCGGGTCATCCCGTTCGAGGAGATCCCGGAGGCGGTCGCACGCCTGGGGAAGGGCGGCGGCCGCGGAAAGACCGTCGCCGCGATCGCGGGCGCTGGAGGGGACTGACCGACCGGGGGGCGCCCTGGGGCGCGTTAGGGTGATCACCAGCCGAACCGTGAAGGGATGAGATGACCGCCACCCCCGCAGCCCCCGGCCGGCGAGAACGCAACAAGCAGGAGAAACTCGACCGGATCATCGCGGCGGCCGGCGCCCTCTTCGCCGAGCGCGGCGTCGACGAGGTCACCACCCAGGAGGTGGCCGCGGCCGCGGACATCGGCGCGGGCACCCTGTTCTTCTACGCGCGCACCAAGGGCGAGCTCCTGCTGATGGTGCAGAACGCCCTCTACGCCGACGCGCTCGACGCGGGGCGCGAAGCCGCCCAGGCGCTCGATGATCCGGTGGATGCGGTGCTCGCCATCGCCGACCCGATCATCCACTGCAACCGCGCGCAGGTCGACAACGGGCGCACCTACCTCCGCGAGATGGTCTTCGGCGACCCGGCGGAACCGCACCACGCGAAGGCGCTCGAGATCGTGGCGCAGACCGAGCAGGCGATGGCCGAGACGATCGCGCGGACGGCCGGCAGTGCCGGCGACCCGGCCGTCCTGGCGCACATCGTCTCCGCCATCCTCTTCATCGCGATGTCCGCCAGTCCCGCCGGCACCAGCATGGAGGCGATCCGGGAGGATGTGCGGCGCCAGCTCGGGGCGCTGCTCGGGTAGCGGTCGGGTTTCAGGGGTCGGTCCATACAACCGCGATGAGGGCCCGCTTCCCCGGCAGGTGGCCCCTGCCCGCGCGCACGCGGCCTGCGGTATGACGTGCGTATGCCCAGGACCCGAGGCCGGGGCTCGAACGTCGTTCCGATCGCCGGCCAGCTTCGCACCTACAAGCGTTCGTGGCTGCGCGGCGATCTGATCGCCGGCGTGACCGTCGCCGCGCTCATCGTCCCCAAGAACCTGGGGTATGCGGGCATTGCGGGCATCCCGCTGCAGAACGGGCTCTACGCCGCCGCCGCCGGAGCGATCGTGTACGCGATCTTCGGCACCAGTCGGCAGATCTCGATGGGTCCGAGTTCCGGGCTGGCTGCCGTCGCCGCCAGCGCCGTGCTCGCCGCGGGCATCACGGGAGAGCAGGATGTCGCATCCTTCGTCGCCGGCATCACCCTCGCGTCGGGCATCCTGTTCCTGCTCCTCGCCGTGCTCAAGATGGGCTGGATCGCCCAGTTCCTCTCGCGTGCCGTAGTCACCGGGTTCCTGTTCGGCGCGGCGATCGACGTCGTCATCGGGGAGCTGCCGAAGCTGACCGGAACCGAGGTCACGGGGTCCAATCCCATCCAGGAGCTGTGGTCGTGGATCGGGTCGCTCGGCGACGCGCACCGGACGACGGTCCTCGTCGGAGTGATCTCGCTGGTCGTCGTCTTCGGGCTGCGGGCGATCGCGCCGCGCGTGCCCGGGGCACTGGTCCTCGTGGTGGGCGGGTTGGTGGCTGCGGCTGTCCTCGATCTCGGCGCCAAGGGCGTCGCGCTGGTCGGGGACGTTCCGCGAGGACTGCCCGCGCCCGAGGTTCCGGACCTGCCGCAGCTCTGGGAGCACGCCGGCACCGTCGCGGTCGCCGCGGTCGCTCTCGTGCTGATCGGGTTCTCGCAGACGGCGGGGGACGCGCGCACCTTCGCCGCCAAGCACCGCTACCAGATCGACATCAACCAGGAGTCTGTCGCCCAGTCGTTGGCGAACATCACGGCGGGGCTGTTCCGGGGAATGCCGGTCTCGACGAGCCTGTCGGCGAGCTCGCTGAACGACCGCTCCGGGGCGAAGACGGGGGTGGCCTCCCTCACCTCCGGGGTCACCGTCCTGCTGACGCTGCTGTTCCTGGCGCCGCTGTTCTCGAACCTGCCCAAGGCGGTACTCGGTGCGCTGATCATCGAGGCGGTGGTCATGGGGATGATGGATCTGCCGGAGATGCGCCGGCTCTTCCGGGTGAAGAAGGTCGACTTCTGGATCGCCGTCGTCGCCCTCCTCGGAACGCTGGTCTTCGGCGTGCTCGCGGGCGTCGTTATCGGCATCGGACTCTCGCTGGTGTGGCTGATCGCCGTGGCGACCCATCCGGAGATGCCGCTCCTCGGCCGGGAGCGCGGAACGCAGGTGTTCCGCGAAGTGGATGAGCACCCCGAGGACGAAGTGCTGCCCAGCGTGGCGGTGCTCCGGTTCGACGGCGGCCTCTTCTTCGCCACTGCTGACGCGCTCGAGGACAGGCTCCGCGATGTCATTCAGAGCGAGCCCGCACTCACCGGGGTCGTGATCGACTGCGAGGGAATCAACTTCATCGACTCGCAGGGCGCGGCCACGATGGCCGACCTCGTCACGCTCGCTCGCGACGCCGACCTCAACCTCCGCATCACCCGTCTGAAGCCGGGCCCACGGGCCGTTCTGGAACGGGATGGTGTGATCGCGTTGGTCGGCGCCGACCACATCCACGGCAACATCCACCGCGCCGTGCAGGCGGAACGGGATGCGGCCGAGCGCGGCCGGGACGACGCGGGCTAGTCCGCAGTCAAGGCCTCAGCGATCGAACCGCTCCCAGTGCCCCTCGCTGATCACCTCGACATGTCCGTCGACGACGGAGATCGCCGTCTGGTCGTCGATCGCGTAGGAGCGGCCCGGGATGCGCTCGGCCCAGCGCCGGGCGGATTCCGTCGTGTTCTCCGTCCAGCCGGGGTAGTCGAGGTGGGGGAAGATCGAGAAGTCGACGACGCCGAGGGTGTCGTCCGGGCCGTCCGGCTGCCAGTCGAGGAACTCCCGTCCAACGCGCGGCGTCATCACCATGCTTCCGGCACTCACGCCCACCCAGACGGTGTCGCTGAGCTCGGGCAGCAGCGCGGCCAGGCCCGACCGCTGCATCCACTCGAAGAGGTACCTGGCCTCGCCGCCGTCCACCAGCAGGACGTCCGTCTCGCGCACCCACGGCGTCCATCGGTCTTCCGCGAGGCTTGGCAGCGCCGTCAACTCGAGTACGCCGACAGATTTCCAGCCGAGGCCGACGAGACCCGGGCCGCCATCCCAGGCGTCCGCGGTCGACCGCCACACGCTCTCCGGGCTGCACGCGGGCTGCCCCCACTGCGCGGTCGGGATGAAGAGTGCCCTGCTCTCGGCGATCGGTTTGCCGAGCATCCCGACCAGCGCCTCGCGGATGCTGGCGTTGGTGACACCGCCGGACGTGAGAAGCAGCTTCATCGATTCCTCCCGAACGCGCTGGGCCGCCGCCCACCGTAGACGCGATCGGCGCGCGGCGGCAAGCATCGACGGGAGTCGAGCGCGGGATGGAGCCCTGCAGGGCTGCGGTGGTTGGATGGCGTGACGGATGCCGAAGGAGGCTCGCATGGCTGACGTGTACACGAAAGACCCTGTTCCGGCCGGGCTGGAGAACGCGGAGTTCGTGCTTCGTCCCATCGCCGCCGCCGACGCTGAGAAGGACCACGCCGCCGTCATGGAGTCGCGCGCCTACCTGCGGCTGTGGGAGCAGTCGGCCTGGCCCGAGGATGACTTCACGGTCGACGCTGACCGGGACGACCTGACCGGTCTCGCGGCCCGACATGCCGGCGGGAGGGCGTTCACGTTCACGGTGCTCAGCACGGACGGGGAACAGTGCCTGGGGTGCGTGTACCTCTTTCCTCCGGGAGCGACGTTCCTCGCGCGGGCGGCGGTGACCGCGCTCGGCGCGGACCGCTGGGAGGATCTCGACATCGTCGCCTACTTCTGGACCCGCCGCGCCCAGATGGAGAGCGGCATGGATGCGCGCCTGCTCTCCTCCCTCCGAACCTGGTTCGCACACGAATGGGCCGTCGGCCGGGTCGTCTTCGTCACCAGCGAACCGTTTACGCAGCAGGTGGACCTGTTCCGCACGGCGGGGCTGGAGCCGCGGTTCGAACTGGTCGAACCCGGCAAGCCCGCAGCGTACCTGGCGTTCGGGTAAGGGGCGGACGAGAGGACTCCGGCCCGGGACGCGGACGTGCGCCGGCCGCCAGCAATCGGACCGCGAACACGGGCATCTGGCAGAGTTCGCTTCTGGATGGTCGGCTTCCCCTGCCTTGAATGGACCGACCGCTCGAACACGAGGTTCACGGTGCCGCGTCATGATCCCGTGGCCGCTGTGTCTGAGTGGGTAGAGGGGCGCTTTGCTCTAGCGAGTAGGGGACAACGACCGTTCTGGCTGGCCAGGTGATGGTGTCTGGGCAACCGCCGCCTCCATCTACGGCCTGAAATCGTGCATCGCCTAGGAAAGCCATGACTACAGCAACGCCAGCTCGCAAGCGGTCCGCCCTCTACATCGCAATGACAGTTCTCATCGTCGTTGTCATTGCGAGCATCGTGGTCCAGATCGTTCTCGGGCTCACCGGCCACGCAGAGCTGGCGCGTGTGGTGAACCCCTTCACCTTCGCCATGCTGTCGGGGTTCTTCCTGGTCTTCGGTGTGTATTCCGGAAGGAAGGGCAAACCCACACAAAGCGTGGGGGGCTACATCGCCGCGGGATGCTGGATTCTCTACACGGCCCTTCTGATAGCGGGCGTCATGTAGGGGACGTGCGAGTCTTCACCTGACACGTGCGGACTCCCGCTGTTTGGCAAGTTTTGGCATTTTGGCGCGTTTTGGCGCTTGCGAACCGCTCCGGGGCCGACTTATCGTCGTGCCAAGACGTTTTGCCAAAACGTCTTGGCCCTAGAATGTCCCCCATGGCAGCCCGAGCTGCTCACAAGATCCGGAGTAACGATGCTTCGCAAGAAAATCGCGGCGGCCACAGCAGTCGGCGCCGCTGTCGCACTGGCCCTCGCCGGCTGCGGCGTCGGCGGAGGAGACTCGTCCTCGTCCGCCTCATCCATCACCGTGCTCGTCGAGGCCGGCGGTCATGCCGAGCTGCAGCCCATCGCCGACCTCTACAAGAAGGACACCGGCACCTCGGTGACCTTCGTCGAACTGCCCTACGACGGGCTCTACAACCGTCTCAACAGCGAGTTCACCTCCGGCACCGTCTCCTTCGACGTCGCCGCGCTCGACGCCATCTGGCTGCCGGCGTTCAAGGATGCGGTCACGCCGCTGAACAGCCAGTTCACCTCCAGCGTGAAGGACGACCTGTTCCCCGCGCTGGTGAAGGAGGCCAACGTCGACGGCACGTACGTCGGCATGCCGGTCTGGACGAACTCCGAGATCCTGTACTACCGCAAGGATCTGTTCGAGGATCCCGCAAACAAGACCGCCTTCAAGGCCAAGTACGGCTACGACCTCGTGCCCCCGACGACCTGGCAGCAGTACACCGACGCCGCTGCGTTCTTCACGCAGCCCGACAAGGGCCTCTACGGCACCGACGTCAAGGGCGCGGTCGAGACCGAGTACCTCGCCACGCTCTCGCAGACCGGGGAGAAGACGATGGTCGTCGATCCGTCGAACGGAGACGTATCGCTCGGAGACGCCGACAGCCTGAAGGCCCTCGACTTCTACACGAGCCTGCAGAAGTACGCCCCCGCCGGCGGTGCGCAGCTCGACTGGGCCGGAGCCCAGAACCTGTTCAACCAGGGCAAGACGGCGATGATGCGGTTCTGGGCGCACGCGTACCGGCAGATCCCGAAGGACGCGTCGGTGTACGGCAAGGTCGGCGTCGCGCCGATGATCGCCGGCCCCGGCGGAGTGGCCGGAGTCCCCGGCGCCTGGTACCTGTCGGTCGCGAAGGCCAGCAAGAAGCAGCAGCAGGGACTGGACTTCGTCAAGTTCGCCTACGAGCACAACGACCTGAGCGCCAAGACCTCGCTCGGCCTCGTCGCCCGCAAGTCCGCGTTCGAGAAGTACCAGGACCAGCCCGGATACGAGAACTACAAGCCACTGGTGGAGACATTGGATGCCCAGGCCACCATCCCGCGGCCCGCGACGCCGAAGTGGCAGCAGATCGTCGACACCGTGCTCGTCCCGATGATCCAGAAGTCCCTGCAGCCGGGAGCTGACAACCAGGCCCTGCTGAACGCCGCGAAGGAGCAGGTGCAATCACTAGTCAAGTAGTGGAGCAGCGGGCGGGCGACCGGATCGCCGGTCGCCCGCCCCAGGCTCCCCGCAAGCGTTCCATCCGCAGCGCCGACCGGCGCTTCGCGGCCCTCCTGATGCTCCCGGCCGCCCTGTTCCTGGCCGTGTTCATCGGCTGGCCACTGCTCCAGTTCGTCGGCGACAGCTTCTTCAAGATCAGCCCCATCGCCGGCGGGCCGCGCGAGTTCGTCGGGTTCGCGAACTACGTGACGGCGTTCACCAGCTCCGACTTCGGGAACGCCGCCTGGCGCACCCTCGTCTACACGGTGATCGTCGTCGCGTTCGAATTCGTCCTCGGGTTGCTCGTCGCGCTGCTCTTCACCTCCCTCGGCAACTCGTCGCGGGTGTTCCGCACGATCTTCCTCTACCCGCTGATGATCGCGCCGATCGTCGCCGGTCTGCTCTGGCGGTTCCTCCTCATCGACAACTTCGGAATCGTCAACGAGATCCTGAAGTCGGTGGGCCTCATCCACTCGAACGACCAGATCCAGTGGCTCAGCGACCCGAATATCGCCCTGTTCTCCGTGGCCATCCCGGACATCTGGTTGACGACGTCGTTCATCACGCTGGTGCTCTTCGCCGGCCTCCAGAACGTCCCCGGCGACGTGATCGAGGCGGCACGGCTCGACGGCGCGCGCTACCCGACCATCCTGTTCCGCATCGTGCTCCCTCTGCTCCGGCCGGTCATCGCCGTCGCCCTGATCGTCCGCGGGATCGACGCGGCGCGGGCCTTCGACGTCATCGTCATCCAGACCAACGGCGGACCTCAGCAGAGCACCGAGACGCTGTCGCTGCTGATCTACCGGACGATGGTCCGCTTCGGGGACCCCGGTCTCGCCAGTGCCATGGGGACGGTCTACCTGATCGCGATGCTCGCCGTCGCCCTCGTCGCGATCCTCACCATCTGGCGACCCGGAAGCGAGACGGAGCGATGAACGGACTCGAGACACGGCGCCTCAGCTCGCGCGCACTGCTGTGGTTCATCCTCGTCGCCGTGGTCGTGCTGTACGGATTCCCGTTCGTCTACATGCTGCTGACCTCGTTCAAGACGCCGCTCGAGACGATCTCGGTGCCGCCGAAGCTGCTGCCCACGGCGTGGACGGTCGATAACTACGTCTCGGCGTTAACGCGCGACGGCGTGCTCGCGTCGTTCATCAACAGCATCATCACGGCGGTCCTCAGCACACTCATCTCGCTGGTGCTGGCGATCCCGGCGGCCTACGCGGTCACCCGTTTCCGCACCAGGACCGGGCGGATCTTCATCGTCCTCGCCCTGGTCGCCCGCATGGTGCCGCCGATCGTGATCGGCGTGCCGATGATCACGATCTTCCGCAACCTCGGCATCTCGGACACCTCGCTCGCGCTGGCCATCGCCCACACGACGATCTCGCTGCCGCTCTCGATCTGGCTGATGTCGAGCTTCTTCGAGGCGGTGCCGACGGAGCTCGAGGAGGCGGCGAAGATCGACGGGAACAGCCGACTCGGCGCCCTGTGGCGGGTCGTCATCCCCGTGACGGCGGGAGGCGTCGCCGTCACCGCGATCTTCGCCTTCCTCGCCAGCTGGAACGAGTTCCTGTTCGCCCTGCTGCTCACCGCCGTCCGGTCGCAGACCACGCCGATCGTCATCGCCAACTTCCAGACGCAGTTCGGGCTGGACTGGGGATCGATGACCGCCCTCGCCGTGCTCTACTCGATCCCGGTGATCCTGCTCACCCTGCTGCTCCAGCGGCACATCGTCGCCGGCCTCACGCTCGGCGCGGTCAAGGGGTGACGGGCCATGCGGAGCAGCGGACGGCGGCGGGGGAGCCCGATGGAGGGGAGAAGTTCGTGGCAGTGAAGAGCACAGGGATCCGGGATGTCGCCGAGCTGGCCGGCGTCTCGGTGACGACGGTCTCGCACGTTCTCAATGACACTCCGCACACGCGGGTGTCGAAGGAGACGCGTGCGCGGGTCAGGGAGGCGGCCAAGACGTTGGGCTACGGGCCCAACCGGATGGCGCAGGCGCTGCGGACCAACCGGTCCGGCCTGATCGGACTCCTGAGCGAGGAGATCGCGACCACGCCGCACGCCGGACGGATCATCCTCGGCGCCCAGAACGCCGCGCGCGAGCACGACCTCACGCTCGTCATCATCAACACGGAGCGCGAAGCCGACGGCACGTCCCATCGCGAGGACGTCCAGGCCCTGATCGACCGGCAGGTCGACGCCGTGCTGTACGCGACGATGTACCACCGCACGGTCTCGCTTCCCCCGAACCTGCAGCGGATGCCCGCCGTGCTGATCGACTCGACCGACCGCGCGGGCATCGTCCCGGCGGTCGTCCCGGACGAGGTCGGGGGAGCGGTCGCCGCCGTCCGTCACCTGGTCGAGGCCGGCCACCGTCGCATCGGATTCCTGAACAACAACGACGACGTCCCGGCGACCCACCTCCGCTTCGCGGGCTACCGGCAGGTGCTGGAGGAGAACGGCATCCCGTTCGACGAGACCCTGGTGGCCTCGGCGCCGTCCGAGACGCTGCCCGGATACGGTCTGGCGAAGGAGATCCTTGCCAGGAGCGACCGGCCGACGGCTCTGTTCTGTTACAACGACCGGATGGCGATGGGCGCCTACCGCGCCGCCAGCGAGCTGGGCCTCGAGATTCCACGGGACCTCTCCATCGTCGGTTTCGACAACCAGGAACTCATCGCGGCCAACCTCTTCCCCGGGCTCACGACCGTCGCCCTCCCGCACTACGAGATGGGTGCGTGGGCGGTCGAGACCCTCGTGCACCTGCTCCACGGAGAGGCGGAGCACCGCCTCCTCGCCGACCGTCCGACCCTGCTCGACTGCCCGCTCGTTGTCCGCGAATCCGTCGCCGGACCCCGAGCCGACTGAAAGGTACGCACATGCTCCGCCTCGCCGCCTCCTGGGTGTGGGACTTCTGGATCGCCGACGACGGCGACCGCTTCCACCTGTTCTTCCTCAAGGCGTCCCGTGCCCTGCTCGACCCCGATCGCCGGCACTGGAGGGCCACCGTCGGCCACGCCACCTCCACGGATCTGAAGAACTGGACCGAGCACGCCGACGCCCTCCTCCCCGACGACGCACCCGCCTTCGACGACCTCGCGACGTGGACCGGCTCGGTCGTCCGGCAGGACGACGGCCTCTGGCGGATGTTCTACACGGCGGTGAGCCGGGAGGACGGCGGCGTCGCGCAGCGGATCAGTTCCGTGGTGTCCGACGACCTCTTCACCTGGAGGCGCGAGCCCGGCCGGCAGGTGCTGGAGCCGGACCCGCGCTGGTACGAGACGGCGGCGACCCGGCAGTGGCCGGACCAGGCGTGGCGCGACCCCTGGGTGTTCCATGACGGCGGGATGTGGCACATGCTGATCACGGCTCGCAGCATCCAGGGCTCCCCCGACGATCGCGGTGTGATCGGTCACGCCACGTCGCCCGATCTGCGCGCGTGGACGGTGCAGCCGCCGCTCTCGTCGCCGGGTGCGGGGTTCGGTCACCTCGAGGTCATCCAGACGGCCGTCGTCGACGGGCGCGCGGTCGGTCTGTTCTCGTGCCTCGGCACCGAGCTCGCCGAGCCGGGACGGCCGGGCGACGGGGGAGTGTGGGCGTTCCCGATCTCGTCCGCGACCGGCCCGTTCGACACCGCGAGCGCGTACCGGCTGACGGACGAGCGATTCTATGTCGGGCGGATCGTCCACGATCGGGCCGGGCAGGCGCAGTTCCTCGCCTTCCGCAACGTCGACCCCGAGACCGGATGGCAGGGCGAGATCGCCGACCCCGTGCCCGTGCACTTCGAGGACGATCGCCTGGTCGTCGCCTCCGCCACGACCGCGGAGTTCTCCGCAGCGTGGAGTCGCGAATGAGCCGGCCCACCCGCGCGCTGGTGATCGGCGAGGCGCTGATCGACGAGGTCGTGGCGGCCGACGGCGTGGAGCGTCACCCCGGCGGCTCGCCCGCCAACGTCGCGGTCGGCCTGGCCCGGCTTGGTGTCCCGACCGACTTCCACACGGCCCTCGGGCGCGACTCCGACGGTGCAGTGGTCGCCGAGCACCTGGCGGCTGCCGGCGTCCGCCTGACTCCCGGCTCGTGGACGGACGACCCCACCTCCGTGGCGACGGCGCGCATCGGTGCGGACGGCTCGGCGGAGTACGTCTTCCGTGTGTCGTGGGCACCGAGCGAGCCGCCATCGACGGGGCCGGCGGAGCTGGTCCACACGGGATCCATCGCCGCCTTCCTGAGCCCCGGAGCCGAGGTCGTGCCTGCGGCCCTGACGCGGGCACGGGAGGTCGGAGCCGTCACGACCTTCGACCCGAACATCCGGCCGGCTCTGCTTCCGGACGCGCCCGAGTCGCGCCGGATCTTCGCCGCCCTGGCCGCGCAGTCCGACATCGTCAAACTCAGCGACGAGGATGCCGAATTCCTCTTCCCCGGTACGCCGCTCGCGGCCGTGCTCGACGAGCTCGTGAGTTCCGGCGTCCGCGTCGCGGCCGTCACCCGGGGAGCCGACGGCGCGCTGCTGGCGAGCGGACGGCACCGGATCGCCGTCGACCCCGTTCCGACCCGCGTGGCGGACACGGTCGGTGCGGGTGACACCTTCATGGCGGCGCTGATCTGGGCGCTGTGCTTCGAGGGCATCGCGCCGCCGGACGGCACTCAGTTCGCCGAGACCGTCACCGGGGACCGGCTGGCCGCCGCCGGTCGGGCAGCCGCACGCGCCGCCGCGATCACCGTGTCCCGGGCGGGCGCTGACCTCCCGACGCGCGACGAGGTGCTGGCCTCGCTGCCGCAGCCCTGAACCCCACCAGTCCTGAACCCACAGCAGTCGACAAGGAGCCCCATGGCAGAGAAGCCGGCGGAGAGGTCCGCACAGACGTTTCAGCCCACCCGCCGCGCCGTCGTCCAGGGGCTCGCCTCCGCGACGACGCTTGCCGCGTTCGCGTACCTGGGCGCCCAGCCCGCCACGGCGGCGCCGGCCCCCGAACAACAGAAGCCGTCAGCGGCACCGCCCCGACGGGTGCCGGTCGGACTGCTCTGAATCCGCCATGACATCCACCGCGACGACACCCACCACGACGACGGAGAACCCACGCATGGAAACGAACGTCTACGACGTGACGGACTGGAAGGTCCCCGGCAGGCCGATCGACCCCCGCAACGACATCGGCGCCGTGATCAACAGCATCATCGCCGACATCAAACGCCGCCAGACCGATCCGGCCGACAAGCCGGGCGCGGTCATCTACATCCCGCCGGGCACCTACTCGCTCAAGACCCGGGTGGTCGTCGACATCAGTTTCCTCACCATCCGCGGATCGGGACACGGCTTCACCTCCCTCTCCATCCGCTACAACTCCGACACCACCGGGTGGCACGAACTGAATCCGGGTGGGAGCCACATCCGCGTGGAGAACACCGACGGGCATGCGGAGGCGTTCCTGGTCGCCCGCGATGGCAGCCCTCGGCTGAGCGCCATCGCCTTCGAGAACTTCGCCCTCGACGGGGTCTCCTTCGGCGCGAACCAGAACTCCTACCGCAACGGCAAGGTGGGCATCCGGTTCGGCAGCGACAACGACTCCGTCCGCGTGCGGGGCATGGGCATGGTCTACCTGGAGCAGGCGCTCGTGATCCAGGGGCCGGACGCCTTGGATGTGTCCGGCAACTTCATCGCCGAGTGCGGCACGTGCGTGATGATCGTGGGCGGCAGTCAGGCGTCACGGGTCGCGGATAATCACCTGGGCGCCGGACCGGTCGGCTTCTCGATCTTCGCAGAGAACAGCAACGGCCTCCTGATCACCGGGAACAACGTGTTCCCGCGCGGGATCGACTCGGTGCATCTGAAGAACTGCTTCCGGTCCAACGTCTCCGCCAACCGGCTGCAGTCCTTCTACCCCGGCAGCATCACCCTCGAAGGCAACTGCAAGGAGAACCTGATCAGCTCGAACATGTTCGAGCGGGTTGCCGAGAGTTACGGGCCGTTCCTCGGCGTCTCGAACGGCCTCGGCGACGATTTCGGTGTCGTGCAGATCAACGGCGACGGCAACACCATCACCGCCAACCATGTCACCTATGTCATCGCCCCCGACCAGGTCACCCCGGTGGGCGCCACGCCCGCGGTGTTCCGCATCCGGTCCGGAGATCAGAACGTCGTCGGCGGCAACCACACGATCACCAACCTGACCGTTCACACGGTCGTCCTCGACGCCGGGACCACCAACTCCCACGTCTACGACAGCGGGACCGAGGCCCAGCTGCTGGCCCAATCCGCCAGCTACGGCTTCCGTCCGACCCCCTGAACGACCGATATCGCACCGCGACGACCACGACCGGAGTACCCATGCCTTCCTCGAACCGCTACGACGTGACCGCCTGGCCGGTGGGCGATCCGGCCGAAGACATCGGCGAGGTGATCAACAGCATCGTCGCCGACATCAAGAGCCGGCAGAACATCACTGACGAGAACGACGGCGGGAGGCCTGGCGCGGTCATCGTCCTCCCGCCCGGTGACTACCGGCTGCGGACACCGGTGCGGATCGACGTCAGCTTCCTCCGGATCGAGGGGTCCGGTCACGGCTTCACCTCCTCCAGCATCCGGTTCAACGTCCCGGAGGACGAGTGGCCCGGTCTGCACGAACTGTGGCCGGGAGGCAGCAGGATCCTCGTCGATCTTCCGGCCGGCGACGACGACGGGGACCGCGCCGCGTTCGTCGTCGAGCGCGCCGGGAGCCCCCGGATCAGCTCGGTGGAGTTCTCGAACTTCTGCATCGACGGGATGCACTTCTCCGCAGACGGCTCGGAGCTGCACCCCGAGAACACCTACGTCAACGGGAAGACGGGCATCCTCGTCGCGAGCGCCAACGACTCCTTCCGGATCAACGGAATGGGATTCGTCTACCTCGAGCATGCCGTGACCATCCACAATGCGGATGCGCTGTCCATCCACGACAACTTCATCGCCGAATGCGGCAACTGCATCGAGCTCCGTGGTTGGGGGCAGGCGTCGAAGATCACCGACAACCTGATCGGAGCCGGATTCCGCGGGCACTCGATTTATGCGGAGAACCACGGCGGTCTGCTCATCACGGCGAACAACGTGTTCCCGCGCGGAGCCAGCAGCATCCGGCTGCGCGGGGTGACGCGGTCGAGCGTGACCGGCAACCGCCTGCACGCCTTCTACCCCGGCATGGTGCTGCTGGAGGAGAACAGTTCAGAGAACCTGGTCGCGACCAACCACTTCCTCCGCGATCACGAGCCGTGGACGCCGTTCCACGGCGTCGACAACGGGCTCGACGATCTGTTCGGGCTGCTGCGCGTCAGCGGCAACGACAACTCGGTGATCGGCAACCACTTCTCAGAGGTGATCGACGCGTCGACCGTCCGGCCCGAAGGCGCTCGGCCGGTGATCATCCGCGTCGTCTCCGGGACGGGCAACTACGTCGCGACGAACCACGTGGTCGCGATCGACGCCCATGCCGTGTCGAACGACTCCGCCTTCGAAGGCCAGGTGGATGCGCTCCTCGCGACCCGCTCGGCGGAGGCGCTCGCCGTGACGGCCGTCCAGGTCGATGCGGAGTCCGCGCGGAACACCGTGCTCGACTCCGGGACCGACGATCAGGTCGTCCTCGACCGTGCGGTCAACGCGTTCCGGGCGACTCCGGCCATCGGAGGCTGACCGTTGCCGTTCGGCCTGGGCGAACCCGGGACTTCGCGCAACGGCTCCGGGAGATACTGGGGGAGTGACGAGCATCCCCATCCGGCCGGCCCGGCCCGACGAGTACGCGGCGATCGGCGAGCTGACCCACGCGGCGTACACCAACGACTACACCGACCTTCCTGCGCACTACCGCGACGAGCTGAAGCATCCCGAAGCTCTGCTCGACGACTTCGAGTTCTTCGTCGCCGAGGACCCGGAGACCGGACAGCTGCTCGGCACCATCGCGCTGCTGCGGCCCGGCCACGACCAGGAGGGCCGGATCGCGCCGGACGAGCTGTACTTCCGGCTGCTCGCCACACACCCGGCGGCCCGCGGGCGGGGGATCGGGATCGCGCTCACGGAGTTCGCGCTCGATCAGGCCGCGCAGCGCGGTCAGCGCGTGGTCGTGATGAACAGCGGCCCGGACATGCTCGGCGCGCACGCGCTCTACCGCAAGCTCGGGTTCCGCCGCGAGGCCGAGCGCGAGGGCATCGTCGAACTCCCGGACGGCCGGACGTTCCAGCTGCTGACGTTCGTGCGCGAGGTCGCCGCCTGAAACACGGCGATTATGCCTACTAGCCGAGGATGATCCCGGCGTCGTAGCTTCAGGCCACGCGAAGTGCTGGCCGCTCCGCCCAACGAGAAGGAGTTGCTATGACTTTCTGGGATTTCATCGTCTGGACGTTCTGGTTCTATCTGGTCGTCGTCTGCATTTCGATCTTCATCCGCGTGATCATCGACGTCTTCCGCGACCCCGAGCTCAACGGATGGGCGAAGGCGCTGTGGGTGCTGTTCCTCGTCATCGTGCCGTTCCTCGCGGCCTTCATCTACCTGATCGCACGCGGCGGCCGTATGGCCCAGCGCAGCGCGGCCGGGGCGATGGAGGCGCAGGCGGCGGCGACGGAGCACATCCGTACGGTGGCGGGCACCAGCTCGCCGTCCGCCGAGATCGAGTCGGCCAAGCGCCTGCTCGACAGCGGCGCGATCACTCCGGCCGAGTTCGAGACGCTCAAGGGGAAGGCGCTCGCGGGGGTGGCGTGAGCGCGCGCGAACGCTGACCCGGGGCCGTCGCCGTCGCACCCGCGACGACGACGGCCTCGGCTTGTCAGCAGCATCCTGCTTGTCAGCAGCATCCTGCTTGTCAGCAGCAATCCGGCGCGCAGGAGCCGTCAGGTAGCGTTTGGCACTCGTCGGTGTCGCAGCATCCCATGGTGGCCCTCCCTTCTTCATCGATGGTTGTCGATGAACCACGATGGACGCATACATTGACGTTTGTCAATGTATCGACGAGAATCGATGTATGGCGATCACCGAGCTCCTCCCGCTGCGCGACCTGCAGGCCTGCTGCGCGCCGCTCACGACAGAAGTGATGAGCGAGGAGAACGCGCACTCGGTCGCGCGAGCGATGAAGGCCCTCGCCGATCCCGCTCGACTCCGGTTGATCTCGATGGTCGCGGCGCACGACGGCGGCGAGGCCTGCGTGTGCGACCTGACGGAACCGCTCGGACTCTCGCAGCCCACGGTGTCCCACCACCTGAAGATCCTGGTCGACGCAGGCTTCCTCAGCCGGTCGAAGCGGGGGACATGGGCGTACTACCGCCTGGTTCCCGGATCCCTCGACACGGTCTCCTCGTTCCTCGCGTCGGTCTGACGCCGGCGGGTCACAGCCTCAGCCGGCGCTCCACGATGTCGGAGGCGACCTGCGAGATGCCCTTCTGATTGCGCCGCGCGTAGTCGCGGATGAGCGCGAACGCCTGGTCGATCGGCACCGCGCGGGTCTGCGCGACCACGCCCTTGGCCTGCTCGATGATGATCCTGCTGTTCAACGCGAACTGCAGTTGCTGGCGGATCGCGTCGCTCTCGGCCAAGCTCCGCTGGTGCAGGATGCCGATGGTCGCCACATCCGCGAACGCCTGGGCGGCCACCAGGTCGTCCTCCGGCAGGTCGCCCGCGGCGGCGCGGAACAGGTTCAACGTGCCGATCGTCTGCGCGCGGAGGCGGAGCGGGATGGCGTCGATGGCGGCGAAGCCCTGCTCCAGGGCTCGGTCGCGGAAGGCCTGCCAGCGGTCGGGCACCTGCTCGATGTCGGCGACCGAGACGACCGCGCCGGTCTCGAAGCTCTCGATGCACGGACCGGCGTATGCGCTCAGCTGCATCACCTCGACCAGGCGGCTGGCCTCGCTCGTGGAGGCGATCACATCCAGTTCTCCGTGCTCGTCGGCCAGCATTACGCCGGAAGCCGTGGCGCCGAGGAAACGGCTGGAGAGGTCCACCAGGTTCTGCAGGAGGTCGACGACGTCGTAGTCGGCCACGAGCGTGTCGGCCAGCTGAGCGAACGCCCGCAGGATTCCTTGTTCGCGAGTGAGGGTCATCGCGATCGACCGTCCCCTCCGTCGAGCGCCGAGAAGTCGAGGCGACCGTCGAGGACGTCCCGCGAGACCTCCATCATCGAGCGATCCGTCGCGTAGGCGTGCGCTTGGATGACCATGCGGGCGTCGTCAGCGCTGACATCCAGCTGTGCGAGCACCATCCCGGTGGCCTGATGCACGACGCGGCGGGAGAACGGGTTCGCATCCTCGGCCGGTTCCTCGCGGCCCATGGTGTCGAGAGCGCGCTTCAGCAGCGTGCGTCCGGCGGCCTCGGCGAGCTTGGTGGCCGCCTGTGTGTGCGCTTCGTCCAGTGCGACGGGTTCGCGTGCGTACATGTCGACCGCGCCGATCCGCAGCGGCCCGACGAGCATCGGAAAGGCGAACAGGGCGCCGACCCCCGCCTCGATCGCGGCCGGCGTGAACGAGGTCCACTGCTGTTGCGGCCGTCGGCGCAGATCGGGTTCGAGCACGGGGCGGCGCAATCGCAGGGCGTCCCAGCAGGGACCCTCGCCGAGGTCGAACTGCAGCTCGTCGAGACGGGCGGCGATGGTGTCGCTGGCCGAGACCGTCTCCGTCCCCAGCAGGTCGCCGATGGTCGAGACGGCCGTCCCCTCGACCGGGAGCGCCTCCATGAAGGGGCGCCAGTACTCCGCCTGCGGTGCGTCGCCCGGAGGCGCATCGGTGGTGCTCTCGTTCATCCGCGGCCGCCGTCCATTCCACCCACGCTACCGGTCGGTACCATCGGTCTGTTCAAGCGTGCTCTCATCGCGCGGGGAAGTCCAGGTCGGGCTCGGGGCGGGAGGCCGGTCGAACGCCGCCACTCGACCGGCTCTCCGGGTGTAGACAAGACCCGTGGGAGTGCGTGAGCTGTTGGGCATCGAGGCCCCTGTCGTGCTGGGGCCGTTCGGGGGCATGTCGTCCGTTGAGCTGACGGCGGCGGTGAGCGAGGCAGGCGGTCTCGGGTCTTTCGGCCTCTACGGGCTGAGCGCCGAGCGCATCCGGGCCGTCGGCGACGAGCTGCGGTTGCGGACTTCCCGTCCGTTCGCCCTCAACCTGTGGCTTCCGTTCCGGGCTCCCGGCGAGCCGGATGCCGGCGACGGCTTCGGTCGCGACGATGTCGAGCGCGCGATCGCGGCCCTGCGGCCGTTGTTCGACGAGGCGGGGGCGTCTGTTCCGGAGTGGCCGGTCGCGCCGTTGCCCGACTTCGATGCACAATTCGCGGCCGCGCTCGACGCCCGGCCGGCGGCGCTGAGCTTCGTCTTCGGGGTTCCACCGACCGAGGTCGTCGAGGAGGCGCATCGGCGCGGGATCCGTATCATCGGCACGGCGACGACGGTCCCCGAGGCGCGGGCACTCGAGGGCGGCGGGGTGGATGCGGTGGTCGCGTCCGGTTCCGAGGCGGCCGGGCACCGGCCCTCCTTCCTCGCAGACCCGGAGGACAGCCTGGTGGGCGGTCTCGCCCTGATCCCGCAGGTCGTCGACGCGGTGGGCATCCCCGTGATCGCCGCGGGCGGCATCGCCGACCGCCGTGGCGTCGCGGCCGCGTTCGCCCTCGGAGCGTCGGGTGTGCAGGTCGGTTCGGCGTTCCTGGCGACGCGGCAGTCGGCGGCGCCGCCGGTCCACCGTGACCGCATCCGGAGCGCACTCGCCCACGAGACCGTGCTGACCCGGGCGATGAGCGGCCGGCCGGCGCGCGGGCTGCCGAACCGCGCGGTGCGGACCATCGAGCAGAGCGGCGCGATCGCCCCGTTCCCGCTCCAGAACATCGTCACGGGCGTCTTCCGCCGGCGGGCGGCCGAAACCGGCGATGCCGAACTGCTCAGCCTGTGGATGGGACAGAGCGCCGGCTTGTCGCGTCACGACGACGCGGCGGACGTCTTCGCCGAGCTGGCCGCCGGGGTGCCGGGGCGGACCGAGGGGGACTCATGATCGCAACAGACGCTCGAGATCAGGTGAGCCCGACGCGGCCCCACGCGTTTCGGGTCGTGGGATCGCTGGTGCTCGGTGCCGTGGTGGGAATGCTGGCCTCCTACCTCGTCGTCGTGGCCGTGACGGCACCGATCCTCCCGGGAGCTTTCGTCATCCATCCGGTGTCGTTGCTGCTGACGGCGGCGGTCGCCGGCCTCGCGGTCGCCGTCGGATGGCGCTGGCCGGTGGTCGGACTGACGGCGGGCATCGTCGTCCTCGTGCTCGTGGCCTTCGCGCTGACCGGGCTGGGATGGTCGCCCTCGGACTGGGCGAATCCGTTCAATGCTGTCGCCTACGGTGCCCGGAGCGCCTACCCGACGATGCTCGGAGCCGTGATGATCACCGTCTCGGCCCTGAGGCTGTGGTCTCGCCGGACGCGATAGCGCGCATCCCGTGCAGCAGCACCTCACCCGGGTCACCACCGCCGACGGCACGGACATCGCCGTCGGCTCGATCGGCACGGGCCGGCCGGTCGTGTACGTCTCCGGCTGGCTGAGCCACCTCGAACGGGGATGGCAGCTCGCCGAGGAGCGCGCGTTCTACGAGGATCTCGCGCACGGGTGCCGGCTGGTCCGCTACGACCGGGCCGGATGCGGGATGTCGGGGCCGGCCCGGCAGCCTCCGTCGCTGTCGTCAGAGCTCGAGCAGCTCGCGGCGGTGGTCGCGCCGCTCGGCCCGGAACCGTTCGACCTCATCGGCGTCTCACTCGGGGCGCTGGTCGCCGTCGCCTGGGCGGCCGCGCATCCCGAGACCGTCCGGCGGCTCGTGCTCTACGGGGGCTGGGCGTCAGGCGCAGAGGTCTCACCGCCGAGCGCGCGCGAGCACGTGCTGGCCCTGGTCGGATCGCACTGGGGCCTCGGCTCGGACGTGCTCACCGACCTGTTCGCCCCGGATGCGTCCGCCGCGGCGCGGACGGAGTTCGGCCGGTATCAGCGAGCCGCATCGGATGCCGCCACGGCGCAGTCGCTCCTCGCGCTGAGCTACACGCTCGACGTGCGCGGGCTGCTGCCGCAGGTGCGCACTCCCACGCTCGTCATTCACCGGGAACGCGACCGGGCGGCTCCGCTTGCGCAGGCGGAGGCCCTGGCGCACGGCATCCCGAGCGCCGAGTTCGTCCTCCTCCCCGGGAGGTCGCACCTTCCCTGGGCCGGCGATGCAGAGGCGCTCGCCGCGACGATCCGGCGGTTCCTCGGCCTGCGCGCGATCCGGACCCCCGCGGGGACATTGACGCCGCGGCAGCGGGAGGTCGCGGCCCTGGTCAGCGAGGGGAGGACCAACCGCGAGATCGGCGAGCGGCTCGGAATCGAGGAGCGGTCGGCGGAGGGGCATGTCGAACGCATCCGGCTGCGGCTCGGCCTCCGGTCGCGCGCGCAGATCGCGGCGTGGTGGACCGCGCAGGGGGAGCGAGCGCCGGAGTCATCGCGACCGTGACCGGCGAAGTGGGGTAGTTCCCCGCCTGATCGGCGAGTGGATGCGCGGCAGAGTCGTCCCGACGGCATCCACGACCGAGGAGCAGGCATGAGCAGGACGACCACGACAGGTGACCGACAGGCGACGGGGTTCGCCCAGCATCCCGGACGCGGACGCTTCAACGCCGCCTTCTTCCGGCTGATGGGCCCGTACCTGGAGCGGTCGCTGCGTCCGCGCAAGCGACGCGTCTTCGCCGGGGTGGCCGGAGACGTCGCCGAGATCGGACCGGGGGTCGGCGCCAACCTCCCCTACCTGCCCGCCGGGGCGTCACTCATCGCCATCGAGCCCAACCGGTACATGCACGACGGTCTCCGCACGGCGGCCCTCCGTTCGGGCGTCGCGCTCGACCTGCGGGAGCGGACCGCCGAGCAGACCGGCCTGCCCGACGCCAGCGTCGACACCGTCATCTCGTCGCTCGTGCTCTGCTCCGTGAAGGATCCGGATGCGGTGCTCGCCGAGATCCGCCGCATCCTGCGCCCCGGTGGTTCGTTCCGGTTCGTCGAGCACGTGGTCGCCCCGAGCGGGACGCCGACCCGCGCCTCACAGCGGCTGTTCCGCCGGCCGTGGGCGTGGACGTTCGAAGGATGCTCGTGCGAGCGCGATCTCGAGCGCTCGCTCCGATCGGCCGGTTTCGCCGAGGTCGAGGTGGAGCACTACCGTCTCCACACGCCGTTCCTGCCGTTCAATCCGCAGATCGCGGGTGTGGCTCGCGCCTGACCTCGCTCAGTAGTCCTCGCGGCGATCCTGTTCGGCGTCGACGACCGGCTCGGCCTCGGCCAGCTCGCTCAGCGTCTGGCGCAGGTGCCGGGTCAGCCACTCGTTCGACGGCTCGCCGCCGGAGACGATGTCGTCGAGCTGCCGCAGCCGCTCGGACGCTGAGCCGTGAAGGTCGTCCATGATGTCCTCCCACCCTTGCACGGGCCCGGATGGGACCGCCTTCGATGAGGCTAGTACCGCCGTGTTCCGATGGCCATGCGCGCCGTGCTGCTCAGCTGCGGGATGCCGCCGTCTCGCCGCGCAGGATCGACGACATCTTCTTGCCGCGCGCCACCTCATCGACGAGCTTGTCGAGATACCGCACCTTCTGCATCACCGGGTCGTCAATCTCCTCGACGCGGACGCCGCAGATGACGCCGGTGATGAGCGACGCGTTCGGGTTCCAGTGCGGAGCGGTGGTGAGGAACGTCTCCAGGTCGACCCGGTCGGCGATGGCCGCCTCGATGCCCGCGTCGTCGTAGCCGGTGAGCCAGCGCGTGACCTCATCCACCTCGTCCTTGGTGTGCCCCTTGCGCTCCACCTTGGTCACATAGAGCGGGTAGATGTCGGCGAACGGCATGGCGAAGATGCGGTGGCTCATGGCGTCAACGGTAGCGCGCGGGAGGGGAAGTGTGACCGGTCGATCCGGGCTAGCGCGGCTGCTCCATCGGCCGCGATCGCTTGAGATACTCGCGCGAGCGGGCGACCTGCTGGTCGAGAGCGTCGACCGTTGTCGCCATCCGCGCCACCGCCTCCGTGCGGTAGGTGTCGATGCTGTCCATCGTCGCGAACACGTTGTCGAAGGCGCGCTGCAGCACCTCCACATCGACCGCCGACGAGGTCTGCTCCTTCTGCACCTGTTCGGTCTGCGTGCGGAGCACCTCGCCCGTCCGGCCGATGAGCGCGTTGGTGCTGTCGTGCAGGGCGCCCAGCTGGTCGATGACCAGCTTCTGGTTCTCCAGCGCCTGGGCGACGACGACGGCGGTGCGGAGGGCCGAGACCGTCGTCGTCTTCGCGCGCTCGACGCCCTTGATCAACTCGACGTTGTTCTTCTTGATGACGTCGAGTGCCAGGTACGCCTGCACCGAGACCGCGATCTGGGTCGTGAGATCCTGCCGGCGCTGGCGGATGGGGAACAGCGCCTCCTTCTCCAGCAGCGTCGCGCGCGCCGGATCGGTCATGCGCAGGTCGGCCGCCGCATCCACCGTCGCCTTGTCGAGGGCCGCGGTCAGCACCACGTACTCGTTGAGCCGCTCGGTCGTCTTCCAGAGGGACGCCCGTTCCTTCTCGATCTCGGCGTTGTCGCGGGCGAGCCACTCCTGCCCGTGATCGAGCGCGGCGACGATGCCGTCGAGCTGCTTCTGCGCCGACTCGAAACGCTGGACGTACTGGCGCAGTCTCCGTCCGCCCGGCACCCGGGAGAGCATCCGGTTGCGGCCGGTCAGGTGCTGGGGGTCGAAGTCGCTGACGGTCGCGCGGAGGTCCTGCAGCGTCCGGATGACCCCGTACTGCGGGTCGGTGCGCACCGCCTTGCCGCGGGCTGCGGCGAGCGAACTGGCCGGGCGGCTGAGCAACTGGCGGGAGGCGTCGCTGGATGCGCGCATCTCGGCCTCGCCCAGGTGCGAGAACCCGATGATCTTGCGCGTGAACGCCTCCGAACCCGGTTCGGCAGCGGCCAGTTCCCGGATGAAGTCGCGGGCCCGCTGCTCGAGCTCCGCCTCGCGTTCGGCCGAGACGGCCACCATCTCCACGGCCTGCTCCTCCTGTAGTTCCGGTACGGCGTCCGGTGGGCGCAGTGTGTCCTCGGGTGCCTCGTCCATGAGCCGCTCCCTCCGCCGCTGTCGTTGCGACGAGGATAGATCGCCCGGCGCGCCGCGTGGAGGGGTTGCAGCGAACCCCCAGGTGCGCTTCGGCGTGCGCTCGAGTCCTCGACCGCGGGACCAGAAACGAAGGTGAGCGGCTCGTGGCGCGCCGCCCGGAGCAGGAAACGGAGGACGGGGCGAGCCCGCGGCCCGACGAAGTCCTCCCTGCCCCGCGCGGCCGCGCTCCACTGTCTATTCGGCCCGTCGGCACCGCGCGTATCCTCCGGGGCCATGAACAGGACACGCTCGGCCGCGCTCACGGCCATCCTCGCCCTCGGTCTCGCCCTCACGGCGTGCACCCCGCAGGGAGGCGGCGTCCCGGGGAAGTGGGGGAGCACCGACCCCGGGGAACCGAACCTCATCATCAACGCGAACGGCTCGTACTCGGGGTCCGACGGCTGCAACACCATGAAGGGGACCGGCACGATCTCGGGCAACACGATCGATCTCGGCACCGTCGCCGCGACGCAGAAGGTCTGCAACGGAGTGGACACGTGGATGTCGACGGCCGCGAGCGGGAAGGTCGACGGCAACGTCATGACGGTCTACGACTCGTCCGGCGCGCGCATCGGCACGATCGACCGCGACGACTGATCGCCGTCCCGGCGAGCTCCCGGTGCTCCCGGAATGACCGCTTCCCGCGTAGCGTTCGACCGAGTGGATGCGTCGGAAGGAGCGGACGATGACCGACACGGAGAAGACGGCGACGGAGGCTGCGGAGTTCTACGCGGGTGTGGCCGCCGAGTTCCTGCAGCACTACGCCCGGGGGCCGCGATTCGTCGCGGTGACCGGGGGCCCTGCCGCGGATGAGGCCCGCGTGGCGGACGCGTTCGCGGCGGCGCTGCGTGATGCGGGCCAGGAGGTCGAGCGCGCCGGCGCCGACGCGGAGAGCGGAGCGGATGCGTTCCGCGAGGGCGTCGTGGCCCCGTTCCGCGCGCGCGACGGGGTGCTGGTCGTCGACGGTCGCGGTCTGCTGAACCCGGATTTCCGCGGATTCTGGAACTTCTCGCTGTGGGTCGAGCACGACCCGGAGCGGAGCCCGGACTGGTCGTTCGTGACCACCGGGCAGAAGGATCCGCTCGGCGCGCCGCGCGAGGTGGCATCCGTCCTGCTGGACGACACCGACCCCGAGCGGCCGCGCCGGCTGTGGGCCGACTCCTGCTGAGCACTCCTGCTGGACGAGCGCTGCAGCTGAGCCGGCCCTACCTCCGCTAGGCGCGGGGGCGGTCGAAGCGCGCGCCCTCAGGCTTCGAGGGCAGGATCGTCAGGACGAGCACGGTGATGCCGCCGACGATCGGGACGAAACCGAGGAAGAAGAACGGACCGGCCAGGTCGGCGTCGTGCAGCCGACGCCAGATGAGGGCCAGGTGGGGGACGATCGTCCCGAGCGACCACACCGCGATCAGGAGCCCGGGGATCCAGAACAGCGGGCCGGGCGTCGAGGTGCCGTCGTCGTTCACGGTCGCGCCCGCGAAGCCGAGGCCGAGGGCCAGCACTTCGAGCACGATGGCGACGATGACCGAGAAGAGGATCCACCACCAGTACTCGCTGCGGCTGGCGCGTCCGGTGAAGTCCGCGTACTTCGTGAAGAAGCGCTTGATGGCCTGTCCGATCGTCGCCCCGTAGAGCGGCGCCCAGAGCGGGGTCTCGCCGGTCGGAGCGGCGGAGGTGGTCGGGTACTGCGGAGACGTCACGAGGAGTCCTTTCCAAGACACGTGTTGTGTGAGGTGGAGCGGGCATAGTCAAGCGCATGGGAGCGCGCTGTGCTTCTCGTGTGACGCGGCGTGTCCGCTGGGGGTGGGAGTCCGTCGACGCCGACCACTATGGCCGCAATCGGCGTCGCGGAGTGCGGATGAGCTAGCATCGCCGAAAGCCGTGGTATTGGTACGCGGAATGCTTGCATATGAGGATGGTTCCATGAAGCGTGGGCGTGGGGTTGTGGCCCGTGTGGCCGTCATCGCCGCACTCATCGCCGCCCTCAGCGGGTGTTCGTTGATAGGAGACGCGCTGAAACAGAAGGCGACACCGGCCGAGAACCGGGAGTATCAGCTCATCACAGCGCAGAACCAACACAGCCGGTGGCCGAATATGGACGAGATCACCTTCACGCAGGAAGGCAGTATCGACGGTTCCGGCAGCTGGGCAGCCAATGCGATCGTGACCATCGACGGTAAGGACTACGACCGAATCATCGGCCCATACTCCGGGATCGGTGACGACATACCGGTTCCTTCCCCGGGGTTCGTAGGCGGCCCGCTGACCGTGCACTACAGCGACGGGACATCGGAGGTGTTCGAGTGACGCCAAGCGAAGCAGTGGCAGGCCGGTGTGCTTTTCCTCGCAGACGCACGACCGGCGGAGGTCTTGCGTTGACCGTCGCCATCTTTGCCGTACTCCTCGTTGGGCTTACGGGATGTTCATCGATAGGAGACGCCGTGAAGCAGAAGACGACCTTGCGAGAGAACCTAGAGAACCAGAGGGTCTCGGCTCAAAGGTTCATCAGCAATTGGCCGAACGTGGAGGCCATCGAGTTCACGCGCGAGGGCAGCGTAGACGGGTCGGGCGAGTGGTCGACCAATGCCATTGTCACCATCGAAGGAAGAAAATACGAAGAGATCATCGGTCCGTGGGAAACGGCGGGGGATGACCTGCCAAAACCGCCTGAGCGGTTGTCACCGCAGCCCGTGACCGTGAAGTACAGCGACGGTACGTCGGAGGTTCTGGAGTGAACACCGCAGAAGATGACGAATCGATTGCGAAGCGCGCGTACAAGGTTGATTCTCTGGCGCAAAAGCCTCCCCTTAGAGCCGGAAGTACGTTCTACACCGACAACGATGTGGCAAAGCAGAAGTGGAAGGTCATCGTCGTCTCGGACAATGTGAACGACGGGTTCCAGGGCATGGCCGTCGTCCCGATCGTGAATGGTGTCGAGGACTATTCGCAGGTCTCCATCGCTTTCGCGGGGACGAACTTCGACGATCCGCATGACATCGCCGCGGACGCCGGTGTGATGCTGGCGACTCAGACCGCTCAGGCGGACGATGCGAAGGCGTTCGCCGCAAAGGTGAAAGAGCTCGTGCAGACGGACCATCCGGAGGCGACGTTCGCGACCGTCGGACATTCCCTGGGCGGCTTTCTCGCCCTGCTGGTCGCTGCCGAGAATCGCTGGCCCGCGACGTCGTTCAACGGCCCGGATCCGTGGCGGGTCTTGACGCCGAAGACGAAGGACTGGCTGACGTCGCAGAACGCAGCGGGAACGAACCCGTTGAAGAATTACGTCAACCGTTTCGATACGGTCGGGAACGCGCTCGGGAACCTGACCGGTGCCGGCATCTTCGTCTACGACGAACCCGACGGCTCCCTTCTCGGCTATCACAACATCGGGAAGGACGACAAAGGTGAGCCGCAGGCCTTTCGCTTCGGACCCACGGGCGAGATCATCGGCGCGGGATGCACGGCGGTCGACCTCGGCGTGATCCTCTACAACCTGGATCAGACCGCTGCGGCCCAGGCCGTGTGGAAGATGCAGAAGGACTCCCCGTATCCCAAGGTGCTCGTGGCGATGGAGCCGGCGCTGGCGCTTGCGAAGAAGATCGGCGGGCTCACGGAGCATCTGAAGGCGATCAAGAACGCCAACGGCAGCGTCGAGTCCGACATGGAGGATGCCCTGCGCGACGCCAAGAACCTCTACGTATCGCTTCATCCGACGATGACCATCACGGACATCGAAAACAGCGTGGCCGTCAATCGGCTGGCTGTCCACGACAATCTCGACCGAGACGCGATCGGAGCCGTGGATTCGCTCGTGAATCGTCAGATCAGGATGGTCACGGCGCTGGAGGACGGTATCCACAATGCAATCGTCAACACGCTGGCACAGGACGTCCACGCTGCGGCGGCGTTCACATCCCCATAGCCGATGTCGCTACTACCTCAGGAAGGACGGCAGCGTGACTGACCATCGCCCCGGCGATCGTAATCCGATCGCCGACATCCTGTCCCAGAACGCGGGGCCGGATGCCACGCGCAGCGCGCTGGACGCTGAGATCCGCCGCGCTCGGGTCGACCTTCTCGATTCCGTGTTCCCGCCGGACGTCGTCCGGCGCTACGCGAGAATCAGAGCCGAGCAACTCGCGCCTGTGGCTGAGGCTGCCAGGCACATCTCCTCGGCGCTGGCCGAGGGCGTCGACGGTGACCTCCTCTCGGGGGCCGTCGCTCAGAAGGTGAAGGATGGCATCGCCGAGATCGCTGGGCAGAAAGACTATGCGCGGGGAATCGAGAGCATCGCATGACGGGTTATACCTCGCTCGCCGACCTCGAAGCCGACCAGGACAGAACGGCGTTCGCCGCGCGGCGCCGGATCGACGAGGCGGACGAGCACCTCGGCTTCTATCCCTCGCAGATCACGACGTTGCTGGAAGCGTTCTACGCCGTCGCGGAGCGCCAGGGCGTCACCGACCACCCAGACTTCCGGTCCCGATTCCACGGCGTGGTCCAAGACACTGACGAGAGTTTTCGCGCTGGCCTGCAGGTCGTCTCCGAACTGGAGGAGGACTTCCACCGGATGAGTGCCCGGCACCTCGATGAGCGTGAGGAATTCTTCGCCCGGCGCCAGGACCCCACCGCTCGCTGAGCCCAGGCGAAAGAGGACTCACCCGAGCGAGTCGAGCTCCTCACGGACGAAGCGCGCGAACTGCGCCGCGGCCGCCGACTGCGATCGGGTGCGGTTGCGCGCCAGGCCGATGATGCGCGTCGCTTCGTCCCGCAGCGGCACCGCCACGATCCCCGGCTCGGCCGGAGTGTCCGGGATGAGGGCGGCACCGACGCCGTCGCGCACCAGTCCGCGCAGGGTCGAGAGCTCCGTGACCTCGATGACGGGGTTCATCACGACCCCGTGCGCGGCGAAGTACGCGTCCGCGATGTGGCGGAGACCGGAGCCGGTGCGCAGGGCCACCAGGTCGTAGGGCTCGAGGTCCGGAACGCTGACGGCCGTCGCCCCGGAGAGGGGATGCCCCTCCGGCACGCCGAGCACCAGCCGTTCGGCGGTCAACGGCTCCCATTCGATCTCCGGGTCGCGCGGGTCGGGGCTGAGGAACGCGACGTCGGCCGCGCCGTCGCGCAGGGCATCCAGCACCGTGTCGGCGGTGCCGCCGCTCAGCACGAAGCGGATGTCGGGGAACAGCCCGCGGTACTCGCTGATGACCTTCGGGATGAGCCATCCGCCGAATGACGAGACGTACGCGACCGAGACGGTGCCGCCGGACGGGTCGCGGAGCGCCTCGATGCGCGCTCGCGCGTTCTCGAGCTCCGATTCGGCCCGCACCGCGTGCGCGAGCAGGATCTCGCCGTACTGGTTGAGCTCAAGGTGGCCGCGGCGGCGGTCGAACAGCTCGACGCCCATCTCCTGCTCGAGCCGTGCGAGCGAGCGCGTGAGGGTCGACTGGGACACCCCGAGGGTCTCGGCGGCGAGAGCCGGATGGCCCTCCGCGGCCAGCGCCCGGAAGTGGGCGATCTCGTCGATCCGCATGCCTCTCATCATGGCGTATCGGCGCGTTCCCCCGTGCGGTGCTCAAATGAGCGGTCTACCCCTGAACGAGTTTTCTGTACGTTCACACACGAGAAACAGTCCCGTTTCACGCCGTCCCTACGGTGGGCGCGGACTCATCCCACACCTCACCGACCGAGGAGAACAATGTCAACCAGATTCGGCAGGCTGGCGCGTGTCGCCGCCGCCGCGCTCGCGGGGGCCGGCCTCGCCGCCGGTTCGCTCGTCGCGAGCCCGGCGTTCGCCAGCACCGAAGGCACCGGTGTCGTCATCAACGAGGCGTATCTGTCCGGCGGGAGCGCCGGCGCCGCCTTCACGAACAAGTTCGTCGAGCTCTACAACCCAGGGGACAGCGCCGTCAGCCTGGCGGGATGGAGCATCCAGTACCGCCCGGCCACCGGCACCAGCGCATCCACCGGCGTCGTGCCGCTGACCGGCTCCATCGGCGCCAAGGGGTACTACCTCGTCGCCGGCGGGTCGAACGGCACCAACGGCCAGGCCTTGCCGACGCCGGATGTCGCGAGCGGCGCCCTCAACCCGAGCGGCACCACCGGCACCCTGGTCCTCGCCAAGACGGCCTCGGCGCTGAGCCTTCCGACCGGCTCGGTGACCGGCAACGCGGACGTCGCCGACCTCCTCGGCTACGGCACCTCGAACACGTTCGAGAAGGCGAAGGCCACGGCGCCGTCGGGCAACACCGACGTCAAGTCGCTGGTCCGCACAAACTTCGCCGACACCGACGACAACAGCGCGGACTTCACCCTCAGCGCCACGATCACGCCGCAGAACGCCGCGAGCGCGCCCGGCGACCCGGGCGACCCCGGCGACCCGGGCACGCCCGGTGACGGCACCACCGTCCCGATCGCGGAGATCCAGGGCACCGGCGACACCAGCCCGAAGGCGGGCACGACGGTCACCACCGTGGGCGTCGTCACGGCCCAGTACGCGACCGGCGGATTCAACGGGTTCTACATCCAGACCCCCGGGACGGGCGGCGCGGTCGACCTCGCCACGCACACGGCCTCCGACGCCGTCTTCGTCTACGGCTCGTCCTTCGCCGGAACGGTCGCCGCGGGCGACTACGTGAAGGTCACGGGCGCCGTCAGCGAGTTCAACGGCCTCACGGAGATCACCGCGACCGGCGTGACGAAGCTCGACGCGTCGACGGTCACCGCACCGGTGCCGGCGACGGTCGGCCTGCCCGGCACGGCAGCCCAGCGTGAGAGCCTCGAGGGGATGCTGCTCGCGCCGCAGGGCGCGTTCACAGTCACCGACGTGTACGCCGCCAACCAGTACGGCGAGATCGGCCTCGCCGCCGGTGACAAGCCGCTGGTGCAGCCGACCGAGGCTGCGCGTCCGGGTTCGCCCGAGTACGCCGCGGTCGTCGCCGACAACGCGGCCCGCGCGGTCACGCTCGACGACGGCGCATCCACCAACTTCCTGAGCGCGGCGAACAAGTCGAAGCCCCTGCCGTACCTCTCGCTGAGCAACCCGGTCCGCGTCGGCGAGCCGGTCGCGTTCACGAAGCCGGTCGTGCTCGACTACCGCAACAACGCCTGGAAGTTCCAGCCGACCAGCGAACTCACGCCGGCGAACGCCGACGCCGTGCAGCCGGTCACGTTCGCGAACACCCGCACCGCCGCCCCCGAGAACGTCGGTGGCGACCTGCGGCTCGCGACGTTCAACGTGCTGAACTACTTCACCACGACGGGCGACCAGCTCAGCGGCTGCACGTTCTACACCGACCGCGACGGCAACCCCATCACGGTCAACAGTGGATGCGACGCCCGCGGCGCCGCCGACGCGACCAACCTGAAGCGCCAGCAGGACAAGATCGTCGCGGCGATCAACGGCCTGAGCGCCGACGTCGTGTCGCTCGAGGAGATCGAGAACTCGGCCCGCTTCGGCGAGAACCGCGACTCCGCCCTCGCCAGCCTGGTCACCGCCCTGAACGCGGCGGCCGGCTCCGAGGTCTGGGCGTACGTGAAGTCGCCGGCGACCCTGCCGGCGACGGAGGACGTCATCCGCACCGCGTTCATCTACAAGAAGGCGAACGCGGCCCCGGTCGGCGACTCGAAGATCCTCGACGACCCGGCGTTCTCGAACGCGCGGCAGCCGCTGGCCCAGGCCTTCAAGAAGGTCGGAGCGAAGGACTCCTCCGCGTTCCTCGCCATCGTGAACCACTTCAAGTCGAAGGGGTCCGGCACCGGTGAGGACGCCGACCAGGGAGACGGCCAGGGCGCATCCAACGCCTCCCGCGTCAAGCAGGCCAACGCCCTCGTCGCGTTCGCGAACGAGCGCAAGACCGCACTGAAGACCGACAAGGTGCTCCTCATCGGCGACTTCAACGCGTACCTGAAGGAGGACCCGATCAAGGTCCTCACCGACGCCGGCTACGTCGACCAGGTCAGCACCCGCACGACGAAGGCGACCTACTCCTTCGGCGGAACGGTCGGTTCGCTCGACCACGTCCTCGCGTCGCCCGCGGCGAACACGGCCATCACCGGCGCGGATGTGTGGAACATCAACTCGGGCGAGTCCGTGGCGCTGGAGTACAGCCGCTACAACTACAACGTCACGAACTTCTACGCGGCCGACCCGTACCGGTCGAGCGACCACGACCCGATCGTCGTGGGCCTCGGCCTCACGCCGAAGCCGGTCACGCTGAACCTGCTGAACATCAACGACTTCCACGGCAGGATCGACGCCAACACCGTGAAGTTCGCGGGAACGATCGAGAAGCTCAAGGCGGAGGCGGGCGACGCGAACTCGCTCTTCCTCTCCAGCGGCGACAACATCGGCGCCTCGCTCTTCGCCTCGGCGACCGCTGGCGACATCCCGACGATCGACGTGCTCAACACGCTGCAGCTGAAGGCGAGCGCCGTGGGCAATCACGAGTTCGACAAGGGCTACGCCGACCTGACCGGACGCGTGAAGGATGCGGCCGACTTCTCCTACCTCGGCGCCAACGTGTACGAGAAGGGCACGAAGACTCCGGCCCTCCCCGAGTACGCCACCTTCGCCGTCGACGGTCTGACCGTCGGCGTCATCGGAGCCGTCACGCAGGAGACCCCGACCCTGGTCTCCCCGGCCGGCGTCTCGTCGCTCGACTTCGGCGACCCGGTGGAGGCGGTCAACCGCGTCGCCGGTGAGCTGACCGACGGCGACCCCGCCAACGGCGAGGCCGACGTGCTGGTCGCGGAGTACCACGAGGGCGCCGGCTTCGGCACGCCGGAGGGTGCGACGCTCGAACAGGAAGTCGCGGCAGGCGGAGCGTTCGCCGACATCGTCACCAAGACGAGCGCGAAGGTCGCGGCGATCTTCACCGGCCACACCCACAAGCAGTACGCGTGGGATGCTCCGGTTCCGGGAGTGGACGGCAAGACCCGCCCGATCCTCCAGACCGGCAGCTACGGTGAGAACATCGGCCAGGTGAAGCTGACGGTGGACCCGGAGACCGAGATGGTCACCTCGTACACCGCCCGCAACGTCGCCCGCACCACGGACGCGGATGACGCGCTCGTCGCCGCCTACCCGCGGGTCGCCGCCGTCAAGACGATCGTCGACAAGGCGCTCGCCGACGCGGCCGTGATCGGCAACCAGAAGGTCGGCTCGGTGACGAAGGACATCACCACCGCCTACCTCAACGGAGCTCGTGACGACCGCATGAGCGAGTCCACGCTCGGCAACCTGGTCGCCGACTCGCTGCTGTCCAGCCTCTCCTCGCAGGAGCTCGGCGGCGCCGAGATCGGCGTGGTCAACCCGGGCGGTCTGCGGGCGGAGCTCCTCTATGGCGCCGACGGGACGGTCACCTACGCCCAGGCCAACGCGGTGCTGCCGTTCGTGAACAACCTGTGGACCACGTCCCTCACCGGGGCGCAGTTCAAGCAGGCGCTCGAGCAGCAGTGGCAGCGCAACGCCGACGGCACCGTTCCGAGCCGTCCGTTCCTCAACCTGGGACTGTCGAAGAACGTCAGCTACACGTACGACGCCACCCGGCCGGAGGGCGACCGCATCACGAGCATCATCGTGAACGGGCAGCCCATCGACCCCGCCAAGTCGTACCGCATCGGGTCCTTCTCGTTCCTCCTGCAGGGCGGCGACAACTTCCGCGCCTTCGCTGCCGGGTCGAACACGAAGGACTCCGGACTGATCGACCGCGACGCGTGGATCAGCTACATCCAGAAGAACAGCCCGCTGTCGCCCAGCTTCGCCAAGCGCGGCGTCGGCGTCAGCGGCGTGCCGACCGGGACGCTGCAGCGCGGTCAGCAGGTCACCCTCCAGGTGTCCAAGCTGAACCTCACCTCGCTCGGCAGCCCGGCGAACACGAAGCTCGACCTCTCCTGGAACGGCTCGACCGCGATCGGCTCCGTGCCGGTGGATGCAGCGGGCAACGCGACCGTCACCTTCACCGTCCCCGCGGATGCGGCCGGCGCCAGCGCGCTGGTGCTGACGGCCCCCGACTCGGGCACGACGGTCCGCGTCCCGCTCACCGTCGCGGACGCCCCGACGAACCCGAAGCCGGGTACCGACCCGAAGGCGGCCAAGGAGTCGGCGCTCAAGAAGGCGCTCGAGGACAAGGTCACCGTCGACAAGGACACCTACCGCGCGGGTGACACCGTGCGCGTGACCGTCGGCACGCAGCATGCCGGCGAGTGGGTGTCGGTCTGGCTGTACTCGAAGCCGCAGAACCTGAGCGGTGGATGGGTGCAGGTCCCGGCGGACGGCGTGCTGACGCTCACCCTGCCGAAGGACGCGGACAACGGCCAGCACAAGCTGTCCGTGCAGGACGCGTCCAACAGTGTGATCGGCTGGACCACCCTCAAGGTGAAGGCCGACAAGCCGCACACGGGCATCCCGGTCCTCGACTGGCTGCTCGACCTGCTGGACCGCCTGTTCGGCTGGTTCTAGCACTACCCTGACGGACGCCGGGCACGCGAGAGCGTGTCCGGCGTCCGCGCGTTCCGGGCGGCTTCAGCTCTCGAAGTAGAGGTGCGTGTGCAGCCGGCAGCCCGGGTTGAAGGCGGCGCCGCACTCCGGGCAGTCGTCGGTGGCGAGGTAGTCGGCGATGGTCAGCTCGTGGCCGCAGACCCCGCACAGCACCGCGCGCTCGTCGCGGCGGTCGGCCGGCCACTGCCGGGCGGGATGGTCGGCCGTCTCTGCGTGGCACAGGTGGCACGGGTAGTACTCGCCGCAGCACGCGAACCGGATCGCGATCACATCGAGCGGCGAGTGGTAGTGGATGCAGCGGGTCTCGTCGTCGACGACGGGTCCCAGCACCCGGGGGCGGCCGTTCATCGCACGCCCCTCGCGGACAGCGCCTCGCCGAGCTGGTCGGCGTGCTTGAGCGACAGGATGAGGAACGGCACCGCGAAGAAGCGGAGGCCCGGCCGCGCGCCTCGGGCGCGTTGCGCCTCATGGACCTCGCCCGCGAGACGTCCGAGCACCGGCACCGTCGTCAGGGCGACGGTCAGCAGCACCGCGGCGCGCTCGGAGTCGAACCGCAGGCGGTCGAGCGGCCGCAGCCCGCGCTCGACGGCGTCGAGCAGGTCGCTGACGCGCGTGGTGAGCACCAGCAGGCCGGCCAGCACGACGGCGGCGGTCACGCGTGCGGTGTTCGACACCGCCTGCTCCGGTCCGAGGAAGATCAGCTGCGCGGCGATGGTCACGACGATGAGCCAGCGGAGCGCCACGACCTGGCGGCCCAGCTCGCGCATCCCGAGCATCCCGTCGCTTAGCCCTGCTACCGCGTACGCGACGATCGCGGCGCCGGCGGCGATCGCGGCCGCCCACCACGTGGAGGGGAGCAGTGAAACGGCGAGCACGACCGCGAGAAGCAGGAGCAGCTTCGGCCCGGCGGGAAGGCGGTGCAGGAGGCCGTCACCCGGACGGTAGAGGCTCAGCACGCCAGCGCCGCCTCGTACTCGGCGATGACCTCCGCCGGACGACCGACCGCCTCGACCCGACCACCCGCGAAGAGCACGGCGGTCTCGCAGCGTTCGGCGAGGGCGAGATCGTGGGTGACGAGCACCAGGCGGTGCCCGGCGTCGGCGAGCAGGTGGTCGGACACCCGCCGGGCGTTGCGGGCGTCGAGGTACGTCGTCGGCTCGTCGGCCACCACGAGCTCGGGCTCGCGGACGAACGCGCCGGCGAGGGCGAGCAACTGCTTCTGGCCGCCCGACAGGTCGTGCGAGGAGCGCTCGCGCAGGTCGGAGAGCCCGAACCGCTCGATTGCCGCATCCACTCGACGTCGCAGCTCCTCGCGGCTGAGGCGCTCAGGCCGGAGGGAGAACGCGACGTCCTCGGCGACGGTCGGCATCACGATCTGTGCGTCGGGGTTGCTGAACACGACGGCGACGCGGCGCCGGAGCTCGGTCGCCTGGCGCACGGGGTCGAGGCCCAGGATGCGCGTGACGCCCGTCGCGGGAGCGACGAGTCCGGCGAGCAGCCGGGCGAAGGTCGACTTGCCGGAGCCGTTCTCGCCGACCACCGCGATGGTACGGGCGTCGAGCGCCAGGCTGACGTCGCGGAGCGCATCCACCTGTCCGAGGCGCACGCCCACGCCGTCCAGCCGCAGGGCGGGGACGGCGGCGGGCAGGGGAGCGGGGGTGGCGCCGGTCACGGGACGCGCGACTCCGCGGGCGCGGCCGGATCTGCGGCGACGGCGCGCTGGTCGCTGACCCTGGTGCGGCGGAACGCGCGGGGGTAGGCACGCACGAGCGTCGTCACCACAGCCGTCGCGATGACCGCCTTGACCAGATCGCCGGGGACGAAGACGAGGCTCATGAGGGCCGTGGCATCGAGGGGCAGACGGGTCACAAGACTCTGTACCGGCACACCGAACAGGTAGACGACGAGGATGCCGCCCACGATCATCCCGAGCAGCGTGCGCCACCAGACGGGAGCCCGGCGACCGGCGTGCACGATCAGGCCGATGACGAACGCGCCGGCGATCCAGCCGAAGAGGTAGCCCGCCGACGGCCCGACGAAGGCTCCGATGCCGCCGTGTCCGCCCGCGAGGAGGGGGAGTCCGACCGCGACGAGGGCGAGCAGGACGGTCATGCTCAGCGCGCCGAGCCACGGGCCGAGGATGGCGCCCGCCAGCATGACGCCGAGGGTCTGAGCCGTGATCGGCACGGAGCCGAAGACGGTGACGCCGGACGGCAGACCGAGCACGGCGACGAGCGCGGCGAAGACGGCGACGCGGGCGAGATCGGTCGCGTCGAGGCGGCGGCGGGGGGCGACGGGGGTCGTGAGGGTCATGCGGGATTCCTAACCTGAACACTGTTCACCTGAACGGTGTTCACTATAGTGAGAACGTGGCAGGGAACGAAACCGGACGACGACACTCGCGCGACGATGTGGTGGAGGCGGCGCTGCGCATCCTCGACGACCTCGGGCTGCCGGACCTGACCATGCGACGGCTGGCGGCATCCCTCGACGTGCAGCCCAGCGCGCTGTACTGGCACTTCCCGAACAAGCAGACGCTGCTGGCCGAACTCGCCGACCGCATCGTCGCGACGCGGCCCTCCGTCGACGCGACCGCAGACGATGCCGACTGGGCCGATTCGGTGCGCGCGGAGGCGGCCGCCCTGCGCGATGCGCTCCTCGCGTACCGCGACGGCGCCGAGGTCGTCTCCAGCACCCTCGCGCTCGGCCTGGGCTCACCCGAGACCGTCGACCGCCTGGGCCGTGCGGTCGCCCGCGGCGGCTTCGACGCCGAGACCTCCCGGCGTGCCGCGACCGCGCTGCTGCACTTCGTGCTCGGCCACGTCTCGCACGAGCAGCAGCGCCTGCAGTACGACTCGCTCGGCGTTCTGGCCGCCGGCGACAGCTCACCGCTCGACGAGGACGACCCCGCGGCGGCCTTCGCCTTCGGCGTCGACCTGCTGGTCGGCGGCCTGGAGCTCAGTCGCTCCCGAAGGTGACCTTCCAGCCGCCCACGACGTGGACGGCGAGGTTGAACAGGGCGGCGAAGATCGCTCCGAGCGCGGACACCACGATCACCTCGAGCAGCGCGACGACGAGCGTGAACGTCATCACGTTGGGGAAGGTCAGTCCGGCGACGAGGTTGGCGCCCTGCGCCCCCGCGATGTCCTCGAGGAAGTTGCTGGCAGCGGCGACCAGACCGAACCGTTCGAGCGCGCTCCAGATGAGCAGGCCGATGACGACGGTGATGGCCGCGACGATGATGCTGACCAGGAAGGACATCTTCAGTGCCGACCAGAAGTCGATGTAGACGAGCCGCATCGTCGCGCGCTTCTTCTGTTTGCTGCCCCGAGACGGCATGCGGCCCCTCCCCATGATGCTTCCGCCGTCTCCGGCGTTCCCCGTCGGCCAAGTCTAGGGGACGCGCTCTCGCGCCCCGCGCGGGGCGTCATCCGAGAGTCCATACCGATCGTCCGGTTCTGCCGTAGAATAAGCATGTATTCCGGCGCGGCCGTAGCGGATTGGGGGCGCTGCGGCCGGGTCGGTACGGCTTCAGCGCGGAGTTGACGCAACACGCCGTCGACGGCCGCGGCCGGACGGCGTGTTGCGTCAACCCGATGAGTCAGCGAACCGGGGCTAGCGGATGAGGTCCGGCAGGCGGCGGAGCCGCTCGAGTTCGGCGGCGGGCACGATGCCCGGCAGCAGAACCGTCCACAGGTCGCGGACCCGCTCGAGCAGGTCCTTCCGTCGCGCGACCGTCTCCGACACCAGTTGAACGCCTGTGTACGCCGGGACGACAACGCTCGCCAGCATCCCCGGGTCGAGGTCCGGGCGCAGGTCGCCCTCGTCGACGGCCTGGCGGAACAGCGCTTCCGTCGTGCGCAGCCAGTCCTCGTACGGTTCGGTCACCGGCGGATCGAACATCGACACGTCGGTCGTGAGCCGGATGCCGGCCTGCACGACGGGATCGGTCAGCAGCTGGTGCGCGAGCACCGCGCTCAGCCGGACCATCGTCTCCAGCCCCGGAAGTCCCTGCTCGACGACCTCGGCTGCGGCGGCCATCGTGCGTCGGTGCTGCTCGGTGATGACCGCGCGGGCCAGCTCGTCCTTCGACGGGAAGTGGAAGTACAGCGCGCCCTTGGTGACGCCCGACTCTTCGGCGATGTCGGCGATGGAGGCGAGGCCGTATCCTCGGCGGCCGAACACCGCGGCGGCTCCGGAGACGATCGTCCCGCGCGTCACCTGCGCCCGCTCCTGCTTCACCATGATGGGCTCACGTTAACGCACAGTTGCTTTGAGGAGGATGCGGCGATTCACGTGCGCGGCGTAGCGTTGGCTGTGCCGGGCCGCCCGCCGCGGGCCGGAAGCACCGCATCCGAGTCGAGGGGAGACCGCCGTGCCCACTGTCGCCGATACCGCCGTCGAGATTCTGAGGGATGCGGGGGTGACGCGCGTCTACGGCATCCCCGGGGACTCGCTCAACGGCTTCACCGACGCCATCCGCCGGAACGACGGTGTGACGTGGGAGCACGTGCGGCACGAGGAGGCTGCGGCGTTCGCAGCCTCCGCCGAGGCAGCGCTGACCGGCGAGCTGGCCGTCTGCGCCGGAAGCTGCGGTCCGGGCAACACGCACCTCATCAACGGCCTGTACGACGCCAACCGCAGCCGTGTCCCCGTGCTCGCGATCGCCGCGCAGATCCCGGGCGCCGAGATCGGCAGCGGGTACTTCCAGGAGACGCACCCGCAGGAGCTGTTCCGCGAGGCGAGCGTCTACACCGAGCTCGTCAGCCAGGCGGACCAGATGCCGCGCATCCTCGAGATCGCCATGCGCACCGCCGTTGAGCGCCGCGGCGTCGCGGTGATCGTCGTGCCCGGCGAGATCTTCCTCGCCGACAGCGCGGGCCGCCGCAAGTCCGCGCCGATCACCTTCTCGCCGCGCGTGACCCGCCCCACCGATCCCGAGCTGCAGGCTGCCGCCGAGATCCTCAACGACGCCAAGCGGGTCACCATCCTCGCCGGCGCAGGGGCGGAGGGCGGGCACGACCAGCTGCTCGCGATCGCCCAGAAGCTGCAGGCGCCGATCGTCCACGCCATGCGCGGCAAGGAGTTCGTCGAGTACGACAACCCTTACGACGTCGGCATGACCGGCCTCCTCGGGTTCTCCTCCGGCTACCGCGCGATGGAGTCGTGCGACGCGCTCCTGATGCTCGGCACCGACTTCCCGTACCAGCAGTTCTTCCCGTCGAAGGCGAAGATCGTGCAGGTCGACATCCGCGGCGAGAACCTCGGCAGGCGCGTCCCGCTCGACCTGGGCCTCGTCGGAAGCGTGAAGGACACGGTGGATGCGCTGCTCCCGCTGCTGAAGGACCGCAAGGACCGCAAGCACCTCGACTCCTCGCTCAGCCATTACGCCAAGACGCGCAAGAGCCTCGACGACTTGGCGGTGAACGACCGCAACCGCACGCCCATCCATCCGCAGTACGTCGCGCGGCTGATCAGCGAGCTCGCCGCGGACGACGCCGTGTTCCTGCCGGATGTCGGCTCGCCGGTGGTCTGGGCCGCGCGCTACCTGCGGATGAACGGGCGCCGGAGGCTGATCGGCTCGTTCACCCACGGCAGCATGGCGAACGCGCTGCCGCAGGCGATCGGCGCCCAGACGGCGTTCCCGGGGCGGCAGGTGGTCGCGCTCGCCGGGGACGGCGGCCTCGCGATGCTGCTCGGCGAACTGCTCACGCTGCGGCAGAACAAGCTGCCGGTGAAGATCGTGGTCTTCAACAACTCCTCGCTCAACTTCGTCGAAGTCGAGATGAAGGCCGCCGGGTTCGTCAACTTCGGCACCAGCCTCGAGAACCCCGACTTCGCGCAGATCGCCCAGGCCGCGGGCCTCCACGGTCAGCGCGTGGAGAAGCCGGATGAGCTGGAGAGCGCCCTGCGGACGGCGTTCGCCCACGACGGCCCGGCCCTGGTGGATGTGGTGACCGCCCGGCAGGAGCTCAGCATCCCGCCGGCGATCACCGCGAAGCAGGTCGGCGGCTTCACGCTGTACGCGCTGCGGACGATCATGAACGGCCGCGGCGACGAGCTGATCGACCTGGCGGACACGAACGTGTTCCGTCGCCTGTTCGACTGACGCGCGTCGCAGCGGCCGCGACGCCCTCAGCCGCTGACGACCGGCAGGTTCTGGATCGCACGCACGGGCAGCGTGAGCACCGCCTCGGGCGAACCGATGCGCGTGCCGTCGGGGGCGGTCCCTGCCGCGGTGGCGCGGTCGGAGATCGCCGCGGCGAGCAGGAGATCGGAGGCGGTGGTCGTGTAGGTGGCGGAGCACGTCATCCGCTCGCCGGGCGCCAGGATGCTCGCCGGGCAGTCGACGGCGGACAGACTCGCCTGGTCGGACGGCGCAGCGACGGTGTCGGAGACCGTGACGTCGGCGAGCGTGACGTTCCCGGTGTTCGTGACCAGGAACGCGAAGCGGACCTGCTGACCCACCATCGTCACGGCCGCGGTGTCCGAGGTTTTGACCACGCTGAGCCCTGGATCGTCGGCCGCCGCGATGGTGACGGTCGACGCGGCGGAACGGATCGGGTCCGGCGTCGAACCGCCCGGCGGGGTCGGCGGGGTGCCGGAGGCGGTGGCGGTGTCGGTGACGGAGCCGTTGTCCACGTCGGCCTGGGTGGTGGTGTACGTCGCGGTGCACGTGAGCTGCCCTCCGACGGGCAGGGGATCGGCGGGGCAGTCGATCGGGGACAGGCCGCCCGGTGACGACGGCGCGGCCACCTGGTCGTCCACGGCGATCCCGGTCAGCGGGACGTTGCCGGTGTTGGTGACCAGGAACGTGTACGGGATCTGTTGTCCCGCTCGGACCACGCTCGTCGTCGTGGAGGACTTCTCGACGCGGATCCCCGGGAGGTCGTCTGCCGTGATGGTCACACTGGACGGCGGGGAGGCGATCGCCGGCGGGTTCGGAGCATCGGGTCTCGGCGCCGGGACGGCGGTGGCCACGGCCGTGTCGGTGAGCGACCCGTTGTCGACGTCCGCCTGGCTGACCTCGTACGTGGCGGTGCAGATCATGTCCTGCTGCGGCGCGAGCGTGGTCGCCGGGCAGTCCACCGGCGAGAGGGCGGCTTGGACGGCCGGGGCCACCTGGACATCGGTCACGACGATGTTCGTGAGCACGGTGTTTCCGGTGTTCGTCACCAGGAAGTCGTAGGGGATGCGCAGGCCCGCCGTGAACGGGACTGTGCTCGGCTGCGCCATGGACTTCAGCACGGTGATCGAGCTCGTGTGGGTGACGGGGAGCGTTACGGTGACCGGCGGCGAGGCGACCCGCGGCGGGTTGGGCTCATCCGGCGTGGCGGGTGGCGTGCCCGTGGCGGTCGCGGTGTCCGTGACGGAGCCGTTGTCGAGGTCGGCCTGCGTGGTGGTGTAGGTCGCCGTGCAGGTCATGCTGGCCCCGCCGGCGAGGGCGCTCGCGGGACAGTCCACCGCCGAGAGGCCGGCCGGATCCGACGGCGCGGCGACCACATCCTCGACGGTGATGCCGGTGAGCGGGCTGTTGCCGGTGTTCGTGACCAGGAAGGTGTACGGGATCTGCTGCCCGACCTGCACCACGTCGGTGGTGGTCGACGATTTGACCACCTCGATACCGGAGACGATCCCGAAGTAGTGCGACGGATCGTCGTCGTCGACCCGCACTGCCGCCGGGTCGAGACCCGTGACGGTGCCTGTGTTGGCGTACTGCCCGGCGGTGGCCGTCCCGGTCGCGACGCAGGTGAAGGACGCGCCAGGTGCGAGCGGCCCCGCGATGACGTTGCCTCCTGTGGCGTCGCAGTCGATGTCGGCGGCCGCGACCTGGTCGTCCGTGACCGTGACGTCGGTCAGGTCGACAGCGCCCGAGTTCGTGACCACGTACGTCCACTGCACGGCGCCGCCGACCGGGACGAGCGGTCCGGGTGCGTCGTCGGCGTCCTCCGTGTTGGTGGCCTTCTCGATGTGGATGCCGGGCGCCGGCAGCACGGCGAGGTCGACGGTGAAGGCGGTGAACGAGTCGGGGATGAGCTCCCCGGCGAGTCCGGCGACGTCGTCACCGGAGGGGCCGTTGCCGCCGACGAGGGCGCCGGCCGCATACTGGTTCGCCAGCGTGACCGGAGTGCTCGTCAGCCCTGTCGCGGCGGGGTCGGGGGAGGCGGTGTTGTTGTTGTCGGCATCCTCGTTCGGCGTCAGCGCCGGGCTGGATGCGGTGGTGCGGACCACCGTCCCGGCCAGCGGGCCGCCCGGCGCGAACATCGCGGCGGGAAGGTGCACGACGTACCGGCCGGCCGGAAGCGACGTCACCGACCAGCGCCCGTTCGCATCCGTCGTCGCGGTGCCGATGACATCCCCGTTCTCGGTCCGCACCTGCACGGCGACGCCGGGGATGCCGTGCTCCCCGCCGTCGAACTTCCCGTCCCCGTTGCTGTCGAGCCAGACCAGGTCGCCCAGGGAGAAGCCCGGCATCAGCACGTAGGGCTCGTTCGACAGCAGCGGCTGGTTCGCGAACGTGGCCGAGAAGATCATGGCCCGGTTCACGTACACGTTGTCGAGGTCGTTGCTGGTCGACACCGCGGGGATGGATGCGCGCACCCGGGTCTGCACACCGAGGAACCCGCTGGAGACGAAGCGGACGGCGGTCACCGCGCCGAAGTCGGTGACCTCGCCCGCTGTCTGCCAGAGCCCTCCTGGTGCCGCGGGGTTCGCATTGGACGGGTCGCGCGGATCGTGGATCAGCGTGGCGGGAGGTGCGCTCGAGTAGTACCAGGTGCCCGGCACGGCCCCGGTGGCGCCGCGGAGGTAGGTCGGCGCCGCGAGCGGCCCCGACAGCCGCGCGGTTCCGGTGTAGTCGGAAGCGTACTGCGATCGTGCCGAACCGGACGCGGGGTCGCCGTCGCCGTTCCACGGCAGCACGTCGATCACGTCCGGCGGCTGGAAGGCGATCTGCGTGGAGGTGTTCCCCCACTCCAACGACCAGGTGTACGTCTCGCCGCTCGCCACGAACGGCTTGTCGACGCTCTTCGTGATGCCGAGCTGGCCCGATCCGACGATCTGGATCGTCGCCTGCGCCGTCGGCGCGTTCTCCGCGTTGTCCGCCAGCGCCTGCACGGTGTTGACGTGCGTGTCTCCGGGTTGCGCGAGGCTGTCGACCGTCGTGCAGATCCGCAGGCGTCCGCGGGTCGCTCCGGGGGTGGGGCTGAAGACGGTCTGGCTCGGCGCGGTCACGATCGGGATGTCTCCGGCGACGAAGGTGACGCGTCGCGTCTGCTGGTCGTAGCTCACGGTCACTCCGGGCGGCAGCAGGTTCTGCGTGCAGACGGAGTCGAAGTGCAGATCGGCGGGGATCGTATCCACGAGCCGCAGGTTCTGCAGCGTCGCCCCGACCGTGGTGCGGCTGATCGATGCCGTCAGATCCCAGATTGCGGTGTCGCCTGGGAAGTACTGGGTAGGGACGATCGCCTTGGCGACGCCGAGCAGCATCCCCGAGAACGGGATCTGGCGCGACACGGTGCCCCACCCGTTGCCGGTGGCGCCGGTCGGCCACCCGCCGACATTGGTCACCCGCACGCCGGACGGGATCGCCTCCGAGGCGTTGGGGCCGCCGTTGTAGAAGGTCCGGGTCTCGAGCTCGAAGATCAGGTGCGCGGCGAACGGCCCTGTCTCGACCCGGGTCGGGTCGACCGGGCGGATGCGCACCATGTTGACCGCGTCCTGCCAGTTCGCGCCGAAGGCCGCCTCCGGGTCGGTCGTCCACGGACCCGGCGCGTTGCGGCAGTCCGTCGCCGCGCCCGTGATCGACGACGCGTCGATGGGGTAGAGGCCACCGGTCGGCGGCCCGTTCTGGGTGTTCACCTGATTGGGCCCGACCGCATACTCGATGACGTAGTTCGCCGGGTTCACGTTGGTGCCGGACGGGAAGGTCCCCATTCGTGGCGTGCCCGCGACGAGTTTCAGCACGGAGACGTCGAACACGTCGCACAGCTTGAGGTCGGGCACGGACACCCGGTTGTTGTTCGCCGAGAGGCTGACGAACGATTGCACGACGTCGCCGCCGAAGGTCGGACCGTTGTAGGTGGCGCCGTTGCGGATGTACTGCTTGTTGCCGGTGAGGGAGCCGCACTCCCCGGCGGAGGGGCGCACGCTGCGCACGTCGAGGTTGTTGCCGGTCGCGGTCGTGCCGTTCCATCCCGGCTCGAAGCCCGTGCCGTTGTTGAGGTCCCCGCCCGCCGTCCACGGGTCGGAGTCGATCGCCTCGTTGCGGAGGTCGAGGGTGACGTTCGACTGGCAGGGGTCGGCCGGCAGCGTGCTCATCGGGATGAAGAAGCGGACGACGATGTTCATGCGGCGATCGTTGAACCCGCGCTGGTTCGGCGTCGGTCTGATCGTCCACCCGGCCGCCGGCTGGGCACCCATGTCGCACGTGACGGTCGCCGCGTTGGGGTCGGGCTGCAGAGCATCGCAGCTCGTCAGAAGTGCGCCGGGATGGCTGACCAGCCTGTCCTTGAACGTGACGGGCAGGTCCAGCCACGGTCCGACATTGTCGGGGCCGGCCAGATCGACGATGTTGAGGAGGTAGTCGACCCGGTAGCCGTTGACCGGGACGCCGTTGACCGTCTGCGTGGTGAAGAACGGTCCTCCGAAGAAGCTCTTCTGCAGGTCCCACGTGGGTGCGGCCGCGTTTCTGACGATCGTCACGAGGTTGTTGCCGGTGCCGTTCGAGCCGGGTTCGTGATCCGGGCCGTAGTTCGGCGCGCCGCCGTTGATCACCCAGCGGTCGGTGTCCTGAGCGCGGTTCTGGAAGTCGAACGTGCCGGTCGGGTTGGGCTGACCCGGCTGCCAGGAGGGGTCGATGGCTCTGTTCATGTCGTCGAGCGGGACGAAGATCGTCATGATCATGTGGCCCTCGCCGGTGTCGCTCCCGCGGCCGCTGTTGGGCCGGATGCTCAGCTGCCAGCCGTCGGTTCCCTGGACCTCCTCCAGCGGGCAGGTCAGCGTCCACGGCGACGACAGCGAGTTGTCCGCGGGTTCGGCCGAGCGGCACTGGGTGATCCGCGCGTTCGGGAACTCGGGCATCACGTCGGTGAAGGTGGCCGGCCAGACCAGATCGCTGGCACCGGCTCCGTGGAGCGTGTCGACGACATTGAACTTGTAGCGGACGAGGTACCCCGAGACGGCGACGCCGTTGTACGTGCGGATGGTGAAGTCCGGCCCCGCATTGCCGACGCCGGACGGCGGGTACGGGATCTTCTCCAGGTCCCACTGCGCCGTGCCGGTGACCTCGACCTGCGGGCCGTCGACGGTGGCCGACGTCCCGGCATCGCCCGCGGGCGCGAATGCCGACATCGTGATCCCGGCGTGTGACGGGATGGGCGTGTTCGACGCGAAGCGGTAGGCGAGCTGCAGCGCGGCGACATTCGACGACAGGCTTCCGATGTTGCAGATGACGGTGATCGAACCGTCGGCATTGACGGTGCGTGACGACGGCGGATTGGCGCCGTTCGCCGCCCCCAGGCATCCTGCCGGGAGCCCGTTCGTGCCCGGCCCGACGAGTTCGAGCTTCGCGCCGTCGGGCGAGGAGACGGTGAACTGGGCGACCACGTTCGGCACCGAGGCCCCGGTCGGGAGTCCGGTCAGGGCGACGGAGTAGTTCTGCGACACGGTGTCCATGACGCGCACGATGCAGTTGCCCGGGCCCGAGTCCTTCCCCGGGGCGTCGGTCGCGTCGAACGGCGGCGTTCCCGTGACGGCGAACCCGTCGCATCCCTCCGCGACCGGCAGCCGGGCGACGCTGAGGTCGGCGATCGGCTGCATCCCCGCGTCGATCCCCACCGCCTGCGTCGTCCCGGCGATGGTCAGCGGCGCCGTCACGCCGCGCTCCGGCTGGCCGACCGGAGGCGGCCCGGTGGTGACGAAGTCGTTCTCGCCGGAGGCGGTCGCGGGGAAATGGAACGCGGCGCTCGCGTCCGCGCGGACGACGAAGGTGCCGTCCGCCACGTCCGGGAACCGGTACACCCCGGCCGCGCTGGTCGTGGTCGTCGCGACGACCACACCGCCCGGAGAGGTCAACAGCTGGATGGGGATCCCGGCTTTCACGGGCTCGGTGCTCTGGTGCACGCCATCCCGGTTGACGTCCGCCCAGACGACGCCGGAGACGAGGCTCCCGGGCGCCGCCGTCGCGGTGGACCCGCCCGTGACGGGGATGGCGATCCCCGCGATCAGCGCCACCACGGTGGCCCAGACGGTCGTCGCGCGAGGCTTCCGCCGCGCCCCTCCTGGATTCGATTCGCTGTTCGAGGAAGCGAACGGAAGCGTGAACATGGTGCATCCCCCCGGACGAGCGCTGGTCAGGCTGGGCTCGTGGGGGTCACCGTAACTCCGGCCCGGACCGGTCCGAAAGAAGGCTGCGTCGGGAGGCGTCCGCGATCAGTTGATGCAGACGGTGTCGCTGTAGTTCGTGGCGGGCCCGGTCGGAGCGGGAGTCGGGGCCGGGACAGGAGCGGTGCCACCACCCGCAGCGGGCGCCGTCGGCATGATGCCGTCGTCGCCGAGGACGACCGTGACGGTGCTCACGGACGAGGTCTCCTGCACGCTCGCGCCCGGCAGGTAGGCGGCGACGGCCTTGGCCTGCGCCTCCTGTCCGGAGGGGTACTGGATCACCGTCGTCGCGCGGGTATCGGCGTCGCCCGGAGTGCCGGTCTTGAAACCGGCACCCGCGAGGGTCTGGCTGGCGGTCGTCGCAGCGCCGTTCTGGCTGCCGCCGTTGAGCACGGTCACCGAGGTGTCCGCCGGCTTCGCCGCGGTCGCCTTCTCGTAGGCGCTCGGGGTGCCCATCAGGCTCTGGATGAACGCCGGCATCGCGGCCGTGTCGACCTCGACGATCGAGATGTCGTCGCCGTCGACCGTGATCGTCGGGGTCCCCGAGATCGGGATCGTCGCCGACTGGATCTTCCCGCCGGTCAGCCCCTGCAGCTGGGCGGCGAGCTGCAGGAAGTTCAGGCCGGGATCGGTCTCGAGGGAGCCGCTCACCGCATCCAGCACCTTGGTCAGCTTGCCCGGGTTCAGCAGCGTGCCGGCCGACAGGAACTTGTGGGCCTCCACCGACAGGAAGTACTGCTGCCGCACGACGCGGTCGAGGTCGCCGCGGGGGAGTCCGTGGCGCTGACGCACGAAGGACAGCGCCTGCTTCGCGTCCAGCGTCGAGACGCCCGCCGGGAAGTTGGCGCCGGAGTACGGGTCGTCGACCGCGTTGTTCAGGCACACCTGCACCGGGCCCAGCGCCTGCGCGATCGTGTAGAAGCCGAGCAGCGAGACGCGCACGTAGTGGTCGATGCTGAGGCCCGTGAGGTTCTGCACGGTCTGGATGAGCAGCTTCGCACCGCTCGCCGCATCGGTCGCGCCGCCGCCCAGGGAGAAGGCCGCGTTGAGCTTGTTCATGCCGTGGCCGGGCACCTCCACCCAGGAGTCGCGCGGGAGCGAGATCAACGTCGCCGACTTCCCGTTCGCGGGGATGTGCAGGATCATCATCGTGTCCGTGTTGGTCCCGCCGCCGTCGTCCGTGGTGCTCAGCTGGTCGAGCTCCGCCTGCGAGGCTCCGTCGGGTCGATGATCGTCGCCGACCAGCAGGATGTTCTGGTCCTGGCCGTCGACATCGTTCGCGGGCTTGGAGATCACATCCACATGCTTGACGCCGCCGACGAACCGGAAGTAGCTGTAGGCGGCGTACCCGCCCACCACGACGAGGATCACCGCGAGGGCCGCGGCGGTCCAGCCGATGATGCGCTTGGTGCGGCGGCGCTTGCGCGGAGCCTTGTCCCGGCGGCCGCCCGGGGGCGGAGTGGGGGTGCCGCCGTCGTCGCCGCCGGGTCCGTCGCCGTTGTCGCCGCCTCCGTTGCGGCCGCCGCCTCCGTTGCGGCCGCCGCCTCCGTTGCGGCCGCCGCCTCCGTTGCCGCGGCCGTTGCCACCGCGGCGCCCGGCGCCGTCACCGCCGAGGCCCGGGGCGTCGCCGCCCATCCCGAACGGGTCGAACGGGGCGCCACCCGCTGTGCCACCGCTCGCAGCGCCGCCGCTCCCGGTGGGCACGCCGGAGGCCGGACGCGTCGCGCGCACGGGGCGGCGCGGGTCGGCGGACGGCGCGCGTCCGAACACCTGGGTGGGCGGCAGCTGCTGGTCGCTGCCGTCCGCACCGGGATCTGAGGCGGGGAAGTTCGGGCGTCGCACACCGAAACGCTAGGGGGCGGCGCCTTGGAACCGCCTGGTTTCGCGCGGTGTTCCCGAGGAATCACCAGCTTTTCCGCCCCAGCCTCCCAGCCCAGACCCGGATGGGACGGCGGGTCGCCTGCGAGAACGCTCAGTCGTCGCAGTCGGCGGGCGGCTCGCACTCCTCGTCGTCGATCGCCGCGTTCATCGTGCGTGCGATGCCGAGCAGGGCATCCTGCTGCTCGGGCGTCAGGGCGTCGAACAGGATGCGGCGGATGGTCGCCGAGTGCTTCGGCAGCGCGCGCACCACCACGCGCCGGCCCTCGCCGGTGAGGTGGATCCACATCGCGCGGCGGTCCTCCTCGCACTCCTGGCGTTCGACGAACCCGCGGGCGACCATGCGGGTCACCTGGTGCGAGACGCGGCTCTTCTCCCAGCCCGTCGCATCCACCAGATCCCGGACCCGCAGCCGCCGCCCGGGCGAGCGGACGAGAGCCATCAGCACCTCGAGCTCGGAGATCGAGATGCCGTCGTCCTGCTGCAGCTGCGCATCCAGCGTCCGGTCGAAGCCGCGCCGCATCAGGTGGAAGGCGCGGAACAGCTCCAGCTCGTCGTCCGACAGCTTCCTCGGGTCGGGACGGGTGCGCACGGTGGCCATACGCCATCCTGACACGCGCCGAGGGTCAGTGGGCGAGCGCCTCCAGGAAGACGACGAGCACGCCGAGCGCGACCACGACGACCAGCACCGCGAGCTGCCGCCAGCCGGAGAGTCCGGTGCGCGACACGGCGATCCGGGTGATGACGGCGAGCGAGGCGATGAGCGCGACGATCGCGACGGTGAGGCCGGTACGGTCCTCGATGACGTCGAACACCGCCAGTCCCACGGCGATGAGCGGTACCACCAGCACGCCGAGCGCGCGCGACGACACCGCCAGCATGTGCCGGAATTCTGCCACCGACGGGAGGGTGTTGTGCACGATCATGTGCGACACGAGGTCCGAGACGAGGCCGGCCAGCAGCACTCCGATGACGGAGATGACCAGCGTCCAGAGCACGGTGGGCGAGTCGAGCGCCTCTCCGTGCGAGTTCATCGCCATGAGGATCGCGAGGGCCGTGAAGGTGACGTAGATCCGCTCGCGCAGCCGGTCGCCCGCCTGGCGTCGTTCGTTCTCGGACGCATCCTCGGGCAGATGGATGTCGTCGTTGCGGTGTTCGCGCTGGTCGGACATGCGGCGAGCCTAGCCGGGAATGAATCGCGAACGCGGCTGGTTCGCGTTGGATGACACGTCATCAAAAACGAAAGGCTGACATGACGAAGATCGCCATCATCATCGGAAGCACGCGTCCAGGGCGCAACGGCGAGGCCGTCGCCCGCTGGGTCTACGAGAACGCCGCGAAGCGCTCCGGCGTCGAGTACGAGCTCGTCGACCTGAAGGACTGGGACCTCCCGCACCTCGACGAGGCCATGCCCGCCGCCATGGGGCAGTACGCCGGTGAGCACACCAAGGCGTGGGCGGCGAAGATCGCCGAGTTCGACGGCTTCGTGTTCGTCACCCCCGAGTACAACCACAGCACCTCCGGCGCCCTCAAGAACGCGATCGACTACGTCGGGGCCGAGTGGTACAACAAGGCCGCCGGGTTCGTCAGCTACGGCGTCTTCGGTGGCGCTCGCGCCGTCGAGCACCTGCGTCTGGTGCTGTCGCAGCTCCAGGTCGCCACGGTCAGCGCGCACGTGGGCCTCAGCCTCGCTCACGACTTCGAGAACTGGCAGCTGAAGCCGACCGACCAGCAGACCGCCGCTCTGACCCCGCTGTTCGACCAGCTCGAGGCCTGGTCCGCCGCGCTCGAGACCGTGCGCACGGGTGCCGCCGCCGAGCAGGATGAGGACGAGGCCGCGGCCTGACGCTCGTCTCCGTTCCTTCTCCGGCTTCTGCCCGGTCCGGCTTCTGCCCGGTCTGCTACGTCTGGCAGACCGGGCAGAAGTATGTGACCCGCTCTTCGAGGTCCGTCCGGCCCAGCGACGACGACTGGATGCGGGTGCCGCAGCGACGGCAGGGCTGGCCGCGGCGGCCGTAGACCCACGTGTTGCGTCCGCGGCGGGTGTCGCCGGTGGTGACCCGGAGCGGCCGGTCGCGGTTCGCCGTGATGAGCCGGAGACCGAGGTCGACGGCCGCGGGGATGTCGGCATCCCGAACCGGCCGGGTGGGAAGCATCCCCCGCAGGAAGCACAGCTCGTTGGCGTACACGTTGCCGAGGCCGGCGAGGTTGCGCTGGTCGAGGAGCGCGACCGCCACCGGCACGTCCGGATTCTCCGTGATCCGACGGACGGCCTCGTCGGCGTCCCAGTCAGAGCCGAGGAGGTCCGGGCCGAGGTGCCCGACCACCTCGTCCTCCCGGTCGCGGGGGAGGACCTCCAGCACGCCGAGCTGGAACCCCACGGCCTGCGCGTCGGCGGTGCGGAGCACCGCCCGTGCCTGGTAGCCGGGATGCCGCCAGCGGCCGTCGGGCGGGTACACCTCCCATGACCCCTCCATCTTGAGGTGGCTGTGGATGGTGTGGTCACCCACGTGCATCAGCAGATGCTTGCCGCGGCTGACGACCTCGTCCATGCGCTCGCCGGAGAGGTCGACGGTCGCGTAGGCGGGGACGCGGAAGTCGGACTCCGTGAGGATCTGACCCGCGAGGGCACGGTGGAGGCGCTGAGCCGACTGGTAGACGGTGTCGCCCTCAGGCATGCTCGGCTTCCAGGCCGGTGTCGACCGTGTCGGCCGTCATGCGCGCAGCCGTAATCCGCGCGGAGTGGCGAGGAAGCCCGCCTCGGACAACGCATCGCCGACGGGCGAGCCGAGGATGAACCCGCCGTTGACGGTCTCCACCGCGAGCTTGTCCACGCGGCGCGAGGTAACGAGCGCCGCGAGGGCGCGGGCCGCCGCGGCCAGCACGAGTCCGGACTCCTCCGTCGGTTGCTCGGGCACGGCGGTGCCCGAGCCTCCGGCGGCTGCGGGGGCCGCTGCGGCCGTGCCCGCCGCTCCGGCCACGAAGCAGAGCAGGCTCTTCCCGCCGCGCTCGACGTAGAGCGTCAGCTCGCCGTCGACGAGCACGACCAGCGCTCCGGCCTTCCGGCCCGGGCGGTGGCCCGTGCCGCTCTCGCTCGGCACCGCCGGCCACGGCAGCGCCGCGCCGTACGGGTTCGCGGGGTCGGTCGCCGCCAACGCGATGGCTTCGTACGGGCGCTGCTGCGTGTGGTCGCGCGCGTAGGACCGCAACCGGTCGACCGTCGCACCGTTGGCGAACTGAGCGCCGCCCAGCGTCTCGATGAAGTAGCCGCGGCGCGCCCGCCCGGTCTCCTCGAATCCGCTGAGCACCTTGTACGCGAGCGCGAATCCGCCGGGCGTCCCCTCGTTCATGACGGATCCGCGGGTGACGACCCCGTAGCGGTCGAGCAGCGTCTCGGCCTGGCCGTGTGCGCGCACGGTCGAGTCGAGGTCGCGCTCGGGGAGCAGCGACCATCGCCCCGCCGCGGTCGGCGGCCCCATCCGCGTGACCATCGCGCTCCGCGTTGGAACGCGGCCGCGGTACATGCGCGCTCGCGTCGGCTGGCGCGGCCGCTTGTGCGCCCCGGACCCGCCCGCGGTAAGCGTCCGCAATGGCGCCAGGGTGTCGTTGGTGATGCGCCCGGCCCACACCAGATCCCACAGCGCCGTCACGAGTTCGGAGTCGTCGATCGCCGAGCCGCGCTCGACCCCGAGCGTGTCGGACAGCTGGCGGAAGAAGTACCCGCCTCCGCGGCCGAGCGCATCCAGGATGCCGCGCTGCAGCTCATCCGGCTCGTGATCCGAGGGCGGCGCGAGCGTGAGCGGAGCGGAATCGGCCAGGTGGAGGCTGATCCAGCCGTCGTCGCCGGGAAGGCTGCCGTCGCCCGACCAGATCACCTCGCCCGTGGCTGTCAGCTCGTCCAGCATCGCCGGGCTGTAGTCGGCCACCCGGCTCGGAAGGACGAGCGACTCCCACGCCGATGCCGGGATGCGCGCACCGGACAACTGCTCGATGACCGACGCGACCGCATCCACCCCACGCAGCGTGGAGCCGACGTGCTGCCACTCGGGAAGGAACCGGCCGAACGTGGCCGTGTCGACCGGCTCGACCTCGTGCCGCAGCGCCGCGAGCGACATGCGACGCAGCCTCCGGAGGACTTCGGCGTCGCTCCACTCGGTGCCGTGCGCGTGCGGACGGAACTCGCCCTCGACCACGCGCCCGTCGCGGGCGAGCCGTCGGAGGGCGTCGTGAACGATCGCCGGGCCGAGACCGAGCCGGCTCGCCATGTCGACCGTCTCGAACGGCCCGTGAGTGCGCGCGAAGCGGCTCACCAGGTCGCCGAGCGGGTCGTCGACGGGTTCGATGAAGGCCACCGGGACACCGATCGGGAGCGGGACTCCCAGCGCGTCGCGGAGGCGACTCGCGTCTTCGATCGCGGCGAAGCGCTCCACTCCCGCGATGGTGACCGCGAGCGCCCGGTGCGTGTCGACCAGGGTCGCAAGGTGTCCGGCCGCGGTCTCCCGGTCTGCGTGCGGTGCCGTGAGCTCGCCCTCGCCGGGCTCGCCGCCCTCGCCGGGCCGGCCGGCCTCGTCGGACTCCGCCGAACGGGCGGAGGCAGCCCTCTCGCCTTCGGCTTCGAGACGCTCGGCCACTTCCTCCACCGACAGGGGACCCAGCAGCCGCAGCAGGTCGGCGACGCCCTCGACCCCGCGTACTCGGCGTTCGGGTGCAAGCCGCTGCAGTTGGAGCTCGACGCGCTCGATGACCGTCGGATCGAGCAGTTCGCGGAGCTCAGCCCGGCCGAGCAGCTCGGCGAGCAGCCCGGCGTCGAGAGAGAGCGCCGCAGCCCGGCGCTCCGCCAGCGGGCTGTCGCCCTCGTACATGAACGCAGCGACATATCCGAAGAGCAGCGACCGCGCGAAGGGAGAGGCGGTCTCGGTCGACGCCTCGACCAGCCGGATGCTGCGCTGCTCGATCTGCTTCGCGACATCCGTCAACGCGGCGAGATCGTAGACGTCCTGCAGCACCTCGCGGATGGTCTCGAGGATGATCGGGAAGCGGGGGTACTTGCGCGCCACGTCCAGCAGCTGCGCCGCCTTCTGCCGTTGCTGCCAGAGCGGCGAACGTTTGCCCGGGTTGTACTTGGGCAGCAGCAGTGCGCGGGCAGCGGACTCGCGGAACCGCGAGGCGAACAGCGCCGAGCCGCCGACCTCCGCTGTCACCAGTTCGTCCAGCTCCTGCGGCTCGAACACGAAGAGTTCGCCTCCGGGCGGCTGCGCCTCGGTATCCGGGATGCGAACGACGATGCCGTCGTCGGCCGCCATCGCCCCCGCGTCGACCCCGTACCGTTCACGCACCCGGGCCTGCACCGCCAGTGCCCACGGCGAATGCACTTGCATGCCGAATGGGGAATGCAGCACCACCCGCCAGTCGCCGAGCTCATCGCGGAAGCGCTCGACGACGAGTGTCTTGTCGGTCGGGACGTGGCCGGTCGCCTCCTTCTGCTCGCGCAGGAACGACAGCAGGTTGTTCGTCGCCCAGGCGTCGAGGCCGGCTTCGACGCAGCGCAGTTCCGCATCCGCCGGCGACGCCGTGCTCACCTCGCGCATGAAGGCGCCGACCGCGCGGCCCAGCTCGGCGGGACGGCCGATCCCGTCGCCCTTCCAGAACGGCAGACGGCCGGGTTCGCCGAATGCGGGGGTGACGAGGACGCGGTCGTGCGTGATCTCCTGGATGCGCCAGCTCGTCGAGCCGAGCGCGAACACGTCGCCCACCCGTGACTCGTAGACCATCTCCTCGTCGAGCTCGCCGACCCGGCTGGCCTTCTCGCCCACCATGTAGACGCCGAACATGCCGCGGTCGGGGATGGTCCCACCGCTCGTCACCGCCAGACGCTGGGCGCCCGGGCGCCCGGTGATGGCGCCGGTGTCGCGGTCCCAGACGATGCGGGGCCGGAGCTCGGCGAACTCGTCCGACGGATACCGGCCGGCGAGCAGGTCGAGGGTCGCGTCGTAGGCGCTGCGGGGCAGCGTCGAGAACGGAGCGCTCCTCCGGACGGTGTCGAACCAGTCGTCGGCATCGATCGATTCGAGGGCCGCTGCGGCGACCGTCTGCTGGGCGAGGATGTCGAGCGGGTTCGCCGGCACGGACAGGGACTCGATCAGCCCGGCGGTCATCCGCTCCGTGGCGACTGCCGAGTGGATGAGGTCGGCGCGATGCTTCGGGAAGACGACGCCGCGCGAGATCTCGCCGACCTGGTGTCCGGCTCGGCCGACGCGCTGCAGCCCGCTGGCGACCGACGGGGGAGCCTCCACCTGGACGACCAGGTCGACGGCTCCCATGTCGATGCCGAGTTCGAGGCTCGACGTGGCGACGACGCAGCGGAGGCGACCGGACTTCAGGTCGTCTTCGATGAGCGCCCGCTGCTCCTTGCTGACCGAGCCGTGGTGGGCGCGTGCCAGCACGAGCGCCTCCGCATCGGCGACGGCCTGCGACCCGCGGGTCTGACCCGAGCCTCCCATCAGTTCCGCAGGCGCGCGGCTGGGCGCCTCGCCGGTCGTGCCGCCGAGGATCCTCTCCTCGTAGATCTCGTTCAGCCGGGCGGTCAGGCGTTCGGCGAGCCGGCGCGAGTTGGTGAAGACGATCGTGGAGCGGTTCTCGAGCACGCGGTCGACGATCGCTTCTTCGACGTGCGGCCAGATCGAACCGGCCTGAGGCGGAGAGCCGTCACCCGGGTTCTCGCTGGCGTACGTGGAGGTGCCGAGCTCGCTCATGTCCTCGACCGGGACCACCACGCGCAGATCGAAGCGTTTACCGGCCGGCGGCGCGACGACCTCCACGGGTGCGCTCCCTGCCAGGAACCGCGCGACTTCTTCCGGCGGTCGGACGGTCGCCGACAGCCCGATGCGCTGCGCCGGACGCTCCAGCAGCTGGTCGAGCCGCTCGAGCGACAGGGCCAGGTGCGCTCCGCGCTTGGTCGACGCCACCGCGTGCACCTCGTCGACGATGACCGTCTCGACCGAGGTCAGCGTCTCACGCGCCTGCGAGGTGAGCATCAGGAACAGCGACTCGGGAGTCGTGATGAGGATGTCGGGCGGATTGCTCAGCAGAGCCCGCCGATCCGAGGCCGGTGTGTCGCCCGAACGCACCCCGACGCTGACGTGCGGTGGCTCGGCCCCCAATCGCTTGGCCGTCTGCGTCACGCCGACGAGCGGAGCGCGCAGGTTGCGCTCCACATCCACGCCCAAAGCCTTCAGCGGAGAGATGTAGAGGACGCGCGTACCGGGCTTCGCGTCGGCGGGACGCGGGTGGTTCGCGAGGCGGTCGATCGCCCAGAGGAAGGAGGCGAGCGTCTTGCCCGAACCGGTCGGCGCGATGACCAGCGCGTGCTTGCCGTGCGAGATGGCCTCCCAGGCACCCTCCTGCGCGGCCGTGGGCGCGGCGAAGGCCCCCCGGAACCACTCCCGGGTCGCGGGGGAGAATCGATCCAGCACATCGGCCATCCCTCCATCCTGCACCCGGCCACCGACACTGTCAGGGGCTCCGGCAAGACCTGTGGATAACGCTCAGCGAGGCAGATTCGTGCGGATGAACGACGAGATGTCGCCGAGTTCGAGCGGCGAGATGGCGTGCCCCATCCCCTCGTAGATGCGGGCATCGAGTGCGGAGTGCTCCGGAAGCCAGTCCGACGTCCGGTCGAGCGACGCCGTCGGGATCGCGTCGTCCAGCGTGCCGCGGCCCCAGAAGACGGGCACCTGCGCTTCGGCGAGCTCCGCGTCCCGCGGCTGGTCGCCCTTCACGACGAACCCGGAGAGCTGGACCGCGTAGTCGAAACGTTCGGGAGCGAGGCGCAGCAGCTGGAGGGCCATCGCGCCACCCTGCGAGAAGCCGAGGAGGCCGGTGGGCACGCGCGGCTGCTCGTCCAGCCAGTCGAGCACGGCGCGCGCGGCGGCGTCCGCGTTGCCCGCGAGCGGATCGCCCGGGACGTTCGTGAAGCGCGAGAACCAGGCGAAGCCGGCGCCCTCGGGGATCGGTGCGCGCAGCGACGCGATCACCGGCTCCAGCGGCAGGTAGGCCGCGATGCCGAACAGGTCGGCCTCGTCGGAGGCGTACCCGTGCAGGAGGATGAGCAGCGGTCGCCCGGCGCGATCGCGTTCCGAGGCGGACCACAGGACGGCGTCACGGTCGATGCGCAGGTCGGGAGCGGGAAACGGCACCCTCCATTGTGCGCTGGGAAGCGGAGTCGTCCACAGCCCCCGTCGGAGTGCCGTCATCCACAGATCGTCCTGGTTGCCGTAGGTGGTCGCCGATCTCGTCCGTAGGATTCATGCATGAGCGTTCGCACCCCGGATCCGGACCCCACGCCCGACCCCCTGCCCGGCGACGGCCCGCAGCCGGGTCCGGCCTGGCTGTCGGACATCGAGCTGGAGCAGATCCGGCGCAGGCTCCCGCTGCTGTATGTGGAGGCCGTGCCCGTGCGGGTCGACGGCCTCGGGCAGGTGACGGAAGTCGGCATCCTGCTGCGTGCCAACGCCGTCGGGCAGATCACCCGCACGCTCGTCTCCGGCCGCGTCATGTACGGCGAGACGCTGCGTGAGGCGCTGTTCCGTCACCTCGAGAAGGATCTCGGGCCGATGGCCTTCCCGCAGCTGCCGGCGAGCCCGGTGCCGTTCCAGGTGGCCGAGTACTTCCCGATGCCGGGGGTGTCGCCGTACACGGACGAGCGACAGCACGCCGTGTCGCTCGCCTACGTCGTGCCGGTCACCGGCACGTGCGATCCGCGACAGGATGCCCTTGAGCTGACGTGGATGACACCGGAGGAGGCCGTCTCGCTGACGGTGTCCGAGGAGCTCGAAGGCGGCCGCGGTGCGCTCGTGAAGGCGGCCATGGCGTCGCTCGGCCGCATCGCCTGATCGGCGGCGGCCGCCGGTTCGAATTGCCTCTTGCGTCATTTAGCTAATGGCATTAGCTTTATGGCTATGAATACTTCCATCGAGGCGCAGGTGCGCTACCTCGAGCGTCCGCAGGGGCGCGTCAGCTTCACCGTCGAGGGTGCTGGCCCTCTCGTGGTCGCCGTGCCGGGCATGGGCGACCTCCGCTCCAGCTACCGCGAGCTGGTCGCGCCGCTGGTCGCCGCCGGGTACCGCGTGGCTGTGACCGATCTCCGGGCGCACGGCGACTCGGACACCACCTTCACCGAGTTCGGCGACGTCGCCACTGCCCGAGACCTCATCGCCCTGATCGAGGAACTGGGCGGTCCCGCCGTCGTCCTCGGCAACTCGATGGGTGCGGCAGCCGCCGCGTGGGCTGCGGCAGAGCGTCCGGACCTGGTCTCCGGTCTCGTCCTGTACGGTCCGCTCCTCCGCGATCCGGCGATGGGCCGGTTCGCCACGGGCCTGCTGCACCTGCTGTACCGCGGGATGTTCGCGAAGCCATGGGGAGCCGCCCTGTGGGCCGGGTACTACCGCCGGACGCTGAACCGCGGCCGCACCGCGCCGTGGCTGGGCGAGCACGTCGCGGCGATCCGTGCCTCCCTCTCCGAACCCGGCCGGCTGCGCAGCTTCCGCCGTCTCACCCTGCAGCTCACCCACTCGGTGGTGGAGCCGCGGCTGGGTGACGTCCGTGCGCCGATGCTGGCGTTCGTCGGCGATCTCGATCCCGACTTCCGCGATGTCGCCGCCGAGTGCTCCTGGATGGAGTCGATCGGCGCCGTGGTGGTCCGCGTTCCCGAGGCGGGACACTACCCGCACGCCCAGCGTCCGGACGTCACGGTTCCCGGCACGCTCGACTTCCTCGCGGCACGCCGCGCGGCGGACACCGCGTGGGCCGCGCGTGCCTAGGGCCGGACTGACGCGCGAAGCGGTTACGTCTGTCGCCATCGACCTCGTTGACGATGGTGGGACCGCCGGATTCGACCGCTTGACGCTGGCCGCCGTCGCCGGCCGGGCGGGCGTCGCCGTCCCGAGCCTGTACAAGCACGTGTCGTCGCTGGACGACCTCCGCCGCCTGGTCGCGACGGCCTCGGTGGCGGAGCTGACCCGGGTGCTCGCCGCCGCCACGATCGGCCGGGCCGGACCGGATGCGGTGCGTGCCGCAGCGGACGCCATCCGCGCATTCGCCCACCGCCACCCGGGACGGTATGCGGCGACGCAGGTCGCGCCGAGCTCCGACCCCGCCGACGCGCAGCTCGTCGCTCGTGCCGACGAGACGCTGACGGTCCTCGCCGGGGTGATGCGCGGTTTCGGGTTGCCCGACGACGAACTGGTGGACGCGATCCGGATGCTGCGCAGTGCGGTTCACGGGTTCATCACCCTGGAACTGGGCGGAGGTTTCGGCCTGCCTGACGACCTCGACCGCAGCTACGCCGTGCTGATCGACGGCGTGATCGCGGGAGTGGAGCGCCTGGCGGCCTAGCCGGCACCTGGGGAGGTGGAGACGACAAACGCGGGCGTTCCGTCGGAAACGCCCGCGTCTGAGCGAGTGTGGAGCGGGGCGTCAGCCCTGCGCGCGGCGGGAGCCGTTGCCGCGACGCACCGAGGTGTCGCCGTGGCCCGCGGTCGCCCGCGGTGCTCCGCCGGAGCGCGAGGTGCCGGCCGACTGAGCGCCCGCGGGACGCTGCGAGCCGCCGCGACGGCGCGAGCCGCCGGCGGTCCCGCCGCCCGCGGTGGCGCCGTGCGAGCCGGAGCCGTTGCCTGCGCCGCGACCCGAGCCGTTGCCGGCACCCTGGCCGCCACGGCCGGAGCCTGCGCTGCGACCCGAGCCGTTGCCTGCGCCCTGGCCGCCACGACCGGAGCCGTTGCCGGCAGCCTGCCCGCCACGACCGGAACCGGAGGCCGAGCCGCCGCCCTGGCCGCCGGCGCGCCGGGCGCGCTTGCGCTGGGCGTTGGCACCCTGAGAGACACCGCCGCCGGTGCGCTCCTCGCGGAGCGACGGGGCGACGCGGGGCGCGACATCGCCGACGAGCGTGATGACGGCCTGCGAGGTCGCGGTGACGCGCTGCGGGGTCGCAGCGATGGCCGCCTTGCGGAGCAGCGTCTTCACGTCAGCGGCCTGGTTCGAGAGCATGACGGTGACGACGTCACCGGCGCTGCCCGCGCGGGCCGTGCGGCCGGAGCGGTGGAGGTACGCCTTGTGCTCCGCCGGCGGGTCGACGTGGACGACCAGCTCGACGTTGTCGACGTGCACGCCGCGGGCGGCGACGTCGGTGGCGACGAGCACCTTCACGTCGCCCTCGCCGAAGGCGGCAAGGTTGCGGTCGCGGGCGCCCTGGGCGAGGTTGCCGTGCAGGTCGACGGCGGGGATTCCGGACGCGGTGAGCTGCTTGGCGAGCTTCTTCGCCTGGTGCTTGGTGCGGGTGAAGAGGATGCGGCGACCGGTGCCCGAGGCGAGCGCCTCCACCAGGTCCTTCTTCTCGTCGGGCGTCTCGACCTGGAGCACGTGGTGGGTCATCGCCTCGACGGGGCTGTTCGCGTCGTCGACGGAGTGCAGGACGGGGGAGTGCAGGAAGCGCTTGACGAGCTTGTCCACACCGTTGTCCAGCGTGGCCGAGAACAGCAGTCGCTGGCCGTCGGTGGGCGTGGCCGTGAGGATGCGCGTGACCACCGGCAGGAAGCCGAGGTCGGCCATGTGGTCGGCCTCGTCGAGCACGGTGATCTCGACGGCGTCGAGGTTCACGAATCCCTGCTTCATGAGGTCTTCGAGGCGTCCGGGGCAGGCGACGAGGATGTCGACGCCGGCCTTGAGTTCGGCGACCTGCTTGTTCTGCGAGACGCCGCCGAAGACGGTGGAGACGCGCAGCCCGTAGGCGTCGGCGAGCGGACGGAAGGTGGTCGCGATCTGGGTCGCCAGCTCGCGGGTCGGTGCGAGCACGAGGGCCAGCGGACGTCCGGGGCGACGGCGGCCGCCGGCGAGGACGGTGCCGAGGCGCGCGACGAGCGGCAGGGCGAACGCGATGGTCTTGCCCGAGCCGGTCTTGCCGCGGCCCAGCACGTCCTTGCCCGCGAGGGCGTCGGGCAGCGTGTCGGCCTGGATCGGGAACGGGGTGGTCTTGCCGTCGGCCGTCAGGACGGCGACGAGCGGAGCGGGTACGCCGAGTTCGGCGAAGGAGAGAGTCAAGGATGTGCCTTTCAGGCATCGACCCGGTCGGCAGTGGCGGACCGGGGTGAATGGCGAGCGCACCGAGCGGCGCGATCGTTCGCCGTATGAAGAGAAGCGTGGCGGGGACATGGCCCGGCGCGACGCGAAGCGTTCTACGACGCCGCGGGCAGAATCGTCGCCCGCTTGCTCCACCCTAGAGCATCCGGCCGTACGAGTGCTGAGAGCGCACTCGCATCCGGAGGTCGTAGACTGTCGGCCCGGAAACGAGAGGTGGCCATGGGCGTGCTGGAATCGGAGCTCGAACGCGAGCGCGCCGTGGTCGCTGGGCTGTATCAGCGGCTCGACGAGCTGCGTGCCGAGACGGAGGAACGGCTGGCACGCGTGCGCCGCGACAGCGTCGGGAGCAACCATCAGGCGCGCAGCGAGCGCGACGCCTTCGCGCGTCTCTACGAGGACCAACTGACCCAGCTGCGGGATGTGGATGCGCGTCTCGTGTTCGGCCGCCTGCTGCTGGAGGAGCCGGTCGACGGCTCCGACCACCGCTACATCGGGCGCGTCGGCCTGCGCGACGATGACCAGCGCTCCCTCCTCGTCGACTGGCGTGCCCAGCAGGCCGGCGCCTTCTACCAGGCGACGGCGAGCGAGCCGATGGGCGTCCGCGCCCGGCGTCACCTGAACATGTCTGGCCGCCAGGTCACCCGCATCGACGACGAAGTGTTCGACGAGGCGCTGCTCGACGGCGACCGCGCCGGGGAGCAGGTGCAGGGCGAGGGCGCCCTGCTCGCCGCGCTGACGGCGCAGCGCACCGGCCGGATGCACGACATCGTCGCGACCATCCAGGCCGAGCAGGACCGCATCATCCGCTCCGACCTCCGTGGCGCGCTGGTCGTGCAGGGCGGCCCGGGCACGGGCAAGACGGCGGTGGCCCTGCACCGCGCCGCCTATCTGCTGTACGCGAACCGGCAGCGGCTGAGCACGTCCGGCGTCCTGGTCGTCGGCCCGTCGACGGCGTTCCTGCGCTACATCGAGGCGGTGCTGCCGTCGCTCGGCGAGACGGGCGTGGTGATGTCGACGCTCGGCGAGCTGTTCCCGGGCGTCGAAGCGACCGCCGAGGATGTGCCGGAGGCCGCCATCCTGAAGGGCTCCGCCCAGATGGCCCGCCTGCTCTCACGGGCTGTCAAGTCGCGGCAGAAGGCGCCCGTCGAGGAGCAGACGATCGTCGTCGACAACGAGCGCCTGGTGGTCGCGCCGGACCTCATCCAGCGCGCCATCGCCAAGGCCCAGCGCACCGGCAAGCCGCACAACGTCGCGCGCGTGACGTTCGTCAAGAACGCCCTCTCGGAGCTCACCGATCAGTTGGCGACGCAACTGCGCGCTTCGGGGTCGACCATCGACGACGCCGACCTGAAGGTGCTCCGCGAAGACCTGCGCACCTCGTACGACGTGCGCGTCCTCCTCAACACAGCGTGGCTGCCGCTGACCCCGCAGAAGCTGCTGCAGGACCTCTACGCGCGCCCAGCGTGGCTGGCGGAGCTGACGCCGCGCTGGTCGCAGCAGCAACGGGATGCGCTGCGCCGGGACCGCACCGAGCCGTTCACCGTCTCGGACGTCCCCTTGCTGGACGAAGCGGCCGAGCTGCTCGGCGACTTCCCGGGCCGGCCGGACCCCGCCGACCGCGAGCGCGACCGTCAGCGCAAGCGCGACCTGGAGAACGCGCGCGCGGCCATCCGCAACATGGGCGTCCAGGGGCTGGTCAGCGCTGAGCAGCTTGCCGACGGCTTCGCCGAGCAGGCCGATCGCGGCACGACGGCGGAGCGCGCCGCCGCCGACCGCAGCTGGACCTACGGCCACGTCGTGGTGGACGAGGCGCAGGAGCTGTCGCCGATGCAGTGGCGGGTGCTCGTGCGCCGCTGCCCGATGAAGTCGTTCACCATCGTCGGCGACATCGCCCAGGTGGCGTCCGCCTCCGGCGCGACGAGCTGGCCGGATGCGCTGGACCCGATCTTCAAGGACGCGTGGCGGCTGGAGGAGCTGACGGTCAACTACCGGACGCCCGCGCAGATCACGCGGGAGGCCGAGCGCATCGCCTCCTCCGCAGGCCTGCCGATTACGCCGACCCGCGCCGTCCGCGAGGGCGACTGGCCCATCCGGCGGGTTCGGGCGGACGGCGGGGATGCGGCTGACCGGGATGCAGCGCTCGCCGCAGCCGTCGCCGACGCCGTAGCGCATGATCGTGGCATCGACGCGGGCGGCACGCTCGCGGTGATCACGACCGAGTCGGCCCTCCCGGCGGTCGCCGCCACGGTGGAGGAGCGCTTCGGCGACGCCGCGGGCCGGGGCGCGACCGGCCTCGGACGCCCGATCGCCGTGCTGACGGGCTACGAAGCGAAGGGCCTCGAGTTCGACGCCGTGGTGCTGGCCGACCCGGACGCGCTGGCCGCCGAATCGCCGCGCGGCGCCGCATCCCTCTACGTCGCGATGACCCGCCCGACCCAGCGCCTCACCCTCGTCTCCCGCTGACCCCCACCGTCGAGTCCGCAAAAACTGCACGCGCAGCCACGCGAAAACGTGCAAAATGTGCGGACTCGACGGCGGGCGGTGGGGAGCGGGTGCGGGTCAGGCGCCGGCGTAGCGCTCGCCGACGGGGATCTCGACGGGGAGGGTGTTGCCGGCCTGCGCGAGCGGGCACGCCCACGCGGGGTCGTACGCGCACGACGGGTTGTAGGCGAAGTTGAAGTCGAGCACGAGCGAGGCCTCTCCGTCGTCCGTGTCGAGCCCGAGGTCGGCGCCCTTGATAGTGTCGATCAGGTAGCGTCCACCGCCGTAGGTTCCGCCGGGCCGCCCGGCCAGCGCATCCTTCACCGGCACGAACAGCCCGCCGCCGTACGACGAGAGCCGCCAGACGTCGAGCGTTCCCGCCAGGGGGACCCGGACCGTTCCGAGCAGCTCGAAGGGCACGACGCCGTCGGTGCCGGTCTCCACATCCATCCGCACCGCCTCGGCGGCCGGGTGGATGGGCAGCTCGAACCGCCAGTCGGGGTCGTAGCGGGTCACGGGGAGTCCGGTGAAGCCCTCCAGGTCCTCCGGCAGCAGCGGCGACGCGGGATGCGAAGAGAACAGGTCGTTGCGGCACGACGTCCAGTGCGCGTGGGCTTCCGCGGGGTCGTGGGCGGCGAGCCGGCGGACGGAGGCGTACAACGCGAACACGCGCCGTCTCCAGTCCGCGGTCTGCACGGCGGTGACCGCACGGGCCGGCCGCTCTGCCGCGCTCCCGTCTTCCGTTCCGCCGGTGCCTGTCGCGGGTTCGGCGTTCGTCATCTGTCCTCCGGTGTCGTGGTGTCGCTTGCGGCCTCTCCGTCTGCCGGGGTCCGCACTTCGGGATCGTAGGCCCAGGTGGGCGCCAGCTGCCGGAGGCGCACGCCGCGCCACTGCCAGAACAGCCAGAGGGCGTACCAGGCGACCGGCGTGAGCGCCCCGGCGCGCACGATCAGCTGGTCGCGGTAGAGGGTCCGCAGCCGCCCGTTCTCGTCCGGACCGGCCGGGTCGGGGGCGATCGCCATCCGGTGGTCGAGCCGCGGGATCGCGGACAGCATCCCGCCGGTTCCCCCGCCGCTGTCGTGCAGGATGCGCGTCGCCCGTTCGCGCGGATCGGTCGACCGCAGGGTGTCGAGCCGGATCGCCTGCGTCCCGACGGTGAACGCTCCGAGCGCTTTCACGCGGACGCGGTGCTCCGAACCCCAGCGCGTCGGGAAGCCGCCGGGCTCCTCCGACCGGAAGTCGAGCCACGGCAGGGCGACCTCGCGGAACGCCGTCGGACTCTGGAGGGCACGCCAGGCGGCATCCGGATCGCAGTCGAGGGTCAGCTTGAGGAGCACGCGCATGAACTCAGTCTCACCCCGGGAAGCGGTGAGGAGGCCAGGGGATGGGCGGTTCCTCAGTGTTCTTCGGGCTCAGGCTTCCTCGGCGCGCGCCAGCAGCAGCTCCCGTTCGCGGGCGTTGCCGGTCATCGCGGCGGCGCGCTGGAACTCCTGCCTCGCCTCGTCGCGTCGCCCGAGGCGGAGCAGCAGGTCGGCGCGCACCGACGGGAGCAGATGGTACGACTCCAGGGCGCCTTCGATCGTCAGCCGGTCGACGACTTCGAGCCCGGCCTCCGGTCCGTACGCCATCGAGAGGGCGACCGCGCGGTTGAGCTCGACCACGGCGGACGGGTGCAGTTCACCGAGCGCGCCGTACAGCGCGACGATCTCCTCCCAGTCGGTCGCCTCCGGGGTCGGTGCGGTGGCGTGGCAGGCCGCGATGGCCGCCTGCAGCGCGTACGGCCCGCGGCTGGCGGGCGGCCGCCTGCTGAGGCGCAGGGCGTCGGAGCGCTCCAGGGCCGCGACGCCGCGGCCGATGAGGAGGCGGTCCCAGCGGGCGCGGTCCTGGTCCTGCAGCAGGATGGGGCTGCCGTCCTCGGCCGTGCGGGCTCCGAGCCGCGACGCCTGGAACTCCATCAGTGCGACCAGCCCGTGCACCTCGGGCTCGCGGGGTGTCAGTTCGGCGAGCACACGGCCGAGCCGCAGTGCCTCCCGGCACAGGTCCGGCCGCATCCAGTCGTCGCCGGCCGTGGCCGAGTAGCCCTCGTTGAAGATCAGATAGACGACCTCGAGAACGGAGGCCAGCCGCTCGGGGAACTCCGCCCGCTCGGGCACCTCGAACGGCACCCCCGCAGCGCTCAGGGTGCGCTTGGCGCGGACGATCCTCTGGGCCATGGTCGCCGGCGGGACGAGGAAGGCCCGGGCGATCTCCTCGGTCGAGAGGCCGCCGAGCAGCTTCAGGGTCAGCGCGACCCGCGACGCCTGGGGGAGGACCGGGTGGCAGGCGACGAAGACGAGCCGGAGCAGGTCGTCGCCGATCGGCTCCTGCGCGACGCGTGCCGGATCGTCCGAGCCGAGCTCCTGTTCGAGGTCGTGCGCGATGGCGGCGTACCGGTCGTCGAGGCGTTCGCGCCGCCGCCAGCCGTCGACCGCGCGGCGCTTCGCGACCGTCGTCAGCCACGCCCCGGGATTGCGCGGGATGCCCGTCTCCGGCCACTGCTCGAGGGCGGCGACGAGCGCATCCTGAGCAAGCTCCTCGGCCAGCCCGACATCGCCGGTGGTCCGCGCGAGCCCGGCGATCAGGCGTCCGGACTCGATGCGCCAGACCGATTCGACCGTGCGGCGGGTCTCGTCCAGTCGTTCGCCCTCGTCGGTCATCGGCCCACGTCGCCCGCCACCCGGCGCACCTCGACGCTCCCGTGCGTCAGCGGCAGCCGTCGGGCCCACTCGAGCGCCTCCTGCTCGCCGGCGGTCTGCAGCATCCACAGTCCGGTCACCCGGGCGGCCGACGGGCCCGGCGAGCGGTCGAGGGTGCGGTCCTCGCCGTCGAAGTGGATGCGCGCGCAGCCACCCGTCGGCTCGAGGGCCTCGGCCGCGAGCAGCACTCCGGCGCGCACCAGATCCTGCTCGTAGCGGTCGAGGGCGGCACGGTCCTGGGCGGCCGGCTCGACGCCGTCGCCCTCCTCGGCCTGTGCCATCAGCACGAAACGCATGGTCCCATCCTCTCGTCGAACACGTCTGGAGTCATCCGTGCGTCGAATGGGATGCGGCGCTTTCGACACGAGTGACGGTGGTGTGCGCTACAACGGGAGCATGGCGATCCGTTACTGGCTGGGCGTTGTGCAGCTCGATCACGTGCTGCGTGGCGTCGCCGGCGGCTTCGCCCAGGTCAACCACGGCGCCCGGGCTCCCCTGGAGCGGATGGGTCCGGCCGACGGTTTCGTGTATTACTCGCCGCGGGCGACGTATCCGGATGGCGAGCCGCTCAAGCAGTTCACGGCGGTGGGCCGTCTGGCCGACGACGAGGTGTTCCAGGTGACGCAGGGGCCGGCGATGCAGGGTCCGGCGTCGGACTTCAAGCCGTGGCGGCGACGGGTCGAGTGGGATCACGACGCCGTGGCGACGCCCATCCGCCCGCTGCTCGGCGCTCTCGACTTCACGCGCGACAAGCCGGACTGGGGCTACCAGCTGCGCCGCGGGCTCATCGAGCTGTCCCGGCACGACTTCGAGCTGATCCGCCGGCAGATGCGTCCGTCACCGGGCGAAACACGGCCGCGGCGCGGCGACCACCGCATTACGATGGCCCGGTGACTCAGCCGACCTCTCTCGACTCCGACACGATCTCCGCCGAGATCCCGGCCGCGCACCGCCAGGCCAAGTACCAGGTGCGGTTCGACTGGGCGGCCGACGGTGCCGCCGCCGTCGCGGCCGACGCCGACGTGGTGGTGTGGGTGGATGCGCTGGCCGACACTCCTGCGCCCGAACTTCCCGGCGACGGCGCGGTGCTGGCCGCCGGACTGACCGACGCCACCGCCGTCGCCCGCTGGATCCTCGCCGAGCAGGTCCGTCTCGGCCGGCGCGCGATGATCGCCCTCGTGGCCGCGGGAGGTGCGACCCCGTCCGGCTCGACCCGCTTCGCCGTGGAGGACCTGCTGGCCGCGGGTGCCCTGGTGGATGCGCTCGCCTCCGTCGGCATCGACTACTCCTCGCCGGAGGCTGCGGCGGCCTGCGCGGCGTTCACCGGCTTGCGGGGCGCGGTCGCGCACCTGCTGACGGCGTCCGTGTCAGGCCAGGAGCGGGTGGCCGCGGGCGCCGGCCCGGCCGACATCGCCCCCGCCGGACGGCTCGACTCGTCCGACGCTGTGACGGTGCTCCGAGCTCCCCGGCAGAACGGTGCGCTCCCGGCGGAATGATCGCCCGTCGGCGTACGTTGCCGTGCAAAGGAGGTTTTAATCGATGAAAGCCGTGCTGAACGACACCGTGATCGCCGAGGCCCCGCAGGAGGACCTCATCCGCATCGAGGGCAACTGGTACTTCCCTCCGGCGAGCGTCAATTCCGAGTACCTCGTAGAGAGCGCCACCCCTTACACGTGTCCGTGGAAGGGCGAGTGCCAGTACTTCTCCGTGAAGTCGGATGACGGTCTGCTGCAGGATCGCGCGTGGAGCTATCCCACTCCGTACCCGAGCTCCTTCGACCGGGTGGGCAAGGACTACAGCAATTACGTCGCGTTCTGGAAGGACGTCCGCGTCGTCGACTGACGACCGGGAGTCGCGATGTTCCGTCACGGCCGCCGCCTGAGCCTCCTGGCTCTGACGGCGGCCGTGCTCGTTCTGGCGGGATGCTCGACCCCGACTCCGACGCCGACGGTCACGCGCACGCCCACAGCGACGCCGCGGCCGACCGGCACCTCGGCTGCGGTCGCCGCGATCCCCTGGCGGCCGAGCGGGCAGACGACCGTGCTCGAGACAGGGCTGGAGTCGCCCTGGTCGGTCGTCCCGCTGCCGAGCGGGTCGGCGCTGATCAGCGAACGCGACTCGGGCACCATCCGGGAGCGGCTGCCGCAGGGCGGACTCCGCACGGTCGGCAGCGTCCCCGGCGTCGTCCACACCGGCGAGAGCGGCCTGCTCGGGCTCGCGGTGCAGGCCGAGTCCGCACCGAAGTACCTCTACGCGTACCTCACCACCGCCGACGACAACCGGGTCGTGCGGCTGTCCCTGTCCGGGGTGCCGGGCAGCTACGCGATCGGGGCGCCGGAGCCCGTGCTCACCGGCATCCCGAAGGCGTCGAACCACGACGGCGGTCGGCTCGCATTCGGCCCCGACGGGATGCTCTACGTGACCGCAGGGGACGCCTCGAACCCGGGCAACGCTCAGGACGTCGCGTCACTCGGCGGCAAGATCCTGCGGATCACGCCGGAGGGTCAGGTGCCGGGCGACAACCCGTTCCCCGGCTCGCCGGTCTGGTCGTACGGGCACCGCAACCCGCAGGGGATCGGCTGGGATTCGCGCGGCACGATGTGGGCGAGCGAGTTCGGCCAGAACACCTGGGACGAGCTCAACATCATCCGTCCGGGCTCGAACTACGGATGGCCCACCGTCGAGGGTGTCGGGGGCGACCCGAACTACACGGACCCGGTGTACCAGTGGCCGACGGACGCGGCGAGCCCCAGCGGCCTCGCGGTCGTCGGCGACACGATCTTCCTGGCCGCTCTGCGCGGCGAGCGGCTGTGGACCGCCTGGCCGACCGATGGCGCCGCCCCGGTGACAGCGGCACCGTTCTTCGAGGGCGAGCTCGGCCGGCTGCGCGACGTGGTCGCCGTCGGTGACCGCTTGTGGCTGCTCACGAACAACACCGACGGGCGCGGTTCGCCCCGTTCCGGCGACGACCGGCTCGTCGAGGCGCCGCTCGTTCCCGCGCAGGCGGTCAAACGCCCCGGCTGACCTTCACCCGGGTGCGGCCGCTCCTGCGGGTAGTCTTGGGGGGAACCACCGATCGGGAGCAGAACCCTGAGCATCATCCTCGGATACGATCCGACCACCCTGCGCGAACGCGTCGATCTGCGCGCTGCCGGCGAGCGTCTGGAGGAGCTGGGCAGCTTGCGCAGTCTCAGCGCGCTCAACGAGAAGACCGTTCTGCTGCGGCTGCTCGGCCGGCTCGACGAGGCGATCGAGATCGGCAACGAAGCGGTCCGTCAGGCGCGCTTCACCGGCGACCGCGAGCAGCTGCTCGGAGCGCGCATCCGCCGTGCCCAGGTGCTGCAGTACCAGGGCAAGTCCGATGAGGCCGTCGTGGAGCTGACCGGATGCGTCGACGAGGCGCGCGGTCGCGAGTGGACGGCGCTGGAGGCATTCGCCATCCAGAGCCGGGGCAAGGTGTACTTCGACACCGGCGACTACGAGAACGCGCTCGCCGACATGACCGCGGCCGTGTTCCTGCGCGAGAAGCTGGGCGCGTCGCCGGCCGAGATCCAGGCGGCGCTGACCGCGGTCGCCGTCGTGCAGTCGGCGCTCGACGCGCAGCGCGGAGCCGCACGTGGGGAGCGCGGCGAGGGCGACCCCGATCACGCGTAGGATGCACGTCATGGAGGTAGGGAGCGCTCCGGACGGGACCCGTCGCTGATGGCCGAACTCGACCGTGTGCGCCGGTGGGCGGAGGCGCTGATCGCCCTGCACCTCGACCCGGCCGTGTGGAGCTTCGGTTTCGACAACGCCAAGACGCGCGCCGGCCTCTGCAACTACACGTCGAAGCGGATCACGGTCTCGCGGTACCTGGCGGCGCGGTACGAGGACGACGAGATCCACCAGATCCTCCTCCACGAGGTGGCCCACGCGCTCGCCGGTTCCCGCGCCGGGCACGGGCCGCGCTGGCGCGCCATCGCGCTCGACCTCGGATACGAGGGCAAGCGCCTGCACGGCGGGGCGATCGCCGACGACCTGGCGCCTTGGGTGGGCACCTGCCCGAACGGGCACACGCACTATCGCTACCGGAAGCCGGCGCGCGCGCTCGCCTGCGGTGCGTGCAGCCGCCGTTTCGATGCCGCGAACCTCATCTCGTGGCAGCACCGCGAGGTGTCGCCGGCACAGCGGCGTACGGCCGCGGCGGCAGCGACCGAGTAACGGCCCTGTCGGCCGTACGCGGCGATGCCGTCAGGCGTGCGCGACGCCGAGGCGAGCGTCCAGGCCGTCCCGCACGCTCGGCCATTCCTCGCTGAGGATGGAGTACACGGCCGTGTCGCGCCAGGTCCCGTCCGCGCGCAGCTGGGTGTGCCGCAGGACGCCCTCGAACTGCGCGCCGAGGCGGAGGATGGCGGCGCGCGACCGCGCGTTGAGCACATCCGCCTGCAGCTTGACGCGCTCGAAGCCGTGATGGAACGCCGTCCCGAGCAGCAGTCGCTTGGTCTCGGCGTTCACCAGCGTGCCCCAGGTCTCGGGCGCGTACGCCGTCCAGCCGATGTGGGCGGAGCGGTTGGCCAGGTCGAAGTCGCCCAGCGTGGTCGTGCCGACCAACCGGTCGCCGTCGCGGAGCACGACGGCGGTCACGTTCGCGGTGTCCCAGGCGAGGTAGCGGAGGATGAATTCCCGCCACTCCTCGTAGGTGTCGCGATAGGCCGCTGGACCGCCTCCCCAGCCTCCGGCGAACACCTCGGGATGCCCGATCGCGTCGAACAGGTCCGGCAGGTCGTCGAGGGTGAGGGCGCGCAGGCGGACGGTCACGCCCTCGAGCGGAGCGGTCGGGTCCGGGCGGGTGGCGGTCATCCGCCCAGTATGCCAGGGCGCCGCTGGCCGCTTCCGGTCCGTTGCCCAGCCATCCGTGGGTCGCAACACGGCGTTATGGCGCGCGCATAACGGCGTGTTGCGACCCACGGACGGTGGCCTGCCGGCGGCTAGGCTGGTGGAGGTAACGCCCGCGCCGGGAGGCCCGCGGTAACCGACTATGTTGGTTACATGGCGACGGAAGCGATTCTCACCCGAGGCACCGGTCAGTGGATGGAACCGAGCGACGGTCAGCGCTGGTGGTTCGACTCCGGGTCGCTCGCGCTCGACTTCGCCTACACCGGCGAGTTCGCGCACGCGGCCGACACCGACGGCGATGCCGACGCCGACCGGCACGCCGTCCGCGACGCCCACGGCCTCAACGCGTGGCTGGTCGAGCGGTTCCCCGAGGTCGCGCCGACGGCAGGGGAGCGCGAGTTCCGCGACGCCCGCACCCTCCGGACCGCGATCGGTCGCCTCGCCCGGCAGGCCAGCCGCGGCGACGAGTTGTCGCCCGACGACATCGACGTCGTCAACCTCTTCGCGGCGACTCCCGACATCCCGCCGGTCCTCGCCGGTGGCGGCCGCCAGGCGGGGCGCACGAACGCGCGTCCGCACCAGGCTCTCGGCACCATCGCACGGGATGCGGTGCGCCTCTTCGGCCCGGACGTCGACGGACGCATCCGCGAATGCTCGGCCGACGACTGCGAGCTCGTCTACCTCGACACCTCGCGCAGCGGCACCCGGCGCTGGTGTTCGATGCAGCGCTGCGGCAACCGCGCGAAGGTACGTGCGCACCGTGCTCGTGCGGCCCGCGGGCCCGGGGTGCACGCCACAATAGGGGCATGAGCCGTTCCGTCGACCTCAACAGCGACCTCGGGGAGTCGTTCGGCGCCTGGTCGATGGGCGACGACGCCGCACTGCTGCGGGTGGTCTCCAGTGCCAACGTGGCCTGCGGGTTCCACGCCGGCGACCCGTCGACGATGCTCGCGACCTGCCGCGAGGCCGCCGCGAACGGCGTGACCGTCGGCGCCCATGTCTCCTATCGTGACCTCGCGGGATTCGGGCGGCGCGCGATGGACGTGCCCGCCGGCGAGCTCCGCGACGAGGTGCTGTACCAGCTCGCCGCGCTCGCGGGCCTCGCCCGGGTCGCGGGAACAGCCATTCGCTACGTCAAGCCCCACGGCGCCCTCTACAACCGCATCGTGCACGACGCGGGTCAGGCGCGGGCCGTGGTGGATGCGGTGGTCGCCTTCGACCCGCCACTCGCCCTGCTCGGACTGGCCGGCTCCGCCGTCGAGCAGGCGGCCGGGGAGGCGGGGGTCCGGTTCGTCCGCGAAGCGTTCGTCGACCGGGGCTACCGACCCGACGGCACGCTGGTGCCGCGCACCGAACCGGGCGCGCTGCTCTCCGACGACGAGGAGATCGCCGCGCGGGCCGTGCGCATGGTCACCGAGGGCCGCGTCGTCGCCGCCGATGGCACCGACATCCCCGTCCGAGTCGACTCGCTGTGCGTCCACGGCGACACCCCGGGCGCGGTCGCGATGGCGCTGGCCGTGCGCGACGCGCTCGCCGAAGCGGGCGTGAGTGTGGAGCCGTTCGCGTGACCGCGCGCATCCTGCCCTACGGCGACCACGCCCTGCTCGTGGAGCTGGACGGGCTGGATGCCGTGCTCGCGCTGTTCCGCGGGCTCGAGGCATCCCGGCCGGACGGCGTCGTGGAGTTGGTGCCCGCCGCCCGCACGATCGCGGTCGTGGTCGAGCCGCGCATCCTCTCGCTCAGCGCCGCCCGCGGCTGGGTCGAGCGCACCGCGCCGCTTCCCGCCGGGGCGGTCGAGGAGCGGGTCGTCGAGCTCGACGTCCGCTACGACGGCGACGACCTCGCGGAGGTCGCCCGGCTCACCGGGCGGACCGAGGCGGAGGTCGTCGCGTTCCACACCGGCACCCCGTGGCGCGTCGCATTCGGCGGCTTCGCGCCCGGCTTCGCCTACCTCGTGAGCGACGGCTCGGCGGCCGCGGACGCGCTGGAGGTCCCGCGCCGGGCGACGCCGCGCACGGCGGTGCCGCCGGGGTCGGTCGGCCTCGCAGGGACGTTCAGCGGTGTCTATCCACGGTCGAGCCCGGGCGGCTGGCAACTCATCGGCCGCACCGACGCGACGCTCTGGGATGAGACGGCCGATCCTCCCGCGCTGCTCCGGCCGGGGACGGTCGTGCGCTTCCGGGAGGTGCGATGAGCGACCTGCGCATCCTGAGCCCTGGTGCCCTCACGCTCGTCCAGGATCTCGGGCGCCCCGGCTTCGCCGCCCTCGGCGTCGGCCGGTCGGGTGCCCTCGACCGCGCCGCGCTGCGGCTGGGCAACCGGCTGCTGGGTAACGACGAGGGCGACGCCGGGCTCGAGGTGCTCCTCGGCGGGTTCGAGGCGCGCTTCGAGCGCGACACCTGGTTCGCCGTGACCGGAGCGACCGGCCCGCTGCTCCTCGACGATCGCCCGGTGGATGCGCACCAGGCTGTGCGGGCGCGGCCTGGACAGCTCCTGCGGATCGGACCCGCGACGGCGGGACTGCGCTGGTACCTGGCCGTGCGCGGCGGGGTGGCTGTGATGCCGGTGCTCGGGTCACGCTCCCGCGACACGCTCGCCGGTCTCGGGCCCGCACCCCTGCAGACGGGCGAGCTGGTGCCGATCGGTGAGCATCCCGGCTCCGATCTTCCGCTGCTTGACTTCGTCCCGGTCGCCGACCCGACGCCCGAGGCCGTCGAGGTGCGCGCTCACCCGGGCCCGCGGGCCGACTGGTTCACCCGCCGGGCACTGGAGTCCTTCTTCTCCGTCGAGTGGCGCGTCGCGGCGGAGAGCGACCGCATCGGCGCGCGGCTCGACCCCGTGCGGGCGCCCGCGCACGCGGCGGGCGTCACGCCGCATCCCGATCCGCTGCTGGAGCGGGCGATCCGTCGCGAGCTCCCGAGCGAGCCGATGGTCGCCGGCGCCGTGCAGGTCTCGCCCGATGGCCGCCCGACCGTGCTGCTCGCCGACCATCCGGTCACCGGCGGCTACCCGGTGATCGCCGTGGTGGCCGACGGCTCGCTCGATGCGTTCGCACAGCTGCGTCCCGGTCAGCCGGTGTCCTTCCGGCACGCCTGACCACGGCGCTCGTCGCGGCGTTAGTCCCGGCGCGTGCCCGTCTGGAAGATGCTGCGCGCGGGAGGCGGCGACGGCACGCTGGTCGCGTCGGTCACGATCGGCGCGCCCGCGGCGAACGTCCGCAGCTCCTCGCCCGCCACGGCCTTTGCGGGATGGGGCCCGCTCGCCAGCAGGCGCGGCAGCCACTCCAGGGGGAGCGGCGAGTTCGATCCGACGAGCACGACGTTCCCGAAGCGACGGCCCTTCAGCACCTGCGTCTCGGCGAGCGCCGCGACGTTCTCGACGACGGAGCCGAGCGTCGACACCTGGCTGCGGGCGAAGCTGAGCGGCGGACCGTCCGCCACGTTCACGAGCACGATGCCGTCCGGCTTGAGCAGCGAGACCGCCGAGCGGTAGAACTCGGCGCTCGTGACGTGGGCGGGCGTGCGCGACCCGCTGAAGATGTCCACCACCAGCAGATCGACCTCGCCGCGCAAGCCGTTCGGCAGCTTGCCGACGACCTCGCGCGCGTCGCCGTGGCGGATGCGGATCTGCGCGTAGCGGGGGAGCGGGAGCTGCTCGCGCACCAGGTCCACCAGGCGGCTCTCCAGCTCCACGACCTGCTGCCGTGAACCGGGGCGCGTGTAGGCGATGTACCGGGGGAGTGTCAGCGCACCCGCCCCGAGGTGCACGGCCGTGATGGGTTGGCCGGGCTCGCCGATCAGGTCGATGACGTTGCCCATCCGCTGGATGTACTCGAAGAAGAGCTGGGACGGGTCGTCGAGGTTGACGTGCGACTGCGGGGTGCCGTCGACGACGAGCTGGTAGGCGCCGGGCACGAACCGGTCGGGCTCAACGGTCGCCAGGTAGCCGCTCTCCGAGAGGACGACCGAGGGGTTCTGGGGGGTCGGGTTCGGAGACACACCGGCAGCCTAGTCGCGGTGGATGCGCGCGGAAGCGCCGCGATCTCCACGCGTGACCTCCACCCGCGATCTCCACCCGGCCTCCACCCGCAGGCGGTGCCGCCCGGAACGGCGGGACGCGACGCTGAAGTGGTGCCGGAGATTCCGGCGGGCTCCGCCCAGCATCCGCTCTTCCGAAAGGCGATCATGACCGTCCAGACCCTCGGCAACGCTCTCCTCATCCTGCTGCTCATCGGATGGGTCGGCTATCGGCAGCTGACCTGGCGGCCCGTGGTGGTCGCGAAGATGTGGCGGATGCCCGTCATCCTCGCCGTCGTCGGCGCGGTGCAGCTCGTGCAGCAGGTGAAGCCGACGACCATCACCCCGCTCGACATCGCGGTGGTCGCCGGTGAGGTCGTGCTCTCCCTCGCCATCGGTGCGTGGATCGGCGGGATCGCCCACTTCCGCCGCCTGCCCGAGCCGGTCGTCGGCAAGAACCCGTCCGAGGTGGCCGTCTACGAGTCGCGCACCGGCGTGTTCGGTCTGGTGCTGTGGGTGGCCGTCATCGCGGTCCGCGTCGGGGTGGACGTGCTCGCAGCCCAGGCCGGGTCGCACCTGGTGGCCGCGACCGGCATCATCCTGCTGGTCTTCGCGGCGAACCGGCTCGCCCGCACCGCGGTGTTCGCCGCGCGCCTCGACCGTCACGCCGCCCTCGCCGCGTGAACCGGCGGCGCACGGAGGCCTCGGGCAGCATGATGGTCGAGTGAACGTCTCCGTCCGCCCCAGCTGGCTCGCCCTGGCCCTGACCGCCGTGGGCGCCGGGGCCATCGGCTACGCGCTGATCCGCACCCACACCGAGCATCGCCCGGTGTGGGTGCTCGTCCTCGGGCTGATCTCCGTCGTGCTGTGGGTGGTGCGCAGCGCGCTGGCGAAGGCCGGACTCCGCCGCACCGCTTTCGCCTGCGCGGTGGTCGTCGTTGTCGTCGGCGCGCTGGTCGCGGCGCCCACGGACGGTCTCACGGTCGTCCCCGCCGCGATCGGCGTGCTCGTCGTACTGGGCGACCCACGGGATCCGCTGTGGCTCGGACTGCTCGTCGGCGGCGTCGGCATCGCCCTGGTCGCGGTCGGCGCCGTCCCCAGCGGGACCGACATCCCGAACCTCCTCGGCATGATGGGCGGGATGCTGCTCGGCGTCTTCGCCGGTCTCAGCCGGCGGCAGTTCCGGGTGGCGGAGGAGCAGGCGGTTCTCCTCCGCGAGCGCGCGGTCGCGATGAAGGAGGAGGCATCGCGCATCGCCATCGCACGCGACCTCCACGACGTCCTGGCGCACAGCCTCGGCGGGCTCGTCATCCAGCTGGATGCGGTGGATGCGCTCCTCGAGTCCGGCGACGCCGACGGCGCCCGCTCGCGGGTGGTCGCCGCCCGCGGCCTGGCCGCCGACGGGCTCGGTGAGGCCCGTCGCGCCGTCGCCGCCCTGCGCGACCCGGAGCCCGCCGGCGCGGAACCGGTGCCGGCCGCCGCGCTCCGGGCGGCCCTGGACGACCTGATCGCGGCGCACCGCTCGCTCGGCGGGCGGGCGGAGCTCCGGGTGACGGGCGACGGCACGGACCTCACCGCGCAGCAGGCCGAGGCGTTGCAGCGCGCCCTTCAGGAGGCCTTGAGCAACGCCCGAAAGCATGCGCCCGGCCAACCCGTCGCGGCCGAGCTGGTCTGGCAGGATGACCGCGTGCGCGTCATCGTCTCCAATCCGCTCCCGGCGACCCCCGCCGGCGCGGTCGGATCCCCGGTGTCGGCGCTCGCCGCATCCGGCGGCCACTACGGGCTCGAGGGGATGGGCGAGCGCTTCGCTGCGCTGCCGTCCGGTGGCTCGGTTCAGGCCGCAGCGGTCGGCGGCCGGTTCGTCCTGACGGCGGAGGCGATGCTGCGGTGACTGGCGAGGCGCGCATCCGGGTCGCGGTCGCCGACGACCAGGCGATCATCCGCGACGGCCTGGTCACCGTGCTCGGCCTGCTGCCCGACATCGAGGTGGTCGGCGAAGCCGCCGACGGCGAGGAGGCGGTCGCGCTCGCCGTGGCCGCGCATCCCGATGTCCTGCTCATGGACCTCCGGATGCCGGTGCTCGACGGCGCGGGGGCGACCGCCCGCGTGCGCGAGGTCGCACCGGAGACCGCGGTGCTCATCCTCACCACGTACGCCGACGACGAGTCGATCGTCGGTGCGCTGCGGGCGGGGGCGCGCGGCTATCTGACGAAGGACGCCGGCCGAGCCGAGCTTGCCGCGGCCGTGCGTGCCGTCGCCAGCGGGCAGACGACGCTTGCTCCGGAGGTCGGCGCCCGCGTCATCGGCGCGCTCACCGGCGCTGCGCCCGCTCCCGTCGCCGAGGTGGATGCGGCGGGCGCCCTGCTCGCCCGCTTCCCCTCCCTGACGCGGCGCGAGGCCGAGGTGCTCGCCTTGATCGGCGACGGACTGAGCAACGCCGAGATCGCGCGCTCCCTCTTCGTCAGCGTCGCGACGGTCAAGACGCACATCAACGCGATCTTCGCCAAGCTCGCCGTGCGCGACCGCGCGCAGGCGATCGCGCTCGTCCGCTCCTGACGGGTCGTCCGCGCTGCTTCCCAAGGGCACGCCCGCGGGGAAGGATGGGGGAGTGAGCGACCCGAACGCGGCAACGCCGCCCTCCACCCCGCCGGCCGACCTGGTGCTCGTGACCGGCGGCTCCGGATTCCTCGGCGCGCACTGCATCCTCGCGCTGCTCGACGCCGGCTACCGGGTGCGCACCACGATCCGCACTCCCGCGCGGGCCGCGGACGTCCGGCAGCAGCTCGCGGCGGGCGGTGTCGACGACCCGGGCGACCGGCTCGAGTTCGCCATCGCCGACCTGACCTCCGACGACGGATGGGCCGACGCCGTCGCAGGCTGCCGGTTCGTCCTGCACGTCGCCTCGCCGTTCCCCTCCTCCCAGCCGAAGGACGCGGACGACCTGATCGTCCCCGCGCGCGACGGCGCCCTGCGCGTGCTACGTGCCGCCCGGGACGGCGGCGTCGAGCGCGTCGTGCTCACCTCATCCTTCGCGGCGATCGGCTACGGGCATCCGCCGACCGACCGGCCCTTCACCGAAGAGGACTGGACCGACCTCGACAGCGACCGCCGGCTGAGCCCGTACGTGCAGTCGAAGACCATCGCCGAGCGCGCGGCGTGGGCCTTCGTCGCGGCGGAGGGCGGAGGCCTCGAGCTCGCCACCGTGAACCCGGTCGGGATCCTCGGCCCGGTGCTCGGCCCGGACATCTCCACCTCTGTCGAACTGGTGCGCCTGGTGAAGGAGGGACGCCTCCCGCGCCTCCCCGACGTGCACTTCGGCATCGTCGACGTGCGCGACGTCGCCGCACTCCACCTCCTCGCTATGACGCGGCCGGAGGCCGCCGGGCAGCGTTTCCTCGCCATCGCCGGCGAGGTCATGTCGGCGCAGGAGGTCGCGCTGCTCATCCGCGGTCATCTCGGCGAGGCGGCAGGCCGACGGGTCAGCACCAAGCTCATGCCCGAATGGATGCTGCGAGCGGTCGCCCCGTTCAGCCGCCGCGTCCGCGACTCCCTCCCCGACATCGGGACGGCGCGGCGCGGCACTGCGCAGAAGGCGATCACCGTGCTCGGCTGGGCACCGCGATCCCGCGAAGAAGCTGTAATCGCGACCGTCGACACCCTCCCGACGTACCACCCGCGCCGGCGCTGAATACGGCCGGATCTCCGGCCGGGAGCCCCGGGAATAGCACCGCGGACGTCGCGTTATACATCAGGACGTGTCTCCGGTCAAGAAAAGACTGGACACGGCGCGTCCGATTGACATATAGTTGTTCTTTGCGCTCCCAGTCAAACTTCTGCCTTCATATTGCGGTCGGCTCTGACTTTCTCCGCGTGTGCCTGGGCCCGTTCTTTCGGGTCAGATACGGCAGCGCGACGTGACTGGGAGTTCTCGTCCTGATAGATACACGACCGACAGTAACTGGCCCGACGGGGCCCCGGAGGTTATTTCCTTGGCTGCTGCGCGCAACGCAACCAACACCGACAAGACACCCAAGAACGGACGAGCCGCATCCCGACTCTCCTTCGCCAAGATCACGGACACCCTGACCGTTCCCGATCTGCTCGCACTGCAGACCGAGAGCTTCGACTGGCTGGTCGGCAACGACGCGTGGAAGGCTCGCGTCGCAGAAGCCGAGGCCCAGGGCCGTCAGGATCTTCCCGCCAACACGGGCCTCGAGGAGATCTTCGAGGAGATCTCTCCCATCGAGGACCTCGGCGAGACCATGCAGCTCTCGTTCACGAACCCGTTCCTCGAGGAGAAGAAGTACTCGATCGACGAGTGCAAGGAGAAGGGCAAGACCTACGCTGCCCCGCTCTACGTCGAGGCCGAGTTCATGAACCACCTCACCGGTGAGATCAAGACCCAGACGGTCTTCATGGGCGACTTCCCGCTCATGACCGAGAAGGGCACCTTCATCATCAACGGCACCGAGCGTGTCGTCGTCTCGCAGCTCGTCCGCTCCCCGGGCGTGTACTTCGAGGCCACTCCCGACAAGACGTCCGACAAGGACATCTTCTCGGCACGCGTGATCCCGAGCCGCGGTGCGTGGCTCGAGTTCGAGATCGACAAGCGCGACCAGGTCGGTGTCCGCATCGACCGCAAGCGCAAGCAGTCGGTCACGGTGTTCCTGAAGGCCCTCGGCCTCACCAGCGAGGAGATCCTCTCCGAGTTCGCCGGGTACCAGTCCATCGAGCTGACCCTCGAGAAGGACGCCATCCTCACCAAGGAGGAGGCGCTCAAGGACATCTACCGCAAGCTGCGTCCGGGCGAGCAGGTCGCCGCCGAGGCCGCGCGTGCGCTGCTCGACAACTTCTACTTCAACCCGAAGCGCTACGACCTCGCCAAGGTCGGCCGTTACAAGATCAACCGCAAGCTCGGCCTCGAGGCCCCGCTGTCGGAGTCGGTGCTGACCGTCCAGGACATCATCGCCACGATCAAGTACCTGGTCGCCCTGCACGACGGCCAGACCACGATCAAGGGTCTCCGCAACGGCGTCGAGACGGACATCCGCCTCGACATCGACGACATCGACCACTTCGGCAACCGTCGTATCCGCGCCGTCGGCGAGCTCATCCAGAACCAGGTCCGCACCGGTCTCTCCCGCATGGAGCGCGTCGTCCGCGAGCGCATGACCACGCAGGACATCGAGGCGATCACGCCGCAGACCCTGATCAACGTGCGACCCGTCGTCGCGGCGATCAAGGAGTTCTTCGGAACGTCGCAGCTGTCGCAGTTCATGGACCAGAACAACCCGCTCGCGGGTCTGACCCACAAGCGTCGCCTCTCCGCGCTCGGCCCCGGTGGTCTGAGCCGTGAGCGTGCCGGCGTCGAGGTCCGTGACGTCCACCCGTCGCACTACGGCCGCATGTGCCCGATCGAGACGCCGGAAGGCCCGAACATCGGTCTGATCGGCTCGCTCGCGTCGTTCGCGCGGATCAACTCCTTCGGCTTCATCGAGACGCCGTACCGCAAGGTCGTCGACGGCCGGGTCACCGACCAGATCGACTACCTCACGGCCTCCGAAGAGGACGACTTCGTCGTCGCGCAGGCGAACGCCCCGCTCGACGCGAACGGCCACTTCGTGGAGGAGCGCGTCCTCGCCCGTCAGAAGGGCGGCGAGGTCGACCTGATCCCCGCCGAGGAGATCGGCTACATGGACGTCTCGCCGCGCCAGATGGTGTCGGTCGGTACGTCGCTGATCCCCTTCCTCGAGCACGACGACGCCAACCGAGCCCTCATGGGTGCGAACATGCAGCGCCAGGCGGTGCCGCTGCTCCGCTCGGAGAGCCCGGTCGTCGGAACCGGTATGGAGGGCTACGCGGCCATCGACGCCGGTGACGTGATCACCGCCGAGAAGTCCGGTGTCGTCACCGAGGTCTCGGCCGACGCGGTCACCGTCCAGGCGGACGACGGCACGTACCAGACCTACTACCTGCGCAAGTTCGACCGCTCGAACCAGGGCACGTCCTACAACCACCGCGTGATCGTGGACGAGGGCGACCGCATCGAGCAGGGCGAGGTCGTCGCCGACGGTCCCGCGACCGAGAACGGCGAGCTCGCGCTCGGCAAGAACCTGCTCGTCGCGTTCATGCCGTGGGAGGGTCACAACTTCGAGGATGCGATCATCCTCAGCCAGAACCTGGTGAAGGACGACACCCTCTCCTCGATCCACATCGAGGAGTACGAGGTCGACGCCCGCGACACCAAGCTCGGCAAGGAGGAGATCACCCGCGACCTCCCGAACGTCAGCCCGGACCTCCTGGCCGACCTCGACGAGCGCGGCATCATCCGCATCGGCGCCGAGGTGCGCCCCGGCGACATCCTCGTCGGCAAGGTCACGCCGAAGGGCGAGACCGAGCTGTCGGCCGAGGAGCGCCTGCTCCGCGCGATCTTCAACGAGAAGAGCCGCGAGGTGCGCGACACCTCCCTCAAGGTCCCGCACGGCGAGGAGGGCACCGTCATCGGTGTCAAGGTCTTCGACTCGCAGGACGGCGACGACGAGCTCGGCTCCGGCGTGAACCAGCGCGTGGTGGTCTACATCGCTCAGAAGCGCAAGATCACCGCGGGCGACAAGCTCGCCGGCCGTCACGGCAACAAGGGCGTCATCTCCAAGATCCTTCCGGTCGAGGACATGCCGTTCCTCGCCGACGGGACCCCGGTCGACGTCATCCTCAACCCGCTGGGTGTCCCCGGTCGAATGAACTTCGGTCAGGTCCTGGAGATCCACCTCGGGTGGATCGCCAAGAACGGCTGGGAGATCAAGGGCAAGCCGAAGTGGGCCGCTGAGCTCCCCGAGGCCGCCTTCTCGGCCGAGCCGAACACCAAGGTCGCGACCCCGGTGTTCGACGGCGCGAAGGAGGAGGAGATCGCAGGTCTGCTCGACTCGACCCTCCCGACCCGCGACGGCGACCGCCTGATCGGTTCCTCCGGTAAGACGCAGCTGTTCGACGGCCGCTCCGGCGAGCCGTACCCGGACCCTGTGTCGGTCGGCTACATGTACATCCTGAAGCTGCACCACCTGGTCGACGACAAGATCCACGCCCGTTCGACCGGTCCGTACTCGATGATCACCCAGCAGCCGCTCGGTGGTAAGGCGCAGTTCGGTGGTCAGCGCTTCGGTGAGATGGAGGTGTGGGCCCTCGAGGCCTACGGTGCCGCGTACGCGCTGCAGGAGCTCCTGACCATCAAGTCGGATGACATCCTCGGCCGCGTCAAGGTCTACGAGGCCATCGTCAAGGGTGAGAACATCCAGGAGCCGGGCATCCCGGAGTCCTTCAAGGTGCTCATCAAGGAGATGCAGTCCCTCTGCCTGAACGTGGAGGTCCTGTCGGCCGACGGCCAGGCGGTCAGCCTGCGCGACTCGGACGACGAGGCCTTCCGCGCCGCGGAGGAGCTCGGCATCAACATCTCCTCCCGCTTCGAGTCGTCGTCGATCGACGAGATCTAAGCGGCAGCCAGACCTACTGACGAATCTTCCATAGGAGAGAAGGAACATTGCTCGACGCAACAACTTTTGACGAGCTGCGTATCGGCCTGGCCACCGCTGACGACATCCGTCGTTGGAGCTATGGCGAGGTCAAGAAGCCGGAGACCATCAACTACCGGACCCTGAAGCCGGAGAAGGACGGACTCTTCGGCGAGCAGATCTTCGGACCGTCCCGCGACTGGGAGTGCTCGTGCGGCAAGTACAAGCGCGTCCGGTTCAAGGGCATCGTCTGTGAGCGCTGCGGCGTGGAGGTCACCAAGTCCTCCGTCCGTCGTGAGCGCATGGGCCACATCGAGCTCGCCGCCCCGGTGACGCACATCTGGTACTTCAAGGGTGTGCCCAGCCGTCTCGGCTACCTGCTCGACATGGCGCCGAAGGACCTCGAGAAGGTCATCTACTTCGCCGCGTACATGGTCATCGAGGTGGATGAGGACGGCCGTCACGCCGACCTCCCCGGCCTCGAGAACGAGCTGCGCCTCGAGATCAAGACGCTGTCCGACCAGCGCGACGCCCGCGTCGCCGAGCGTCTGCAGCGCCTCGAGACCGACCTCGCCGCGCTCGAGGAGGAAGGCGCGAAGGCCGACCAGAAGCGTCGTGTCAAGGACACCGCGGAGAAGGAGATGGGCCAGATCCGCAAGTCCTTCGACGAGGACATCGCCCGCCTGGAGCGCGTGTGGGAGTCGTTCCGCACCCTCAAGGTCGGCGACCTCAAGCCCGAGGACGCGGACTTCAACGAGCTCGTCGACCGCTACGGCCTGTACTTCGAGGCCTACATGGGCGCCGAGGCGATCAAGCGTCGCCTGCAGGCGTTCGACCTGACCGCCGAGGCCGAGCTGCTCCGCGAGCAGATCGCCAACGGCAAGGGCCAGAAGAAGATCCGCGCGATCAAGCGACTGCGCGTTGTCTCGTCGTTCCTGGCGACCGGCAACTCGCCGGCTGCGATGGTCCTCGACGTCGTCCCGGTGATCCCGCCGGAGCTGCGCCCGATGGTCCAGCTCGACGGTGGCCGTTTCGCCACCAGCGACCTGAACGACCTGTACCGCCGCGTGATCAACCGCAACAACCGGCTGCGTCGTCTGCTCGACCTCGGTGCTCCCGAGATCATCGTGAACAACGAGAAGCGCATGCTGCAGGAGGCCGTCGACGCCCTGTTCGACAACGGCCGCCGTGGTCGTCCCGTCACCGGTACCGGCAACCGCGCCCTCAAGTCCCTCAGCGACATGCTGAAGGGCAAGCAGGGTCGCTTCCGCCAGAACCTGCTCGGTAAGCGCGTGGACTACTCGGGCCGTTCGGTCATCATCGTGGGTCCGCAGCTCAAGCTGCACCAGTGCGGTCTGCCCAAGCAGATGGCTCTGGAGCTGTTCAAGCCGTTCGTCATCAAGCGCCTGATCGACCTGAGCCACGCTCAGAACATCAAGGCCGCGAAGCGGATGGTGGAGCGTTCGCGCCCGCAGGTGTGGGACGTGCTCGAGGAGATCATCCGCGAGCGCCCCGTGCTGCTGAACCGTGCACCCACCTTGCACCGTCTGGGCATCCAGGCGTTCGAGCCGCAGCTCGTCGAGGGCAAGGCCATCCAGCTCCACCCGCTCGTCTGCGCCGCGTTCAACGCGGACTTCGACGGCGACCAGATGGCGGTGCACCTGCCGCTGTCGGTGGAGGCTCAGGCCGAGGCCCGCATCCTGATGCTCGCCTCGAACAACATCCTGAAGCCGTCGGACGGCCGCCCGGTCACCCTGCCCTCGCAGGACATGATCATCGGTCTGCACCACCTCACCACCGTCCGCGAGGGCGCTGTGGGCGAGGGTCGCGCGTTCTCCTCGGTCTCCGAGGCGATCCTCGCGAAGGACCAGGGCACGCTGCACCTCAACGCCAAGGTGAAGATCCGTCTGGACAACTACGTTCCGTCCGACGCGGCCGACACCGGTGCCACCCCGATCACCGCCATCGTGGAGACGACCCTGGGCCGCGCTCTCTTCAACGAGACGCTCCCGGCGGACTACCCCTACGTGGAGGAGGTCGCCGACAAGGGCACGATCTCGTCGATCGTGAACGCCCTCGCGGAGCGGTACCCGAAGGTGGAGGTCGCCGCGGCGCTCGACCGGATCAAGGACGCCGGCTTCTACTGGGGCACCCGCTCGGGCGTCACGGTGTCGCTGAGCGACATCCTGACCCCGCCGAACAAGGCGCAGATCGTGGCCGGCTACGAGAAGAAGGCCGCCAAGATCACCTCCGAGTTCGAGAAGGGTCTGACGACCGACCTCGAGCGTCGCCAGGAGCTGGTGAAGATCTGGACCGAGGCGACCAACGAGGTGGCCGAGGCCATGCGCGCCAACTTCCCGGCGGACAACACCATCAACCGCATGGTGACGTCCGGTGCCCGTGGTAACTGGCTGCAGGTCCGCAACATCGCCGGTATGCGTGGTCTGGTGAACAACCCGAAGGGTGAGATCATCCCTCGTCCGATCATCTCCTCGTACCGCGAGGGGCTGTCGGTGGCGGAGTACTTCATCGCGACGCACGGTGCCCGTAAGGGTCTGGCCGACACGGCTCTCCGTACGGCGGACTCGGGCTACCTGACCCGTCGTCTGGTGGACGTCTCGCAGGATGTCATCATCCGTGAGGACGACTGCGGCACGACCAAGGGTCTCGACCTGCCGATCGCAACGGTCGGTGCGGACGGCGCCCTCACCCGTGACCCGAACGTCGAGAACTCGGTGTTCGCCCGCACGCTGGCCGCTGACGCGGTCGGCACGGACGGCACCGTGGTCGCGAAGGCGGGCGACGACGTGGGCGACGTGCTCATCGACAAGCTGGTCGCCGCCGGCGTCACCGACATCAAGGTCCGCTCCGTGCTGACCTGTGAGTCGGCGGTCGGCGTCTGCGCCGCCTGCTACGGCCGTTCGCTCGCGACCGGCAAGCTGGTGGACATCGGCGAGGCGGTCGGCATCATCGCCGCCCAGTCGATCGGCGAGCCCGGAACGCAGCTCACCATGCGTACGTTCCACACGGGTGGTTCGGCCTCCGCGGACGACATCACCCAGGGTCTGCCGCGCGTCCAGGAGCTGTTCGAGGCTCGTACCCCGAAGGGTGCGTCCCCGATCGCCGAGGCCGCCGGCCGCATCGTCATCGAGGAGACGGACAAGTCCCGTAAGGTCATCCTGACCCCGGACAACGGCGACGAGCCGCACGTCTACCCGGTGCTGAAGCGCTCGACCCTCCTGGTGGAGGACGGACAGCACGTCGAGCTCGGCCAGCAGCTGATCGTCGGCACCGTCGACCCGAAGGAGGTCCTCCGGGTCAAGGGCGTCCGCGAGGTGCAGAAGCACCTGGTGGGCGGCGTGCAGGGCGTCTACCGCTCGCAGGGTGTGCCGATCCACGACAAGCACATCGAGGTCATCGTCCGCCAGATGCTCCGCAAGGTCACCGTCGTCGACCACGGCGACACCGACCTGCTGCCGGGTGAGCTCGTCGACCGTTCGCGGTACAACGAGATCAACCGTGCTGCGCTGCAGGAGGGCAAGAAGACGGCGTCCGCCCGTCAGGAGGTCATGGGTATCACCAAGGCCTCGCTGGCGACCGAGTCGTGGCTGTCGGCCGCGTCCTTCCAGGAGACCACCCGCGTCCTGACGCAGGCGGCCATGGAGGGCAAGTCCGACCCGCTGATCGGTCTCAAGGAGAACGTCATCATCGGTAAGCTCATCCCGGCCGGAACGGGTCTGTCGCGCTACCGGAACGTCTCTGTGGAGGCGACCGAGGAGGCCAAGGCGGAGCGGTACCCCAACCGCATCTTCGCCGACGACTCCGCGTTCAGCGAGAGCGACCTGAGCTTCGTCGACTTCGACAGCTTCAGCTCTGACGACTACACCCCGGGCACCTACAACTAAGCAGGTACCCGTACGACGAGGCCCCCGGCGCACTGCGCCGGGGGCCTTCGTCGTTCCCGGCCCGTTCGCCCCCGCCGCCGCGAGATCTGCGCCAAATCTCTGTTATGCGGCCGCCATAACGACGATTTGGCGCAAATCTCGCGGGGTCGACCTGGGAGAATGGGAGCATGTGGCGCCAGCTCTTGCAGTACACGGACACCGCGGGGCGGGCCATGCTCGGCTTCGGAGCCGTGCTCCTGGTGGTCGCCGTGGTGAGCTTCGTCGTGGGCATCGTGCAGGCCGTCTCCGGCCACGCCGCCGCGACCCTCCCGTACTGGCTGACGACGATGGGCTGCGCGGTCGTCGCCGGCATCCTCGTCTACCTGGCGAGCCGCCGCGGAAAGCTGGGCTGAGAGGGCGCCGGCTTCACCCGCATTATCGGGTGTCGGCACTCTGGCGTGCGGTGAGAGCGTCCGGTGACGATGGATGCACGCCCCGCGAGCGGGTGCCCCCCACCGGTGTGGCACCCTCACGCGGGTCTGTTGTCCTGTTCTCCCTGCTGAATAGGGTGACTACGCCCATCCGACCAGGGAGTTCTCGCCCCTGAGCGGTGGGGTCTGCCGTTCCCCCGACCCGCGTCGGCAGCGCCCGAAGGAGGTCCGTGTGGCGTCCATGACCGAGATCCTCATCCTCCACGGCCACCTGCCGATCGAATACCTCGACCGCGTGGCGACCGAGCCGACGGCGGATGAGGCCGTCGTGCGCGAGCTCATGGCGCGCGGCGCCATCTCCTCCTCCCAGCTGGCGCGGGCCCGCGCCGCCCAGGCCGGTCTTCCGTTCGTCGAACTCGCGGACTATCCCGTCGATCGCGCGGCCGTCGCTCTCATCCAGGGCGCGATCTGCCGCCGCCATACGGTCCTCCCCATCGGGACGGCCGACGGGATGATCGTGGTCGCCATGGCTGACCCGGGCAACGTCTTCGCCATCGACGACGTGCGCGCCGCGTCACGGCTGAACGTCGCGGCCGCCGTCGCCGAGGAGGCCGACCTCCGCGCGGCGATCGACCGGTACATCCGGGCGGACGACGAACTGAGCGACCTGACCTCCACCCTGGAGGAGGAGACCGCGCCGTCGGAGGACACCGCCGTCTCCGAGTCGTCGGACGACGACGCCCCGATCGTGCGGTTCGTGAATCTGCTGGTGAGCCAGGCGATCCAGGACCACGCTTCCGACATCCACATCGAGCCGGCCGAGCACGATGTCCGGGTCCGCTACCGCATCGACGGTGTGCTCCATGCCATGCAGTCGGCGCCCAAGAGCATCCAGAACGGGGTGATCTCGCGGTTGAAGATCATGTCGGACATCGACATCGCCGAGCGCCGCAAGCCGCAGGACGGTCGCATGTCGGTGGTGCACGGCGGCCGCCAGATCGACCTCCGGGTCGCCACCTTGCCGACGGTCTGGGGCGAGAAGGTCGTCATGCGGATCCTGGACAACACGAACACCGGCATGACGCTGACCGACCTCAACCTGCTGGAACGCAACTTCGAGACCTACCGCGCCTCGTATTCGAAGCCGTACGGGATGATCCTGGTCACCGGCCCGACCGGCTCCGGAAAGTCGACAACTCTCTATACGACGCTCAACGCCGTTGCTCGGCCGGAGATCAACGTGATCACCGTCGAGGACCCGGTCGAGTACCGGATGCCGGGAATCAACCAGGTGCAGGTGAATCCGAAGGCGGGGCTCACCTTCGCCAGTGCCCTGCGCAGCATCCTGCGTTCGGACCCGGATGTGGTGCTTCTGGGCGAGATCCGCGACCACGAGACGGCGCAGATCGCGATTGAGGCGTCCCTCACCGGCCACCTGGTCCTGTCGACCCTGCACACGAACGACGCGCCGAGCGCGGTCACGCGACTCACCGAGATGGACATCGAGCCGTTCCTCGTCGGCTCCGCGCTGGACTGCGTCGTCGCCCAGCGCCTCGCGCGCCGCCTCTGCGACCGGTGCAAGCAGCCGGGGTCGTACGTACCGGATGACCTGCGGCGGATGCGGTTCCCGCTCGAGTCGGACGGCGCACCGCCGACCATGTTCGTCCCTGTCGGGTGTCCTGCGTGCTCGAACACGGGCTACCGCGGGCGCATCGCGGTGCACGAGGTCATGGCGGTGACCGAGGACATCGAACGCCTCGCCGTCGAGCGAGCGTCGAGCGCCGAGATCGGCCGTGCCGCGCGCGAGCAGGGGATGCTCACCCTGCGTGAGGACGGCTGGGAGAAGGTCAAGCTCGGCCTCACATCCATCGAAGAGATCCTGCGAGTGGTCGCCTAGGAGGGCACATGACGAACGACGACAGCTGGGGCGGCTTCCCGCCGCCGACGGCCAAGCCGGTCTACGAGATCCCGGTGACCCCGCCCGGCGCGACCGCCGCAGGGTGGACACCGGGTCCCGGTTCGCCGCTGAGTCCGCCACCGACCTGGACGCCGGCGGCAGCTACGGAGCCGGCGTCACCCGCCGCGCCACCGGCCCCAGCCGCGCCGTCTGCACCGGCCGGCCCGGCCGCCCCGGTATGGGATCTTGCCGATCACACCCCGGTGACGCGTCTCGTCCCGGGAGGGCGACGCGCCGCACAGCAGGCTGAAGCAACGAGCAGCGAGGCGGACCGCCGCGAGACTCGGACCTTCGACGAGGACACCTCCACCCTCACACCGGCCGAGCGCGAGGCTCTGGAGAAAGCCGACCCGGAGCTTGTCGCCGCGCTTCGCGAGGTAGTGCTTCAACGCGCTTCCGACCTTCACGTCACTGTCGGAGCGCCACCGATGGTCCGGATCGACGGCGCCTTGACCCCTGCCGGGCCGGCTGCGCCATGGGGCACCGAGCGCACGATGAGCGCGTTGATGAGCCTGCTGACAGAGCGGCAGAAAGAGATGTTCAAGCGTGAACTCGAACTCGACTTCGCCTTCACCATCTCGGCCAATTCGCGTTTCCGCGTGAACCTCTATCAGCAGCGCGGGTCGATAGGAGCCGCCTTCCGCCTCATCCCGACGGAGATCAAGCAGCTGCGCGAGCTCGGCGTCCCCGAGCAGATCGGCCGCTTCGCATCTCTGCCGCGTGGCCTGGTCCTGGTGACCGGGCCGACGGGTTCGGGAAAGTCCACAACGCTCGCCGCCCTCATCGACCTCGTCAACTCCACACGCGCCGACCACATCGTGACGGTCGAGGACCCGATCGAGTTCATGCACACCCATAAGAAGTCGATCGTCAATCAGCGTGAGGTCGGCCACGACACCCACAGCTTCAACAACGCCCTCAAGCATGTGCTGCGGCAGGACCCCGACGTGATCCTCATCGGCGAGCTCCGTGACCTCGAGACCATTTCGGTCGCTCTGACCGCCGCGGAGACCGGCCACCTCGTCTTCGCTACCCTTCACACGCAGGACGCCCCGCAGACCATCGACCGTGTCATCGACGTCTTCCCTCCTCATCAGCAGGGACAGGTGCGCGCCCAGCTCGCCGGCACCCTCCAGGGGGTCGTCTGCCAGACGCTCGTGAAGCGCGCCTCCGGCCGCGGCCGCGTCGTGGCGACGGAGGTACTGATGATGACCCCGGCAATCGCGAACCTCATCCGGGAAGGCAAGACCTATCAGATCGCTTCAGCGATGCAGGCAGGCAGAGGCGACGGGATGCACACGATGGATCAGCACCTGGCGGACCTCGTGGACAGTGGCCTCATCACGCGCACCGCCGCCCTCGAGAAGGCGCACGACCTCGAGAGCATCGGCCGGCTCATCCAGCGCGCCGACTCGTCGACCGACGCGTCAGCCAAGGCCTTCGCGGCCAGCGAGCCGAACTTCGGCGACAACTTCTCCGGACAGGTGCGCTGATGGCCGGCTCGGCGACGTTCGCATATCGCGGGAGGAACGCTGAGGGGAAGGTAGTCAAGGGACGTCTTGACGCGCCAGGGGAATCCGCCGTCGCAGCACGGCTCCGAGGCATGGGGCTGTCTCCGATCTCCATCGAAGCGGCTCCTGAGAGCACGGGCCTCAATCGCGAGATCAACATCGGCTTCGGAAGCGGGGTCAAGCTCAAGGACCTCGCGATCATGAGCCGGCAGATGGCCACGATGATCGGTTCAGGGCTATCGATTCTTCGAACCCTGAACATCATCGCCGAGCAGACGGAGAACAAGAAGCTCGCTGCGATCATGCGACAGGTCTGTGATGAAGTGGAGTCCGGGATCGCGATATCGGACGCCATGCGGAAGCATGGGACGGTCTTCCCCCCTCTGATGATCAACATGGTGCGCGCCGGCGAGATGGGCGGATTCCTCGACTCGTCCCTAGAAGCCATCGCTGAGAACTTCGAGAAAGAGGTGAAACTCCGCGGAACGATCAAATCGGCGCTGACCTATCCGGTCATCGTGCTCTGTATGTCGATCGTCTCTGTCGTGGCCATGCTCCTCTTCATCGTTCCGGTGTTCGAGCACATGTTCGAGGGGCTCGGGGGCCAGCTTCCCCTGCCGACGATGATTCTGGTGCAGCTGTCGCACGCGATGGTCTACATCGCGCCTGTCCTGGTCGTGGCGATCGTTGTCGGGTCGATCTGGTGGTCGCGCAACAAGAACGCCGAGCGGGTGAGGATGCGTGTCGACCCCATCAAGCTCCGAATCCCGATCTTCGGGTCCCTGCTCCGGAAGATCGCCGTAGCCCGGTTCAGCCGGAACTTCGCCAACATGGTTTCGGCGGGCGTGCCCATCCTGCAGGCGCTGAAGATCGTGGGGGAGACCTCGGGCAACTGGGTGATCGAGAATGCGTTGGTCAAGGTCGCCGATTCGGTCAGGCAGGGTGAATCGATCGCCGGGCCGCTGGCGGATCAACCGGTCTTTCCCGCCATGGTGACCCAGATGATCGCCGTCGGCGAGGACTCGGGGTCGCTGGAGACGATGCTGAACAAGATCGCCGACTTCTACGACCAGGAGGTGGCGGCTGCAACCGAGCAGCTCACGGCCATGATCGAACCGCTGATGATCGCCTTCCTTGGCGTGATCATCGGCGGCATGGTGGTGGCGCTCTACCTGCCGATCTTCCAGATCTCCAGCCTCGTCAAATGACCTGCCGGAGCTTGGCGTCACTCGAACGGGGAGCCCCTGTACTGGGGTGGCATATCAATGTAATTGCCCCCGTTTGTGGGATTCTGCCGTGAATTTGCTCGGAAATACCATCAACGAGCCGGACGGGACTCGCTCGAACGGCGCCCCGCAATCTCCCGACCGATTGGACACTGCAATGTACTTCCGACTCATGGGCAAGCTGAACGCTCGCCGCAAGGGCTTGCTCGAAGAGGGCGAGAAGGGCTTCACCCTGATCGAGCTCCTCGTGGTGGTCATCATCATCGGCATCCTCGCCGCGATCGCCATCCCGGTCTATATCGGGCTCCAGAACAACGCGAAGGACTCGGCCGCCCAGTCCGACCTCAACAACGCCAAGACCGCGGTGGTCGCCTACTACACGCAGAACACCACAGGCACGCCGACCATCTCGGCGTCGCAGAACGACCTGTCCTCCCTCGGGTACAACCAGAGCAAGGATGTGGACCTCGTGGCCTTCTCGGGGACTTCCCCTACGAAGGCGGGCGACAAGTTCTGCCTGACGGTCAAGAAGGTCAGCGACGCCACGAAGTCCTACTGGGTCACCGACTCGGGCAACGTCACCGACTCCAAGCCCGCCGGCTGCTAGGTCCCTCTAGCACCACGCTCGGCGGGGCATCCCGACGGATGCCCCGCCGAGCGCCGTTCGTCCCCCGCCCGACTCCCACCCGATACCGAGGGAGGTGAAGACGTGATCGCTCTTCGTCGTCGACTGCGACGGGACACCGCGCCCGATGCCGGGCTGACTCTGATCGAAGTGCTCGTCGCCATGACGATCTTCGGCTTCGTCGCCACGGGCATCGCACTCGGGCTCACTTCGAGCATGACGGCGGCTCTGGATAATCAGAAGCGCATCACCGCTGCTAGCCTCGCGGCGGCCGAGATCGATCGGGTTCGAGCGATCGGCGACCCCTTCAAGGTGAGCAGTGTCGACCCGGGAGTCGCCACTGGCCCCGACAACGCCTTCACCGTCACGACAGACGCGACCTGGAAGACGCCGAGCGGGTCCGACTCCACCTGCGGGACCAGCGGCGGCCCTCTGCAGTTCAAGCTGGTGAAAGTGACGGTCTCGTGGAACGGCGCTCGTTCGGACGTCGTTTCCAACACGCTGATCGCACCCAGTGGTCGGATCAACGACCCGACGATGGGCACCATCCTCGTGGTGGTGAAGAACGCACTCGGCCGCGGCGCCGGCGGAGTCGGCTTCACCGCAGGCACGCTTGCCACGAGCCCCACCGATTCCGATGGGTGCGGTTACGTGCTGAAGGTGCCACCAGGCAGCTATACGGTCACGATGAACCAGTCCGGCTACATCGACTATCAGCAGAAGACGTCGCCGTCGAAAACCGCCGACGTCGCAGCCGGCAGCTCCACGGTCTACTCGTTCCAGTATGACAAAGCGGCCACGTTCACCCTCGCGTACGGGACGGGCTCTCCTACCCTCCCGAACAATCTCGACACGACGTTCATCAACGCGACCTACGGCGGAGCCTTCCCTCCGATGAAGGTGTCCACTACGACGAAGCAGGCCAGCCTGCACCCGTACAAGGACGGCTACCAGGCGGTCGCCGGCGCGTACGATGACAACACCTGCCCGGCTCCGAATCCCACCGAATGGTCGCCTGACACGCGCACGACGCCGAATAAGGTCGGCGCGCTCCCTGCACCTCAGACCGCAGCCGCGGGTGCGGCCACGTCCATCACAGTACCCATGGGAACAGCGACGATCAGCTCAGGGTCGGGCCCATTCCTGTTCGCGGTCTCGCAGAGCGCCGCGCCGGTGCCCGGAGAGCCTCCGTGCGCGGACGGAGCGATGAAATACACCTTCGGCAGCGTGATTCCGTCCTCTGGTGGGAGCGGCGTGAAGATCGCCCTCCCGTTCGGCACCTGGCAGCTGTTCTCCGCATCCACGGCGACCGGGACTCAGACGGCTCTCACCGGCGGGCGCGTGACGATCACCAGCAACGGCAGCTACGTCTCCTCTTCCGGTCAGCTGACTCTGGATCCGAGGGCCTGACCATGAGAATCCACCGGGCACTGAAGAACGACGAGGGCTATTCACTCGTCGAGCTGGTCACCGCCATGGGTCTTCTCGCCCTCATTCTGACGATGGCGACAGCGCTGTTCGTCAGCACGACGACCTCCACCGGACTCGCGCAGGGGATGGACGCCAACACCCGGGTCGCGACCAATGCGATGGATGAGATCGGTCGGGTGCTTCGCGTCGGTACGACCGTCGCTGTCACGGGGTCCGCGACTCCGCGAGCAGCCTTCGTCTACGCCGACCGTGAGCAGCTGGTGGTGTTCTCGAACATCGACGTGGACCCTTACGCCTCCGTCACGACCCTTCCCCCCAAGCCGACGATGGTGCGGTTCCGACTCGACGGCGTGCGGCAGCTGTGGGAAGACCGGCAGAGCCCAACGTCGTCGGGCATCTACTGGGTGTTCCCGGCCGCGATGGGCACTCCGGACAGCAGCCGATCGCTCGGTGGGACCGTGCTCGCTGCTCCCGCTGGTCAAGACGTCTTCTTCACCTATTACGACCAGACAAACACGGTGCTGTCGGTACCGGCGACGGGCGGGTTGAGCGCGACTCAGCTGGCGCAGGTCACGTCGGTCAAGGTGACCTTGCGGATCAAGGCGACGAATTCCCGTGCCGGGAAGGCGGTCACCGTCGTGAACACCATCCTGCTTCCGAACGTTTCCGTGACGAAGGTGACATCATGAACGGCCTGCGCGCCTCCCGGCTGCGGCTGCGCCGGGACCAGAGCGGTGTCGCCGTGCTGGCCGTCGTCGGTCTCGCGTCCGTCATGTTGATCGTCATCGCCACTGCGTTGACGGTGTCCGTCGGCGGGATGAAGCGCGCCACGAACGATGCGGACTGGAACGCCGCGCTCGCGGCTGCGTATGCAGGAGTCGACGAGTACGCCAGCCGGCTGGCCAACGACAGCACATACACCAAGTACGGCAACCCCGCGTCCACCTTCACGATCCGGACCGGCAGCAAGGACACCGTGACCCTCCCGACGGCGTCTCCGAATCCGGCTTTCGCAGTGGGGGCTGGGGCCGGTTGGGCGAGCGTCCCTGGAACGAGCGGCGCGGCCGCGTTCCGCTATGAGGTCGACAATTCGCAGTACACCCGCAATGGCGTCATCCGCGTACGTTCGACGGGGAAAGTCGGCTCGCAGACGCGCTCGGTCATCGCCAACCTGAAGCAGCAGGGTTTCTTGCAGTTCCTGTACTTCACCAATTACGAGATCATCGACCCGGCGATCCAGAATCTCGGATCGGGAGCCACGGCTTGCGTGCCGAGCTACGCGTTCAAGTCTGGCGGCACCATCACTCACAAGACGAACTGTCAGGAGATCGAGTTCGCCTCCAAAGACGTGATCAACGGTCCTCTCCACTCGAACGACGAACTCCGGATCTGCGGCACCACCTTCCTGGGCGATGTCTCGACGAGCAGCTCCCTCACGCCGAGCTGGGTGAACACCTGCCCGACGGGGGCGCTTCCGAAGTGGTACAACGGCGCCACAGGGCCCTCGCACAAGGATGCGCTCGACATCCCACCGACCAATCTGGCGATGGCGAACGAGGCTCGTGTGGACCTCAGCGATGTTCCGAGGCCCGGTTGCCTGTACACCGGTCCGACGACCATAACCTTCACGAGCGACGGCAAGATGCGGGTGGTGTCTCCGTGGACGAAGGTGACTCAGCCGTCCTTCACGTCAGGAATCGCTTCCAACAATCCGACGATGTGCGGCACCCCCGGGGCAGGAACGGGCAACCTCGGTGACACCAACGGTGCGGTCATCCCGGTGCTCGACAGCAATCTCATCTACGTGCAGAACGTCCCGGGGGCTCCAGCAGGCGGAGCCGCCGCCGATCCCAACTACAGCGCGACCCCGCCGAGCGGAGTGACCTGCACCAATGTCGGAGCGAAGAACGAAGGGTGGAGTTTCGGCGGGACCCAATATCCTGCGGCCACGGAGACGATCCCTCCGACGGCCAAGGCGTCGGCGCCCGCGTACGGATGTCGGAACGGCGACGCCTACGTGAAAGGCGTCATGAAAGGCGCTCTCACGATCGCGAGCCAGAACTACATCTACGTCACCGGCAGCATCACATACACGGACCGCGCGGCCGACATGCTCGGCCTCGTGGGGCAGAATGCGGTCTGGCTGCTCAATCAGATGGCGTGCACGACCTCGACCCGTTCCGCCTGCACGCCGCTGGTCGCGAATGCGGACGTCGAGATCGATGCAGCGATCCTGTGCGTCCAGCACACGTTCATGGTCCAGAACTACGAAGCGGCCGGGAAACGCGGCACTCTAACGGTGTTCGGTGCGATCGCCCAGTACTTCCGCGGACCGGTGGCGCAAGGTGACGGCTCCGGAGGAACGTCCTCCGGGTATGTGAAGAGCTATTGGTACGACCAGCGGCTCCGGTCGGCCGCTCCACCCAAGTTCCTCGCCCCGACCTCGACGACCTATGGAGTGACGCAGTACTCGGATGTCTCACCGGCGTTCACCTCGGATGGAACGGCGCGATGAGCCAGACAACCAGCTACGTGTTCGCCTGGACTGCCTTCGCCGCCGTCATCGGACTGCTCATCGGCTCCTTCGTCAACGTCGTGGTCTACCGCGTACCCGCTGGAATCTCCGTGGTGCGGCCCGGAAGCGCCTGCCCGAAATGCGGCAGCGCTGTCCGTCCGTTCGACAACATTCCCGTCCTGTCATGGCTCGTGCTCGGCGGGCGTTGTCGAGACTGTCGACAGCCCATCGCTGCGAGGTACCCCCTGGTCGAAGGGGCGGTGGGTGTGGGGTTCGGCCTGGTCGCATGGTGGCGGTGGCCGGCTCTCGCCGATGCGGCACAGGCAGGCTTGGCGCCGCTCATCGGACAGGCGCTCGTGCTCGCCGCTTTCCTCTACCTCAGTGCGATCACCGCAGCCCTCGCGCTCATCGATCTGGAGACTCGCACCCTCCCGAATGTCATCGTTCTCCCCGCCTATATCGTCGGTGGTCTACTGCTCTGCGCGGGAGCAGCGTTCATCGGGAGGCCGGAGGCGCTGGTATCGGCCGTCATCGGAGGCGCGGGCGCTTTCCTCCTGTACCTCGTTCTTGCGCTGGCCGTCCCTGGCGGGATGGGCTTCGGCGATGTGAAGCTGGCCGGCGTGCTGGGGATGTTCCTCGGCTTCCTCGGCTGGCCGCAACTGTTGGTGGGTGTCTTCGCGGCGTTCGTGCTCGGTGGTGTTTTCGGCATCATCCTGATGACAGTGCGCCGGGCAGGGCGCCGCACGGGCATCCCGTTCGGCCCGTGGATGCTCGGCGGTGCGTGGATCGGCGCTGTCGCCGGTCCCTCGATCGTCTCCGCTTACCTAGCGATTCTCGGCCGGGGCTGAAGGAGGGCCACATGAAAGACAGCATCGTCGGTGTCGACATCGGCAGCACATCCATTCGCGCCGTCGAGGTGGGTGGATTGCGCAGATCACAGCCCATCCTCCTGCGCTATCACGAGCTCCCGCTGCCGGAGGGGGCGGCCAGCCGAGGCGAGGTGCTGGAGCCGAACACGGTGGCTGCACTGCTCAAGCAACTCTGGTCTCGTGGCGGATTCGGTACGAAGGATGCCGTACTCGGCATGGGCAATCAGCGCGTGCTGGCCCGGGACCTCACAGTCCCGCGCATGTCTTTGACCCGTATCAGAGAGTCGCTGCCGTTCCAGGTCCAAGAGATGCTGCCCGTGCCCGTGGCGGACGCCCTCCTCGATTTCTATCCGGTGTCCGAAGGAGAGAGCGAAGCCGGGCCGGTCATCAACGGCTTGCTGGTCGCTGCCGTCAAGGAGGCGGTTCTCGGCAATGTCAACGCGGTCCATCTGGCCGGCCTCAACCCGGTCGACGTGGATCTCATCCCGTTCGCGCTGTGCCGCGCGATAGTGAACCGGGGCCGGACCACCGGGACGGTAGCTCTCGTCGAGATCGGCGCGGCAACCACGAGCGTCGTGATCGCTGCGGAGAATATCCCGCATTTTGTCCGGATCATCCCGTCCGGCGGTGGCGATCTGACCGCTGCGCTGGTGGATGGTCTGGATATCGAGCCCCAGCAGGCTGAAATGCTGAAGAGGACGCTGGGCTTGGCTCCGGCCGTGTCGTCCCAGCAGGAGCAGAAGGCTGTCGAGATCATCTACCAGGTCGCAGGCGAGCTGCTGGGCAGCATCCGGAACACCATCAACTATTTCGTGAACACCCGTCCAGGCTCCTCGGTCGATCGGATCGTCATCACTGGTGGCGGGAGTCAGCTCGTCGGCCTCGGCGACGCGCTGTCCGAGATGACCCGGGTTCCCGTGGAGGAGGCCGACCCGTTCACTGCGATCGGTTTGTCGCGACGCCTCGATGCGTCCGACCTCCGGTATCGCCGCGCGGCACTCACTGTGTCCCTGGGGCTGGCTCTCGGGAGGGTGGCATGAGTGCGCGCGGGCGGTCGCGGAGCGAAGACGGCCCCGTCATTGGTGGGGTGCCGCGCGTCGATCTCCTCCCGCCCGAGGTGCGTGCCCGGCGGAGGGCGCGAGCGCTCCGACGCTCTCTCGTTCTTGCTGTCGTCGGGGTGGCAGCCGCCGTTGCGCTGGCCACTGCCGGCTCGTTCGCCTACAACATCCAGGCGAACGTGGCCCTTGCAATGGAGCAGACGCGGACGACAAGCCTGTTGGGACAGCAGTCGAAGTATGCAGACATACGCAGCATGCAGGACGACATCAAGCTCCTCCACGCTGCACAGGAGGTGGGCGCTTCTACGGAGATCCAATGGAAGGCATACCTGGAGAAGGTCCAGGCGACACTTCCGGCCGGCGTGTCGGTCCAGACCGTGGAGGTGGAATCCGCATCACCGCTGGCCGCGTTCCAGCAAGGAAGCACACCGTTCGAGGGACCGCGGGTCGCCACCATCACCTTTTCCGCAAGGACGGATTCGTTCCCTTCGACCCCGGAATGGCTGAAGGCGCTCGAGGGACTCCCCGGTTATGTGGACGCCACCCCGAACAACCTCACCCGAGACGAAGGCACGGGGTCCTACACGGTTTCGATCACCATGCACGTGAATGGTGACGTTTACGACGGTCGATTCTCCTCGAAGGACAAGTGACATGGACTCTAATCGGATCTGGTACATCGGTGCCGTCGTGGCAATGGTCGCGATCGTCGTCGGGGGGTGGTTCCTCGGGGTTCAACCTCAGCTCGACGCTGCGACCGCCGCCCAAACGCAACGCGCAAACATTCAGCGGCTCAACACGGTGAACGAGGCAACACTTCGGGCATTGCAGGCCGAAGATGCCAAGAAGGGCGAGTTGCTCGACGAGTTCGCGCAGTTGTCCGCCTCGGTGCCCGCTCTCCCGCAGTTCCCTGCTTTCCTGGACGAGGTCAACCAGATCGCCACCAGCAACAACGTCGTCGTCTCGAACGCAACGACGTCCTCGAACGTCGCTTACGAGCCGGTCATCCCGGCTGCCGGGAAGTCGCCCGGTTCTTCCGGGACTGCGTCCCCAACCGCGACTCCTGCCCCCACTGCGAGCCCCTCACCGTCATCGTCGGCTCCGACCGGCGCGCCGGTCGTCACGAATCCGCTTATCACTTCGAAGAACTTCTACGCGGTCCCGGTCAGCTTCACGCTTACCGGTGACACCAGTGGCATCCTCCAGGTCGTGGACGGGATACAGAAGGGTAAGCGTCTGTTTCTGATCAACGGGCTCACCACTTCGGTCGCGCCGCCGGGAGCGACCATGCCAGAAGTTCAGGCACAGGTCTCCGGGTTCATCTATGTCGTTCGGCCCGATCACGCTGTGCAGGGCGCCGGGTAGCGGTACGCCTCCCTGGATTCGCGCCGCGCCGTTGCTACAGTGGGCGACGACGGGCCCGCCGGGCCGATAGAGGAGCCACGATGACCGACACGCCGGAGTCTGCGCCCAAGCGCGCGAGCTACGAGCCCGCGCCGGCCGACGAGCAGGCCGGCGCGCCCGCGACCGCACCCGCCGCGTCCGCCGCCGCAGAGCCCGCCACGGACACGGGTGCACAGGTCGTCGAGCCGCCGTCGAATCCCGTTTCGGCCCGTGGTCACCTCAACCGTCCCGCAGACGACGCCGAGCAGGAGGCAGCCCCCGTGGCCGCCGCGCCGGCCGAGCCGCAGCGTCCCGCCGCGATCGCCGAGCCGGAGCCTGTCGTCGCGAGCGATGACGATGTCGCGGCCGCCATCGCCCATAACAGCCCGCAGCCGGGAGCGACCGCCGCGGGCGACGCGACGGTCGACACCGCCTCACCTGTCGAGTCGGCCACTCCGGTGATCGTCGCAGCCGAAGCCGCCACTCTGAGCCAGGGCGGCACCGCAACGACCGCGTATGGCAGCGTCCCGCCGGGCGCACCGGCCGCGGCCGCAACCACCGCCCCCGGCCCGCAGCCGGTCGCCCCGATCTACCTCACGCGCCCCGAGCCGCCGAAGAAGAAGAGCAACCGCGGCGTCGGCATCCTCATCGCCCTCGTCGGCACCGTCGCATTCGCCATCCTGTGGGCCGGCGCCGTGCTCATCGTCGGGTCGCTGCTGACGCCGAGCAACGAGTTCGGCCCGGCGCTGCTCGAGTTCTTCACCGGTGGTCGCGCGTTCGGCATCCGCGGTTGGGCGCCCGTCGTGGCGTTCTTCATCGGGATGGTCGTGCTCATCCAGATCCTGAACCGCGCGCGCTGGTGGGCCTACATCCTCGGCGGCCTGTTCGTCGCGGTGTTCGTGTACTTCGTCTACATCGGCGCCGGCCTGATCGATGCCCAGTACTGGCTCCGTAACTCCGACGAGTTCGCGATCCTCATGCGCAGCGCCTGGGTGAGCCCCCTCGCTGTGCTCGCCGGCGTGATCGCCCGCGAGGTGTCGATCTGGACGGGCGCGTGGCTCGCCGCCCGCGGTCGCAAGCTGAAGGCGCGCAACGCCGAGGCGCAGGCCGACTACGACCAGCAGGTCGCCGACGCCCAGAACCAGGCCGTCGCCGCCTACGCGCAGCAGGGGTACTGACCGGGAGGGCTCGCAGCCGACCATGCGTGACGAGCGCGTCTACGCAACCGTCGTCGCCTTCTTCGCGACGGGGCTGTACCTTGCTCTGGTCGTCGCCACGTTCGGCCTGGTCTCCCTCGCGACCGACAGCGATGTCGTCGCCGACCCGGACGTCGGGCCGCTGGTCGGCCCCGTCATGGTGGTGGCGTCGGCGGTCATGCTGCTGGTGTTCCTCATCGTGCTCGGGACGCGCGTCCCGGCCGAACGCCAGCGGGTCTCGCCCGGTGTCGCGTTCGGCGTCGGGGTCGCCTGCTATGCCGTGTTCATCGCCGCAGGCGGTATCGCCGGTGCGGCAGGCGACCCGAACGACCCGTTCCATTACTTCCTGTTCGCGTTCGCCCAGCTCCTGCGCTGGCCCTCCCTCACGATCGCGGTCCTGGCGTTCGCGGTGACGCTGCTCTACCAGCTGGTGCTCGTCGGACGCTTCCGGCAGCGCGGGCGACCGCGCTGGCCCTGGGAGGGCGACGACGAGGAGTAGGCCCGCCCGACCGAGTCAGACACGGACGCGCGCGGGGAGGGACGCATCCACCAGCGGCACCTGCACCCGCGTGAAGCCGCCCTTCTGGATGAACACACCGCGTCCCGGAGGGAACTCGGACCGGTTCAGGCGCGGCAGCGGCGTCTTCAGCAGGATGTCGCCCTCGACCGAGTCCGGCTGCAGCAGCAGCCCGCGCCGGCCGTTCTTCACCTCGCCGAGCAGCGGCCACGACGTGCCCCACGCGCTCGACTCCGCCTCCGCGACGAGCAGGTGATCGCTGCGTCGGATGGCGCGGATCAGCTCCACGATGGGGGAGTCGGCGGGCGTCTGGAGGAAGTCGCCGATGCTCTCGACGAACACCGCGATCCGCCCCTCGGTGTCCGGGTCGGCGATGGCGACGGCGAGGTCCTTCGCGAGCTCGGCGGCGTCCGCCGGCGTGAGGGCACGGTCCGTCCATAGGCTCGACCCGGAGAGCGGAGACCGGGCGCTTCCCACGTAGTACAGCCGCGTCTCGGCGTCGAAGCGCGCCACCGCATCCGCCACCGCCGCGAGGGCGGTCGTGCGACCGCTGGCCGGGGGACCGGCGACGAGCAGCGTCCCCGATGGCTCGAAGCCGAGCGGGCCGAGGTCGATATCGCCGATGCCGAGCACGGGCTGTCCGCCGACGCTGTCCGGAAGGGATGCGGGGGCCAGCTCCTTCGGCATCGAGCCGACCACGGGCGCCTCGGGGATGCCGGCGCGCTCCATCGCCTCCGCGAGACGGCGGACGGCCTCCGACTGGTCCGCGACGGCACGCGAACCGCCGAGCACGGCGATCTGCGTCTCGTACCCGTCGACGATCGCGCGGCCGGGAGGGGAGGCGGCCGAGAGGATGTCGCTGGGCACGTCGAGCATCCCGTACCCGTCGTCCGCCAGCCGCAGCACCACGCGGCGCTGTACGAGCGAGCCGATCGCGGTGGGGACGGCGCCGGCACGGTCGCCGGTCAGCGCCACGTGCATCCCGAGCCGCCGGCCGTCGGCCAGCAGGTCGCGGAACACGTCGTACCATTGCGACCGCCCGGCCGGGATCTCGAAGTCCTCGCGGAAGCTGGGGAAGCCGTCGACGAGAAGCAGGATGCGCGGCTCCTCCTGGCGGCCGGTCAGCGACCGGTACTCGGTGATGTTGGACGCGTTCGCTTCGGCGAAGCGCGGGCCGCGGTTCTCGAGCGTCTCCTTCAGCATCCGGAACAGCCGGATGATGCGCTCCGGGTCGTCGCCGGGGATGATCGAGCCGACATGCGGGAGCTTCTCCAGCATCCGCAGGCTTCCCGCGCCGAAATCCAGGCCGTAGACGTGCACGGGGCCGCCGCGCGGAGTGATCGCGGCGGCGGAGGCGAGGGTGCGGAGCACCGTGGACTTGCCGGACCCGCCGGTGCCGTAGACGGCGAGGTTGCCGTCGACGTCGGGCTGGAAGTAGACCGGGCGTTGCTCCTGGCGGTCCGGGATGTCGGCGACACCGAGCAGCAGTTCCGCGTCGGTGCGCTGCCGCAGCAGCCCGAGGTCGTAAGCGGCGGCGAGCTCGTCGAGCCACGGACGGCGGGGAGCCGGGATGTGCGCCGCGGACTGCGCGCGCACGATCGCGGCAACCATCCGCTGCTGGTCGGTGGGGCCGAGGTCGCGCTCCGGCTCCTCGGCGGGCCGCTCTTCCTCCCAGCGCACCTCGCCGCCGAAGCGGAGCTCGGCGACCTCGACGCCCGCCCGCTCCGGCTCGCGGGTGGTCCAGCCGCCGGCGTAGGCCGACTGGAACCGCACGAGACGGCCCGGCCCGGTCTTCGCCATTCCGCGGCCGGGGATGCTCGGGTCGAAATGTGCGGCGTCGGCGACGCCCACGACGTCCTGGCTGTCCGACTCGTCGGCCATGCGCAGCGCGATGCGGAGGTTGGTGTTGGCGCGCAGGTTGTCCTTGATGACACCCGCCGGCCGCTGCGTCGCCATGATGAGGTGGATGCCGAGTGAGCGTCCGCGCTGGGCGATGTCGACGACGCCGTCGACGAACTCCGGCACCTCGCCGACCAGTGCGGCGAACTCGTCGATGACGAGCACGAGCGCGGGCGGGCTATCCGGATCGCCGCGCTTCTCCAGCTCCAGCAGGTCCTTCGCCTTCTTCCGGTTGAGCAGGTGCTCGCGGTAGTGCAGCTCGGCGCGGAGGCTGGTGAGCGCACGGCGCACCAGGTGCGGGCTCAGGTCGGTGACGAGGCCCACGCAGTGCGGGAGGCTGACGCAGTCGGCGAACGCGGACCCGCCCTTGTAGTCCACGAACAGGAAGGTGACCCGGTCGGGGCTGTACTCGGCGGCCATCCCGAGCACCCACGCCTGCAGGAACTCGCTCTTGCCGGCGCCGGTGGTGCCTCCGACGAGGGCGTGCGGTCCCTGCGTGCGAAGGTCGAGGTGCATGGCATCGACGCCGGCCGACCCGATGGTCGCGCGCAGCGTGCCGGGGCGGCGTCGTGTGGGCTTCGCGCCGGCGGTGCGGTCGTGGATGGAGGCGTTCTGCCGCCAGCGGTCGACCACCGCACTCGACGACTCGGCCAGCTCGTGTCCGAGCAGCGTCACCAGCGACACGGAGCGCGGCAGGTCGCTGGCGTCGGCGACGAGGGCTCCGGCGTCGATGACGGGGGCCATCCGCTTGGCGTAGTCGAGCGCGGTCGCGGCGCTGACCGGCTCGGTGACGACGTCCTCCACCGTCTCGCCGATGCGGACGAAACCGGCCCGCGCGCGGTGCGGCTGGTCGGTGTGCTGAAGGAACGTGCGGCAGACGGCCGGGAGCCGGTCGACGTCGTCCGAGATCCACACCGGGAAGACGCCGGCGTCGGCCGCCGCCTCCGCGAGCTGCACGAGGCGGGCGCGGTCGACGGCGACGTCGTCGGAGATGACGACGATCACGGCGGGGACCGGCGACGGCGTCCCGTTGCTGGTCTGCGAGCGGCCGACCTCCGCGCCGCGCTCGAGGGCGGCACTCTCCTGCTCCATGGCACCGCGCCGCTGCGGGCCGGCCTTCGCCGCCGCGAGACGTTCCTCGACGAGGCCCTCGAGCGAGCTCAGCACGCCGGCGGCCGAGGATGCGCTGTCGGCGAGGTGAGCGCCGGCCAGCGGGCTGTGCGGGGACGAGGTGTGCGGCATCCACTTCAGCCAGCCGAGCTCGCGCGACCACCGCGGTGAGACGAGGGCGGCGACCGCCAGCTCGGAGGGGGAGTGCAGGGCGGTGAGCTGGACGAGCACCGAGTTCACCGATCCTGCGACGAGGTCCGCCGGTCCGGCGATGCCGAGCGCCCCGGACTCGTACAGGTTGTCGAGCACCGGGACGTCCTCGACCAGGGCGTTGTCGGCGATGACCGCGTCGAGGCGCTCCTGGAACTCGACGATCAGCTCGCCCCGGTCGACGGCCTGCACGGTGTTCCGCGAGCGCATGGTGCCGCGGCCCAGCTGCAGGTTGAGGAACGACCAGTGCTCCGGGCGCCGCGTCCAGAGCAGTGGGCCGCGACGGACCGCCTCGGCGAGGGCGTCCGCGGTGGTCGGCGTCTCCGCCTGGCGCAGCTCGACCTCCGTGGTGCGCTCCTGCTCCAGCTTGCTGGAGAGCGCCTCGAGCCGCTGCTCGAACAGCGCGATCTGCTTCTTGAGCTTCCGCTTGCCGCGGGTGCGGCCGCTGATGTAGTTGCCGACGAGCATCACCGGCGACAGCAGCACGAAGAGCAGGCTGGTCGGGTTGTGCGTCAGGAAGAACATCGCTCCGCCGAGCAGCAGCGGCGTGATCATGGCGAGCAGGGGGAAGGGCGGGTCGTCCTTCTCGCCGGGCACCTCGGGCGCCTGGAACACCTGCCCGGAGTACCGCCGCTCAACGCGTGGCGACCGGTTGAAGAACACCGGGCCCGCGGTGGGCGGAGCCGCCGGCAGCTCGGAGCCCGACTTCACCTCGAGCTCCACCTCGGTGTCGCCGAGCAGCAGCGTCTCCGACCGCCGCACGGTGAACCGGGTCACCAGCCCGCCGTCGACGACGACACCGTTCGCCGAGCCCAGGTCGACGACCTCGACGCCGTCGCCCGCCTCGAACCGCACGTGGCGCTTCGAGACGAGGGGATCCTGCAGCACGATGTCGCACGACTCGTCGCGACCGAGCACAGTGGTCCCGGCACGCAGAGGGAACTCCGTGCCCTCCTGCGGACCGCTGAGCACCCGCAGCGTCGCGACGATCGGCACGTCGCCGAGTTCGGGGGAGACGTAGTGGAGGCCGGCGTCGGCCAGCGCGACCGTCGCACCACTGCCGATCCACGCCTCCCCGACCGGGGCGTCCGGCGGCAGGACGAGCGGATCGGCCTGTCCGGGAAGCTGGGCGCGGAGCGTCAGCGCGCCTGGCGCGGCGACCGGTCCGGTGCGCCGCGGATCGATCCGCGCCACGGTCGAGGCAACCTCGGCGATGCTGGCGGCGGCGTCGGCGGTGACGACGATGTCATCGCTGCTGCCGGACGGGCGGGCGAGAGTCAGTTTCAGTCGCACTTCAGCACCATACCCATCTCCTCGCCCGCACGTGGATGGGGACCGCTCCCCATCGCTTCCCCGCTGGTCCACCGGTACGTTGCTGAAGGCAGGATGACCGGAGGACTCCGGCGGTCGCCACCGGAAGGGGAGGAACAGTGTCCGATCTCGTACTCAAGCTGGACGAGCTGGTGCAGCTGCGCGATGACCTCGACGCCGTCGTGCGCGAGTTCCAGAACGCCGACGACTTCAGCGACTCCGTCGCCGAGGCGACCGGGCACGACGACCTGCACAGCCACGTCCGCGACTTCGCCCACAAGTGGAACGAGAAGCGCAAGGAGATGACCGAGAACGTGAAGAACGTGCAGCAGGTCATCGCCGCGGTGGCGGACAACTTCGTGAAGGTGGACGGCGACCTCGCCAAGGCGCTGGACGAGAAGAAGGGTGCGGACCACAAGTGAGCGACAAGGAGTTCCAGCCGCTGACCGGCGACCCCGACGTCCTGGAGGCGAAGGCCCGCCACTACGAGTCGATCGGCGAGGCGATCCAGCGCTCCGTGAAGGAGCTCAACAAGATCCACGACCTCGACGGCTACAAGTCCCAGGCCGTGTCGAAGCTGCAGGAGATGTCGAAGGACACCGCGGAAGACATCAACAAGGCCAAGGACCGCTACTCGAAGACGGCGAACGCGCTGATCACGTACGCCGCCCAGCTGCGCGAGGCGCAGGACGACGCCGACAAGGCCATCGCGCTGATCGAGCAGAAGCAGAGCGCGGCGGATGCGGCGCACAAGGCGGCGACGACCGCCCACACAGACGCGCAGAAGGCGAAGCCGGAGGACGCCGCGACCGCAGGCAAGTCGGCCGACAAAGCCGACGATGCCGCCCGCGACGCGAACGCAGCCCTGCAGGCGGCGCACCAGGCCTGGTACGACGCCCGCGACAAGAAGAACCGCGCGGCCGAGAAGGCTGTCGACGCGATCGTCGACGTCGTCGACCACCACAACAACGGCCTCAAGAACCCGGGCTTCTGGGACAAGGTGATGGATGTCATCGAGACCATCGGGGACATCGCCGGGGTCCTGGCGATCTTCCTCTCCTGGGTTCCGATCCTCGGCCAGGTGCTGGTCGTGATCGCGCTGGTCGCATCCATCATCAAGCTGGTCGATGCCGTCGTGAAGTTCGCGAACGGCGAGGGCACGTTCCTCGACATCATCGGAGCCGCCGTCGGCGTCGCGCTGAGCCTCTTCGGCGGACGCATCTTCGCGTTCCTCGGAAAGGCCGCGCGCATCAAGGCGCTGGCCCGTGCTCCGCGACTGGTCGGCGGCGTGCGCACCAGCCCGAACGCCATGCTCAAGATGCAGATCGGCAAGCGCTTGATGAAGTCGGCGACGAAGAAGCTCTTCGAGAAGCCGCTCAACGACGTCAACCCGGTCAAGATCTGGCAGGCCGCCGGCGAGTCGGCCGCCGGCCAGCGCGCCGCGTACAAGGCCCTGGTGACGGATGGCGCCGACAAGGCGAAGGCGATGCGGACGCTGCTCGGCATCGACCAGAACGTCGTGCGGGCCGTCTCGCATGACGTCGGCGCCCGCGAGGTGAACCCGCTCACCGTCGTCGCCGCGTACCACCAGGGGTCGGCGCTGATCAACAAGGGCATCGAGCTGGTCAACGCTCCGGGCAAGGTGGACGAGATCGCCAACAAGTTCGACGGCGGCAACCACACCGATCTGCCCAAGATCCCCAGCATCGACCTGCAGAAGTTCGCGCTCGGCCAGGCGGACAAGTATGTTCCGACCTACAAGAGCAACAACGGCTGAGGAGGCTGACCCGGTATGACGCTGCGCCCGCGCGACATCGTCGACTTCACGTTCGAGGCCCCGGAGGGCTGGTACGACGTCGAACTCCTGAGCGAGGACCCTCGAGGGGACTGGCCGGAGCGATTCGCGGCCACCACCCTGGACGCGGGTGAGCAGGCGGCCGGCCTGACGGCCCAGCTCCGCGCCCTGCAGCAGGTGCTGCACGCCGAGGACCCGACCGGCGCCACCCGCGCGCGGGTGTACATCCCGATCCCGTCCGCGGGCGTCCTCAACGCCTACCAGACGTTCGAGCTGCTGCAGCTCGAGGTCGACGACAGCCCGGAGAGCTACCTGGCGGCGACCGACGCGGATGCGGCCGAACGCCGCCCCGGCTACGAGACCCTCGGCTACCGCTCCTGGCGCACGGCCCACGCGGTCGGCGAGCTCGTCGGCTTCACGCACCTGACGGCCCTCGCCGACGACGACGCGGGCGACGCCCTCCTGGAGCAGCGGGTGGTCTTCGCGATCTTCCCGGTCGGCTCCGCGCAGGCGTTCCACACCGAGTTCCGATCGGGATTCATCGGCGGCTTCGACGACATGGTCACTGACACGCAGGCCATCGCCGACTCGCTGCGCGTCACTCTGGGGGAGTTCGCATGACCGACGCACGTCTGACCTCACTCGACGATGAGCTCACCATCGTCTTCCCCGGCACGTGGGTGATGATCCCGCTGCACGACGAGGAGGCGGCCTCCCGGCGCATCGCGCGCCTCGTGACCGAGCGGGTCGGTCGCGCCGACCGGCTGGCGCGCGTCCGGCGCACGGCGAAGACCGAGCTGGAGCACCTGGTCGCCCTGGCGGACGCGACCTCGGCTTTCGCCCTCGCGCTCTCGATGGAGATCCTCCCGGGGGTGCCGTTCCCCGCCTCCATCGTGCTGTCGCGCGAGGAGTGGCCGACGACACCCGGACCGGACGACGACACCGCCACGCACCTGCAGCGCTGCTTCCCGGACGACGACGCGCTCGAGTTCTCCATCGGGCCGGTGCGACGTCGATCGCAGGTCCGGCAGACGACCTACGACGAGCAGTCCGCTCCCGAACTGGTGGCCGACTACCGGTTCGCGGTTCCGGACGGCTCGCGTCTCATCCACGCGCGCATCAACGCGCCGATGGCGACGGCTCCGGAGCTCTACCTGGAGTTGTTCGACGCGATGATCGACTCGATCAGCTTCCGCGCGCCTCTCGCGCAGCCGGCCTCCGCCCGCTGACCTTCCGTCCGCTCACCTTCCGCCCGCTGACCCGGCGGCGGTACTCGCGGACGATCAGCACGACGGTTGTCACCACGAGCGCCGCCGTCACAACGGTCCAGACGACCGCGCCGATCGGGCCGACCGGCCAGAACAGCCAGCCGGCGACGAGGAACGACGCGAGACCGTAGGGGATGCCGGCGACCAGCACGGCGCGTCCTGGTCGCCAGCCGAGGAACATGATCTCGGTCCAGAACGCCGTCCAGCGCGTCATCCGGACGGGGAGCAGCGACAGTGCCGTCTTACCGACCGTGACCGGCCCGATGACGTTGCGCGACCATCCCGTGCTCGACAGCCGCTCGCCCGCATACGACGGCCGAAGGCTGCGGACCACGTACGTCCACGAGAGCACGGCGAGCGAGACCGATCCGAGCGCGAGCGCGACGAACGCGTACCCGAGAAGCGGGACGAGCACGACGAGGGCGAACACGAGGAACAGCACGATGATCACGGTGTCACCGCCCGTCACGAACTCGCGGGAGCTGAAGTCGGGGTTCGTGCTCCAGAGACCGAAGGGCAGGGCGGCGGGGAGAGCCACCGTGACCGCCCCGAGCACCGTCCACACCAGGGCCACCAGCAGGTATCCGAGAGGGCGCAGCGCGCGCTCGGCCTGCGACGGCGGTGTCGAGGAGCGGTCCGAACGCGAGCTGGTTCCGCGTGCAGCGGCGGAGTTCGGGTTCGGCTTCATCGGGCTGTACGACGGCATGGCAGCCACGCTATCCCGCTGGCCCGGCGAGCGTGAACTCCGACGGATGGGGAGTGCTCCCCATTCCGTCCTCTCCGCAGGCCTGGTTAGGTGGACGTAGCTGGTCGGCCCCGGGGGTACGGCCTCTTTCGAACCGAAGGGATAAGGACCGTCATGGCCAACATGAACGTCACGTACGGCGAGATGACCGATGCCGCCAACCGCCTCATCGCGGGCAAGGACGACATCACCGCGAAGCTCCACGAGCTGCAGAACCTGGTGAACGGGCTCGTGAACGGGGGCTTCGTCACCGACCAGGCGTCCGGCGCCTTCCACACCTCGTACGAGCAGTTCACCAAGGGCACCACCGAGGCGGTGAACGGACTCGACGGGATGTCGCAGTTCCTCACCAAGGCGGCCGACGCCCTGCAGAACGTCGACAGCGAGCTCGCCAAGGGCATCGGCGGCTGAGCCGAACCCACACGACAGCGGAGCGCGGGTACCCCGAAAGGGTGCCCGCGCTCTTCTGCGTCCCGCCCCTAAGCTGACTGTCGGCCGATCGGTATCCGGCCGGTATGGGGGAGTCCACGTGAGCACCGAGTCCGAAGCCGCGCCCGCGAAGCGCACCGTCCGCGTCCGCTGGTTCTGGTGGGTCCTCGCCGCCGCCGCTGTGCTGTGCACGGCCGTCGGCGCCTTCTTCTCCGTCACCACCATCGCGGCAGCGCAGAGCATGCCGCGCACCGTGGTCGCGCGTTATCTCGACGCCCTCGTCCACGGCCATGCCCGGGAGGCGATGACGCTGGGCGGGATCACTCCGCGATCCGGCGACATCCTGTTGACCCAGAAGGCCTACGCGACCGCGACCGACCGCATCACCTCGTTCACGCTCGGCGCCCCGGTCACCCGCAAAGGCGTGACGACAGTGGATGCGACGGTCGAGCAGGGCGATCGCCCCTACCACCGCTCCTTCCGCGTCGTGCGCGCGGGTGGCCTGCCGTTCCTTCCGCTGTGGAAGCTGGCGCCCGTGACGCCGGACACCGTCGAGGTCGAGACCCCCGGTCCCAGCGGCCTGAGCTTCACCATCGCCGGCAACAAGCCGTCGAGCGATGACGGTTTTGCGAAGCTGCGTGCCCTCCCCGGCAGCTACCCGGTGAAGGTCAGTTCGTCGAGCGCCGACTACTCCGCGAAGAGCGGTGTCGCCATCTCGCACCCGGTCGGCAGCGTCGTCACTCCGACGCTGTTCGCCGCCGAGCTCTCCGAAACGGGATACGCGGATGCGAAGAAGGCCGTCGAGGACTGGCTGGACGCCTGCCTCGCCACGCAGGACGCCGCTCCGGCGAACTGCCCGTTCCTGGTAAAGGACGAGACGGCGAACGGCGTCCGGCTGAGCGACCTGCGGTGGGCGCTGGTGACGCGCCCCGAGGTCGACATGTACGGAGACTGGCACGACGGAGGATGGGACGTCCGCGGCTCCGGCGGCTCGGTCACGGCGACGGCGAAGGTGACCAGGCTCGCCGACGGCGCCACCGGGCAGGTCTCGACCGGCGACATCCCGTTCGCGTACTCGGGCACGGTCACCTTCACCGGCGACGGTGCGGTCTTCACGCCGGCGCGCGCCGACGGGTCCCAGGGCTGACCGTGGAGAAGTCGACACGGACGGCGCTGTGGCTGGGCGCCACGGCGGTGGTACTCGCCACGCTGGCGGGCGCCGTGATGTCGGTCGCGACGATCGGCATGGCGCAGGAGCTGCCGCGCACGCTGGTCGCGCGGTACCTGACCGCGCTCGAGCACGGCAAGGCGGAGCAGGCGATGCGCATCGCCGGGATCCACCGGTCGGCCGGGGACATCCTGCTGACCGACACGGCGTATGCCAAGGCCACGCATCGCATCACGTCGTTCACCGTCGGCCACCCGGTGACCCGGTCGGGCCGCACGACCGTTGAGGCCGTCCTCACGCAGGGCGACCAGGAGCAGCGCCGTACGTTCGCGTTCGAGCGGACCGGCGGGCTCCCCGGCGTCCCGCTCTGGCGCATGGCGAAGGTCGCACCGGACACGGTCTCGTTCGAGGTGCAGGCGCCGGACGGGATGGCCTACTCCATCGCCGGCATCAGGCCCGTGAAGCAGGCGCTGCGCACGATCGTCACATTCCGCGCTCTCCCGGGCAGCTACCCCATGAGCTTCACGTCGCCCAACGCCGCCTACCGGATCTGGGATGCGGACGTGGCATCCAGCCCGTCCGACCGGGCGAAGACCACCCGCTTCCCGGCCCAGCTGTCGTCCGATGGCGATACGGCCGCGCGCGCCGCGGTCGACGCGTGGCTGGACGCGTGCCTCGCGACGACCGTTCCCGATCCCGCAGGATGCCCGTTCGTCGTGGACGACACGACCGACGACGGCTACACGGTGAGCGGCGTCCAGTGGAAGCTGGATCAACGCCCCCTCGTCGCGGTCGACTCCTCGTGGACGCACGGCGGATGGATGGTGTCGAGCGACGAGGGGACCGTCGAGGCATCCGGAACGGTGACGAGCCCCACGGACGGCTCGACCGGCCCGGCGTCGACGGATCCGTTCTCGTTCCAGTACTTCGGATCCGTGACGTTCGGCCCGGACGGCGCCCCCGTGTTCACGCCCCAGTACGAGGACGGGACGACTCGGGGCTGACACGCGCCGCAGTGGGTTTCGCCCTGCGCGGACACCGGCCGCCCGCACCCGTGCTCATTTGACCGACCGGCCCCCGGCGGATAGTATTTATCGGGTGTGCGCTCTGTCGCGCGCTTGCTTCGTGCCCGGTTTCCGGGCCAGGAGCGAGCGGGTTGGCACGTACTCATCCGATGGGCAGGGAGACCGCACGGGACCCCCGCCCCCACGGCATATCGGCCGGTTCTGCCGTCCGATTCCCCCAAGTGCCGTTCCACCCGACGACAGCCTCCATCGTTCCGATGACGGGCGCGAAGCCGGTGGGTGGCTCATGGGGAAGAAGCAACAACTGTCACCGTGCAGTCCATAAAAGGAGAAGTTCAGTGCCAACCATTCAGCAGTTGGTCCGTAAGGGCCGGACGCCGAAGGTCACCAAGACCAAGGCTCCCGCCCTGAAGGCCAACCCGCAGCAGCGCGGCGTGTGCACGCGTGTGTACACCACCACCCCCAAGAAGCCGAACTCGGCGCTCCGCAAGGTCGCCCGTGTGAAGCTGTCGAACGGGACCGAGGTCACCGCTTACATCCCCGGTGAGGGCCACAACCTGCAGGAGCACTCGATGGTGCTCGTCCGCGGCGGTCGTGTGAAGGACCTCCCGGGTGTCCGCTACAAGATCGTTCGTGGCGCCCTGGACACCCAGGCCGTGAAGAACCGCAAGCAGGCTCGCAGCCGTTACGGCGCGAAGATGGAGAAGAAGTAATGCCTCGCAAGGGTCCCGCTCCGAAGCGCCCCGTCGTCGCCGACCCCGTGTACGGCGCGCCGGTCGTCAGCCAGCTCGTCAACAAGATCCTCCTCGACGGCAAGAAGGGCCTCGCCGAGCGCATCGTCTACGACGCGCTCGAGGGTGTCGCCACCAAGTCCGGCCAGGACGCGGTCACCACGCTGAAGAAGGCTCTCGACAACATCCGTCCGACCCTTGAGGTCCGCTCCCGCCGTGTCGGTGGCTCGACCTACCAGGTGCCGGTCGAGGTCAAGCCGCACCGCGCGAACACCCTCGCGCTCCGCTGGCTCACCAGCTACGCCAAGGGTCGTCGCGAGAAGACGATGACCGAGCGTCTCCAGAACGAGATCCTGGACGCGTCCAACGGTCTCGGCGCCGCTGTCAAGCGTCGCGAGGACACGCACAAGATGGCCGAGTCGAACAAGGCCTTCGCCCACTACCGCTGGTAAGCACCGCACCGCGGTAATAAATCTGGCCGTCCGGGCGTTATACCTCATAGTGCCGCGCCCGGACGGCACCCCTCACTTTCAACAATTCGGAGGAACCCTGTGGCACAGGACGTGCTCACCGACCTGAACAAGGTCCGCAACATCGGCATCATGGCCCACATCGATGCCGGCAAGACCACTACGACCGAGCGCATCCTGTTCTACACGGGCGTCAACCACAAGATCGGCGAGACGCACGATGGCGCCTCGACCACCGACTGGATGGAGCAGGAGAAGGAGCGCGGCATCACCATCACGTCCGCGGCCGTGACCTGTTTCTGGAACAAGAACCAGATCAACATCATCGACACGCCCGGTCACGTTGACTTCACCGTCGAGGTGGAGCGCTCGCTCCGCGTCCTCGACGGCGCCGTCGCCGTGTTCGACGCGAAGGAGGGCGTCGAGCCCCAGTCGGAGACCGTGTGGCGTCAGGCCGACAAGTACGTCGTCCCGCGCATCTGCTTCGTCAACAAGATGGACAAGCTCGGCGCTGACTTCTACTTCACCGTCGACACCATCATCTCGCGCCTCGGCGCCAAGCCGCTGGTGATGCAGCTCCCGATCGGTTCCGAGTCCGACTTCGTCGGCGTCGTCGACCTCATCGAGATGCGCGCGCTGGTCTGGCCCGGCGACGCCAAGGGTGATGTCACCATGGGCGCCAAGTACGAGGTCCAGGAGATCCCCGCCGACCTCCAGGCCAAGGCCGAGGAGTACCGCGCGAAGCTCATCGAGACCGTCGCCGAGAGCGACGACGTGCTGCTCGAGAAGTTCTTCGGCGGCGAGGAGATCACCGTTCCGGAGATCAAGGCGGCCATCCGCAAGCTCACCGTGAACAACGAGATCTACCCGGTCCTCTGCGGTTCGGCGTTCAAGAACCGCGGTGTGCAGCCGATGCTCGACGCCGTGATCGACTACCTCCCGTCGCCGCTCGACGTGCCCGCCATCGAGGCGCACAACCCGCGCGACGAGGAGCAGGTCATCCTGCGCCACGCCGACGCCACCGAGCCGTTCTCCGCCCTGGCCTTCAAGGTCGCGGTGCACCCGTTCTTCGGTCGCCTCACCTACGTGCGCGTCTACTCGGGCCGCATCGACTCCGGCGCCCAGGTCATCAACTCGACCAAGGGCAAGAAGGAGCGCATCGGCAAGATCTTCCAGATGCACGCCAACAAGGAGAACCCGGTCGACTTCGTCACCGCCGGCAACATCTACGCGGTGATCGGCCTCAAGGACACCACCACCGGTGACACCCTGAGCGACCCGGACAACCAGGTCGTGCTCGAGTCGATGACCTTCCCGGAGCCGGTGATCGAGGTCGCCATCGAGCCGAAGACCAAGGCCGACCAGGAGAAGCTGGGCACCGCGATCCAGAAGCTGGCCGAAGAGGACCCGACGTTCCGCACCGAGCAGAACCAGGAGACCGGCCAGACCGTCATCAAGGGCATGGGCGAGCTCCACCTCGACATCCTCGTCGACCGCATGAAGCGCGAGTTCAACGTCGAGGCGAACGTCGGCAAGCCCCAGGTGGCCTACCGCGAGACCATCCGCCGCACGGTGGAGAAGTACGACTACACCCACAAGAAGCAGACCGGTGGTTCCGGTCAGTTCGCTAAGGTGCAGATCAGCCTGGAGCCCATGGAGGTCACCCCGGAGACCTCGTACGAGTTCGTGAACGCCGTCACCGGCGGTCGCGTCCCGCGCGAGTACATCCCCTCGGTGGACGCGGGAATCCAGGACGCGATGCAGGTCGGCGTTCTCGCCGGCTTCCCGACGGTGGGCGTCAAGGCGACGCTCCTCGACGGTGCAGCGCACGACGTCGACTCCTCGGAGATGGCGTTTAAGATCGCCGGCTCGATGGCCTACAAGGAGGCCGCTCGGAAGGCGAACCCGGTGCTCCTCGAGCCGCTCATGGCGGTCGAGGTGCGTACGCCGGAGGAGTACATGGGCGACGTCATCGGCGACCTGAACTCCCGTCGCGGGCAGATCCAGTCCATGGAGGACGCCAGCGGTGTCAAGGTGGTGCGTGCCAACGTCCCGCTGTCGGAGATGTTCGGTTACATCGGTGACCTGCGGTCGAAGACCTCGGGCCGCGCGGTGTACTCGATGCAGTTCGACAGCTACGCGGAGGTCCCGAAGGCTGTGGCCGACGAGATCGTCCAGAAGAGCAAGGGCGAGTGACCTCGGGTCTCAAGCCTTCGGCAACATCCCGTAACATAAGAAACCAATCCCGTAGAGCTTCCGGTCGAAATCCATCGACCGGCGCCTCTACACGAGAGTCCTGAGGAGGACCCACAGTGGCTAAGGCCAAGTTCGAGCGGACTAAGCCGCACGTCAACATCGGAACCATCGGTCACGTCGACCACGGCAAGACGACGCTCACCGCGGCGATCTCCAAGGTGCTTGCTGACAAGTACCCGTCGGCGACCAACGTTCAGCGCGACTTCGCGTCGATCGACTCGGCTCCGGAAGAGCGTCAGCGTGGTATCACGATCAACATCTCGCACGTCGAGTACGAGACGCCGAAGCGCCACTACGCGCACGTTGACGCCCCGGGTCACGCCGACTACATCAAGAACATGATCACCGGTGCTGCTCAGATGGACGGCGCGATCCTCGTGGTCGCCGCCACCGACGGCCCGATGGCTCAGACCCGTGAGCACGTTCTGCTCGCCAAGCAGGTCGGCGTCCCCTACCTGCTCGTCGCGCTGAACAAGTCCGACATGGTGGACGACGAGGAGATCCTGGAGCTCGTCGAGCTCGAGGTTCGCGAGCTGCTCTCCAGCCAGGACTTCGATGGCGACAACGCCCCCGTCGTGCGCGTCTCGGGCCTCAAGGCTCTCGAGGGCGACGAGAAGTGGGTCCAGTCGGTCCTCGACCTCATGGACGCCGTCGACAACTCCATCCCCGACCCGGTGCGTGACAAGGACAAGCCGTTCCTCATGCCGATCGAGGACGTCTTCACCATCACCGGTCGTGGCACGGTCGTCACGGGCCGCGCCGAGCGTGGCACCCTGGCCATCAACTCCGAGGTCGAGATCGTCGGCATCCGCCCGACGCAGAAGACCACGGTCACGGGTATCGAGATGTTCCACAAGCAGCTCGACGAGGCCTGGGCCGGCGAGAACTGTGGTCTGCTCCTCCGCGGTACCAAGCGCGAGGACGTGGAGCGCGGCCAGGTCGTGGCGAAGCCGGGTTCTGTGACCCCGCACACCAACTTCGAGGGCACTGCCTACATCCTCTCGAAGGACGAGGGTGGCCGTCACAACCCCTTCTACACGAACTACCGTCCGCAGTTCTACTTCCGTACCACCGACGTCACCGGCGTCATCTCGCTGCCCGAGGGCACCGAGATGGTCATGCCCGGCGACACCACCGACATGTCGGTCGAGCTGATCCAGCCGATCGCCATGGAGGAGGGCCTCGGCTTCGCCATCCGTGAGGGTGGCCGCACCGTGGGCGCCGGTACGGTGACGAAGATCATCAAGTAAGTCCTTCGACTTCACTCGTGAGAGGGTCGGGCCTTCGGGCCCGGCCCTCTTTCGCGTTCCTGGCTATCCGCTCCGACCGCTTTACCTGAGGGCGATGGAGTCGCAGAATGGACGCACCGTTTCAACCGGACGGTTCCGTTCGACGAGAGGAGCGCCTATGGATTCCCACAGCCTCGCAAACCAGCCCACATCGCTGACAGGTTCTCGTAACGGAAGTTCGGGGGCCGCATAGCGGTCGTGGACAATCACCTGAGTAGCGGCGCGAGGCGCTACTCGAGCGGGGTCGGCTAGGGTCGGCCCCGCTCCGCTGTGTGGGGCGGCCGCTAGCGCAATGCCGTCACGGCAGCGTGAACCGGCGGGGATCCAGGTCGTACTCCAGCTCGATCCCGGAATTCAGCCGCACGATGAGCGTGCATGAGTCCACCTGCTCGCCGCGATCGGGCCGCGACTGAGCGTGAGCCGATCGGCCTTCCTCATCGTCATCTCGCATCCCCCTGCTCCTTCCGCTGCGCATTCGCGGCTGGTGACGAGCGTGCAAGCACATGGTGCATCACAGCGGCCCGCTCTGGCTACGGATGGTTTCCCGACGCCGCGACACGCCCGGGTTGCAGGTTGGGCCGCGATCTGGCAAACTTGTCTAGTTCAACATTCCGGAACGAGTGCGTCTACGCGCGCTTCGACCGGATCACTGCCAGGCAGTGCATAGCCCGTTGCACCGTGTTCATTCGCGGTTTTGGCGACGTGAGGTTAGGCCGCAGGCAGCAGGACACGCTCAATTCGAACACCCACGAGACCAGGGGCTAACTCTGTGCCTGTGACCGGTTCGATCACGAGTTGACAGAAGAATAGTGGCGTTCCACCGCGTACGTCGCCCGCGTCCAATGCGAAGAACGGCTCGAGAGAGCCGTCTCGTACGACGCCATAACAAGAGAGAGAGTCAGACATGGCGGGACAGAAGATCCGCATTCGGCTTAAGTCGTATGACCACGAGGTCATCGACACCTCGGCGCGCAAGATCGTCGACACGGTGACCCGTGCCGGCGCGACCGTCGTCGGCCCGGTGCCGCTTCCCACCGAGAAGAACGTGGTGGTCGTCATCCGTTCGCCCCACAAGTACAAGGACAGCCGCGAGCACTTCGAGATGCGCACGCACAAGCGGCTGATCGACATCATCGACCCGACGCCGAAGGCCGTCGACTCGCTCATGCGTCTCGACCTGCCCGCCGACGTCAACATCGAGATCAAGCTCTAAGGGGGAGTGCCACCATGTCCAACGCTGACACGAAGACTTCCAAGGGCCTCCTCGGCAAGAAGCTCGGAATGACCCAGGTCTGGGACGAGAACAACAAGCTCATCCCCGTGACCGTCATCGAGATCACGCCGAACGTCGTGACCCAGGTCCGCACCCCCGAGGCCGACGGCTACAACGCCGTCCAGATCGCGTACGGCCAGATCGACCCGCGCAAGGTCAACAAGCCGTCCGCCGGCCACTTCGACAAGGCGGGCGTCACCCCGCGTCGTCACCTCACCGAGGTCCGCACCGCCGACGCCGCCGAGTACGCGGCCGGCCAGGAGCTCACCGTCGACGGGACCTTCGAGGTCGGCCAGCTGGTCGACGTCGTCGGGACCTCGAAGGGTAAGGGCTTCGCCGGTGTGATGAAGCGCCACAACTTCCAGGGCGTCTCCGCTTCGCACGGTGCGCACCGCAACCACCGCAAGCCGGGCTCCATCGGCGCCTCCTCGACCCCGAGCCGTGTCTTCAAGGGCATGCGCATGGCCGGTCGCATGGGTGGCGAGCGCGTCACCGTCCTGAACCTCAAGGTGCAGGGCATCGACGCCGAGAAGGGCCTGCTGCTGGTCAAGGGCGCCGTTCCCGGCGCTCGTGGCCGCATCGTTTTCGTCCGCAACGCAGTGAAGGGGGCCTAAGGTACATGGCTACCTCGATTGACGTCGTCGACCTCAAGGGCAAGAAGGCCGGCTCCATCGAGCTTCCCGACGCCCTGTTCGACGTTCAGACCAACATCCCGCTGATCCACCAGGTCGTCACCGCCCAGCTCGCCGCGGCGCGCCAGGGCACGCACAAGACCAAGGGTCGTGGCGAGGTCTCCGGCGCCGGCCGCAAGCCGTTCAAGCAGAAGGGCACCGGTCGCGCCCGCCAGGGTTCCATCCGCGCCCCGCAGATGACCGGTGGTGGCATCGTCCACGGACCGACGCCGCGTAGCTACGCTCAGCGCACCCCGAAGAAGATGATCGCCGCTGCTCTGCTCGGTGCTCTCTCGGACCGCGCCCGCGGCAGCCGCCTCCACGCCGTCCAGGCCTTCACCACCGGTGACGCCCCGTCCACCAAGGCCGTCGTCGACCTGCTGAGCGGCATCGCGACCTCGAAGCACGTCCTCGTCGTGCTCGAGCGTGACGACGAGCTCGCCTTCAAGAGCGTCCGCAACGTGCCGACCGTGCACGTGCTGACGTACGACCAGCTGAACGCCTACGACGTCCTGGTGAGCGACGACATCGTCTTCTCGCAGGCGGCGCTCGAGGGCTTCATCGCCGCCAAGAGCAACAAGGAAGAGGTGAACGCGTAATGGCCGTCAACAAGGACCCGCGCGACGTCATCATCGCCCCGGTCGTCTCTGAGAAGAGCTACGGCCTGATCGACGAGGGCAAGTACACCTTCCTCGTCGACACGCGTTCGAACAAGACCGAGATCAAGCTCGCCATCGAGTCGATCTTCAAGGTCGAGGTCGCGTCGGTGAACACCCTGAACCGTCAGGGCAAGACCCGCCGCACCCGCTTCGGCACCGGCAAGCGCAAGGACACCAAGCGCGCCATCGTCACGCTGAAGTCCGGTTCCATCGACATCTTCACGGCCGTCGGCTGAGCGAAGGACTAGAGGAAAACAGACATGGCAATTCGTAACTACAAGCCCACGACCCCCGGTCGTCGCGGCTCCTCGGTCGCCGACTTCGCCGAGATCACCCGCTCGACGCCGGAGAAGTCCCTTCTCCGTCCGCTGTCGAAGACCGGTGGCCGCAACAACCAGGGCCGCATCACGACCCGTCACATCGGTGGTGGCCACAAGCGCCAGTACCGCGTGATCGACTTCCGTCGCAACGACAAGGACGGCGTCAACGCCAAGGTCGCCCACATCGAGTACGACCCCAACCGCACGGCGCGCATCGCGCTGCTGCACTTCGTGGACGGCACCAAGCGCTACATCCTGGCGCCCGCCGGCCTGAAGCAGGGCGACGTCGTCGAGTCGGGTGCCGGCGCGGACATCAAGCCGGGCAACAACCTGCCGCTGCGCAACATCCCGACCGGTACCGTCGTGCACGCGATCGAGCTGAAGCCGGGCGGTGGCGCCAAGCTCGCCCGTTCGGCCGGTGCCTCGGTCCGCCTCGTCGCGAAGGACGGCCCCTACGCCCAGCTGCGCCTCCCCTCGGGTGAGGTCCGCAACGTCGACGCGCGCTGCCGCGCCACCGTCGGCGAGGTCGGCAACGCCGAGCAGTCGAACATCAACTGGGGCAAGGCCGGCCGCATGCGCTGGAAGGGCGTCCGCCCGACCGTGCGTGGTGTCGCGATGAACCCGATCGACCACCCGCACGGTGGTGGTGAGGGCAAGACCTCCGGTGGTCGCCACCCGGTCAGCCCGTGGGGTCAGAAGGAAGGCCGTACGCGCCACCCCAACAAGGAAAGCGACAAGCTCATCGTCCGCCGTCGCAACGCCGGCAAGAAGCGCAAGTAGGAGTTCGAGAAGATGCCACGCAGTCTCAAGAAGGGCCCCTTCGTCGACGAGCACCTGTTTCGCAAGGTGGTCGCCGCGAACGAGGCCAACAGCAAGAACGTGATCAAGACCTGGTCGCGCCGCTCGATGATCGTCCCGGCCATGCTGGGTCACACCATCGCGGTGCACGACGGTCGCAAGCACATCCCGGTGTTCGTCACCGAGACCATGGTCGGTCACAAGCTCGGCGAGTTCGCGCCGACCCGCACCTTCCGTGGACACGTGAAGGACGACAAGAAGGGTCGCCGCCGCTGACCGCGGTGGCGTAAGGAGGAGAGAAATGGTGGAGTCGATCGCCCGCGTGCGACACATCCGCGTTACCCCCATGAAGGCCCGCCGCGTCGTCAACATGATCCGCGGCAAGCAGGCTCAGGAGGCCCTGGCCATCCTGAAGTTCGCCCCCCAGAGCGCGAGCGAGCCTGTTTACAAGCTCGTCGCCTCGGCCATCGCCAACGCGCGTGTCAAGGCCGACCAGAGCAACACCTACCTGGACGAGCAGGACCTGTACGTGAGCCGCGCCTTCGTGGACGAGGGGACCACCCTCAAGCGGTTCCAGCCGCGTGCACAGGGCCGGGCCTTCCGCATCAACAAGCGCACCAGCCACATCACGGTCGTCCTCGCGACGCCGGACGAGGCCGAGGCCGCCCCCGTCAGCAAGAAGGCGAGCAAGTAATGGGTCAGAAAGTCAATCCGTACGGCTTCCGTCTGGGGATCACCACCGACCACGTGTCGCGGTGGTTCTCCGACAGCACCAAGCCGGGTCAGCGTTACAGCGACTACCTCGCCGAGGACGTCAAGATCCGCCGTCTGCTTCAGACGTCGCTCGACCGCGCGGGCGTGTCCCGTATCGAGATCGAGCGCACCCGTGACCGCGTCCGCGTCGACATCCACACCGCCCGCCCGGGCATCGTGATCGGTCGTCGTGGCGCCGAGGCCGAGCGCATCCGCGCCGACCTCGAGAAGCTCACGGGCAAGCAGATCCAGCTGAACATCCTCGAGGTGAAGAACCCCGAGGCCGACGCCCAGCTCGTCGCGCAGGGCATCGCCGAGCAGCTCTCCGCCCGCGTGGCCTTCCGCCGCGCGATGCGCAAGGGTCTGCAGGGCGCGCAGCGCGCCGGCGCCAAGGGTGTCCGCATCCAGGTGTCCGGCCGTCTCGGCGGCGCCGAGATGAGCCGCTCCGAGTTCTACCGCGAGGGTCGTGTGCCGCTGCACACGCTCCGCGCCAACATCGATTACGGCTTCTACGAGGCCAAGACCACCTTCGGTCGCATCGGTGTGAAGGTGTGGATCTACAAGGGCGACATCACGAACAAGGAACTGGCTCGCGAGCAGGCCAACCAGAAGCCGTCGCGCGAGCGCAACGACCGTCCGCGTCGCGGTGGCCGGGGCAACGCCCCCGAGACCGCTGGCGCGCCGGCCGCAGCAGGAGTTGAGGCATAACCATGTTGATCCCACGCAGAGTCAAGCACCGCAAGCAGCACCACCCCGGCCGTAGCGGCCAGGCGACCGGTGGCACGAAGGTCTCCTTCGGCGAGTTCGGCATCCAGGCCCTGACGCCCGCTTACGTGACCAACCGTCAGATCGAGTCCGCTCGTATCGCCATGACGCGTCACATCAAGCGTGGCGGCAAGGTGTGGATCAACATCTACCCCGACCGTCCGCTCACGAAGAAGCCGGCCGAGACCCGAATGGGTTCCGGTAAGGGTTCGCCGGAGTGGTGGGTCGCCAACGTCAAGCCGGGTCGCGTCCTCTTCGAGGTCTCCGGAGTCTCCGAGCAGCTCGCTCGCGAGGCCATGACCCGTGCAATCCACAAGCTGCCCCTCAAGGCACGCATCATCAAGCGCGAGGAGGGCGACGCGTAATGGCGATCGGATCCAAGGAGCTTGCCTCGAGCGAGCTCGACACTTTCGAAGACGAGCGTCTCGTCGACGAGCTGAAGAAGGCCAAGGAAGAGCTGTTCAACCTCCGCTTCCAGTCGGCCACCGGCCAGCTCGAGAGCCACGGCCGCCTGCGCGCCGTGAAGCGTGACATCGCTCGTATCTACACCGTGATCCGCGAGCGCGAGCTCGGGATCCGGGCTACCCCGGCCCCGACCGAGGCAGCGCCGGCCGAGAAGAAGAAGACCCGCGCCAAGAAGGCGGCCCCGGCCGCCGAGGCCGAGGTCGACACCACGAATGAGGAGGCCAAGTAATGGCTGAGACCACCAAGGCCGCGGCCGCGGAGTCGGCGGCCGACGAGGCCCTCGTCCGCGGGTACCGCAAGGCCCGTCGCGGTTACGTCGTCAGCGACAAGATGGACAAGACCATCGTCGTCGAGGTCGAGGACCGCGTGAAGCACCCCCTGTACGGCAAGGTCATCCGCCGCACCTCCAAGGTGAAGGCGCACGACGAGAACAACACCGCCGGCATCGGCGACCTCGTTCTCATCAACGAGACCCGTCCCCTGAGCGCCAGCAAGCGCTGGCGCCTGGTTGAGATTCTGGAGAAGGCCAAGTGATCCAGCAGGAATCCCGACTCAAGGTCGCCGACAACACCGGCGCCAAGGAGCTCCTCGCGATCCGCGTGCTCGGCGGCTCCAGCCGGCGGTACGCCGGCCTCGGCGACGTCATCGTCGCCACGGTCAAGGACGCGATCCCGGGTGGGAACGTCAAGAAGGGCGACGTCGTCAAGGCGGTCGTCGTGCGTGTTCGCAAGAACACCCGCCGCCCGGACGGCTCCTACATCAAGTTCGACGAGAACGCCGCTGTCATCCTGAAGAACGACGGTGACCCCCGCGGCACGCGCATCTTCGGACCGGTCGGCCGCGAGCTCCGCGACAAGAAGTTCATGAAGATCATCTCGCTCGCACCGGAGGTGCTGTAACCCATGGCGAACATCAAGAAGGGCGACCTGGTCCAGGTCATCTCGGGCCGTTCGCAGGCCCGCGGTGGTGACCGTGGCAAGCAGGGTCGCGTCATCGAGGTTCTCGTCGAGCAGAACCGTGTCATCGTCGAGGGCGTCAACTTCGTGACGAAGCACGTGCGCGTCGGCCAGACGCAGCGTGGCACGAAGACCGGCGGAATCGAGACCCACGAGGCCCCGATCCACGTCTCGAACGTGGCGCTGGTCGACCCCGAGACCAAGAAGCCGACCCGTGTCGGCTTCCGCGAAGAGAGTGTCACGAAGGACGGCGTCACCAAGACGGTCCGCGTTCGTTACGCCAAGAAGTCTGGTAAGGACCTGTAATGACCGACACTGCAACCGCTGCTGGCAAAATCCAGCCGCGCCTGAAGCAGAAGTACAAGAACGAGATCTCCCGGCAGCTCCAGGGCGACTTCGGCTTCACCAACGTGCACCAGGTGCCCGGTCTGGTGAAGATCGTCGTCAACATGGGTGTCGGCGAGGCGGCTCGTGACGGCAAGGTGATCGACGGTGCGGTCAACGACCTCACCCTGATCACCGGTCAGAAGCCCCAGGTCACGAAGGCCCGCAAGTCCATCGCGCAGTTCAAGCTGCGCGAGGGTCAGCCGATCGGCGCGCACGTCACGCTGCGCGGCGACCGCATGTGGGAGTTCCTCGACCGTCTCCTCACGCTCGCGCTTCCGCGAATCCGCGACTTCCGCGGCCTCAGCGACAAGCAGTTCGACGGGAACGGCAACTACACGTTCGGTCTCACGGAGCAGTCGATGTTCCACGAGATCAACCAGGACCGCATCGACCGCGTCCGCGGCATGGACATCACTGTGGTGACCACCGCCAAGAACGACGACGAGGGCCGCGCGCTGCTCAAGCAGCTCGGCTTCCCGTTCCGTTCCAACGACGCGGCCAACTAGGCCCACCTGCGGGCCGGCCGTCCGGCCGGCCCGCTTCCACCACAGGTCGTCAGTCGTGTACCGGCTGAACGAAACCTGGTGACCGTAAGGAAAACCGAAATGACCATGACAGATCCGGTCGCAGACATGCTGACCAGACTGCGCAACGCGAACTCGGCTCACCACGACACCGTGTCGATGCCGCACTCGAAGCTCAAGGCCCACATCGCCGAGATCCTCACCAAGGAGGGCTACATCTCCGGCTGGGACGTCACCGACGCCCGCGTCGGCAAGACGCTGACCCTGCAGCTCAAGTTCGGACCGAACCGCGAGCGTTCCATCGCCGGTATCAAGCGCGTGTCGAAGCCCGGCCTTCGCGTCTACGCGAAGTCCACGGAGCTCCCCAAGGTGCTCGGCGGGCTCGGCGTCGCCATCCTGTCCACCTCCTCCGGTCTGCTCACGGACCGCCAGGCTGAGAAGAAGGGCGTGGGTGGGGAAGTCCTCGCCTACGTGTGGTAATCCGCCATGTCGCGTATTGGAAGACTGCCCATCGACATCCCGACCGGGGTCGATGTGAAGATCGACGGCCAGGCCGTCACCGTCAAGGGCCCGAAGGGTGAGCTCAGCCTCACCGTCGCCGAGCCCATCGAGGTCAAGCTGGAGGAGAACCAGGTCCTGGTTACCCGTCCGGACGACGAGCGCGCTTCGCGTTCGCTGCACGGCCTGACCCGCACCCTCATCAACAACCAGATCATCGGCGTCACCCAGGGCTACTCCAAGGGCCTGGAGATCGTCGGCACCGGTTACCGCGTCGTCCAGAAGGGCTCGGCTGTCGAGTTCGCGCTCGGCTTCTCGCACCCGGTGACCGTCGAGCCGCCGGCTGGCATCACGTTCACGGTCGAGGGCAACAACCGCCTGACCGTGGCCGGGATCGACAAGCAGGCCGTCGGTGAGGTCGCCGCGAACATCCGCAAGATCCGCAAGCCCGAGCCGTACAAGGGCAAGGGCGTGCGCTACGCCGGCGAGGTCGTTCGTCGCAAGGCCGGAAAGGCTGGTAAGTAATCATGGCTCTGGGTACCAGAGGAAAGAGCAAGGCGGCCGCTCGCGACCGCCGTCACACCCGCCTTCGCAAGAAGATCGAGGGCACCGCGGTCCGTCCGCGCCTGGTCGTGACCCGTTCGGCCCGCCACGTCTTCGTGCAGGTCGTCGACGACGCGCAGGGCCACACGCTGGCGTCCGCGTCGACCATGGAAGCGGACCTGCGCACCTTCGACGGTGACAAGACCGCCAAGGCCCGCAAGGTCGGAGAGCTCGTCGCCGAGCGCGCGAAGAGCGCCGGTGTCGACGCCGTCGTGTTCGACCGTGGAGGCAGCAAGTACGCGGGCCGCGTCGCCGCTGTCGCCGAGGGAGCTCGAGAGGGTGGACTGAACCTGTGAGCGACGAGAACAACAAGGAGCAGACCGTGGCCGATCAGGTAACGGACAGCGCGCAGCCGGTGGAGACCGCTGCGGGCACCGACAACAACACCCGGAGCGAGCGCGAGCCGCGCCGTGGTGGCCGCGAGCGCAACCCCAACCGCGACCGTGGCAGCCGTGACGCCGACAAGAGCCAGTTCCTGGAGCGCGTCGTCACCATCAACCGCGTCTCGAAGGTCGTGAAGGGTGGTCGTCGCTTCAGCTTCACCGCTCTCGTGGTCGTCGGCGACGGCAACGGCCTGGTGGGCGTCGGCTACGGCAAGGCCCGTGAGGTGCCGCTGGCGATCTCGAAGGGCGTCGAGGAGGCGAAGAAGAACTTCTTCCGCGTCCCGCGCGTCGGCAACACCATCCCGCACCCGGTGCAGGGTGAGGCCGCCGCCGGTGTCGTCCTCCTGCGTCCGGCCGCCGCCGGTACCGGTGTTATCGCCGGTGGCCCGGTGCGCGCCGTCCTGGAGTGCGCCGGCATCCACGACGTGCTGAGCAAGTCGCTCGGTTCGTCCAACACGATCAACATCGTGCACGCGACCGTCGAGGCGCTGAAGCAGCTCGAGGAGCCCCGCGCCGTCGCAGCTCGCCGTGGTCTCGACTACGACCAGGTCGCCCCGGCGCGCCTGCTTCGCACCGAGGCAGCGCTGGCCGAGGCCGCCGCGACCGCGAAGGCAGGTGCCTGATGGCTGCGCGTCTGAAGATCACGCAGATCAAGTCGAAAGTGAGCGAGAAGCAGTACCAGCGCGACACGCTGCGCAGTCTGGGACTGAAGCGCATCGGTGACGTCGTCGTCCGCGAGGACAACCCGCAGAACCGTGGGTACGTCAACACCGTCGCTCACCTGGTGAAGGTCGAGGAGATTGACTAATGGCTGAAGAGAAGGCCACCACAGAGGCCGCTGAGAAGCCGGCCGCCAAGAAGCCCGCGACCAAGGCCGCGAGCACGAAGGCTGCCGCCGACAAGCCGGCCGCCGAGAAGACCAGCACCGCGAAGAAGGCTCCGTCCAAGAAGGCGTCGGCTTCGACCGCTGCCGACAAGGCCGCCGCCTCCAGCACGGACGACACCGTGGCCGCAAAGCCGGCCGCGAAGTCCTCCGCCAAGAAGGACGTCGCCGCCCCGCGCGAGCAGGTCCTGAAGGTGCACCACCTCCGCCCCGCCGCCGGCGCCAAGAAGGAGAAGACCCGCGTCGGACGCGGTGAGGGCTCCAAGGGTAAGACGGCCGGTCGCGGTACCAAGGGAACCAAGGCGCGCTACCAGGTGCGTCCGGGCTTCCAGGGCGGCCAGCTTCCGCTGCACATGCGTGCGCCGAAGCTGCGCGGCTTCAAGAACCCGTTCCGCGTCGAGTACCAGGTCGTGAACCTGGAGAAGCTCGCCGAGCTGTACCCGTCGGGCGGTGACGTCACCGTCGCCGACCTGGTCGCCAAGGGTGCCGTTCGCAAGAACGAGAAGGTCAAGGTTCTCGGCAACGGGGACATTGCGGTTAAGCTGAACGTTGCGGTCGACAAGGTCTCCGGCTCTGCTGAGCAGAAGATCGTCGCCGCAGGTGGCTCCGTCAAGTAGTCATCCGCAGAGCAGCTGAGTCGGGTGGCCGGGGAACCGGCCACCCGACTGACTCTTAGGAAAGCAGGACGCAGGATTGTTTAGCGCCGTTGGGCGGATCTTCCGCACCCCGGATCTTCGCCGGAAGATCTTCTTCACGCTGGGCATCATCGCCCTGTTCCGGCTGGGATCCTTCATCCCTGCGCCATTCGTCGATTTCGGCAACGTCCAGACCTGTCTGAACGCTAATCAGGACACTTCCGGCCTGTATTCGCTGGTGAATCTGTTCTCCGGCGGTGCCCTCCTCAAACTCTCGATCTTCGCGCTCGGCATCATGCCGTACATCACCGCGTCGATCATCGTGCAGCTGCTGCGCGTGGTCATCCCGCGCTTCGAGACCCTCTACAAGGAGGGCCAGGCCGGCCAGGCCAAGCTCACGCAGTACACGCGCTACCTCACCATCGCGCTGGGCGTCCTCCAGTCGACGACCCTCATCACGGTCGCCCGCAGCGGCGCGCTGTTCGGCACCACCGCCGTCTCCCAGTGCACGCAGCTGATCACGGACGACTCCTGGTACGCGATCATGCTCATGGTCGTCACCATGACCGCCGGCACGGGCCTCATCATGTGGATGGGCGAGCTCGTCACCGAGCGCGGCATCGGCAACGGCATGTCGCTCCTCATCTTCACCTCGATCGCCGCGCAGTTCCCGTCCTCCCTGTGGGCGGTCGGTCAGTCGCAGGGCATCGAGATCCTGCTGGTCGTGATCGCGATCGGGTTGCTCATCGTCATGGGCGTCGTCTTCGTCGAGCAGTCGCAGCGGCGCATCCCCGTGCAGTACGCGAAACGCATGGTCGGGCGACGGACCTACGGCGGCAACAACACGTACATCCCGATCAAGGTCAACATGGCCGGCGTCGTGCCCGTCATCTTCGCGTCGTCGCTGCTGTATCTGCCGGCGCTCATCGCCCAGTTCAACCAGCCGGCCGCAGGCAAGGCACCTGCGCCCTGGGTCACGTGGATCACGAACTACCTGACCAAGGGCGACCACCCGCTGTACATGCTGCTGTACTTCCTCCTGATCGTCGGGTTCACCTACTTCTACGTGGCGATCACCTTCAACCCGGAGGAGGTCGCGGACAACATGAAGAAGTACGGCGGCTTCATCCCCGGCATCCGCGCGGGCCGTCCGACGGCCGAGTACCTCGATTACGTGCTCACGCGGGTGACCCTGCCCGGATCCTTCTATCTGGGCATCATCGCGCTGATCCCATTGGTCGCCTTCGCGTTGATCGGCGCAAGCCAGAACTTCATGTTCGGCGGCACGTCCATCCTGATCATCGTCGGTGTCGGGCTGGAGACGGTCAAGCAGATCGACTCACAGCTCCAGCAGCGGCATTACGAAGGGCTTCTGCGTTGACCCGAATGCTGATCGTCGGACCCCCCGGAGCGGGCAAGGGCACTCAGGCCTCCCGCATCACCACCGCCTACGGGATCCCCGACATCTCCACGGGCGACATCTTCCGGGCCAACATCAAGAACGAGACGCCGCTCGGCAAGCAGGTCAAGGCCATCGTCGACGCGGGCGACTATGTCCCGGACACGCTCACCAACCAGCTGGTCGCGGACCGGCTCGACGAGGAGGACGCCAAGAACGGCTTCCTGCTCGACGGGTACCCGCGGACGCTCGCGCAGGTCGACTACCTCGACGAGCTCCTCGCCGGCAAGGGGCAGAAGCTGGATGCGGTCATCCAGTTGACGGCCGACCAGGACGAGATCGTGCAGCGCCTGACCAAGCGGGCTCACGAACAGGGTCGAGCGGACGACTCGGAAGAGGCCATCCGCCACCGCCAGCAGGTGTACGTGCGCGAGACCTCGCCGCTGATAGACGTGTACCGCGAGCGCGGTCTCCTCGTGCCGGTCGACGGCTTGGGTGCGATGGACGAGGTCGCGGAGCGGATCACCTCCGCCCTCGCCGAGCGCGGCATCGTCCCGGTCGCGGGCGCAGGCGCGTCCACCGGCGAGTCCGTGGCCTAGAAGTGGTCTTCAAGAGGTCGATCTACAAGACGCCCGCTCAACTCCGCGACATGGTCGCGCCCGGGCGCGCGACGGCCGCATCCCTCGAAGCGGTGGCAGCAGCGGTTGCTCCCGGCGTGTCGACTCTCGAGCTCGACGCGATCGCCGACCGCGCCATCATGGATGCGGGCGGTGCGTCGAACTTCCAGTTGGAGCCCGGCTACCATCACACGATCTGCGCGTCGGTCAACGACGAAGTGGTGCACGGGATCCCCGGTCAGCGCATTCTCGAGCCCGGCGACATCCTGTCGGTCGACAGCGGCGCGATCCTGGGGGGCTGGAACGGGGATGCGGCGCGCACCTTCGTGCTGCCCGATCCCGCGCATCCCGAACTCGTGGCCGAGCGCACCCGCCTCTCAGAGGTGACGGAGCAGTCGCTGTGGCGCGGTATCGCGACCCTGGCGTCCGCCCGCTACCTCAACGACGTGGGTGAGGCGATCGAGGACTACATCTCGGCGCAGGGCGACTACGGCATCCTGACCGACTACATCGGCCACGGCATCGGGCGCCGCATGCACGAGGAGCCGCCGGTGTTCAACTACCGCGTTCGCGCCAAGGGGCCGGAGGTGCGCCCTGGGCTCGTCGTCGCGATCGAGCCGATGGTGGTCCTCGGATCGCAGGAGACCTACGTCAAGGACGACGGCTGGACCGTCGCGACGGAGGACGGCTCGGCGGCCGCCCACTGGGAGCACAGCGTCGCCGTGCACGCGGACGGAATCTGGGTGCTCACCGCGAGCGACGGAGGCGCCGCCGGCCTCGCCCCGTTCGGTGTGACGCCGGTTCCGATCGCCTGATGGGCGCCCGGATCACGGTGTTCGCCCAGGGCGGCGGAGGATCATACACTCGGATTGGCGGATTCGCGCCCTTTCCCATAAGATAGATCCTTGGTGTCTTAGGCGCGTTCTCACGTGCCTTCCGCCGATCAACGCACGACCAGCAAACCACGACTTTTAGCGACAGTGAGGCTATGGCCAAAAAAGACGGTGTCATCGAGATCGAAGGATCCGTGATCGAGGCTCTTCCCAACGCGATGTTCCGCGTGGAGTTGACGAACGGTCACAAGGTTCTTGCCCACATCTCCGGCAAGATGCGCCAGCACTACATCCGCATCCTCCCCGAGGACCGCGTGATCGTGGAGCTGAGCCCTTACGATCTGACCCGCGGCCGGATCGTCTACCGCTACAAGTAAAGGTCTGCTGTAAGTAACGGCCCCACCCAACGGGTAGCCCCGGGTGAGGTACGAGGACAGCGAACAAAGGTAAGAAACACTCATGAAGGTCAACCCCTCGGTCAAGAGGATCTGCGACAAGTGCAAGGTCATCCGCCGCAACGGCCGGGTCATGGTCATCTGCGAGAACCCGCGCCACAAGCAGCGCCAGGGCTGAACGCAGTCATAACCGAATAGAAGAACAGGCGATGCCAGAACCCGCGTCCGGAGACGGACACGGGGGACACCCTCGGAGGAGGCCGGGGCACCGGGATCGCTGCAGACCTCCACTCATCATAGGAGAAGCCAACACATGGCACGTCTAGCAGGCGTCGACATCCCGCGCGAGAAGCGCGTCGAGGTCGCACTCACCTACATCTATGGAGTCGGCCGCACCCGCGCCCTCCAGACTCTGCGCGAGACCGAGATCTCGGGCGACATCCGCGTCAAGGACCTGACCGACGAGCAGCTCGTCGCTCTCCGCGACTACATCGAGGGCAACTTCAAGGTGGAGGGTGACCTGCGCCGCGAGGTCGCCGCCGACATCCGCCGCAAGGTCGAGATCGGCAGCTACGAGGGTATCCGCCACCGTAAGGGCCTCCCGGTCCGAGGCCAGCGCACCAAGACCAACGCTCGTACCCGCAAGGGTCCGAAGCGCACCGTGGCCGGCAAGAAGAAGGCGCGCTAAGGCCCGCGGCCCCACGCTCTTAGGATTCAGGAGAAGAAATGGCAGCACCCAAGTCGGCCGCTCGCAAGCCGCGCAAGAAGGAAAAGAAGAACATTGCTGTGGGCCAGGCCCACATCAAGAGCACGTTCAACAACACGATCGTCTCGATCACCGACACCACCGGTGCCGTGATCAGCTGGGCCTCGTCCGGCGGCGTCGGATTCAAGGGCTCCCGCAAGTCGACCCCGTTCGCGGCGCAGCTCGCCGCCGAGTCGGCCGCGCGTCAGGCGCAGGAGCACGGCATGAAGAAGGTCGACGTCTTCGTCAAGGGCCCGGGTTCGGGTCGCGAGACGGCGATCCGCTCCCTCCAGGCCGCCGGCCTCGAGGTCGGCTCGATCAACGACGTCACCCCGCAGGCGCACAACGGTTGCCGCCCGCCCAAGCGCCGTCGCGTCTGAGTTCTCTTCTCGTCCGCCGCAGGCGGCGGTCCATTCGGGCCGCCGCCTGACGGCGTGACGAAACCCACCCCAGTAGAAGCGAATGTCATATAGCGGACATTCAGCCGAAAGGAATCAATAGTGCTCATTGCACAGCGTCCTACGCTCACCGAAGAGAACATCTCCGAGTTCCGCTCGCGGTTCGTCATCGAGCCCCTGGAGCCCGGCTTCGGATACACCCTCGGCAACTCCCTGCGCCGCACCCTCCTCTCCTCCATCCCCGGCGCGGCTGTCACCAGCATCCGCATCGACGGCGTGCTGCACGAGTTCAGCACCGTTCCGGGCGTCAAGGAGGACGTGACCGAGATCATCCTGAACATCAAGGGTCTGGTGGTCTCCAGCGAGCACGACGAGCCCATCACCGCGTACCTCCGCAAGACCGGCGCCGGTCAGGTCACCGCCGCCGACATCTCGGCTCCGGCCGGTGTGGAGATCCACAACCCCGAGCTGGTCATCGCGACCCTCAACGACAAGGCGAAGTTCGAGGTCGAGCTGACCATCGAGCGCGGCCGCGGCTACGTGTCGGCCCAGCAGAACCGCAACGAGTACAGCGAGGCGGGCCAGATCCCGATCGACTCGATCTACTCGCCCGTCCTGAAGGTCACCTACCGCGTCGAGGCCACCCGTGCCGGTGAGCGCACCGACTTCGACCGCCTCGTGGTCGACGTCGAGACCAAGCCCGCGATCAGCCCGCGCGACGCCATCGCCTCGGCCGGCCGCACGCTGGTCGAGCTGTTCGGTCTCGCTCGCGAGCTCAACAGCGCCGCAGAGGGCATCGAGATCGGCCCGGCCCCGGTCGACGCCGTCCTCAGCTCCGAGCTGTCGATGCCGATCGAGGACCTCGACCTCTCGGTCCGCTCGTACAACTGCCTCAAGCGCGAGGGCATCAACACCGTGAGCGAGCTCGTCTCGCTGTCGGAGACGCAGCTCATGAACATCCGCAACTTCGGTCAGAAGTCGGTGGATGAGGTCAAGGACAAGCTGACGGAGATGGGTCTGTCGCTGAAGGACTCGGTCCCCGGGTTCGACGGCGCCCACTTCTACAGCGGCTACGACGAGGACGAGTCCACCACCATCTGAGGCTCGTCGCCCGACTCAGCCATCAGACCTTTTCAACACTGGAGATAACCGATCATGCCTAAGCCCACCAAGGGCCCCCGCCTCGGGGGCGGCCCGGCGCACGAGCGCCTCATGCTCGCCAACCTGGCCGCTGCGCTCTTCACGCACAAGAGCATCAAGACCACCGAGACGAAGGCCAAGCGCCTTCGTCCCGTGGCCGAGCGCCTGATCACGTTCGCGAAGCGCGGCGACCTGCACGCCCGCCGTCGCGTGCTCGCCGTGATCAGCGACAAGTCCGTCGTGCACGAGCTCTTCACCGAGATCGCGCCGCTGGTCGCCGAGCGTGAGGGCGGCTACACCCGCATCACGAAGCTCGGCTTCCGCAAGGGTGACAACGCGCCGATGGCGCAGATCGAGCTCGTGCTCGAGCCCGTCACCCCGAAGGTGAAGTCGTCCAAGACCGCCGCCGCCCCCAAGGCTGCGCCGGTCGAGGAGACCCCCGCCGAGGAGACCGCGACCGAGGAGACCCCGGCCGAGGAGACCAGCACCGAGACCGCCGCCGCCGAGGCGGAGGTCGTCGAGGACGCGACCGCCGACGCCGACGCCGCCGGTGAGACCGACGCCGAGAGCGAGGCGGAGAAGGCGTAACGCCCTCCCCTTTCCACACGAAGGCCCTGCATCCGTGGATGCGGGGCCTTCGTCGTTCCCGCCGTCTGTGGGTCGCAACACGCCGTTATGGCGACCGCGAAACGGCGTGTTGCGACCCACGGATGCCGGGCGGGGGCGCGAGGCGAGGCTCTAGGGTGAAGGGATGACCGACGACACTCTGAGCCCGCTCCGCGAGCGGGTCGCCGCGCCGCCGACCTACCGCCCGCAGCATCCCCTCATCGCCGAGTGGCGCCCCGCGACGGCGGCCGATGTGGATGCGGTGCACGAGGTGTACCGCGCGATCGCCGTCCAGGACCACCCCAATTACGTCACGACACGCGAAGAGGTCGAGGAGGAGCTGGGCTACAGCTTCATCGACCTGGATGCCGACTCGCTGTTGGCCGTCACCGCCGACGGACGGGTCGTCGCCGTCGGCATCGTGATGGAACCGCCGCGGCAGGAGACGCTGGTGCGCGAGTTCATGAACGGCGGCGTGCATCCCGAGTTCCGCGGCCAGGGGATCGGACGTGAGCTGCTGGCGTGGCAGCGTGCCCGGGGCGAGCAGAAGCTCGCCGCGTCGGACAAGACGCTGCCGGGCTGGCTGGTGGGTTACGCCGACCGGCGCGCGCCGGATCGCGAGCGGCTGCTCCTCGCCGGCGGGTTCGAGGTGGCCCGGTACTTCCGGACGATGGAACGCGACCTGCGCGACCCCATCCCCGAGGTGGCGCCGACGATCGATGTGCGGATCGTCCCGTACACGAGCGAGCTGGCCGACGCCGTCCATGCGGCGCGCGATGACGCGTTCCGGGACCACTGGGGCAGCCAGCCGCTGAGTGACGAGCAGTTCGACGGTCTGGTGTCGGGAGTGTTCGTCGCCGAGCTCTCGTTCGTCGCGCTCGCGGGCGACGAGGTCGCCGGCGTCCTGCTCACGGATGTGAACGAGGACGACTGGCCCGGGCAGGGCTTCACGGGCGCGTACGTGTCCACCGTCGCCGTGCCGCGGCCGTACCGGGGGAGACGCATCGCGCCGTCGCTGCTGCGAGCGGTGCTCGAGGCGTGCGCTCAGCGCGGCTGGGACAAGGTGGTCCTCGACGTCGACGCCGAGAATCCCACCGGTGCGCTGGGGCTCTACACGGGGATGGGGTTCGTGACGACGCAGGCCGAGACGGGGCTCGTGCGTGCCTACTGATCCTGTGGCCGCCGACCACGCGCGGCGGTACCGCCTCGACATCGCCTACCAGGGCACGGACTTCAACGGCTGGGGACGTCAGCCCGGGCTGCGGACGGTGCAGGGGACGCTGGAGGACGCCCTCGCGACGATCTTCCGGCGGGCGGGGGAGCCGCCGCTCCTGACCGTCGCGGGTCGAACGGATGCCGGGGTGCACGCCGTCGGGCAGGTCGCCCACGTCGATCTGTCCCCGGCACAGGAGGCGGTCCTCCGGAAGCCACACGGGAAACGTCCGCCGCTATCCGCCGAAGAGGCGCTCGGCCGGCGGCTGAACGGCATCCTGGGCCCGGTGTCCGACGTCGTCGTGCTGTTCGCGACCGTCGCGCCCGACGGGTTCGACGCGCGTTTCTCGGCCCTCTGGCGACGCTACGAGTACCGCGTCGCCGACCGCGCGGCCCTCCGTGACCCGCTGCAGCGCCACCGGACCGCCTGGGTGTCAGCCGACCTCGACGTGGATGCGATGGACATGGCTGCTCACGGACTCCTCGGGCTCCACGACTTCGCCAGCTACTGCAAGGCTCGCGAGGGCGCCACGACCATCCGCACTCTCCAGGCGTTCAGCTGGCGTCGCGACGAGGATGGCGTGCTCGTCGCCGAGCTCACGGCCGACGCCTTCTGCCACAGCATGGTGCGCGCGCTGGTCGGCGCATGCGTGGAGGTCGGTGAGGGCAAGCTCGGCGCAGGCGACCTCGTGGTGCTGCGCGACGAGAAGCAGCGCACCAGCGCCTTCAAGGTGATGCCCGCCCGCGGCCTCACGCTGATGGAGGTCGGCTACCCCGAGGGCGCGGAACTCGCCCTCCGTGCGGAGCGAACGCGCGCGATGCGCGAGCTGTGAGATTCGCTCACCGCACGAGCCCGTTCTCGTAGGCGAACGCCACCAGTTGCACGCGCGACGCGAGCCCGAGCTTGGCGAGGATGCTGCGGACGTGCGACTTGACGGTCGCCTCGGAGATGAACGCCGTCCGGCCGATCTCGCCGTTGCTGAGGCCTCGGGCGGCAAGGAGGAACACCTCCTTCTCGCGGACCGACAGGGCGTCGATCGCCTCCGGGCGACGGCGGGCCAGCGTACGGAACAGGTCCGTGGTCGCCTTCGGTGCGATGACCGAATGACCATCGTGCACGGTGCGGATCGCCGCCAGGATGAACTCCGGCGTCGCATCTTTCAGCACGAAGCCGTCCGCTCCCGCTCGAAGCGCCGCGGCGACCGCCTCGTCGCGTTCGAAGGTCGTGAGGACGACGATGCGGGGGAGTGGTTCCGCGTTTTCCCGCCGGATGCCCTCTGTCGCGGCGATGCCATCCAGCACCGGCATCCGGATGTCCATGAGCAGCACATCCGGTCGTGCCGAGCGGGCCAGTTGCATCGCCTGCAGGCCGTCCGGGGCGCTGCCGGCGAACTCGAGATCGGGTTGCGACTCGATCATCATCTGCAGCCCCGTGCAGAACAGCGGCTGGTCGTCGGCGATCGCGACCCGGATCACGCGGTCACCGCATTCCGGCCGGTCGCCGGGATGTAGGCGGTCACGAGATACCCGCCCGGCTGGTCCTCGTCCTCGCCGGCGTCGAGCCAGCCTCCGGCGAATCGGGCGCGCTCGCGCATCCCGATGAGGCCGCGGCCCGCCGGATTGGGCGGAGGCGCATCCCGTGGAGCCGAGGGCTGGGATGCCAGGGACAGGGCGATGCCGTCTTCTCGCTCGTCCAACGCCAGCCGCGCGCGTGCACCGGCGCCAGCGTGCTTGAGCGCGTTGGTGAGGCCCTCCTGGACGATCCGGTAGACGGCGAGTTCCTGTGCCGCGCTGAGCTCCACGGCGCCGCCGAACCGCTCGACGGAGATCACGAGGCCGGCGTCGGACATCCGCTCCACCAGGTCGTCGAGATCGGCCACGCCGGGATGCACGGGCCCGTCGGGGCTGCCGACGAGCGTCTCGATCAGCACTCGGACCTCGGTCAAGGACGCCCGCGCGGTGTCTGCAATGGTCGCGAGCGAGGGTGCGACGGATGCAGGGCGCTCGTCCACGAGTAGGCGAGCGCCGTCCGCCTGGGCGAGGATGACCGACAGGGAGTGCGCCATGATGTCGTGCACGTCCTGGGCGATGCGCTCCCTCTCGCCGGCGACCATCGTCTCGACCTCCGCGCTGCGGAGTTCGGCCGTCGTGCGCGCGAGCTCCTCCTCGCTTCGCCGCGTGCGCATCCACACGCCGACGAGGGTGCCGATGACCCAGGCGAAGGCCGCCGCTCCGGCGCAGACGACGAAGAATGTCACTCGGATCGCAGCATCGGTGTGCCCGATCCCCTGGGCCCAGGACAGGAGTCCCGCAACGGACACTCCCGCCCCGACGGCGAAGGCGAGGGCGACGACCCGTATGCGACCGTGCACTGTGGCGGCCACGACGACGATGATGACTGCATAACCGAGGTAGATGGCCGCGTTCTGGAAGATCCCCGACGGGAAGAGGAGTTGCCCGATGAGCACCGCGGTCCCGGCCGCCATGGCCACGACAGGACTGAGCCGCGAGAGCCCGATGGCGCACGCAAGCACCAGCAGTGCGGCCCAGAACGGAACGGTGGCGCGGAGGGCGGACGGCAGGAGCTGGTTGCGGCCCGCTTCCGTCAGCGCCCAGAACACGAAGAACGTCACGGCGAGGGCGGGCTCCAACAGCCACCGGCTGCGCGTCAGGATCGGACTCATACGGGCAACGCTAGGGTGAGGCCGCCGATTGTGCGCGTGATCGGGCGAGGTTTCAGCCCTGGGGCTGAGTGCGGGTCAGCCCGCCCTGGAGGGTCTGGGCTCCGATCACCGACAGCAGGCGCAGCTTCTCCGCGGACTCGCTGCCCGGTATCGCGGTGTAGACGAGCAGCGAGTGCGCGTGACCCGGGTCGACGAGCTGCTGGCAGTGCAGTTCGAGTTCCCCGACCTCCGGGTGAGTGAAATGCTTGACCTCCTTCGGCCGGAGCCCGACCTCGTGCGCCGCCCAGAGCGTCCGGAACTCGGCACTGCGGTCGAGGACGTAGTCCGCCAGAGCGGCCGCCCGCGACCCGGGACCGCGCGCTGTCACGATCTCGCGCAGGCCGGAGGCGAACATCCGGCTCAGGAAGTCGTGGTCGCGAGGGGCGTACAGGCTGCGCGAACCCGGGTCGGTGAACCATCGCACCCCGAGGCTGCGCTCCGGCCCGCGGAGCGACGCCGTATCGCCGGTCAAGGCCACGCCCATCCTGCTCTGCCGCAGCGTCTCTCCTACTTCGGTCACGATCTCGGCCGGGGTGTCGTCGAGCCGATCGAGCACGCGCAGCAGGCCGGGGCTCACGTGCTCGCTCTCCGAGCCCTGCGCGGGCGGGGTGTGGCCGGCGAGACGGAACAGGTGATCGCGCTCCGCGTGGGAGAGATGCAGCCCCTGAGCGATCGAGGCGAGCATCTGCTCGGACGGCTGGGGACCTCGCTCCCGCTCCAGCCGGGCGTAGTAGTCGACCGACATGTGCGCCAGGGCGGCCACCTCCTCGCGCCGCAGCCCGGACGTGCGGCGGCGGCTGCCGCGCGGGAGGCCCACGTCCTCCGGCTGGAGCAGGTCGCGCCGGGTCCGGAGGAATTCGGCGAGTCCGATACGGTCGATCACCCCTCATGTCTACCGTGTGGCGCTCTCCGTAACCACGGATCGCCGGGCCGTGGCTACGGATGGCCCGAGCGTTCAGGGTGGAGTCACCGAACGAAGGAGAACACCGTGGCACGCACGATCGACATCGACATCCCCCCGCTCACCGGCAGACGGGCCGTCGTCACCGGGGCCAGCGACGGCATGGGGACGGTCATCGCGGCACGGCTTGCGCAGGCGGGTGCGGAGGTCGTCATGCCGGTGCGCGACCGAGCCAAGGGAGCTGCGGTTACGGATCGGATCCGCTCCACCGTCCCGGATGCGCGGCTGGTGCTTCGTGACCTCGACCTGGCCTCGCTCGACTCGGTCGCCGCGTTCGGCGAGGGGATGCGAGCGGACGGGCAGCCGGTCCACATCCTCATCAACAACGCCGGGCTGATGACGCCTCCGGAGCGCCGCACCACCGTCGACGGCTTCGAGCTGCAGTGGGGCACCAACCACCTCGGCCACGTCGCGCTCGTGGGAGCCCTCTTCCCGCTGCTCCAGGAGGGGCGGGCGCGGGTCACATCGCAGGTGAGCGTCGTGGCGAGGAGCGGCGCGATCGACTGGGACGACCTCGGCGCCGAGCGGCCGTATCGCGCCCAAGCGGCATACCGTTCCTCGAAGATCGCGCTCGGCCTGTTCGGGCTGGAGCTCGATCGGCGGAGCGCGGCGGCCGGATGGGGCGTCAGCAGCAACCTCGCGCATCCAGGCGTCGCTCCCACCAACCTGCTCGCAGCGCAGCCGGGGTACGGGCGCGCGGCGGACACCGGGGCGGTCCGCATGATCCGCTGGCTGTCCGCCCGCGGCCTCTTGGTCGGCACCCCGGAGACGGCCGCGCTTCCCGCGCTGCTCGCGGCGACGGGGCCACATGCGGAAGGAGGCAGGATGTACGGCCCGAGCGGACCCGGGCACCTCGGGGGTGCTCCGGCGGAGCAGACACCGTATCCGCCGCTCCGCGATGCCGCGGAGGCCGCCCGGGTGTGGGAGGTCTCCGAGCAGCAGGCGGGCATCTCCCTCCCGGTTTGACCGGGCGTGTCCGGCTCCCGTAGTATTGACCTTTGGTGTCCGGGCCCCTGCGGCCGGACACACGAACGTGAGCCCTCCACCGGTCCGGTTCGACGCCATCGCGAGCGAACCACCAACGGAGTGGGATTCACGAACACCTCCGTTCGAGACAGAAAGCAGCCACTACTGTGACGCGCACCTATTCCCCGAAGGCAGACGAGATCCAGCGCGACTGGGTCGTCATCGACGCGACCGATGTCGTGCTCGGCCGTCTCGCCAGCCACACCGCCGCCCTCCTCCGCGGCAAGCACAAGCCGACCTTCGCCCCGCACATGGACAGTGGTGACTTCGTCATCATCGTCAACGCCGACAAGGTCGCGCTGACCGGTCAGAAGGCTCTGCAGAAGAAGGCCTACCGCCACTCGGGCTACCCGGGCGGACTGAAGGCGACCACGTACTCGGAGCTCCTCGAGAAGAACCCGGTGCGCGCCGTCGAGAAGGCCGTCCGCGGAATGCTGCCGAAGAACTCCATCGGCCGCGCCCAGCTCCGCAAGCTGAAGGTCTACACCGGAAGCGAGCACCCGCACGCCGCCCAGCAGCCGAAGCCGTACACGCTCGGCCAGGTCGCCCAGTAAGCGCGACGACGCAGACCTTCACGACTTAAAGAGACAAAGGATTATCACCACCGTGGCGAAGATCGCAGACAGCATCGACTCGGCCCAGGCCGAGAACGTCGAGTCCTACTCGACCGAGACCCCGGCCTCCGAGGCCCCGGCCGCCCCGCGCGCCGTCCTCTCCGTTCCCGGCGCGGCCGTCGGCCGCCGCAAGGAGGCCATCGCGCGCGTGCGCCTGGTCCCGGGTTCCGGCACCATCACGGTCAACGGCCGTGAGTTCGCCGACTACTTCCCGAACAAGCTGCACCAGCAGCTCATCAACGACCCGTTCAAGGTGCTCGACCTCATCGGCTCCTACGACGTCGTCGCCCGCATCACCGGCGGTGGCCCCTCGGGTCAGGCTGGCGCCCTGCGCCTCGCCATCGCGCGCGCTCTCAACGAGATCGACCGCGACAACAACCGCCCGACCCTGAAGAAGGCCGGCTTCCTCACCCGTGACGCCCGCGTCACCGAGCGCAAGAAGGCCGGTCTCAAGAAGGCCCGCAAGGCGTCGCAGTTCTCCAAGCGCTAACGCTCGCCAGCGTTTAGGCTTCGGTCCATGCCACGCCTCTTCGGAACCGACGGCGTTCGCGGTCTCGCGAACGGCAGTCTCACCGCCGACCTGGCGCTCGGCCTTGCGCAGTCAGCTGCTGCTGTACTGACGCAAGGCCGAAGCGCCGAGGCGCGCCGCGCCGCCGGCAAGCGCCCAACGGCCATCGTCGCCCGCGACCCCCGTGTCTCGGGTGAGTTCCTCTCCGCCGCCGTCGCGGCCGGGCTCGCCAGCTCGGGCATCGACGTGTACGACGCGGGAGTCATCCCCACGCCGGCAGCGGCCTTCCTCATCGCCGACTTCGATGCAGACTTCGGTGTGATGGTCTCGGCCTCGCACAACCCGGCCCCGGACAATGGGATCAAGATCTTCGCCCGCGGGGGCACCAAGCTCCCCGACGTCGTCGAGGACCGCATCGAGCAGCACCTCGACCTCGAGAAGCTGACCCCGACCGGCGCCGACGTCGGCCGCATCCGACGCTTCGCCGACGCGGAGGACCGCTACGTCCTCCACCTCCTCGGCAGCCTCCCGCACCGCCTCGACGGCATCCACGTCGTCCTCGACTGCGCCCACGGCGCGGCGGCGGGGATCTCGCCCGAGGTGTTCACCGACGCGGGGGCGCGAGTGACCGTCATCGGCGACGCGCCGGACGGCATGAACATCAACGACGGTGTCGGCTCCACGCACCTCGACAACCTCGCGAAGGCCGTGCTCGCGGCCGGCGCCGACGTCGGCATCGCCCACGACGGCGACGCGGACCGCTGCCTCGCGATCGACGCCGACGGCAACGTCGTCGACGGCGACCAGATCATGGCGATCCTCGCGGTCGGCATGAAGGAGCGCGGCAAGCTGCGCGACGACACCCTCGTCGCCACGGTGATGAGCAACCTGGGACTGAAGCTCGCCATGCGCGACCACGGCATCCGGATGGTCGAGACTGCGGTCGGCGACCGGTATGTGCTCGAGGAGATGAACGAGCACGACTACTCCCTCGGCGGAGAGCAGTCCGGCCACGTCATCATGCGCGAGTTCGCGACGACGGGTGACGGCATCCTGACCGGGCTCCACCTCCTCAGCGAGATGGCACGCCAGGGCAAGACGCTGGCGGAGCTCGCCCGCGTGATGACCGTGTACCCGCAGGTGATGGTGAACGTGAAGAACGTCGACCACCACGCCGTCCACACCGACGAGGGACTCCGCACGGCCGTTCAGACGGCGGAGAGCGCACTCGGCGACACCGGCCGCGTGCTGCTGCGCCCGTCCGGCACCGAGCCGCTCGTCCGCGTCATGGTCGAGGCCGCGGATCAGGTCACGGCAGAGCGTCTGGCGAACGAGCTCGCGGATGTCGTGCGGGAGCGGCTGGCTCTCTAGCCGGTCAGCGCTCTCGCGCGTCAGCTCTTTCGCGCGTCAGCGCGTCTCGTGAGCGCGGCGCGCCGCGAGGAAGTCCGCCACGGAGTAGGCGCGCGAACGGTCGGGCAGCATCTCGGTGCCGTACAGTCCCGCCATCAGGGTGCCCGGGTCGACGTCGAGCGCTGTGGCGATGCGGACGATGGTGTGCAGCTCGGAGTTCGCCTCGCCGCGCTCCACCCGCCCGTAGTTCGTCACGTGCATGTCGGCCAGGTTGGCGATGTCCTCCTGGCTCATCCCGAGCGCGATGCGTGCCTCACGAACCCGCTGCCCGAAGAGCTCGGCGGCGCGAGAACGTGGTGCTGGCATGCCTCATGCTTACGGGTCGTATGCATGCATGGCCAGAGCACCACGACCTCATTTATGCATGCCTGAGGTTTAGAAGCCAGATCAGAGCTTGCGCAGCAGGACGGAGCTCACCGCGTGATCGGCATCCTTCCGCAGCACCAGCTTGGCGCGCGAGCGTGTCGGCCGGATGTTCTGGAGCAGGTTCGGCTCGTTGATCGCCGTCCAGATGGATGCGGCCCGCGCTCGCGCCTCATCCTCCGTCAGCTGCGCATAACGGTGGAAGTACGACTTCGGATTGGCGAACGCACCGCGCTGCAGCTTCAGGAAGCGCTCCTCGTACCAGTGCGCGATGTCGCGGGTGCGCGCATCCACGTAGACGCTGAAGTCGAACAGGTCGCTCACGGCGAGCCGGTTGCCGCCGCCCGCCGGCTGCAGCACGTTGAGGCCCTCGACGATGAGGACGTCCGGACGCCGGACGACGATCTCCGCATCCGGGACGATGTCGTAGCTGAGGTGCGAGTAGAAGGGAGCCCGGACCTCCGGGGCGCCGCTCTTGATAGCCGTGACGAAACGCAACAGCGCCCGCCGGTCGTACGACTCCGGGAAGCCCTTGCGCTCCATCAGGCCGCGACGCTCGAGTTCGGCGTTGGGCAGCAGGAAGCCGTCCGTGGTCACCAGTTCGACGCGCGGGGTGTCGTCCCAGCGCGACAGCAGCTCGCGCAGCAGGCGCGCGATGGTCGACTTGCCGACGGCGACAGAGCCCGCGACGCCGATGACGAACGGCGTGCTGGCCGCCCGCTCGCCGAGGAAGTCGCTCGTCACCCGATGGAGCTGCTTCGCGCCGCCCACGTACAGATTGAGGAGACGGCTGAGCGGGAGGTAGACCTCCGACACCTCGCGCATGTCGAGCGGATCGCCGAGGCCGCGGAGCTGGACGATCTCCGTCTCCTGCAGCGGCAGTCTGGTGTTCTCCGCCAGCTCCGCCCAGTCGGCCCTGCTCAGCTCGACGAAGGGGGTGGAGGAGTCGCCGTTCGGAAGCATAGGGCACCAATTCTAGGGGGCGCTCCGAGCCGGCTCCCACTTACGCCCACGATAGACTCGGGTGCATGTGTGGAATCGTGGGGTACGTCGGTACCGACAAGAGCCTCGAGGTGCTTCTCGGCGGCCTGAAGCGCCTGGAGTACCGCGGATACGACTCCGCGGGCATCGCCGTGATCGGCCCGGACGGCGCCCTCGGCACCGCTAAGAAGGCCGGGAAGCTCTCGGTGCTGACTGAAGACCTGCAAGAGCACCCCATCCCGAACGGGCAGACCGGCATCGGTCACACCCGCTGGGCGACGCACGGCGGCCCGACCGACGTGAATGCGCACCCGCACCTGGGCGACGACGGTCGCCTGGCCGTCATCCACAACGGCATCATCGAGAACTTCGCGACGCTGAAGGACGAGTTGCTCGCCGACGGCTTCGCCTTCGAGTCCGAGACCGACACCGAGGTCGCGGCCGTGCTGCTGGGCCGCGAGTACCGCCGGACGGGCGACCTGCCCGAGGCGTTCCAGAGCGTCGTCTCCCGGCTGGAGGGCGCATTCACCCTTCTCGCGATGCACCAGGACCAGCCGCACGTCGTCGTCGGCGCGCGCCGCAACTCGCCGCTCGTCATCGGGCTCGGCGAGGGCGAGAACTTCCTCGGCTCGGACGTCGCCGCGTTCGTCGAGCACACCCGCAAGGCGATGGCGATCGGTCAGGACCAGATCGTCACCATCACGCCGGACAGCGTCACGGTCACCGACTTCGCCGGCGCGCCCGTCGAGGTCGAGCCGTTCGAGGTCGCGTGGGACGCCTCCGCCGCCGAGAAGGGCGGCTGGTCGTCGTTCATGGCGAAGGAGATCGCCGAAGAGCCGGATGCGGTGGCCAACACCCTCCGCGGCCGCCTCGTCGAGGGCGCCGTCCACATCCCCGAGCTCGACGCGCTCGGCGACGAGTACTTCGCCGGCATCGACCGCATCACGATCATCGCGTGCGGCACTGCCGCGTACGCGGGCCTGGTGGGCAGTTACGCGATCGAGAAGTGGGCCCGCGTGCCCGTCACGGTCGAGCTGAGCCACGAGTTCCGCTACCGCGAGCCCGTGCTGACCGATGGCACCCTGGTGATCTCGATCAGCCAGTCGGGCGAGACGATGGACACGCTGATGGCCGTCAAGTACGCCCGCGAGGGCGGCGCCAAGGCCATCTCGGTCTGCAACACGCAGGGCGCGACCATCCCGCGCGAGTCCGACGCCGCGCTGTACACGCACGCCGGCCCGGAGGTCGCCGTCGCGTCGACGAAGGCCTTCGTCGCCCAGATCACCGCTCTGTACCTGTTCGGCCTTCACCTGGCGCGCGTCCGCGGCACCCTGAGCGCCGCCCAACAGCGCGACGCGATCGAGGAGCTGCAGGAGGTGCCCGCCAAGATCGCCACGGTGCTCGAGTCGCACGCCGAGATCGCGCAGCTGGCCAAGTGGATGTCGGACACCCGCGCGGTGCTGTTCCTCGGTCGTCACGTCGGGTACCCGATCGCGCTGGAAGGCGCGCTGAAGCTCAAGGAGCTCGCGTACATCCACGCCGAGGGCTTCGCGGCCGGCGAGCTGAAGCACGGACCGATCGCCCTGATCGAGCCGGGTCAGCCGGTGTTCGTCGTCGTGCCCAGCCCGCGTTGGTCGGACGAGCTGCACAAGAAGGTCGTCTCGAACATCCAGGAGATCCGCGCCCGCGGCGCCCGCGTCATCGCGATCGCCGAGGCCGGAGATGCTGCCGTGCTGCCGTTCGCCGACGAGGTCATCCGCATCCCGCTGGCCGCGCCGCTCTTCGAGCCGCTTCTCGCGGTCGTCCCGCTGCAGATCTTCGCCATGGAGCTCTCGGCGGCGAAGGGCCTCGACGTCGACCAGCCGCGCAACCTGGCCAAGTCCGTCACCGTCGAGTGACGCCGTGATCGCCGGCATCGGGGTCGACGTGGTCGATCTGGCTCGCTTCGAGCGGTCGATCGCCCGCACGCCGAAGCTGCGCGACCGGCTGTTCACTGAGGCGGAGCGCCTGCTTCCCGTGCACTCGCTCGCAGCTCGGTTCGCCGCGAAAGAGGCGCTGATCAAGGCGCTCGGCGGCTCCGAGGGCGTGCGCTGGCACGACATGGAGATCGTCCCCGACGAGGAGAGGAACCCCGGTTTCGTGCTGCACAACGTCGTCGAGGCGCAGGTCCGCGAGCGTGGCATCGTGCGCATCCACGTGTCGATGACGCATGACGCCGGCGTCGCGACGGCGTTCGTCGTGACGGAGTGCGCGCCGTGAGCGCGGTGTTCCGGGAGCGGGTCGTCGACCTGGATGCAGTGACGGCGAACGTCGCACGCCTGCGCGAGCTCGTCGGCACGCCGCACGTCATGGCGGTCGTCAAGGCGGACGCGTACGGACATGGAGCCGTGGAGTGCGCCCGTGCAGCGCTCGTCGGCGGGGCGGACTGGCTCGGCGTCGCCGAGATCTCCGAGGGCCTCGCGCTGCGGGAGGCCGGCATTACCGCGCCCGTGCTGGCGTGGCTGCACGACCCCGACGACGACTTCGCCGACGCCGTCCGCGCCGACCTCGACCTCGGTATCTCGTCCCGCGTCCAGCTGGAGGCCGCAGCGGCCGCAGCCACCGGTGACCGGCCGGCCTTCGTCCAGCTCAAGATCGAGACCGGTCTGAGCCGCAACGGCGTCCCGGAATCCGAGTGGGATGCGGTGGTCACGCGCGCACGCGAGCTCGAGGTCGCCGGTCTCGTCCGCGTCCGCGGCATCTTCTCGCACCTCTCCAACGCGTCGCCGGAGGACGACCGCGCCGCGATCGCCGCGTTCGAACGTGCGCTCGATCGCGCATCCGCCGCCGGACTCGATCCCGAGCTGCGGCACATCGCGGCCAGTGCGGCCGCCCTCTCGCTGCCGGAGTCCCGGTTCGACCTCGTCCGCCTCGGCATCGCCGTGTACGGGCTGTCGCCCTTCGGCCGGGAGTCGGCCGTCGAGCTCGGGCTGCGTCCCGCGATGACGCTGCGCGGGCGGGTGGCCGCCGTCCGGCGCGTGCCCGCGGGCACAGGCGTCTCCTACGACTACACGTACCGCACCGAGAAGGAGACGACGCTCGTCCTCGTCCCCCTCGGCTATGCGGAGGGCATCCCGCGTCACGCGTCCAACCGCGGTCCGGTCGCGATCGGCGGCCGCACGTTCCGGATCAGCGGGCGCGTCGCCATGGACCAGTTCGTGGTCGACGTCGGCGACCTGGACGTGGCGGTCGGCGACGAGGTCGTCCTGTTCGGCGACCCCGCAATCGGCGTGCCGGGGGCGGACGACTGGGCCGAGGCCGCCGACACCATCAACTACGAGATCGTCACGCGTCTCGGCGGGCGGCTGAGACGGAGCTACACCGGAGGCGGCCGATGACGGACGCGCTGCAGGTGCCCGCCGTCCGGCGGGTCGCAACGGCGGACGAGATGCACGAACTCGGCCGGGATCTCGCTGGCGTCCTCCGAGCGGGCGACCTCGTCATCCTGTCCGGTCCGCTCGGGGCGGGCAAGACGACGCTGACGCGCGGGATCGGCGAAGCGCTGGACGTGCGCGGCCCGGTGACCAGCCCCACGTTCGTGCTCGCCCGGACGCATCCCAGTCTCTCCGGCGGCGCGCCGCTCGTCCACGTCGACGCGTACCGCCTGTCGAGCGCGCTGGAGCTCGACGACCTCGACATCGACTTCGCGCGCTCGGTCGTGGTGGTGGAGTGGGGCGCCGGGATGCTCGACGGCGTCGCCGAGTCGTGGCTCGAGGTCGCGATCGAGCGGCCGACCGGAGCGGCGGAGGGCGCGGCCGTAGACGCCGATGCGGTCGACGAGACGGACGAACCGCGTACCGTCACGCTGACCGGGTTCGGTCCGCGCTGGGCGCCGCCCGCGGGCTCCTCGTCCGCCGATCCCGCTTAGGCTGGATGCATGCTGCTCGCCATCGACACGTCCGCCGGGACCAGCGTCGCCGTGGTCGACCGGGAGGGCGGGGTGCTCTCGGAGATCATCGAGACCGACACCATGCGCCATGCCGAGGTGATCGGCACCCTGATCGACGAGGCGCTGACGGTTGCGGGCATCGAGGTGCGCGCTCTGTCGGGCGTCGTCGCCGGGATGGGGCCGGGCCCGTTCACGGGACTCCGGGTCGGCATCGCCGCGGCGAAGGCGTTCGCGATCGGCGCGGGGAAGCCGCTCGTCCCCGTCGTCAGCCATGACGCCGTCGCCTACGACCGGTACGCGTCCGGACACGAGGGTCCGCTGCTGATCGTCACCGATGCCCGGCGCCGGGAACGGTATTGGACCGCCTACTCGGGCGTCGACGGTTTCGGTCTCCCGATCCGCCTCGGCGGGCCGGGCCTCGCCCGGCCGGACGAGCTGCCGCATCCCGACGTCGCTCGAGTCGACGCCGACGTCGTCCCCGCCGGCCGGCTCGGCCTGATCGCCGAGCTGCGCTACGCGAACCGGCTGCCCATGGATCCCGACGTCGCGCTCTACCTGCGCTCGCCGGATGTGACGCCGTCCGCCGGGCCGAAGCGGGTGACGGCGTGACCGATCCCGCCCGCACCGTGCACCAGCTGCGCCGCGCCGAGCCCGCCGACGTGCCGGCGATCATGGAGCTGGAGCGCAGCGTCTTCGAGAACGACGCGTGGTCGGAGCGCTCCATGCGCTCGGAAGTCGCCGGCGAGCACGGCTACTACCTCGTCGCGTTCGCACCGGAGTCGCCCGACCGCCTCGCCGGATATGCCGGACTCCTCGCCCCGCGCGGGGGAGGGGAGGGCGACATCCAGACCATCGCGGTCGCCCCGCACGCTCGCCGCCGCGGGCTGGGACGTCAGCTCATGCTCGCCCTGATCGCCGAGGCGCGGAAACGCGGCGCCCGCGAGGTGTTCCTCGAAGTGCGCGCCGACAACCCGGGCGCCCAGACCCTCTACCGCGACCTCGGTTTCGAGGAGATCGGCGTGCGCCCGAAGTACTACCAGCCGGACGGTGTGGATGCGATCGTGATGCGTCTCGCCGTCCCCAGTCCGGAGACCACCCTCGCATGACCAGTGCAGCATCCACTCGCCTCGATCCGGCGTCCGTGAAGGAGCCGCTCGTGCTCGGCATCGAGACGTCATGCGACGAGACCGGTGTGGGGATCGTCCGCGGCACGACGCTGCTCGCCAACACGATCGCGTCGTCGATGGAGGAGCACGCCCGCTACGGCGGCGTCGTCCCGGAGGTCGCCGCCCGCGCACATCTGGAGGCCCTGGAACCGACGCTGCGCACCGCCGTAGCGGACGCGGGGATCGAGCTGGCCGACGTCGACGCCATCGCTGTGACCAGCGGCCCCGGACTCTCGGGTGCGCTCATGGTCGGCGTCGGCGCGGCGAAGGCGCTCGCCGTCTCCCTCGGCAAGCCGCTGTATGCCGTCAACCACCTCGTCGGCCACGTCGGCGCCGATCTGCTCGACGCACAGGGGGGCCCGGGTCATCCCGTCGAGCTGCCGACGATCGCCCTGCTCGTCTCGGGCGGCCACACCTCCCTGCTGCTCGTCCGCGACCTCGTCTCGGACGTCGAGCTGCTCGGCGAGACCATCGACGACGCAGCCGGTGAGGCGTTCGACAAGGTCGCCCGCGTGCTCGGCCTGCCGTATCCCGGCGGCCCGCAGATCGACCGCGTCGCCACGGATGGCGACCAGAAGGCGATCCGCTTCCCGCGGGGGCTGACCCGGCCGAAGGACCTGGAGAAGCACCGGTACGACTTCTCCTTCTCCGGACTCAAGACCGCGGTCGCGCGCTGGGTCGAACAGCGTCAGGATGCCGGGGAAGAGGTGCCGGTCGCCGATGTCGCTGCGTCGTTCCGGGAGGCGGTGGCGGACGTGCTGATCACGAAGGCGCTCGCCGCATGCCGCGATCACGACGTGCCCCGGCTGCTGCTCGGCGGCGGTGTCGTGGCGAACGCCCGGGTGCGCCAGCTCGCCATCGCGCGGGCGGCCGAAGCCGGTGTCGCGCTGCGCATCCCGGCTCTTTCGCTGTGCACGGACAACGGCGCGATGATCGCGGCGCTGGGGGCGCAGCTGATCATGGCGGGTCACGGCCCGAGCGAGCTCACCTTCTCGGCGGACTCCACGCTCCCGGTGACGGAGATTCAGGTCACCGCCTGAGTGGTGCGTTGACACCCTCCCGGACCCCCTGCCACGATGGGTGTGATACAGCGTTCTCTCAGGAAATCCGTTTCCGCTGAGGCGCCGACCACCAGCTTCCCGCACCGAAGGAGATGGGTCTCATGACCGACCCGAACGCCCCCGTCGAACCGACGGACCCGAACTCGCAGAACGGATCGGTCCCGCCGCCGCCGCCCGCCCCGCCCGCGTCCGACACGGGGGCCGTGCCGCCGCCCGCGCCGGGTTACGGTCAGCAGCCGCCGGCTCCGGACTACGGTCAGCAGCCGCCCGCTCCCGGATACGGTCAGCAGCCGCCCGCGCCGGGATACGGCCAGCAGCCACCGGCCCCGGGATACGGCCAGCAGTACCAGCAGCCCTACGGCCAGCAGCCGGGCCAGCCCCAGCAGCCGTACGGCCAGCCGGCATACGGGCAGCCCGCCCCCGGCTACACCCAGCCCTACGGGCAGCCCGCCGCCAAGTCGCCGATCCTGAGCATCCTGTCGCTCGTCGGCGGCATCCTCGGCATCGTGCTCAACATCGCCTGGGGCATCGGCTTCCTGTTCGGTATCGCGGCGGTCGTGCTCGGCTTCATCGGCCGCAACAAGGAGCCGCAGGCCAAGGGCTTCTGGCTCACCGGCATCATCCTCGGCTTCGTGAGCATCGCGATCGCGATCATCTACTGGATCTTCCTCGCGATCATCTTCGCGAGCATCGCGAACTACCAGGGCACGTACTGAGCAAAGCCCTGTGAAGCGGTTCGCCGACGGCCTCAGAGCCGTTCGGCGAGCAGCGCCGTGTGCCGCCCGGCGACCCTGGTGAGGATCAGGGTCGCCGGGCGGTCGCCGTTGAGGCTCAGCCGGCGGCGCAGTGCGGCGGGGTCCACATCCACCCCCCGCTTCTTGATCTCGAGGGTGCCGATGCCGCGCTGACGGAGAGCCTTCTTCAGGTCCTTCTCGGCGTACGGGAGCGTTTCGAGAACGCGGAAGCCGGCCGCGAACGGGGTCTCGGCGGGCCGGTCGGTCGTGATGTAGGCGATCTGCTCCGAGAGCATCCTGCCGCCCAGCCTGCGTGTGAGATCGCCGATGAGGCGCGCTCGGATGACCGCGCCATCCGGCTCGTAGAGGTACTCCCCGAGCGGACCGGCCTCCTCGTCGGGACTGTCGGCATCGGCGGTCAGTTCGTCCGCCCGATCGCCGCGGAGCACGAGTGCGGCGCGGTGGATGCCGGGCCGGGCCAGCGCTCCGAACCAGAGGCCCAGCTCGACGACCTGTCCGTCGGCGGAGACCCACTGCGCCTCCGCCGTCGAGGGGATGAGGTCGCGGTCGAATCCCGGACCGAGCTTCAGGCCGACCGATCGGCCGGTGGCGAGCTCGTACGCGAAGCCGAGCGACGGCGTGTAGTCGTCGGGGTCGGTGAGGCGCTCCGTCTGCGTGTGCCCGGCGGTCCGTCGTGCCGGGTCGAGGAAGACGCCGTCGATCTCGCGCAGGTCGACGTCTTCCGCCCGCCGCTGCTCGACCCGAGCGCTGGGGAACGGGGCCAGGTTGAAGGAGGCGATGGCCGCGGTGACCTCGTCGGCCTCGATCGCCAGGACGTCCAGCTCGAGGGCGGCGAGGGCGAGAGCGTCGCCGCCGATCCCGCAGCCGAGGTCGGCGACACGGCGGATCCCCGCCGCGCGGAACCGTCCGGCATGCCGCGCGGCGACCGGCAGCCGGGTGGCCTGCTCCAGGCCGGCCTCGGTGAAGAGCATCTGCGACGCGAAGTCGCCGAACTTGGCCACGGCCTTACGGCGCAGTTTCGACTGCGTGAGAACGGCCGCGACCAGCGCGGGGGAGTGGCCCTGCTTGCGGAGGTCGCTGACGATCGCGAGCACGTCCCGCTCGCTGTCGTAGGGCGGAAGGGAGTCGAGCAGCCGCAGTCCCTCCGGGCTCAGGAGGGCGACCAGCTCGGAGCGTTCCATGCGCTCAACGCTACCCTGGACGTGCCGCCCCGCCCGGTCTGGCACTCACGTTGCGTGACTGCTAACGCACCCCCTAGACTCGTGTTAGCACTCTCAGTGCGAGTTTGCTAATCAGTCTTAGTAGAGACACTGTTCTTCACAGGAAAGGGGTCAACGTGTCGGTCTCCATCAAGCCGCTCGAGGATCGCATCGTCATCAAGCAGGTCGAGGCTGAGCAGACCACTGCTTCCGGTCTGGTCATCCCCGACACCGCCAAGGAGAAGCCGCAGGAGGGCGAGGTCGTCGCGGTGGGCCCTGGTCGCATCGACGACAACGGCAACCGCATCCCGCTCGATGTCGCCGTCGGCGACAAGGTCATCTACTCGAAGTACGGCGGCACCGAGGTGAAGTTCGGCGGCGAGGACTACCTCGTCCTGTCGGCCCGCGACGTGCTCGCGGTCGTCGTCCGCTGACGCACCCCCTCTTCTCGACGGCCCGGATGCTCTGAGCATCCGGGCCGTCGTGGTGTCTGCGGTCGCAGGTAGAGTCGGACGAGTGGCATCCTCCGACGACCTCAGCTCCCACCGCACATCCGGACTCGTCTACGCGGTCTCCGCGTACGTCCTGTGGGGCATCCTCCCGATCTACTTCCTGGCGCTCGCGCCCGCCTCGGCCTGGGAGATCGTCGGCTGGCGCGTGATCTTCTCTCTCGGGTTCTGCGCGATCGCCCTCACGGTGACCCGCTCCTGGCGCGCGTTCACGGCGCTGCTCACCGACAAGCGCGTCCTGTTCACGATGGGCCTCGCCGGCGCTCTCATCTACGTCAACTGGCAGACGTATGTGCTGGCGACGGTGAACGGCCACGTCGTCGAGGCGGCCCTCGGTTACTTCATCAACCCGATCGTCACGGTGTTCCTCGGCGTCGTCGTCCAGCGCGAGAAGCTGCGCGTCGCCCAGTGGGTCGCCGTCGGCGTGAGCGTCGTCGCCGTCATCGTCCTCGCCGTCGGCTACGGCTCGATGCCGTGGATCGCCCTCATCCTCGCCTTCTCGTTCGGCCTGTACGGGCTGATCAAGAAGCGCGTGGGCAACCGGGTGGATGCGCTCTCCGGTCTCACCCTCGAGACGATGTGGCTGACCCCGGTGGCCATCATCCAGCTCGTCGTCGTCGGCGTCACCGCCGGGCTCACCATCGGCACCGCGGGCGTGTGGCACACCGTTCTGCTCGTCGGCGCCGGCGTCATCACGGCCGTCCCGCTGCTGTTCTTCGCCGCGGCATCCCGTCGCCTCCCGCTCGTCTACATGGGCTTCATCCAGTACTTCGCTCCGTTCATCCAGTTCATCGTCGGCGTCGCCGTGCTGCACGAGGCGATGCCGCCGGAGCGCTGGGTCGGCTTCGCGATCGTCTGGCTCGCGCTGCTCATCCTGAGCATCGACATGATCGTCGCCGCGCGACAGGGCAAGCGGGCGGCGGAGCTCGACCTGGCCCCGGTGGACTGACCGCGAAGCGGCCGGAATATCCGTCCAGATTCTGCCGTTACCATTGAGCATCCACAGTCGCGCGTCCTCACACGGGATGCATCTTTGAAGGGGTGAGATGGATCAGGCGGATCCGTTCGGTTTCATCGGTTTGACCTACGACGACGTCATGCTCCTCCCCGGGCATACCGACGTCATCCCGAGTGAGGCGGACACGTCCACCCGCTTGACCAAGCGCATCTCGATGGCGACTCCGCTGCTCTCGAGCGCCATGGACACCGTCACCGAGTCGCGCATGGCCGTCGCCATGGCGCGCCAGGGCGGCATCGGCATCATCCACCGCAACCTCTCGATCGAGGACCAGGCGGCGCACGTCGACAAGGTCAAGCGGTCCGAGTCGGGCATGATCACCAACCCGGTGACCACGACCCCGGACGCGACCGTCGAAGAGGTCGACGCACTGTGCGGCCAGTTCCGCGTCAGCGGTCTCCCCGTCGTCGAGCCGGACGGCACCCTCGTCGGCATCATCACCAACCGCGACATGCGTTTCGTGTCGCCGTTCGAGCGGTCGACCACCAAGGTCCGCGACGTCATGACCCGTCAGCCACTGATCACGGCTCCGATCGGCATCGACCCGGACGCGGCCGTCGCCATCTTCGCCGAGCACAAGATCGAGAAGCTCCCCCTGGTGGACGCCGACGGCAAGCTCGGCGGCCTCATCACGGTGAAGGACTTCGACAAGAGCGAGAAGTACCCCGACGCCACGAAGGACGACGAGGGCCGGCTCCGTGTCGGCGCCGCGATCGGCTTCTTCGGCGACGCCTGGCAGCGCGCGATGACCCTGGTCGACGCGGGCGTCGACGTGATCGTCGTCGACACCGCCAACGGCGACAGCGCCGGCGTTCTCGACATCATCCGCCGCCTCAAGGCCGAGCCCCGCGCGTCGCACGTCGACGTCATCGGCGGCAACGTCGCCACCCGTTCGGGCGCGCAGGCGCTCATCGACGCGGGCGCCGACGCCATCAAGGTCGGTGTCGGCCCTGGCTCCATCTGCACCACGCGCGTCGTCGCCGGTGTGGGTGTGCCCCAGGTGACCGCGGTCTACGAGGCGTCGCTCGCGGCGCGCGAGGCCAACGTCCCGCTCATCGCCGACGGCGGCCTCCAGTATTCGGGCGACATCGCGAAGGCGCTCGTCGCCGGTGCGGACAGCGTCATGCTCGGATCGCTGCTGGCCGGCACCTCCGAGTCGCCGGGCGAGCTCGTGTTCGTCAACGGCAAGCAGTTCAAGAACTACCGCGGGATGGGGTCGCTCGGCGCTCTGCAGACGCGCGGCAAGAAGACCTCCTACTCGCGTGACCGCTACTTCCAGGCGGATGTGCCGAGCGACGAGCAGCTGATCGCCGAGGGCATCGAGGGTCAGGTGCCGTTCCGCGGCCCGCTCTCCGCCGTCGCCTACCAGCTCGTCGGCGGACTGCGGCAGTCGATGTTCTACGTCGGCGCCCGCACCATCCCGGAGCTCAAGCAGAACGGCAAGTTCGTGCGCATCACCGCGGCGGGGCTCAAGGAGTCGCACCCGCACGACGTGCAGATGGTCGTGGAGGCTCCGAACTACCGTCGCTGACGCGCAGATCCCGGTCTGAGAAACCGCCGCCCGTTCCCTCGGGCGGCGGTTTCGTTTAGTCTGGAAGGCTTTGCCCGCCTCCCAGATCAGGATCACTCCATGAGCCACATCGACGTCTCCGGCGTCTCCTACACGCTCGCCGACGGCCGGCCGCTGCTCGACGACGTCTCGTTCCGGGTCGGGGATGGGCGCGTCGGCGCTCTGATCGGCGCGAACGGCGCGGGCAAGTCGACCCTGCTGCGCATCATCCGGGGTGAACTCCGGCCCGACGCGGGCGGCGTCGTCATCGACGGCGGCCTCGCGGTGATGGACCAGTTCGTCGGACACGTCCGCGACGACCGGACGGTGAACGACCTGCTGGTGGGAGTGGCTCCGAAGGCGGTGAAGGCCGCGGCCGAAGCGCTGGAGGCGGCCGAGAACGCCATCATCGAGCGCGACGAGACCGACACACAGCTGCGATATGCGAACGCGCTTGCCGAGTACGCCGACGCGGGCGGATACGAGCAGGAGGTCGTCTGGGACCAGTGCACGGTCGCCGCGCTCGGGGTCCCGTTCGAGCGTGCCCGATACCGCGCGGTCCGGACCCTGTCGGGCGGAGAGCAGAAGAGGTTGGTGCTGGAGGCGCTGCTGCGCGGTCCGGAACAGGTGCTGCTGCTCGACGAGCCGGACAACTACCTCGACGTGCCGGCCAAGCGCTGGCTGGAGGAGCAGCTCCGGGCGACGCACAAGACGGTGCTGGTCGTCTCGCACGACCGCGAGCTGCTCGCCAATGCGGCCGACCGCATCATCACGCTGGAGCTGGGGGCCGCCGGCAACACGACGTGGACGCACGGGGGAGGTTTCGCCGGCTACCACGACGCCCGGCGCGAGCGCATGGAGCGGCTCGAGGAGCTTCGCCGCCGGTGGGATGAGGAGCACGCGAAGCTGAAGGCGCTCGTGCTGCGCTTCAAGGAGAAAGCCAAGTACAACAGCGACCTCGCGAACGCCTACCAGGCCGCACAGACCCGGCTCGCCCGCTTCGAGACGGCCGGTCCGCCGCAGGCGGTGCCGCGCGAACAGAACGTCCGGATGCGCTTGACCGGCGCACGCACCGGCCGTCGCGTGCTCGAATGCACAGATCTCGAACTGACCGGGCTCATGCGGCCGTTCGACGCCGAGGTCTGGTTCGGTGAGCGCGTCGCGGTGCTCGGCTCGAACGGGTCTGGGAAGTCGCACTTCCTCCGGCTGCTCGCGGCCGGCGGCACGGATCCGGACCCGTCGGCCGGGCATCTCGCCGCGGCGGAGAACGCAGGCGCTCCCGTCCCGCATACGGGCAACGCCAAACTCGGCGCCCGCGTCGCTCCCGGTCTGTTCGCGCAGGCTCACGAGCATCCCGAACTGGTCGGACGGACGCTGCTGGAGATCCTGCATCGCGGAGACGAACGCCGCGATGGGATGCCCCGGGAGGCCGCGAGCCGGGTCCTCGATCGGTATGGTCTCGCCGGTGCCGCCGAGCAGACGTTCGACTCGCTGTCGGGCGGCCAGCAGGCGCGGCTGCAGATCCTGCTGCTCGAACTCTCCGGTGCGACGCTGCTGCTGCTCGACGAGCCGACCGACAACCTCGACCTGGTCTCGGCCGAGGCGCTCGAGGAGGGCCTCGCCGGCTTCGAGGGCACGGTGATCGCGGTCACGCACGACCGCTGGTTCGCTCGCGGGTTCGACCGCTTCCTGGTGTTCGGTTCCGACGGGGCGGTCTACGAGACCGACGAGCCGGTGTGGGACGAGCGGCGGGTCAGCCGCGCGCGCTGAGCTCGGCGATCCGGTCGATCGCCTCGGTGAGGACCTCCGGAGAGCACGCCAGGTTGAGGCGGATGAAACCGGCGCCGGGCGCACCGAACTCGATGCCGGGATTGACGGCGACGCGGGCCTCCTCGAGGATGCGCGTGGCAGGGTCGTCGCCCCAGCCGAGGGCGCGCAGATCGATCCAGGCCAGGTAACTGGCGAGCGGCTCCCGGTAGCGGGCGCGCGGCAGACGGTCGGTCAGCAGGACGGACAGCAGTTCGCGGTTGGTCTCGATTGCCCGCAGCACGTCGTCGAGCCAGGGTCGCCCATCCCGGAAGGCCGCTTCGGTGGCGATCCGGCCGAAGTGGCTGGTGCGCACCTCCACCTCGATGGGCAGGGCGTGGATGCGCTCGGCCTGCTCCGGCGACGCCGTCACGAACAGTGCGCACTTCAGGCCGGCCAGGTTCCAGGCCTTGCTGGCGGAGTGAGCGGCCACGCCGATCCGCCGCGCCTCCTCCGACACGGAGAGGAACGGCGTGAACGTCGCGTCGGTGTGCGTGAGCGGTGCGTGCACCTCGTCGCTCACGACGAACACACCGTGGTGGGCCGCCAGCGCGGCGACCGCCTCCAGCTCGGCGCGCGGGTGGACCAGACCGAGCGGATTGTGCGGGTTGCAGAGCAGGAACGCCTTCGCCCCACCCGCGAACGCCCGCTCCAGACCGGCGAGATCGAGCGCCCACCCGCGGCCGTCGGTCCCGCCTTCGAGGAGCGGCACCTCCTCGACCACACCCCCGGCCTCGGGGATCAGCTCGAAGAACGGCGGATAGACCGGCGGGGTGATGACCACGCGGTCGCCCGGCTCGATCAGCATCTGCAGGGCCTCGACGATCACCACGCTCACGTCGGTGGTGGTCCGCGTCTGCGCGGGGTCGACCTCCCAGCCCCACCGGTCGCGCGCGAAGTCGACGAACGCCCGCTGCGTGCGGTCGTCCGGCCCGATATAGCCGGTGTCGCTGCGGTCGACGGCCGCGTGCAGGGCCGCGGCGATCGGCGGGGCGAGCGGGTAGTCCATCTCGGCGACGAACAGCGGGAGGACGTCGTCGGGGTACGCGCGCCATTTCTCACTGGTGCGCTGGCGGAGACGGCTGAGGGGTTCGGCTTCGACGGTCACGAGACCACCTTTCCACAGGCCCCCGACGCCGAACAGGCGCGCGGCCTAGACTGAAGCGCGTGAGTATGGAGATCGAGATCGGCCGCGCCAAGCGCGCCCGCCGTGTGTACGCCTTCGACGACGTCGCCGTGGTTCCCAGCCGGCGCACCCGCGACCCGGAGGACGTCTCGGTCTCGTGGACGATCGACGCCTACCAGTTCTCCATCCCGTTCATCGCGGCCCCGATGGACTCGGTGGTCTCGCCGACCACGGCCATCATGATGGGCCAGCTCGGCGGCCTCGGCGTTCTCGACCTCGAGGGTCTGTGGACCCGCTACGAAGACCCGGAGCCCCTGCTCGCCGAGATCCGCGAGCTCCCGGCTGAGCGCGCGACGAGCCGGATGCAGGAGATCTACTCCGAGCCGATCAAGCCGGAGCTCGTCACCCGTCGCCTCGCCGAGATCCGCGAGGGAGGCGTCACGGTCGCGGGCGCACTCTCGCCGCAGCGCACGCAGGAGCTCTACGAGACGGTCGTCGACGCGGGCGTCGACCTTTTCGTGATCCGCGGGACCACGGTCTCGGCCGAGCACGTGTCGAAGAACGTCGAGCCGCTCAACCTCAAGAAGTTCATCTACGAGCTGGATGTGCCGGTCATCGTGGGCGGCGCCGCCACCTACACCGCGGCGCTGCACCTGATGCGCACCGGCGCGGCCGGAGTGCTCGTCGGCTTCGGCGGCGGGGCCGCGTCGACCACGCGATCCACCCTCGGCATCCACGCGCCCATGGCGACCGCCGTGGCCGACGTCGCCGGTGCGCGCCGCGACTACATGGACGAGTCGGGCGGCCGGTACGTGCACGTCATCGCCGACGGCGGCCTCGGCAGCTCGGGTGACATCGTCAAGGCCATCGCCTGCGGCGCCGACGCCGTCATGCTCGGCACCACGCTCGCCCGCGCCACCGATGCGCCCGGCGGCGGATGGCACTGGGGCGCCGAGGCGCACCACTCGCAGCTGCCGCGCGGCAATCGCGTCGCCGTCGGTCAGGTCGCGCCGCTCGAGGAGGTCCTCTACGGGCCGGCTCCGGTGGCCGAGGGCTCTGCGAATCTCGTGGGAGCCTTGCGCCGGAGCATGGCCACGACGGGATACTCGGACTTGAAGGAGTTCCAGCGCGTCGAGGTCGTCGTCGCGCCGTATCGTACGCAGTAGAGCAGCGCCGGCCGATGGCGGCCGGAGAGGGAGAGAACGATGGTGAAGTCCCAATCTGCCCCAGGCGGCGACAGGCACGCGACGCCCGCGTCGAACCCGGCCGTGACCTACCCGTCACGGCTCGGTCCGGCGGAGCGCGCCGCGGCGATCGCGGCGCTCAAAGACACGGAGCTCGACATCCTCGTGGTCGGCGGCGGCATCGTCGGAGCCGGATCCGCGGTGGATGCGGCGACCCGCGGTCTGACCACCGGACTCGTGGAGGCACGCGACTTCGCCTCCGGTACCTCCAGCCGCTCCTCCAAGTTGGTCCACGGCGGCATCCGGTACCTCGAGCAGCTCGACTTCCGCCTGGTCCGCGAGGCGCTCATCGAGCGCGGGCTGCTGCTGCAGCGCATCGCCCCGCACCTCGTGAAGCCCGTGCGCTTCCTGTACCCGCTGCACAAGCGGGTGTGGGAGCGCTTCTACATCGGCGCCGGCATGATGCTGTACGACATCTTCTCGTACACCGGCGGACGGCCTCCCGGTGTTCCGCACCACCGGCACCTCAGCAAGCGGCAGGTGCTGAACGCCATCCCGTCGATGAACAAGGACGCCCTGATCGGCGGCATCACGTACTACGACGCGCAGGTCGACGACGCCCGCTACGTCGCCAACCTGGTGCGCACGGCCGCGCACTACGGCGCCCACGTCGCCTCCCGCGTCAGGGTGGAGGGCTTCATCAAGGTCGGCGAGCGGGTGGTCGGCGTGCGCGCCCACGACCTCGAGACCGACGAGCGGTTCGACATCCGCGCCAAGCAGGTCGTGAACGCGACCGGCGTGTGGACGGACGACACGCAGTCGATGGTGGGGGAGCGCGGCCAGTTCAAGGTGCGCGCATCCAAGGGCATCCACCTCGTGGTGCCGCGGGACCGCTTCCAGTCGAAGATGGGCCTGCTGCTGCGCACCGAGAAGAGCGTGCTCTTCGTCATCCCGTGGGGCCGGCACTGGCTGATCGGCACCACGGACACCGACTGGCACCTCGACAAGGCGCACCCCGCGGCGACCGCCGCCGACATCGACTACCTGCTCGCGCACGTCAACGAGATCCTCAACATCCCGTTGACCCGGGAGGACGTCGAGGGCGTCTACGCGGGCCTCCGGCCGCTCCTCGCCGGTGAGTCCGAGCAGACGTCGAAGCTGTCGCGCGAGCATCTGGTCGCCCACTCGGTGCCGGGCCTCGTCGTGATCGCGGGCGGCAAGTGGACGACGTACCGGGTCATGGCGAAGGATGCGGTGGATGCCGCCGTCAGCGCGATCGACGGCAGGACTCCTCCCTCCACGACGATGGACATCGCCCTGGTCGGAGCCGAGGGATACCAGGCCGCGTGGAACCGCCGCCACCGGATCGCCCAGGAGTCCGGCCTCCACGTCGCCCGCATCGAGCACCTGCTGAACCGCTACGGCACGTTCGCGGAGGACATCCTCGCGCTCATCCGCGAGGACCCGTCGCTGGCCGACCCGCTGCCCGGAGCGGACGACTACGTCGGCGCCGAGGTCGTCTATGCGGCGACGCACGAGGGCGCCCTCCACCTGGAGGACGTGCTCGCCCGCCGCACCCGCATCTCGATCGAGGCGTGGGACCGCGGCGCCTCCGCCGCCCCGGTCGCCGCGTCGCTGATGGCGCGGGTGCTCGGCTGGGATTCGGAGCGGGAGGAGCGCGAGGTGCGGACCTACCTGCGCCGGGTCGAGGCGGAGCGCGCCAGTCAGTTGCAGCCCGACGACGAGTCCGCAGACCGCATCCGGCTCGAAGCGCCCGACATCGTGGAGGCCGACGCCGAAGCCGCGAAGGCGGCCGCATCGAAGGCCGGCACCCCGACGAGCGCCGACCAGGCGCCGAAGCACGTCGAGGGCGCCGGTGCGGAGGACGCGCCCGGGACCGACGGGTAGGCGCGACAGCGCAGGCTGAGAAGCACCGCAGAAGGCCCTCCCGGAGCTCGCTCTCCGGGAGGGCCTTCGCACGCCTCCGGTAGGCTGGATGCATACCCCCCTTATGCCGGCCGGCCCGGCGGATGGAGACGGATGATGGTAGACGTTCGACGGGTGAAGCTGCCCGGGGTCGGGGTGCTTCACACCTTCGTGACCGACGATGGCGGCAAAGTCGGCGTCATCGCGCACCGGTCCGGCCACAGCGACCTGATCACGTTCTCGGACCACGAAGACGGCAGCGACGTCACCAAGGTGTCGCTCCGGCTCAACGAGGATGAGGCCCACACGCTCGCGGAGCTGCTCGGCGGCACGCAGATCACCGAGGCTCTGACCGCGCTCGACCAGATCCCCGGTCTCAGCATCGACTGGTTCACCGTCGACTACGACGACTACATCGCCGGTCAGCAGCTCGGCGCGCCCGGCGACCGCGGCTTCGTCGGCCTCACGGTCGTCGCGGTCGTGCGCGGGGACTCCGCCAACCCGGCGCCCGCTCCCGACTTCAAGGTGTTCCCCGGGGACACGCTCGTGGTGGCCGGCACGCCGGAGAAGGTCGCGAAGGCGTTCTCGTTCTTCCGCACCGGCGAGGTCGCCCACCGTGTCACCGCCGACGCTCCGCCCGGAGGCTGATCGACGATGCATCTCGGCGAAGACCTCATCGTTCTCGGCATCCTCCTGCTCGTCGCGTACGTGCTCGGGCGCCTCGGCAGGTTGGTGAGTCTCCCCGCGATCCCCATCTACATGCTGGTCGGGTTGCTGGCCAGCCCGCACACCGGCTGGTTCCCGCTCAACTTCGAGAGCGACTACATCGAGCTCATCGCGATCTTCGGGCTCATCCTGCTGTTGTTCAACCTGGGTCTGGAGTTCGACCAGGACGAGTTCTTCGGCAACTTCGGCAAGCTGATCGTCTCCGGCGGCTCATACATCGTCATCAACATGGGCGTCGGCCTGATCTTCGGGTTCATGGTCGGGTGGGGCACCCGCGAGGCGCTCATCATCGCCGGCATGACGGCCACCTCATCGTCGGCGATCGTCACCAAACTGCTCATCGAACTGCGGCGGCTGGCGAACACCGAGACGCCGATGATCCTCGGTGTCACCGTCGTCGAGGACATCTTCATCGCCATCTACCTGGCGATCGTCTCCGTGGTGCTCAGCGGCGAGACCGACTTCTGGCCCGTGGTCGGCAAGCTCGCCATCGCGTTCGCCTTCCTCGTCGTGATGTTCACGATCGCGCGCTGGGGCGGCCGGTTCGTCTCGCGGCTGTTCCGCACGAAGGACGACGAGCTCTTCACCATCCTCTTCTTCGGTTTCGCGGTGCTGTTCGCCGGCATCGGAGAGCTGCTCGGCGTCACCGACGCGATCGGGGCCTTCCTCATCGGCCTCGTCCTCGGGGCGACGAAGTACCGCCGCAAGATCGAGCAGATCGCCATCCCGCTCCGGGATGTGTTCGCCGCCTTCTTCTTCCTCAACTTCGGCCTCGCGCTCGACCCGGCGAAGTTCCCGTCCGTGCTCCTGCCCGTCGGGATCGCCGTCGTCATGACGATCGTGCTCAACATCGGCGCCGGCCAGTTCGTGGCCTGGATCAACGGGATGGGCGTGCAGGCCGGCATCAACACCACCGTGATCCTGCAGAACCGTGGAGAGTTCGCCCTCATCCTCGCCACGCTGTCGCTCGCCGCCGGACTGGATGAGCGCATCCAGCCGTTCGCCGGTCTCTATGTGCTCATCATGGCGATCATCGGCCCGATCCTCGCAGCGAACTCCGAGAAGATCGGTGCGATGATCCTACGGTCCGGCCCGTCACGCCGACGGGAGCGGAAGAAGACGAAGAAGCGCGAGCCGATGCTGGACGAGGAGATCGCCCTGGTCGAGGCCGCGACCGCCGACCTCGAGTCCGACGCCCGGCGCGCGACGGAGAGCGTCGATGAGACACAGCGGGCCGTCGACAGGATGGTCGAGCGGGCCATGCAGGATGACACGAGCGGCGAACGGGAACGGGACTGACCATCGAGACGACCACGGGTGCCGAGCCGATCGCCGGCGAAACCACCCTCTTCCAGATGATGCGGCGCCCGCGGTGGATCGGCGCGCTGGTGTTCGCGCTGCTCCTCGCCGCCGGGTTCGCCTGGCTCGGTCAGTGGCAGCTCGAGCGGGCCGTCGAATCGGGCAAGGCGGTCGAGGCTCCCAGCGAGACCGTGCTCCCGCTCGCGGACGTCGCCGGTCCGTCGTCGCCCCTCCGCGATGTGGCCGTCGGGCAGCTGGTCGAGTTCACCGGGACGTTCGTGCCGGAGGACTACCAGCTGCTTCACGACCGGCTCAATAAGGGACGCAGCGGCTGGTGGGTCGTCGGTCACGTGAACCTCGAGCGCGACGGCCGACCGGTCGCGCTCGCCGTTGCGCGTGGGTGGGCTCCCGACAAGGCGGCCGCGCAGGCGGCGGTCGAGCGGCTGTCGCGGCAGGCGGACACGGATCCGCAGCGCATCGTCGGTCGCATCCTGCCCGACGAGCAGCCCGAGGCGCCGACCGACAAGAAGGATCCGACCGCGATGCGCACGCTCGGCGTCGGCGCCCTCTACAACCTCTGGACCGGGGTCGACGGCATGCCGGTCTACGCGGCCTACGTCGTCGAGCGCGGAGCGCCGGCGGGGTTGGTCCAGATCTACTCGCCCCCGCCGATCGCTCAGACCGAGCTGAACTGGCTCAACATCTTCTACGCGGCCGAGTGGATCATCTTCGCCGGGTTCGCGGTGTTCCTCTGGTACCGCCTGGTGAAGGACGCGAAGCAGCGGGAGGACGAGCTGCGCGAGGAGCAGCTGCTCGAACGTGAGAAGCGTGAGAAGCAGGATGCGATGGCCGGGAAGAACCCGCAGTCCGAGCCTTTAGAATAGGCCCATGCCCCTCGCTCCCAAGCTCGAAGACTTCCCGAAGATCCGCGGGGCGCTCCGGTTCTACCAGGTGTTCGCGTACGTCACGGGCATCATGCTGCTGCTCCTGTGCGCCGAGATGGTCGTCAAGTACGGGCTCGGCTACGAGCTTTTCGCATTCAGCAACTATGGCGCGCTGACCTTCGTCCCGGTCGAGACCGCCGTCGCTCCGACCGGGGTGGACCTGAGCACGGGCATCCTCATCGCACACGGCTGGCTGTACGTCGTGTACCTGATCTCCGACTTCCGCCTGTGGAGCCTGATGCGCTGGCCGTTCACGAAGTTCGTGATGATCGCCCTCGGCGGCGTCGTCCCGTTCCTCTCGTTCTTCGTGGAGGCGCGCATCACCAAGCAGGTGAAGTCCTACCTGGCCGGCCGCGAGGCCGAGGCAGCCGACCTCGTGGAGGCGACACATTAGCGGCGAGACAAGGAGCCCTGACCCGATGAGCACGGATGCGGCGTTCACCGATCTTCTGGGCGGAGCCGACTCCGCCAACCCGTCCGGGCCCGTCCTGGTCGTCGACTTCGGCGCGCAGTACGCGCAGCTGATCGCCCGGCGCGTGCGCGAGGCGAATGTCTACTCGGAGATCGTGCCGCACACGGTGACCGCGTCCGAGGTGGCCGCCAAGCGCCCCTCCGGGATCGTCCTCTCCGGCGGACCGTCCTCGGTGTACGAGGAGGGCGCACCGCGGCTCGACGAGGCCATCCTCGACCTCGGCGTCCCCGTGCTCGGCATCTGCTACGGCTTCCAGGTCATGGCGACCGCGCTCGGCGGCGAGGTCGCGAAGACCGGCCAGCGCGAGTACGGCTCGACCGCCGTGCGGATCAGCGACTCCGGCATCCTGCTCGACGGCCAGCCGGAGGAGCAGACGGCCTGGATGAGCCACGGCGACTCGGTCGCCCGCGCGCCAGAAGGGTTCGACGTCCTCGCGTCGACCGACGGAACGCCCGTCGCCGCCTTCGCGAACGACGAGCGCAAGCTGTACGGCGTCCAGTGGCATCCCGAGGTCAAGCACTCCACCTACGGCCAGGCCGTTCTCGAGAACTTCCTCCACCGGGCGGCCGGCATCCCGGCCGACTGGAACAGCGGCAACGTGATCGCCGACCAGGTGGCGGCCATCCGCGCCCAGGTCGGTTCGGGCCGCGTGATCTGCGCGCTCTCCGGCGGGGTCGACTCCGCCGTCGCCGCCGCGCTGGTCCACGAGGCCGTCGGCGACCAGCTGGTCTGCGTGTTCGTCGACCACGGCCTTCTCCGCAAGGATGAGGCGCGCCAGGTCGAAGAGGACTACGTCAAGGCGACGGGCGTCCGGCTCGTGACCGTCGATGCGCAGAAGCAGTTCCTCGACGCGCTCTCCGGCGTCAGCGACCCGGAGACGAAGCGCAAGATCATCGGCCGCGAGTTCATCCGCGTCTTCGAGAAGGCTCAGGCCGACCTGATCGCCGAGGCGGCCAGCGAGGGCGACCCCATCCGCTTCCTCGTCCAGGGCACTCTGTACCCGGACGTCGTCGAGTCGGGCGGCGGAACGGGCACGGCCAACATCAAGAGCCACCACAACGTCGGCGGCCTGCCGGAGGACCTCCAGTTCGAGCTGGTCGAGCCCCTCCGCACGCTGTTCAAGGACGAGGTGCGCGCCATCGGACGCGAGCTCGGACTGCCGGAGGAGATCGTCTCCCGCCAGCCGTTCCCCGGACCGGGCCTCGGCATCCGCATCGTCGGAGAGGTCACCCAGGAGCGTCTCGATCTGCTGCGCGACGCCGACGCCATCGTGCGCGCGGAGCTCACGGCCGCGGGCCTCGACGCAGAGATCTGGCAGTGCCCCGTTGTGCTGCTCGCGGACGTGCGCTCGGTCGGCGTGCAGGGCGACGGCCGGACCTACGGGCATCCCATCGTGCTGCGCCCGGTCTCCAGCGAGGACGCCATGACGGCCGACTGGACCCGCCTGCCGTACGACCTGCTGGCGAAGATCTCGAACCGCATCACCAACGAGGTGGATGGCGTGAACCGTGTCGTGCTCGACGTGACGTCGAAGCCGCCGGGGACCATCGAGTGGGAGTGATCCCGCACTGACGACAAAGGCCCGGGATGCTGAACCAGCATCCCGGGCCTTCGTCGTGAAACGTGGGTGTCAGTCGCGCGAGATCGCCAGCATGCGGAGGATCTCGAGGTACAGCCAGATGACCGTGACCATGATGCCGAAGGCACCCGACCAGCCGTAGATGCGCGGGGCGCGGTTCGCGACACCCTGCTTGATCGCGTCGAAGTCGAGCACCAGCGAGTAGGCGCCGAGCAGGACGACCAGGAGGCCGATGATCAGGCCCAGCTTGATGCCGGTGTTGCCGAGCTCGACGCTGTTCAGGCCGAAGCTGCCGCCGGTCACGCCCGTCCACATCAGGACCAGGTTGACCAGCGAGTAGGCGAGGTAGCCGAACATCGCGATGAGGAAGATCTTCGTCGCCTTCGCCGAGGCGCGGATCTTGCCTGAGGCGAAGAGCGCCAGAGTCACGCCCACGACGGCGAACGTCGCGATGACCGCCTGGATGACGATGCCTGACCACTGCGACTCGAAGAACATCGAGATCGCGCCGAGGAAGATGCCCTGCGCGGCCGAGTATCCGAGGATCAGGCCGGGGGACGGCTTGCGCTTGAAGATGTTGACGAGCGCCAGCACGAAGCCGACGATCGCGGCGGGGATGGCGAGAACAGGGACGAACCAGCCGACGCCGGCGCCCGCGAGCAGGAGAACGAAGCAGATCGCCGTCTTGGTGATGGTGTCTTCGACCGTCATCCGGTCGGTGTCCACGGCGGTCGCCGACGGCGACTGGTACATCTGCTCCAGTTTCTCGGCGGAGACGGTCGCCGCCTGACCGTTGGTGGAGAACGCCGGGTTCGTAGAGAAGGCCGGGTTGTTGAGTGCCATGAGCTCCTCGTTCTATGGGTGGACCGGTTGACGGTCGTCTTCAGTCAAATCTACGGGGTTCTTTTCTGAGAGTTCTGACAGATTGCCATGAATCGAATCGGATGGCGATCCATTTCGCGAGCCACGCGCCCCCGACGATGACCGCCGTGCTCGTGGCGATGGTGATCCAGCCGTGCTCGTAGTCGTGCACGAACAGCGGGAGGAGGACGCTCCACGCGACCGGGAGGACGAGCACGGCGAACGAGGGGAGCGGGCGGAGCCGGACGAGCAGCCAGGCCGCGAGGACGACCGCGTAGCACCAGGCGAAGCCGGAGCCGCCCAGCATGAGCCAGGTGAAACCCAGGACGGGAAGGGGGACGGCGACGCGCCGGCCGATCGTCGACGGGAGCACAGCCCAGCCGGCCGGCTGCATGAGCGATCCGATGAGGAGGAGCGTGAGGCTGTACGTCGTGGTCCCGAGCACGCACGCGGTTCCGACGACGAGCATCGCGAGTCCGACGATCAGTCGGGGGCGGTAGACGCCCCAGCGGAGCGGGAGCAGGGACGCGGGCTCCCTCCAGCCGCCGTGTGCAGGCGTGCCGGTGTCCGGCCGGGCGGGGTCGCGGGGCGCGGGGGCCGTGTTGGGGTCGGCGGACACCCGTCGATTCTGGCACTCCTCGCGCGTCCACGACCCGGCATGTCGGTGCCGGGGGCGGCGTGCGTGCTCCGAGCTAGGATCGGGCCATGCGCGCGCGAACGGCTCCGGTGGTCATCGGCCACCGCGGGGCTCCGGGGTATCGGCCGGAGCACACGCAGGGCTCGTACGAGCTGGCGTTCCAGCTCGGTGCCGACGCCGTCGAGCCCGACATCGTGGCGACGAAGGACGGAGTGCTCGTCCTCCGGCATGAGAACGAGATCTCGGGAACGACGGATGTCGCGGACCACACGGAGTTCGCCGATCGCCGGACGACCAAGGAGGTCGACGGGGTCGCGCTGACCGGCTGGTTCACCGAGGACTTCACCTGGGACGAACTGTCGACGCTGCGGGCGCGGGAGCGCATCCCGGCTCTGCGGCAGCACAGTTCGACCTTCGACGGGCACTACCCGATCCTCCGCCTGCGTGACCTGCTCGAGCTGATCGATCGCACGGGCGAGGGCTCTGGGCGGCCGCCGGGTCTCGTGGCCGAGCTGAAGCACGCGACGTACTTCGAGGCGGCGGGGTACCCGCTGGACGAACTGCTGTTGCGGGATCTCGCGGACGCGGGCTGGACGGACCGAGCCGGTGTGGTGGTCGAGAGCTTCGAGCGCACCGTCCTGGTGAAGCTGCACGAGCGCGGCTTCCGAGGTCGTCGCGTGTATCTGCTGGAGGATGCGGGCGCTCCGGCGGACCGTGTCGCCGCTCTCGGATCGTCGGCACCCGGGTACGACGCCGATCTCAGCCTGCGCGGTCTGTACGCGCTGGGCTCGGCGGCCCGCTCGGCAGCCGATCGGGTTGACGGAATCAGCGTCGAGACGTCGCTGGTGCTGTCCTCCGGCTCGGTGTCGATGGCGCTGTTCGGGGAGGACGACGGGGCGGACGTCGGCGCGGTCACGTCCGATCTGGTCGATCTCGCGCATTCCGCGGGCCTCGCCGTGTTCTGCTGGACGCTGCGTCCGGAGAACGGGATGCTCCCCGCCGAGTTCCGGACCGAGGGCGCGGAGGCGGCCTGGGGGGATTGGCGACGCCACTTCTCGATCCTGCTGCACTCGGGAGTGGACGGCGTGTTCGCCGACCATCCTGACCTGGCGGTGGCCGTGCGCGACGGTCGCTGACCACGCTCGCGGCCGAATGACGGTGGCAGCGACTAAAATCGACTGCAGACATGACGAGCCTTCCCGACGCCCCGCAGACCACCCCTTCCTCCGTCCCGATCATCCTGGACGGGTGGCAGGGCGACGGCACCGACGTCGACGCGACCCCGGGCTCCGGCCCGGGAACGGGCGGCGGGCGGGGCTCGCGCGGAACGGGAGGGCCCGGCGGTTCCGGCCACTGGCGCGGGCCGAGCGAGCGCCTGTTCGAGGGCCTCAACCCGCAGCAGCGTGAAGCGGCCGAGTATCGCGGCCAGGCGCTGCTGATTGTGGCGGGCGCCGGCTCCGGCAAGACCAGCGTCCTGACCCGGCGCATCGCCGGGCTGATCGAGAGCCGGGAGGCCTGGCCGAGCGAGATCCTGGCCATCACCTTCACCAACAAGGCGGCCAACGAGATGCGCGAGCGCGTCGAGCAGCTGCTCGGCGGCAAGGCGCAGGGAATGTGGATCTCGACGTTCCACTCGGCCTGCGTGCGCATCCTCCGGCGCGAGGCCGAGACGATCGGCAAGACTCCGAGCTTCACCATCTACGACTCGGGCGACTCTCGTGCCCTGCTGAAGCGCATCATCAAGGAGCTCGACGCCGACACTCTCGGATTCACCGTCGGCAGCGCGGCGAACCGCATCTCGAAGCTCAAGAACGAGCTGACCGATCTGGAGACCCACGCACGCTCGGCCAACCTCAGTGACCCGCAGGAGGTCATGTTCCTCGAGATCTTCCGCCAGTACACGCGGGAGCTCCGACGCGCGAACGCTTTCGACTTCGACGACCTGATCGCCGAGACGGTGTTCCTCTTCCGCGCCTTCCCGCGGGTGGCGGCGTTGTACCAGAGCCGGTTCCGGCACATCCTGGTCGACGAGTACCAGGACACCAACCACGCGCAGTACTCGCTGATCCGCGAGCTCACCATGCCGGTAGCTCCGGACATCGCCGACGACCTGGAGGCCCACGGCCGCAATGTCGGCCCGCTGCGCGATGCTGCGGGCGTCATCCCGAGCGCCTCTCTCACGGTGGTCGGCGACTCGGACCAGTCGATCTACGCGTTCCGTGGTGCAGACATCCGCAACATCGTCGAGTTCGAGCGCGACTTCCCCGGCGCGAAGGTGGTGCTGCTGGAGCAGAACTACCGCTCGACGCAGAACATCCTCAGCGCTGCCAACGCGGTCATCTCCAACAACTTCGACCGCAAGGACAAGAAGCTGTGGACCGCCGTCGGAGACGGCGAGAAGATCGTCGGGTACACCGGGTACTCGGGCCACGACGAGGCCCAGTTCGTGGCCGACGAGATCGAGAAGCTGCACAGCGCGGGGATGGACTACAAGGACATCGCCGTCTTCTACCGCACCAACGCCCAGACGCGTGCGCTGGAGGAGATCTTCATCCGTTCGGCGTTGCCGTACAAGGTGATGGGCGGCACGAAGTTCTACGAGCGGGCCGAGATCAAGGACGCCATGGCGTATCTGATCACGGTCGCGAACCCGAGCGACATGCTGGCGCTCCGCCGCATCCTGAACACGCCGAAGCGCGGCATCGGACCGGCGACGGAGACGCAGCTGGCGAGCTACGCGGAGGACAACGGACTCACGTTCCGTGCGGCCATGCGCGACGCCGGCTCCTTGGGTCTCGGCCCGAAGGTGACGAACGCGATCCTGCAGCTGTCGAATCTTCTGGACGAGGCGGCCGCCAAGATCGACCCGTCGAATCCGGCCGGGGTCTCGCCGGTCGCAGACATCCTGACCTTCCTGCTGGACGGCAGCGGCTACCTGGACGTGCTGCGCAACAGCCGCGACCCGCAGGATGAGGCGCGCGCCGAGAACGTGGACGAGCTCGTGGCTGTGACCCGCGAGTTCGCGCGCAACAACCCGGACGGGACGCTGGTCGACTTCCTCACCGAGGTATCGCTGGTCGCTGCCGCGGATGAGATCGACGACTCGAGCGGCTCGGTGTCGCTGATGACGCTGCACACGGCGAAGGGCTTGGAGTACGACGCCGTGTTCCTGACCGGCATCGAGGAGGACCTCCTCCCGCACCGGATGTCGGCGAACGAGCCCGGCGGCCCGGCGGAGGAGCGTCGCCTGTTCTACGTGGGCATCACGCGAGCGAAGAAGCGCCTGTTCCTGTCGCTGGCGATGACGCGGGCGCAGTTCGGCGAGACCGCGGTCGCGATGCCGAGTCGCTATCTGCAAGAGATCCCCGCCGATCTGATCGATTGGCGCCAGTCGCCGGGTTCGGCGAACGGCCGCGGCGGCACGCAGTCCCGCGCGCTCAACGCCAGGCGTCCGGGTCTGGGAGCCGGTTCCGGCGGGACCGGGTGGAACGACCCGCTCTCGTCGTCGACGTTCCGCCAGGAGCGCCCGAAGGCGGAGTGGCCGAACCGCGTCACGGGCAAGGTCCGCGACAACGGCGACCTGGAGTTGGCGCCCGGCGACCGCATCCGCCACGCCGACTTCGGCGAGGGCCGGGTCACCCAGGTGACCGGGCAGGGCGCCAAGCGCGTCGCGCATGTCCAGTTCGACAAGGTGGGCGCGAAGAAGCTCCTCATCAAGATCGCCCCGATCGACAAGCTGTGACGGCGGCTGCCCCGGCAGAGCGGAAGGGCGGAGCGCCGCGCAACCTCGAGGTGGGTCTGCGGGCGGCCGTCGCTGTCGCGGTGCCGTTGTTCATCCTCTTCGCGGTCGACCGTCTCGATCTGACGGCGTACGCCACCTTCGGCGCCTTCACGGCGCTCTATGGAAGGAACGAGCCGTATCGGGTGCGGGTGCGGACCCTCACCGTCGCCGCCCTTGCGCTGCTTCTCAGCATCTCCGCCGGCGTGGGTCTCGCCGTGCTCGGTGAACCGCTCGCGCTCGTGGCCGTCGCACTGGTGCTGGTCGTCGGCGGTGGAACCGTGTTCGTCACGGTCTTCCAGATGATGCCGCCGCAGGCGCTGTTCTTCGTCTTCGCTCTGCTGGTCTGTGCCGCCGTGCCGACTCCGGCGGCGGACGCGCTCCCGCGCATCGGCCTCGCCGCGGCGGCGGCGGCGTTCGCATGGCTGCTGACCATGTCCGGCTGGGCCGTGCGTCGCATCCCGGGCGTCTCGCGCAGTGCGTTGGGGCGCTCCGGGTTCGTGCCCGACCTGCGTCGGCGGCCCGGCATCGACCTCGCGGCCGTGCGGGATCCGCGGGTCTGGCTCACCGTCGCGCAGAACGTCGCCGGTGTGCTGATCGCCGGCGGCGTCGCCCTCGCGTTCGGACTGGGTCACGCCTATTGGGCCGTGGTGAGCGTCGTGGCCGTGATCCCTCCTGCGCGGGCGGCCCACTCCATCTCGCGTTCCCTGCACCGGATCGTGGGCACGATCGTCGGCGTCGCCGTCACGGCCGTGCTCCTGGTCTGGTCGCCTCCCGCGATCGTGGTGATTTGCGTGATCGTGGTGTGCCAGTTCTTCGCAGAGATCCTCGTCGCGAGGCACTACGGCGCGGCTCTGGTGTTCATCACTCCGCTGGCTCTGTCGGTCTCGCACCTGGCGAGTCCGACACCGTTGAACGTCCTGGTCGTCGACCGCGTCCTGGAGACGGTTCTCGGTGCGGGCGTCGGTATCGCATTGGTGCTTCTCGCCCGCGTCGTCGAGCGTCGGCGCGGTCTCGCCGCCTAGCGCGGCGCGGTCGGCTTCATCGCGGCACGGTCGCCGGCGGCGGCTGGACGCGCTCTGCGCACCGCACGTCGGAGCTTCGCCCGGTAGCGCTCGCGCGGGAGATGGCGCAGGGGGAGCGGCAGGCGGGGGTAGACCGCCGCCGTCCACCGGATCGCGCGGTCGAACCGGCGCTGGCGCTGCTCGTTCCAGGCGAGATCGAACTGACGTCGCACCGCGTCGGGCAGAAGGCCGGCCGTGACGAGCCGCACCAGAGGCAGTATCGGGCGGAGCCACCACGGCATCCGACGCGGGTACAGGATCTGCCGTGAGACCGCTCGTACGTCGTCGTCCACCCGGAGCGCCAGGATCATCCCGTCCCAGTAGGCGTCGAAGTCTGCGCGCCGGGCCGGCCACCGGTCGTGGGTGAGCTGCAGATTGGACAGTGCTCGCGAGAGCTCGTCGTACGCTCGGTCCGCCTGCGCCGGAGTGAGCGGGCCGAAGACCCGCCGGTGCAGGTCCATCACCGTCTGGTAGAGCGTGGCGGCCACCCAGAGCTGGAGCTCCGGATCGAAGGCGTTGTAGGCCGATCCATCTGCCGAGTTCTCCCCGCGGACGGCCGCATGCGCTCGGTTCACGATCCTCCGCATGGCCGCGAGCTCCGCCTCCGAGCCGAACATCGTCGCCGTGAGATAGAGCATCGTGCCGTCGAACCGGTCCATGAGCCGCTCGGCGAAGTCGCTGTGCTCGACGACGCCGCGGCCGACCGAGGGATGCGCGATCTGCAACAGAAGAGCGCGGCCCCCGCCCGCCAAGGTCAGCGCCTCGGAGACGATGTCCTCGACCTCGACGGGCCGATCGCGGGGATTTCTGCGCACCCGGACATCCTGTCGTCGGCTCCTGCGAGTGACCGGAGAGTGAGAGTTGCGTGCTGCTCACGGTGCCACCCAGGTGGAGCGGGCACGCCGCGGGCGCAGGTTCCGTCGGCCGGTGACGCGCGGCGGCCGACCGGGGCGGGCGACCGACTCGGGGTCGAGGACCGCTCCCTCGAGAGCCGCGAGTCTCCCTCGTGGCCGGCGAACTCCGCGGGTACGCAGTCGCCCGGCGATCAGCAGAAGCACACCTGCGATGCCGGTCCCAGAGCCCCAGAGTGCCGGCACCAGCGTGTCCGTGCCCGTGTCGGCCAATCTCGTCTGAGTCAGGGCGGGCTCGATGTCCGGCACGGGGACGACGGGAGTCTGCGCCCGGGTGATCTCGGTGGCGATGCCGAACTCGGACGTCCACGGGTGCACCCGTGCTCCGCCCGCATCGGGATCGGTGCGCGCCGGGTCGATACGTTCGGTCCAGACGTAGTAGCCGTCGGCCGGGAGCGTGCAGCTCGGCGTGGTGTACTCGCCGACGCCGTCGATCACCGTCTCGACCGTGCAGACCGTGGGCGAGTCCGGCGGCGGCGCGGGAGCGTGGGAGATCGGTTCGGCGAACGGCCCGTGCAGCGTGCTCTCGACGACCGCTGTGATGGCGGTGAAGCCGTCATCGCTGGCGCGAACGCCCCAGGTCGGAAGCAGGCCATCGCCCTCGGCGACGCTCACGGTGAGGTGGTCGGCGATCGCGGCACCCGGATGCGCCTCGGCCAGGGACGTGCGTGTACCCACCTGCGGCTGGAACGGCAGCGGCGAGGGGCCCGTCGCGTGCGCCTCGGCCTGCGCATTCGCCGTGGACGGTTCCGCGATCAGCACGGCCTGTGCGTCCGTCGTCGGCAGAGCGACGGTGATCCGGTTGCCGTAAGGGAGTTCGCCCGTCTTCGCCGTGGCGCTCACGGCGACGCTGGCCTCCGATCCGGTCGGCCGGATGGCGACATCGGTCCCCGACCGAATGGTGCCGGTGCTCCCGCCGTCGTCGAAGGTGGCACCCGTGAGGGCCACTGAGACGGGATGAGCGCCGCTGGGGAGCAGCTCCGGGCCGGCGATGCGGTCCACGGTCAGTTCGACGCGTACGCGGCCGGCTCCCGACTCGGCGAGTTCGACGACCACGGCGGCGCGCACTCCGGTCGAGGCGCGGCTTCGGGCCTCGGCCAGCATCTCGACCGCCCGCGCGTAGACGCGGTCGCTGTCGGCGCCCGCCCGTGCCGCGTGCTCTCGGGCCTCTGGTTCGGACATCCCGGCGTACATCCATGTCGCCAGCTGCCCTGAGGCAGCGGTGAGGCGGTCGCTGCTTCCCGCCCAGGTGCGGGCGAAGTAGGCGAACATCGCCGACTGCTCCGGCGTCCACCAGCCCATTCCGGCGGGGTCCGCGTAGCTGTACTGGAGGCCGACCGGTGCCACCTTGCCGGGATTCAGGCAGAAGCCGAGTGCGCCGTCGTCGAAATGGTAGGCGCCCAGCCACCAGCCGTCGGGGGACTGGTAGCCGGGACCGTGGCCGTCGCCCACGAGGGCGCGGGCCGGCCCGGCAGCGGAGGTGAGCGCTCCATGGAGGACGCCGAGGAAGACGGCCAGCCCCGCGAGGCATACAGCGGAGATCAGGGTGAAAGGTCGATGAGTCATGCCTCCACCGTCGCGGCGACGTCGGCTCCGCGGGGCCGCCGTCGGCGGATCGGTGGACAACGGCGTTCGCCGAGGACCTGTGAACACCTCGGCCGGTTTCGGCCCGTTCAGGGGAAGGGTCTAAAGTTCTTCCTGGCGAATTTATCTCGGCGTCGAGCTATTCTCGCGCCGGACCGTCAGGAGAAATCAGCCGGCAGCCACGAGCGCACCGGAACACCAGCGGATTGGATAACCGTGGATCTATACGAGTACCAGGCCAGAGACCTGTTTGAGAAGTACGGGGTCCCGGTGCTTCCGGGCATCGTCGCCGACACCCCCGAGGAGGTGCGTGCGGCTGCCGAGAAGCTGGGCGGCGTGACCGTCGTCAAGGCGCAGGTCAAGACCGGTGGTCGCGGAAAGGCCGGCGGTGTCAAGGTCGCGAAGAACGCCGATGAGGCGGAGGCAGCGGCCCGGGCCATCCTCGGACTCGACATCAAGGGCCACGTCGTCCGTCGTGTCATGGTCGCCGGCGGTGCCCGCATCGCCCGCGAGTTCTACTTCTCGGTGCTCCTCGACCGCGCCAACCGCTCCTACCTCTCGCTGACCAGCGTCGAGGGCGGTATGGAGATCGAGCAGCTCGCCGTGGAGAAGCCGGAGGCGCTCGCCCGCGTCGAGGTCGACCCGCGCGGCGGCATCGACCACGCGAAGGCCGTCGAGATCGCACAGGCCGCCGGATTCCCGGAGGACCTCGTCGAGAAGGTCGCCGATGTCTTCGTGAAGCTCTACGAGGTCTACACCGGCGAGGACGCGACCCTCGTCGAGGTGAACCCGCTCGTCCTCACCGAGGAGGGCGACATCATCGCGCTCGACGGCAAAGTCTCCCTCGATGAGAACGCCGACTTCCGTCACCCCGACCACGAGGCCCTCGAGGACAAGGACGCGGCCGACCCGCTGGAGGCCAAGGCCAAGGCGGCGAACCTCAACTACGTCAAGCTCGACGGCCAGGTGGGCATCATCGGCAACGGCGCTGGACTCGTCATGTCGACCCTGGACGTCGTCGCCTACGCCGGCGAGAAGCACCAGGGCGTCAAGCCGGCCAACTTCCTCGACATCGGCGGCGGCGCATCCGCCGAGGTCATGGCGGCGGGTCTCGACGTCATCCTCAACGACCCGCAGGTGAAGAGCGTGTTCGTGAACGTCTTCGGCGGGATCACCGCGTGCGACGCGGTCGCCAACGGCATCGTGAAGGCGCTGGAGATCCTCGGCGACGAGGCGAACAAGCCGCTGGTCGTGCGCCTCGACGGCAACAACGTCGACGAGGGGCGCCGCATCCTGACCGAGGCGAACCACCCGCTGGTCACCCTCGCACTCACCATGGACGAGGGCGCCGACAAGGCCGCCGAGCTGGCCGCGAAGTAAGCGAAGGACGAACGAGAATGTCTATCTTCCTCAACAAGGACTCCAAGGTCATCGTCCAGGGCATCACCGGCGGTGAGGGCACCAAGCACACCGCCCTCATGCTGAAGGCCGGCACCCAGGTGGTCGGCGGTGTCAACGCCCGTAAGGCCGGCACGACCGTCACCCACGGCGATGTCGAGCTCCCCGTGTTCGGCACGGTCGTCGAGGCCATCGAGAAGACCGGCGCTGATGTGTCGATCATCTTCGTACCGCCGGCGTTCGCGAAGGACGCGATGGTGGAGGCCATCGACGCCGAGATCCCGCTGCTCGTCGTGATCACCGAGGGCATCCCTGTGCAGGACTCCGCAGAGGCGTGGGCCTACGCCAAGGAGAAGGGCAACAAGACCCGGATCATCGGCCCGAACTGCCCCGGAATCATCACCCCCGGCGAGTCGCTGGTGGGGATCACCCCGGCGACCATCACCGGCAAGGGCCCGATCGGCCTCGTCTCGAAGTCGGGCACGCTGACCTACCAGATGATGTACGAGCTGCGCGACCTCGGCTTCTCGACCGCCATCGGCATCGGCGGAGACCCCGTCATCGGCACCACGCACATCGACGCGCTCGCCGCGTTCGAGGCCGACCCTGAGACGAAGGCCATCGTGATGATCGGCGAGATCGGCGGCGACGCCGAGGAGCGCGCCGCGGACTTCATCAAGGCGAACGTGACCAAGCCGGTCGTCGGCTACGTCGCGGGCTTCACGGCTCCCGAGGGCAAGACCATGGGCCACGCCGGCGCCATCGTGTCGGGCTCGGCGGGCACCGCCCAGGCCAAGAAGGAGGCGCTGGAGGCTGCGGGCGTCAAGGTCGGCAAGACGCCGTCCGAGACGGCGGAGCTGCTGCGCGAGGTCTACGCCGCGCTGTAATCGCGAGACGCACCACCGCGAAGGCCGGGACCGGGAGGTCCCGGCCTTCGCTGTTTCCGGCCTGCGTCATCCCGTTCAGGTACTCCCTGCCGCACACGGTGACCGCGGCGCTACAGTGAGCGCACCGTGCCGGAAGGAGACGCTGATGGCTCGTCCGACGAACACCGAGCTGCTGCAGCGCATCGCAGCTCTGGAGGAGGAGAACGCCGCGCTCCGGATGCAGAGCGGCGACCCCTCGATCGACACGGTGCCGATCGCACCGTTGCCGCCGACGAAGCGCCCGCGCAGCTGGGCCTGGACCCTGCTGGCGACCGTGCTGATCGTCCTCGGTGCCATCCTCGCGCCCGTCGCGGTGGTCGCGTCCTGGGCGAAGGTCCAGCTGACCGACACCGACTCGTTCGTCGCGACGTATGCGCCACTCGCGCACGACCCGGGCGTCCAGGCGTTCGTGACCGACGAGGCCGTGACGGCCGTGCAGGACAACGTGGACATCGATCAGCTCACGTCTCAGGTGATCGACGGCATCACCGACCTGGGCACCGGTCCGGTCGCCACCAAGGCACTGGAGTCGCTGAAAGGTCCGCTCGCGCAAGGCGTCGAGTCGCTGCTGCGCTCGACCGTCCAGCGCTTCGTCGCCTCCGACGCGTTCGCGCAGGTTTGGCAGCAGGCGCTCCGGACGAGTCACGACCAGTTGATCGCGACGATGCAGAACGACCCGAAGGCGGCCGTCACCGTGGGGTCCGACGGCTCCGTCGGCATCCAGCTCGCCCCGATCATCGACCGGGTGAAACAGCTCCTGCTGGATCAGGGGGTCACGTTCGCGGGGCAGATCCCCTCGGTGGATCGCACCATCACCGTCGCTCAGAACTCCTCCATCCCGACGCTGCAGCTCTTCTACGGCCTGGCGGTGGCTGCCGGGGCGTGGCTGCCGTGGGTCGCGATCGGACTGCTGGCGCTCGGTGTCGTCGTCGCCCGCCGTCGTGCCCTCGCTCTGATCTGGGCTGCGGTCGCGCTGGGTCTCGCCATGGGCATCACGCTGGCCGCGATCGGCATCGGCCGGCTCGTCTTCGTCTCCTCGGTCTCTCCGTCGTTGGTGCCCTCGGGATTGGCGCAGACGCTGTTCTCGACGGTGACGGACGCGATGATCGCGACTGCGGTCGCCGTCCTCGTCCTCGCGATCGCCGTCGCCGTGGTCGGGTGGTTCTCCGGCCCGTTCGCCGTTCCCCGGAGGCTGCGCGGTTTCTTCGGCGACGGTGTCGCCTGGGTGCGCCAGTCGGCGGAGCGTCACGGCATCACGACCGGCCGGGCGGGCGAGTGGATGTACGCCCAGCGCACGCTGCTCCGCGCGGCCGTGGCGGTGATCGCCGCCGCCGTCGTGCTGTTCGTCCGCCCGCTCACACCGGCTCTGATCATCTGGACGCTGGTGCTCGCGGCGCTGGTCGTCGCGATCCTCGAACTGGTGCAGCGGCCGGTCATCACCGTGCCGGAGCAGGCCGACGACGAGACGCCGGTGGTCACGGTCTCCTGAGCGCCGAAGTGTCGGCCCTCCGCGCCGCGTGCGCGCCGGTAGGCTCCGTTCGGTCATGAGTCGCACAACCGTCGCCCTGCTCGCCGCGCTGGAGGCGCTCATCGTCGCCGCCATCGGCATCGGGATCTGCCTCGTCCCGATCACGATCCTCTGGGCGGCGCAGTACCAGCTCGGCGCCGACTTCACGGTGGTGTGGCGGTCCGCCGCCGACATCTGGCTGGTCGGCCACGGCGTCAACCTGACCATCGCGCTCGACCCGCAGACGGTCGCGCAGCTCGGCTTGCCGGGTGCGGCCGTGCCGTTCCAGGTGACGATCGCGCTGCTCGGGTTCGCCGCTCTGACCGCTGGACTGGGCGTTCGGACCGGGATGCGCGCAGCGGAGACGGATCAGCGTCTCGTCGGCGCGCTGACCGCCTTGGCGACCTTCGCGGTCATCTCGACACTGGTGGTCCTGACCGCTGGTTCGCCGGTCGCGCAGCCGTCCATCTGGCAGGGGGTCATCCTGCCGCCCTTCGTCTACGGGGTGGGGATCGCCGCCGGATTCGGCTTCGCCGCGCTGCGCGGCGGGGCGCCCGCCGAGACGGCTGCCGCGACCGCGTCGCCGGATCGGGATGCGACGGGCGCGCTCGACGGCGACATCGGCGGCACCTCGACGGGACGGGCAGCCGCGCCGGCCGTCCTCTCCGTTCTTCGGACCGCGACCGTGCCGATCCCCGGCGCCCTGCGCACCGGCGCGGGCGCCGCATTGCGCGCCGGAACGGCGGCGACCGCGATCGTGATCGGCGTGGCCGCTCTGGTGGTGGCGCTGCTGATCTTCGGCAATTACGGGACGATCATCAGTCTCTACGAGCAGCTGCAGACGGGTGTCGCCGGGGGAGCGGCCCTGACCATCGGGCAGCTCGCCGTCATCCCGAACGTCGTGGTGTGGATGGCGTCGTGGCTGGTAGGCCCAGGCTTTGCCCTCGGCAAGGGGTCGTCGGTGAGCCCGATCAGTACCGCGCTGGGGCCGTTGCCGGGGTTGCCGCTCTTCGGCATCATCCCGGCCGGCGGCTGGAGCTTCGGGCTGGTCGGCGTCGTCGTCCCGATCCTCGCGGGTTTCGTCTCCGGTGTCCTCGTCCGCTCGCGGACGGCGGTTCGCGGGCTCGACGGCCTGCAGGCACTGCTGCTGACCGCGCTCGGGATCGGTGCGGTCGCCGGGATCGAGCTCGGGCTCCTCGCGTGGTGGTCGTCCGGCGCCCTCGGACCCGGACGCTTGCACGATGTGGGGCCGAACCCGTGGCTGGTGGGCGCGCTGGCGGCCGCGGAGGTCGCCGTCGCCGCGGGGATCGGGCTGGCCGCAGCCGGGCGCGGCCGCCGGTGACGGAGCCGGTCGTCTCACGCCGCTAGGCTGGTGGCGTGCTCTCGATCGTGGTGCTGATCTCCGGTGGCGGCTCCAACCTGCGTGCCCTGCTGGAGGCCTCGGAGGACGCCGAGTTCCCGGCGCGTGTGGTCGCCGTCGGCGCCGACCGCGATGCGGACGGCTTCGAGCACGCGGAGCGCTTCGGCATCCCGACCTTCACGGTGCCCTTCACGTCGTATCCGAGCCGGGAGGAGTGGGGCGACGCGCTGCTCGAGCAGATCCGGCAGTGGGAGCCCGACCTGACCATCCTGTCCGGCTTCATGCGCCTGGTGCCGCCACGGGTGGTCGAGGCGCTGTCGCCGCGGCTCATCAACACGCACCCCGCGTACCTGCCCGAGTTCCCCGGCGCGCATGCGGTCCGCGACGCTCTCGCCGCCGGCGTGACGCAGACCGGGGCGAGCCTGATCGTCGTCGACAACGGTGTGGACGCCGGCCCCATCATCAGCCAGGAGCGCGTGGAGGTGGAGCCGGGCGACACCGAGGCCGCCCTCCACGAGCGCATCAAACCTGTGGAGCGACGGCTGCTCATCGACGCCGTGCTCGACATCGCCAACGGACACATCGACCTCGAGGAGCTTGCCCGAGCATGAGCGGACCCCGTCACGACGCCAGCCTGTACCGCGAGCGGGATCTCGTCCCGATCCGCCGCGCCCTGATCTCGGTCAGCGACAAGACCGGACTGCTCGACCTCGCGTCCGCGCTCGCCGCGGCCGATGTGGAGATCGTCTCGACCGGCTCGACGGCGCAGACGATCCGCGACGCCGGTCACGCAGTGACCGATGTCGCCAGCGTCACCGGGTTCCCGGAGTCGCTCGACGGGCGTGTGAAGACGCTGCACCCGGCCATCCACTCGGGACTCCTCGCCGACCTCCGGCTGGCGTCGCACGAGGAGCAGCTCAAGGACCTCGGCATCGAGCCGTTCGAGCTCGTCGTCGTCAACCTCTACCCGTTCGTCGAGACGGTGGCCTCCGGCGCGGTCGGCAACGACGTCGTCGAGCAGATCGACATCGGCGGCCCGGCCATGGTGCGCGCCGCCGCGAAGAACCACGCGAACGTGGCGATCGTGGTGTCGCCCTCCGACTATGACGGCATCGTGGAGGCCGTCGCCGCCGGTGGTACGACCTTCGACCAGCGACGGGAGCTCGCATCGAAGGCGTTCGCGCACACGGCCGCCTACGACGGCGCCGTCGCCGCCTGGTTCGCGGGGGAGGCGCCGTCGACCGACGACTTCCCCGAGCGCTGGGAGGCGCGGGCTGAGCTCAAGCAGACCCTCCGCTACGGCGAGAACTCGCACCAGTCAGCCGCCCTCTACGCCGACCCGAAGGGCACCGGCATCGCCCAGGCGACCCAGCTCGGCGGCAAGGAGATGTCGTACAACAACTACGTGGATGCGGATGCCGCCCTGCGCAGCGCCTACGACTTCCGCGAGCCGGCCGTCGCCATCATCAAGCACGCGAACCCCTGCGGAATCGCCGTCGCGGACGACATCGCCGAGGCGCACCGCAAGGCGCACGAGTGCGACCCGGTGTCGGCGTACGGCGGGGTGATCGCGGCCAACCGCACGGTCACCCTCGCCATGGCGGAGACGGTGAAGGGCATCTTCACCGAGGTGCTGATCGCCCCGGACTACGAGCCGGAGGCTCTGGAACTCCTGCAGACGAAGAAGAACCTCCGCATCCTGCAGCTGCCCGAGGGGTACGCCCGCGCACTGACCGAGTTCCGCCAGATCTCGGGTGGCGTGCTCGTGCAGGACTCCGACCGCTTCGATGAGTTCTCTTCCGACGGATGGACCCTGGTCGCCGGCGAGGAGGCCGACGCGGCGACCCGCGCGGACCTCGAGTTCGCCTGGAAGGCGTGCCGCGCCGTGAAGTCGAACGCCATCCTGCTTGCCCACGACGGCGCATCCGTCGGGGTCGGGATGGGTCAGGTCAACCGCGTCGACTCGTGCACCCTGGCGGTCAGCCGTGCGGGGGAGCGGGCGGCCGGATCCGTGGCCGCATCGGACGCGTTCTTCCCGTTCGCCGACGGCCCGCAGATCCTCATCGACGCGGGCGTCCGTGCGATCGTGCAGCCGGGCGGCAGCATCCGCGACGAGGATGTGATCGCGGCGGCGAAGGCAGCAGGAGTCACCATGTACTTCACCGGCGAGCGGCACTTCTTCCACTAGGAGAACGCGCGGCGACGTTGCCTCCGGGGCCCGGTCGCGGGAGAATGGACGGCGGTCCACAAGACCGTCACACATTTTCACCGCGATCCCACGAGGAGACACCGATGTCCGTCCTGCCCGCAGACCTGCCGCACGAAACACTGCACGTGGTGAGGGGGAGGCGGAGCGGCCTCACCATCAGCATCGCGGTCCACTCCACCGTTCTCGGGCCGGCCCTCGGCGGATGCCGGGTCTGGACGTACGACTCCTGGCAGGAGGCGGTCGCCGACTCGCTGCGGCTGGCCGAGGGGATGACCCTCAAGAACGCCGCGGCAGGTCTTCACCGCGGCGGTGGCAAGGCCGTCGTCTACGTGCCGCGCGGGACGGTGCTCACACCGACTGAGCGCTACGAGGCCATGCTCGATCTCGGCGACGCCGTCGAGACGCTCGGCGGCAGCTACATGACCGCGGAGGATGTCGGCACGAGCGCCGAGGACATGTCCGTCGTCGCGTCGCGCACCGCCCACGTCTGCGGCCTCCCGCCGTCGGAGGGCGGCGTCGGCGAGCCCAGCGACGCGACCGCCGCCGGTGTGTACGCCGGTCTGCAGGCCACCATGGAGCGGGCGTTCGGCAGCCGGGATGTCAGCGGCCGCCACGTGATCGTGCTCGGCCTCGGCCACGTGGGATCGCTCATCGCGATGCGCCTCGCCAGCGAGGGCGCCGTGCTGACCGTCACGGACGTGAACCCCGCGAAGCGCGCCCTCGCCGACGCGCTCGGCGCCACCTGGGTGGAGCCGGATGACGCCCACCGCGTCGAGGGCGATGTCTTCGTCCCCGCCGGCGTCGGCGGAGTGCTGACCGACCGGGTGATCGACGAGCTCCGGGTCGCCGCGGTCGTCGGCCCCGCGAACAACCAGCTCGCGCACCGCTCCGGAGCCGAGCGTCTGGCCGCACGCGGCATCCTCTGGGCGCCGGACTTCGTCGTCAACGCGGGCGGGGTGATCTTCCTGTCGATGGCGGGCGAGCCCGGTGTGACCGCCGAGGCCACGCAGGAGCGGGTCGAGCGGATCGGCGATACGGTAGCGGAGATCTTCCGGGCCGCCGACCAGCGCGGTGTCACCACGCTGCAGGCCGCGGAGGAGCTCGCGCTCGACCGTCTCCGGGAGCCAGCGAACGCATAGCAGCGCTCCGCTAGGTTGGAACCCATGACGTCTTCCTGGGGCCGCCGGCTCATCGCATCCCTTGTCGCTGCCCTCGTGGTGGTCCTCGTCGTTCACGCGGCGATGATCGCCGCGTTCTACGTGGGGAGCCTCGCCGGGTCGTCGGCCCCGTCGGGGGCGTTGATCGTCGCCGTCAGCAACTACTTCTCGCTGACCAGCGTCATCGCCTTCGTCCTGCTCTGGGTCGCCGGCTTCGTCGGCGCGTTCGACCGGTGGTGGACGGCGCTGATCGCGGGCGTGCTGGCCGCTGTGCTGGCGCCCGCGGTCGGCACCATCCTGACCGCGACTTCGGGCGGCTCGCCGTTCAGCGGCGACCTGATCGCCGCCGTGCTCGGCACCCTGCTGGGGATCAACCTGCTCTACGCCGTCGCCGTCACCGCGCTCACCCCGACGTTCGGCCGCTGGCTGTTCCGCGTCGTCGAGGGCACCCGCAGCCGGTTCGAGACGGACCGCAAGGTGGCGCTGGTCCGCATCCCCGCAGGGAACCTGGCCGAGGGCCTGGTGACCCACATCGACCGTGAGCCGGTGGATGCGGAGCTCGCGGACGCTCAGTGGGACGCCTACGTCGCAGCTCTCTCCGAGGCCGGGTGGCAGACCGTCGAGGTCACGAGTGCTGACACCCTGGCCGACTCGGTCTTCGTGGAGGACACCGCCGTCGTCTTCGGCGACACCGCCGTGATCACGCTGCCCGGCGCCGAGTCGCGCCGCGCGGAGGTCGTCGGCACCGAGGCCGCGCTCCGTGCGCAGGGGCTGCGCCTCGAGCGCATCGAGGCGCCGGGGACGCTCGACGGCGGCGACGTCCTCAAGGTCGGCTCGACGGTCTACGTCGGCCGCGGAGGGCGGACCAACGCCGAGGGCATCCGTCAGCTCCGCGCTCTCGTGGCGCCGCTCGGATACACCGTCGTCGCCGTCCCGATCACCAAGGCACTGCACCTGAAGACGGCCGTGACCGCCCTGCCCGACGGCACGGTCATCGGCTACGAGCCGATCGTGGACGAACCGCGCGTCTTCGAGCGTTTCCTCCCGGTTCCCGAGGCCCACGGCACGGCGGTCGTCGTGCTCTCGGACGACACCGTGCTGATGTCGTCGTCCGCCCCGCAGTCGGTGGCGCTCGTCGAGGACCTCGGCTACACCGTCATCCAGGTCGACATCTCCGAGTTCGAGAAGCTCGAGGGATGCGTCACCTGCCTGTCGATCCGGATCCGCTGACTCCCTCCAGCGACTCCCGGCGCGCTCCGAGTGGAGCCGGCAGGGCGCACCACGCCGCGGTCGCCGCAGCGAGGAGGGCCGCGGCCGCCCATCCCGCACCGACGCCCGCAACCGAGGCCACGAGCACCAGCGCGGAGGTGCCGAGTGCGGTTCCGAGTTGGGCTCCGGTGTTGAGGATGCCGCTTGCGCTGCCGGCGAGATCGTCGGGCACCGTGGTGCCGATCGTCGTCGCGGCGACCGACGACAGGCCCAGCCCTGCGCCTGCCAGCGCCACGCCGACGAAGACGCCCCACCACGTGCCGACGGTCAGCGCCATCAGCAGGCAGCCGAGGGCGATCGCCGCGATGCCCATCCCGCATACGGCGTAAGCACTCAGCCGTTTCAGCAACGAGCGCGTGCTCGTCGATGTGAGGATGACGGCGACACTCAGCGCCATCAGTGTCAGTCCGGCGGCGATCGGGTCGATTCCGAGCCGTTCCTGCAAGAACAACGTGGCCAGAACGGCCGTCGAGCTGGTGGTCGCGGTGTTGACGAACGACAGCAGGGTGCCCTGCCGCAGCGGGCGCGACCGGAAGGCGGCTGCGGGGATGAGGGGTGCGCGGGCGGTGCGCAGCCGGATGCCGAGGAGCACGGCGAGGACGACGCCGGCGCCGACCGCCGCGACGCCGATCATCCGGGTCGCGGGTTGCTCGATCCAGGCCGCGCCGGCGATGACGGCCATGACCGTGAGGATGAGCAGGGCGGCGCCCAGGGCATCGACCGGCTCCTCCTCGGTGGGCTCGCGCACTCCCGTCACCGTGGCGAGGGTGCCGATCGTCAGGGCGACGGCGAGCGGAAGGTTGACCCAGAAGACGGCCGGCCACCCGAACGCTTGCACCAGCAGGCCGCCGACCAGGAAGCCGGATGCGCCCGCCGCCGCTCCTGTTGCGCTCCACGCCGCGAGGGCGCCCCTGCGCCGCGGCGTCTCTGGCGTCGCCGAGAGCAGCAGCCGCAGCGCCGAAGGGACGGACAGCGCGGCCGCGGCACCCTGCAGCGCCCGGGCGACGAGGACGACGGCCAGGGCTCCCTGATGCCAGACCGCAGCTGTACCGCCCAACACGGAGACAACGCCGAACATGCCGATGCCCACAAGCAGAATGCGTCGATGTCCGAAACGATCGCCCAGCCGCGCGCCCAGGATGAGGAGCCCGCCGAAGAACATGGCGTAGACCGTCGCCAGGGGTCCGGCCGCGGATTCCGGCGCGCCCAGACCGCTCAGGATGGCAGGAATCGCCGTGGTCGCACTGGTCACGCCGAGGACGTCGACGAACTGCACCAGGCACAGCACGAAAACGGCCCCTCTGCGCATGCGGCCACCGTACCCGGCGCCTCCGACAGGCCGACCCTCCACTGGGATGTGAGAAAAACTCTTGCGTTCGTCGAGAACCTGGCAATATGCTGTAGGGCTGCCTTGTCGCGGCAAAACGGACGTGTACATCGAGGCTGGGAGGACGCCATGACGACGATCGAGACCGCACGAAAGACCACCGTGCCCGGGTTCGTCGCCGCCCTCGCGGCCGACGCCCGACCGTCCGGGCGGTAGCTCCCCGCCCCTCGCCGCGCGCCGCCGCGCACGACACCGGGAGCGTCCGCGGACGCTCCTCGCATCCCCACCACAAGACCCGCCATCGTCGGCGTGTCTTCGGCGACTCCTCCGCGTGCTCGCCGCCGGCTCCATGACGTCGGACACTCACAGAAAACGGATCATCCATGTCTGTCGCCCAGACTCCGAACACTCAGACTCCGAAGACCACCGCGAAGCGGAAGAGCACCGCGCGCATCCTGCTGCGCATCCTCCCGTTCGCCAAGTCCGCCGCGCCCCGCATCATCCTCGGCATGGTGGCGGCGCTGCTGGCCAGCCTCGTCGCGCTGAGCATCCCGCAGGTGCTGCGCTGGCTGGTCGACGGCCCGCTGTCGACGGGTGACCCGTCGGCCGTGTGGCCCGCCGCGCTGCTCGTGGTCGGGCTGGGCGCTGCCGAAGCGGTGTTCATCTCGCTGCGGCGCTGGTTCGTGCTGACCCCTGGAACTCACGTCGAGGCGAAGATGCGCAACGCGCTGTACGCGCAGCTGCAGGATCTCCCGGTCGCGTTCCACGACCGCTGGCCGAGCGGTCAGTTGCTGTCGCGCGCGGTCAGCGACCTCAGCATGATCCGTCGGTGGCTGTCGTTCGGCATCGTGCTGCTGGTGGTCAACGTCGTCACGATCGTGGTCGGGTTCGCGATCCTGATCGGGTGGAACTGGATCCTGGGGCTCATCTTCCTGGTGTGCTCCATCCCGCTGTGGATCTACGGGTTCGTGTTCGAGAACAAGTACTCGGTCATCGCGCGGCGCAGCCAGGACCAGGCGGGCGACCTGGCTACGGCGGTCGAGGAGTCGGTGCACGGCATCCGTGTGCTGAAGGCGTTCGGGCGCGGAAAGCACGCGCTGAAGACCTTCGAGTCGCGCGCGGAGGAGCTGCGCGGCACCGAGATCGAGAAGGCGAAGGCCATCGCCGGCATCTGGCTCTGGCTGCTGCTGGTCCCGGACGTCGCGTTCGGCATCTGCCTCGTCGTCGGCGTCTGGCTGTCGGCGCAGGGCCAGCTGTCGGTCGGCGAGCTCGTCGCGTTCTTCGCCACGGCGACCGTCCTGCGGTTCCCCGTGGAGTCGATCGGCTTCCTGCTGTCGATGACCTTCGACACCCGCACAGCGGCGGACCGCTACTTCGAGGTGATGGACGAGGTCAACACGATCACCGACCCCGCCCAGCCCAAGCGCATCGCCGAGCCGCGGGGAGAGCTCGTCTTCGACGACGTGCACTTCCGGTACCAGGACTCGCCGGAACGCTTCCCGGACCTGCTCGACGGCATCCGCCTGACGGTCCGCCCGGGGGAGACGATGGCCCTGGTCGGCCTGACCGGCTCCGGCAAGTCGACCCTGACCGCCCTGACGACACGGCTGTACGACGTGACGGGCGGCGCGGTGAAGGTGGACAGCGTGGATGTGCGCGACCTCACCCGCTACGACCTGCGCAAGGCGATCGCCATGGCGTTCGAGGATGCGACCCTGTTCTCGGCGTCCGTGCGCGACAACGTCCTGCTCGGCCGTGACGACCTCGACCCAGCCTCGCCGGAGGCCGAGCGCGTGCTCACCGAGGCTCTCGAGGTGGCGCAGGCGGGCTTCGTCTACGACCTCCCCGAGGGCGTCGAGACGAAGGTCGGCGAGGAGGGGCTCAGCCTGTCCGGCGGTCAGCGACAGCGGCTCGCGCTCGCGCGCGCCGTCGCCGCGAACCCCAGCATCCTGGTGCTCGACGATCCGCTGTCGGCGCTCGACGTCGACACCGAGGCGCTCGTCGAGGCCGCGCTGCGCCGGGTGCTCGCCTCGACCACGGCCCTGATCGTCGCGCACCGCCCGTCCACCGTGATGCTCGCCGACCGGGTGGCCCTGCTGGAGGACGGCCGCGTCACCGCGGTGGGTACCCACCACGACCTGCTCGCCAGCAGCGAGCACTACCGCTTCGTCATCTCCAGCCTGGAGGACGAACAGAACGAAGAGATCCTCGAGGAGGTGAACCTGTGAGCACCACGACCGTCCTGGGCGTCGAAGGCGAAGAGCGCAACGACCTCAGCAAGGAGGAGAGCCGGCAGGTGCGGCGCCGTTCGCTGCACCTGCTGGGTTCGCTGCTGCACCCGCTGCGGATGCGGCTGGCGCTGACGGCCGTCGTGGTCGTCGTGAGCACGGCCGCCCAGGTGGCGGGCCCAGCGATCATCGCGTTCGGCATCGACAACGGCCTGCCGGCCCTGCTGAAGCAGGACTGGTTCCCGCTGGCGGCCGCCGGTCTCGCCTACCTGATCACCGGTGTGATCGGCGCGGTGCTCATCGCCTGGTACACGGTGCTGAGCGCGCGGATCAGCCAGGCCATCCTGCTCGACCTCCGCAAGCGGGTGTTCCTTCACACGCAGAAGCTGTCGCTCGAGTTCCACGAGTCGTACACGTCCGGCCGGATCATCTCGCGTCAGACGAGCGACCTGGACTCCATCCGGGAGCTGCTCGACTCGGGCATCAACCAGCTGGTCCAGGGCTTCCTGTACATGCTGTTCATCGCGATCGCGCTGTTCTCGATCGACTGGATCAGCGGTGTCGTGCTGCTGGTGTCGCTCGTGCCGCTGTACCTGCTGACGCGGTGGTTCCAGAAGCGCTCGCAGGTGCTGTTCCGCATCTCGCGGGTCGCGTCGGCGAAGCTGATCGTGCACTTCGTGGAGACCATGACCGGCATCCGCGCGGTCAAGGCTTTCCGCAAGGAGAAGCGCAACGAGAAGGACTTCGGCGGCCTGGTGGAGGAGTACCGGGATGTGAACGCCCGCGTCATCCAGCTGTTCGGGATCTTCGACCCGGGCCTCGTGATGATCGGCAACGTCACCGTCGGCGTTGTGCTGCTGGTCGGCGGCTTCCGCGTCGCCGACGGGCAGCTGGCGATCGGCGTGCTGCTCGCGGTGCTGCTGTACACGCGTCGCTTCTTCGACCCGATGGAGGAGATGGCGATGTTCTACAACTCCTACCAGTCGGCCGCCGCGGCGCTGGAGAAGATCTCCGGCGTCCTGGAGGAGGAGCCCAGCGTTCCGGATCCGGTGCGGCCGGTCGACCTGTGGTCGGCGCAGGGGCATGTGAGCTTCGACGAGGTCTCGTTCGCCTACAAGAAGGACCGCGTCATCCTGCCGGAGTTCACGCTCGACATCCCGGCCGGGCAGACGGTCGCGCTGGTCGGTTCGACCGGTGCGGGCAAGTCGACGCTGGCGAAGCTGATCTCGCGCTTCTACGACCCCACCGCGGGTTCGGTGAAGCTGGACGGCGTCGACCTGCGGGACCTGCACCCGAAGGATCTGCGCCGGGCGATCGTGATGGTCACCCAGGAGGCCTACCTGTTCAGCGGCTCGGTCGCCGACAACATCGCCCTGGGCAAGCCGGATGCGACGCGCGACGAGATCGTGCGGGCGGCAGAGGCCGTCGGCGCGCACGAGTTCATCGAGGGTCTGCCGAACGGCTACGACACCGACGTGAACAAGCGCGGCGGCCGCGTCTCCGCGGGACAGCGGCAGCTGATCTCGTTCGCGCGGGCGTTCCTCGCGGACCCGGCCGTGCTCATCCTGGACGAGGCGACGAGCTCGCTCGACATCCCGAGCGAGCGCCTGGTGCAGGAGGCGCTGCAGACGCTGCTCGCCGATCGCACGGCTGTGATCATCGCGCACCGCCTGTCCACCGTCGCGATCGCTGACCGGGTGCTCGTCATGGAGCACGGCCGCGTGGTCGAGGACGGCACGCCCGACGACCTCATCGCGGGCACCGGCCGGTTCGCCCAGCTGCACGCGGCCTGGCGCGACTCGCTGGTGTAGCGGTCGCGGCCGCGCGTGCGGCCGCTCGTCCGGCGGGGACCACGGGGAGACCTCCCGTGGTCCCCGCCGCCGTCTCGGTGCCCCGGGGATACGGCGATTGACCGCTATCAGCGCGCCGGGTCCGGTCGCCGCTAACGTTCCTCATGATGTCGGCGTCGAGAGGGTCGAGCCGGGGAACCCCGTCTTTCAACCGCGATTCCGGCGGGGACCACAGGAAACCTCCCGTGATCCCCACCGCCGGTCGCCGGGCGGTCAGGGGTTGAGTCAGCCGGCCGGGGACCAGGTCGAGCGCGCGCGAGACGGGCGCAGCGTGCGGTGTCCGCCCGCGCGAGCGTGCGGGGTGCGGCGCACGGAGGGTGCCTCGCGCGCCAGCGCCGTGCGGAAGAGGGGCAGGCGAGACAGCAGGCTGTCGCGCATCCCGTCGCGGAGCACGACCACCTCGCAGCCCGCGTCGATGTAGGCGCTCGCCGTCGGGCCGTCGGCGAAGCGTGCTGCCGCGCCGGCGGAGACGGTGATGCAATCGGCGACGAGCGCGCGGCCGGCCGTCGCCAGCACGGTGGTGCGGGAGGTCGCCGGGGCGACGAGCGAGCGGATGGTGCGGGCGAGCGCCGGCCACTCCGCCGGACGGATCGCCGTGCCGTCGGAGAACGTATCGCCCAGGTCGATCAGCTCGAGACGGCGGCCGGTCGCTGCGGACACCTCCGTGCTCGCGTGCACGGCGCGCTGCAGCAACGTGACCAGGTCGGAGGCGGCCGTGTCCGGTGCGACGGGGAGGGAGAGGCCGGCGACACGGACGCCGAGAGCCGCTGCGTACCGGGCGACCGCAACGGCGATGGCCGGGTCGACCCGGAGCAGCACGGCCGTACCGGCCGGTGCGGAGACGAAGGTGTCGAGATCGTCCGGGTCGTCGACGACGAACCGGCGCACGCCCGCCTCCCAGGCGGAACGCCGCTGCAGCCAGCGCGCACCGGGCGCGGCGTGCAGCACCCGGCCGAGGTCCGCATCCACTCGGCGGAGGGCCGGAAGTACGGCGTCGTGGGTCACGGTGAAGCCGGCGCCCTCGGCGGAGATGGTGGCGAGCAGAGCCGGATGCGCGAGAGCGCTCACGTCGAAGTGCACGTCCACCCAGGGAAAGGCGGCGCGCAGGTCGCGGAAGCGGCGAGCGGCGCGGGAAAGGTCCATCACGACGACGGGCAGCTCGTCTTCACCGCGTCGGCCCCGCCCGGAGTGACGGCCGTCCACCGCGCCCGCCCCGGTCGCCGCGTCCGTTCGGACGGCTGCGGCGCCGGTCGGGTCGGCGGTTCGGGTCGCGGTGGACATCGCCATCTCCTCGGGTGGACCTTCGTCCCGCCCAGCGGCGGGAACCTCGACGTTCGGGTCGTTGAGGTTGTCTCACATCCTGGCCCCGGCCCAGATGGCCCACATCCGGGGGGTCACCTCATTCCGTTTGCGTGGAGGCACGGATGACCCTCGGGGTGCGTGCGGAGATGATGGTGCCATGTACCTCCGCGTTGTGATCGTCGACGACCACGAGCGGTTCCGCGAACAGGCGGCGGAGCTGCTCCGCCTGGAGAGCTTCATGGTGGTCGGCGACAGTGCGACCGCCGCCGGCGGCATCGAGTTGAGCCGCCGCCTGGCCCCCGACGTCGTGCTGCTCGACGTCGGTCTTCCCGACGCCAGCGGCTTCGACATCGTGCCCGCGATGCGGGCGACGGGCGCCGCCGTCGTGCTCACGTCGAGCCGGTCGGCGACCGACTATGGAAGACGCGTCGCCGACAGCGGCGCGGAGGGTTTCATCAACAAAGACGAGCTGACCGGTGAGGCGATCCGCACCCTGCTAAGGTAAGCGCGTGAGCGGGGGACAGACTGTAGAGTCTCGCGCGCTCAGAGTGGCCGTCGCCGACGATGCAGTGCTGCTGCGCGAGGGGATCGGACAGATCCTGCGCGCGGGCGGTATGGAGGTCGTCGCCTCGGTGGACACCGCCGAGGAACTTCTGCGCGCCGTCGCGGCCGACGGGGATGTGGACGCGATCGTGCTCGACATCAAGATGCCGCCCACCCACACCGACGAGGGGCTGCGCGCTCTGGAGCGTCTTCGTGCGAGCGGTTCGCGCGCCGGCATACTGCTTCTCTCCATGTACACCACCGCGTCGTACGCGATCCGGGCGATGAGCGCCGGCAGCGGCACCGGATACCTGCTCAAGGACCGCGTCGCCGACGCCGACACCCTGGTCACCGCCGTCCGCACCGTGGCACGCGGCGGCTCGGTGGTCGACCCCGAAGTCGTACAGTTGCTCGTCACCGCACGGTCGTCGGAGGCGACGGTCGAGTCGCTCTCGTCGCGGGAGCGCGACGTTCTGCGGCTGATGGCGGAGGGCAAGTCGAACGTGGGCATCGCCACTGAGCTGCACCTGAGCCTCCGCACCGTCGAATCCCACATCGGGCACATCATGGCGAAGCTGGGCGTGGAGGACTCCGCCGAGGGGCACCGGCGGGTGCTCGCGGTGCTGCGCTTCCTCGGCCGGGACGCCTGACCCCATGGATGCCGCGCTCCCGGCGCATCCGGAGGTCGCGCGCACCGGCGATGTGGGCGTCGCCCCGGCACGACCGGGCCCGGGCCGGCTGATCCTCCGCGCGCTCGCCGTGACCGTCACCATCGCGTCGAACGTCACGGCCCAGGTGCTCAGCGCGATCACCGGCGACTACGGGCCGCGTCCCTCCGGCGTCGGCTGGGCCATCGTCTTCATCTCCGTCGCGGTCGTCTACGTCGTCTGCGCGGTGATCGCCTGGCGGATCGTGCGGAGCCCCATCCCCGGCTGGCTCATGGTCGGAGCCGCCTTCTTCTGGTCGGCGGGCGCCTGGTACCCGTTGGTCCGTCAGTGGGGCTGGGTGTGGCCATGGGTGCAGGGCGTGACGGACTTGTGGGCGGTGCTGGTCGGGCTCCTCGTGCTCTGCTACCCCACGGGGAGGCTGGTCGCGCGTTTCGACCGCGCCATCCTGCTGGCCATCTCCATCGCCTTCGCGGTGCGTCTCGGCGGCACCCTGCTGTTCTCGTCGCCGGAGCCGTCCGAGTGCGGCTGCGTGATGAACCCGTACGCCGTGCTCCCCAGCGACACGGCCGACTACTGGCTGGGGCTGGCGTGGCGGTTCGTCGGCCTCGCCCTCATGCTGACCGTGGCGGCCCGCCTGATCGCCCGCTGGTTCACCAGCTCCCTCCCGGCCCGCCGGGTGGCCTTCGTGATGCCGCTCGCCATCCTGCTCTGGTGCTACGGCACGGTGCAGGACTCGCTGAGCTTCGCGTTCGGCTGGGACAGCGGCTGGTTGCAGTTCATCCCGCCGGTCGCGATCGCGCTCATCCCTCCGGCGTTCGTCGGCGGCGTGCTCTACGCGCGGGGACTGCGCTCGCGGATGGCCGACCTCGTCATCGTCGCGCGCGACAAGGTCGACCGCGGTCTCTGGGAGTCGAGCCTCGCGCGGATGCTGCACGACGGATCCCTGCGCGTGTTCTGGTGGGATGAGCCGCTGCAGAGCTACCAGACCAGCGACGGCAAGCCGGTGCCGGACGCCGGCCTGACCGACCGGCCGGGACGCTCGGTGCTCGCGATCGACTCCGACCAGGGACCGATCGCCCTGATCGAGCACGATGTGGCGCTCAGCCAGGATGACCGCCTGCTCGACGCCGTCTCCTCGGCCCTCCTGCTCTCGGTCGACAACGACCGGCTGCGCGGGAGGCTGGAGCGCACCATCCAGGAGCTGCGGGAGTCGCGGCTGCGCATCGTCGAGGAGGGCTACCTCGCCCGCCGGAAGCTGGAACGCGACCTGCACGACGGCAGCCAGCAGCAACTCGTGTCGTTGGCCATCAGCCTCCGCATCGCGACGTCCAAGGCCGAGGCGCACGGTGACGAGGAGCTCGCGGGCGACCTGCAGCGCGCCTCCGAGCAGCTCGCGGACGCCCTCCGCGAGCTCCGGGAGCTCGCCCGCGGCATCCACCCCACCGTGCTGACGGACGGCGACCTCCGTTCGGCGATCGAGGAGCTGGGACTGCGGAGCCACGTGCCCGTCGAGGTCCGCGTCGACATCGCCGAACGGCTGCCCGAGGTCATCGAGGAGACCATCTACTACTGCGTCTCGGAAGCCCTCGCCAACGCCGCCAAACACGCGCGGGCACGCACGTGCACCGTCATGGTCTCGCGAGCGGACGCGACGGTCACGGTCGTCGTGAAGGATGACGGCCAGGGCGGCGCGCGGATCGAGCCGGGCGGTGGCCTCGAGGGCCTTCGCGACCGGGTGGAGGCGGTGTCCGGCCGGGCGGAGGTGCGCTCGGTCGAGGGCCTCGGCACGATCATCGAGCTCACCATCCCGGTGCAGGGGACCTGACAGCCGCGTGCCTTCGTCCGTCCCTTTCCGCGAGTCCATACGATGACCGACATGTCCAGTGGAGTGGCGGATGCATACTCGCGTCGGTCGGCGGAGTACATCGACCTGTTCGGCTCGATGACGCCGGTGCACCACGCAGACCTCCATCTCGTGTCGGCCTGGGCCGACGGGCTCTCCGGTCCCGTGATCGACGCGGGCTGTGGGCCGGGACAGTGGACGAACTACCTTGCCTCACGCGGAAATGATGCACGCGGTGTGGACCTGGTTCCCGCGTTCATCGCGCGGGCGCGTGAAGAGTATCCCGGAATCCGATTCGATGTCGGGCACCTCCACCAGCTGGACGCCGGGTCGGCTTCAGCAGCCGGGGTGCTCTCCTGGTACTCGCTGATCCATTGGGAACCGAACGACATTCAGACGCCGCTGCGGGAGTTCGCCCGTGTCTTGCGCCCTGGGGGTGGCCTCGTGGTCGGGTTCTTCAGTTGGGCCGCCCTGGAGCCGTTTCCCCATGCCGTGATCGATGCATACCGTTGGCCGGTGTCCCGGCTCGCCTCCGAGGTGGAGGCTGCCGGATTCGAGATCGTCGAAACGTATGAGCGCGTGCAGACGGGTGCTCGCCCGCAGGGGGCGATCGTCGCCCGGCGCCCACCCGGCGAACCGGTGCAGGGTCCCTGACCAGAATTCATCCGCCGTTCACGAAGGCGGGCGGGGATCGGCGTACTCAGGGGGTGGGCGCAGCGAGCGTCCGTCCCCTTTCCGGAAGGACCGCCGATGGACATCCTCGTCACGGTCGTCGCCGTGATCGTCGTCGCCCTCGTCTTCGACTTCACGAACGGCTTCCACGACACCGCCAACGCGATGGCGACCTCCGTCGCCACCGGCGCACTCAAGCCCCGGACGGCCGTCCTCATCTCGGCCGTCCTCAACCTGGTCGGGGCGTTTCTCTCGACCGCGGTCGCCCAGACGATCTCCGGCGGCGTCATCAAGGAAGGGTCGTCGGGTGTCGACATCACCCCGACGATGATCTTCGCCGGGCTGGTCGGCGCGGTGCTGTGGAACCTGGTCACCTGGTACTTCGGTCTGCCGTCGAGCTCGACCCATGCGCTGTTCGGCGGCCTGATCGGCGCCGCGGTGATCGGAGCGGGCTTCGGAGCCGTCGACTGGGGCGTGCTGCTGAGCAAGGTCATCGTCCCCGCCCTGCTGTCGCCCCTGGTCGCGGGAGGCGTCGCCCTGGTGGCCACCTTCGCGGCCTACCGCATCACCCGGAACGCGCAGGTCCACGGCGCGGAGGCCGGGTTCCGGCACGGCCAGACGGTGTCCGCCTCGCTGGTCTCGCTCGCGCACGGCACGAACGACGCCCAGAAGACCATGGGCGTCATCACCCTCACGCTGATCGCCGCCGGCTACCTGAGCTCCGGGAGTGCGCCGCCGTTCTGGGTGATCGTCTCGTGCGGCCTGGCGATCGCGCTCGGCACCTACCTCGGCGGCTGGCGCATCATGCGCACGGTCGGCAAGCGGATCACCGACGTCAAAGCGCCGCAAGGCTTCGCGGCCGAGACGTCGTCCGCGGCCACCATCCTGGTCTCGTCGCACCTCGGCTTCGCCCTCTCCACCACGCAGGTCACCTCGGGCGCCGTGGTCGGCAGCGGCCTGGGCAAGAAGCTCGCATCGGTGCGCTGGGGCGTCGTCGGACGGATCGCGACGGCCTGGGTGGTGACGCTGCCCGCCGCGGCCTTCGTCGGAGGGCTGGCGGCCTGGATCGCCTCGGCCAGCCTGGTAGGGCTCATCGGCGTCGCGGTGGTCGGCCTCCTCGCCGGTCTCGGACTGTGGGCGCTCTCGCGCCGCAATCCGGTCACCTGGCACAACGTCAACGAGGGCGACGAGGCCGAGGACGACGCGTCCGGCTCGCGCGCGACGGCGTCCGTCGGCGCCGGACAGGAGGGATGAGGATGCGACAGCTCATCGCGCACACGGCGGCACCCGATGGATCGTTCCTCGGTGTGGACTGGGGGTCGTTCGTCGTGGTGCTGCTGGTCGCCTTCGCGGCGACGACGGTCGTCGTCATCAGCTACGCGACGGCCCTGCGTCTGCTGGCCGTCGGGGCTCCGCTCGACGCCGACGGGGGAGCGGCGAGCGTCCGGACAGGGCGACGTCCGCTCGCCGCGACGGTCGGAGCGGTCGTGTGCTTCGCCATCGGCGTCGCCGCTGTGGTCTACGGGATCTGGCTGATCATCCCGCAGTTCCACTGACGATGCACGGGCGGCCCGGCGCTACTTCTTGGTCGGTGATTTGACCGCCCACACCTGCTGACCGATCCCGAAGGCGGCCCATCCGTTCGGGCACTTGGAGGACTCGGGCGGGATGCCCTGAACAGGCCACCAGCTGTCCTCGATAGGGGGCTTCGGCGTCGCGACGGAGCCGGAGCACACGTTCGGCGCGAGGAGGGTCTTCGACGTGTAGGTCATGATCGCCGACCCGTTCTGGGTGTCGTAGTCGACGCGGATGACCGTGGCGTCGTCCGGCACGAAGGTCGGCGAACCGATGAGGGCCGTGTTCGAGGCCTTCATCTCCTTCGCCGTATCCCAGATCGCCGAGTCGACGTGAGGCTCGAACGCGGTCAGCACCGAGCATCCGGACAGAGCCAGGGCGAGGGCGGACGTCGTCGCGATGACTCCGGCGGTTCGGGTGCGGGGCACGGCAGCTCCAGGGGAAAGGGACAAGGATCTCCTACGAGTGAACACTACGGAACTGAGTGGTTCATCGGTCGGAGGGATGATTCCGCGCGTCGTCGAGGCGGGCCGCCCGTAAATCTACCCGGTACGGCGTCTTTCCGCCGCCCAGCAGGGGAGTGCCCTCCGCGCGGTAGTGCTGCAGCGCGATGTGCTCGTGGCCCGCGGCGGGGTGCCCGCTGGCCCGCACGACCCGCCACCACGGCACGTCCGAGCCGTAGTACGCCATGACCTGGCCGACCATCCGGGCCGCACGCGACCCCAGTGTCGCCGCCACATCCCCGTAGGTCATGACGAGCCCGGGTGGGATCGCATCCACGACCTCGAGCACCCGCTCGACGAAGGATGCGCTCGCCGCGTCCTCCTGGTCGGGTTCCCGGTCAGAGATCGAGGGCACCGATCGTCTCGCCGTACTGGGTCTCGCCGACCGGCTGGAAGCCGCTGCGCAGGAAGAACTGCTCCGGTCCGAGCTCGCCCGACTCCCAGATCACGTAGAGGCGCTGGTGTCCACGAGCGCGCGCCTCGTCGGCGAGGGCCCGCACGGCGAACGTCCCGATGCCGCGTCCCTGGTCGTCGGCGTCGACGTTGATGCGCCAGAGGATCGCCTTGAACTCCTCGTGCTCGGCGTTCGGGTCGAAGTTGCCCATGATGAAGCCGACCACCTCGTCGCCGTCGAGCACGACGCGCTGCCACGAGGTGTTCGGGTCGGCGACCGCGGCCGCGGCCGAGTAGGAGACCGGAGCGATGAACTGCTCCTGGCCCGGCTTCAGCGTGAGCGCGTTCGCCGCCACAACGGTCCGCGCGCTCAACTCTTCCAGTCTCAACTCAGCCATGACGAAAGGGTAACGTGCGCGGGTGACCGGGGCATAGTCGCGCGGCACCCGACGATCCGCCGAGAGAAAATGTCTCGATGTCAAGATAGTTGTCGCGCTCGGGTAAGCTGTCGTCGGCGTAAAACGGCAGACACCCCAGGAGAACCATGGACAAGATCAAGGTTGACGGAACGGTCGTCGAACTCGACGGCGACGAGATGACACGCATCATCTGGAAGGCCATCAAAGACTCTCTCATCCACCCGTACCTCGATGTGAACCTCGAGTACTACGACCTCGGCATCCAGAAGCGCGACGAGACCGACGACCAGATCACGATCGACGCGGCCCACGCCATCCAGAAGCACGGCGTCGGCGTGAAGTGCGCGACCATCACGCCCGACGAGGCGCGCGTCGAGGAGTTCGGCCTGAAGAAGATGTGGAAGAGCCCGAACGGCACGATCCGCAACATCCTCGGCGGCGTCGTCTTCCGTGAGCCGATCATCATCTCCAACATCCCGCGGCTCGTCCCCGGCTGGAACAAGCCGATCGTCATCGGCCGTCACGCCTTCGGCGACCAGTACCGCGCCACCGACTTCACGTTCGACGGCCCGGGCACCCTCACGATGAGCTTCCAGCCGGCCGACGGCGGCGAGGCACAGTCCTTCGAGATCTACCAGGCGCCCGGCGCCGGTGTCGCGATGGGCATGTACAACCAGGACGCGTCCATCCGCGACTTCGCGCGCGCGTCGTTCAACTACGGCCTCGACCGTCAGTACCCGGTGTACCTGTCGACCAAGAACACGATCCTGAAGGCCTACGACGGCCGCTTCAAGGACCTGTTCCAGGAGGTCTTCGACACCGAGTACAAGGAGAAGTTCGACGCGGCCGGCCTCACCTACGAGCACCGCCTCATCGACGACATGGTCGCCTCCAGCCTCAAGTGGGAGGGCGGCTACGTCTGGGCCTGCAAGAACTACGACGGCGACGTGCAGTCCGACACCGTCGCGCAGGGCTTCGGGTCGCTCGGCCTGATGACCTCGGTGCTGACCACGCCGGATGGCTCGGTCGTCGAGGCGGAGGCCGCACACGGCACGGTGACGCGCCACTACCGCCAGTACCAGCAGGGCAAGCCGACCTCGACGAACCCGATCGCCTCGATCTTCGCCTGGACGCGCGGCCTCGCGCACCGCGGCAAGCTCGACGGCAACCAGGACCTCATCGACTTCACGCACACCCTCGAGGGCGTCGTCGTGAAGACGGTCGAGGAGGGCAAGATGACGAAGGACCTCGCGCTCCTCGTCGGCCCGGAGCAGAAGTTCCTCACCACGGAGGAGTTCCTGGACGCCATCAGCGAGAACCTGAAGGCGCGCCTGGGCTGATCCCTCTCGGACACATTCGTGCCGAATGTGCGCTATCGCGACGCGAGAACGCACATTCGGCACGAATCGTTAAGGCGGTCACGGGTCAGCGGGCGGTCCAGCCGCCGTCGATCGCGAGGGTCTGGCCGGTGATGAGGGAGGCGGACGGGGACGCCAGGAACGCGACCGCGCCGGAGACCTCGCGCGGCTCGCCGATGCGGTGGAGCGCGGCGATGCGCTCGACGGTGTCGGCACGGAAGGCGTCGTCCGAGAGTGCGGAGGCGGTGCCGTCGGTCTCGATGAAGGTCGGCGCGACGGCGTTGACGCGGATGCCGTACTGTCCCCACTCGACGGCCAGGCAGCGCGTCAGGTGGACGACGGCGGCCTTCGCCGCGCAATAGGACGCCTCGCCGGGCAGCGCCACGAGCCCGGCCTGCGACGCGACGTTCACGATCGCGCCGCCTCCGTTCTCCCGCATGCTCTTCGCGACGTGCTGCGACAGGAAGAACGTCGAGCGCGTGTTGAGCCGCCAGACGTGGTCGAAGTCGTCCTCGGTGACCTCGAAGGCGGGGGAGTCGATCCCGCCACCGGCGTTGTTGACGAGGATGCCGATCGGACCGCCCTCCTCCGTCACCGCGTCGATGGCCGCGCGGCAGGCGTCCAGATCGAGCACATCCATCCGGATCGCCACCGCGTCGACGCCGAAAGCGCGCAGCTCGTCGACCAGCCCGGCCGAGCCGCCGGGGTCGCGGACGCCGAGCACGACGTCGGCGCCCTGGCCGGCCAGTTCGAGCGCGATCTCACGGCCGAGGCCGCGGCTGGCGGCGGTGACGAGGGCGCGTGAACCGGTAAGCGCGAACGGGGCGCGGGTGGATGCGGTGGGAGGAGTGTGCGTCATCCTGTAATTCTCACCAGGTGACGCCGAATTGGGAACGCAAGCAGCGCAGGACACCTCTCGACATTTCGGGTTGTCCGGAATTACAAGGCGCTCGGACGCCGTCCGGTGGCTCCGTATAGCGCTGCCAAGAGGACGGGCACGGATCCGGTGGCCCAGCAGACAGTATTGGGCGCGCTGATACGGTCTTGAGATGGATTCTTCGGCGGCTGCTTTGACCACCGCGCTCATCGCGGCGACGGTAGCAATTGGGGTGTTTATTGCGGAGCGCATTTTCAACTGGCGATCCCGTCGAAGAGAACTGCGTCGGATCGAGTTTGAGTCTCTACTTCGCGCAAGTGTCGCGTACGTGGAGGCAGGGGTGACGGATCCCAGTTCCAGCCTCCTGGACGAACGCGCGCGCCTCACTACGGCGAAAGCTACGTTTTCCTTGAACCTGACTCCGAGCCTTCACGCTGGCGACCTGATATTAGTGTCGACCTGGTTCGTTGAGCGAATGATCTCCATCGGCCAAGATCATCCGACCACTGAGGAACAAGAGTGGCGCCGAGTCGAGCAGTTGACGGTGACCCTCGACTGTTTATCGTCTCTGTTAGCGATATATCACCACGGGCGTTGGGCGAATGACACCGGAGCAGAGCTGATCACCCACATCCTTGTGGAGCGAGACCGGATAGGTGCCCCGGCGTTCGTAGGCGACCCTACTTGGTGGGATGTGCCGCTGGCAGATTGGCTTTCGCCGCCGGAGATGCCGTCGCTCTGGCGCGCGCGGCGAGACCAGTTTCGCTTTTCGTTCCTACGCATTCAATTTTGGAGAAGGCGTCAGACTGAGGCCCTAACGAAGGCCGTCATTGAAATGAATGAGGAGTACGCCGACGTGGTGAGTCGCATCAGGCGTGCTCGAATCGAGCTCGGTCACGTTGAGTATGAGCGAGTCGTTGTACATCGCACACATGAAGGCGGTGGAAGCGTCGTGCCGACGGAGTTCGCATCCTGAGTTAGCACAATCGCCTTTCCGCCCGCCCACAGCGCGCATGCTCAAACGGCGAGGCGTCGTGCCCCAGTCTTCAAAGGACATCCGTGGCTCGTCGGGAAGGCTGATGAGACGGGCTGCGGCCGTTAGCCATTGGGATTCACGCGTGCAAGGTCCAGGTCGCGGCGAGCGTTGCTGTGTGGGCGGTCGCTCAGACGCGTCGGTGCAACAGAGGCCTCTGGCTGCTCGAAAGGTCCGACGCTGGAGGGATGGACGCGCTGTTCGCCGCCTCGCATCGCCGGTGTAACAACTTCGTTTCGTCTCTTGCAATTCATTTGTTCGTAAGCTTTACTAACAAACATGACGACGACCGAGGTGCAGGGAAGCGCCGGGGGACTGGCCCCGGGGCGGGCACTCCGGCCGCGCGCCAAGGTGCTCCCCGAGCACGCTCGCAGCCACAACCGGTCGCTCGTGCTCCAGACCCTGTATCGGGATGGCCAGCGCAGTCGCGCAGACCTCGCCCGGGAGACGGGGCTCACCCGGGTGACGGTCTCCGACCTGGTCGCCGAGCTGCTCGCCGAAGGGCTCGTCATCGAGCTGGGCCAGCGGGAGTCGGCGCGACCCGGCAAGCCTGCCGTCCTCCTCGACATCGACCGCGCCGCGCACCAGATCATCGGAGTGGACCTCAGCGACCACGACCGTTTCCGCGGCGCGGTCATGGACCTGGACGGGCGCATCCTGGCCAGGGCAGAGGTCATGCTCGCGGACGGCGAGGGCGGCGAATCCGCCACCGGCGAGTCCGCAGCCGCCAAGGTCGACGCGCTGGTCGACCGGCTGGTCGCCGCCACCACCGCACCCGTCCTCGGGATGGGCGTGGGCTCACCCGGTGTCGTCGACCTGACCGGCACCATCCTGACGGCGCCGAACCTCGGCTGGGACGACCTCCCGCTGCAGCAACGCCTCGCGGCACGCACCGGTCTGCCCGTCGTCGTCGCCAACGACGCCAACGCCGCAGCGCTCGCCGAGCACACGTACGGCGGAGCCCCGGGCGACATGATGCTCATCCGCGTCGGCCACGGTATCGGCGCGGGCCTCCTCGTCGCCGGCGCGCTCGTCTACGGCAGCCACTTCGCGGCGGGCGAGATCGGGCAGGTCATGGTCGGGACCGACCTGGGCCTCGAGACCACGTACAACCGCGACCAGGTGCTCGAGCACTGGCTCAGCGTCCCGCAACTGCAGCGCGGCATCCGCGAGGCAGAGGCCGCCGGCGTCGACGCGACGCCGATCCTCCGCGAGGCGGGGCAGCGGCTCGGCATCGCCCTCGCGCCCGTCGTCGGCGCGCTCAACCTGTCGGAGATCGTGCTCAGCGGCCCGACCGAACTGCTCGACGGCCCCCTCGCCGAGGCGACCGTCCACACGCTCCGGAACCGGACCATGGCCCAGAACCATGCCGACCTGTCCCTCCGGATGACCACGCAGGGGCAGGACATCGTCCTCCGCGGCGCGGCCGTACTCGTCCTCTCCGGACAACTCGGGGTCTCTTAACACAGCACCACCCGAACCACGACCCCTGCACCGACGGTGTGCTGCACCTGCAGCCACTGACCACTACGAAAGGAACCAGCAATGAAGAGAAAGCTCGTCGGCCTCGCCGCTGTGGCAACAGCTTCCGCTCTCGTGCTCGCCGGATGCGCCTCGGGAGGCTCGACCGCCGCGAGCACCGACGGCAAGGGCAAGACGGTCACTCTGTGGCTCGTCGGCTCCGACACCCCGGACAAGCTCCGCGACTACCTCAAGACGGAGTTCAACAAGGAGACCGGAGCGACCCTCAAGATCGAGCAGCAGGACTGGGGAGACATCGTCACCAAGCTCACCACGGCCCTCCCGGACGCCAACAACACGCCCGATGTGACCGAGATGGGCAACACCCAGTCGCCCACCTTCACCAACGTAGGCGCCTTCCTCGACATCTCCGACATGTACAAGGACCTCGGCGGGAGCGACCTGCTGCAGTCCTTCGTCGAGGCCGGAAAGGTCGACGGCAAGAACTACACGCTGCCCTACTACTTCGGGTCGCGCTACATGTTCTACCGCAAGGACATCTACCAGGCCGCCGGGGTCAGCGTCCCCACGACGCTGGACCAGTTCAACACGAACGTGGCCGACATCACGGCGAAGAACCCGAAGGGGATCAACAACTTCTCCGGCTTCTTCCTCGGCGGCCAGGACTGGCGCGACGGCATCTCCTGGGTCTTCGCCAACGGCGGGGACATCGCCAAGAAGGACGGCGACAAGTGGAAGGCCACCCTCGAGTCGGAGGAGTCGCTGAAGGGCCTCCAGCAGCTCCAGGACCTGTACAAGAACGCATCCAAGGCGCCCAACGACGCCAAGGACTCGAACCAGTACATCTACCTCAACGACACCGACCAGACGCTCGACGCCGACGGCAACAAGACCGGTGACACCTCCCTCGCGGCGGCCACCATCATGGCTCCGGGATGGGCGCACTGGTCGATCGGCGACCTCGGGAAGGGCGACGACGGCAAGCCGACGCGCACCTGGAACGACGCCACATTCGGCACCTTCGTGCTCCCGGGCAACGACGGCAAGCCGGCCCCCGTGTTCGCGGGCGGCTCCAACATCGGCATCTCGGCGAAGACCAAGGAGCCGGGGCTGTCGAAGACCCTCCTGAAGATCATCTTCTCCAAGGAGTACCAGGAGATGCTCGGCAAGAACGGCCTGGGCCCGGCGAACGAGAAGTACACCTCCTCGCTCGGCGACGACCAGTTCGCGAAGGCGCTCATCGAGTCGGCATCCAACTCGAAGCTGACTCCGGCCGCACCCGGCTGGGCCTCGGTCGAGGCGGGCAACGTGATGGAGGAGTTCTTCTCCAAGATCCGTGACGCGTCCGACCTGAAGGCGCTCGCGCAGGAGTACGACAAGAAGATCGACGCGCTGCTCAACGTCAAGAGCTAGCGCTCAGCGATCGGCGAGGGCGCGGAGGCACCCCTTCCGCGCCCTCGTCGCTGCCCTCAGACTGACTCCGCAACACAGAAAGGAGGACGCCCGTGACCGCCACCGAGGACACCCGCCTCGCCCTCGCGACACCACCGGCACCGGCGCGGGACGCACCGCGCCGCCGCCGAGGGAAGCTCACGCCGTACTCCCTGCTGCTCCCGGCCATCCTCATCCTGCTCGTCGCGCTCGGCTACCCGATCGTGTGGCAGCTGATCACGTCGATGCAGCACTTCGGACTCGCCCAGCAGTTCGGCAAACCGGCCGAGTTCGTCTGGTTCGAGAACTACATCACGCTCTTCTCCGACGGTTACACCTGGGTCGTCGTCGGCCGTTCGATCGCCTTCTGCCTGGTCACCGCCTTCGTCACGGTCGTCATCGGCGTCGGGATGGCGCTGCTGATGAACGCGGTCAACAAGGTCGTGCGCATCATCCTGCAGGTCTCCCTGCTGCTCGCCTGGGCGATGCCGGTCGTCGCGGCCATGACCGTCTGGAACTGGCTGTTCGACTGGCGCCGTGGCGTCGTCAACTACGTGCTCACCTCGTGGGGGCTCGACTTCCAGGACCACAACTGGCTGCAGAACCCGCTCTCCTTCTTCTTCGTCGCGATGGTGATCGTGACGTGGATGAGCGTGCCCTTCGTCGCGTTCTCCGTCTACGCCGGACTGACCCAGGTCTCCACGGAGGTCGTCGAGGCCGCGCAGATGGACGGCGCGCGGGGATGGCAGCGGCTGCGCTACATCATCCTGCCGATCATCCGGCCCGTGCTCGGCATCGTCCTGCTGCTGCAGATCATCTGGGACCTGCGCGTCTTCGCGCAGATCAAGCTGCTGCAGGACAAGGGCTCCATCGCCAGCGAGACCAACCTGCTCGGCACCTACATCTACCAGCTCGGCGTCGGATCGAGCGACTTCGCGATGGCGAGCGCCGTCAGCGTCTTCGTGCTCGTGCTCACCGTCGCGCTCAGCTGGTTCTACGTGCGCTCCCTGCTCAAGGAGGACGAATCGTGACCACCGCGACCTCGACCCGGCCCGCCGCCGTCACGGCGCGGCCCCGGACCCGCCGGCGCATCCGCGCCTCCCGCGTGCTGCTCGGCGCGCTCGGCATCGTGCTCGCCCTGGTGTGGGTGTTCCCGGTGTACTGGATGGTGAACTCGTCGCTGCTGCCGAACGTCATCCTGCAGAACACCACGCCGACGTGGCTGCCGTTCGGCGGATCCTTCGACAACTTCTCCGCGGTCGTCGAGGGCGGGACGTTCTTCCCGGCCCTCGGGATGAGCGTCGCCGTCGCCCTCATCACCGTGGTGTGCTGCCTGGCGTTCGCGTTCCTGGCCGCGCTCGCGATCAGCCGGTTCAAGTTCCGCGGGCGTCGCTCGTTCGTGCTCGCCGTGCTGCTGATCCAGATGCTCCCGGCCGAGGGACTGTTCATCGCCCAGTACAAGCTGATGGGCACCCTGGGCCTGCTCAACACGGTCGTCGGGGTCAGCATCCTCTACATCGCCGCCGTCGTGCCCTTCACGATCTGGATGCTGCGCGGCTTCGTCGCCGGCATCCCCGCCGACCTCGAAGAGGCCGCCATGGTGGACGGCCTCAGCCGGACGCAGGCGTTCCTCCGGATCACCTTCCCATTGCTCGCCCCGGGGCTGGTCGCCTCCGGCGTCTACGCCTTCCTGCAGGCCTGGAACGAGTTCACGGTGGCGCTCGTCATCCTCCCGCAGTCGAGCAGCGCGACCCTCCCGCTGTGGCTGCGCGGGTTCGTGCAGCAGTCCGCGTCGCGGGCGACCGACTGGGGACAGGTCATGGCCGCCTCCACGCTCGTGGCGGTGCCGGTCATCATCTTCTTCCTCATCGTGCAGGGCCGGATGACCAGCGGCCTGGTCAGCGGGGCGGTGAAGGGGTGAGCGGCGCGTCCGTCGCCCACACCGCCGTCGCCGATCCGGACCTCCGCCGCAGCATCGCGGCGACGCTGCTGCCCGGGTTCGTCGGGACGACGCTGCCCGCATGGCTCGAGGAGCGCCTGCGCGGCGGCCTCGGCGGCGTGTGCCTGTTCGGGCAGAACATCGCCACCGCGGAGCAGCTGCGCGCGCTGACCGACGCGATCTACGCGGCCAACCCGGATGCGGTGGTCGCGATCGACGAAGAGGGAGGCGACGTCACCCGGCTGTACTACGGGAGCGGTTCGCCCTACCCGGGCAACGCCATCCTGGGCCGCCTCGGCGATGCCGGCTACACCGAGCGCGTGGCGCACCGGGTCGGCCAGGAGCTGCGGCGTGCGGGCGTGAACCTCGACTTCGCCCCGGACATCGACATCAACTCCAACCCGGACAACCCGGTGATCGGCGTGCGGAGCTTCGGCTCGACGCCCGAGGTGGTCGCCGAGCACGGCGCCGCGTGGACCCGTGGGCTGCAGTCCGCCGGCGTCGCGGTCGCCGCCAAGCACTTCCCCGGGCACGGTGACACCGGAACCGATTCCCACCTCGAGCTGCCCGTCGTCGACCTGTCGCCGCGGCAGCTGCGCGAGCGGGAGCTCGTCCCGTTCCGCGCCGTGATCGACGCGGGCGCCCGGGCGGTCATGACGTCGCACATCCTGCTCCCGCAGCTGGATGCGGTGCACCCGGCCACGCTCAGCCCCGCGATCATCGAGGGGATGCTGCGCGGCGAGCTCGGCTTCGACGGCGTCGTCGTCAGCGACGCGCTCGACATGCAGGGCGCCAGCGGTGAGCGCGGCATCCCGGAGGCGGCGGTGCTGGCGCTCGCCGCCGGCTGCGACCTGCTGTGCATCGGCACCGAGAACACCGACGAGGAACTCGCCACGATCGAGCAGGCGATCGCCGACGCCGTTGCGGCGGGCCGCCTTCCCGCAGCCCGCATCTCCGCTGCGGCCGCCCGCGTCCGCACCCTCGCCCGTTCCCTCCTGCCCGCTCCGCCCACCGTCGAGTCCGCGAATTCTGCACACGACGCGCCGGATGAGCGTGCAAAGTTTGCGGACTCGACGGTGGGACAGAGCCAGGTGCGGGAGGCGGATGTCGCGGCGGCGGAGCGCGCGTTCGACGTGAGCGAGCACGCGCGCGAGTGGCTGCGGGAGAACGGCGGCGGACGGTACTCGGTCGTCCGTATCGACACAGTCGCCAACATCGCGGTCGGGACGGCGCCCTGGGGGCCGTTCTCCGAGGTCGAGGCTGACCCCCGAACCGCGTGGGCCGCAGCATTCACCGCCAACCCGGCGGTCGTGTTCACCGAGAACGACCACCCCGACCTGGTGCTCGCCGCGCAGTCCCCGGTGCTCGTCATCGGCAAGGACAACCACCGGCACGCGTTCGCCCGAGCCGCCATCGACCGGCTGCGCGCCGAACGTGAGCGCGTGCTGGTCGTCGATATGGGCTGGCCCAGTGACGACCGCGCGTATGCCGACATCGCCACCTTCGGCGCCTCCCGCCTGGTCGGTCGCGCCCTCCTCGAACTGCTCGGACGCCGGACGTGAGGCTCGGGATCGACATCGGCGGCACCAAGACCGACGCGGTCGCCGTCGATGAGCTCGGCGCGCTCACCCAGCGGGTGCGTCTGGCGACCGGATTCGGGCATGACGCCGTCGTCGAGACTGCCGTGGCCGCTGTGTCGCGCATCGGCGAGCTGACCGGCCTCGCACCGGGCGGCTTCCAGTCGATCGGGATCGGCGTGCCCGGGATGGTCGACACCGTCTCCGGACAGGTCGCGCACGCGGTCAACCTGGGGCTCGAGCAGCTGGAACTCGGCGGGATGCTCGCCGGCCGCCTCGGCGTCGGCGTCCGTGTCGAGAACGACGTGAAGGCCGCCGCTCTGGGTGCGTACCACCTGCTCGGCCTGACCGGCACCATGGCGTTCCTCAACCTCGGGACCGGGATGGCCGCCGGCATCGTCGTCGACGGACGGCTCTGGCGCGGGAGCACCGGTATCGCCGGCGAGATCGGCCACCTGCCCGTCGACCCGCAGGGAGCCCTCTGCGCCTGCGGCCAGCGCGGCTGTCTGGAGACCGTCGCGAGCGGATCGGGCGTCGCCCGCCAGTGGCCGACCGACGACCCGCTGCCGGTGCGCGCGGTGTTCGCCGCGGCGGACGACGGCGACCCCGTCGCCCGCGCGATCACGGCTAGGCTGGCTGCGGGCATCGCCTCAGCGGTGCGCGTCCTCGTGCTCACCGTCGATGTCGGCACCGTCGTCATCGGCGGCGGTCTGAGCCACCTGGGGACGCGCCTGCTCGACGACGTCCACGAGGTGCTGCACGACTGGGAGCGCACGTCGCCGTTCCTGGCGTCGCTCGACCTGCCCGGAGGGTGCGCCTCGTTCCCGAAGGCACCCCCGTCGCCGCGCTGGGCGCGGCACTCGTAGGAGAGAACTGATGGCCGAAATCGTCGTCGTCCGCGACCAGGACGCTGCGGGCGAGCTCGCCGCGCGCAGCATCCTCGATCTGATCGCCGCCAAGCCCGACGCGGTGCTGGGCCTCGCGACCGGGTCCACCCCGCTGGCGGTCTACCGGGCGCTCGAGCGCGGCATCCACGAGCGCGGTGTGGATGTGTCCCACGTGCGCGGCTACGCGCTCGACGAGTACGTGGGCCTGCCGGCCGGGCATCCCGAGTCGTACCGTGCGGTGATCACGCGCGAGGTCGTCGAGCCGCTCGGGCTGACGCCGTCGCTCATCCACGTGCCCAACGGGTCGCTCGACGGCATCGAGCACGCCGGAGCCGATTACGAGAAAGCGATCGCCGAGTCAGGGGGAGTGGATGTGCAGCTCCTCGGCATCGGGACCGACGGCCACATCGGGTTCAACGAGCCCGGCTCGTCGTTCGCGTCGGTGACTCGCGTGAAGACGCTGACCGAGCAGACCCGCAAGGACAACGCCCGCTTCTTCGCGTCGGAGGACGACGTGCCGATGCACTGCATCACGCAGGGGCTGTCGACCATCCTGCGCGCGCGGCATCTGATGCTGCTGGCGTTCGGCGAGGGCAAGGCGGAGGCCCTGGCGGGTGCGGTGGAGGGTCCGGTATCGGCCTCGAACCCAGGCTCCGCCATCCAGCTGCACCCGCACGTGACGGTCCTCGTGGACGAGCCGGCGGCCTCCCGCCTGCGCAACCTCGACTACTACCGCTACGCCTACGCGAACAAGCCCTCCTGGCAGACCCTCTGACCCTCCCGGCCCGCCCCACCGTCGAGTCCGCACAAACTGTACGCGAAACGCCGCCGGGGCGTGCAAAGTTCGCGTACTCGACGGCGGGGGAGTTGGGCGCGCGCGGACGTTGGGGGATCGGGCGCGGTCAGGCGAGCGGGGCGCCGTCGGCAACGACGGCCGTGACACGCCAGTCGTGGTCGAGGAGGACTGCGTCGGCCACGTAACCGGCGTGCAGCCGTCCGAGGCGGTGACCCTCGCCGAGCACGTGCGCGGGGGTCCGCGTCAGGGCGGCGACCGCGGTGACCGGATCGAGCCCGGCGAGCGTGACGGCGTTCCGCAGCGCGACATCCTGCGTCAGTGTCGAGCCGGCGATCGTGTCGGTGCCGGAGAGCACGGCCAATCCGTTGTGGACGGTCACGTTGAGGCCGCCGAGTCGGTAGTCACCGTCAGTGGCGCCGGCCGCAGCCATCGCGTCGGTCACGAGCGCGACGCGCCCCGGCGCCTCGCGGAACAGCATCGCCCCGACGGTCGGGTCGACGTGCAGCCCGTCGAGGATGAGCTCGAGCGTGACCTCGGGGTTGTCGATCGCGGCCAGGACGGGACCGGGCGCCCGGTGGTGGATGCCCGGCATCGCGTTGAACGCGTGCGTCAGCAACCGCGCGCCGACCTCGAAGGCGCGGGCCGCTTCGGCGTACCCGGCGGTCGTGTGGCCGACGCCGACGACCGCACCGGCCTCGATCAGCACGCCGATCGCCTCCAGGGCGTTGGGCAGTTCCGGCGCGATGGTCGCGGTCCGGAGGGTTCCGTGGGCGGCGGCGATGAGCTCCTCGACGGCCTCCGGCTCGGGGTCGCGGAGGAAACGGGCGTCGTGCGCTCCGCGTCGCTCCGGCGCGAGGAACGGGCCCTCCAGGTGCGACCCGAGCACGAGCGGGTCGCTTGCCGTCAGCTCGGCGACGACGGCGAGGCTCTCGCGCAGCGAGGCCAGTGGGTTCGCGACGTGCGAGATCAGGGAGCGGGTCGTGCCGTGCGCGCGGTGCGTCGCGAGGGCGGCACGCATCTGGTCGATGCCGTCGTCGTAGGGGTGGCCTCCACCGCCGTGGCAGTGCAGGTCGATGAAGCCCGGGGTCAGCCAGTGACCGTGCGCGTCGATGACGTGCGGCTCGGCGGTCGATGAGGCGTCGTCGTCCGTGCCGCGCAGCGCCTCGCGCCAACCCGATCCGGTGCCGGTCGCGGTGATGTGCGCTCCATCGATGGCGAGCCAGAAGTCGTCGACCAGCCCATCCGCATCCACCTTGCGGGCGCTGTGGATGACGAGGCCGCTCATGAGAACTCGCGCCGTCCGTTGATCACGCCGCTGATGGTCGCGATCACCGCGAAGACGATGGCGACGACCGGCTGGCCGAGATCCCACCAGGCGAACGCCGCGGAGCCCATCACGACGATCTCGACGATCGCCTTCACGAACGGGTCGACGCGCAGCACCGCGCGCGGCGAGCGGAACAGCGCCCACAGCAGGATGGCCACGACCGGAGCGCCGATACCGACGAGGATGTTCCACGGCAGCGGCCAGGCCAGGAACCCCCAGATGCCGAGCGAGACGATGGCGAACAGCTCCAGGACGAAGCGCAGGATGTCGTTCGGCCCCACCGTGAGCCGGGCGTGCTGGTCGGGTGCTGAGGTCACCACGGCAGTCTACCGACGCGCCGTGGGGCTGAGACAGCGCGGCTCAACGGAAGATGATGGTGCGCGCGCCGTCGAGCAGCACGCGGTCTTCGGCGAACCACTTCACGGCTTGCGTCAGCGTCCGGCTCTCCTCGTCCTGTCCGATCGCCACCAGCTCCTGCACGGTGTTGCTGTGGTCGACCCGGACGACGTTCTGCTCGATGATCGGCCCTTCGTCGAGGTCGCTGGTGACGAAGTGGGCGGTCGCTCCGATCAGCTTCACGCCGCGCGCGTGCGCCTGGCGGTACGGGTTGGCGCCTTTGAAGCCGGGGAGGAACGAGTGGTGGATGTTGATCGCGCGCCCGGCGAGGCGCTCGCACAGCTCCGGCGAGAGGATCTGCATGTACCGGGCGAGCACCACCAGCTCGATGTCGTGCTCGTCGACCGCGTCGACGATGCGCTGCTCGAACGCCGCCTTAGAATCCGGGTCGGTGACGACCCGCGACTCGAAGGGGACGCCGTAGAACCCGGCCAGGTCGCTCAGGGTGTCGTGGTTGGAGAGCACGAGCGGGATCTCCACCGGCAGCTGGCCGGCGCGCTGGCGGAAGAGCAGGTCGTTGAGGCAGTGCGCGGCCTTGGACACGAGTACCAGCGTCCGGAGCGGACGGCCGACGTTGTCGACCCGGTGCGTCATCCCGAACTCCTCGACGACCGGGGCGAGCGCACGCTCGAACTCGTCGCGTCCCGCCGCCGACTCCACCTGCAGCCGCATGAAGAAGCGGCCGGTGTCGGTGCTCGCGAACTGCTGGCTCTCGGTGATGTTGCCGCGCGCGGCGACGATCGCGCCGCTGACCGCGTGCACGATCCCGGGGCGGTCGGAGCAGCTGAAGGTGAGCACCCAGTGGTTGGAGGCGGAGGAGTCGGTCACCAGATCAGGGTAGCGGTCGGGGTGATAGCCTTGGTTGATATCCAAAATATGTCTGCATTAGGAGGCAACCGCGATGAAACAGGTAAGCGTCACTGTCGGCATCGATGAAGACATGTACCAGGTGATCGAGCGTCTGGCCGACCACTCCCGTCGCACGGTGATCGACGAGCTCGCGTACATCATCGCCCAGGCGGCTGTCGGCCAGCCCGTCGACCCCCGACCGGGCGTTCGGAAGCTCGGAATGGTGCGGTACATCCGGAACCGAGTCGAAGCGCTCGACCAATGATCGTGCTCGACACGAACGTGGTCTCCGAGTTGATCCAACCGTGGCCGAACCCGCGGGTGATCTCGTGGATCGACTCACGTCTCGACAGCGAATTGTTCATCACCACGGTGACCGTGGCAGAGATGCTCACCGGTGCGAACCGAATGGGTGACGGCTTCCGGGCAGAAGACAGAGCCAACCTCATTCTCGGCGTGCTCGACCACTTCCGTCCGCGCACTCTCCCGTTCGGTGTGCTCGCGGCGACCGAATGCGCGAACATCACGTCTCTCCGTTTCGCGGCAGGCCGCCCGATCGCGCTGGCGGATGCGATGATCGCTGCCACCGCGGTCGCCGCCGAAGCCGACGCTGTGGCGACTCGCGACAAGGATTTCGCCGACGTCGGCGTCCCCGTCATCGATCCTTGGGCCGCCTGAGCCCGCTCCGGTTGACGCGCCGGGGCGGGGTGCACCACGATCGGTGCATGACCAGCACCGGTGAGGATGCGCCCGATACCCGTTCGGGCGCGGCGTCCGCTTTCGACGTGGAGCTGAACGGGCTCAACACCATTCACGAGAGTGAGCGGAAGGGGCGGCCGCGCGACCTGTTCTGGCCGTGGTTCGGCGCCAACGTCTCCGTGTTCGGTCTCAGCTACGGCTCGTTCCTGCTCGGGTTCGGCATCTCGTTCTGGCAGGCGACCATCGTCGGCGTCATCGGGATCGTCGCCTCGTTCCTGCTGTGCGGCGTGATCGCGCTCGCCGGCAAGCGCGGGTCCGCGCCGACGATGGTGCTCAGCCGCGCCGTGTTCGGGGTGGAGGGCAACCGCGTGCCCTCGGCGCTGTCGTGGCTCCTCACGGTCGGATGGGAGACCGTGCTGGTCTCGCTCGCCGCGCTCGCCACCGCGACGGTGTTCCAGCAGCTCGGCTGGGAGGGCGGGGTCGTCACCAAGCTGGTGGCCCTCATCGTCGTCGTCGCGCTCGTCATCGTCGGCGGCGTGATCGGCTTCAACCTGATCATGCGCATGCAGATGGTCATCACGATCGTGACCGGCGTGCTGACCGTGGTCTACATCCTGCTGGTCCTGAACCACATCGACCTCGGCGCCGTCGCTGCACTCCCGGCGGGAGACGCGCCGCATGTGATCGGCGGGTTCGTGTTCATGCTCACCGGCTTCGGGCTCGGCTGGGTGAACGCCGCCGCCGACTACTCCCGCTACCTGCCGCGCAGCGCTCGCAGCGGGGGAGTGGTGGGATGGACGACCTTCGGCTCATCGCTGGCCCCGGTCATTCTGCTGATCTTCGGCATCCTGCTGGCGGGGTCCTCGTCGAAGCTGAGCGAGGCCATCGCCGCCGACCCGATCGGCGCGCTCGCGTCGCTGCTGCCCACCTGGTTCCTGGTGCCGTTCGTCATCGTCGCCGTGCTCGGGCTGGTCGGCGGTGCGGTGCTCGATATCTACTCGTCCGGGCTGGCGCTGCTCAGCGTCGGCGTCCGCGTCCCGCGGTACGTCGCGGCGGGCATCGACGGCGTCATCATGACCGCCGGCGCGATCTACGTCGTGTTCTTCGCCACCGACTTCCTCGGCCCGTTCCAGGGCTTCCTCATCACGTTGGGCGTGCCGATCGCCGCCTGGTGCGGCATCTTCGTCGCCGACATCCAGCTGCGTCGGCGCGACTATGCGGAGGCCGAGCTGTACGACCGGCGCGGTCGCTACGGCGCCATCCGCTGGCTGCCGATCGCCCTGATCGTGATCGGAACCGCGATCGGCTGGGGCCTCGTCACCAACGGTTCGGCCTCGTGGCTGGCCTGGCAGGGCTACCTGCTGGGCCCGATCGGCGGCAAGCAGGGCGACTGGGCGTTCGCGAACCTCGGCGTCCTCGTCGCACTGGTGATCGGATACCTGGGCACGCTGCTGTTCTCCCGCGGTGCGGTGCGCCGGCAGGAGGAGCGATGACCGGCCCGACCCTCGTCGTCGTCGACATGCAGCAGGTGTTCGGCGACCCGGCGAGCCCGTGGTTCACGCCGCGCTTCGCGGACGCGGAGGCCGTGATCGCGGGGATGGTGCCCGCCTTCGAGCGCGTCGTGTTCACGCGCTTCATCGCACCGGAGCGGCCGGAGGGCGCCTGGGTGCCGTATTACGAGCAGTGGCCGTTCGCGCTCGTCCCCGCCGACGACCCGATCTACGACCTGGTGCTCGCCTTTCGCGACACCGGGCATCCGGTGGTCACCGAGACGACGTTCGGCAAGTGGGGTCCTGCTCTGCGGGATGCGCTCGACGGGTCGCAGGATGTGGTGCTCGCCGGAGTCTCCACCGACTGCTGTGTGTTGAGCACGGCACTGGGAGCCGCGGACGCGGGCGTGCGCATCCGGGTCGCGGCCGACGCGTGTGCCGGCCTGAGCGACGCCGACCACCAGCGCGCCCTGGATGCGATGGCGCTGTACGCGCCGCTGATCGAGATCTCGGACAGCGCTGCCATTCTCGACGGCCTCCGGTAGAATCGTCCGTGGTCGGCGGTTCCCGCACGGCCCTGGGCGCGCACATGGGCGCGTAGTCGACCCGCCATCCCCTCCCGGAAAGCCGCAGCCAGCCACTGGCACCGGCGCCGAGGCCCGCAGTAGCGGCGGAATGGCCGGGGAACGCCGTCCGTTGGACAGATCCGTATGACTGCCACTTCGACGACTCCGGCGCGCATTGCGCCGAAATTCCCGTGGACCGGGCTGATCGCCCTGGCCACCGCCACCTTCCTCTCGGTGACCAGCGAGATGATCCCGACCGGCCTGCTGCCGGACATGAGCGCCTCCCTCGGAGTGAGCGAGGCCCAGATCGGGTTGCTCGTGACGGTGTTCGCGTTCACCGTGGTGGTCACCAGCGCCCCGTTGACGGCGCTGACCCGGCGCTGGCCGCGGCACGGCCTGCTGATCGGCATCCTGGTCGTGCTCGGCATCTCGAACGCGCTCACCGCCATCGCGCCCGACTACGCGTTCGTGGTCGGCTCGCGCGTGCTCGGCGGTGTGGCGCACGGGATGTTCTGGTCGATCGTCGGCGCATACGCCGGCCACCTGGTGCCCAAGGAGCAGATCGGCCGGGCCGTCTCCATCACCCTCGGTGGCGGGACGCTGGCGTTCGTGCTCGGTGTGCCGCTCGGCACGTTCGCCGGGCACGTCTTCGGCTGGCGGCTGTCGTTCGGGCTGCTCGCCGCCCTCATGATGGTCGGCGCCCTGGTCATCTGGAAGTTCCTGCCGGCGGTCGAGCGGGAGGCGGACGGCAAGCGGCGGCGCGAGCGCGATCGCACGGTTCCCCGACCGCGCGACCGCACCATCCCGCTGGTCATCATGGTCTGCGTGATCGCGGCCGTCACGATGGTCGGGCACTACGCGTTCTACACGTTCGTGGTGCCGTTCCTGACCGGGCCGATGGGCGTTCCGTCGGGCGACGTCGGTGCGCTGCTGTTCCTCTATGGGATCGCCGGTGCGGGCGGCCTGATCCTCGCCGGTTCGGTGTTCGGTCCGCGGCCGCAGCTGGGGCTCATCCTCGCGCTCGTCGTGACCGGGATCGCCGTGGCGGCGCTCGCCGTGCTCGCCGGCCAGATCGTGCTGGCATTGATCGCGTTCATCCTGTGGGGGCTCGCCTTCGGCGCGCTCCCGCCGCTGCTCCAGACGCGGATGCTGCACACGTCGTCCCCGGCGTTCCGCGACACCGCGAGCGCGCTGTACACGACGTCCTTCAACGTCGGGATCGGCGGGGGAGCGCTCGTCGGGGCGGTCATCTACGACGCGGGCGGCCTGATGGTGCTGCCGTGGGCGTACGTGGGTCTGCTGGTGGTGTCGGTGGCGCTCGTGCTGGTGGTCGGCCGGATGTCGCGGACGGTCGTCGCGACGCACTAACCGCGGCTGTGGGACGCAACGCGCCGTTCTGGGCCGCCCATAACGGCGGGTTGCGACCCATGGATCAGGCGACGGGAGCGCCCGCCGCCCACACCTGGCGGACACGGAAGTCCGCGTCCAGCAACACGGCGTCGGCCGCGTAGCCCGGGGCCAGACGGCCGAGGTCGTGAGTGCGCCCGACGGCTGCGGCCGGCGTCTCGGTGAGCGCGCGCACCGCCTCGGCGACCGGGATGCCGACCTCGAGCACCGCGCGCCGCAGAGCGTCGTCGAGGGTGAGCGTCGACCCGGCGATCGACCCTCCGCCGGCGAGCCGGGCGACACCGTCGCGCACCTCGACGTCCAGCGACCCGAGCACGTAGTCGCCGTCGGCGGAACCGGCGGCGGCCATCGCGTCGGTCACCAGGGCCATCCGGCCGGGGGCGGCGGCGAAGGCGATCCGGACCATCTCGGGATGGACGTGCACGCCGTCGTTGACGATCTCGAGCGTCACCCCCGGGGTGCGGGCGGCCGCGGCGACCGGTCCGGGCGCGCGGTGGTGAAGTCCCGGCATGGCGTTGAACGCGTGCGTGAGGATGCTCGCGCCCGCGTCGAAGGCGGCCAGCGCCTGGTCGTAGTCGGCGGCGGTGTGACCGACGGCGACGGCCGCGCCGGCGGCGGAGAAGGCGCGCACCGCGTCCATCCCGCCGGGACGTTCGGGCGCGATGGTGACCTGTCGCAGGGTGCCGGCGGCGGCATCCACCAGCAGCTCGATGTCGGCCGGGGTCGCCGAGCGCAGCAGTGCCGGGTCGTGGGCGCCCTTGTGCCCGACGTCGAGGAACGGCCCCTCCAGGTGCGACCCGAGGATGCGCGGGTCGGCCGCAGTGAGCGCGGCCACCTCCCGCACCCGCCGGGCCAGCTCCGGTACCGGCGCCGTGACGAGCGACAGCACCGAGCGGGTGGTGCCGTGCCGCCGGTGCAGCTCCAGGGCCCGGTCGATCGCGTCGGGCCCGTCGTCGAAGCTCGCGCCCCCGCCGCCGTGGACGTGGATGTCGACGAAGCCGGCCGTGAGCCACGCCCCGCCCGCATCCGTCACAGTCACGCGATCGGTGCCGGCCACATCCACTACGCCCGGCTCATCGCGCCATGTCGCGCCGCTGCCGACCGCGGCGATCATGTCGCCGTCGAACCGTACCCAGCCGTCCTCGACGACCGTGCCGCCGTCCACCAGCCGCGCCGAGTGGATGAGATGGCCGTCGCTCACGCGACGATCACCTCGATGCCCTGCTCGACGAACGCGGCACGCTGCTCGGCGGTGATGCCCTCGTCGGTGATGAGGGTCGTCAACACCTTCGGACCGCCGAGGGTCGCGAACGCCTTGCGGCCGATCTTGGACGAGTCGGCCACCACGACGGCGCGGGTCGCCCGGCGCGCCATCAGTGAGTTGACGCTCGCCTCGCCTTCGTCGTGCACGGTGGCGCCGACCACCGGGTCGATGCCGTTGACGCCGATGAACGCGATGTCCATCGTGATCTTCTCCAGCACGACATCGCTGTACGGCCCGACGAGCTCGTACGAGCGCGCGTGCACGACGCCGCCGGTCATCACGGTCTTGATCTGGGGTCGCATCACCAGCTGTGCGGCGATGTTGATGGCGTTGGTCACAACGGTGAGGCTGGGATGCGGCGAGGGTTCCATGAGGTCCGGGCGCGACCCGAGCACGGTCGCGACGGCGGTGCTGGTCGTTCCGCCGCACAGGCCGACCACGGCGCCGCGAGGCACGAGGGCGCTCGCCGCCTGCGCGATCCGCAGCTTCTCAGGCGCGTGCTGCTCGCGCTTGTACCGGATGGGCAGGTCGTAGGCGACCGACTGGCCGATCGCTCCGCCGCGGGTGCGGGTGAGCAGCTGCTGCGACGCCAGGGCGTCGAGGTCGCGGCGTGCGGTGGCCGCCGACACATCCAGCTTGGCCACGATGTCGTCGACCTCGATCTGGCCGGCCTCGGCCAGCAGGTCCAGCACGGCGTTCAGCCGTTCGGCTCTGTTCATCGCTGTGCGCTCTCCGTTCCGCCTGCCACATCGAACAGGGTCATCAGCCGTGCCGCCTCCCTGGTCACCGCGGCGCGTCCCTCCCGCACGTACTTCCTCGGGTCCACCACATCGGGATGCGCGCTGAGGTACGCCCGGATCGCGTCCGTGAAGAACCGGTTGAGGTGGGTGGAGACGTTGACCTTGGTGATCCCTGCGCGGATCGCCGTCTCGATCGTCTCATCCGCGACGCCGCTGGAGCCGTGCAGGACCAACGGAACCGGCACGGCGTGTCGCAGCCGGGCGATCAGGTCGAGGTCGAGGGAGGCGGTCCGCTCGGTCATGGCGTGCGAGCTGCCGACCGCGACGGCGAGGGCGTCGACGCCGGTCTCCTCGACGAAACGGCGGGCCTCGTCCGGGTCGGTCCGGACGCCGGGTGCATGCGCGCCGTCCTTCCCGCCGATCTCGCCCAGCTCCGCCTCCACCAGCACGTCGTTGGCGTGGGCGTGCTCGACGACGCGCACGGTGGCAGCGACGTTGCGGTCGTAGTCGAGCGCGGCGCCGTCGTACATGACCGAGCCGAAGCCCAGTTCGACCGCCTGCCGCGCGAGCTGCTCGTCCTCGGCGTGGTCGAGGTGCACGGCGACGTGCGCCGTCGACTCCCGGGCCAGTGCGAGGGTCGCCGACGCGATGGGGTCGAGCGAGCCGTGGTACGCGACACAGTTCTGCGAGATCTGCAGGATGACGGGGAGCCCGGTCTGCTCGGCCGCGTCGACGAGGGCCTCAGCGGTCTCCAGCTGGATGACGTTGAACGCGGCCAGGCCCGTGCGGCGGCCGACGGCCGCGTGCAGCAGGTCGGCGGTGGGGACGAGGGGCATGGCGGCGGCTCCGGGCGAGGGTGGATGGGCGAAGGGCGGATGGGATGGGATGGATCGGCCGGCTCAGCCGGTCTCGATCCGCTCCTCGAACTCCCGGAAGCCGGGGGCGAGCTCGCCGGCGAGGGGCGCGAGCACTGCGGCGGCCGACCAGGCGGTGGCGCGCCGGACGAGCGTCGACGGGTCGGTGACGCCGACGGCGAGCAGGCTCGCGATCGCGGCGACGGCCGCATCCCCCGCACCGGTGGCGTTGCCGGTCAGCGGCGAGCCGAGCCGCGCGTGGACGGGTGCGCCGTCGCGCGGCACCGCGAGCATCCCCTCGGCGCCGAGCGACACCACCACCAGGCCTGCGCCGGCGTCGAGGAGCACGCGAGCGCCGGCCACGGGGTCGTCGTGGCCGGTCGTCTCCGTCAGCTCACGGCGGTTGGGCTTCACGACGGAGACCCCGGCTTCGGCCGCGAGCACCAGCGGCGTACCGACGGCGTCGATCACACTCGGCAGACCGCGGGAAGCGGCCGCAGCGACGACGCGCGCGTAGACGTCGTCCGGAGCGTCGGGCGGCAGGCTGCCCGAGCCGACGACGCAGGTCGCTGGCACGACGAGCCGGTCGACGGCGTCGTGCAGGGCCGTCCACTCGGCCGCGCTGAGGGTGCTGCCCGTCTCGTTGATGACCGTCGTCTCGCCGGTGGACTCGTCGACGACGGCGACGCTGCTGCGGGTCGGCGCCTCGACCGGCACCAGCTCCGAGGGCAGGTGGGAGGCCTCGAGGTCGTCCGCGAGCCGCAGCCCGGGCGGACCGCCGGCGGTGGTGAGGATGAAGGCCGCGGTCCCGGTCTGGGCGAGCACCCGAGCGACGTTGAGACCCTTGCCGCCCGCCCGCACGGCGGGGGCTGCCGCGCGATGCGTCTCGCCCGGTTGCAGCCGGGGCACGCGGTAGGTGAGATCCAGGGCCGGGTTCGGCGTGACGGTGAGGATCACGACGCCACCTCGGCGGTGGACGCGGCCGACGCCACCGACGTCGAGGCGGACCCGGCCAGCCGGTCGCGTGCCCGCAGGGCCGCCCCGATCAACCCCGCGTTCTCGCCGATGCTCGCCGGCAGCAGTACCGGACGCCGGTGGAAGGTGAGGATGGCGTCCAGCTTCTCCGCGAGCGGCTCGAACAGCGCGGGGCCGGCCTGCGCCAGTCCGCCGCCGATCACCACGGCCTCGGGCGCCAGCAGCGCGACGGTGTGTGAGAGGTCGAGCGCGAGCGCATCCACCGCCGAATCCCACACGCCCCGAGCGGTCTCGTCTCCCGCCTGCGCCAGCGCGAGCACCTCCCGCGCTCCCGGGACGCCCGCCCCGGTGAGCGCGTTGTACCGGCGCGCGATGGCTGCGGCCGAGGCGACCGCCTCCAGGCAGCCGATGCCGCCGCAGGCGCACAGGGGCCCGTCGGCGACCCGGGAGTGCCCCATCTCGCCGGCCATGCCGCCACCCGTGTGCAGGCGGCCGTCGAGGAAGATCGCCCCGGCGATCCCCGTGCCGATCGCCATGACGACGACGTCGCGGTAGGGTGCGGCGGCACCGAGGCGGTGCTCGGCCTCTCCCGCCCCGCGCACGTCGTGACTGAACGCCACCGGGACGCCGAGTGCGGCCTCCGCCCGGTCGCGGAAGGGGAAGTCGCGCCAGCCCAGGTTCTCGGCGAAGACACCGATCCCGGCGTCGTCGTCCACGTGCCCGGGCACCAGCAGCCCGGCCGCGCGCGGCGCGATGCCGGGGTGCTCCTCCCGGAACCGCTCGGCGAGACCGGCGATCGCGGTCACCACGGCGTCGCCGGTCGCGTCGCCCGCATGCGGGGTCGGGATGCGCACCACCTGCACCAGCCGGCCGCGGTCGTCCACGAGCGCGGCCTTGGTGTCGGTCCCTCCGACGTCGAACGCCAGCACCGGTGCGCCGTCTCCCAGCGGAGCGGCGGCCGGTGGCGGGGTCAGGGGGTCTCCGGTCACGAGGGGAGGATGACCGATCGGCTGAGGTTGCGGGGGCTGTCGGGGTCGAGGCCGGCGCGGCGGGCGCGCGCGAGAGCGACCCGCTGTGCGCGCACCAGGTCGGCCATCCCGTCGATCGGGCGGTCTTCGAAGCGCGCCCCGGTGACGGCGAGGTCGCCGGAGAGCCCTGCGGGCACCTCGCCCAGCATCCAGGTGACCCGGCCGGGAGCGGCGATCGCGATCGGACCGTGGCGGTACTCCTTGGCGGGATACGACTCCGTCCACGACTGCGACGCCTCGCGCATCTTGAGCGCGGCCTCGTGCGCGAGCCCGACCGTCCACCCGGCGCCGAGGAACGAGTACTGGTCGGCGGTGATGAGCTCGTCGTCCAGCTCCTCCTCGATGGCTGCGGCGGCCTGGTCGATCGCGGGGGAGAGGTCGTGGCCGAGGGAGGCACGGACGAGGGCGAGCGCAGTGGTCGCGAACCGCGTCTGCACGACGGACTGCTCGTCGGCGAACGGGAGCCGGATGGCGACGTCCACGAGGCTCACGAGCGGGGTGTCCGGGTCGCCGACGATCCCCACGGTGCGCGCGCGGTTGCCCGAAGATCGGAGGCCGTCGAGCAACTCGAGCACCTCGGTCGTCGTCCCGGAGCGCGTGATGGCGACGACCGCGTCGTAGTCGCGGTCGACGAACGCCTCGGAGGCGGCGAACGCGTCGGTGACACCGTGCCCGGCGCTCTCGCGCAGCACCGCGTACGACTGCGCCATGAACCAGGAGGTCCCGCAGCCGACGACGGCGATGCGCTCACCGGCGGCGGGGAGCAGCGACTGCTCCTCGCGCAGACCGGCCGCGGTCGCCCAGGTCTCCGGCTGCGACCGCAGCTCGGCCTCCATGTGGGCTCCGGCGGTGGGTGCGTGCGTCACTGATCGCTCCTGTTCTGCGCTTCTCGCGGCTGAGTGCGTGGATGTCTCGTCACAATGATCACTGATGATCGAACACTATGTCTAGTGATCATGTTCAATCGTTTCTCCCGGATCCCTTGGTCGTGTCGAGTCGTCCTGTAAACGCCGTGTAACGATCTTGCGCATTGTCCTTGACGCGGAGAACCGAACGCGCCATGATTTCGATCATCCATTGAGTGCAAGTGCTTGTTTCAAGCAGAAACAAATCACTAAGCATCAACAGCTACGCATCGTCGCGCAGGTTCCATCGGCAGTGACGGTTCGCGTTTTCCCTTCAAGAAGTGAGGAAGTCAATGAAGAAGTCACTGCGGTGGGGAGCGGCGGTCGCAACAGCGGCGGTCGCCACCATGACGCTCGCCTCCTGCGGCTTCAGCGGCGGGTCCGGAGGCTCGTCCGGCGGCGCGCAGACGCTCGACCTGATGGTCGCCAGCTACTCGGACAACACCAAGACCGAGTGGCAGCAGATCATCAAGGACTTCGAGGCGAAGAACAGCGACATCAAGGTCAACCTCGACGTCGAATCCTGGACCGACATCAACAACGTCATCAAGACGCGGATCCAGGCGCAGAAGCAGCCCGACATCCTGAACATCGACGCGTTCGCCGGCTTCGCGGCCGACGACCTGCTCTACCCGGCGAAGGACATCGTCTCCTCCGCCACGCTCGACGACTTCCAGGACGCCTTCAAGAAGAACGCGAGCATCGACGGCACGCAGTACGGTCTCCCGTTCATCGCATCCGCCCGCGCGCTGTTCTACAACAAGGACGACTTCTCCAAGGCCGGCATCTCGGCCCCGCCGAAGACCTGGGCCGAGTTCGAGGACGCCGCCGCCAAGCTGAAGGCCGCCGGGATCACCCCGTACGGCATGCCGCTCGGCAGCGAGGAGGCGCAGGCGGAGACCGCCATCTGGTTCTACGGAGCCGGCGGCGGATACGGCGACGCCAAGAAGCTGACCATCGACAGCTCGGAGAACGTCGAAGGCGCCACCGAGATGCAGAAGATCATCACGCAGGGCTACACGGAGGCGAACCCCGGTTCGACCAACCGCACCCCGCTCCTGAACGTCTTCATCCAGGGCCAGCTCGGCATGCAGGTCGGCCTGCCGCCGACAGTCGGGCAGATCAAGGACAAGAACCCGTCGCTGCAGTACGGCATCGCGCCGATCCCGACCAAGGACGGCTCGCCGTTCACCCTGGGCGTCGCGGACCACCTGATGGCGTTCAAGAACAAGACGGACAAGACGGCGTCGATCAAGAAGTTCCTCGACTACTTCTACTCGAAGGACGTCTACACGAAGTGGGTCTCGGCCGAAGGCTTCCTGCCGACGACCAAGTCCGGCGCCGACGCGATGGGCTCCGACGAGACCATCAAGCCGTTCCTCGACCTGCTGCCGAACGCGAAGTTCTACCCGTCCACCAACCCGAACTGGTCGGCCGCGCAGGGCGCGATCCAGAGCCAGATCGGTCAGCTCGGTCAGGGCGCCAAGCCCGAAGACCTGCTGAAGTCCATCCAGGCGAAGGCCGACGGCCAGTAACCCGGATGACCAGCACCGCTGAAGCGACCCGCGCGGGGGCGGCCACCGGCCGTCCCCGCCGCGGGGCGTCCCCCAAGCCCACCGGCGGGGCGTCCGACCTGTGGCACGCCGTGCCGTGGACGCTGCCCGCCCTCATCCTGATCTTCGGCGTCGTGCTGTTCCCGGCCGGCTACATGATCTACAACTCCACCCGGAAGATCTCCATCGCCGGCGTGGACCACGGATCGGTCGGCCTGAAGAACTACGTCACGGTGCTGTCGCGGCCGGAGCTCCCCGGCATCCTGCTCAATACCCTGGTCTGGGTGGTCTCGGTCGTCGTCATCACCGTGGTGATCTCGCTCGCCCTCGCCCAGTTCCTCGACAAGAACTTCCCCGGCCGGCGCTGGGTGCGGATGGCGATCATCGTCCCCTGGGCGGCCAGCGTCGTGATGACCACGACCGTGTTCGTCTACGGCCTCGACCCCTTCTACGGGATCATCAACAAGTTCCTGGTCGACATCCATGTGCTCGCCGAGCCGTTCGGCTTCACCAAGGAGCCGATCCCCGCATTCATCTCGTCGATCGGCATCGCGGTGTTCGTCTCGCTGCCGTTCACGACCTACACGATCCTCGCCGGGCTCGCCGGCATCCCGGGCGACATGCTCGAGGCGGCGAAGATGGACGGCGCCGGAGCGTTCCGCTCGTACTTCAGCGTGACCCTCCCGAACCTGCGGAACGCCATCGCACTGGCCGCGCTGATCAACATCATCAACGTGTTCAACTCGCTGCCCATCCTGAAGCTGATGACCGGGTCCATCCCCGGTTACAAGGCGGACACGACGACCACCTACGTGTTCAAGCTGCTCCAGAACGAGCAGCGCATCGACCTGTCCAGCGCTCTCAGCGTGATCAACTTCCTGATCGTGCTCGTCGTCGTCGGTATCTACCTCTGGGTCGTCAAGCCGATGAAGGAGGTCTCGTGACCGCGCCAGCCCCCGTCGCGCTCGCCGGAGCGCCAACGCCGCGCCGCCGTCGCTCCCGGTCCGCCGGATCCTCCTGGCGCGTCGCCGGGAAGACCGTCGCCGGCATCGTGATCGCCCTGGTCTTCATCGCCCCGTACCTGATCATGCTGATCGGCTCGTTCAAGAGCCGGAACAACATCCTCGCCGTCCCTCCGACCTATCTGCCCGAGCAGTGGCATCCCGAGAACTACCTCACGATGTGGTCGACGCCGGAGACGCCGCTGCCGTACAACCTCATCTCCACGATCGTGATCTCCGTGTTCGCGACGGTGCTGGTGCTGGTGGTGTGCGTCCCCGCCGCCTATTACACGGCGCGGTTCCGGTTCCCGGGGCGCGGGATCTTCCTGTTCCTCGTCATCGTGACGCAGATGCTCCAGCCGACGGTGCTGGCGACGGGTCTCTTCAAAGAGATGGTGGCGCTCGGGATCAACGACACCTGGCTGGCGATGATCCTCGTCAACGCGGCGTTCAACCTCGCGTTCGCGATCTGGATCATGCACAGCTTCTTCGCGGGAGTGCCGAAGGAGGTCGACGAGGCCGCCCAGCTGGACGGTGCGGGAAAGTGGACCGTGCTGTTCCGCGTCCAGCTTCCGCTCGTCTGGCCCGGTATCGTCACGGCGATCATCTACACCTTCGTCGCGTCGTGGAACGAGTTCGCGGCGAGCCTCGTCATCCTGTCGACGGATGCGAACCAGCCGCTCTCGGTCGCGCTCACCAAGTTCGTCGGCCAGTACGACGCCGCGTGGCAGTACGTGTTCGCGGTGTCGGTGGTGGCCGTGATCCCGGTGGTCATCCTGTTCATGCTCATCGAGAAGCGCCTCGTCGGCGGACTCACCGCGGGCAGCGTGAAGTAGGGCTCACCCCGACCCGGCGGGAGGCGCCGCGCGCGTGGCGCGATGCGGTGGCCTCCCGTCGTATGAGGACTCTCTCAGGCCGCCTCAACCGGCTGCCGGAGGACCGTTTCCGGCGGGTACCATCCCAAAGGGCGATTCCCCGACGGGGATCGGATGGCGACGGACGGGACGATGACAGCGGGCACCACGAGCACCAGGCGACCGGAGCTGCCCGGCCGCCCGATGGCGGTACCGCGGCGGCTGCGCTTCGCCGGCCGCGAGGTGCCCTGGTGGGCGGCGGTGCTGGTGCTCTACGCCGTCTCGCGGCTGCTCACGACTACGCTCATGCTGGCGCTGTTCGTCACCGCCAACGTCGCGCACTGGGACTACGCCAGCCCGCGGATGAACCCGACCTTCTTCACGTTCTCGGGCTCGTGGGACGGCTCGTACTACAGCCAGATCGTGGAGCAGGGATACCCCACACGCCTTCCGCTCGACAGCGACGGCTCCGTGCAGCAGAACCCGTGGGCGTTCCTGCCCCTGTTCCCGATGGTCGTGCGCGTCGTGATGCTCCTCACCGGGCTGAGCTTCTATCCCGCCGGGTTCGCCGTCGCGATCGTTTTCGGGGCCGCCGCCAGCGTCGTGCTGTTCCGGCTGGTCGCGGCGCGGGCAGGAGTCTCGAGCGCGTTCTGGGCGACCGCGTTCTTCTGCTTCGGCCCGCTCTCCTTCGTTCTGCAGATCGCGTACGCCGAGAGCATGTTCTTCTTCCTGATGTTCGCGGCGCTGCTGACCATGATCCAGCGGCGGTACTGGCTGATGCTGCCGTTCGCGGTCGCCGCGGCGTTCACCCGCCCGGGGGCGCTCGCCCTGCCGCTCGCCCTCGCGATCGTGCTCGTCGTCCGGATGGTGCGGGCCCGGCGCGGCACGGACGCGTTCCTGCCGCGGGAGCGCTTCACGATGCTGCTGACCGGCGGGCTGATGGCGCTGGCCGGTCTCGCGTGGCCGATCATCGCGGCCGCCGTGACGGGGACGGGCGACGCGTACGTCAGCACCGAGCTCTCGTGGTGGACCGGCTTCATCGGCAAGGTGGCGTTCATCCCGCTGACCCCGTGGTTCCTGCTCAGCTGGAAGTACCTCAGCATCCTAGGCGCGCTGATCGTGCTCGCGATCGTCGCCGGGTTCGCGTGGGTGGTGACGCGGCCGTCGGTCCGGGCGCTCGGGACGGAGACCGTCGCGTACGCGGTCAGTTACGGGCTGTACCTGTTCGCGGTGTTCCTGCCGCAGCAGAGCACGTTCCGGTTGCTGCTGCCGCTCGCACCCCTCGCGGGAGCGCGCGGCCTCACGCGTCATCGGAAGGCGCGGAAGGCGGTACTCATCGCGGGCATCGCCCTGCAGCCGGTGGCGATCGTGCTGCTGTGGTTCATCGGATACCCGTGACCTCTCGCCACGGCACCTCGGGCACACGCCGGTAGCGGGTGCCCGCGGCATCCCAGTGCTCGGCGAGCTCGGCCACGCGCCCGGTGAAGTCGTCGAGGTCGCGTGTCGCCTCGACGGGCTCGGTGTCGGCGGGCGCGCGTGACCAGCCCACCTCGGCGACTGCCGCGAGTCGGGGGAGGACCATCTCCTCCACCTCCTCGATGGAGGTGACCGTCTCGGTCCACAGGGCGGCCTCGACGCCCAGGATGTGCGCATCCCCGACGCCCGGGATGACGCGAGCCGGGTCCCACACGAACGCGTCGCGCAGAGTGGTCGGCTTGCCGGTCCAGTCCTGGCCGATCGGGTCGCCCTCCGCGTAGACGATGTCGAGGTAGGCGGCGTCCGACGGCGAGAGGATGAGGGACCCGCCGCCGCGGACGAAGGTGACCGCGTACTCGGCCGAGCGCTCGCGCGGCGTGGTGAAGTCCCAGTACTGCCCGACGGTCCCGGCCGGCAGGTCGCCCGCCTTGCCCATCTCGTGCCAGCCGACGGCCGTCTTTCCGTTCTCGGCGACCACCCGGGCGGCCTCCTCCACGAACGCGACGAAGTCGGCCGGCGACGTGCTCAGGCACTCGTCGCCGCCGAGGTGCAGCAGAGGTCCCGGCGTGAGCGCGGCCACCTCGCGGACGACGTCGCGCACGAAGCGGCGGGTCACCGCATCCCCCGTCTGAAGCGTGCTGAAGCCCACGTCGGACCCGGTGTAGAGCGGACGCGCGACCCCGTCCGGATTCAGTTCGGGATACGACGCGAGCGCCGCGTTCGTGTGGCCCGGCATGTCCAGCTCCGGGACCACGGTGATGTGCCGCTCGGCTGCATAGGCGACGAGATCGCGGAACTCCTCCTGCGTGTAGAACCCGCCGCGGCTGCCGTCGCTGCCGGTCGAGCCGCCGACGCGGGTCAGCTCCGGCCACGACTCGATGTGGATGCGCCAGCCCTGGTCGTCGGTCAGGTGCAGGTGCAGGTGGTTGACCTTGAGCAGGACGATCGCGTCGATGAACCGCTTCACCTCGGCCGGCGTGAAGAAGTGGCGCGCCACATCCAGCATCGCTCCGCGGTACGCGTACCGGGGATGGTCGTGGACGCGCACGGGCTCGATCGTCAGCGGGTCGCCGTCGCAGACCGCCGGAACCAGCTGGCGCAGCGTCTGCACGCCCCAGAACGCACCGGCCGGGGTGGCGGCGCCGATGCGCACGCCCTCCGCGGCGACCTCCAGTGTGTAGCCCTCCGCGCTGTCCGAACCGTCCTCGTGCGGACCCTCGCCCGGCGCGATCACCACGGCGATGTCGCCGAACGCGGGCGGCTCGTCCACGATCGCGAGATCGCGGGCGCAGTCGGCGGCCAGGGCGTCGCGGAGGAGCCGTGCGACGGCGTCCGCTCCGGGCCCGGCGACGCTGATGCGGGCGGTCGGCGCGAGCACGAAGGGCGAACCCTCCGACGGCTCGGCGGAGACAGGGCGGGGCACGACCACGGTGAGCTCCCTTGCGGGTCGGGGCAGAGCGGATGGGACCGACTCCGCCCGCCCCGCATGCGTCGGCCATCAGCGAGTATCGCAGGGCCTTCGGCGATGGGCAAGGGTTCCGCCCGGCCCCCGCTTTGCTATGCTTGGCCCGTCGCGACTGGCGCTCAGATGGTCACCATCGGGGAGCGACACGGAACCTCGAGAACACGGATGGATGCGGCCGCGCGCCTGGGTCGCTACGCAATGGTCCATCCCTGTACGAAGGAGCCGGCAATGACCGATACCCTCCCCTCGACGTTCACCGCCCCTCTGGCGGAGGTCGACCCCGAGATCGCGGAGGTGCTGCAGCTGGAGCTCGGCCGCCAGCGCGACTACCTCGAGATGATCGCCTCCGAGAACTTCGTGCCGCGCGCGGTGCTCGAAGCGGTCGGCTCCGTCCTCACGAACAAGTACGCGGAGGGCTACCCGGGTCGCCGCTACTACGGCGGCTGCGAGTACGTCGACATCGCCGAGCAGCTCGCGATCGACCGGGCGAAGGCCCTGTTCGGCGCCGAGTACGCCAACGTCCAGCCGCACTCCGGCGCGTCGGCCAACGCGGCCGTACTCTCCGCCATCGCGACGCCCGGCGACACCATCCTGGGCCTGGAGCTCGCCCACGGCGGTCACCTGACCCACGGGATGAAGCTCAACTTCTCGGGCAAGCTCTACAACGCCGTGTCGTACGGCGTCGACCCCGAGACGTTCCTCGTCGACATGAACGTCGTGCGCGACAAGGCGCTCGAGCACAAGCCGCAGGTCATCATCGCCGGCTGGTCGGCCTACCCGCGTCAGCTCGACTTCGCGGCGTTCCGTGAGATCGCCGACGAGGTCGGAGCGAAGCTGTGGGTGGACATGGCGCACTTCGCCGGTCTCGTGGCCGCTGGGCTGCATCCCTCGCCCGTGCCCTTCGCCGACGTGGTCAGCTCGACCGTCCACAAGACCATCGGCGGCCCCCGCTCCGGCTTCATCGTGAGCCGTGACACCGAGCTCGCCAAGAAGCTCAACTCCAACGTGTTCCCGGGCCAGCAAGGCGGACCGCTCATGCACGTGATCGCCGCCAAGGCGACCGCGTTCAAGCTCGCGGCGACGGAGGAGTTCACGGACCGCCAGGAGCGGACCATCCGCGGCGCGAAGCTGCTCGCCGAGCGCCTGACCGCCGACGACTCCCGCGCTGCCGGTGTGGACGTGCTCACGGGCGGAACCGACGTGCACCTCGTGCTCGCCGACTTGCGCACGTCGGAGCTCGACGGCCAGCAGGCAGAGGACGTGCTGCACGAGGTCGGCATCACCGTGAACCGCAACGCCGTGCCGTTCGACCCGCGCCCGCCGATGGTGACCTCCGGTCTCCGGATCGGCACCCCGGCGCTCGCGACCCGCGGCTTCGGCGACACCGAGTTCACCGAGGTGGCCGACATCATCGCGCTCGCCCTGCGTCCGGGTGCGGACACCCGCGCGCTGCGTGCCCGCGTCGACGCGCTGACCGCGGCCTTCCCGCTCTACCCGGGCCTGACGCCGTCCGGCGCCGAGGCCGTTCAGGTCGAGCTCCCCTCCTCCATCTGACCCACCCCCCGTCGAGTACACGAACTTTGCACGTTCGCGAGGCGTTCGCCGTGCAGTTTTCGTGTACTCGACGGTGGAAACGCAAGGAGACAACGTGACCGCACAGATTCTGGACGGGAAGGCGACCGCCGCCGCGATCAAGGCGGAGCTGAAGGAGCGCGTCAGCGCGCTGCGTGAGGAGGGCATCGTCCCGGGGCTCGGCACCATCCTCGTCGGTGACGACCCGGGGTCGCAGTGGTACGTCGCGGGCAAGCACCGCGACTGCGCCGAGGTCGGCATCGCCTCCATCCGCCGCGACCTGCCCGCCGACATCTCGCAGGCCGAGCTCGAGGCCGTGGTCGAGGAGCTCAACGGCGACCCCGACTGCACCGGCTTCATCGTGCAGCTGCCGCTGCCGGGCCACCTCGACACCGACGCCATCCTCGAGCTCGTCGACCCGGCGAAGGATGCGGACGGCCTGCACCCGACGAACCTCGGCCGCCTGGTCCTCAACGTCAACCGGCCGATCACGTCGCCTCTGCCGTGCACGCCGCGGGGCGTGATCGAGCTGATGCTGCGGCACGGCATCGACATCCGCGGCAAGGATGTCGTGGTCGTCGGTCGCGGAGTCACGGTCGGGCGCTCGATCGGCGCCCTGCTGACCCGCCGCGAGTACAACGCGACCGTCACGCTCACCCACACCGGCACCCACGATCTCGACGCTCACCTCCGACGCGCCGACATCATCGTGGCCGCCGCCGGTGTCGCCGGGCTGGTCACCGCCGCGAACGTCAAGCCCGGCGCGATCGTGCTCGACGTGGGCGTGAGCCGCGTGGAGGACCCGGTGACCGGCAAGAGCGTCGTCGCGGGCGATGTGGCTCCGGATGTGGCCGAGGTCGCCTCCTGGGTCTCCCCGAACCCGGGCGGAGTCGGCCCGATGACGCGCGCGCTGCTGCTGCAGAACGTCGTCGAGTCGGCGGAGCGGGAGCTGCTGTGACCGACGCGTCGCGCGAGCGGACGCATCCTGCTGTCGAGCGCGTCGAGGCGGCGCTGCTCGCGGCGGGGGTCGAGCCGCGGGTCCGCTGGTTCGAGTCGGCGACGCCGACCGCGGCGTCTGCCGCCGCCGAGCTCGGGGTCGAGGTGGGGGCGATCGCGAACTCGCTCGTCTTCACCATCGACGGCGAGCCCCTTCTCGTGATGACCTCCGGCGCCCACCGCGTCGACACCGCGTTCCTCGGCGAGCGGCTCGGCGGCCGCATCCGCCGCGCCGACGCCGACACCGTCAAGGCGGCGACCGGGCAGACGATCGGCGGCGTCGCACCCGTCGGTCACCCGCAGCGCCTGCGAACCGTGGTGGATGTGGCGCTCGCCGGCTACCCGGAGGTCTGGGCGGCCGCAGGTCACGCCCACACCGTGTTCCCCACCACGTTTGACGAGCTGGTGCGCCTCACGGGCGGCGAGCCGCACCCCGTCGAGCCGACCAGCGTCGAGCCGACTCCGTCCGCAGACTGACCCGCGTCCGTCCGACGGCAGACGCGTGGGCGGGCGTTGCGGGGATAGCGTCGGCCGCATGCCTCATCCTCGGCGTCACCGACGGATCACGCGCCTGCTTGTCGCGGGTGGAGTGCTCGCCCTCCTGCTCGCGGCTTATCTCGCCGTGATGGCGGTCGGTGGGGCTTGGAAGAATCCGTGCTCCCGCTATGGACCCGCTCCGGAAGGCGCGCTGATCTCCGAGCGGAGCGACGTCGTCACCGAGCATCGCTCGTTCTGGCCGATCGGCAGCGTCTGCGACTGGCAACGGGCCGACGGCCGCGGCACGATCCGCAGCGACAACGGCAGCATCCCCCTGTCCGCGCTTACCTACGCCCTCGCCGCCACCGGCGTCGCCCTCCTCGCCACCGCCGCACGCCGCCCCTCCTAAACCCCCGGCCCCACCGTCGAGTCCACAAACTTTGCACACGACGCGCCGCCGGAGCGTGCAAAGATTGCGGACTCGACGGTGGGCGGAGGAGGCGGGGGAGCGGGTCAGCAGTCGACGACGACGATGAAGCGCTTCGTGACGACGCGCTCGCCGGGCGTGCCACGGAGTTCGCCGAGGGCCGCGAGCACGCGGTCGAGGATGCGCGGGCGCAGCGGCAGCGGTGCCTCGTTCGGCTGGTCCACCGTCCCCGCCGGATAGTCCACGCCCGGCTCCGTGGACATCTCGATGTGCGCGCCGCGCAGCTCGCGCACGGGCGCGGGCGGGTCGTCGCGGAAGCGGATCAGCCGCTCGATTGTCGCCCGGTACTGGCCGAGGTCGCGCACATACAGCCGGGCGGGGAGGACGGTGTCGCCGGTGAACAGGATGCCCGTCTGTCGGTCGAAGAACACCACGGCGGAGGGTTCGTGCCCCGGCCCGCCGATGACGTCGATCACCCGGCGGCCCAGATCGTACGTGACGGCCGCGTCCGGCCAGGTCGGGAAACCGAAGAAGCCGATCACCTCGGCCGGGCTGGTGCCGACGACCGTCGTGCCCGGCCGATCCCGCAGCAGCGCGTCACCCGCGATGTGGTCGCCGTGCGCGTGCGAGTGCGCGACGACGAGGGGATAGGGCCGCACGAACACGACCGGGTTGCGCCGCAGCCAGTCGGCGATCAGGCCTTCGACCGTCGCTCGCAGTGGGAACACCGCCTCATCGGAGGTCGCGCCGGTGTCGATCAGGAGGGCCCGCTCACGCCCGAACAGCAGGTAGAGGAACGGCGCCTCCCAGTGCGACGTCTTGGGCTGCCGCACCTGGACGGTGTCCGCGTCGAGCCACACGACGACCGGATCGTTCACTCCCTGTCCACTCACGCGTCACAGTGTGACACCGCAGGGTGACCGGGAGGTGAACCGCTCGAACCGGCCGAACAGGCCGCCCGCTCAGCTCTCGCGCCGAGCACCCTCCGACGCCTGCACCGTGAAGAGGTCCGGCTGGCCGAACCCGTGCTCGGCGAACGCGCCGTCCAGCGCGACGAGCACGCGGCTGAGCGCGTCCGTCGGCACGAGGGCGATGGCCGAGCCGCCGAAGCCGCCGCCGGTCATCCGCGCGCCGATCGCGCCGTTCGCCTGCGCCGTCTCCACGGCGAGGTCGAGCTCGGGCACCGAGATCTCGAAGTCGTCGCGCATCGATACGTGGGACGCGTCGAGCAGCTCGCCGATCGCGGCCGGCCCCTGCTCGCGGAGGGTGCGCACGGTGTCGAGGACCCGCTGGTCCTCCGTGACGACGTGACGGACGCGGCGGAAAGTCACGTCGTCCATGAGCTCGCGCGCGCGGTCGAGGTCGCCGACCGACACATCCCGCAGCGCTTCGACGCCCAGGATGCGCGCGCCCTCTTCGCACGAGGCGCGGCGCTCGGCGTACCCGCCGGTGGCGTGGGAGTGCGTCACACCCGTGTCGATGATGAGGATCTCGAGCCCGGCAGCCTCGAGCCCCAGCGGCACGACCTCGGAGTCGAGCGACCGGCAGTCGAGGAAGACGGCCGCGTCGCGCTCGCCGAGGAGGGACGCGGACTGGTCCATGATGCCCGTCGGCGCGCCGACCGCGACGTTCTCGGCGCGCTGGCCGACCCGGGCGAGGGTGCGGCGGTCGAATCCGAGACGCCACAGGTCGTTGAGCGCCACGGCAACGGCGCCCTCGATCGCCGCGGAGGACGACAGGCCGGCGCCGACGGGCACATTCGAGTCGAGCAGGATGTCGACGCCCGGCACGGCGGCGAGGTCGGCGCCGAACTGGCCGAGCGCCCAGGCGACGCCCAGCGGGTACGCCGACCAGCCGGAGAGCACCTCGGGCGCCAGCTCGTCGAGCGAGATCTCGACCACCTCGTCCGCGAAGGTGCTCCCGACGCGGATGACGCGGTCGTCACGCGCCCCGACCGCGGCGACGGTGCGCCGGTTGATCGCGAACGGCAGGACGAATCCCAGGTTGTAGTCGGTGTGCTCGCCGATCAGGTTGACCCGGCCGGGCGCCGACCAGACGCCGTCGGGTTCGCGGCCGAACACCTCGGCGAAGTCGTCGCGGACGCCCGTGCGCAGGTCGGTCATCGGTCAGCCTCTCGGTCGGAAGTGGATGCGGTGCCCGCCGGAGCCGCGACGGGCTCGGTGACGAGCCCGGTCACGGAGACCGGCAGTTCGCCGACCGGGTTGTCGCGGTCGGCGCGGGCGACGGCCTCGCGGAGCGCAGCGGCCGCCTGCTCGGGCGGGATGTCGCCCACCCAGGCGCCCATGGCCGACTCCGAGCCGGCCAGGAACTTCAGCTTATCCGCGCCGCGGCGGGGCGAGGTCAGCTGCAGCATGAGGCGGATCTCGTCCCGGCGAACGCCGACGGGAGCCTGGTGCCACGCGGCGATGTACGGCGTGGGGGAGTCGTAGAGCGCATCCACCCCGCGCAGCACTCGAAGGTAGAGCGTGGCCAGCTCGTCCCGCTCGGCGGCGTTGGTCTCGGAGATGTCGGCGACGTGGCGGTGCGGGAGGACGTGGATCTCGATCGGCCAGCGCGCGGCGAACGGCACGTATGCCGTCCAGTGCTCTCCGGCGAGGACGACGCGCTCGCTGGTGCGCTCCCGCTCCAGGATGTCGGCGAACAGCGTCGGTCCGTACGCGTCGAGCGAGCGGATGAGCGCGGAGGTGCGCGGCGTGATGTACGGGTAGGCGTAGATTTGTCCGTGCGGGTGGTGCAGCGTGACGCCGATCGCCTCGCCGCGGTTCTCGAACGGGAACACCTGACGGACGCCGGGCAGGGCGGAGAGTTCGGTGGTGCGGTCCGCCCACGCCTCGATGACGGTGCGTGCGCGCGACGGGCTGAGGCTTCCGAAGGATCCGGTGGTGGCCGGGCTGAAGCAGACGACCTCGCACCGGCCGACGGACGTTCGGGTGCGCCCCAGACCGACCTGGGCCAGGTCGTCGATCCCCTCGGGGGCGTTGTCGTCGACGAGCAGCGGCCCGAAGGAGGGCGACTTGTTCTCGAACACGGCGACGTCGTAGAGGTCGGGGATCTCGGACGGGTTCGTCGGTGTCGCGGGAGCGAGCGGATCGAGCTCGGCGGGTGGGAGCATCACCCGGTTCTGGCGCGCTGCGGCGATGGAGACCCATTCCCCGGTGAGCGGGTCCTGCCGCATCGTCGCGGTGGCCGGTCGGGGTGCCGGCTCCCGCAGATCGGGCTTGCGCTCCGGGCCGAGCGTCGTGTCGGCGTCGTCGTAATAGATGAGGTCACGTCCGTCGGAGAGACGGGTGGGACGCTTCGTGATCGAGGCCATGCCATCCTTTCGATTGCGAAAGCGAGGATACCGCTTCTGCTTTCGTATTGACAAGCAATCGCAAGCGCTCCAGCATGGGCGTATGAGCGAAGCCCTCCCCGCGGCGCTGCGGCGCGAACGGATGCTCGAGCTGATCGGGCGCGCCGGCTTCGCCCGGGTGTCCGACCTGAGCGAGGCGTTCCAGGTCTCCGACGTCACCGTCCGCAGCGACCTGGATGCGCTCGACCGCGAGCAGAGCATCCGGCGCGTCCACGGCGGGGCTGTGCTCCGAACAGCAGGGATGCGGGAGCCGAGCTTCGAGGAGGCCCTGGAGTCGTCGGCAGAGGAGAAGCGCCGGATCGGGCTGGCTGCGGCGGCGATGGTCTCCTCCGGCAGCAGCGTGCTGCTCGACGTCGGAACGACCCCCGCCGCCATCGCCCGCGCCCTCGTCGAGCGGGACGACCTGGAGAACGTGACGGTCATCACGAACGGCCTGACCATCGCGCTCGAGCTGGAACGCGCCATCCCGCGGTTCGAGGTCGTCGTCACCGGCGGCACCCTGCGGCCGCTGCAGCACTCCCTCGTCGAACCGCTCGCCGCCGTGCTCCTGGGCCGTGTGCACGCCGACATCGCCTTCATCGGCTGCACGGGCGTGCATCCCACCGGCGGCATCACCAACGTGAACCTGCCCGAGGCCGACCTCAAGCGCGTCATGGTCGGTTCCGCCGAGCGTGCGATCGTGGTGGCCGACGGCAGCAAGCTCGGCCGCACGCATCTCGGCCGGATCGCCGCGGTGGATGAGGTGGCTGAGCTGGTCACCGGCGAGTCGGCTGCACCGGAGGCGGTGGCGGCCCTGCGGGACGCGGGGCTGCCGGTGGTCGTCGCCTGAGGCCTAATCTGTTGCCATGCGACCCGCCACCGGTGAACAGTACGAACTCGATTTCGGCGACCTGAGCGCCACCATCGTGCAGGTGGGAGCCGGCATCCGCTCGCTGCGCTTCGCCGAATCCGACCTGACCGAGCCTTACCCTTCGGGGGAGCAGCCGCCCTCGGCGTGCGGGATCGTGCTCGTCCCCTGGCCCAACCGGGTCGCGGACGGCCGGTGGGAGTTCGACGGGGAGCCGCGGCAGCTCGACCTGACCGAACCGGCGAAGCGGAACGCCATCCACGGCCTGCTGCGGCGCCGCCCGTACGAGCTGGTCGAGCAGTCCGACTCGATGGTCACGCAGGCCGCGACCGTCTATCCCGAGCCCGGGTACCCGTTCCTTCTCGACACCACGGTGACCCACGAACTGCACACCGAGGGGTTGCAGGTCACCCACACCATCAGCAATGCCGGCGAGACGGCGGCGCCGGTGGCCGTCGGCGCGCACCCCTACCTCCGCATCGCGGACGTTCCGCCGGAGCAGTTGACCGTCACCGTGGCGGCGCGCACCCGGTTCGAGACGGACGACCGAAGCAACGTCACCGGCGAGTCGCCGGTCGCGGGAACGTCGTTCGACCTCTCGGCGGGTCGCCGGGTCAGCGAGCTGCAGCTCGACACCGGCTTCGCCGACCTGCCCGACGGGCCGGTGGAGCACATCCTCGCCGCCGATGACGGCCGTCAAGTCGTGCTCTGGGCCGATGAGGCGTTCCGTTACGTGCAGGTGTTCACGCACCGGTCGTTCGCGACGAAGCCCGGGGGAGTGGCGCTCGCGATCGAGCCGATGACCGCCCCGGCGAACGCCCTCAACTCGGGCCGCGGTCTGCGCTGGCTGGAGCCGGGCGAGACCTGGTCGGTGAGCTGGGGCGTCCGCCCGGAAGGATTCGGCGGCGAGGCCTACCTGGCCAGCTGGGGGTAGAGCACGCGCACGTCCTCGTGGAGGTGCGACTTGACCTGCTGCGCGACCTCTCCGACGATCGCCTCCGCTCCACCCTCCTGCACGGTGTCGAGGGCCTCGTCGGCGACCTGACGCGGCGGGACCTTCACGCCGGTCGCGTCCGCCGCCATCTCGGTGTCGACGTAACCGACGTGGACGCCGACGACCTGGATGCCCGCCGGCGCGAGCTCCACGCGGCTCGAGTTGCTTGCCGACCACAGGGCGGCCTTCGTCGCGCTGTAGGAGCCGAAGGCGAGCCAGCTGAGGGCGGAGTGCATGTTCACGATGGCGCCGCCGCCGTTGGCCTCGAGGACGGGGGCGAAGGCGCGCGTGACGAGCACCGGTCCCCAGAAGTTGGTGTCGAACTCGCGGTGGATTTCGTCGAGGTCGCCGGTGACGAGCGACTCGTTGACGGCGATGCCCGCGTTGTTGACGAGGATCGTGACGTCGCTCGCGACCTCGGCCGCCCGGCGGATGCTGTCCGCATCGGTCACATCGAGGGCGAGGGGGACGACGCGCGGGTCGTCGCTCGTGACGGTCTCGGGGCGGCGGGCGGCGGCGTAGACCTTCGTCGCGCCGCGCTCGAGGAGCGCTGCGACGAAGGCGGCACCGAGGCCGCGATTGGCGCCGGTGACGAGGGCGACGCGGCCGGTGATGTCGGTCATGAGGGGGTCCTTCCGAAGGTAAACCGATCTGTGTACTCGCAATGTACACAGATCGGTTTACTTTTTGCAAGCGCCTGACTAGGATCGAGGCATGTCCACAGCCACCGCCCCCGCCCGGCCGAAGCCGCGGGATCGCGTGCTCGCGGCCGCCGCACGTCTGTTCGTGCGCGAGGGTGTCAACGCGGTCGGCGTCGACCGGCTCGCCCAGGAGGCCGAGGTCTCGAAGCGCTCGATCTACCAGCACTTCGACGGCAAGGATGCGATCGTCGCGACCATGCTCCAGGAGTACGGGCCGCGTGTCGTCACGGGATACTTCGACGCCGACGAGGGTGCCGCCCCACGGGACCGCGTGCTCCACGTCTTCGACGCCCTGCACGCCGCCGCAGAGGCCAGCGACTTCTACGGCTGCCCCTTCGTCAACGTTGCGACCGAGCTGCGCGACCGCGAGCATCCCGCCGCCGTGGTCGCCCGCGGGTTCAAGGACGAGCTGACCGCCTACTTCGAGCGCCAGGCCGCGGCCGCCGGAGCAGCTGACCCCCGCACCCTCGCCATCCAGCTGACCCTGCTGTTCGACGGAGCTTCGGCGAGTGCCGCCATGCGCGGCGGCACGCCCGACGCGGCCCGCCTCGCCGCCGCCCAGCTCTTCGACGCCGCGACTGCCTGACCTGCGCACATTCGTGCCGAATGTGCGTTCTGGCGCCGCCAAAACGCACATTCGGCACGAATGTCGCGAGCTAGGGCGCGATCGACAGGAAGATGAACGCCGCGAACAGCACCAGGTGGATGCCGCCCTGCAGCCGCACCGCGCGTCCCTGCACGATGGTGAGGATGCTGACGAGCACCGTCAGCACCAGCAGCACGATCTGACTCGACCCGAGTCCGAGGTGCAGTGCGCCCGGCAGCCAGATCGACGCGACCGCGATCGCCGGGATGGTGAGCCCGATGCTCGCCATCGCCGAGCCGAGCGCCAGATTGAGGCTCGTCTGCGTGCGGTTGCGCGATGCCGCCTTGGCTGCTGCGATTCCCTCCGGCAGCAGCACGAGCAGCGCGATGACGACGCCCACGAACGACTGCGGCAGCCCGATCCCGGTCACCGCCCGCTCGATCGGTGTCGACTCCAGCTTGGCCAATCCGACGACCGCGACCAGGGACACGAGCAGAAGCCCGAGGCTGGTCAGGGCCGCGCGCTTGGTCGGCGCTTCGGCGTGGTCGTCCTCGGTCAGGGGCTTGCCCTTTCTGCCCACCGGGAGGAAGAAGTCGCGATGCGCCACCGTCTGGGTGAAGACGAACATCCCGTACAGGGCGAGGGAGGCGATCGCCGCGAACACCAGCTGCGGTCCGGAGAACACCGGGCCGGGCGCCGACGTGAAGCTCGGCAGCACCATCGTCAGGGTGGCGAGCGCGGTGACCGTCGCGAGTGCCGCTCCACTGCCCTGCGCGTTGAAGGCGGTGGACTCGCGGCGGGATGCGCTGAGCAGCAGCGAGAGGCCGACGATGCCGTTCATCGTGATCATCACGGCCGAGAAGACGGTGTCGCGCGCGAGCTCGGGGGAGTCCTTGCCCGTGGTCATGAGCGTCACGATCAAGGCCACCTCGATGATGGTGACCGCGACGGCGAGGACGAGCGAACCGAACGGCTCCCCGACCCGGTGGGCCACCACCTCCGCGTGCTGGACGGCCGCCAGCACCGTCCCGGCCAGGACGACGGCGATCACGATGACGGCGATCGTGTTCAGCTCCACCGCCCAGAACGCCACCAGGACCACGACGCCGATCACCGGCACCCCGATCGTCCACCATCGTGCGAGCCAGGTGCCGAGCGCTTTCATGCATCCATCCTGCCAGGCCGCCCTCCGAGGGCTTCGGGCAGGTTCCGTCGCCGTCGTCCGGCGGGTCCCGCGGGTTCGGCCGCCGAGGACCGGTTGGATGGGCCCATGACCGGGACTCCGACCCTCCGCGCGCTCTCCGCGAGCGCCGTCGCCTTCACGTTCGCCGTCCTCCTGGCGGGATGCGTCTCGCCGAGTCCGTCGCCGACCGGATCGCCCTCCGCATCGACGACGTCCACGCCGAGGCCGACCCCCACTTCCACGGCGACCTCGACGCCGATCGACGGCCAGTGCGACACGGGAGACCTCTCCGGGACCATCGCACAGGGTGGCGGCGGCGCGGCCGGCAGCGTGGAGGTGACCCTCGTGCTCACGAACAATGGTTCCAGCGAATGCTCTCTGCAGGGCTGGCCGGGGGTGTCGTTCGTCGGCGATGGAAACGGCACGCAGCTGGGTGCCGCGGCCGAGTTCGACCGCAGTACACCGCATCCGACCGTCATGCTCAAGGCAGGCGGGACCGCCCAGGCGCCGCTGCGCATCACCCAGGCACTGAACTACCCCGAGGCGGACTGCGCTCCGAAGCAGGCCGACGGCTTCCGGGTCTACCCGCCCGGGTCGACCGAGTCGCTGTTCGTGAAGAATGCGGGCGTGACGGCGTGCACGAAGGATTCAGTATCGCTGCTCACCGTCGGCGCGCTGGTCGCCGGCAGCTGATCCGGCGTCCGAGTCATTGGCAGACGCGGGCGAGCGGTCCGTCCCACGACTCCCGCAGATCTGCCGCGGCCCTGTTCGCATCGGCGAGTGCCGCGGCGGGGTCGCGAGCGAAGCCCTGCCCGTCGACGGCGCCCTGCAGGTCGTCCAGCGTCCGGTCGACGGGGTCGAGGGCGCGCTCCACGGCGTCCGTCGCGATGTCGCTCGTGTCCGCGCGGAACGTCGTAACGGCCTCTTGGATCGCCGACCCCGCCTCGACGGGATGCGCCCCGAGCGCCGCGAGGTGCGCATCCAGCGCGGCGTCGAGGGCGTGGCGCGCGCTCCGGATCGTCGTGCAGTCCCGCCCGCGCTCGGCCGACGCCTCGGAGAACAGCGGGAATTCCGAGGCGGCCGCGACGCCGAGCATCGCGACGGCCGCAACGCAGCCCAGCATCAGCGCCGCAGCTCCCGGCCAGAGCCGGACCGCACGCGCCAGCATCCCGGACGCGGTGCGGGTCGCCGCATCCACGGCCGGCGTCGAGCGCGGAGTGCCTGCATCGACATCCGGCACGCTCGGGCGCGAGATGGTCACGGTCGCAACGCTAGGGCCGCTCGGTGAACAGTTCGTTGCATGATTTCCGGTGCCCGGTAGCGTTGCGACATGGACGCCGCCTCCGCCATCGATGTATTCGTGTTCTCCGCGGAGTTCGCCTGCTGCGGCACGCCTTTCGCGGCCGGCGAGGATGTGACGTTGACGCTCCGCGCTCCCACCCAGGACTCGTCGGCCCAGGATGGCGTTCCCACGTATCTCCACGAACTCCATCCGTATGACGACCGTGTGCCTGTCGCCGATGTCACCGGGCGCGTCGAGCGGATCGTCGCGTCGTACGAGCGGTTGGTTCCGGTCCCCGGTGCTCACTACCGCACCAACGACCCGGAGGATCGGATCGAACGCGATGTCGACCGGGTGCCGACCGAGGGCCACCCGGCGGGTTATGGCGGCCCGGACTACCGGGTGCGCCTCCGCATCCCGTCGGGAACGCGCCTGCCCGATCCCGCTCCCGAGGTCGAGCTGTCGCCTGCCCCCGACTTCGACGTCCCTCTGCCGCCGCGGATACTGCCTCTGCTGACGACGCTGGTCGCGGAAGTCGCCTCAGAGTTCGGAGACGCGGTGGATGTGCTCCGCGGCCGCGAGGACGCCTCCGTCACGCTGCAGCCGCGTCGGGAAGGGGCGGCCGCTGTGCGGTGGAACGCCTACCTCGATCAGCTCACGGCGGAGATCGAGCATGCGGAGTGGACGCTGACCGACGACGAAGCTGGCGTCGCCGTCCTCCGCGACCTCGTCGCCGCAGCCGCGGCGGGGCGCTTCTCCGAGACGGTGGATGACTGGACGATCGTCTCCATCGCGACGACGGCAGATGGGCGCGCGTACGAGGCGACGACGACCGTCTCGCGGTTTCCCCTCGGCGGCGACGTCGTGATGCTGGGAGGTTCCGACCACGAGCGGATCGAGCGCGCGCGGTCCGGAAATCCTTTCCTTCCGTGGAGCGACGAAGTCTGATGGCAGGTCGCGCGCATCCACTCGCGTCGGCGGCCCCCGATACGATCCCGGAGTGATCTCCACCGTCGCCGTCTCCGGCTATCGCTCGCTGCGCGACCTCGTCATCCCGCTGGGGCGGCTGACCGTGGTGACCGGTGCGAACGGGGCGGGCAAGTCGTCGCTCTACCGGGCGCTGCGGCTGCTGGCCGGGTGCGGGCGGGATGAGGTGGTCGTCGCGATCGCGCGCGAGGGCGGACTCGATTCCACCCTGTGGGCCGGTCCGGAGCGGCTCGGCCGGGCGATGCTCCAGGGCGACGCGCCCGTCCAGGGCACCGTCCGTCGTGATCCGGTCGCACTCCGGCTTGGCGTGCAACTCGACGACGACGCCGTTGGCCTCGGCTACGCCCTCGACCTCGGACTGCCGCAGCCGAGCAAGGACACCGCGTTCGGCCGCGATCCTGAGCTGAAGCTGGAGACCGTGTGGACGGGGCCGGCCCCTCGACCGTCGAGCCTGGCGGCCGAGCGGCGCGGCGGCCACGTCCGCGTGCGCGGCGACGACGGCGGCTGGACGGAGCTCGGCAAGACCCTGCGCACGTTCGAGAGCATCCTCACAGAGGTCGTCGATCCTGTCCGTGCCCCGGAGGTGCTGCGGGTGCGCGAGAACCTGCGCGCGTGGCGCTTCTACGACCACTTCCGCACCGACACGGCGGCCCCGGCGCGGCTTCCGCAGCTCGGAACGCGCACGCCGGTGCTCGCCGCCGACGGGACGGATGTCGCGGCGGCCATCCAGACCATCCGCGAGTCGGGCGGCGGCGACCCCTTCGACGCGGCCGTTGATGCGGCGTTCCCCGGCAGCCGGGTCGAGATCGTGGTCGACGGCGCGCAGTTCTCGGTGGCCGTCCGGCAGGCCGGGCTGCTCCGTCCGCTCGCGGGCGCGGAGCTGTCGGACGGCACCCTGCGCTTTCTGCTCTGGGCGGCCGCGCTGCTGTCACCGCGGCCGCCGCAGCTGCTGGTCGTCAACGAGCCGGAGACCAGCCTCCACCCCGATCTGCTGCCCGCCCTCGGCTCCCTCATCGTCGCCGCGTCGGCCAACGCGCAGCTCGTGGTCGTCACGCACTCCCACGAGCTGCAGGACGCGATCCAGCGTTCCGCGGCCGACCGCGACCTCGTCGACGACGTGAGCCGCATCCACCTGGAGAAGCAGCTGGGGGAGACCCACGTGCGCGGCCAGGAGGGTCTCCTCGACCGCCCCACCTGGCACTGGCCCACCCGCTGAATGCTCGTCCCCGCTCCGGTGTAGATTCTGGCGTGTGAGTGACCCCGGCCGGCGGCACCGATGGGACCGCGCGGTCTCGCGCCCGCTGACGCCCATGAAAGAGAGCCGAGCGCCGGGACTCGCGCAGCCCGGCGGATGGCTGGCGGGTGTCACGACGCCCCCGCGGCCGGTGAGCACGTGGGGGATGGCCTGGCGGCTGACCGCGCGGTGGACGGCCACGGTGGTCATGTCCGCCTTCCTCGCCGCCGCCATCTGGTCCGTCGCGGCGACGCCGTCGTCCCAACACTGGCTCGTGCTGCTCGCGGTCGTCGGTAGCTGGCTCTACAGCGTCCTGGTGACCGTCGTCCTCACTGTGGTGCTAGTGCGGGCTCCGCGAGCGACGCGCCGAGGGTGAACGCCGCTCACGCCGCAGGCTACGGCCGCCGCCGGTATCCTTCACGCGTGTCTGAATTCGCGACCCACGTGCAGAACATCGTGCGGCCGTATCCGGGGACGGGCAAGAAGCGCGACCCCGCTAGCTTGCTCCACGGCTATTACGCGATCATCACCAACGTCGCAGGGGGCTATAACGACTACGTTGCCGAGTACTTCAACGATCTCGCGCCCCGAGACTTCATCGAACAGGTCCTCCGCGATCCCACCGCTCAACGGTTCCCGGAGTTCGAAGAGTTCGCTCGCCAGGTCGATGACTTGGATGAGCAATTCCGGCGGCTGCTCACTCCGACACCGGTTGCGCCCGGCAAGAGCTGGTGGACCACGCACCTGCCGCTACGCGCTGGGCGCAGGTTCAACGACGAGATGCGGACACTCTTCGACTACCGAGCTGAACCCGCCGAAGACGGGGGCGGCACGTGGTACTGAGTGGCATGGCGGTCAACTGACCCGTCTGGAAAACGGGGGATCACCCCACCAGCCGATACCGACGGCATCGAAGACGAGTTCATCGGCGACGCGCCCTAGCGGCTCGGCGATACTGAAGTCGGCGATGTCCGTCCCGAACTCCTCCGCCGTCGGGTGATCGGTGTACGCACCGGAGTATTGCTCGCCGGTTGCCGTGACACGCAGCCCCACGGTGGGACCCCAGGGTGATCCGAAGATGGCGCAGAAGCCGTCGTCGAACGCCCACGCGTCGACGACGGTGACCTCTTTCGCGGAAGTCGGGCCGCCCGAACGGAGACGCTCGAGACAGCTCAGCAGAGCGGTCTGACCCCACGACAGCTCGGGGAGAGCCCGCAGCTCGTCGATCGCTGCGCTGTGCGCGGGGGTCACGCTCACGGCGCGACCCCATCCACACGGTCGGAGAGGAGCCACTCGCGTGGGTTCCACGGGGGCTCCGCGCCACCGACCGGTCCGACATCCAGCAGCGGGTCGTCCGACCGGATCACGCACAGAATCCGGTTGCCGAGGAGTGCTCCGAGACGAGCCGTGTCGATGAGGATGTCGAGCAGCATGCCGCAGGCGGCCGGCATCGTCGCGCGGAACCGATCGAGGTGGTCGAGTTCGATGATGAGTCCCGTGTCAGCTTCCGTCCATCCGTACGCCTGCTCGGCGACGTCCTGGAGGCAGTCGGACAGCGCGGCGAAGTTGCGGCCGTAGTAGGCGGGGAAGTCGAGGGCGGTACTCAGCGCGTCGTGAAGGTCGGCTTCGTTGGTCCAGGATGCGGTATCCAGCCGGACGACGCGGTAGCCGGTCGACCGGAAGGAGGCGAGCGACTCATCGACGACGGCTGCCGAGTGGAACTTCGTCACGAATCCGTTCCTGGCCAGTTGGAATCCGGGATCCTGGTCGTCCGCTTCCCACACAGCCACGAGAGAAACCTATCTCGCATGAGGCGTCGAGAAGCAAGCGAAGGGCCGGACCCGATCTCCCGGGTCCGGCCCTTCCGGGCGGCGCCTGTCATGCTGGGGGCGACAGGCGCCACTCGAGAAGCGGTGTCCCTTACCGGACGACCGCACCCGCCGGGGAGGAGAACTGCGCGTAGTCGAGCTCCGCGTAGTTCTGGTTCGCCTGGTGGGCGATCGTGACCGAGTTCGTGCCTGCGTTGAGCTGCACCGTCGTGGTCGCCACCGGGAAGGATCCGCCGTTCGCACCCCACGGCCCCGTGACGGGAAGGGTCACGTTCGTCGCGGCCCCGCCGTTGACGGTGAGCCCGACCACCGCATCCAGCGTCCCGTTCTGCGTGTAACCCCCGTCGTTGGCGTAGCCCAGCTGGAGCCGATAGGTGCCGGCGGTGGGGACGTTGGGATGGAAGGTGACCGAGCTGGTGGAGGAGTCGAGTCCGCCGACGAAGCTTCCGCCGGACGCGTTCGACGAGGCGGTGACGTTGCCGCCGGAGACGGTTCCGGACTCCGCCTCCAGCCGCTGCACGAAGGTCGCCGCGGGCGGATTCGACGGCTGCGACCAACCGGGAACGGCAGCGGTCGTGGACAGGGAGATGGAGTCGAGCTCGGCGTAACCGGTGCCGCCGGCGAAGTACGGCGACCCCTTCGCGAGCCGGATCATGTTGTATCCGGCGGTGAGGTGGAGGGTCGGTCCGGAGACCGTCGCGAACTTCCCTTGGGCGCCCCATCCGCCGGTCGCGGGATAGCTGACCGTGCTCCAGGCGCCGCCGTCGTAGGCGATGCCCTGGGTGGAGGTGGCACCCGTGCCGTTGGCGTAGCGGATCGACAGACTGTAGTCGGCCGCGACCGGGACGTTGACCAGGAAGTCGACGAAGCTGTCGTTCCGCATGTCGCCGCTGTTGTCCAGGCCGCCGACGTATCCGCCGTTGGACGCGGCGGAGGAGGAGTAGCGGATGCCGTTGACCACGGAGGCGTTCTCTGCCTCGTACGTCTGCTGGTACGAGGTGACCGGTCCGCTGGTCGGCGTGACGACGATCTCGTACGCGGCGCCCGGGTCCTGCCCGGTGAGCGGGATGCTGATGGCTCCGTTGGTGACCGTGAGGGATCCCGACCAGATGGTCGTCGGAGCGGACACGGCGTGCAGACGGCCGGAGTCCGGCGTGGAGAGCACGGTGACGGCTACCGACGAGCCGAAGCCGCTGAGGTTCTTCACCGACACGGTGTTGTCGCCGGTTGCGCCCCCCACGACGGCCGTGAGGATCTTGCGGGTCGTGTCGAGTGATGCGATGCCGTCCTGCAGGCCGTTCTGGGCCACGGACACCATGTTGCCGGTCATGTCGCCGTACCACTTGTAGAGCCAGTAAGTGCCGGTCGGCTGCCCGTTGACGAACAGGCCGTTCATCGTGCCGGACTCGTACCAGTAGGCGCGTTCGGCGTCACGGACATCGGTGGCGCGCTCGAAGGTCGCGAGGTAGCGCAGTGATGATGCGGGGACATCCACCTGGTCGGGCCAGGCGTACTCGTTGATCGACACCGGGCGCGGCGAGATGCCGAGTGAGCTCTCGATCCCGCGCAGGTCGGCCAGTTCGCCGGGCAGGGCGTCGGAGCTCCACAGGTGCCAGCTGATGACATCCGGCACGGTGCCGGCGTTCTTCGCGGCGGTGAGGAAGCTGGTCATCCAGTCGTGGTTGTAGCTGGAGATGCTCGGGCCCACGATCGGGGTGACGGTGTCGTACTTCTTGACCTCGTTGTAGATGCGCGACCAGCCGTCGTTGAACGGACCGGCCGCCGAGGTGTTCCAGGTGCCGTCCGGCTCGTTCCACAGCTCCCACCCGTTGATGTTGGTTGTGGAGGTGGCCGAGACGCGCGCCTGGACCATCGTGTCGACCTTCGACAGGTAGTCGCTCCAACTGACCCACTTGTACGGCCAGTCCGGGTAGATATCCGGCATGCGGACGGTCTCCTGGCCGCCCGCCGAGATCAGCGACGGCGCGACCTTGAGCGCGTCGCCGGATGGAGTGGTCGCGCCGTTCCCCAACTGCTGGACGCCTGGTGCCGGCTGGGTGAACTGATTGACGTGCAGCGGCAGCAATGAGGCGGGATCGGGCGTGCTCGCGGTCGCGAGACCGTACAGGCCGCCGGCGGCGACATGCGTGACGGGACGCACGACCGACGCCGCGTCGATGGAGAGGGTGTTTCCTCCGATTGCCGCGACGGCAGGAAGCGCTGCTCCGGCAGCGACCAGAGAAGCGGCTGCAGCGCCCGCGACAGAGATGCGCAACAGGGGGGACCGGCGGCGAGATCGCCTGCTCGCGACGGTCGAGTGGGTGAGTGACATGGTCGGATGCTCCTTCGCATCAAAACGGTGACGGACTTCGGCACCGCATTGTCGAACCGGTTCGACACACACCCTAGCGCAAAGGCTTTGCGCCGCCAATAGATGTTGTTTCGCGCAACATTTGGGTGCCGTCCGCCCCATTCCGAGCTTGAACGCACCGTTATGTCACCCAGCGTCGAACCGGTTCGAGCCAGGTGCTTCCGATCACTCCTCGACTAGGGGGCGCTCGATGGCGTCGCCTCTATGCGCGCTCTCGATCGCATCCATCAGGCGCCGTGCGTTCCTTGGTGAGCGCAGCAGGTAGGCGGTTTGGCAGCAGTCGCGCTCGTGTTCCGGCGCGGTGATGGCCATGGTTCCTCCGGGTAGTTCACGATCCCGAACCACTGCAGTGTGCTGATAAGGGTGGGCCCGGTGGGGCTCGAACCCACGACCCGCGGATTAAAAGTCCGATGCTCTGCCAACTGAGCTACAGGCCCTCACCTCCAATCTAGCGTGGATTCACCCTGTCCCGTGGCGGGGGCAGAATAGGGGGATGTCTGACCGGTTCCACAAGCCCGCGCTGTTCACGAGTGGGATGTTCGAGGCTTTCATGGGCGGGGAGGATCCCGCGCAGATCAGCCGGGTCGCGCACGAGACCGCCCGTGCCCTGCTCGCGCGGGTGCGCGAGAACCCGGACGCGGAGGTCGTGGACCGGCTGGTCGCGTTCACCGACCAGCACGGCATCGATGCGCTCGCCGAACTGTGGTCTCGGTCCAACGCAAAGAGCCTGCCCGGCGCGCTGTGGCGCATCTACCTCATCCGGCTTCTCATTCGCCAGGATGCGGAGGGCACCGCGTACCTGTTCCAACGCGGCACCGAGGTGCTCGGGTCCATCGACGCGGTCGTGGCGGGCGCCCCGAACCCGGCGGGACCGGCGGAGATCACCGAGCTCGCCGACCGCATCCTCCGCGGCCTGTTCGAGGGCGACTTCGCGGTCGCGCTCGACCGGGCGGCCGCGTTCTGCCGGGTCGCAGCAGCCGGGGCCGCCTCCGTCGCCGACGACCGCGACGTGCTCGACCCGGAGCGGGCGAGTGAGCTGACCACGCGGGCTCTGCGCTTCACCCGCACCGCAGAAGAACTGACGGCGTGCGCACGGCTGTGGCGGTCGGGATCGCTCGACTGAGCAGGTCAACCCCCGCGGCGGCATCCGCGTTCTCCCGCTGCGAACGCCACGCCGATAGGCGCCGCGAACCGCTCCTGTACACTGGGTGTCGCCGGGCCGCAGTAACCCCGGGCTCCAAAACTAGCCGCTTCGAGCGGCCTCGCGCCGAGAGGCGTTCTGCGGCCCGGCACTCTTCTGTTCAGGAGAAGCCCGTTCGAGCATCGGCGGGACGACTCCCGGCAGGCCGGATGAGAGCGGAGACGACGTGGACGACGCCCCTGCGGTCGACCTCGACGCCCTCCTCGTCCGCACCGCCGCCGGCGATCAGGAAGCGTTCTCGCGCTTCTACGACCTGACTGCGGCGCGCGTCCTCGGACTCATCCGCCGCCTCCTCATCGACGGCGCGCAGTCGGAGGAGGTCGCCCAGGAGGTCTTCCTCGAGGCGTGGCAATCCGCTCCGCGGTTCGATCCGAATAAAGGTCGAGCGCAGACGTGGATCATGACCATGGCCCACCGGCGCGCTGTCGACCGGATCCGCGCATCGCAGGCGTCGCGCGACCGGGACACGGTGGTGGGCATCCGCGACCTCCCGACCGCCTACGACCAGGTGGCCGAGACGGTGGAGGTCCGGGTCGAGCACGAGAGGGTGGAGGTGGCCATGGCGAAACTGAGCGAGCCGCAGCGGCAGGCCGTCACCCTCGCCTACTACGGGGGACTCAGCCAGTCCGAGGTCGCAGCCGAGCTCGGAATCCCGCTCGGCACAGCGAAGACTCGGCTGCGCGATGCGATGATACGGCTGCGCGAGGAACTGGGGGTGACGACATGACCCGCGAAGACGACCGAGACGCCGGGCGCCTCGGCTACCACCTGGGGGCGGACGACGAGCAGGAGGCCCGTGCCTTCGAGGACGTCGCCGCCGAACTGGCGCTCTCCGCCGAGCCCGTCCAGCCCCGCCCGGAACTCAAGGCGGCGCTGTTCGCGCAGCTGCAGAACACCCCGCAGCTGCCGGCTCAGGATGTCGCCCAGCCGACGGCAGGGCCCGTCGCGGCCCCGGCCGAAGCAGCCGACGCCTCTCCGACCCCTGTAGCGACGCCCGAGGCCACCCCGGGCCGCGCCGAGCGCGCCGCACAGCGCCGCTGGTTCCAGCGCCCTGCCCTTCTCCTGGGCGCCGCCGCAGCCGCGATCGTGCTGTTCGTCGGCGGAGCGTTCGTCGGCTCGACACTCTCCGGCGGCAACTCGTACCAATCGCAGCAGGCGTCCGCCCTGGCAGAGATCAACGCCGCTCCTGACGTGCAGCGGGCGACCGCGCAGGTCGAGGGCGGCGGAACGGCGACCCTCGTGTGGTCGGGCGAACTGGGACGTTCCGCGCTCGTCGCCAACGACCTCCCGGCGCTTCCCGGCGACAAGACCTACGAGCTCTGGTACCTGCGCGACGGGCAGGCGATCCCCGCCGGGACGATGAACCCGGCGAACTCGGGATCGACCTGGCGCGTGCTCACCGGCGACATGGCGGCGGGGGACACGGTCGGCGTCACGGTGGAGCCGAGCGGTGGGTCCGACAAGCCGACGAGCCCGCCCATCGTCGCCATCGCGTCCTGACCGGGATCGTCCGGCAGGACACGACGAGCGCGTACGCAGAACGCCGCCGATCGCACTGATCGGCGGCGTTCTCGTGTTTGCTGCGACCGCGGGGTCGCGCCCGGATCAACCGAAGCGGCCGGAGACGTAGTCCTCGGTGGCCTGCACGGTCGGGTTGGAGAAGATCTGGTTGGTGTCGTTGTACTCGATGAGCTTGCCCGGCTTGCCGGTGCCCGCGATGTTGAAGAACGCGGTGCGGTCCGAGACGCGCGACGCCTGCTGCATGTTGTGGGTCACGATCACGATCGTGTAGTCGTTCTTCAGCTCCTCGATGAGGTCCTCGATCGCGAGCGTGGAGATCGGGTCGAGGGCCGAGCACGGCTCGTCCATCAGCAGGACGTCGGGGGAGACGGCGATCGCGCGGGCGATGCACAGACGCTGCTGCTGGCCGCCGGAGAGGCCGGAGCCGGGGAGGTTGAGGCGGTCCTTGACCTCGTTCCACAGGTTGGCGCCCTGCAGCGAGCTCTCGACCAGGTCGTCGGCCTCGCTCTTCGACATCCGGCGGTTGTTGAGCTTCACGCCGGCGAGCACGTTGTCGCGGATGCTCATGGTCGGGAACGGGTTCGGGCGCTGGAACACCATGCCCACCTGGCGGCGCACGAGGACGGGGTCGACGCCCGGGCCGTACAGGTTGTTGCCGTCGATGAGCACCTCGCCCTCGACGTACGCGCCGGGGATGACCTCATGCATGCGGTTGAGGGTGCGGAGGAACGTCGACTTGCCGCATCCCGACGGGCCGATGAAGGCCGTCACGGAGCGGGGCTCGATGGTGAGCGAAACGCCCTCGACGGCACGGAACTTGCCGTAGTAGACGTTGAGGTCGTTGACTTCGATGCGCTTGGACACTTGATTCCTTGGCTGTCGGGTGTTGGGGTGCGGGTTCAGCGGCCGTACTTGGGAGCGAAGGCCTTGGCGATGATGCGGCCGGCCAGGTTGAGCAGCATCACGATGATGATCAGCGCGAGGGCGCCCGTCCAGGCGCGGTCGATCTGGGCCTGCGCGTGGAGCCCGGCGGCCTGCGTGTACTGGGTGTACACGAACACCGGCAGGGTCATCATCCGGTCGTTGAAGAGGTCGTAGTTCATGCTCGTCGTGAAGCCCGCGACGATGAGCAGCGGCGCGGTCTCGCCGATGACTCGGGCGATGGCGAGCATGACGCCGGTCACGAGGCCGGCGAGCGAGGTCGGCAGCACCACCTTGAGCACGGTCAGCCACTTGGGGACGCCGAGGGCGAGGGATGCCTCACGCAGCTCGTTGGGGACGATCCGCAGGATCTCCTCGCTGGACCGCACGACGACGGGGATCATCAGCACCGACAGGGCGACGGCCCCCATGAAGCCGTTGCGGATGCCGGGACCGAAGAACAGCGCGAACAGGGCGTACGCGAACAGGCCGGCGACGATCGAGGGGATGCCGGTCATCACGTCGACGAAGAAGGTGATGCCGCGCGAGAGCATACCGCGCCCGTACTCCACCAGGTAGATGGAGGTCAGGAGGCCGATGGGCACGGAGATGACCGCCGCCATGAGGGTGATCTCGAGCGTTCCGACGATCGCGTGGAGCGCGCCGCCGCCGTCGCCGATGACGTTGCGCATCGACTCCGAGAAGAAGGCGATGTCGAAGCGGGCGAGGCCCTGCGAGACGACCGTCCAGCCGAGGGAGATCAGCGGGAGGAGGGCGATGATGAACGCGGTCGCGACGAGCGAGGTGACCAGCCGGTCCACGGCCTTGCGGGAGCCCTCGACCAGCAGGGATGTGGTGTAGATCGCGATGTCGAACAGCACGGTGCCGAAGAAGATCGCGCCGACGATGTTGAAGTCCTTCGTCGCGCCGCTCGCGGCAAGCATCGCGAAGATCGCGGCGAAGACGACCCACGAGACGACGAGCATCGTCCACGGCGCCCAGCGGGGCAGCTTGCCGGCGGTGTAGGAGTTGGCGAGGGGGCGCGGGGCGGTAGCGGTGGTCGTGGCCATCAGTTCGCTCCAGAGAAGGCCTTGCGGCGGCTGACGATGTAGCGGGCGAGCATGTTGATGAGCAGGGTCACCACGAACAGCACGAGACCGGAGGCGATGAGCGCGTTCACGCCGAGGCCGGTCGCCTCGGGGAACTGCAGGGCGATATTCGCCGCGATCGTGTTCGGGCTCTGTGCCTGCAGCACCGCGAACTTCACGATCAGGGCGGGCGAGAGCACCATCGCGATGGCCAGGGTCTCGCCGAGGGCGCGGCCGAGGCCGAGCATGATGGCGGAGATGATGCCGCTGCGGGCGAAGGGGAGGACGGCCATCTTGACCATCTCCCAGCGCGTCGCGCCGAGGGCGAGGGCGGCCTCCTCGTGGAGGCGCGGGGTCTGCAGGAAGATCTCGCGGCAGATGGCGGTCATGATCGGGATGACCATGACGGCGAGCACCAGGCCGGCGGTGAGGATGGTGCGGCCGGTGCCGGAGACCGGCGGCGCGAAGAACGGGATCCAGCCGAGGTTGTCGCCGAGCCAGACGTAGAAGGGCTGGACGAACGAGGAGAGCGTCGCGATGCCCCAGAGGCCGAAGACGACGGAGGGGACCGCGGCGAGGAGGTCGATGATGTAGCCGAGCACCGAGGCGACGCGGCGCGGTGCGTAGTGCGAGATGAACAGCGCGATGCCGATGGACAGCGGGGTCGCGATCAGCAGCGCGATCAGCGCCGCCCAGATGGTGCCGAAGACGAGCGGCCAGACCCACGACCAGAAGTTCGTCGCGTTGTTGGGCAGCTCGCCTGCGTGGGCGAACAGAGCCGGGATGCTCTGCACGACCAGGAAGATCGCAACGGCGGCGAGGGTGGCGAGGATCAGGGATCCGGCCACGATGGTGCTGGTCGAGAAGACCCGGTCGCCGAGGCGGACCTTCGCCTTCGGCCTGATGGCTCCTACTGTTCCGGCGGTCATTCGTTGCTTTCTCTCATCGGGTGCGCCGTGGGGGACGGCTGAGGACGGGAGCACCGCTCGGCCCGGGCTGCGGGGCAGCCCAGGCCGAGCGGCGTGGTGTTACTTGATGCTGGCGACGGCCTTGGAGACCTTGTCGGCCAGGTCGCTCGCGAGCGGGGCCGAGCCGGCCTGCTCCGCAGCGGCCTTCTGGGCGTCGCTCGAGATGATGTAGTCGACGTAGCCCTTCACCAGGTCCGCCTTGGCGGCGTCCTTGTACTCCTGGCACGCGATGATGTAGGAGACCAGGACGAGCGGCCAGGCGCCCTTCTTGGTGTCCTTGCGGTCGATCTGGATGGCCAGGTCGTTGGCCTCGCGGCCGTCGGCGATGGGGGAGGCGGCGACCACGGCGGCAGCACCGTCGGCGCTGATCTTCTCGTAGTTGTCGCCGACCTTGAGCTGGGCGATGCTGAGGCCCGCCGAGCCCGACTCGTCGATGTACGTGATCGAGTTCTTCGCGTTCTTGGTGGCGTCCGCGACACCCGAGGTGCCCTTGGCTGCGTCACCGACCTGGAACGGGAAGGTCTGGGAGGCCGGGGCCGTCCAGACGTCGGGGGCGTTCGCGGCGAGGTACTCGGTGAAGTTCTGGGTGGTGCCCGAGTCGTCGGAGCGGTGAACGACCGTGATCGGGGCCGACGGGAGCGAGGCGCCCGAGTTCTGGTCCTTGATCTTGGCGTCGTCCCACGTGGTGATCTTGCCCGAGAAGATGCCGGCGATGGTCGCGGCGTCGAGCTTGAGGTCCTTCACGCCGTCGACGTTGTACGCGATCGCGATCGGGGAGATGTAGACGGGGAGGTCGATGCCCTTGCTGTCCGCGGCGCAGCCGGCGAACGTGGAGCCGAGCTCCTCGGTCTTCAGCGCGGCGTCGGAGCCGGCGAAGTCGGCAGCACCCGAGATGAAGCTCTTGCGGCCGGCGCCGGAGCCCTGCGGGTCGTAGTTGATGGTGGCCTTCGGGTTGGCCTCCTGGAAGCCGGCGGCCCACACCGTCTGCGCCGCGCCCTGGGCGGACGAGCCGATGCCGTTCAGCGTGCCGGACAGGTTCGAGGCCTTGGCCGTCGTGGTCGACGGCGTGCTGCCCTCGTTCGCCGCACAGGCGGTGAGAGAGATGGCGGCTGCGGCGAGGAGTGCCACGGGAGCGCCGATGCGCTTGAGTTTCACAGTTGTCCCTTCGGGGATCAGTAACAACAGGACGGGGTCGGTGCGACCCGCGTGAGACGCTATTCCCGGTGTCTGTCCAGAGTCCCCCGCGGTGGTAAACGGGAGGTTAACGCCGGGCGTCCTCTTGTCCTCGTGCTCCTGTGAATCCGCGGGTCAGCCGGTGATCTGCACCGGTGTCCCGAGGGGGAGGGCGTCGACGGCGGCGATCGCCTCGGCCGACAGCCGCACGCAGCCGTGCGAGACGGCGCCGGACGCCGTCGACTGGTAGTGGATGCCGATGAGGCCGCCGTCGGAACCGTCGTAGGGCTCGTCGGCCGCGGTCGCATGCAGCGAAGTGAGTTGGATGCGGTGCTCCTCCTGGCCCTGCGCGGGGTCCAGGTAGCGGGCCTGCAGGTAGCCGGTGCCGGTCGGAGTGGGCGTCGTGTCGGTGCCGACGCCGACCGCGAACTCCTGCAGGGTGCGGCCCGCGCCATCCAGGATGCTGAGCTTCTGCTCCTCCGTCGAGATCATGACCCGCTTGGTGAGGGTCGCCGAGACGCGCAGCAGCCTCGTCGGCACCCAGGCTGCGCTCTGGGCGGGTGCGGGGTCGTCCGCGGTCGCCTTCGAGGGGAGCTGCTTCCGTGCCGGCGTGAGGATGAGTGACCAGTCGCCGCGCGTCTTCACACGGACCACCACGGTCGGCTCGCCGAGGAAGTTGTTGGCGGGGATGAGCGCGACCGGCGTCCGGAAGTCGCCGGCGTACGCGGCGGTGTCGAAGGCCAGACGGAACGCGGTGCGGATCTCGGCCTTCTCGGGTGCCGCGATGAGGCCGGGGATGACCGCGTCGAAGGAGGCGGTGGGGAGCGCCTTCAGCTCGGACGGGGAGAGGCCGGGCGGCAGCGCGGGGCCGGCTTCGGCGGTTGCCGTGGGCCGCGGTGAGGCGCTGTTGGTGGGCTTCGCGTCGCCGGGGGCACAGGCGGAGAGGGACGCGAGCAGGGCGGCGGTGCAGAGCAGGGCGGGGAGGATGCGGCGGTTCGTCATGGTGTCTCTGTCGTCGGGTCAGGTCTGGGCGGGGTCGGAGGGTGTGTGTGATGGAGGGCGCCGTGAACCGCGAGTGGCGGCGCGGACCGATCGGGTCCGCGCCGCCACGAATCGTCAGGCGCCGATCAGCCGCTGACGACGGGGAGGCGCGACGGGCCGGAGGCCGCCGCGGTCGCAGCGCCACCGAGCGACGGCGCGGTGCCGCCGCCGACGGCGACGTCCTCACCGGTGACCTGGATGGTCACGCTCTGGCTGACGCCGGACTGCTGACCGGCCACCGTCACGGTGAGCGGGCCGGCGGTCGCGACGCCGCCGGCGAGGTAGAAGCCGAAGACGACGGAGCCGTCCGCCTCGACCGTGTACGGGCCGAGGTCGAGGGCGTCACCCGCGTAGTCGACCGTCACCTTCACCTGCTCGCCGGGGGTGTAGCCCGAGGCGAGGATGGAGATGCCGCTGTTCTTGTCGGCCAGCTGCGCCGTCGTGATGGTGGAGACGCTCGAGACGATGCTCTTCGGCAGCGTCGCGGGGTTCACCGTGAGCGGCACCGTGTTGGAGGTGTCACCGAGGTTGCTCGTCGCGGTCACCGAGAGGGTGTCGCCCGCGGCCGGGAGGGGCAGCGTGACGAACGGGGTGTAGGTCTCCTGGAAGGAGCCGGATGCGTCGGCCGTCACATCGTGCAGGTCGATGGCGGTGTGGTCGGAGGTCTCCACGGTGATGGTCACGACCGCGTCGGCGGTGAAACCGGAGCCCGCGACGTTGAGGCCCGCACCCCAGTCGCCCGCGGTGAACGTGGTGTTGGCGAGCGTCAGGGTGCCGGTCGCGGCAGTGGCCGGAGCGGCGGCGAAGAATCCGCCGGCGACCACGGCAGCGGCTGCCGTGAGCGCGCCGAAGCGGATGCGCGTTGAGCTGGTCATTCATTTCCTCTGGTGGAACGGAGACGTGCCGAATGGCACTCACCGACACTAACAGGGTGATATCTCAGCTGCAACTATGGGAGATGGATGTGCGGTGTGCTAACCCTCCACGGGCGCGTAGGTCTCGATGGAGACGATCCCGGACGCCGGGTTCGTCGCCGAGAGATGCACGACCGAGAAGCCGCCGGTGTCGAGATCGGCCGCGTCGTCGAGGTAGGCGCCCGGCATCGTGCCGGTCGCCAGGGCGATCTCGCGCATGATCTCGGGCAGCACGGGGCCGTGGCTGCACAGCACGGCCGTCTTGCGGGAGCGGACGCGTTTGCCGACGACACCCCGCACATCCCCGCGGCCCTCCTCGTATGCGTCCTGGCTGATGTCGTGATCGCGGTGGGGCTTGATGCCGGTCGCCGCCGCGAGGGGAGCCACCGTGGTGACGCAGCGCACCGCGTCGCTCGTGACGATCCGCTTCGGACGCCACGTCTCGAGGGTCGCCACGTCGGCCGCGGCCTGCTTGACGCCGCGCTCCGTGAGGGGCCGGGAGGCGTCGGAGCCGTCCCAGCGGTCGCGGGGCGCCGCCTTGCCGTGGCGCAGCGCGATCAGCGCGAAGGTTGAGGTGATGCCCTGGTGGACGAGCGCGTCGAACGCGTCGAGGATCTCGACGTCCCGCTCGTAGGTGAGGTAGCCGCGCGCCTTCTTGATCGTGACCCACTCGATCGCGGCGATCTCGCTGTTCGGCACGAAGGTGGAGCGCAGGATGGCCTTCTCGCCGACCTCCGCCGCCCAGTAGTGCACGATCTTCTCGCGGCCGCTGCTGAGGGGATAGGTCGAGACGCCGAGCGGGACTCCGAGGCCGATCTTCAGCCCGGTCTCCTCCTCGATCTCGCGCACGGCCGTCTGCGGCAGCGTCTCGCCGGGGTCGACTTTGCCCTTGGGGATCGTCACGTCGCCGTACTTGGTGCGGTGCACGACGAGCACGACGATCCGATCGTCCACGACGCGCCAGCAGAGGGCGCCCGCGGCGTAGATGGCCGGGCTCACCGCCTCGTTCCCGTACGGGTGCTGCGTGGGCGGTGACTGTACTGCTGGATGAGCTTGTTCTGCAGGTCGACCAGCGGCTTGCCGTTCTCGTCGAGGTGGTGCCGCGTCCACACGCCGTCCTGGTCGAGCTTCCACGTGGCGGTGCGCTCATCGAACGCGAGGTCGAAGAGGTCGCTCAGCTCGCGCAGGTGCTCTGGCTCGGTGAGGCGGACGAGCGCCTCGACACGGCGGTCGAGGTTGCGGTGCATCATGTCGGCGCTGCCGATGTACACCTGGGGGTCGCCGCCGTTGACGAACGAGAAGACGCGGGAGTGCTCGAGGTACCGGCCGAGGACGGAGCGGACGCGGATGTTCTCCGACAGGCCTTCGCGGCCCGGCACGACTCCGCAGATGCCGCGCACCCACAGGTCGACCGGAACGCCGGCCTGGCTCGCCCGGTAGAGCGCATCGATGATGGCCTCGTCGACGATCGAGTTGAGCTTGATCCGGATGCCGGACGGCCGGCCGGCTTCGGCGTTGGCCCGCTCGGTGTCGATCCGCTTGAGGAGCCCCTTCCGCAGGTGCAGCGGGGCGACGAGCAGCCGCTTGAACTTCTTCTCGATCGCGTAGCCGGAGAGCTCGTTGAACAGGCGGGTCAGGTCTTTTCCGACCTGGTCGTCGTCGGTGAAGAGCCCGAGGTCTTCGTAGATGCGGGAGGTCTTGGGGTTGTAGTTGCCCGTGCCGATGTGGCTGTAGCTCTTGAGCACGCCCTTCTCCTCGCGGATGACGAGGGCGAGCTTGCAGTGCGTCTTGAGACCCACCAGGCCGTAGACGACGTGGACGCCGGCCTTCTCGAGCTTCCGCGCCCAGGAGATGTTGTTCTGCTCGTCGAAGCGGGCCTTGATCTCGACCAGGGCGAGCACCTGCTTGCCGGCCTCTGCCGCGTCGATCAGCGCCTCGACGATCGGGCTGTCGCCCGAGGTGCGGTACAGCGTCTGCTTGATGGCGAGCACGTGCGGGTCGGCCGCCGCCTGCTCCAGGAAGGCCTGGACGCTGGTCGCGAACGACTCGTACGGGTGGTGGACGAGCACATCCTGCCGGGCGATCGCCGCGAAGATGTCGGGCTTGGCGTTCGGCTCGCTCGGCATCAGCTGCGCCGGCGTTGTCGGCACGTGGTTCGGGTAGTGGAGGTCGGGGCGGTCGATCTTGGCGAGGTCGAAGAGGCCGCCGAGGTCGAGCGGAGCCGGGAGGCGGTACACCTCCTGGTCGGTCACATCGAGCTCGCGCACGAGAAGCCCGAGGGTGACCGGGTCGACGTCGTCGGTGACCTCCAGGCGGATCGGCGGACCGAAGCGTCGCCGCAGCAGCTCGCGCTCGAGCGCCTGGATGAGGTTCTCGGTCTCGTCCTCGTCGATCTCGACGTCTTCGTTGCGGGTGACGCGGAAGACGTGGTGGTCGAGGATCTCCATGCCGGGGAAGAGGTCGCCGAGGTGGTTGGCGATGAGCTCCTCGAGGGTGATGAAGCGCACCTGGCCGACGGTCTCGCGCTGGTCGATGCGGACGAACCGCGGCAGCATCTGCGGCACCTTGAGGCGGGCGAACTGCTCCTTGCCCGTGCGCGAGTTGCGGACGCGCACGGCGAGGTTGAGCGAGAGCCCCGAGATGTAGGGGAACGGGTGCGCCGGGTCGACGGCGAGCGGCATCAGCACCGGGAAGATCTGCTGCGAGAAGATCTCGCGCAGCTGCACCTTGTCGGCGTCGTCGAGCTGGTCGTATGTCACGACCGTGATGCCCGCATCGCGCAGGGCGGGGAGGACCAGGTCGTGGTACGCCCGTGCGTGGCGCAGCTGCAGCTCGTGCGCCTTCTCGGAGATGTCGGCGAGCACGTCCTGCGGGGCGCGCCCGACGTTCGTGGGCACTGCGAGTCCTGTGGCGATGCGGCGCTTCAGGCCGGCGACGCGGACCATGAAGAACTCGTCCAGGTTGCTCGCGAAGATGGCGAGGAAGTTCGCGCGCTCGAGCACGGGGAGCAGCGGGTCCTCCGCCAGCTCCAGCACGCGCTGGTTGAACGCGAGCCAGCTCAGCTCGCGGTCGAGGTAGCGGTCGTCCGGCAGGGTCGGGTCGGGCTCGTAGATGAAGGGAGCGAAGTCGTCGTCGAAGTCGCTGCCCAGGCTGCCGCCCAGCCCCGTGTCGAGAAGGCCGTTCTCCAGAGTCGTGCGCTCGTCCATCCCCCCATCATGGCACCGGGAGCGGGCCGTGGTGACGGCGCTGCGTAAACGGTGGATAAACGCTGCCTGTGGAGGGAATCCGCGTAGATGAGCTACGCCGTGCGGTCCCTGCGGTACTGGATGTCGACCGTGTGGTCGACGAACCCCGCAGAGCGGTAGAGCGCGAGCGCCGACTCGTTGTCGCCCTCCACGTAGAGGTCGGCCGTGCTGACACCGCGGTCGGCCAGCCGCGCGAACCCGGCGCGCAGGAGGCTCCGGCCGAGCCCCTGCCCGGCGAGCTCCGGGTCGACGCCCAGCACGTAGATCTCGCCGGCGTCGTCCTCCACCTTCAGCCAGTCGTAGCCGACCATCCGGCCGTCGCCGTCGCGCAGCACGAGCAGGTCGTCCGCGTCGAACCACGGCTCGTCGATCCGGTCGCGGAGATCGTCGACGGTGAGCGAGCCCTGCTCGGGATGCGACGAGAAGATGCGCGCGTTGAGCGCCACCCACTCCTCGTCGTCGGCGCCCGGGCGGAACGCCTCGATCGAATACGGCGCGGAAATAGGCCAAGGGCCCGGCGCTGACGACGCCGGAGGCACGGGGGCGGTCAGGTGGAGGAGCCGCCGCACCGGCACGAATCCGAAGCGCTCGGCCAGCCGTGCGGCCGCGGGATGCGCCCCGTGCGACCACGCGGTCAGCGACCCGGCCGCGCTCGCGAGCATCCCCTCGAGCACGGCCTCTCCGAAGCCGAGGCCGCGGAACAGCGGGTCGACGACCAGGTCGAGTTCGCCGCGTCCGACCGCCCCGGCCGCGACCACCCGTCCGTCCGCCGCGTCGCCGGTCGCGGTGGCGACGACGGGAGAGCGCCGGCCGGCGTCGAGATCGAGGCGAGCCTGCTCGTTGAAGGCGTCGGCGCCGTCCTCTTCCGCGGCGGCCGCGGCGACCTCGAAGAACGCCTGCCGTTGTGCGGGATCGCCGAGGTCAGGGACGGAGAGACGTAGGGAGGCGGTCATTCTCCTCCTCGTACACGTTGAACCGGTATCCGACGTTGCGCACGGTGCCGATCAGCGACTCCAGGTCGCCGAGCTTGGCCCGCAGGCGTCGCACGTGGACGTCGACCGTCCGGGTGCCGCCGAAGTAGTCGTACCCCCACACCTCGCTGAGCAGCTGCTCGCGGGTGAAGACGCGCGAAGGATGCGTCGCGAAGAAGCGGAGCAGCTCGAACTCCTTGAACGTGAGGTCGAGCTGGCGGCCGTGGGCCTTGGCGGAGTAGCTGGCCTCGTCGATCGTGATGCCGGAGGCCTGGATCTTCGACTGAGAATGCTCCTGCGTCTGGCGCCCGATGGCGAGACGGATGCGCGCATCCAGCTCGGCGGGGCCCGCGGAGTCGAGCACGACGTCGCTGACGCCCCAGTCCGCGCTGACCGCGGTGAGACCGCCCTCGGTGAGCACCAGGACGAGCGGGACCGTGACGCCGGTCGTCGTGAGGATCTTGCAGAGCGACTTCGCACTCGCCAGGTCGCGCCGCGCATCCACGAAGATCAGGTCGCAGCTCGGGGCGTTGACCAAGGAGGCCGGTTCGGCCGGGATCTGGCGCACCCGGTGGCTCAGCAGCGCGAGGGACGGCAGCACCTCCGCGCCCGGACCGGCGGCGTCGGAGACCGAGGAGGTCGCCCCTGGAGTGCGGGGCGCGGTGGGGTTCGGCGCAGAGGTCAGGATCAGAAGCTGCGCCACACATTCCTCCTCACCCGCCGGGAAACCGTGCCGTAATGCTACCGGAAACAGCCGCCTGCCCTGTCCGGCAGCCGCCGCGGGCCCGCGCCGGGGCACAATGGGAGGGTGAGCGACGACACCCCGGACACCCCGCCGATGCACGTGATGGGTCCGGCTGCCGCGGCCGGCCCCGTGCAGCCGCCGCTGCCGCGATGGGCCACGCTCACCAGCATCGGCGCCGTATGGGCGGTCTCGTTGCTGCTCGGCATCCTCATCGCCACGGTGGCGCGATCGGCCGAGTACGCTTCCTGGCTGTCCCTCGCGCTGGGCGTCTCGGTGCTCCTGGGATTCGTCGCGCAGCTGGCGACGCAGCAGAAGGACGGCTTCATCGACCGGCTCGCGGTGACCTTCGTCGGCAGCTTCATCATCCTGGGCCTGTTCGGGGGCGTTCTTGCCCTGGTGTCGGCGGCTGCTGGGTAGACTGGCAGCATGCTGGTCGCTCTCGAACTCTTCTTCATCGGCCTTCTGGGCCTGGCCACTCTCGCCATCCTCGGCGTCTCGGGCGTGGTCGTGTACAACCTCTTCCGCGGTCAGCGCTGAGCCCTGAGGCCGAAGCCATGATCGAGATCCCCACCGATCTCCCCGCCGAGCTCGTCCCTCTCTCCTGGCTGATCGGCGTCTGGGAGGGCACAGGTGTGCTCGACTACACGGTCGACGAGGAGCACACCCAGCTGGAGTTCGGCCAGCGTGTCAGCTTCAGCCACGACGGGCTCGGTTACCTCAACTACTCGGCGACCTCGTGGGTGCTCGACGAGCAGAACACGCCGCTCGCCGCCGAGACCGGCTACTGGCGGCTGCGCCGCAAGCTGGTCGAGGGCGACGCCGGTCCGGCGATGCTCCCCGGTGTCGGCTCCCGCCCGTTCAACACGGCGCAGTCCGTCGAGACCCTGCGCAATTCGCACGGCGCCTTCGACATCGACGTCTCGATCATCCATCCCGACGGCGTGAGCGAGATCTACGTCGGCCAGGTGGCCGGTCCGCGCATCGACCTGGCGACCGACGCGGTGCTGCGGACGGCCGGGGCGAAGGAGTACACCGCGGCGACCCGCCTCTACGGTCTGGTGGACGGCCACCTGCTGTGGGCGTGGGACATCGCCGCCCTGGGCCAGGAGCTGCGCACGCACGCCTCCGCCCGGCTCGCCAAGGTCGACTGAGAGGCGCCGCCGATGTCCGACCAGCTGGAGCCCGATCAGCGCTCCCCGTTCCTCGATCTGCCGGGCGCCGTCGACACCGACGGCACGGGCGTTCCCACGCACTACGGCAGCCCCCTCGCCGAGCAGCGCGCCCTCGCGGAGCGCGGCGCGATCGTCGACCTGTCCGACCGGGCCGTTCTGACCATCCAGGGTCCGGATCGTCTCAGCTGGCTGAACTCGCTCACGAGCCAGGCGCTCACCGGGCTGCGGCCGGGGGAGTCGTCGGAGACCCTGCTGCTGGATGTGACGGGTCGTGTCGAGCACGCCGTCCGGCTGGTCGACGACGGCGAGACCCTGTGGCTGCTGGTGGACCGACCGGAGGCGGAGGGTCTGCTCGGCTGGCTCGACTCCATGCGTTTCATGCTGCGCGTCGAGCTCGCCGACCGCACGGCCGACCTCGCCACGATCGGCACGCTGGGCGACCCGCCGCTGCCGCTGGCGGCGCCCAACGCCGTCCCCCTGGTCTGGCACGATCCCTGGCGCGCCGTGACGCCGGGCGGCCACCAGTACGCGCACGGCGAGCGTCCCGGAGCGGGATGGTCATGGAGCGAGCGCCTCGTCCCGCGCGACGCGCTCCCCTCGATCGTCGCCCGCGTCCGCTCGGGCGAGCTGTCGGTCGCCGGAACGCTGGCCGCCGACGCCCTGCGCATCGCGGCCTGGCGACCGCGTTTCTCGACGGAGGTCGACGAGCGGACCATCCCGCACGAGCTCGACTGGCTGCGCACGGCGGTGCACCTGAGCAAGGGCTGCTACCGCGGGCAGGAGACCGTCGCCAAGGTGCACAACCTCGGCCACCCGCCGCGGCGCCTGGTCATGCTTCACCTGGACGGGTCGGAGGGTGTGCTCCCCGCATCCGGAGCCGTCGTCTCCGCCGCCGACCGCGAGGTGGGTGCCGTGACCTCGTCGGCGGTGCATTACGAGCTGGGTCCGATCGCGCTCGCCGTGGTGAAGCGGTCGACCGATCCCGACGCCACGCTCACCGTCGAGGCGGACGGCGTGCAGGTCGCCGCCGGGCAGGAGATCGTGGTGCCGCCGGAGGCCGGCTCGGCTGCGCAGGTTCCGCGGATCCCGCGTCTGGGCGCCGTCACCCGCACTCCGCGTTCCTGAACGGCTGACGCGACGCCGCTGGGCCGCTGTGTTCGGCTGCCGCTTGGCGACCGAGTTAGGTTAAGCTAACCTAACTTTCGTGACTGCGACCGCCGGCCTTCTCGCCTCCGACGTGACCATCGCCTACGACGGCGTCGACGTCGTCCACGGCGCCGAACTCCTCCTCCCGCGCGGGCGCGTGACCGCCCTCATCGGCCCGAACGGCAGCGGCAAGTCGACACTCCTCCGCGCGATCGCGCGGCTGAAGGATGCGCGCGGCGGCTCGGTGCTGCTGCCCGGCGCGGCAGACACTGACGCGACGGAGATGGTCGACGCCCTCGCCCTCTCCCGCCCGGAGTTCGCCCGCCGCGTCACTCTGCTCGCCCAGAGCCGTCCGACGCCCGCGGGCTTGAGCGTCCGCGAGGTCGTCGGTTTCGGCCGTCACCCGTACCGCCGTCGCTTCCGCTCGACCGACCCGGAGGGCCGCGCCGCCATCGACCGCGCGCTCGAGCTGACCGGTGTCGCGGCGTTCGCCGACCGCGGTGTCGAGTCGCTCTCCGGCGGCCAGTTGCAGCGCGTGTGGCTCGCGTGCTGCCTCGCACAGGAGACGGATGTACTGCTGCTGGACGAGCCGACGACGTACCTCGACCTGCGCTACCAGGTGGAGATCCTCGACCTCGTCCGCGAGCTGGCGGACCTGCACGGCGTCACCGTCGGCCTCGTACTCCACGACCTCGACCAGGCCGCCGCCGTCTCCGACCGCGTCGTGCTCCTGCGCTCCGGCCGCGTCGTCGCCGCCGGTTCCGCCGCCGAGGTGTACGACCCCGAGCTCCTGACCGACGTCTACGGCATCCGCATCGACGTCGAGACCGATCCGATCTCCGGCGTCCCGCGCACGCGGGCCGTCGGCGCCCACCACCTCCGAACCGAAAGGACCCGATGAACATCCGACGACACCTGCCCGTGGCAGCCCTGGCGGTCGCCGCCGCGATCGCGCTGAGCGGCTGCGGCACGACCGAACCCGCCAGCGGCGAGACGAACGGCGGGGCCGCCCTGACGGTCACCGACGCCCGTGGCGAGAAGGTCCGCCTCGACGGTCCGGCGAAGAAGGTCGTCGGCACCGAGTGGAACGTGGTCGAGATGCTGCTGACCCTCGGCGTCGAACCGGTGGGCGCCGCGGATGTGAAGGGCTACAGCGCCTGGGACACCGCGGAGAAGCTGCCGAAGGGCGTGAAGGACATCGGGACGCGCGGGGAGCCGAGCGTCGACACCGTCGCCGCGCTCAAGCCGGACCTGGTGGTCGCGACGACCGACCTCTCGGACTCCGCCATCGACCAGCTGGAGCGCGTGGCGCCGGTGCTGGTGGTCCGGTCGGCCGACGCCTCCCGCCAGCTGGAGCAGATGACCGACAACGTGAACCTGATCGCGAAGGCGACCGGGACGGAGGACCGCGCGAAGACCGAGCTGGCGTCGTTCGAGACGGCGGTCGCCGACGGCAAGAAGAAGCTCGCCGATGCGGGCCTGTCCGGTGCGAAGGTCGCGTTCGCCGACGGATGGGTGCAGGGCAACAGCGTCTCCGTGCGTCCGTACGCGGCCGGGTCGCTGATCTCGGACGTGAACGAGAAGCTCGGGCTCGCCAACCCGTGGACGCTGAAGGGCGACGAGGCGTACGGCCTCGCCGCGACCGATGTGGAAGGTCTGACCTCCCTCGGAGACGTGCAGTTCGCCTACATCGCGAACGACGTCGACGGCAGCGACCCGTTCCAGGGTGCCCTGAAGGACAACGCCGTGTGGGCCTCCCTCCCGTTCGTCACGGCCGGCGACGTGCACCGCCTGCCCGACGGCATCTGGATGTTCGGAGGCCCCGCGTCGATGAAGCAGTACGTCGCGGCGTTGGTCGACGCCCTCACGAAGTGACACAGGCCGTCGCCGTCCGCCGGGGAGCCGGCGGACGGCTCGCCGTTCTGGCCTGCGCGGCCGCGGTCGCGGTGGTGGCGCTCTCCCTCATCCACCTCTCGCAGGGGACCGCCGTGCTCGGGCCGGACGCCCTCTGGCGTGCTCTGACCGGGGGAGCGGGGGCGGGGGAGTCGGGTGCAGCGCAGGCGGATGCCGTGCTCGCCGCCTCCCGGCTGCCCCGACTCGCGGCCGGGCTCGTGGTCGGCGCGACCCTGGGTGCGGCGGGGGCGGCCCTGCAGTCCGTCTCCCGGAATCCCCTGGCCGCTCCCGACACGCTCGCGGTGAACGCCGGTGCCTATCTGGCGGTCGTCGCCGTCGCCGCCTTCGGCATCTCCCTTCCGGTGCTCCCGGCCGGAGCGATCGCCTTCTGCGGCGGCCTGATCGCGGCCGTCGTCGTGCTCGGGCTGTCGCGTGGGGGAGCCGGCCCGGTCCGGCTGGTTCTGGCGGGTTCCGCGCTGACGCTCGCGCTCAGTGGGGTCAGCGGGATGCTGCTGCTCTTCTACTCGCAGGAGACGACCGGCCTGTTCGCGTGGGGCAACGGGTCGCTCGTGCAGACCGGGATGGACGGGGTGCTGCAGCTCCTGCCGCTCGCCGTCGTCGCATTCGCGGGTCTGCTGGTGCTCTGCCGGCGGCTCGACATCCTCGCCCTGGGTGATGACGGCGCCGTCTCGGTCGGGGTGAACCCGCGCACCACCCGCGCGGTGGTCGTGGTTCTCGCGGTGCTCCTCTCGGCGGTGGCGGTGACCATCGCGGGGCCGATCGCGTTCGTCGGGCTGTGCGCGCCCGCGATCGTGCGGCTGCTGGCGTCGCGGGTGCCCGGGCTGGCGCGCCATCGGGCGTTCCTGCCGGCCTCCGCGGTGGCCGGGATGCTCGTCGTCCTGATCGCCGACGTGCTGCTCCGCGCGGTGTTCGGCGGGCAGGCGGGCGTCGCGGTGCCGACCGGGATCGTGACAACGGTCTTCGGCGCCGGCGTGCTCGTGTACCTGGCCTACCGGTCGCGCGACACGTCGTCGAACACCGCGACGAACGCGGCGGTGAAACTGCGCAGCAGGCGCGCCTTCGTGATCACGCTGGTGGTCTGCTGCGTCGCTCTCGTCGCCGCGCTGGTCGCTGCCGTCCTCCTGGGGGATGCGCGCCTGCTTCTCGGCGACGTCTGGAACGGCATCACCGGCCGCGCCGGACGCGTGGTGTCCTTCGTGCTCGACACGCGCCTCCCGCGGGTCGCCGCGGCACTCCTCGCGGGTGCGGCACTCGCCCTGGCGGGCACGATCGTGCAGGCGGTGTCGCGCAACCCGCTCGCCGAACCCGCCATCCTCGGCGTCGTCGGGGGAGCGGGCGTTGGAGCGATCGCCGTCATCACGGCCGTCCCGCTGGCGAGCTTCTGGCTGGTCGGAGGAGCAGCGCTCGCCGGTGCGGCGGCCGCCGCCCTGCTGGTCTTCGGCCTCGCCGCACGGCGTGGGCTGGAGCAGAACCGTCTCATCCTGATCGGTATCGGCGTCTCCTCCGGCGCGACCGCCCTGACCAGCCTGTTGATCGTGCTGACCGACCCGTTCAACGGAGCGAAAGCCCTGGTGTGGCTGTCCGGCTCGACGTACGGCCGCACGTTCCCGCAGGTGCTGCCGGTGCTGGTGGTGCTGCTGGTCGCGGTGCCGCTGCTGGCCGCGGCCACGCGGGAGCTCGACATCGTCGGACTCGACCCGGACACCCCGCGGGTGCTCGGCGTCCGGCTCGGCCGCGCCCGGCTTGGCCTGCTGGCGATCGCGGTCGCCCTCACCGCCGCGGCCGTGGCGGCGGTCGGCGTGATCGCTTTCGTCGGGCTGGTCGCTCCGCACGCCGCCCGATCGCTGGTCGGACAGCGGCACGCGCGCGTGCTGCCGGTCGCCGCGCTGCTCGGAGCGATCCTCGTCAGCGTCGCCGACACGGTGGGCCGGACGCTGATCGCGCCCGCGCAGATCCCGGTCGGTCTGGTCACCGCCGTGATCGGGGCGCCGTACTTCCTGTGGCTTCTGTGGAGGTCGCGGGCGGAGGCGTGAGCGCCGCTGCGCGAACAGCCGCATGCTTCAGGGGTTCGGCGCTACCGCATCCCACGCCACGGTCAGCTCGCCCAGCCGCCAGCGCGTCCGGCCGCCGGCGACCGGCCAGCCCGCGTCCCGCATCCCCTGTGCCACGGCGATCCACCGCTGGCTCGGGCCGTAGGCGGCGAGGGGCGAGTGGATGCGCCACAGCCGGTCGAGCTCGGCCAGGAAGTCGTGCACGCGCTCGCCCGGAACGTTCCGGTGGATGAGTGCCTTCGGGAGCCGCTCGGCGACGATCGACGGGGCGTCCAGACCACGGAGCCGCAGCGAGACGGTCAGCGTGCGCGGGCCGGCGGTGTCGAGTTCCACCCAGCTGGAGATGCGCCCGATCTCGTCGCAGGTGCCCTCGACCAGGATGCCGCCCGGCTGCAGTCGCGCGCGCATCCGCTCCCAGGCCTCGGCGACATCCGCCTCCCGGTACTGCCGCAGCACGTTGAACGCGCGGATCACCGCGGCACGCCGGCCGTCGGGAAGCGGCACCTCGAAGCCGCCCAGCGCGAACCGGATGCGCGCGTCCGCTGCGAAGCCCGTCCGGCCCTCGCGCACCGCGGCCAGCTGCTCGTTCGCCGTGCGCACCCGTCCCGGTTCGATCTCGAGGCCGACGACCTCCACATCCGGCCGCACCCGGGCAAGACGCTGGTGCAGCTCCAGCGCGGTGACCCCGCTGGCGCCGTAGCCGAGGTCGACGACGACGGGGTCGGAGGTGCGGCGGAGCACCGGCTGCGCGGCGATCCAGCGGTCGACACGGCGCAGCCGGTTCGTGTTCGTCGTGCCACGGGTGACCGTGCCGACCGCACCGGAAGCCATGCCTCCATCCTGGCAGCGGGCCGGTCTCGGCCGCGCTCGCCGGCACCGGCGACGCGATAGATTGGGGGCATGGCCGCTCCCTACACCCTGATCCTCCTGCGCCACGGCAGCAGCGAGTGGAACGAGAAGAACCTGTTCACCGGCTGGGTCGACGTGCGACTCAGCGAGACCGGCGTCGCCGAGGCGAAGCGGGCGGGCGAACTGCTCCGCGACTCCGGGCTCGAGCCCGATGTGCTGCACACGTCCGTCCTGACGCGCGCGATCCAGACCGCGAACTACGCGCTCGACGTCGCCGACCGTCTGTGGATCCCCGTCGAGCGCTCCTGGCGGCTCAACGAGCGTCACTACGGCGCGCTGCAGGGCCTCGACAAGGCCGAGACGCTCGAGAAGTACGGTCCGGAGCAGTTCCAGCTGTGGCGCCGCTCGTTCGACGTGCCGCCGCCGCCCCTCGCCGACGACAGCGAATTCTCGCAGGTCGGCGACCCGCGCTACGCGGGCCTGGGCGACGACCTTCCGCGCACCGAGTGCCTGAAGGACGTCATCGCCCGGATGCTGCCCTACTGGGAGTCGGACATCACGCGCGACCTCGCCGAGGGCAAGACGGTGCTCGTCACCGCGCACGGCAACTCGCTTCGCGCCCTGGTGAAGCACCTCGACGGCATCTCCGACGAGGACATCGCCGGCCTTAACATCCCGACCGGCATCCCGCTCGTCTACAAGCTCGGCGAGGACTTCACGCCGCTCGAGCCGTCGTACTACCTCGACCCGGAGGCAGCGGCCGCCGGTGCCGCCGCGGTCGCCGCGCAGGGCAAGAAGTAGCCACGACCAGCACCTTCGTCGTCGTCGCGTTCCTCCGGGGACGCGGCGACGACGTGTTTCCGGGCTCGTTTCCGGCCACGTTTCCGGCCGGCGACTGGCCGCTGCATGTCACCATCGTGCCGCCGTTCGACACCGAACTCGAAGCGGATGCGGTCGCCGCGCTCATCCCGCGTGTTCCGCCCATCCCGGTCGTCGCGGCAGCCCGCGAGCGGTTCGGCGCCCACCGGACGGTTCCGGTGACGGTGCTGCACGCCTCCGAGCCGCTGCATGCGCTGCACCTCGCGGTGGTGGATGCGCTGGAGACCGCCGGCGCCGTCATCCGCGACCAGCGCCACCTGCGAGACGGCTACCGTCCGCACGTCACCGACCAGTCAGCCGGCCGTCTGCACCCCGGCGAGCACGCCCTCCTCGCGGAGCTCTCCGTCGTGGCCCGCGCTCCGCACTCCACCCGAACCGTCGCCGCGCGCATCCCCCTCGCGCCCCTCCGCCCCTGACTCAAAAGCCCCCCGTCGAGTACGCAAAAACTGCACGTCGACGCGGCGCGTCGCGTGCAGTTTTTGCGTACTCGACGGGGGTACGGAAGCGGTTAGGAGGCGAGCTCGGGTGCCCAGTCGCCGGTGGCGAGGTACTGCACCTTCTTGGCGATCGAGACCGCGTGGTCGGCGAAGCGCTCGTGGTAACGGGAGGCGAGGGTCGCGTCGACCGTGTCGACGGCCTGACCCTTCCACGTCTCGCCGAGCACCTTGTCGAAGACGCTGATGTGCAGCTCGTCGATGTCGTCGTCGTCGTTGCGGATCTCGTCCGCGAGACGGATGTCCTGCGAGCGGAGAAGCTCGGCCAGCTTCTGCGCGATCTGCACGTCGAGACGACCCATTTCGGCGAACGTCGACCGGAGGCTCTTCGGCACGACCTTGTCCGGGAACCGGTACCGGGCCAGCTGCGCGATGTGCTCGGCCATGTCGCCCATCCGCTCGAGCGACGCGCTGATGCGGAGCGCGCTCACGACGATGCGCAGGTCGCGGGCGACCGGCTGCTGCCGGGCGAGGATCTGGATGGACAGCTCGTCGAGCAGCACCGTCAGCTCGTCGATGCGGTGGTCATTCGCGATGACGTCCTCGGCGAGCGTCACATCCGAGTCGTTGAACGCCTGCGTGGCGTTCTGGATGGAGCGGACGACCAGCTCGGCGATCTCGACGAGGCGGTCCTGAACTTCCGCCAGCTCCTGCTGGAAGACTTCGCGCATGGGGTGTGGTCCTTCCTGGCGTGCGCGCGCACGCGGGATGTCGGGGCCTTCTGACCCCGTATTGCATGTTCGCCGTGGCAGGTTAACAAACGGTGCCCCCTGGCTGAACACTGTCTAACGTACCCGCGAAAACACGCGGCCGGTGGCGGGATGCGTCCATGCGCGTGCATCGTGATCACCTACGCTTGGGGCCATGGACTCCACCTGGTTGGTGCTGCTGTCGCTGGGCCTGGGGCTCGCCGTCGGCGCCGGTTTCGTGTGGATCCTGCACATCGCCGCGCGACGCGGCCATCACGCCGCCGAGGTGGTCAACCCGGCGGTGCCGGACGGCGTCGACCAGGTGCTGGACGCGCTCGAGTCCGCCGGCGTCGTGCTCGACCCGTCCAACAACGTCATCAAGGCGTCGCCCGGTGCCCACGCCATCGGCCTGGTCTGGAACGGCGCCCTCGTGCACCCGCACCTCGTCGAGCTGGTGAACCGGGTGCGACGGAGCGGAGAGTCGCTCACCGAGGAGTGCGAGCTGTCGCGCGGACCGTTCGGCGACGCCGGCATCCACCTGAGCGTGCGCGTCGCGCGGCTCGGCTCGCGCTACATCCTGCTTCTCGCGGAAGACCGCACCGAGTCGTTCCGGCTGGATGCGGTGCGCCGCGATTTCGTCGCGAACATCAGCCACGAGCTCAAGACGCCGATCGGAGCCGTCAGCCTGCTCGCCGAGGCGCTCGACGGCGCCTCCGACGACCCGGAGCAGGTGCGCCGCTTCGCCCTGCGGCTGTCGGAGGAGGCGCAGCGCCTCGCCCGCATCACGCAGGACATCATCGAGCTGAGCCGGCTCCAGGCGACGGATGCGCTGGGCAACGCGACCGAGCTGTCCGCCAGCAAGGTCGTCAAGGCCGCCATCGACCAGAACCGTGTGGCCGCGGAGACCCGCAACATCGAGATCGCGATGCGCGGCGACAAGGACGCCCAGGTCATCGGCAACGAGAACCTGCTGGTCACGGCCGTCCACAACCTGATCTCGAACGCCATCCAGTACTCGCCGGACGACTCCCGCATCGGGATCGGCGTGCGCAGCACCGGGGGCGTGGTGGAGATCGCGGTGACCGACCAGGGCGAGGGCATCCCCGAGGAGGACCTCGACCGGGTGTTCGAGCGCTTCTTCCGCGTCGACCAGGCCCGCTCGCGCAACACCGGCGGTACCGGTCTCGGCCTCTCCATCGTCAAGCACGCCGTGCAGAACCACGGCGGCGAGGTGCGCGTCTGGTCGCAGCCCGGCCGCGGTTCCACGTTCACGATCCGGTTGCCCGAGGCATCCAGTGTCCGACCCCCGTTAGGAGACAACCAGTGACATCCATCCTGCTCGTCGAGGACGAGGCCTCGCTCAGCGAGCCGCTCGCGTACCTGCTCAAGCGGGAGGGCTACGAGGTGGAGGTCGCGGAGGACGGCCCGTCCGCGCTGGCCGCGTTCGACCGCGACGGCGCCGACCTCATCCTGCTCGACCTCATGCTCCCGGGCATCCCCGGCACCGAGGTGTGCCGCGAGATCCGCACCCGCTCGAACGTGCCGATCATCATGCTGACCGCCAAGGACTCCGAGGTGGACATCGTGGTCGGGCTGGAGCTCGGCGCCGACGACTACGTCACGAAGCCGTACTCGTCGCGAGAGCTGCTGGCGCGCATCCGTGCCGTGCTCCGCCGCCGCGTCGACGAGGAGGAGCAGCAGGATGACGGCGTGCTCGAGGCCGGAACGGTGCGGATGGATGTGGACCGCCACACGGTCGCCGTGAACGGCGCGGAGATCTCCATGCCGCTGAAGGAATTCGAACTGCTCGAGCTGCTGCTGCGGAACGCCGGACGCGTGCTGACCCGGGGCCAGCTGATCGACCGGGTGTGGGGGAGCGACTACTTCGGCGACACCAAGACACTCGACGTGCACATCAAGCGCATCCGCTCGCGCATCGAGGAGAGCCCCTCGGAGCCGCGGATGCTGGTGACCGTGCGCGGGCTGGGCTACCGCTTCAACGCCTGAGGCGTCTCCCGGCCTGCTCGTCCCGAACACGAAGAAGCCGCCCCACGCGATGCGCGGGGCGGCTTCTGCTGTCTGGGTGCCGGCCGGTGATCAGCCCGCGGCAGGGAGGATGGTCGGCGGCACGAGGCTCGCGTACTCGGGCAGCTGGCCGTCGAGCACGGGGACCTTGAGGTTGACGCCGGTCTGGTCGCCGTACTGGAAGTAGACGGGGAACAGGGCGCCGGGCTTGGTGGTGAACTCCGGGATGAGGACGTTGCCGGTGCCGCCGTTCTCCGGGTCCTGGCCGAGCTGCTTGACCTGACCGGGCTGGACGGTGACGTACGCAGCACTGGAGCTCTGGTCGCCGGCGCTGATGGCGACGCGGTGGCTCTTGGTGTCGGTGTTCACGAGGGTCACGACGAGGTTGCCGACCGTTCCGTCTTTCGCGTCGGTGACGATGATCGCGTTGCGGACGTCGATCGAGCCGACATTCCCGCTCACGCCGTCGCTCGCGTCGTAGTGCTTCGTGGTGGCCTGTGGGGCGATGAAACCGCATCCCGCGGTGCCGAACGCGACGGCCAGGGCGAGGGCGACGGACGCCGCGACTCGAGCTTTCACTGAATGACCCTCCCGGTGATTTTCCCCTGCAACTCTATCCCATCCGGAGGGGTCGTCCGGGGCGTCGGGAGGCGTCAGGGCGAACCTTAGCACGTGCCTCATGTGGTATCCTATTCATTGCTGAAGGGACAACAAATCTATGCTTTTCGAGGTTGGCGAGACCGTCGTCTATCCGCACCACGGTGCCGCAACGATCACCGAAGTCAAGAAGAGAATCATCAAGGGTGAAGAGAAGCTGTACCTCAAGCTCAACGTGACGCAGGGCGACCTGACCATCGAGGTCCCCGCCGAGAACGTCGATCTGGTCGGTGTGCGCGATGTCATCGGCCGCGAGGGTCTCGACCGCGTCTTCGAGGTGCTGCGCGCTCCGTTCACCGAGGAGCCGACCAACTGGTCCCGCCGCTACAAGGCCAACCTGGAGAAGCTCGCTTCCGGCGATGTCATCAAGGTCTCCGAGGTCGTCCGCGACCTGTGGCGTCGCGACCAGGACCGCGGTCTCTCCGCCGGTGAGAAGCGCATGCTCGCCAAGGCCCGCCAGATCCTGATCTCCGAGCTCGCGCTCGCAGAGAAGACCGACGACGAGAAGGCCTCCAGCCTGCTCGACGAGGTGCTGGCCTCCTAGGCGCTCCCGACGAATTCGAAGGCCCCGTCGCTCCGTGCGGCGGGGCCTTCGTCGTGCGCGGAGCGGGCCGCCGGGTACGCTCGACGCGTGGACAGCATCCCCGGACCGCGCGTCGCGGTCGTCGTCGTGGCAGCAGGATCGGGCACGCGCCTGGGCGCCGAGCTCCCGAAGGCTTTCGTGCCATTGCACGGCCTGACGTTGCTCGAGCGGTCGCTCCATGCCGTCCGCGGCATGCAGCACGCGGTCGACCCGATCGTCGTCGCGCCGTCCGACCGTCTCGACGAGGCCGAAGCCCTGGCGCGGCGCGCGATCGGTGGCCCGGTGACCGTCGTGGCCGGCGGTGCGACCCGGCAGTCGTCCGTCGCCGAGGGGCTCGCCGTGGTGGATGCGCGCGCCGACATCGTCCTCGTTCACGACGCCGCCCGGGCGCTCGCGCCGACCGAACTGTTCGATGCGGTGGTGGATGCGGTGGTCGAGCGCGGATACGGCGTGATCCCCGGCCTGCCGGTCAGCGACACGGTAAAGCGCGTCGGTGACGACGGCCAGGTGCACGAGACCGTCGACCGGTCCGCGCTATCGGCCGTGCAGACGCCGCAGGGGTTCCCGCGAGAGCAGCTGCTGACGGCGTACGCGCTGGCCGAGAGCGACGAGACGGACGACGCCGGGCTCGTCGCCGCCGCAGGCTTCCGGGTGGACGTGGTGCCCGGCGACGCGCACGCTTTCAAGGTGACCACGCCGTGGGATCTGCGGCGGGCCGAGGAGCTGCTCGCGGGATCCACGACGCCGAGGATCGGCAGCGGGAGCGACACGCACGCCTTCGACGAAGGTGCGGAACTGTGGCTCGCCGGGCTGTACTGGCCGGGGGAGCCGGGGCTCGCCGGGCACAGCGACGGCGACGCCGTGGCGCACGCGATCGTCGACGCGCTGCTGTCCGCGGCCGGGCTGGGCGACATCGGCGGGGTGTTCGGGACGGGCGATCCGCGGTTCTCGGGCGCCCACGGGGATGTGTTCCTGGCCGAGGCCCGGCGCCTCGTGGAGGAGGCGGGATTCCGGATCGGGAACGTCGCGGTCCAGGTGGTCGGCAACCGGCCGAAGTTCGCGCCACGCAGGCAGGAGGCGCAGGAGCGCCTCTCGGCGATCCTCGGGGCTCCGGTGTCGGTCGGGGCGACCACGACGGACGGGCTCGGCTTCACCGGACGCGGCGAGGGGATCACCGCGCAGGCGACGGCGCTGCTCCTGGGCTGAATCCGTCCACAAGCCGCCACAGCGCGAGGTTTTCCCCAACTCGGTCCTGACGGAGCGACGGCCGGGGCGTGGCCCGTAGGCTTATGCCGTGACTCTTCGGCTCTACGACACCAAGGCGGGCGCTTTGCGCGACTTCGTCCCGTTGCGCGACGGCGAGGTCGGAATGTACGTGTGCGGGCCCACCGTGCAGTCGTCGCCGCATATCGGGCACCTGCGCTCGGCCCTCGTCTACGACCAGCTGCGGCGGTGGCTCAGCTATCGCGGGCTCGACGTCACGCTGGTGCGCAACGTCACGGACATCGACGACAAGATCCTGGTCAACGCGGCGGCCGCGCAGGCTGCAGGGGGCAGCGAGGAGTGGTGGGCGCTCGCCTACCGCTTCGAACTGGAGTTCAGCGACTCGTACCGCGCGATCGGTGTCCAGCCGCCCACCTACGAGCCCCGGGCGACGGCCAGCATCCCTCAGATGCAGGAGATCATCCAACGCCTCATCGACGCCGGTCACGCGTATGCCGCGGCGGACGGCTCAGGAGACGTCTACTTCGATGTGAAGAGCTGGCCGTCCTACGGCGAACTCACCCGGCAGAGCATCGACAACATGGAGGCCGCGGCCGACGCAGATCCGCGCGACAAGCGCGACCCCCGCGATTTCGCTCTGTGGAAAGGCCGGAAGGACGACGAGCCCGCCTCGGCGGCGTTCCCCTCGCCCTGGGGCGACGGGCGCCCCGGCTGGCACATCGAGTGCTCGGCCATGTCGCGCCGCTACCTCGGCCCGCAGTTCGACATCCACGGCGGCGGGCTCGATCTCCGCTTCCCGCACCATGAGAATGAGCTGGCGCAGTCGACGGCGGCGGGGGATGCCTTCGCGAACTACTGGGTGCACAACGGCCTCGTCAACGTGAACGGTCAGAAGATGAGCAAGTCGCTCGGCAACTCGGTCTACGCGGCCGATCTGCTTGGTGCCGCGCGTCCGCTGGTCGTGCGTTACTACCTCGGATCGGCGCACTACCGGTCGACCATCGACTACCACGACGGCTCGCTGAGCGAGGCCGAGGCCGCGCTCGACCGCATCGCCGGGTTCTTCGAGCGCGTGGAGCGGCGGCTGTCCGGAACCAGGTTCGCCGGGCACGGCGTCGAGGTCGTCCCCGACGCCTTCGCCGAGGCGATGGACGACGACCTCGCGGTGCCGCAGGCGCTCGCCGTGCTCCATGACACCGTGCGTTCAGGCAACGCGGCGCTGGATGCGGAAGACTTGGAGGCAGCGGCCACCGCGCGCGGGCATGTTCTCGCGATGACGGAGGTGCTCGGCATCAACCCGCTCTCGCCCCAGTGGCGGAGCGGGGGCTCGACCGCCGCGGACTCCGCGCTCGGCGAGCTCATCGGTCGGCTTCTCGCCGACAGGCAGGCGGCCAGGGCCGCACGCGACTTCGCCGCAGCCGATCGCATCCGCGACGAGCTGGCGGCGGCAGGAATCACCATCGAAGACACCCCGACGGGGTCGCATTGGAGCATCGGATCATGAAGAACTCGGGTGGAAAGCCCCGCGCCGGAGCGGTGCGCAAGAGCAAGAAGGGCGCCCAGGTCGGCACCGGCGGCCACGGCCGCAAGGCGCTGGAGGGCCGCGGCCCGACGCCGAAGGCGGAGGACCGCGACTACCACCCCGCGGGCAAGGCCAAGGCGCTGCGAGAGCGCGCGGCGGCGAAGGCCGCACGGAGCGGGCGCGACACCGCCCCCCGTGGCGCCTCGGGAGCCTCGCGTCGGGCGAAGAGCGGAGACGAGAGCGAGATCGTCACCGGCCGCAACTCGGTGCTCGAGGCCCTGCGGGCCGACATCCCGGCGTCGACCCTCTATGTCGCCGCGCGCGTGGAGTTCGACGACCGCATGAAGGAGATCCTCTCCATCGCGACGGGCCGGGCCATCCCCATCCTCGAGGTCATGCGGCCCGAGCTCGACCGCCTCGCGGGCCGCGACGCGGTGCACCAGGGCGTCGCCCTGAAGGTGCCGCCGTACGAGTACGCGCACCCCGGTGAGCTGCTCGACCGCACCCTCCGTTCGTCGGAGACCCCGCTGTTCGTCGCGCTCGACGGCATCACCGACCCGCGCAACCTCGGGGCGATCATCCGCTCGACGGCGGCCTTCGGCGGCCAGGGCGTGATTGTGCCGCAGCGCCGGTCGGTCGGCATGACCGCCGCGGCCTGGAAGACGTCGGCCGGGGCGGCAGCAGGCACACCCGTCGCGATGGCTCCGAACCTGACGCAGACGCTCAAGGAGTTCAAGAAGGCCGGAGTGTTCGTGCTCGGCCTCGATGGCGGCGGCGACGTCAGCCTCCCGGGCCTCTCGTTCGCCGACCGGCCCGTGGTGATCGTCGTCGGCAGTGAAGGCAAGGGCCTGTCCCGCTTGGTGACCGAGACGTGCGACGCCGTCGTGTCGATCCCGATCTCCGCAGCGACCGAGTCGCTGAACGCCGGCATCGCGGCGAGCGTCACGCTCTACGAGATCGCGAAGCTGCGCGCCGAGGCCCGCGCCGCGAAGTAACGCGCGGCGTCAGACCTTGACGGCGTCAGACCTTCGACGGCGTCAGACCTTCGACCGCCAGTCGTCGTCGTCCTCGTCCTCGTCGTCCGCCGCGGCCCCGCTGCTCAGGACCGGGAGGCTGATGGTCTCGGTCGGCGGGGCGATGACGGTCGCCTCGTCGCGCCGGTGGCGCAGGATGTCGTTGATGTACGAGGTCAGGGCCTCCGCCAGAGGGACATCGCGTCCCTCCTTCTGCGACATGAACCAGCGGTGCTCCAGCAGCTGATGGAACACCTCCGCCGGCTCGAGCTTGCCCTTGAGGTCCGCGGGGATCGAGCGCACGACCGGCTCGAACACGCGCATGAGCCACTCGTGCGCCATGGCCTCCTCGTCGAGCCCCTCCTTGCCCAGGGTGGCCGCGTACGAGTCCAGGTCGTTGAGCAGGCGCCGGGCCTGGTTCTCGCCCGTGTCGAGGCCCGTCAGGCGAAGCAGGCGGCGCTGGTGGTGGCCGGCATCCACGACCTTCGGCTGGATGCGCACCTTCGTGCCCTCGTCCGACGTCTTGATCGCCAGCTCCTCGATGTCGAAGCCCAGCTCGTTCAGCCGCTCCACGCGCTCGCTGATGCGCCAACGCTCCGACGACGAGAACGACTCGCTGCCGGTCAGCTCCTTCCAGAGCTTCCGGTACGCTGCCACGATCCCGTCGGAGAGGCTGATCGGGTCGAGCTCCTCATCCACTCGGCCGCCGGCCTCCAGGTCCATCAGCTCGCCGGCGATGTTGACCCGCGCGATCTCGAGGTCGTTCTCGCGCTGCCCGTTGGAGAGGCCGCCCTCGTACAGCTGGCCGGTCTCCGCATCCACCAGGTAGGCGGCGAACGCGCCGGCGTCACGACGGAACAGGGTGTTGGAGAGCGACACGTCTCCCCAGAAGAAGCCGACGATGTGCAGACGCACCAGCAGCACCGCGAGGGCGTCGACCAGGCGGGTGGCGGTGTCCGGCCGGAGGGTCTGCGAGAACAGGGCGCGGTAGGGGAGCGAGAACTTGAGGTGCCGGGTGACGAGGGCCGCGTTCAGCGGGGTGCCGTTGTCATCGGTCCGGTTCTTGATCACGGCGACGGGATCGACGCACGGCACGTCGAGGCGCTGCAGCGTCCGCAGCATGTCGTACTCGCGCTGCGCCATCTCCGCCGTCGTCTCCTTGATGGCGATGACGTAGCCGGACAGGTTGGCGAACCGCACCAGGTGGCGGCTGATGCCCTTCGGCAGGAGGGCGATGTGCTCGTTCGACCACTCCTCCAGCGGAATGTTCCAGGGGAGGTCGAGAAGCGCCGGGTCGACGGTCGCTGCGGTGATGTTGACGGATCCGGCCACGATGGTCCTCCGGTCGGTGGTGGGGCGGTGCTGGCTGGCGCAAAGCACTCTGCCGCAGCCCGATCCGGACTGCGGCAGAGTGAGGAATCGCTTCTTGGACCTTAGTCGACGACAGCTCCGCCGAGGCGCTCGCCCGACTCCGCGTGGAAGACGTGGACGTGGCCCGGCTTCGGGGTGATGTAGACCGTGTCGCCCGCGTTGGGGTGGATACGGCCGTCGACGCGGCCGACGATGTCGGTGCGCTTGCCGTCGACCTCGGAGTGACCGTACAGGTAGCCGTCCGCGCCGAGCTCCTCGACGAGGTCGACCGTGACCTTGAGGCCGGTGCCCTCGGTGTTCGACACGACGACGTCCTCCGGGCGGACACCGATGGTGACAGCCGAACCGGCGTTGGCGATGGTGTCGCGCTCGACCGGCACGACGGCCGAGCCGAACCTGACGCCGCCGTCGGTGACATCGGCCGTGAACAGGTTCATGGCCGGGCTGCCGATGAAGCCGGCGACGAACACGTTGTTCGGCTGCGCGTACAGGTCGCGCGGGGTGCCGACCTGCTGCAGGACGCCGTCCTTGAGCACCGCGATGCGGTCGCCCATAGTCAGCGCCTCGGTCTGGTCGTGCGTGACGTAGACGGTGGTGACGCCGAGACGGCGGGTCAGCGACGCGATCTGCGTGCGGGTCTGGACGCGGAGCTTGGCGTCGAGGTTCGACAGCGGCTCGTCCATGAGGAACACCTGGGGCGAACGCACGATCGCGCGGCCCATGGCGACGCGCTGACGCTGACCACCGGAGAGCGCCTTCGGCTTGCGGCCGAGGTACGGCTCCAGGTCGAGCAGCTTGGCGGCCTCGAGGACGCGCTGGGCGCGCTCCTCCTTGCCGACACCGGCGATCTTGAGCGCGAAGCCCATGTTCTCGGCGACGGTCATGTGCGGGTACAGCGCGTAGTTCTGGAACACCATCGCGATGTCGCGGTCCTTCGGCGGGACGTCGGTGACGTTGCGCTCGCCGATGAAGATGTTGCCGTCGTTGACCTCTTCGAGGCCCGCGAGCATGCGGAGGGACGTGGACTTGCCGCAACCGGAGGGACCGACGAGCACGAGGAACTCCCCGTCTGCGATCTCCAGGTCCAGTGCGTCCACGGCGGGGCGGGTCGATCCCGGGTAGAGCCGGGTCGCCTTGTCGTAGGTGACTGTCGCCATTTTCTTCTTTTCTCCTTCACCGGCAGGTACGTGCCGGACGATCCGTTGTGAATGGATGAACGTGGCGTCTACGTCCGATGGGCGCCGATGCCACGTGGCCATAATATGGCATCGGCGGACATGCTCATGACCGGAGCCCCACCCGGACGTGCGGATGCTCGCCGCAAGCGCAGTAACCCGCGCGTTTCCGCTGTACCCGCGCGTCCAGCCACCGTCTGGTCGATTCCCAGACAGCCGGTTTACGCTTTCCCGGTTGTGTGCGCCGGAGGTGCGCCACCCGCCGCGTCCCCCGCGCGGCCCGTTCGACCCGAGAGCAGTATTCGGAAGATATGAGCCCTATGACCGATCCCGACGACAGTCGCAACAGCGACGTCCGCGCGGCTGCGCGGGAGAAAGCACGACAGCTCCGCACCACGCAGCAGCGCAGGGACCGCCGGAACCGGCTGCTGCTGTCCGGCGGCATCGTCCTCGGAGTCCTCGCGGTCGTGGCCATCGTCGCCGTCGTGATCGTCGGCGCCATCCGTCCGACCGTCCCCGGTCCCAAGAACATGGCCAGCGACGGCGTCGTCGTCGGCTCCGGACTCAAGGTCAAGACGACGACCGCTCTCGCCGCCGACGCGAAGCCGGTCGCGAGCACGCCGGACCCGGCGGGCAGCACGGTCGACATCCGCATCTACGCCGACTACCTCTGCAAGCTGTGCGGCGACTTCCAGCGCACGAACCTCGAGCAGCTCGAGCCGCTGGTGAAGAACGGCGCGGTGACCGTCGAGATGCACCCGGTCGCGATCTACACCAGCCACTCCGCGGGCACGAAGTACTCGCTGCGCGCGGCCAACGCCGCCGCCTGCGTGGCCAATTACGACCCCAACGCCTTCTGGAAGTTCAACGCATCGCTGTTCGAGAAGCAGCCGGCGGAGGGCGGCCCCGGCCTCAGCGACGACACCCTGAAGAAGCGCGTGGATGCGGCGGGCGCGACCCGCACGAGCGAGATCGACTCCTGCATCGACGAAGGACGCTTCAAGACGTGGGTGACCACGGCGAGTGATCGGGCGCTCAGTGGCCCCATCCCGAACTCGGACGTCAAGAAGATGACGAACGCCCTGCTGGTGCTGGTGAACGGCAAGCCGTACACCGGGTCGCTGACGAGCGCGGACGACTTCAAGGCCTTCGTGCTGCAGGCGCAGGGCGACGAGTACTCGTCGACGGCGACGCCGACGCCCACCCCGTCTCCCTGATCCGGCGCGTCCGCCCGCTGCCCTAGGATGGGGTCGGCGGGAGACCGCCACCGCCGGCTTAGCTCAGTTGGTAGAGCACTCGCCTTGTAAGCGAGCGGTCGCGGGTTCGAGTCCCGCAGCCGGCTCCGTCGCGTCATATTCCGGGGCCATCGGACGTCTCTTGCAGGTGTGACCGATGACATCCGCACCGAGCTCCCGACCGCCCTCTCCTCCCGTGAGCACTACGTTCTGGGCGTGCCCGAGCGCGCGCAGCGCCTGGAGGCCGACACCGTGGCCGCAATCGCGGCAGCCGTGGTCGGCGTTGTGTGCGTGCTGGCGTCCGCCGTCGGTGTGATCGCGCTGTTCGTCGCCCCGCTCGGGGCGGGCGCTGTCGTTCTGTCGTCCGTGGCGGCCGGCGCGGTCGCGACGACCCTCCTCGCGGGCGGCGTCTGGGCCTGGTTCACCGATCGGCGCGGCCACGGCGTGTGAGTCGTCCGCGGGTAGCAAGACGAGCCGCCGCGCGCCCAGCCGGCGGGTTCAGTCGGCGCGCGCGGTGCCCGTCGCAGCGAGCAGCAGCCGGTCGAGGGCGTCCGTCGGCGTCGTGGCGTAGCGGATCGCCACATCCCACACCCGCTCGTAGGCGGCCTCGCTGACGGCGAGCGACCGCGGGTCGCTGCGCTCCCACGACGGCTCACGAACCGGGAGGCGCAGCAGCCGCTCCCGGAGCAGGAACGCGATGTTGTCGGCGGGCGCGATGCCGCGCTGGCCGTCGCGGATCGACATGACGAGGTCGCCGATGGTCGTCGCGTGCCGCACCTGGGCGATGGTCATCCCCGCGAACCGGGCGAACTCGTCGACCGTCAGCAGGTCGGGGAGCTTCGCCGCGTACTCCTGCGCGATGGCGCCGCGGAGCTGCATCCACGCGGCCCTCCGCTGCTCGACGCTGCCGGAGGTGCGCTCCGTCGTTGTGATGTCGGCCATTCTGTTTCCCCCGATCCTTGGGCGTATCGACGATGCCGTCCTACCCATAAGGGACGAGGTGTGCCGCGTCCGCATGACGCGGCGCACAGGACCCGTTCAGGTCCGGTCGCGCAGCCGGGGCTCTGCAGACGTGCGTCAGGCCGTCTCGCCCGCGTCCGTCCGCCGCCGCAGCTCTTCCTCGAGCCGCCGGATGCGCTGGTCGCGTTCGGCCTCCGCGATCTCGCGCTCGAGTGCGGCGAGCTGCGCCTCCGTGCTGCTCGGTGCGAGGTCTCGCCCCGGGGCCGATCCTGTCGGCTCGACGTGGACCGCCGGCATCCGGAGCGTCCGCCGGGGACGGGAGGACGCCGCGTACTCGCGGCCGACCGCGAACCACAGGATGCTGCCGACCAGGGGCAGCAGGATCACGATGAACACCCACGCCAGCTTCGGCAGGTGCCGCACCTGGTCGCTCGGTCGCAGGATGATATCCACCAGGGCGAACACGAACAGCGTCATGACGAGCAGCGGGATGACGAGCATGCCGCCGAGTCTAGAGGGAACGCTCAGCCGAAAGTCAGGACCTGCTCGCCCCAGCCGGCACGCAGGCGGGCGTCGAGGTCGGGCACCACCCGGTCGGTCGCGCCGATGACGAGCGTCGCACGGTAGTGCGGCTCGTACGCAGGCCAGTCTGGGCCCGGCAGCCCCGTACGGGCGAAGTCCGCCCAGCGCCGGCGCATCCGCTCGGAGACCGCTTCGGCGGTCCGTCGGCCACCGAGCAGGAAGGACGGGTCGCGGGGAAGCGCGTCGAACTCGCCCCAGACGTACGGCAGGTCCGTCGCATGTGACGCCCCGACGCCGGTGATCCGGAGCAGGGGAGGCGCGAAGTCGAACCGGTAGAGGTGGGTGGGGGCGACGGCGCTGTGCCCTGCGGCGACCCAGAGGGCGGGCATCCGGAACGCGATGTCGGTGGCGACGCGGACGCCGCGTGCGGGACGCCGGCGGCCGTAGACCGAGAGCACCCGCTCGCGCTCGGGGAGGGATGCGCCGCCGCGCTGCTGCTCGGAGCGCATGGCGTCGAACATCCGGCGCAGCGCGGTCCGACGGATCGGGAGCAGCGGTGACCGCATCAGGCGGAACAGTGTCGCCTCGTCGTGGGTACTTCCGATGAGGAGCGGGACGGGCATTCCGCGTCCATCGCTGAGCACACGGATCGGCGCCTCGGGCAGCAGATCGTCGCCGACGACCGGGGCGAAGGCGAGCATCCCGGGATGTTCGCGCGGAATCTCCGTGTACACCGCTGCGCCCGCATCCACGATCGCCTCGACCGGGACCCCGCGGAGGGCGCCGGGCGTCCGCGCGCCGGGGCCGAGCCGTTCGACGAACGCCCTGGCCACAGTCGCAGCGCGCTCCGGCCCGTACATCGACCCGGCGGGCGGGCTCTGCGCGATGGCCCGGTGGAACAGGCCGGCCGCCGCCGGAGAAGCGAGCAATGCGGTGACAAGGCCGGCGCCCGCGCTCTGGCCGAACACGGTCACCGAGTCCGGGTCGCCGCCGAACGCATGGATGTTGTCGCGCACCCAGCGGAGCGCGAGCAGCACATCCCGCAACGCGACATTCGTCTCCGCGTCGTCCACCCCGACGCTGCGGACGTCGAGGAAGCCGAGCGCGCCGAGGCGGTGGTTCAGGGTGACGAGCACGACATCGCCGTCCGGCACGAACCGGTCGCCGCGGTAGATGCGCTGACTGGATGCGCCCAGCGCGTACGCCCCGCCCTGCAGCCAGACCATCACCGGGCGGAGACCGCCGGACAGCGGCTCGTGGGACGGCCGGATGACGTTGAGGAACAGGCAGTCCTCATCCATCCACGTTTCGCCGGGCGGCCCGAGGGGCACCGCCGGGTTGGGGCGCTGCGGCGCCGCCGGCCCGAAGGCGACAGCATCCACGACGCCGCTCCATGGGGCAGCGGGCGCGGGCGCGCGCCAGCGGAGCCGGCCGGTCGGCGGCTCGCCGTAGCGGATGCCGCGCCACGTGGACACACGGCCGTCGTCGCGTCCGCGGACCGCGCCCACGGACGTGACGACGACCGGCCGACCGTTCACGCCGGGGCGGTCTCGTCCCATTGCATGAACGGGCGCAGCTCGAGCTGGCCGTTGCGTGCCATCGGATGCCGCGAGGCGATCTCGATGGCCTCGTCCAGGTCCTCGACCTCGAGGATGTCGAATCCGCAGATCCACTCCTTGGTCTCGGCGAAGGGGCCGTCGGTGACGTAGCGCTTCCCGTCGCGGACGCGGACGACCCGCGATTCGGTCGGAGCCTGCAGCACCTCGCCGATGACGCGCTTGCCGCTGGCATCCAGTTCGTTCACCCAGATGTCGACATCGGACTCGTCCGACACGGTGTCCCGCTGGGAGTCGGTGACCACGAACATCACGTACTTCATCGTTCTTCCTCTCGATCGCGAACGCTTTCATACCGGACGTCGAACGAGACGGCCCCTGCTCGACATTCTGGCCCGGGACTTCCCGATCGCGAAGGAATCGGGGCGGGGGATCGGGCGCGGCGGTCTCAGCGGATCGCCAGGAGGCACGAGAGGAAGTTAGTGTAGCCTTACCTTAGTCCCGCCCCCTGCTTCGGAAGGCCGCCGTGACCATCCTCGCCCCCACCCGCACCGAGCGCCCCCGCCCCGCGTACCGGCCCTACCGCGCGGCCGTCGAGCGGATCCAGCGGCTCAGCCCGCACTTCACGCGCGTCACCTTCCGGTGCGACGACTTCACGCACTTCGGGACCGAGTGCCTCGACCAGCGGATCAAGCTCCTCTTCCCGCTCGCGGACGGCTCGTACTCCGACCTCGGCATCGACGACGAGGAGGCCCACTTCGCGGGCGACTGGTACGAGCGCTGGCGCGCGCTCCCGGACCACCTCCGCAACCCGTTCCGCACCTACACCGTGCGGGCGATCGACACCGATGGCTGCCGGCTCGACGTCGACTTCGTCGTCCACGCGGACGGCGGCCCCGCGTCCCGCTGGCTGCTCGGCGCGGCCCCCGGCGACGAGATCGTCGTGATCGGACCGGATGCGCGCAGCGAGCACCGCGGCGTCGGCATCGACTGGCGCCCGGGCGAGGCGCGCGAGCTGCTGCTCGTCGGTGACGAGACCGCTGCGCCGGCCATCGCATCCATCCTCGAAGCGCTGCCCGGCGGGTGCCGCGCGCGGGCGTTCATCGAGGTGCCGTCGGCGGAGGACGCTCTCGAGCTCCGGTTGCCGGCTCACGCCTCCGTCGCCTGGCTGCCGCGCGGCGACGCGGTGACGGGAACCGAACTCGTGCCGGCCGTCCAGGGCTGGATCGCCGAGAACCCGCACGTCGTCGCGGCGGCGTCGGCGACCGCGTCGCAGAACCTCGACGAGGTGGATGTGGACCGCGACATCCTCTGGGAGACCCCGGAGGACACGCATCCTGGCTTCTACGCCTGGATCGCGGGGGAGTCGGCGGCCGTCAAGACGCTGCGCCGCCTGCTCGTCCGGGACAACGGCATCGACCGCTCCCGCGTCGCCTTCATGGGCTACTGGCGCCTCGGCCGCTCCGAGAACTGACCCTCGCGCCCTTTCCGCCCCCCGTCGACTCCGCACAAACTGCACGCCGCGCACCTCCGCCGCGTGCAAAGTTTGCGGACTCGACGGTGGGGGAATCGGAGAGGGCGGAAGCGGCGAGGGCTACTTGTCCTCGCGCTCGACGCCGCGGAAGACGTCGGGGTAGTCGTCGAGCCACGACCAGTGGCTGGCCGGCCAGCTGATCACGAACGCCTTGCCGACCACGTCGGAGAGCGGCACGAAGCCCTTGCCCGGGTCGTCCATGTGGTAGCGCGAGTCGGCCGAGTTGTAGCGGTTGTCGCCCATCACCCAGACCGAGCCTTCCGGCACCGTCACGTCGAACGACTTCTCGGACACCGCCTGAACTCCGGCGGGCAGCAGCACGTAGGGCTCCTTGAGCGGGACGCCGTTCACGCTCATCTGGCCGAGCGCGTTGCAGCAGCTGATGTGGTCGCCCGGAAGGCCGATGAGGCGCTTGACCAGGTGCTGGTCGGAGTCCGAAGCGCCCAGACCCACGAAGTCGAGCACCGCGCCGACGCCCTGCTGGAAAGCGTTGCCGGTCTCCGGCGGGGCCGGCGGGAGCCATCCACCCGGATCCTTGAACACGACGACATCGCCGCGCTGCAGGCCGAACACCTTCGGCTGGAGCTCGTTGACGATGATGCGGTCGTTGATCTGGAGGGTGTTCTCCATCGACCCGGACGGGATGTAGAACGAGCGGGCGACGAACGTCTTGATCAGGAACGACACCAGCACCGCCACCACGAAGATGATCACCACATCGCGCAGCAACGTCTTCCAGCTGGACGTGCGCCGGGCGGATCGTCGCGGGCGCGCGGTGGCAGTACTGTCGGTCACAATCTCTCACCGTAACGTGCGGATGCTGTGAGCCGCATCCGACCTCGAACGGGTGTCTTGTTCCCCACCCCGAGCGGTGAGAGCATCTCACTACAGGCCGAACGGCGTATGCCGCCGGCCCGTTCTGATCATGCACGCATCGCTCGGACGACACAGGAGAGCGACGCGACCCGGGGGGCCGCGCCTGACTCCCGCGTGGGCGGCGCTGGTTCTGGTCGCCGGCAGCCTGCTGGGCGTCTCCTCGCCCGCCGTGGCCGACGAGTGCACCACCGAGTGCGCGCCCGCGGCGACGGACGGATCGGGCGTACCTGGGGCGGATTCGACCGGCGACACGCCCGCGACGCCGGATCCGACGCCGTCGGGCGATCCCGACCCGACACCGGATCCGACACCCACGCCCGATCCGACCCCGACCCCGGACCCGACGCCGACACCGACCCCCACTCCCACGCCCAGCCCGTCGACTCCTCCGGCTTCCCCTGTACCTTCCGCCCCGAACCCGCCCGCAGCCCCGGATCCGGCGCCGTCGGATGAGATCACTCTCAGCGTTCCCGACCTCCCGCAGTTCCCCACGGTCGACCCGGCCGACCTCGAGCGGGCCGTGCAGCTGGCCAGCGACCTCGCCTCGGCGCAGGCGCAGCTGGCCGACGCGATGAACGAGTCGGAGGCCGCCCAGCGCGAGCACGACCAGGCTCAGGCCGCGGCGGATGCAGTGCAGAAGCAGGCCGACGCCGCAGCCGAGCAGGCGCGCAAGAGCGCCGCGTTCGCGACCGCGCTGATCCGTTCGTCCGGCACCCACTTCCTGACTCAGGATCCGCTCAGCGCCGCCCTGCAGGGCTCCGGCGATCTGCTGACCAAGCTGGGCGCCGCCGACCGGCTCGCCGCCCTCTCGAAGGATCGCGACGCCGCCATCCGAGAGGCCTCCGCCGAGAAGAAGCTCGCGAAGAGCTGGGCCGAGAAGGCGCAGAGCGCGGCGGACGCGGTCGCAGCGGTGGATGTCGACAGCAGCCAGCAGGCCGTGGCCGACGCGCAGGCCCAGGTCAACGCGGCCTCCGCCGCTCTCGCCGCCGCGCCGACGGTGATCGAGGCCGGCTCGGGCTGGCAGGTGCTCACCTCCGACCCGACACTCGTCGCGAGCGGGTGGGCGCTTCCCGTGCAGGGGTCGCTCACCGACGTGTTCGGCCCGCGGCCGTCGCGTCCCCTCGGCACCGACCCGTTCCATCCCGGTGACGACCTCGGCGCCGCTTGCGGAACCACCATCTACGCGGCGGCAGCCGGTACGGTCGTGCGCGCAGGGCCGTACAGCGGATACGGCAACTTCATCCTCATCGACCACGGCGGGGGCGTGCAGACCGCCTACGGCCACATCCGCGACGGGGGAATCGGGGTGACCGCCGGACAGCAGGTCGCGGCGGGCCAGCCGATCGCCCAGGTCGGGTCGACGGGGCTGTCGACCGGCTGCCACCTGCACTTCGAAGTGCGCGTCAACGGCCTGCAGATCGACCCGCAGCCCTTCCTGGCCGCCCGCGGTGTCGTGCTCGGCCGGCACTGATCCTCAGGATTCGCTGGACGCGGCGCGCAAACGGCGGAGCGGGCGTACGGTTCAGGCATGACCGAACTCACCGAGCTGGTCGGGACGTGGATGCGACGTCAGCGCTGGTACTCGACGAAGAACGTCGAGCCGCGCCTGCGGCTTCTCGCGTCATTCGACGCCGAACCCGTGGACGCCGATGTCCGCGTCGTCACCCACTTCTTCTGCGATGAGGCACCCCGTACACCGCGCGTCTATCAGGTGCCCGTCGTGGCGCGCGCGAGCCGCGACGGCGATGAGGCCGCGCTGATCGGCGAGGCCGGAGGACGGTACCTCTACGACGGTCCGACGGAGGAGGCGTATGTCGCGTCCCTCGTCCAGCTGATGACCGGCCAGGAGCACGCCGAGGGTCGGGATGCGCACGCGCAGGGGCACACGCTCGGCGAGCGGATCGCGGTGCGCTCGTCGCGGCGGCTGACCGGGGAGCAGTCGAACACCTCCATTGTCGGCGAGCTCGAGGACGGCCGTCTCGCCCTCATCAAGGTGTTCCGCGTGGTGCAGGACGGCGAGAACCCCGACGTGTCGACGCTCGCCGCGCTCACCGCCGGCGGATCCAGACGGACACCCTCCTTGCTCGGCTGGCTCACCGGCAGCTGGCCCACGCCGTCGGGCGGGACCGCATCCGGCGAGCTCGCCCTCATGCAGGACTTCGTGCCAGGCGCGGAGGACGGCTGGGAGCTGGCGGTCAGCGCCGCCGAGCGCGGCGAGGACTTCACCGACCGCGCGTACCAGCTGGGAGCGGGCACCGCGGAGCTGCACCGCCTCATGGCGCGGTCGCTGCCGACGAAGCCGGCGACGAAGGAGGATGTCGCACTCGCCCTCGACGGCATGTTCCGGCGCCTCACGGTCACGACGACCGAGGTGCCGGAGGTCGAGGACCTCCGGGCCGGGATCGCGGCCGTCTACGAGGACGCGGCCGCCGCGCCGCTCCCGCTGCTGCAGCGCATCCACGGCGACCTCCACCTGGGCCAGGTGCTGTACGCGCCCGACCGCGGCTGGCAGTTCATCGACTTCGAGGGGGAGCCGCTGCGCCCGCTCGCCGAGCGCGCCCTGCCCGATGCGACCATGCGGGATGTCGCCGGGATGCTGCGCTCGTTCGACTACGTCGCCGGCTCGCTCGCGCGGAGGGAGACGCCGGTGGATGCGGCGGCCTGGGCCGCGAACGGCCGCCAGGCGTACCTCGACGGGTACGCGTCGGTCGCCGGCTCCGAGGTCGAGGACTTCCGCCTGCTCCTCGACGCGTTCGAGCTCGACAAAGCGGTGTACGAGATCGCGTACGAGGCGCGGCACCGGCCGGCGTGGATCCCGATCCCGCTGTCGGCGGTGCAGCGGCTGCTGGCGACCCGCGTCAGCTGACGCCGCTGGCGTCGCCGCGGCCGTCGCGGCTGGGCTCGCCGCGGAGCGACGCGATCATGCTCCGCAGGATGCGGCGGGCGGCCGCCTGCTCCGTCTCCGTGAGTCCTGAGAGCATCCGGACCTCCACGGATCGCACGGCCGCGCTCGCCTGCTCGAGGCGTCGACGGCCGCGCGCGGTGAGCCGGGTGGGCAGGACCTTCCCGACGGGTGCCTCCGACGGGCGCGTCACGTCCCCCTCCCGCTCCAGGGCCTGAAGGAGCACGTTCATCGATTGGCGGGTGACGAAGGTTCCGCGGGCGAGTTCGGAGTTCGAGAGGCCGGGCCGCTGCGACAGCAGCTCCAGACACGAGTAGTGCGTGATGGTCATTCCGAGGGGGCGGAGGACATCCTCCATGGCCGCGCGCAGCGTGCTCGACGCCTCTTTGAGCAGGTAGCCCAGCGACGTCTCGAGGTCCACGCCGACTCCGTCTTGACTCATGTCAGTATTCTGACATAGATTGAGCCGTGTCAGATAACTGACACGAAAAGAAGGAGCACCCATGCCCGCCACCGGACCCGACTTCCTCTCCCTGCAGGTGCGTGACCTCGACGCATCCCAGGCCTTCTACGAGCGCTACCTCGGGCTCGTCCGCTCGCCGGCAGGCCCCCCGCACGCCGTGGTCTTCGACACGAAGCCGATCGCGTTCGCGCTCCGCGACCTGGTGCCCGGCACCGACCTCGACGCAGCAGCGCAGCCCGGGATCGGCGCAGCGATCTGGCTCCACGCGACCGACGTCGAGGACATCCACGACGCGCTCGTCGCCGACGGCCGCACGATCGTCGCCGCGCCCATCGACGGCCCGTTCGGCCGCACGTTCACGTTCGCCGACCTCGACGGCTACCACATCACGCTGCACGACCGCGTCTGACGGCCGGTCGGCAGCGACCGCGCGCGCCGAAACCGGGAGCGCCTCAGTGGCCGGTGAAGCCCGGCTTCCGCTTCTCCTGGAAGGCGCGGAAGCCCTCGCGGTAGTCGTCGGTGTCGCGCAGGGCCGCCTGAGCGGCGTTCTCGGCAGCGACAGAACCCCAGAGGTCCAGAGAGCCGTCGCGCAGACCCGAAACGATCCGCTTGCTCGCGAGGAAGGCCTGGGTGGCGCCGGATGCGGCCGCCGCGGCCGCCGCATCCACCTCCTCGCGCAGGGCGTCGGCGGGAAGCGCCCGTGAGAACAGGCCGCCCGCGACGGCTTCGGCGCCCGAGATCAGCCGTCCGGAGTAGATGAGGTCGAGCGCGCGATGCGGACCGAGCCGCGACACCAGCAGCCAGTGGCCGCCGGAGTCGAGGGCGGCCCCCAGGGCGGCGAACGGGGAGCCGACCTTCGCGTCGTCTGCGACGTAGACGACATCCGTGGCGATCAGGAGTCCGAGGCCGACACCCAGGCAGGCGCCCTGGGCGGCGGCGAAGGTCGGCGCGGGGAAGTCCGCGATGCGCCGAAGCAGCGGCGTCACCAGTCCGTCCAGATAGCCGCTCACGTCGTCAGTCGCGGGGTCGACGCCCGCGATGTCGCGTCCGGCGCAGAACGCGCGGCCTTCCCCGCGCAGCACCAGGGCGCGCACGCCGGCGGCTTCCGCGTCGGCGTAGGCCGCATTCAGCGCCCGGAGGTCGTCCGGGCCGAGCGCGTTGAGCCGCTCGGGCGCGTCCAGCGTGATGCGGGCGATCCCGTCGGTGATGTCCAGGTCGATCACGGGGCCTCCGCTGTTCAGACGTCGTAGTCGACAACGACGCGGTCGGTGAGGGGATGGGACTGGCAGGTCAGCACGTAGCCGCGCTCGAGCTCCTCGGGCTCCAGCGCGTAGTTCTCCGTCATCCGGACGTCGCCGCTGACCAGGCGCGCACGGCAGGTCCCGCAGACACCGCCGGTGCACGCGAAGGGCACGTCGGGGCGCACCCGCAGGGCGGCGTTCAGCACCGACTCGTTCGCATCCACCGGTGTCGTGACCGTCGAGCTGAGCCCGTCGAGCGTGAACTCGATCTCGGCCGTGCGCTCGCCGTCGTGCACGACCACCGGACGGCCGGCGTCGCCGCGCGGCTCGACCGGGTCGCCGGTCGTGAACAGCTCGAAGTGGATGCGCTCCCGCTCCACCCCGTACGTCTCGAGCACATCGCGGCACAACTGGACGAGCTCGAACGGTCCGCAGAGGAACCACTCGTCGACGGTCGCCGGCGGGATGAGCGTGTCGAGCATCCTGCGCAGCCGGTCCTCGTCGATGCGGCCCGAGAGAAGGGGAGCCGACCGCTGCTCGCGGGAGAGGACGTGGTGCAACGCGAGCCGCGACGGGTAGCGGTCCTTCAGATCGGCGAGCTCCTCCAGGAACATGACGTCGATGGCCGTGCGGTTCGTGTACACGAGCGTGAACTGCGCGGTGGGGGAGCCCGCGAGGATGCTGCTCGCGAGCGCCATCAACGGGGTGATGCCGGATCCCGCCGCGATGCCGACGACGTGCCGGCCGTCGACGCGGGACGGGTCGACGGTGAACGTGCCCTGCGGGCTCATGACGTCGATCCGGTCGCCCGGTCGCAGTTCGCTCGTGGCCCAGGTCGAGAACGCGCCGCCCAGGTCACGCTTGATCGCCACGCTGATGCGGCCGGCGTGTTCGGCGGTCGGCGGCAGCGGCGGCCGGCAGAGCGAGTAGCTGCGCCGCAGCTCCCGGCCGTCGACGTGGGCGCGGAGTGCGACGTGCTGCCCGGGCAGGTAGTCGTACTCGCCCCGGAGCTCCTCGGGCACCGCGAAGGTGACCTCGACGCTCGCCGCCGTCAGCGGCCGCACCTCGGCGACCGCGAGCGTGTGGAACCGTGCCCGCGCCATCAGGCCGCCCTCACAGGGCCTTGAAGTGGTCGAACGGCTCGCCGCACGACCGGCAGACGAACAGTGCCTTGCAGGAGGTCGACCCGAAGTGCGCCACCTCGCGCGTATCGAGCGAGTCGCAGTGCGGGCACTTGACCGACATGCTCAGACGGACCGGGCCCGCGGCCGACGGGGGAGCGATGCCGTACTCCTTGAGCGCGCTGCGGCCTTTCGCGCTGATCCAGTCGGTGGTCCACGCGGGCGACAGCACGAGCCGGACCCGCACGTCGCCGAACCCCTCCGCGGCCAGGGCGCGCACGACATCCTCGCGGATCGCATCCATCGCCGGACATCCCGAGTACGTCGGCGTGATGACGACCTCCACGCCGGTGTCCGAGACGGTCACCTCGCGCAGCACGCCCAGGTCGTCGATGCTGAGCACCGGCACCTCGGGGTCCACCACGGCTGCGACCGCCGACCACGCCCGCGCGGCGTCCGCGTGATGCGTCACCACGACGCCCCCGGATGCTGGCGGGCGAGCACTTGCAGTTCGGCGAGCAGCGGCGCGAGATACTCGGAGTGGCGGCCCAGGCGGCCACCGCCGGCCGCATGGAAGGCGGTCGGCGGCTCCAGCTGCGCCTCCGCGAGGACCGGGGCGACCTCCGCCTCGAACGGCTCCCGCAGCGACGACGGCCGCACGGCGACGCCGTCGAGCGCGGCGAACAGGTCGTCGTCTCCGGCCGCGTCGTCCGAGAACAGCTCGTCGACGTACGGCCAGACGTCCTCCATCGCGCGCAGGGTGCGGCGGCGCGACTCGTCCGTCCCCAGCGCGAGGCGCAGCATCCACTGGTCCGCGTGGTCGCGGTGGTAGTCGACCTCCTTCACCGCCTTGGCGGCGACGCCGGCGAGCACCGGATCGGTGGATGCGCGCAGCCGCTCGTACAGCGGGTGCAGATAGTGCGCGGCGGCGAACTGGCGGACGATCGTGTGCGCGAAGTCGCCGTTCGGCTGCTCGAACAGGTGCGCGGAGCGGAACCCGGTCTCGTCGCGCCAGTAGGCCAGGTCGTCCTCGGTTCGTCCCGTCGCCGAGCCGGCGTAGCGCAGCAAGGAGCGGGCGTGGCCGAGCAGGTCGAGAGCGATGTTCGCGAGGGCGACATCCTCTTCCAGCTCCGGCGCGCGGGTGATCCAGCCGCCCAGGCGCTGCGCCAGGATGAGCGCGTCGTCGCCCAGCCACATCGCGTACTCGGCGACCTCGGGCGAGGCCGGGGCGTCGGTGGAGACGAACTCCTCGGAGAGGACGACGGCGCTGAGCTCGACGTGGCCGTGGTCGGTGTCGGCGAGGCCGTGGTCGGTGTCGGTCACAGGTGCTTCACCCCCTCGGCGGCGGTGTAGTAGGTGGCGTGGCGGAAGTTCTTGCCCTCCGGCGCGGTGAAGAAGGCGTCCTTCGCATCCGGGTCGCTCGCGGTGATCAGGTCGGAGCGCACCACCCAGATCGAGACGCCTTCACCCCGCCGGGTGTACAGGTCGCGGGCGTTCCGCACCGCGAGCTCCTCGTCGGGGGCGTGCAGTGAGCCGACGTGCACGTGGCTGAGGCCGCGCGAGGCCCGGACGAACACCTCCCACAGCGGCCACGCCTCGGCGGTCACGCGACGGCCTCCGCGGTCTCGCGGGCCGAACGCTGCTTCTCGGCGTACGCGGCCGCCGCCTCCCGCACCCAGCGGCCGTCCTCGTGCGCCTCGCGCCGACGCTGCAGGCGCTGCGCGTTGCAGACGCCGCGGCCCGCGATGACCTCTTGGAGCTCGCTCCAGTCGATGGGGCCGAGGTCATACGCCTGGCGCTCCTCGTTCCAGCGCAGCTCCGGGTCGGGCAGCGTGACGCCGAGCGCCTCCGCCTGCGGGACGAGCATCGCGACGAAGCGCTGACGCAGGTCGTCATTCGAGAAGCGCTTGATCTTCCACGCCATCGAGCGGGCCGAGTTGGGGGAATCGCCGTCGGGCGGCCCGAACATCATCAGCGACGGCCAGTACCAGCGGTTCACCGCATCCTGAGCCATCCGCTGCTGTTCGGGGGTGCCGCGCATGAGCGTCAGCAGGATCTCGAAGCCCTGCCGCTGGTGGAAGGACTCCTCTTTGCAGATGCGGACCATCGCTCGGCCGTACGGCGCGTAGGAGCAGCGGCAGAGCGGCACCTGGTTGCAGATCGCGGCGCCGTCGACCAGCCAGCCGATCGCACCGATGTCGGCCCAGCTGAGCGTCGGGTAGTTGAAGATCGAGGAGTACTTGGCGCGGCCGGAGAGCAGCTGCTCGGTGAGTTCGTCGCGCGTGATGCCGAGGGTCTCGGTCGCCGAGTAGAGGTAGAGCCCGTGGCCCGCTTCGTCCTGCACCTTGGCCATGAGGATCGCTTTGCGCTTCAGGCTCGGAGCGCGCGTGATCCAGTTGGCCTCCGGCTGCATCCCGATGATCTCGGAGTGGGCGTGCTGCGACATCTGCCGGATGAGCGTGCGGCGGTAGTCGTCGGGCATCCAGTCGCGCGGCTCCACGCGGGAGTCGGAGGCGATCAGCTCGTCGAAGCGTGCCCGGCCGTCGGTGTCGGTCGGCGCCTCTGTGGTGGTGGTCATCGTCGACCCTCTCCTCGCAGATCACTACTTACTGATCGTTCGTTCAGTATATCCACGGGACGGGCGCGCGTGCCAGACTGGGCGCGTGACCGAGACGCTCCGCTCCGACGCCCTGCGCCGAGGGCGGCCCGGCTACGACCAGCGGGGCATCCTCGAGGTCGCGGTCGCCGCGTTCAACGAGCACGGCTACGACGCGACGTCCATCGGGATGCTCGCCGACCGCCTCGGACTGTCGAAGTCGGCGATCTACCATCACGTCTCATCCAAGGACGAGCTGCTCGCCCTCGCGCTCGACGAAGCCCTCGACGGGCTGGAGGGCGTGCTGCGGGCGCCCGAGGCGACGACCGGGCCGGCAGCCGACCGGCTCGCCTACGTGCTGCGGGGCGCTGTGCGGGTGCTCGCCGACCGGCTGCCGTACGTGACGCTGCTGCTGCGCGTCCGCGGCAACACCGACGTGGAGCGGGCGGCGCTCGCCCGTCGCCGCGCGTTCGACCACGCGGTCGCCGAACTGGTGGCCGAGGCGCGGGCCGAGGGCTCCTTGCGCACCGACGCGGATCCCGCGGTCGTCGCGCGTCTCCTCTTCGGCATGATCAACTCCCTCACCGAGTGGTACACCCCGGCGGGCCCCCTGACCCCCGACGACCTCGCCGACACCATCCTCGCCCTCGCCCTCCGCTGACGCCCGCGATTCCGCCCCCCGTCGAGTCCGCAAACTTTGTACCTTTTTGGGGCGCGCGGCGTGCAAAGTTTGCGGACTCGACGGTGGGGCTATTTGGCTACGAGAGTCAGGACGTCGTAGGTGGCCACGAGCTCGTCGTGCTGGTTCAGGATGCGGGCGTCCCAGCGCACCTCGCCGTAGTCGTCGGTCTCCCGCGGCGTGATCTGCTTCGCCGTCAGGGCGACGCGGATGCTGTCGCCGGGCACGACGGGCGTCAGGAACCGCAGGTCCTCCAGCCCGTAGTTGGCGAGCACCGGCCCCGGCGCCGGGTCGACGAACAGTCCGGCCGCCCACGACACCAGCAGGTACCCGTGCGCCACCCGCCCGGGGAAGAACGGGTTCGCGGCCGCGGCCTCCTCATCCATGTGCGCGTAGAACGTGTCGCCCGTGAACGTCGCGAACGTCTCGATGTCGTCGAGCGTGATCCGCCGCGAGCCGGACTGCACCTGGTCGCCGATCCGCAGTGTCGCCAGCGACTTGCGGAAGGGATGCGGCGGCTCGGCCGACGCAGCGGCACCGGGATGCCACACCCCGGTGATCGCGGTGAGCAGATCGGGAGACCCCTGCAGCGCCGTCCGCTGCATGTGGTGCAGCACCGCGCGGATCCCGCCCAGCTCCTCACCGCCTCCGGCTCGCCCCGGCCCACCGTGCACCAGGTGCGGCATGGGCGAGCCGTGGCCGGTGGAGGTGCGGGCGTCGTCGCGGTCGAGCACCAGGATGCGCCCGTTGTAGGCCGCAGAGCCCAGCACGAACATGCGCGCGAACTCCGGGTCGTGCGTCGCCACGCTGGTCACGAGCGACCCGCCGCCGCGCGCGACCAGCGCGACTGCCTCTTCCGCCGTGTCGTACGAGAGGACGCTCGCGACCGGCCCGAATGCCTCGACGGTGTGCGCCTCGGGCGTCCACGCGTCGGCGAACCGCAGCAGCACCGGGGCGACGAAGGCGCCCTCCGGGGCCGCGCCGGTCGTGCCGTCGGCCCGCACAACGGTCGGCTGGTCGAGTCCGCCGAGCACCAGCTCTCCGCCCGCCGCGACGAGCCGCCCCACCTGGCGCAGCACCTCCTCGCGCTGCGTGCGCGAGGCGAGCGGCCCCATCGTCACGCCCTCGGCGCGCGGATCGCCGATCACGACGCGCGCAGCGATCCGGTCGCGCACCGCCGCGATCACGGAGTCCGCGAGCGGCGCCGGGACGATCGCCCGGCGGATGGCCGTGCACTTCTGCCCGGACTTGGCCGTCATCTCGACGACCAGTCCCTTCACGTACGCGTCGAACTCCGGCGTCCCGGTGACGGCATCCGGCCCGAGCACCGACGCGTTGATCGAGTCGGTCTCGCTGGTGAACCGCACCCCGCCGGTCTGCACCGAGTCGTGCGCCTTCAAACGTTCGGCTGTGGATGCGGACCCCGTGAACGCGACCAGGTCACCGAGCCGCAGGTGGTCGAACAGGTTGGGGACCGATCCGCTCACCAGCTGCAGGGAGCCCGCGGGCAGGAGCCCGGACTCGACCATGATCCGCACGGCGGCCTCGGCCACGAACGCGGTCGGGGTGGCCGGCTTGACGAGCGTCGGCATCCCGGCGAGGAAGGAGGGAGCGAGCTTCTCGAGCATCCCCCAGACCGGGAAGTTGAACGCGTTGATCTGCACGGCGACGCCCGGCAGCCGGGTGTAGACGTGGCGGCCGAGGAAGCTGCCGTCCTTCGACAGCTGCTCGGCGGGGCCGTCGAGCACGACCTGCGCGTTGGGCAGCTCGCGCCGTCCCTTCGAGCCGTACGTGAACATCGCGCCGATGCCGCCGTCGACGTCGATCCAGGCGTCGGCCCGGGTCGCGCCGGCCTGGGCGGACAGCTCGTACAGCTCGTCCTTGCGCTCGGTGAGCGCCTGCGCGAGCTGCTTGAGCAGCAGGGCGCGCTGGTGGAACGTCAACCCGCCGAGGGAGCGCTGTCCGACGGTCCGGGCGTGGTCGAGCGCGCCCGCGAGGTCGAGGCCGGCGGTGCTGACCCGCGCGATGACGGCGCCGGTGGAGGCGTCGAGCACCTCGGCGGCGCCGCCCTCGGTACCGTCCTCCGTGCCGCCGCCGGCAGCACCGACCGCGGATTCGGGCGTCCACCATTCATCGCGGATGTAGCTGGGCAGGATCATCGAAGGCCTCCTCGAGTGGATGCGTATGCTGGCGGCATGGCCGACGGCGACTGGACGATCGAACTGGGTGAGCTCGACGTGAAGATGGGGGTGCGCATCCTGGAGCAGTCCGCGGAGCGCGTCGTGGCGACGATGCCGGTCGAGGGCAACCGCCAGTCGTTCGGGCTGCTGCACGGCGGCGCGTCGGTCGCGTTCGCGGAGGCCCTCGGGTCGTGGGCGGCGGTCATCCACGCCGGTCCTGGACGCAGCGCGGTCGGCGTCGACATCAACGCGACCCACCACCGGGCGGCGCGGTCGGGCCTCGTGACCGGGGTCGCGACCGCGATCCGGCTGGGCCGCACCATCGCGTCGCACGAGATCGTCATCACCGACGAGGACGGCAACCGGCTCTGCACGGCGCGCATCACGAACCTCATCGTGGACGCTCCCCAGCGGTAGCGATCGGCGACCCGTCCTCACCCCAGGCGAAGAACCCTTGGCCGGTCTTCCGGCCCAGCATCCCCTCGGCGACCATGCGCCGGAGCAGCTCCGGCGGCTCGAAACGCGGCCCCAGCTCGCGGGCGAGGTATTCGGCGATGTCGAGCCGGACATCCAGCCCAACCATGTCGGTGAGCCGCAGCGGACCGACGGGATGCTTGTAGCCGAGTTCCATGGCGGTGTCGATGTCGTCGGGGGTGGCGACGCCCTCCTCGACCATCCGGATCGCCTCCAGCCCGAGCAGCACCCCGAGGCGGGAGGAGGCGAAGCCGGGGGAGTCGCGCACGGTGATCGCCGTCTTGCCGAGCGCGCGCACCCACCGTTCGGCGGCCTCTCCGGCGGTGGCGGCGGTGGCGGTACCCAGCACGACCTCCACGAGAGTGGATGCGGGGACCGGGTTGAAGAAATGCAGCCCCAAGAACGCGCCCGGCCGGGTCAGCCCCTCCGCCAGGGTGTCGATCGACAGAGACGATGTGTTCGTCGCGAGCACCGCATCCACCGGCAGCAGCTCCTCGGCGCGGGCGAGCGACTCGCGCTTCAGGTCGAGCAGCTCGGGCACCGCTTCGATCGCGAGGCCCGCGCCGTTCAGCGCCTCCCAGGTCACGGTGACGAGCAGGCGCGCGGGGTCGGGGGCGGGGGAGCCGCGGCGGACGCTGCCCTCGACGGCGGTGAGGATGCGGTCCCGCGCCTCCGACGCGGCGGTCGCGTTCTGCTCGACCACGGCCACCTCCGCACCCGCCATGAGGAACGCGTGCGCGATGCCCGCGCCCATCCGTCCACCGCCGATCACGGCGACCCGCTCGGGCAGCCCCGTCGTGCTCATCTCCTGCTCCTCCGCTCCAGGAACTCGGTCATCCTCCGCCGCTTCTCCGGCGACTCGAAGAGCACCGCCTGCGCCTCACGCTCGGCGGCGGGATGCCGCTCGGCGGGCTCGCGCAGCACGCGTTTGGTGAGCCGGGTCGCCTGCGGGTCGTTCGCGGCGATGCGGTCGGCCAGGGCGTGGGCCCCTGCAAGCAGCTCACCCGGCTCGAACAGGTCGCCGACGAGTCCTGCGGCCAGCGCCTCCTCGCCCGTCAGGATGCGCCCCGTCAGCACCAGCTCGGTCGCGAGCGGCAGGCCGACGAGCTCCGGCAGCCTCCACAGCGCGCCGGCGGCGGCGATGATCCCGAGGCCGGTCTCCGGGTTGCCGATGCGCAGACGCGGGGTGCCGATCCGCAGGTCGGCCGCGTAGGCGAGCTCCGCTCCGCCGCCCAGCGCGTACCCGTCGAGGGCGGCGATCACGGGCATCGGGAGCATCGCGATGCGGGTGAAGATCGTGTCGTTGATGCCGCTCGCGGCGTCGGCGGCGGTCCGCTCGCGCAGCTCGGCGATGTCGGCACCGGAGGCGAAGATTCCGCCCGACCCGGTGAGGATGAGGATGCGCGGCTGCACCTCCAGCGTCGCGCAGACGCGGTGCAGCTCGTCCACCATCTGCTGGTCGATCGCGTTGCGGCGCTCCGGCCGGTCGAGCGTGACCACGACCCGGTCGCCGCGCTCCTCGACCGCGAGGGTGCTGTACCCGGTCATGCCGCCTCCACGATCAGCGAGGTGCCCTGGCCGACGCCCACGCACATGGTCGCGAGCCCGCGTCGTGCCCCCTCCCGCTCCATCCGGCCCAGCAGGGTGACGAGGATGCGCGACCCGCTCGAGCCGAGCGCGTGGCCGAGGGCGATGGCGCCGCCGTCCGCATTGACGACCGCGGGGTCGAGCCCGAGACGGCGGATGCACGCGATGGCCTGGCTGGCGAACGCCTCGTTGAGTTCGACGGCGCCGAGGTCGGAGACGTCGAGCCCGGCCCGGGCGAGGGCCTTCTGTGTCGCGGGCACCGGACCGAGCCCCATGACCTCCGGGGCGACCCCGGCGCTCGCCGCAGCGACGATCCGCGCGCGGGGTTGCAGTCCGTATCGCTCGACGGCCGCCGCGCTCGCCACCACGATCGCCGATGCTCCGTCGTTCAGCGGCGACGCGTTGCCTGCGGTGACGACACTGCCGCCCGCGACGACCGGCCTCAGACGCGCCAGCGCATCCATCCCGGTGTCGCGGCGGATGCCCTCGTCGGCGGTGACCGTGCCGCCCGGTGTCTCGACCGGCAGCAGTTCGGCGTCGAATCGTCCGCCGTCGGCCGCGGCCGCCGCTCGCCGGTGGCTCTCCAGGGCGAAGGCGTCGGCCTCTTCGCGCGCGATGCCGTCGATCCGGGCGACCTCTTCGGCCGTCTCGGGCATCGTGTAGGTCGCCTTGTCGCGTTCGAGCAGGCGCGGGTTGGTGAACCGCCAGCCGATCGACGTGTCGTACTGCGGCCCCGGCTTCGCCCAGGGGCGTTCCGGCTTCGCCTGCACCCAGGGCGCACGCGTCATCGACTCGACGCCGCCCGCGATCACCAGGTCCGCATCCCCGGCGCGGATCGCCTGCGCGGCTTGGATCACGGCGGTCAAGCCGGATGCGCACAGCCGGTTGACGGTCATGGCCGGCACCGCGTCGGGCAGCCCGGCGAGCAGGACGGCCATCCGGGCGACGTTGCGGTTGTCTTCGCCGGCCTGGTTCGCGGCGCCCAGGATCACCTCGTCGAGGGCGTCCGGGGGAGCGGCCGCTCGGCGCACCGCCTCGGCGACGACGAGCGCGGCGAGGTCGTCGGGCCGGACGCCGGCCAGCGCGCCGCCATAGCGACCGACGGGCGTGCGTACTCCGCCCACGAGGTAGGCCTCCGCCATCGCGCTCTCCCTCGAACCCGAATTACCGAACGAGCGTTCAGCAATTGCATCGTCGCAGAATCGCCGCCCCTGGGCAACCCGTCCGTCGGGTCCCGCCGGCGAGGGGTCGCAACACGCCGTTATCCGGCGCGCATAACGGCGTGTTGCGACCCACAGGAGTGGCCCTCAGCGCTGGTCGTGGTCCTCGAACACCAGCGACGTCTTGGTGTCCCGCACCGACGGGATGCTCGTCAGCTCCTCCAGCACCACCCGCCGCAGGTCTTCGTTGTCGCGAGCCCGGACCAGCAGGATGACGTCGAAGTCGCCGCCGACGAGGGCGAAATGCTCCACCTCGGGGATCTGCCGCAGCCGGTCGCGCAGGTCGTGCCAGGCCGCCTGCTCCACGCGCATGGTCACGTACGCCGATGACCGGCGTCCGGACAGCCGCGGGTCGACCTTCGCGGTGAAGCCGGTGATGACGCCGTCCGACACGAGCCGGGAGAGCCGCGCATACGCGTTGGCGCGCGACACGTGCGCCGCCTCCGCGACCGCCGTGATGGAGGCGCGGCCGTCGGCGCGCAGAGCGTCCAGGATGCGTACGTCGATGTCGTCCATGGTGCTGGACAGTCTGGCACTCGAACGCGCCCAGCGCATCCATTCGTCTCGACTCCGGCGCACCCGTAGCGTCCGGGGTCCAGCGAAGTCATCCTGATGATGAGCGACGTCTTTCAAAGGAGAACGGATGCACGCCGACGCACCGCTGCGCGCGGACGACCTGCTGCCGGGCGACACCCCGCTGCGGCTCATCGACCAGGACGGGTCCGCGGACCCGAGCGGCCACGCGGCCCTCGCGCCCCACCGCGTCCCCGGCCAGGACACCCTGCGGGACGGTTACCGCCGCCTCGTCCTCGCCCGCCGCCTCAACGACCAGGCCGACGCCCTTGTCCGTCAGGGCCGCCTCGCGGTGTACCCGTCGTCACACGGTCAGGAGGCCTGCGAGATCGCCGCGGCGATGGTGCTCGGCGAGCAGGACTGGCTGTTCCCGACCTACCGTGACACCGTCGCCGTGATCGCGCGTGGCGTCGACCCGTTCGAGGCGTTCGTGCTCCTCCGCGGCGATTGGCACTCCGGCTACGACCCCAACCGGCACCGTGTCGCACCGCAGGCGACGCCGCTGGCGACCCAACTGCTCCACGCGGTCGGCTTCGCCCACGCGGCCCGCCTGCGCGGCGAGGACACGGTGGTGCTCGCGATGTGCGGCGACGGCGCGACCAGCGAGGGCGACTTCCACGAGGCGCTCAACTTCGCCGCCGTCTTCCACCTGCCCGTGGTCTTCCTGGTGCAGAACAACGGCTACGCGATCTCGGTGCCGCTCAGCCGGCAGACCGCCGCGCCGAGTCTGGCGCACAAGGGCGTCGGCTACGGGATGCGCGGGCGCCTCGTCGACGGCAACGACCTCGCCGCTCTGCTCGCGGTGCTCGGGGAGGCCGTCGAGGAGGCGCGCGAGGGCGGAGGCCCGACGCTCGTCGAGGCGGTCACCTACCGGGTCAAGTCGCACACGAACGCCGACGACGCCACCCGCTACCGCACCTCCGACGAGGTGGAGCCGTGGCTCGCGCGCGACCCGCTGCTCCGCCTGCGCGCTTGGCTGACCGCTCAGGATGCCCTCACCGAGGGCGACGACGCCGAGGCGCACGCGCACGCCGAGCGGGTCGCCGCAGACCTCCGCGCGGCGATCATGGCCGACGCCGAACCGCATCCCGAAGACCTGTTCGCCCACGTCTACGCCACCCCGACCCCGCAGCTGCGCGAGCAGGCCGAGCAGCTCGCCGCAGAGCTCCGCGCCGCCGACGCGGGCCACGCGGGCCAGCCGACCAGCCAGGAGGCCGCACGATGACGCTCATGCACGACGCTCCCGCCGAACGCCCGGCCGGCGCGGAACCGGAGCAGGCAGCATCCACCGCACCCGCCACGATGACGATGGCGCAGGCACTCAACCGGGCCCTCGCCGACGCGCTCGCCGCCGACCCCTCCGTCGTCGTGTTCGGCGAGGACGTCGGCGCCCTCGGCGGCGTCTTCCGCATCACCGACGGGCTGACCGCCCGCTTCGGCGAGAGCCGCTGCTTCGACACTCCGCTCGCCGAGTCCGGCATCGTCGGCACGGCGGTCGGCATGGCCATGAACGGGATGCGCCCGGTCGTCGAGATGCAGTTCGACGCCTTTGCGTATCCGGCTTTCGAGCAGATCGTCGACCACGTCGCCAAGATGGGCAACCGGACGCAGGGCCGCGTGCGCCTTCCGATGGTGGTGCGCATCCCGTACGCCGGCGGCATCGGCGGGGTGGAGCACCACTCCGACTCGTCGGAGGCGTACTACGTGCACACGCCCGGGTTGACCGTGGTGTCGCCCGCGACCCCGCAGGACGCGTACGGGCTGCTGCGCGCCGCCATCGCGCATCCCGACCCGGTCATCTTCCTCGAGCCGAAGAAGCTGTACTGGTCGACCGGCGAGGTGGATGTGGAGGCGCCCCTTCCCGAGATCGGCCGCGCGCGAGTCGCCCGCGAGGGCGACGACGTGACGCTGATCGCGTACGGCCCGTCCGTGCCGGTCGCGCTCGCCGCTGCCGAGGCCGCGGCGGAGGACGGCCGCAGCGTCGGGGTCATCGACCTGCGGTCGCTGGTCCCGTTCGACGACGAGACGGTGTGCGCGGCGGTCCGCCGCACCGGCCGCGCGGTCGTCGTGGCGGAGGCGCCCGGTTTCGCCAGCATGGCGGCCGAGATCGTGGCGCGGGTGTCGGAGCGCTGCTTCCACCACCTGCTCGCGCCGGTGCACCGCGTGACCGGGTTCGACACCCCCTTCGCCCCGCCCAAGCTGGAGCGGTTCTACCTGCCCGACATCGACCGTGTGCTGGATGCGGTGGATGCGCTGCAGTGGGAGGACGCATGACCGCGCGGGTGTTCACCCTCCCGGATCTCGGCGAGGGCTTGACCGACGCGGAGCTGGTGCGCTGGCTGGTCGCGGTCGGCGACACCGTCGTCACCGACCAGCCGATCGCCGAGGTCGAGACGGCGAAGTCCGTCGTCGAGGTGCCGTCGCCGTACGCCGGGCGGATCGCCGCTCTTCATGGCGCGGAGGGCGAGAACATCCTGGTCGGCGCCCCGCTGATCGAGGTCGAGGAGGAGACGGCGGAAGCGCCGGCGACCTCCAGCGGTTCGGGCGCGGTACTGGTGGGGTACGGCACGACGGCGCACGCCGGTCGCCGGCCCCGCGCCTCCCATGCGACGACGCTCGAGCCGCCCCGTGCAACCGCCGTCACACCGCCCCGCCCGCACGTCGTGCCCGTCGTCTCGCCGGTCGTCCGCGCGCTCGCCCGCAGCCACGGCATCGACCTCTCGACCCTCCGCCCGGGCCGCCCGGACGGCGTCGTCACGCGGCACGACGTGGAGGCGGCCCTGTCGGCGCGCGCGCAGGTGCCGGCGGGCGCATCCACCGCG
>NZ_KB911088.1:1077441-1823267 GCF_000383315.1 Cryocola sp. 340MFSha3.1
CCCGCCGCTCCCGCGGAGACCGACCCGCGCACCGGGCTCACCGTGCGAGAGACGGCCGCGTTCTCGCGCCTGCGCCGCACGGTCGCCGAGACCATGACGCGCAGCCGCGCCGAGATCCCCGAGGCCACGGTCTGGGTGGATGTGGATGCGACCGAGCTGTGGGACGGGCGCCGTCGCCTCGCCCGTACGGGTCACGCTCCCTCGTTCCTCTCCTTCATCGCCCGATTCGCCCTGACCGCGCTCGCCCGGCATCCCGAGCTCGCCGGACGCGTCACGGCCGACGGGCAGGGCCTGCAGCTGTTCGAGGGCGTCAACCTGGGGTTCGCGGCCGACACCGACCGCGGTCTCCTCGTCCCGGTCGTCCGCCGGGCCGACCGGCTCTCCGTGCGCGAGCTGGATGCGGAGCTCGACCGTCTGGCGCGGGCGGCCCGCGAGGGCACCCTCCCGCCCGCCGAGCTCGCCGGCTCGACGTTCACGATCAACAACTACGGAAGCCTCGGGGTCGACGGCAGCGCAGCGATCATCAACCACCCCGAGGTCGCCATCCTCGGCCTCGGCCGGGCGATCGAGCGGCCGTGGGTCGTGGACGGCGCGATCGTGCCGCGCCGCATCCTGCAGCTGTCGCTCGTGTTCGATCACCGGGTCACCGACGGGGGAGTCGCTGCGGGGTTCCTGCGCGACATCGCCGACGCGATCGAGTCGCCGCTCGGCGCGCTGGCGGACACGCCCGGCGCTGTCGCCGGCTGAGCGTAGGGTGGCGGCATGAGCGACAAGAAGAACGACGACGACTACGACCTCACCGAGGAGAAGGAGGTCGCGCCGGAGGAGAACATCGACTGGCTGCCGAAGCCGGAGCCGACCGACGGCGAGGCGCCCGCTCCCTGAGCCGTTCCGCGGGCGGGCCTAGGCTTGGGGGAGTGACTCCTCGCTCGTTCCCGCTCTGGCTCGCTCTCGTCCTCGCGCTCCTGTGCGGTGCGCTGGTCGCGCTGCAGTCGCGCATCAACGGCGAGCTGGGGAGCCGGCTCGGTGACGGGTTCACGGCCGCTGCCATCTCGTTCGGCTCCGGCCTCGTGATCCTCACGGTCGCGCTGGCGATCGTGCCGGCCGGCCGACGAGGCCTGGCGCGCGTGCGTGACGCGCTCCGCGGCCGCGGTCTGCGCTGGTGGTACGTGCTAGGCGGCGCCGCCGGCTCGTTCCTGGTGCTCTCGCAGGGATTGACGGCCGCCGCGCTCGGCGTTGCGCTGTTCACCGTCGCGGTCGTGGCCGGTCAGACCATCAGCGGCCTCGTGCTCGACCGCGTCGGTCTCGGCCCGGGCGGCCGCCGCCCGCTGACGGCCGCACGACTCGTCGGAGCACTGCTCGCCCTCGTCGCGGTCACCTGGGCGGTGTCGGCGCAGTTCGGGGGCAGCGCCCCGGTGTGGATGATGGTGCTCCCCTTCATCGCGGGTCTCGGCACCGGCTGGCAGCAGGCCGTCAACGGCCAGGTCCGCGTCGTCGCCGAGAGCGCGCTGACGGCCACGTTCATCAACTTCGCCGTCGGCACGTCGGTTCTGCTGGTGCTCATGCTCGGACACTGGGCGCTGGCCGGACTCCCCGCACGCCTGCCGACGGAACCCTGGCTCTACATCGGCGGGGCGATCGGCTGCATCTTCATCGGGGTGACCGCGTTCCTCGTGCGGATCACCGGGGTGCTGCTGCTCGGTCTGGCGACGGTTGCGGGCCAGCTGGCCTCCGCCCTCCTGCTCGACCTGCTCCTGCCGACCGCAGGCCACACCCTCGCGTTCTCGACGATCGGCGGCACGCTGCTCGCGATCGTCGCGGTCGCCATCGCCAGCATCCGCTGGCGATGGCGACGGCAGTCCGCCTAGTCCAGCGCCGTCAGGAAGCGCTCGGGGTCGAGCGACCGGCGGTACCCCTCCTTGCTGTCCGCGGGGATGCCACCCACGTACAGCCAGCCGAGCAGCCGCTCGTTCTTCTTCAGTCCGTGCATCCTGTGCACCGCCTTCGACCGGGTGTGGTGGCCGGTCCGCCACATCACGCCCCAGCCCGCGTCGTGGAGCAGCAGGCTCAGGATGTGGGCCACTCCCGACGCCACCGCATCCTGCTCCCAGCCGGGAACCTTCTCGCTCTTCGTCCGCACGGACACGATCGCGATCAAGAGAGAGGAGCGCAGCGGCTTGGATGCGAGCTTCTCCGCCTCCGATCCGGTCGCCTTCGCATCCCGCACGAACGCCTGGCCGAGCCGCAGCCGCGCGTCGCCGCGGAGCTCGATCAGACGCCACGGGTGCAGCGCGCTGTGGTCGGCGACCCGGCCGGCCGCCGCCACCAGGGGCAGCAGCTCCTCGTGGGTCGGCGCGTCCGGCGTCACCCGCGAGTACGACCGGCGCGCGGCGACGCGCTCGGCGAGGTCGCCGGCGGAGCCCGCGGCCGTCGCGCCTGTCGTCATCAGGACTCCGGCGTGAAGTTCAGCGACAGCGAGTTCATGCAGTAGCGGTCGCCGGTCGGCGTGCCGAAGCCGTCGGGGAAGACGTGCCCGAGGTGCGAACCGCAGGAGGCGCAGCGCACCTCGGTGCGGACCATGCCGAGGCTCGTGTCCTCGATCAGCTGCACGGCCTCCGGGCGGACGGACTCGTAGAAGCTCGGCCAACCGCATCCCGAGTCGAACTTGGTGCCCGACTTGAACAGCTCCGCTCCGCACGCCGCACAGGTGTAGAGGCCGGAGCGGCTCTCGTCGAGCAGCTCACCGGTCCACGGGCGCTCCGTCCCGGCCTCGCGAAGCACCGCGTACTGCTCCGGGCTGAGCTCCTCACGCCACTCGTTCTCGCTCTTGGAGACCGTGTATCCGTCCTGGGCCGTCTCGTTCGTTGCCATGCCTCTCCCTTTCGTCGTCACCAGACTAAACGGCGACGCCGCGACGGCTGTTCCCGTTTCGTCCCGCGACGTGCCGGGAGGAAACGGGGAACACACAGGGCCTGCGCCCTAGGATGATGCGCGAGCGCGGGGCGCGACCGGCATGTCCGGCACCGTCCGGCGTCCGTGACGAGGGAAGGCGGTGCGCGTGACCCGGTCAGCCGACGAACGGCCTGCCGCCGACCGCGAGCCCTCGGACACGGACCAGCTGAGCGATCGGGATGCCGCGATCCTCGCGTTCGAACGCCAGTGGTGGCGTCACGCCGGAGCCAAGGAGCAGGCCATCCGCGAGGAGTTCGGTCTCTCGGCGGCTCGGTACTATCAGTTGCTCGGTGCGCTGATCGACCGCCCGGCCGCTCTCCGCCACGACCCCATGCTCGTCAAGAGGCTGCTGCGGCTGCGCGAGGCGAGGCTGGCCGCACGACACGCACGGACCCTCCCGTCCGGCGACTGACCCCGAGGACCGCATCCCCCGATGGCTGAGAAGTACCCCCGCGACAGGTTCGACGAGATCCCCGACGACCTGAAGCGCGTCGGCGCGCACCGGGCGCCGCGCCCGCGGGGCCGCGCATGGATGGCGGTGGGATGGGCGGCGCTCGCCACGATCGTGCTGGTCGGCGCCGGCATCTTCGGTCTCTCCGTCATCAACGGCAACATCTCGTTCCACGGGCCGTCGGCCTCGGCATCCCGTTCGCAGACGCCGACGCCCACCCCGACCCCGACGATCGTCCCGACCGTGAACCCCGCGCTGCAGGTCAACGTGCTGAACGGCACGTCGACGGAAGGCCTGGCGCAGACCGTCGGCGACAAGCTGAAGGCCGCGGGCTGGACGGTCAGCGCGCTCGCGAACGCCGACCGCAACGACCTGGCGACGACCATCGTCTACTACGGCAATCCCGCCAACCAGGCCGCCGCCCTCGGGGTCGTGCAGTCGCTGCCGGGCGCGACCATCCAGCAGAGCAATGCCTTTGACGACACCGGCGCGGACATCACCGTCGTGATCGGCGCGAACTTCACGGGCTGATCCCGGCTCCACGACCGCCCGATCCCTTTGTTTCGCGCGTGTTTAACTTTCGCCTCATTTCGGAATCGATTCACGAAATCTCTGGCGTCGCCGCCTATTGAAAGCATTAGGATCGGGAGTCAACGTGCGGCGACGGATCGCGCGAGCGACACAGCAATGGGAGTAATGCATGGCGAACGGGACCGTGAAGTGGTTCAACGCTGAGAAGGGCTACGGCTTCATCACCGTCGATGGAGGGGGACAGGACGTTTTCGTTCATTACTCCGCGATTGACATGAACGGATACAAGGTCCTCGAAGAGGGCCAGCAGGTCGTTTTCGAGGTCGGCACCGGGCAGAAGGGCCCGCAGGCCGAGTCGGTGCGGCTGGCCTGAGCACAGCGAACCAACGAATCTGCGGAGCGCCGTCCCCATCGGGGGCGGCGCTTCGCCGTTGCTCCCGGTGTTCGCCGGTCGCGGAGTGATCTTGCACTCCACCGCGGCGAGTGCCAGAATCGCTTTAGCACTCCATCTGATCGAGTGCTAATAGACGGAATCTTTCGCACACGTCCGGGAGGGACGAGAAACACATGGCAAAGATCATTGCTTTCAACGAGGACGCCCGCCGCGGCCTCGAGCGCGGCCTGAACACCCTGGCCGACACGGTCAAGGTGACCCTGGGCCCGCGCGGTCGTAACGTCGTCCTCGAGAAGAAGTGGGGCGCCCCGACGATCACCAACGACGGCGTCTCCATCGCGAAGGAGATCGAGCTCGACGACCCGTACGAGAAGATCGGCGCGGAGCTCGTCAAGGAGGTCGCCAAGAAGACCGACGACGTCGCCGGTGACGGAACCACCACCGCGACCGTCCTCGCTCAGGCCCTGGTCAAGGAGGGCCTGCGGAACGTCGCGGCCGGCGCTGACCCGATCACCCTGAAGCGCGGCATCGAGAAGGCCGTCGCGGCGGTCACCGAGGAGCTCGTCGCCTCCGCCAAGGAGGTCGAGACCAAGGAGGAGATCGCGGCCACCGCGTCCATCTCCGCCGGCGACACCACCATCGGCGAGATCATCGCCGAGGCGATCGACAAGGTCGGCAAGGAGGGCGTCGTCACCGTCGAGGAGTCGAACACCTTCGGCACCGAGCTCGAGCTCACCGAGGGCATGCGCTTCGACAAGGGCTTCCTGTCGCAGTACTTCGTGACCGACCAGGACCGCCAGGAGGCGGTGTTCGAGGACCCGTACATCCTCATCGCCAACCAGAAGATCAGCAACATCAAGGACCTCCTGCCGATCGTTGACAAGGTGATCCAGGCCAACAAGCCGCTCCTCATCATCGCTGAGGACGTCGACGGCGAGGCCCTGGCGACCCTGATCGTCAACAAGATCCGCGGCATCTTCAAGTCCGTCGCCGTCAAGGCTCCGGGCTTCGGCGACCGCCGCAAGGCCATGCTGCAGGACATCGCGATCCTCACCGGCGGCCAGGTCATCTCCGAGGAGGTCGGTCTCAAGCTCGAGAACGTCACCCTCGACCTGCTCGGCCAGGCCCGCAAGGTCGTCATCACCAAGGACGAGACCACGATCGTCGAGGGTGCGGGCGACCCGGAGGTCATCGCCGGCCGCGTGCAGCAGATCCGCAACGAGATCGAGTCGACCGACTCGGACTACGACCGCGAGAAGCTGCAGGAGCGCCTCGCCAAGCTCGCCGGTGGCGTCGCCGTCATCAAGGCGGGCGCGGCCACCGAGGTCGAGCTCAAGGAGCGCAAGCACCGTATCGAGGACGCCGTGCGCAACGCGAAGGCCGCCGTCGAGGAGGGCATCGTCGCCGGTGGTGGCGTCGCCCTCATCCAGGCCGGCAAGACCGCCTTCGAGAAGCTGGAGCTCACCGGTGACGAGGCGACCGGCGCCAACATCGTCAAGGTCGCCATCGAGGCTCCGCTGAAGCAGATCGCGATCAACGCGGGCCTCGAGGCCGGCGTCGTCGTCGAGAAGGTCCGCAACCTCCCGGTCGGCCACGGCCTCAACGCCGCGACCGGCGAGTACGTCGACATGCTGGCCTCCGGCATCAACGACCCGGTGAAGGTCACCCGTTCGGCGCTGCAGAACGCGGCGTCCATCGCGGGCCTGTTCCTCACCACCGAGGCCGTCGTCGCCGACAAGCCCGAGAAGAACCCGGCTCCGGTCGGCGACCCGGGCGCAGGCATGGACTTCTAAGTCCCCGCACCACGCAGAGGGCGTCTCCCCATCGGGGAGGCGCCCTCTTCGCGTGCCCGGGCCTTTCACGTGCGGCTGACTGCACCCCGCGCAAACGGAGGAGAATCGTGCGCGGCCCGCGGCGATTCGCCACGAACGGAGGCGGACCGGCGCGCCAGTGGGCCGGATCCCCTCCGTTTCCGGCGCTCCGACGCGGCGTTCCGCTGCGAACGCGACGCGGCGGGGGAGCGCTTACGGGGCGAGCGGACTCGGGGAGGCGGGGGAGCCGGCGAGCGGCAGCGAGACGCGGAAGGTCGCGCCCCCGCCCTCGGTGTCGACCACGTCGACCGTGCCGTTGTGGGCGGCGACGATGGAGGAGACGATGGCGAGGCCGAGGCCGCTTCCGCCGGTCTCGCGGGCGCGCGACGTGTCGGCGCGCCAGAAGCGCTGGAAGATCTTCTCGCGGATCTGCGGCGGGATTCCCTCGCCGTGGTCGCGGACCTCGATGATGCCGCGCTCGGTGCGATGGTCGATCTGCACCGCGATCTCGATCGGGCTGCCCTCCGGCGTGTAGCGCAGGGCGTTGCCCATCAGGTTGGTGACGACCTGGCGGAGCTTGTTCTCCTCCGCCATGACGATCGCGGGCTCCGATGGGGCGGGCTGCGTGAGCACCACCTTCTCGGCCGTCGTGATGGGCAGCGGGCCGGTCGTCGCGCGGCGGTTGCGGCCGCGGCGCAGGCGGGCGAGCGCCGATCCCGCGAAGGCGATCGGGCCCGTGGCGTTCGCGGCGCGCGCGTCGGTGTCGGGGATGGTCATCGGGACGGTGTCGAGCCCGGGCTCCGCGGCGTCGTCGTCCGCGGGCGGAAGCGGCTCGGGCGTGAGGACCGTGACGACGCGTCCTGGGGAGCCGGCCATCGCATCCATCGCCGCGTCCTGCGCGATCTTGACGAGGTCGACGCGGCGCAGGTCGAGCGGTTTGGTCTCATCGAGCCGGGCGAGCTCGAGGAGGTCCTCTACGAGGATGCCCATGCGGATCGCCTCCTTCTCGATGCGATCCATGGCCTGCGCGACGTCCTCGGGCGTCTGCAGCGCACCCATCCGGTACAGCTCGGCGTAGCCGCGCACCGAGACCAGCGGGGTGCGGAGCTCGTGGGAGGCGTCGCCGACGAAGCGACGCATCTGATCGATCGTGCGCGCGCGGTCGCTGAACGCGCGGTCGATGCGGTTCAGCATGGTGTTGAGGGAGCGGTTGAGGCGTCCGACCTCCGTATTGGGAGTCGCCCCGCCGAGGCGCTGGCTGAAGTCTCCGTCGGCGATGGCGGCGGCCGTCTGCTCCACCTCGCGCAGCGGCGAGAACGTCGTCGTGACCAGCATCCGCGTGAGCCCGGCCCCGACCACGATCACGATCACTCCGAAGCCGAGGAAGATCGCGAGGAAGCTCGCCATCACCGTGTCGATCTGCGATGTGGTCGTCGCGACGATCGCGGTGGCCAGCTCACCGCTGCCGGCGAACGTCTGCGTTGTCGCGAGGGCGCGGTACGTCGTGCGGCCGTCGTTGCTCGGCAGCGTGAAGCCGCCGTTCATGCTCTTCGCCTCGGGGAGGGTCAGGGTGGAGGGGATCGCCGGCCGGTGCGCGTACGGGATGTTCGACCAGTTGCTCTTCACCAGCTTGCCGCTGGAGTCGTACAGCGCCGCGAAGTAGTCCGACGGGCTCGAGTCGGTCGCGATCTGGTCGTCGTCCGACGACGCCGTGCCGAGGTACGTGTTCAGGTACGACGCCCCCGAGGCGGCGGAGAGCTGCGCATCCAGCTGGTCGAGGAGCACCGGCTTCAGCATCGACATCGTGCCGATACCGGTCACGAGCAGCCCGAGCGTCAGCATGAGCACGGTCACGCCCGTGATCTTCGTGCGCAGGGAGATCGCGTTCCAGCGGTCGAGCAGACGTGAGTGCATCAGGCCGTCAGTCTATGCAGGGGATGCTGAGTCGGGCATGTGTGCGCCCGGTGCGCACCTCAGGCTTTCGCGGCCTTCAGCATGTAGCCGAACCCGCGCTTGGTCTGGATGAGCGGCTCGCTGGAGTGCGCATCCACCTTGCGGCGCAGGTACGAGATGTACGACTCCACGATGCCGGCATCGCCGTTGAAGTCGTACTCCCAGACGTGGTCGAGGATCTGCGCCTTCGAGAGCACGCGGTTCGGGTTCAGCATGAGGTAGCGCAGCAGCTTGAACTCGGTGGGGCTGAGCTCGATGGGGGTGTCGCCGACGAAGACCTCGTGCGTGTCCTGGTCCATCGTCAGCTCGCCCGCACGGATGACCGCGTCTTCGTCGGCCTGCATCGTGCGGCGCAGGATGGCCTTGATGCGGGCGACGATCTCGTCGAGGCTGAACGGCTTGGTGACGTAGTCGTCGCCGCCGACCGTAAGGCCGGTGATCTTGTCCTCGGTGTCGTCCTTCGCCGTGAGGAACAGGATGGGCGCGGTGTAACCCGCGCCGCGGAGGCGCTTGGTGACGCCGAAACCGTTCATGTCCGGCAGCATGACGTCGAGGATGATGAGGTCGGGCTCCTCTTCGAGGACCGCGGAGATCGCCTGCGCGCCGTTCCCGACTGCACGGACGGCGAACCCGGCGAAACGGAGACTGGTGGTGAGGAGGTCGCGGATGTTCGGCTCGTCGTCGACGATGAGAATGCGGGGTCCTGCGTTCATGGAGACAGTATCTGCGCGTCGGCTGGGTCTTACCTGTGAGCCGTCGGTGCGCCCTAGGTGCGCAGGTCTGGCGCCCGCAGTGTGAAGAGTGGATGCTGAGAGCATGTCTGAACCCACCGTCGTCATCGCCGGGGCCGGCCTGGCCGGCGCGACCGTCGCCACGGAGCTGCGCGAGCGCGGCTTCGGCGGCCGCATCCTGCTGCTCGGTGCGGAAGAGCACCATCCGTACATCCGGCCGCCGCTGTCGAAGGAGTTCCTGAAGGGCGAGGCCGGGCTCGAGGATGCGGACGTGCATCCCGCCGAGTGGTACGCCGACAACGCGGTCGAGTTCATCCCGAATGTCGAGGCGGGTTCGTTCGAAGCGGACGCGCACGAGCTGTTCGTGTCGGACGGCGGCCGGATCACCTACGACAGCCTCGTCCTCGCCACCGGGGCGCGAGCGCGCCCGCTCGGTGTTCCGGGCAGCGGTCACGGCGCGGTGTTCCCGCTCCGGACCCGGGAGGACTCCGCCTGGCTGCGCGCGGCGCTCGAGGTCGGCGGCCGACGTGTCGTCATCGTCGGGTCCGGGTGGATCGGCATGGAGGTCGCGGCGGCGGCCCGCGGGTACGGCAACGACGTGACCGTGATCGGCCACTCGGCGGTCCCGCTCAGCGGGGCCATCGGTCGGGAGCTCGGCGGCGTCTTCGAGCGACTCCACCGGGACAACGGGGTCGCGTTCCGCAACGGCGCGAAGGTAGTGGGCGTCGACGGCGGCGAGGAGCAGCACGTCGTGCTCGCGTCGGGGGAGCGCATCCCCGCCGACGTGGTCGTCGCCGGTGTCGGGGCGTCGCCGAACAGCCTGGTGGCCGAGCGCTCCGGCGCGGCGGTCGCGGAGGGCGTCCTCACGGACAAGGGGATGCGGACCAGCATCGACGACGTCTACGCCGTCGGCGACGTCGCCACTCCCTTCCTTCCGGCGATCGGCCGCCACCTCCGCAGCGAGCACTGGGCGAACGCGATCGCGAGCGGGAAGGTCGCCGCCCACGCCATCCTGGGCGAGCGCGCGTCGTACGACGACATCCCGTACTTCTACTCCGACCAATACGATCTGGGCATGGAGTATTCGGGCTACGGCCCCCTCACCGCCGGCGCCCGGGTGGTGTTCCGGGGCGATGTCGACGCCCGCGAGTTCATCGCGTTCTGGTTGCGCAACGACCGGGTGGTGGCCGGCATGAACGTGAACGTGTGGGACGTGCAGGACGACATCCAGCGCCTCATCCGGCTGGGGGAGCACGTGGATGCGGACCGCCTGGCCGATCGGGACGTCGACCTTGCCGCGCTCTGAGCCGTACCTGCCGCCGCTGCGCGTGCCGGTCCGGCGCATCGGCGCGCGCACGTTCGACTTCTCGCGGCAGGTCGCGGTCATGGCCGTGGTGAACCGCACCCCCGACTCGTTCTTCGACCAGGGCCGCACGTACGCGTTCGACCGGGCGGTGGATGCGTGCTTCGAGGCCGTCGCGCTCGGCGCCGACTGGGTGGACATCGGTGGCGCGCCCTTCGCTCCGGGCGAGCCGGTCCCGGTGGAGGAGGAGATCGAGCGCGTCGTCCCGGTCGTGGCGGCGCTGCGTGCCGGGTCCGACGTGGTCATCTCGGTGGACACCTTCCACGCGGCCGTCGCCCGGGCGGCCATCGCCGCCGGAGCGACCGTCATCAACGACACAACGGGACTGCGCGATCCCGAGCTCCCGCGGGTCGTCGCCGACAGCGAGGCCACCCTCGTCATCACGCACAGTCTCGCCGAGCCGCGGCGCCCATACCCGAAGCCGCAGTACGGGGATGTGGTGGCGGAGGTGTCCGCGTTCCTGCTCGACCGCGTCGAGCGTGCGCAGGCGGCGGGTATCCCGGAGGAGCGGATCATCGTCGACCCCGGCCACGACCTCAACAAGAACACGCTGCACTCGCTGGAGCTGACCCGCCGTCTCAGCGAGATCGCGGACCTCGGCTACCCGACCCTCGCCGCCGTGTCGAACAAGGACTTCATCGGCGAGACGCTCGACGCCCCGCGCGCCGACCGGCTGGAGGGGTCGCTCGCGGCCGCGGTCATCAGCATCGTCAACGGCGCGCGTATCGTGCGGATGCACGACGTGCGCGCCTCCGTCGCCGCCGTGCGCATGACCGAGGCTGTGCTGGGCCTCCGCCAGCCCGCCTACCTGAAGCACAACATGGGAGACGTGAATGAGTGAGCCCGCCATCCACCGCCTGTCGCCGCTGCCGTCGCAGACCGAGCTGACCGACGACGACATCACCGCCCTCTACCTGGAGGGGGCGGGCGATCCGTGGCTGCGGGTCAACTTCGTCAGCAGTGCGGACGGCGCGGCCACCCATCAGGGGCTCTCGGGCGGGCTGTCCAACGACGTCGACAGCCGCGTGTTCGAGTTGCTGCGGCGACTCTGCGATGTCGTGCTCGTCGGTGCCGGCACTGTTCGTGCCGAGGGGTACGGTGCGATGCGCGTCGCCCCGGAGTCGGCTCGCGTCCGCAGCGGCGCGGGGATGACCGCGCATCCCGTCTTCGCGATCGTGTCGGCCGGGCTCGACCTGGACCCGCGCAGCTCGATCTTCCAGGACGCCCCCGAGCGGCCGATCATCCTCACCACCGAGCTGTCGCGGCCGGAGGCGCGCGAGACGCTGTCGGAGGTGGCGGACGTCGTGGTCTGCGGTCGGGAGCGCGTGCAGGCCGAGCGCGGACTGCGGGTGCTGCACGAGCGGGGGCTCACGCGCATCCACTGCGAGGGAGGTCCGCACCTGTTCGCCGACCTGATCGCGGCGCGTGCGGTCGACGAGCTCTGCCTGACGGTCAGCCCGCGGCTGGAGGGCGGGACGTCGTCTCGGATCGCGACGGGCGCAGCACCGATCGCCCCGCTCGGGCTGCGGTTGGCGCACACGCTGGCGGGGGACGACACCCTGCTGCTGCGCTATGTCCGGGGCTGAGGATGCTGTGACCGCCGAGCTGCGGCCGGTGATCGATGCGGGTGTGGTGCGTCGTCTCGTCGACGCGCAGTTTCCGCAGTGGCGCGAGCTGCCCATCCGATCGGTGGAGCACGACGGCTGGGACAACCGGACGTTCCGCCTTGGCGAGGAGCTGAGCGTCCGGCTGCCGAGCGCCGCAGGCTATCGCGAGCAGGTCGCCAAGGAGCAGGAGTGGCTGCCGCGGCTGGCCCCGCTGTTGCCATTGCCCATCCCGCAGCCGGTGGCCGCGGGCACGCCGACGGAGGAGTACCCGCTGCCCTGGTCGGTGTACCGCTGGCTGCCCGGTCGCCCGGTGGTGCTGCTCGGCGATGTGTCGCGGGATGCTGCGCTCGCGGAGGCGATCGGGCGCTTCCTGGTCGCACTGCGGGAGGCGCCGACCGCGGGCGCACCCGAGCCCGGGACGCACAACTTCTTCCGCGGCGCTCCGCCGGACGTCTACGGCGAGGAGGCGCTCGCCGCGTTCACGCTGCTCCCGCCCGCCGACGCCGACCGCGCGCGCGGCCTGTGGGCCGAGGCGACAGCATCCCGCTGGGGTCGGCCGCCGGTCTGGTTCCACGGCGACGTCGCGCCGGGCAACCTGCTGACGGATGCGTCGGGCGCGCTGTCCGCGGTGATCGACTTCGGCGCGTCCGGTGTCGGAGACCCCGCTTGCGACCTCGTGCCCGCCTGGACGATGTTCGAGGGCGCGGCCCGCGATGCCTTCGTCGACACCGTCGGCCTCGACGACGACACGTGGCGCCGGGCGCGCGGCTGGACCCTCTGGAAGGCCGCCATCACGCTCCGCGACCGCCCCGCCGACCCCGAGGCCCGCGCGACCCTCGCCCGCATCCTGTGCTGACGCCCGCGGCCCGCTCCCGAAGCCCCGAGATTTGCGCCAAATCTCTGTTATGCGGCGCCGATAACCGCGATTTGGCGCAAATCTCGTGCGGGGAGGACGGCGCAGGGCAGCGCGCTACGCCGCCTGCAGCGCGTGCGCGTCGAGGATCGTGTAGGAGTAGCCCTGCTCGGCGAGGAACCGCTGGCGGTTCTGCGCGAAGTCCTGGTCCACGGTGTCGCGCGCGACGAGCGTGTAGAAGTTCGCCGACAGGCCCGACTCCTTGGGCCGCAGCAGGCGTCCGAGCCGCTGCGCCTCCTCCTGGCGGCTGCCGTACGAGCCGGAGACCTGGATGGCGACGGTCGCCTCGGGAAGGTCCACCGAGAAGTTCGCGACCTTGCTCACGACGAGCACCTTCGTCCGGCCGTCGCGGAACTCCTGGTAGAGCCGCTCCCGCTCGTCCACCGGCGTCGCGCCGGTCAGCTGCGGTGCGTCGAGCGCCTCGGCGAGCTCGTCGATCTGGTCGAGGTACTGCCCGATGATCAGGATGCGCTCACCCTCGTGCCGCGCGACCAGCTGACGCACGATGTCGAGCTTCGCGGGGGCCGTCGCCGCGAGGCGGTACCGCTCGTCGTCGGGAGCGGCGGCGTAGCTGAGCCGGTCCGACGGCGGCAGGTCGACGCGCACCTCGTAGCAGGCGGCCGGCGAGATGAAGCCCTGCGCTTCGATCTCCTTCCACGGGGCGTCGAAGCGCTTCGGGCCGATGAGGCTGAACACGTCGCCCTCGCGGCCGTCCTCGCGCACCAGCGTCGCGGTCAGGCCGAGGCGGCGGCGGGCCTGCAGCTCGGCGGTCAGCTTGAAGACGGGCGCGGGAAGCAGGTGCACCTCGTCGTAGACCACGAGGCCCCAGTCGAGTGCGTCGAGTAGCGCCAGGTGGGCGTACTCGCCTTTCCGCTTGGCGGTGAGGATCTGGTAGGTCGCGATCGTGACCGGCTTGACCTCCTTGACCTGCCCCGAGTACTCGCCGATCTCCTCCGCCGTCAGCGTCGTGCGGCGCAGCAGCTCGTCGCGCCACTGCCGGGCCGACACGGTGTTGGTGACCAGGATGAGCGTCGTGGTCTTCGCCGTCGCCATCGCGCCAGCGCCGACGAGCGTCTTGCCCGCGCCGCAGGGGAGCACCACGACTCCGGAGCCGCCGTCGAAGAAGTTGGTGACTGCCTTGCGCTGGTAGTCGCGCAGCGCCCAGCCGTCCTCCTTCAGCCCGATCTCGTGCGGTGTGCCCGGCGTGTACCCGGCGAGGTCCTCCGCCGGCCAGCCGAGCTTCACGAGCTCCTGCTTCAGCTGCCCACGCGCCCACGCCTCCACGACGAACGTCGTGTCGTCGCGGCGCTGCAACAGCAGCGGAGCGATCCGCTTGGCGCTCGCGACCTCGGTCAGTACGGCCAGGTCGCTGGAGCGGAGCAGCAGCGTCCCCTCGTCGTCACGCTCGATCACGAGCCGCCCGTAGCGGGCGACGGTCTCGGAGACGTCGACGGAGACGGTCTGCGGGATGGGGAACTTCGAGTACCGCTCGAGCGTCCCGAGCATGTCCTCCGCGGTGTGCCCGGCGGCCCGCGCGTTCCACAGTCCTAGCCGGGTGATGCGGTAGGTGTGGATGTGCTCGGGAGCCCGCTCCAGCTCGGCGAACACGGCGAGGTCGTGGCGTGCGTCCTCCGCCTCCGGGTGCGCGACCTCCAGCAGGACGGTGCGGTCGCTCTGGACGATCAGGGGGCCATCGGACATAGCTCACCAGCCTACGCCCTGCGCCCTGGGGTTCGGCCGGGTGGCCGGGAACCGGACGCGGCCGCACCGCCGCCGCGATCACGGAGCCGGGCGCACGCCCCGGATGCTGGAGAGCGGGAGTGTCCGCTCGATGTCCGCTGCACGGTCGCGTCCGCGGAGCCGGCCGCCGCCGACCCCGGTCGGCTCCAGCAGGTAGTCGACGACGTCGCCGCCGGGCATGGCGACCTCGACGATGACCGTCTGGCGTGCCTTGACCGCCGCATCCAGTTGCCGCGCCAGCCAGCGCTCGCCCGTGTCCTCGCCGGCGTCGTCCTCGGCCTGCCGGAGCCGCGCGACCAGTTCTGCGTCGCGATCGGCCTCCTCTGCGGCGCGGGGATGCGCGAACCGCTGGCGACGGAGCGTCACCTCGCGCCCGTCCGCGTCCTCCGCCACCACGGGGTAGCGCGCGTCGCTGAGCGCCCAGAACACCACATCCCGTGGGTACCGGCTCACCAGTTCGCCGTCTCCGGTCGGGATGAGCCGCAGAGAGCTGAGCGCCTGGTCGATCTGGATGCTGCGGAGCAGCGTCGCGTCCGTCGAACGGACTGCCGACCGCACGTTCTCGCGCTCCGCCTCGTGCACACGGACGCGCCCGTGCCGCTCGGCGGCATCGGCGATCAGGTACTCGATCGGCTGCGGGAGCCCCGTCAGCGAGATCGTGCTGAGGAACTCGCGGATGCCGTCCGCCGTCTCGCCCGCCGTCAGCGCGCGGTCGACCGACGCGGCGGAGAGGCGGAAGGTCGCCGCGAGTGCCCGGGACTCGAGGTCGGCGATCCCGCGCAGGCGTCCCTCGATCTCCGGCGCCAGCGGCCCGGGGGAGACGATCGTGAGGTCGTGCTGCAGGTAGACGCGGTCGACCTCGGCCGGGAACGCGGCGGCCATGGCCTCCGTTGCGGCCTCCGGACCGTTCTCGACCAGCGCGGTGCCCGCGGAGGACGGCGCCTGGTGCGCGGTGACGCCGAGCCATTCCGCGAGGCGCGTGTGCGCATCCACGCGCCGCTGCGCCTCCTCGACGGCCGCCGGATACAGCCAGGCGACGTGCTCGCGCAGGCTGTCGCCCCACGCGGCGCGGCTGCGCAGGGCGAGAAGGGTGCGGAGGTCGGCGGGGAGGGCGTCGAGCCACGCGGCGGCGAGGGCCCGCCAGCGGTCGCGAGTGGGGGAGTGCGACCAGTCCGCGGCGGCCTCGGTCGGCAGCCACATCCCGTCGTCGACGGCGACGAGCCCGGCGCGCTCGGCGGCGGAGAGGACCACCGGGACGACGTCCGCCTCCACCGAGAGGGCCTCGGCCAGGCGCTTGACCGCCGGGAGCGCGAGTCCGCCCTTCTGCAGTCGGCGGGCGCCCTCGCGCGCGAGTTCCGCGAGCAGTTCGGACACGGCCGTCACGGCCTCGAAGGCGCGCTCGGAGGCGAGGCGGTCGGTGAAGCGGCTCTCCGTGTCCGGCACGGGCGCCAATGCGGGCGGAGGCGGGGTGCTGAGCAGCTCGGCCGGCGACGGGAGTCCGGAAGCCGGCCACGAGGCGAGGTGCTCGGTCACGGCGACGTAGACGACGACGCGGCCGACGGGCGCGTCGGAGGCGGGGGCGGCCTCGGCGTCGGCGGGATGGACGAGCAGGAGGCCGTTCAGGTCGGCGAGGGCGGCCGCGGCCGACTCGACCGTGGTTCCGGCGGTCGCCGGCTCGCGGGTCAGCCGGTCGGCGAGCTCCTCGGCGGTCAGCGGGCCGCCGCCGCTGCCCAGCGCGACGAGCGCCGCGAGGCGTGTCCGGTCGAGCGGGGTCAGCGCGCGCTGGAGGGAGTCCGCGTCGAGGAGGGCGTCCGCAAGGTCGAAGAAGTCGGACACCCCCGTCCGGCGGTAGGTGCGCCGGTGCAGCGCGGAGACGAGCTCAGCGTCATCCAGCTCCCGCAGTCGTGCTGCGAGAGCGAGCGTGGTCGTCATGGCGCCGAACCGCCGGTCGCCCCGGCCCCTAGCGCCGGCCCTTGGGTCCGGTGGGCGCAGAGCCGGGCGTACCGTTCGCGCGGTTGAGCGCGCGGTTGCGCCGGGCGCTGACGATGATCAGCACGACGATCAGCACGAACGCGATCGGAAGCGCGACCAAGGGGAAGAAGAACACCGTCGGCCAGAGGCCCTGACCCGATCCCTGGGCGGCGAACTGACCCGCTGCGGTGCCGATGAGGATGGCCGCGATGCAGACCAGGGAGACGATGACGAGCGCAGCGATGATGTACGCAAGGATGCGCTGGAGCCGCGATGCCGGCGGCGGGGTCTGTTGGGTCACGAAATCAAGGATAATTGAGGTTGGTCATACGATCCCCCATGCGAAGTGAGGTTCCCATGCCAACCGGCAAGGTCAAGTTCTACGACGAGGAGAAAGGCTTCGGCTTCATCAGCTCCGATGACGGCCAGGAAGTCTTCCTGCACGCCTCGGCGCTTCCCGCCGGTGCCGTCGTCAAATCGGGAACCCGTCTGGAGTTCGGCATCGCCGACGGCAAGCGCGGGGCACAGGCGCTGTCCGTGCGCGTCCTGGAGGCTCCGCCGAGCCTGGTGAAGATGAAGCGCAAGTCGGCCGACGACATGGCGATCATCGTCGAAGACCTCGTGAAGCTGCTCGACGGCATCGGCGCGAACCTGCGCCGCGGCAAGTACCCCGACAAGGCGCACGGCGCGAAGATCGCGGCCGTGCTGCGCAAGGTCGCGGACGACCTGGATGCCTGAGCGCGGCGACGAGGTCGACCCGGCCGCCGAGGCGGTCGAGAGTGAGGCGGTGCCGGAGGACGTCCAGGTCGAGGAGATCGACCTCGTCGAGGTGACCGAGGATGCGGAGCCGGCCGAACCGCTGGTGGCCGATCCCGAGCTGCTCGCCGCTGTCCCGCTGGCGCTCCAGGCGCTGCGCGAGATCACTCCGGAGAACACGATCGGCGAGCCCCTCGGGCACGTCGTCGAGGCGCCGGGTGTCGTCTCCCTGCTGTTCGCCAGCCGCCTGTCCGGTTACCCGGACTGGCACTGGACCGTCACCGTCGGCCGCGCGAGCGATGACGACGAGCCGACCGTGCTCGAAGCCGAGCTCATGCCCGGCGACGGGTCGCTGCTCGCGCCCGACTGGGTGCCGTGGTCGGAGCGTCTCGCCGAGTACCAGGCCGCGCAGGAGGCGAACGCCGGCGCGGAGGCCGAGTCGGAGGACGACGACGACGCGGATGACGACGAGGACGAGGGCGACGACGAGTCCGAGGAGGGCTTCGACGACGCCGAGGACGACCACGACGTGCACGACCTGCACGACGACGACGATGTGGACGGCGTGGACATCGACAGCGTCGACGTCGACTTCGACGAGGAGACGGACGTCGACACCGACCTCGACCTCGAGGCCGAAGAGGCGGCGGCGCTCGCCGATGAGGACGCCGACGACGAGGACTCGGACGACGACGATGACGAGCCGGATGAGGACGAGGACGAGTCGGACGACGACGAGCCCGACGCCTCAGCGGCGGCGCTTGACGGTGAGGTAGCCGAGTCCGAGGACGCCGAGGACGAGTCCGACGACGATGGTCCAGAGCCAGGTGCCGGAGGCGACGACCGGTCCGCCGACGACCAGCACGACGACGAGGGCGATCACCCACAGGGCTAGCCCGACGACGACGGCCCGCCGGTCATCCGTCTTCACGGGGACCGGATCGGGCCGACGTTCGTCGTCGCGGAGCCAGAGGCGCATCGCGCTCTCAACCCAGCCGCTCGACCACGTATTCGATGCAGCCGATCAGGGCACGCACATCCGCCGGCTCGATCGCGGTGAAGGTCGCGACGCGGAGCTGGTTGCGGCCGAGCTTGCGGTACGGCTCCGTGTCGACCACGCCGTTGGCCCGCAGCGTCTTCGCGACCGCTGCCGCATCCACGCGCTCGTCGAAGTCGATCGTGACGACGACCTGCGACCGGTGGTCGGGGTCGGCGACGAACGGGGTCGCGTATTCGACCGACTCGGCCCACGAGTACAGCGCGCCCGACGACTCGCGGGTGCGGGCGTCGGCCCAGGCGAGGCCGCCGTTGCCGTTCATCCACTCGAGCTGGTTCTCGAGCAGCACCAGCGTCGCGATCGCCGGGGTGTTCAGCGTCTGGTTGAGGCGCGAGTTGTCGACCGCGTTCTTGAGGCTGAGGAAGTCGGGGATGTAACGGTCGCTCGCCGCGATCCGCTCGACGCGCTCCAGGGCGGCGGGGGAGAAGAGGGCGAGCCACAGGCCGCCGTCCGACGCGAAGTTCTTCTGCGGGGCGAAGTAGTAGACGTCCGCCTCGCTGACGTCGAGGTCGACACCGCCGGCGGCGCTGGTCGCATCGATCACCGTGAGCGCGCCATCGTCGCCGTGGACGCGGCGGACCGGCGCCATGACACCGGTGGACGTCTCGTTGTGCGGCCAGGCGTACAGGTCGACGCCCTCCACGACCTCGACCTCGCTGCGCGATCCGCCCGGCGCCTCGATGACGCGCGGGGCGTCCAGCCACGGGGTCTGCGCCGCCTTGGCGAACTTGCCGCCGAACTCGCCGAAGACGAGGTTCTCGCTGCGCTTCTCGATGAGACCGAACGCCGCGGCGTCCCAGAACGCGGTCGAGCCGCCGTTGCCGATGACGACCTCGTAGCCCTCGGGCAGGTGGAACAGCTCGCCGAGGCCCTCGCGCACGCGGCCCACCAGGTTCTTGACCGGTGCCTGGCGGTGGGAGGTGCCCAGCAGCTCCGCACCGGCGCCGGCCAGGTACGCGACCTGCTCGGGGCGGACCTTGGAGGGTCCGCATCCGAATCGACCGTCGGCGGGCAGCAGCTCAGAGGGAATCGTGACGTCCGGCATAACTGAAGTGTATTGGCTGTTGCACGTCCAGGACGGCGCGCACCGGCGCTCCGCCCGCGCCTGCGCCAGGCTGTCAGCCGCACCAAGTAGGCTGATATCCGACGTTCGCGCGCCGTCACGTGGAGGGGTTCATGACCGATCTGATCGATACGACCGAGATGTACCTTCGCACCATCCTGGAGCTGGAGGAGGACAACATCGTCCCCCTGCGTGCGCGCATCTCCGAGCGTCTCGGCCACTCCGGTCCGACCGTCTCGCAGACCGTCGGCCGGATGGAGCGCGATGGACTCGTCGTCGTCTCCGGCGACCGCCACCTGGAGCTCACCGACGACGGCCGCCGCAAGGCCGTCCACGTCATGCGCAAGCACCGCCTCGCCGAGCGCCTGCTGAGCGACGTCATCGAGCTCGAGTGGGAGTACGTCCACGAAGAGGCGTGCCGCTGGGAGCACGTGATGAGCGAGCAGGTGGAGCGCAAGCTGCTGACCATGCTGGGCCACCCGACCGAGTCGCCGTACGGCAACCCGATCCCCGGTCTCGGCGAGCTGGGCGCCGTCGACTCGTCGCTTTCGACCGAGAACCTGATCAACCTGGTCGACGTCGTCCGCAGCAGCGATTCCGGGGTGACTGCCAGGATCCGACGCCTGGGCGAGCCCGCCCAGGTCGACCCCGAGCTCCTCCTGCAGCTCAAGCAGGCGGGCGTTTTTCCTGGCTCGACCGGCACTTTCTCTGCCGCCGGCTCCTACGTCGCCGTGCAGATCGACGGGTTCGACACCGGGCTGGAACTGCCCAACGAACTCGCGGCGCACATCTTCGTCGACGCCTGAATCCCGTTACCGATTCGTTAAAAAGCGGCCAAAAAGATGTGACAAACGGGGCCTCGTCCCGTAGTCTCTTACGAGTCCGAACGGGCCACCACCCGGCCCATCAGGACCCTGGATCGAGACGCTCCACCCCCCCTATACCCGTCTCTCGATCCGTGAAGCCGAAGCCACTCGTGCGGACGGGGGCAGCTCCCTAGTGCTGCCGGAGCGTTGGAGGTCACACTTTGGCAGACTCGAGCACGACCGGTCCCTCCCAGGACCGTTCGAACCCGGACCAGAGCAGCACGGACATCACTTCTTCCCCTTCGACCCCTGTCTCCCGCCGCGCGCAGCGCGTGCAGCGTGAGGCCGCAGCGTCGTCCCGCACGGCATCGTCGCCGGCGCGAACGAACGGCCGCGCCGCCTCGACCGCCGTCAGCACGGCCACCGGCTCCACGGCTGCGCAGGCGAAGAAGAAGCGCAAGGGCGGATGGATCCTCAACGCCGGTGTCATCACCGTCGCCACCGGGATCATCGCGACCATGTCCCTCCCTGCTTTCGCTTTCAACCCGAACGACGCCGAGAGCGCGGGCTTCGGCCCCAGCGCCGCCGACTCGATGAAGAAGGCGCAGTCGCAGACCGTCGAGGTCGGCGGTGTCGCCGCGTCGACCGTCAACCGTGACGCCGCCTCCGCGACCACCGAGGAGCAGCTGGCCCAGCAGAAGGCCGCCGCCGCTGCGGTCGCCGCCGCCGAGGCTGCGCGCCGTCAGGCCGCCGTCGAGCTGGCCACCTACGCGAGCAAGTCGACCGGCCCGTCCGTCTCCGACTTCCTCGCCAACCCGCCGTACCCGAGCTTCAGCCTCTCGCAGGTGTTCTCGGTGGCCCAGCAGTACATCGGCACCCCGTACGTGTACGGCGGCGCAAGCCCCGCGGGCTTCGACTGCTCCGGCTACGTGATGTACGTGTACGCCCAGTTCGGGATCTCCCTCCCGCACTCGGTGTCGGGTCAGGCCGCGATGGGCAAGCGCATCTCGATCGCCGACGCCCAGCCGGGCGACCTGGTGATCATGCCGGGCCACGACGGTTTCTACGCCGGCAACGGCAACATCATGGACGCCCCGGACACCGGCCGGTCGATCTCGATCCGCCCGATCTGGACCAGCGACTACTACATCGTCCGCTTGGGCATCTGAGCCCAGTCGGCATCCCCTCCGGACCGGACCTGAACGGTTTCCGTCCGGTGAACACTCCGCACCACAGCACCGGAACGGCGCGCCCCGAATAGGTGGCGCGCCGTTTCTGGGTTACCCTGGCGTTCTGACGCTGCGTCATGCAGCCGCAGAATCGGAGGATCCGATGGCCGGAACACGCTCCGCCGGGCCGCTGAGGGCGACCGGGTGGGACGAGCGCGGCCTTCCGACGGGATCGAGCATCACGCTCTCCCGCTGGGGCGACTTCCTCGCCTGCCGCCACCACGTCGAGGCCTGCCACCGCCACCATGTGGCGTGCCGCCACCATGCCGCCTCCTCCTTGGGCGCTGTCCGCACGGACAGTGCCCTTTTTGTTTGCCCGAGCACCCTCCCTTTTGTCCCGAAAGGCCGCAGATGAAGACTCTGGTTCTCAACGCCAGCTACGAGCCGCTCGGCGTGATCGCGACGCGACGCGCGATCATGCTGGTGCTGAGCGGCAAAGCGTCGACGATCGCCGGGAGCGGGGCGCAGCTGCACAGCCGCTCCCTGGTTCTGGATGCGCCGAGCGTCGTTCTCCTGAACCAGTTCATCAAGGTGCCGCACCGCCGCATCCCGCTGACCCGCAAGTCCGCACTGGAGCGCTACGGCCACGTGTGCGCGTACTGCGGCAAGTACGGCGACACCCTCGACCACGTCATCCCGCGCGCCCGCGGCGGCACACACACGTGGGACAACGTCGTCGTCGCCTGCTTCCGCTGCAACAACGTCAAGTCGGACCGCCTGCTCAGCGAGCTGGGCTGGAAGCTCCCGTTCGAGCTGAAGGAGCCGCACCTGAACATGGCGTCGCTGATCAGCATGCGCTGGAACGACCCCAACTGGGAGGAGTTCACGGAGCCGTGGCGCCGCCACGAGCTGCAACTCGCCGGGTGAGCACGCCTGCATGAAGGCGGAGGCTGAGGCGCGCGTCGACGGATATTGGGCCGAAGTCTTCGAGGTGGAGGTCGCCCGGATCTGGCATCCGGGCATCCATACAACCTGGGCGCGTGACCCGTGGCCAGGGGTCTACGTCCTTGTTCGACCCGGCGTGGTGCGTCTTCGCGCCCCGGGCAGCGAACGGGCGAAGCTCGAGCCCATCCTTCGAGGGGTCGCCGCCGAGGACGCGTTGGATGCGGGCCGCTGGCGAGTGGACCTCGACGCGTTCTCTCCGCACGTGCTCGGGCCCGCCATCCACTCGTACCGCAGCGACCCCGTGACGTCCGACCCCCGTGACATCGCGGTGGTGTCGGAGCACGACGTCCGGCTGTTCGCAGACGAGGTCGGGGAGGGCGAGTTCGAGGAGTCAGGCCTGGCGGATGCGACCACGGTGTTCGGTGTCCGGGAGAACGGTCGACTCGTTGCTGCCGCCGGACTGAGCGTCTGGATGGCGGAGCCGTCGGATATCGGCGTGCTGACGCTCCCGGGCGCCCGGGGGAGAGGGTACGGCCGCCGGGTCGCCGCGGCGGCGGTGAACGAGGCGATTGAGCTGGCGGGCATCGCCCGCTGGAGGAGCCTGGCGAGCAACGCGGCCTCGCGTTCTCTGGCGCGGTCGCTCGGCTTCGAAGACCGCGGGGAGAACCTCGGGATCAGGCTGAGCCTCTAGCCGTCGGACTCCATCGACCGGAGCCGCATCAGCACCGAGTCGCGGCGCTCGAAGCCGACGGATTCGTAGAGGCGGATGGCTGCCGTGCGACTGGGGCGGGACGTGAGGTCGAGGGTTCGCAGGTCGCGTTCGCGCGCGAGGTCGATGATCGCGTCGAGCAGCTGCCGCGCGATCCCCTTTCCGCGCTGCGCGTCGTCGACCACGACGTCATCGACGTGGCCGCGCCAGCCAGTCGGGAGGGGGAAGGTGGCGAGGGTCGCCATGCCGACGATCTGCCTGTCGACGCGGGCGAGGAGGAGATCGGTTCCGGGATGGTCGAGCATGGCCAGCATCCGGTCGCGGTCATAGCCGGCGGTGGACGAGAGCTGGGGGAGGAGGCGCTCGATCGCATCCAGTTCGGTGGGGTTCAGCGTGGTCGCGACCTCGATGTCGACGGGGGCGTTCATGTCCTCCACGCTAGCCGAGCGGTTAACGACCGAAGCGGAAGGTCCTGTCGGAACCTTCCGTTCGGTGCCGGGGCCGGCAGCGGTGACCCCGGTCAACCCGCGGTGATCTTGCGGCGGTAGATGACCATCGCGAAGGCGTACGCGATGACGAGGATACCGACGAGCCAGGCGAGGGCGATCCAGATGTCGCTGCCGACCGGCTGCTGCTCGAACAGCGCCCGGATGGTGTTGACGATGGACGTGACCGGCTGGTTCTCGGCGAACCAGGCGACCGGGCCGGGCATCGACGTGGTCGGAACGAACGCCGAGCTGATGAAGGGCAGGAAGATCAGCGGGTAGCTGAAGGCGCTGGCCCCATCCACTGTCTTCGCCGACAGTCCCGCGATGACCGCGAGCCAGGTGAGGGCGAGGGTGAAGAGGATGAGGATGCCGGCGACTCCGAGCCAGGCCCAGACCGACGCTCCCGTGCGGAAGCCCATGATCAGTGCGACGCCGATGACGATCGCCATGGAGACGATGTTGGCGACCACGGACGTGAGCACGTGTCCCCACAGCACGCTGCTGCGGGCGATCGGCATGGACTGGAACCGCTCGAAGATGCCGCCCTGCAGGTCGAGGAACAGCCGGTACGACGTGTACGCGACCCCGGAGGCGATCGTGATGAGCAGGATCCCTGGCAGCAGGTAGTTGACGTACGAGCTGCTGGATCCGGTGTTGATCGCCCCGCCGAGCACGTACACGAACAGGAGCATCAGCGCGATCGGCGTGACCGCGGTGGTGATGATGGTGTCGGGACTGCGCAGGATGTGGCGGAGCGAGCGCCCGGTGAGCACACCGGTGTCGCTGAGAACGGTGGCGGTCATCGTGCTTTCCTTCCTGTGGCGGCCGCGCCGTCGGTGCGGTCGGTGGTGGTGTCGGTGTCGGCGTTCTCGCCGCTGTCGTCTCCCGTGTCGCCGACCAGGGCGAGGAAGACCTCCTCGAGCGTCGGCTGCTTCTCGACGTATTCGACCTTCGCGGCGGGGAGCAGCCGCTTGAGCTCGTCGAGGGTGCCGTTCTGGATGATCGTCCCCTTGTGGAGGATGGCGATCCGGTCGGCGAGCTGCTCGGCCTCGTCCAGGTACTGCGTGGTGAGCAGCACCGTGGTGCCCTGGCCGGCGAGGCGCTTGACCGTGTCCCAGACTTCGATCCGCGCCTGCGGGTCGAGTCCGGTGGTCGGCTCGTCGAGGAAGATGATCGGCGGGTTGCCGATCAGGCTCATCGCGATGTCGAGCCGGCGCCGCATCCCACCGGAGTAGGTGGCGGCCTTGCGCTTGCCCGCGTCGGTGAGCGAGAAGCGGGCGAGGAGGTCGTCGGCGATGCCGGCCGGGTCCTTCAGGTGTCGGAGCTTGGCGATGAGGATGAGGTTCTCGCGTCCGCTGAGCACCTCATCCACCGCCGCGAACTGCCCCGTGAGGCTGATCGCGCCGCGGACGTCGCCCGGCTTGGCCGCCACATCCACCCCCTGCACGGTGGCGGTACCGCCGTCGGCGCGGAGGAGGGTGCTGAGGATGCGGACCAGCGTCGTCTTGCCGGCCCCGTTGGAGCCGAGCAGGGCGAAGATGGTGCCCGCCTGCACGTCGAAGTCGACCCCGCGGAGCACTTCGATGTCTTTGAACGATTTCTGGATGCCGCGGACGCTGATCGCGGTTGCGCTCATTTCTTCTCCTCCTGTTCTGCCTCCTGGACCGCCTTGATGAGGCGGGCCCGCTCCTTGTCGATCCACTTCACGCCGCCGTACGACTCCGTGTAGGTCTCGGCGAAGTCGATGGGGTCGCCCCCGACGAGCTCGCTGATCGGCGTGCCGTCGATGGCGGCGCGCTCCCACATGTCGGCGAAATCGGTGAGCATCGTGACGAGCGTGTCGCCGTCGGTGATGCCGCCGTTGTACATGAAGTACCGTTCGAACGCCTTCGCGGCGCCGCGGTACGGCTCCGGCAGGGCCTGCACGCGGGCCTTGTACTGCCGGTACTGCTTCTTCTGTTCGAGGGATCCGGTGATCGTCTCGATCCACTTCGCTGCCATGATCAGTTGTCTCCTTCGTGGAGCTGTTCGATCCGCTCTGCGAGGAAGCTCCACGTCCTCCAGAACTCTTCGAGGTAGTCACGACCCCGGGCGTTGAGGGAGTACACCTTGCGGGGCGGACCCTTCTCGGATGGAACCTTCTCGACATCCACCAGCCCGCGCTGTTCGACCCGGACGAGGAGGGCGTAGATCGTGCCCTCCGCGATGTCGGCGAACCCCTGGTCGCGCAGCCATGCGGTGATCTCGTACCCGTATGCGGGCCGACGCGACAGGATGGCGAGCACGATGCCCTCAAGCGTCCCCTTGAGCATCTCGGTCTCTTGCTTGCCCATGGGACCCTCCTTCCTGCTTGCTAGTCAGTGTTGCTGATTACCGGTACATAGTAAGCATGAGTACCGGTAGATAGCAACACTGAATAGCAAACTTTTTTTGCGAAGGGGATGCCGTGGGGTTCGGTAGACTCGACGGGCCAGCCTCTGTAGCTCAATGGAAGAGCAGTTCCGTCCTAAGGAAACGGTTGGGGGTTCGAGTCCCTCCAGGGGCACCTATCGTTCTCTGATGACCTGGTCTCCCTTGTAGTCAGACCTCGCGGGTGCGTCTGGGCCCATTTGCGAATAGGTGCGAGCCGCGGACTGCCGCCTCGGCGCCGAAGGGCGGGCCGTATCTGGTGGCTGGCCGTGTCGGGCTCCGCGAGATGTCCCCCGTTATCGATACGCTGACCGAAGCATCATATGAGGAGTGGCGCATGGTTGAAGAAACGGGGACCTTCAGGTTCATCGACTTGTTCGCGGGGCTGGGTGGGTTTCATGTCGCACTCGCGCAACTCGGGGGCCACGGCGTGTTTGCTGCCGAGTGGGAACCTACGCTCAACAAGCTCTATTCCGAGAATTTCCCCGGAACTACCGTGTGGTCAGACGTAAATGCTCTCGACAGCGTTTCGGTGATTGACGCACAGGTGCCTGAGCATCACGTCCTGACTGCAGGCTTCCCGTGTCAGCCTTTCTCAAAGGCTGGCGAGCAACTTGGATTTGCCCATACCCTTCAGGGTCAACTCTTTTTTAAGGTGCTGGACATTCTGAAGGTGAAGCGGCCTCGACGGTTCATCCTCGAGAACGTCCCTAACATTCTTCGTCATAAGGGCGGCGAGACCCTTGAAACGATGCTGGCCGAACTGAAGGGGGCCGGTTACGCGGTCGCCTGGCGAAGGTACTCACCGCACGAGTTCGGGGTACCCCAGATTCGGGAGCGGGCCTATTTTGTAGGGTCCTTGGATGGTCTCGACGATTTCGAATGGCCTGAACCCACGCACGCGACGACGGACATCCGAGCGGTGCTCGACCCCTCGGCAAAACCGAGTAGGACGATCCCCCAGCAGACCGCGCGAGCTATCGACATGTGGGACGACTTCCTCCGGCGCTCACCGAACGACGTGAAGCTCCCGTCCTTTCCAATTTGGTCGATGGAGTTCGGCGCTACGTATCCGTTCGATGGGGCCACACCAGCGGCCCTATGGGATGAGGAGGGCCACGGCGCCTTGCGGCCTTATCTCGGTAGCTTCGGCTTCGACCTCAACGTCGGCGCGCGCGGTGAGCAGTTTGACCGTCTTCCAAGCTATGCCCGACGAGATGGCGATTACTCATTTCCGAAATGGAAGCGAGACTTCATTCGTCAAAATCGTGAGTTCTTCTGGAGCAACCGCAAGTGGATCGAACCCTGGATGAATCAGTGGCGACCGTGGAACATGCCGCAGAGTCTCCAAAAGTTTGAGTGGAATGCCCAGGGTGGCGATCGGCGCATCGACAAATACGTGATCCAAGTGAGGGCGTCCGGCATCCGAGTGAAGCGGACAACCACAGCTCCAAGCCTCATCGCGATGACGCAAACTCAGGTACCAATCCTAGGGAAGGAAATCGTCGGCGTCCGCCGGTATATGACCCCGAGGGAATGTGCAGAACTGCAGAGCCTGGGCAGCGTTCGACTCCCTGCGAGCGACCTTGCTGCATACAAAGCGCTGGGAAATGCCGTCAACGCGAGTGTCGTGAGGGCGATCACAGTGCCCTTGCTCGAGGGACTGTCGGTCGCGCCTGGACAAGCGGCACGCAGAACAGCTGCGTAAGACAGCGTGAGACAAGGGGAGAAAATGGCAAACGACTTCGTTGAGTCTGAGGATGGACTTCCCGACGACTCGATCGTCCAGTTGCAGACGGATATCGCGGACCGCCTAGCGACGTTGTCCCAGCAATCTGACACGCCCGACGAGTTCGAGCACAGTGGTGGGTCATTTGTGGCGGATGACGTCGACTTCGCTTCCTCATCGTGGATGGCGCGACTCGCCGAGGTTCAGGACTGGCTGCGGCTGGGTTACGCCCTCCCTCTGGACAGTCCGGCCAGCTTCATCCAGGCGCTCGCGTCAGCACTTGGATTTGAGAATTCCGACGCAGCCGCCGTATTTTCCACCGGCCAGCCCAGCCTGACAGTCTCCGGGCTTGGCCGGCTTTTCGATCGGGCCGACCAAGCGACGCGGATTCAGCAAGTGTTTGTCGAGCAGCTTGAGGAAACTGGCAGCGTCAAGGCGGCTTCCGATGCCTGGAAAGAGGCGTGGGAGGACGAGCCTGAGCCCGATGAAGAGGAACCGCTCGAACCGGTTTCTGCGACTACGGAAGTCTGGCCAATACAGAACTTCACTGACAGTGACCTGAACCTAACTCCGTCGTATCAGCGCGGAGATGTCTGGACGACGAGCGCGCGGCAATTGCTGATTGAATCCATCTTGCGGGGCATTCCCTTGCCTTCTGTCATCCTGCTCAAGCCGGACCAGCCGGGCCGCCCGTATGAGGTCGTTGATGGGAAGCAGCGCTTGACCGCAATCCTTCGGTTCGTGGGAAAGCACCCGCTCGCCGTGGATCGCGTTCGCAAGGCCGATGACGTCCACGAGCAACACGGCGAACTAGTGAAGGCATTTGAGGGAAATTACCCGCACTTCAAGAAAATGTGGAAGGCGTTGGAGCACCAGTCCATCACGTCGAAGATTGAAGACGACTTCTTTTTTCCCTTCAAGCTGGGCAGCAACGACGCGGTCTTTAACGGAGCCCTCGCTGAACTGAAAGGCAAGTATTTCACTCAGATCATCAATCATGTGATCTCTGTGGCGGACGAGCAGCGCACCGTCGGGGAAGTCTTCAGAAAAGTCGTCGCGTACAAGATTCCGGTGATTGAGTATAAGAAGGCAACCCAGGGCCAGATCCATGAGGTATTCAAGCTCTATAACAAGCAGGGGGTTCACCTCAACGCCGAGGAGATCCGGAACGCGATTTATCACGAAGTGGAATTGACGCGAGCCATGCTCGTCGCGGCTGGAGACTCGCCGGTTCACACGGTGGAAGATGTTGAGAGCATTGCGCCCTCGCTGGCGAACGTCTGGGCGGATATTTCGCATCTCGGATCGACGCTCGAAGGTTACGGTTTCGGCGAGTCTCGCTATCGCCGTACCAAGGTTCTCTCGTGGGTGCTAGCGACAGTACTGGGAGACACAGGTGGCAAGGATCTTCCTTCGACGGCCAGGCATATTGACGACCTCCTCAAGAAGGCCAAGGGTACGTTCGACAAGATCGGTGCGACGCCTCCGCTCAACAATCCGAAACTCAGTGATCCTGCCGTCCTTGCATCACTCTTCAAGTCAATTGCTGCCTCGGCAAAGCTTCACAAGGTCTTCGAAGACGAGCTCTGGGCGAAGACGTTCAGGGACGGTGACGCGGGACAAAAGTGGCAAGAACTGCAACTCATCGGCAGTCTCGTTGGCATCGTGATCGCATACCTCGGCGACCCCGGCACTGCCGAAGACCGCATTGAGGAGCATGCGGAGGAGATCTACGCTGAGTCGGCAACCGCCGAAAGGGGGGAGCAACAGTCGCTGTGGGCGCGCCCCAATAAGACGCAGACAAAGACGCAGTGGGAATTCATTGCCAAGGTCGCCAAACGAGTCGCAGAACTATTGGAGACCGACACCGCGGCTGCGAGTGATGCTATTCGCCGGAAATTCGGCTCTTCAGGAGTTGAGTCCCTATTCGCGATGATCGCAAATGATGGACAGTGACAATCCGCTAGCTGCTGGGATCCCCGTCGAAACGATCTTCGCGCATCCCACGCCGAGCGAGAGCCCAGAGGATTCATGGTGGTCACGATATGTAGGGACGCTAGGGGACTTCACTGAGACAGCACATACCGTGCTGGAAATGGACTGTCGATACATCGTCGACCGAGGCATTTTCGGGGCGGGCGAGGCAGGCAGCCCCGCCTGGCCCGAAACTCGAGTTCGGCGCGGGCTGGTAATGGGCTCAGTGCAGTCCGGAAAGACCGCCTCGATGCTCGGCACCATTGCTATGTCTCTGGATCGCGGGATCGACATCGTCGTGGTGCTCGCCGGCACTAGACTCTCGCTCTGGCAGCAAACCTTGGAGCGGCTTGAGGACCAGCTAGATGCGGGTTCCGACACCTCAGCGAAGCAACGGAGGCGACTCCTGATTCCTCGGACGCCGCCGCGCATCAGCATGCCGCTCGACGACCGGTACCGGCTGACGCCAGTCCGTGTCGAGCGAGCTCTTGACAGAAATCAGCCGATTATCATCGTGGCCCTGAAGCACTCGGGGCACCTTCAGGCCCTCGGCCAGAGTCTCGCCCGGGCGCTGCTGCCCGAAGTCGCCAAGATTGATCGACCCGTCCAGATGCTCGTTGTGGATGACGAGGCAGACGACGGTTCGGTACTGGACGCAAATGTCGAAGCGTCGATGGATCCGATCTACGGGAATCTAAAGCAGATTCCTCGCGCGATTGTCGACCTGTGGGCACCGCCTGGTCGGCCTGCTCCCGAAAATCTCTTCGCAACGTACCTCGCATACACTGCTACGCCGCAGGCTAACTTCCTGCAGGAAGAGCAGAACCCGCTTGCCCCTCGTGACTTCCTTGCAACGCTACGCACTCCGTTTGATCGCGGGGATACCGCCTTTCGCTCGTCGACCTTCTCGGATCCGAAAGGGGTCAGCCGCTACTACACGGGCGGCGAGACCTACTACAGGCGAGGCCGCACCGCCGGACTTACCGTGCCGGTTACCGGAGTCTTGCAGGACGATCTGGGTGAAGCCATGCGTGCTTTCTTCGTTGCGGGGGCGATCCGTCTCCACCGCGACCAAAATCGCCTCGGCCCGGCGTCGGCGCGCTCGCAAGAGTTCGCATCTCGAGCTGAAGCGGCGGCGCAACTCCCAAGACCCCATTCGATGCTCATCCATCCGTCATCATTGGTAGCTGATCAGTTTACCGTCGCGGAAGACGCGTTGCTCTGGTGCGGGGTGTCTACCCGCGCCGAAGCGAGGTCGATTCTCGAGTCGGGTGGTTTCCTTCCGGAGTCCTTGAGTTCCCGGCTAGTCGCCGAGGAGCCACTCTGGAAGGCGTGGCTCGATCGCTACACGTCGTCCGCCCGAGCGATTCACGACGAGTTCAACACGGCGAGCAAGCCGAGCCTCCCCGCCTGGGACGATATTTTTGATCTGCTCATCACGGAGGTGATCCCTGGAACTCGCCTCGCGGTCGTAAATAGCGATCCAGACGCATACGATCGTCCCGAGTACGGGGCCAAGGAACTCCCAGACGGACATTGGTCGGCCCCGAGAGACACTTTCACGATCTTCGTCTCGGGCAATGTCATGGCGCGGGGACTCACTTTGGAAGGTCTCACCACTGCGCTGTTCCTCCGGACTTCCGATACGCCGCGCGCCGACACGCAGATGCAGATGCAGCGCTGGTTCGGATACCGCGGCGCCTACATCGAACTCTGCAGAGTCTTCGCGCCCCAGCAGCAACTTGACTTCTTCGCCGACTATCACGACGTCGACGAGGCTCTACGCAATGTGATCGCTGAGGCAATGAATCACGCCAACGAAGCACCCAAGCCCATCGTGCTGCAGGGCCAAGGATTCCTCGCGACGGGAAAGATCGCGAACCTCGGAACGAAGCCGCTGCATCCCGGTCGAAAACCGTTCATCCCTTTCATCAATCCGGGTATTGAGCCCGACCCTAACTCGGCCCTAGTCCAGAAACTGTTCACAGACAACGAATCCACAGACGTCGTTTCCGGTGGCATCGTTCGGGGACGCATCCTTACAGCACCGCTTTCTATATTGGAGGCTGCAGACCTGCTGGACCAGTTGCAGTACCGCGGGTATCTACCCGGTTTGAACACTCAACTCGGCGAACTCTGGTCCCAGGTTGAGGCGCGAGTCGGAGCTGTCCAGCCGCTCGCAAAGGGATATCGACTATACAGACCCCCATTTCCCAAGCACGGCGTTCCACCTTCGCAACCCCGAAATGATTGCCCTTACGGGATTCCGGCATACTTTCGACTCTGGCATGCCGCCACTTCGCGACACGTGCGCGGGCTTTTCGTCACGGGTGTCCGCGGCGAGCTTTGGTCGATGGCTGACTTGACGGCAAAGACCGCGCAACTGCCTCGGTTTTGGATCGGTATCCGATATGGATCATCAACTGCTCCAGTTCCGACAGCTCCCTTTGACTCGCTGCCCTTCCCCATCCGATCCACGGCGAAGGCCAATGACGATGGGTTGATAAGAGGAACATGGGGCACAAATGACCCGGCCGCCGAGGCGTCAGGATACCGCGGTGACGAATACTTCGACTATTACCATCGAGACGAACCGATCCCTCGCGCCGTCGCGGGCGAGGATCCGTGGCGACCAGTCGGCGCCGATGGTCAAATCCTCTTTTACGTGAACCAGCGTTCCAATGACGACAATCCAAGTGTGGCGGTCGGGGTGTGCATCCCGGCCGGCGGTCCCGACCAGTTCGCTGCGTTCGTTTCGCCCGTTCCAGTTGCGGCGACCCCATAGCTTAGCCGAGAGGACCTGTTTTGCTGACCTACGAGGAACTGCTCGCTGGTATCACCGTCCTCGCGCGACCCACGGCGGCCGCTGAGCGAAAGATCTTTTGGAGCTCTGAAGCCCGAATACTCGGCGTGTCTCGTACGCCCGAGAATCGACTCGAGATCTTCCTTGTTGGGACGGAACTGGCGCCGACGCGGTCAGGTCTTCGCGATGCGATGGAGTTCGGCAGGTGGTTTCGAGAAGGGCAACTCGACCAAGAATTTACGGCTAATCGGCTGATTCTCCCAGCCATTGGCTATTTCGAGCAGGTTGCCGCCTTCATCTGCACTGAGTTGACCCGCAACGGCGTCGACGGCGACCTTGCAGGCGCATTCAGGCGGTCGGAGCCAATCATTGATCTTGTCATCGAGCGACTCCGGCTCTCTGACGGCGCTCTCGTTGGGCTCATTGGAGAACTACTAGTCCTCGACGCCCTGACAGCACGGGCATCGTCCGCCGAGGTGGCCCAAATTGTTGAGAATTGGGGAGGGTGGACGCAGTCGCTACGAGACCTCTCGTTGGGAACGATGGGCGTTGAGGTCAAGACGACGACCCGACCGACGTCAACACATGATATCCAAGGTATTCACCAAATTGAGGTGAATGACGGCCTCTCCGGCGGCCCTGTTGAGACCGAACTTCTCCTCGTGAGCATTGGCGTGAACTACACTGTCGCGCACGAGAATGCATTGACGATGCCAGATTTGGTGAATCGCATCAGTTCGCGGCTGAAGCAGGTTGGTCGTGAGGATGTACAAGCGTTGCTTGTAGCTAGGGTGCGGGAATACGGCGCGGGTACCGGCTTCGGCTATGATCACGCGACGATGTCGAAGGACGCGGCCTTCACCCGCCCGATCGAGATTGCCTTCGTTCGAGGGTACGACATGACTGATGGCAACGTTTCTGTCTTGCGTCGCGCCGACGTGATAGCACGCCAGCATGTCGAACTCGCGTCGCTTCGCTACGCGGTTGATCTACCGACGAGAGTCACCGGAGACCTGAACCCGACCGTTGGGCTTCAGCAGATCGCAAAGCGAATCCTTGGGTACTGACCACCAGTAGGCGTGACTCCAGCGCTACCAGCGGAAGAACTAACGACTACTACGAGTTGAGGAAGCGCGCGCTCAGGGAGACCTTCGTCGAAAGAGTCCACCGCCCCAGTCGGTGAATTCGAGATAGCGGCGGTGCAGGCGTTCAGAGTCGGGGTGTTCAGCGATCCGACGTGGCACCAGCAAAGTTCGACCATCCATTGCCTGCAGACCGTGTTTTAGCATGGGGCCATCAGCCTCTGCGAGAATGTCCGCGCGCACATGCACGCGGTAGTTTCCGTCGATGCCGATTACCTGGCGATCAAACGCGGCGTGGTGCAACTTGCAGAGCGACAACCCGTTCGTCACCGCGGTTGTGCTGTCCTCGGCGCCATCTGCTGTTATGTGCGCAGCATCGAGCAACTCGTCGTGCGCGAGAGTGCACACGGCGCATCTCGCGCCGTATGCATGCAGTACACGACTTCGAAAGCTCTTCTGATGTAGTCGAACCTGTACCATGCGTTCGGCGTATCGCCGCTGCTCAGTTGTGAATCGGAGTGGATCGCCGAATAGTGTGAGCGATTCGTCGAACGCGACGTCCACGTATCCCGCGTATGGATCATCCTCCACAATAAATACTGGATAACGCGGCAAATAGAACGAAGGCCGAATCTCTTGGAAGAAGATGAGCGGCACGCCACTCGCCGCCGCCGCCCGCAGCTTGAGGTTGCGGCCACTGTTAAGCGGGCGATCAGGGAGGCGTTCGTAGGAGTATTTCTGCACCGCGCCGTCTGGTGAATCCCCGTACGGTCCCTTCAGAGTTCTGGTGATCGATAGCGTGGAATCGAATCCTGTTGGATTCCAAATTCCGTTCTGTCGGTCCATCAGCGGAACAGTTCGACCGCGGTACGTGTAAGCCGTCCGGAGGAATCCGCGCGGAAATTCGTAACCGCCACGCTCAGATTCTTGGCGCTCGAGCCACATGAAGATGTCCTGGCGGATTTCAGCCTGCTCGACCGCAGTCCATATCAAAGTCGCACCTCCATAGAACCGAACATGAGTAACTTGGTAAGCCGCCGCGACGGCGCCATCCTTACACGGATTCTGACAGGTCTAACAAGACGGGACTCAAGCGGGTGCGCGGACTGCGATGGCCGCAGCGCGTCGAGCTTGCAATCGACGTTGGCGTTCGCGATGATCTGCTCCGCTATCCGGGACTCTCATAGTCGCGCTTGCTCGCAAGAGGTGCCGAATTAGCGACTCCTGCAGGCCAGGCGGACGCCGGTGGCGCGAACGGTGCGGCGGGTGACGCCGTCGCACCCAAATCGAAGGACGCTGCAACGGACTCATCGCTCCTTTTAGGACCAGGTGCCCTCCTGGCATTGCTCGAAGGCATCACTGCGCATCGCAGAATTGCGAGTTCTCGTGTTGGCCCCACACGAACGGCGCTTGAACGGTGCTCGCAGTTTCCCCCAGGGCTACCCAGATGTGTCGTCGACGGGCGCTTCGTGGTGCGCGCCGCCGTCTTGCCCACCAACCCACCGCTCAATCCTCCGGTGGTCCGGCGTGAACCCGTGCTCCACTCCCCACAGCACCGCCTGCGTGCGGCTGCTCGCGCCGATCTTCCGGTAGACGCTGCGGATGTGCGACTTGACCGTGTTCGGGCTGAGATACGTCAGTTCGGCGACGGCCGCGTTGCTTTTGCCTTGCGTGATGAGGGCCAGGATCTCGGACTCGCGGTCGGTGATGCCCTCCTGCTTACCCGGCCAGTCGAGTTCCTCGGCGCTGCGGGCTCGCGCGGGGGAGTCGCTCACCACGATCTGGCCGGAGTTCACGGCCTCGAGGGCAGCGACCAGCTCTGAGGCCGTGAGCGTCTTCGAGAGGTAGCCGTGGACGCCCTGCGCGCTGGCGCTCTCGATGAGTTCTGGATGGAAGTTCCACGTGTAGACGACCACGTGGCGGGCTCGGGGGTTCCGCACGAGCTCGCCGATCTGCGCGTGACCGGACTCGGGCTGGGCGAACGCGTCGTACAGGACGACGTCGATCGGCTCATCCAGCGGGGCGTTCGCGTCGATCTCGGCGACGACTAACCGGTCGCGGAAGTCATCCAGCATGTGCGCGAGGCCCAGCAGCACGACGTCGTAGTCGTCCACGAGGGCGATCGTGAACGGCTTCGTTGCTACGTCCGGGGCTGCCGACATGGCCGCACATTACACCCCTAGGGGTGAGGCGCCCCATCCTCGCCGGTGGTTGCGTGGAGCCATCAACCCCCGACCAGAAAGGGTCAACTGATGAATATCCTGCTCATCATCATCGCTGTGATCGCCATCATCCTCCTGCTCACCGGAGGGTTCGTCTCGTCGCTGAACTTCCTGCTGTGGGTCGGGATCGTGCTCCTCGTCATCGCGGCCATCGTCTTCCTCGTCAGGATGCTCACGGGAAGCCGGCGCGTCTGACCCAACCCACCGAGGCGCTGCGGGGGAGGAGCGGTCGTCCGTTTCCTCCCCGGCCACCGCATCCACCCCTCCGCCGAGGGAACCGGCGTCGTCAGGTGTCTGAGCGCCGGCGCCGGCGGACCAGCGCGACGATGATCAGCACCACGCCGGCGATGAGCACGATGGGGCCGATGGTGCCCCACACCGGTGATCCGCTCATGACGGAACCGCCGAGCACGTTCAACCCCTGAAGCGTCCACAGCAGTCCGATAAGGACGAGCACGATGCCGATGACGAGGAACAACCACTTCGTTTTCACGATGCGAGGCTACGTCTCCCATCGCGATCCGTGGGTGCTCCGCCCGAATCCCGAGACGCTCAGTCGTGCGGAGGGCGACGCAGCCGCTTGATGTCTGTGCGCCGCTTCTTCGCATCCAGACGCCGTTCCCTGGCTCCGCGACTCGGCCTCGTCGGTCGTCGCGGTGCCGCGGGCGGCCGGAGGGCGTCGGCCACGATGTCGGCCAGCCGAGCGCGCGCGGCCTCCCTGTTGCGCAGCTGTGCGCGGTGCTCGGATGCGGCGATCGTCAGCTTCCCGTCGACGAGGCGACCGCCCAGACGCTCGAGGAGCCGCTCGCGCTGGACGGGGGAGAGAACGGCGGAGCCCGCCACATCCCACACGAGTTCCACCCGGGAGTCGGCCGTGTTCACCCCTTGCCCGCCGGGACCCGACGACCGCGAGAACCGCCACGACAGCTCGGACTCGGGGATGGTGAGTCCCGAGTCGACCGTGAGGCCGGGGCGGTGCGGGGCGGGCATGAGTCCATCATCCCGCGCTCCCGCTAGCTGGGCCGGAATCGCAGCGCGGTCACCCCTGACCGGAACTCCTGGCGATCCACGAGGTCCAGCTGGATGCGCTCGCGCAGACCCGCAAGCAGCGTCGGCCCGTGTCCGGCGATGACGGGATGCACGACCAGCACGTATTCGTCGATCAGCCCCAGATCCGCCAACGCGAGGGGGAGCGTCACCCCGCCCACGAACAGGCCATCGCCGGGCTGCTGCTTGAGCTGTTCCACCGCTTGCCCCACGTCGCCGTGCAGCAGTTCGGCGTTCCAGTCGACCTCGCTCAGCGTGCTCGACACGACGTGCTTCCTTGCGCCATCGATGGCCTCGGCGAAGGGGAGCTGCGACTCGTCCATCCACTCAGGCCAGGTGCCGGAGGCCGGCCGCCGCCACGCGGACTCCATCATCCCGTAGGTCACCCGCCCGAAGATGAGGGCATCGGCCCGCTCCATCTCCGCGGTCCAGAAGCGCATCGACTCCTCGTCCGGGGGAAGTCCCGCCTCGTGATGGCAGCAGCCGTCGAGGGTGACGTTGATGGCGTAGCGAAGCGGTCTCATCCCGTTCTCTCCCTTGATGTACGAGGCGCCTACTTACGGGACGGTACTACCTCGCCGCGTGACCATGGCCTCCGCCGTCGCCACGACGTGGCTGCGGTAGCGGCGCTTGGCCTCCTCGTCGGACACGTCGCCGAACACCATCCGGACCAGTTGCGGCGCTGCCACGAACCAGTAGCACATGGCGATGATCGAGAAGAAGATGGCCTCCGCGTCGCCGTCCGCGTCCCCTTCGCTGTCGAGGGCGGCACGCACGGCGGCGACCCGGGACTGGAAGTAGTCGGACCGTTCCGCGAGGGCAGGCACATCGTCCGCGCCGTAATGCAGCCCCTCCTGCTCGAACAGCCAGGCCACGGACGGATCCGCGGTGAGGAAGTCGAACAGGTCGCCGGCGTACGCGGCGAGGTCGTCGGACTGGATGGCCACCGTCTTGGCCAGCTCGCCGAGCTTGGATTGCAGGGTCGCTTCGAACAGGTCGTCCTTGTTGCCGATGTAGGAGTAGATGGACGCCTTGTTGACCTCGGCGCGGTCGGCGATCCGCTCGATGCGCGCGCCCCCGACGCCATGGCGGGCGAACTCCTCGGCACTCGCCTCCAGGAGCAGTCGGATGCTCTCATCCCGGTCGTACCGTCTGGCCATGGCGCCTCCCGCTTTTCTTTTGCCTGGACATGATCTACCATACAACTAAACGTTTATTTATATTGGAGGTCGCAATGAACGTCGAACTCACGCAACGCACCATCACCGAGGCTCGGCTGGACGCCGCGAAGGTGGCAGAACTCACCAGCCGCCCGCAGGCAGCAGGTCCGCAGGTGGTACTCCAGGCCGAGGGTCTGGGCTCGCCCCGTCAGTGGACCGCGCAGCTCCCCACCGCTGCAGACCGCATCGTCGTCGAGTACGACTCGACCGGCGGACGCTTCGAGCGCGCCTGGGCACTGTCAGCACAGACTGGCAGCACCCGGTACTACACGCTGGAGCACGACACAGACGGCGAGTACATCAGCCGCTGACCGCAGCAACCACGTCAGCCGGACGAGAAGGGGCGCAGCATCCGCTGCGCCCTTTGCTGTGTCTGGGATGTGGACCTCGCGCCCTCCGACGAACCGGGGCGTCGCCCTATTGGTGTTCGGGGAGCAGCGGCGTGGACCAGCCGGGATCGCGACCGAGCTGTGCGGCGCGCGCGACCGAGGTCGCCCCGAAGCGGTCGCGGACGGCGTCGAGCACGGTGTCGAGACGCGCCCCGTCATCCCAGTCGATGGGCAGTTCGGGCTGGAAGGTATCCGATCGGCCAAGGTGCGAGAGCGAGATGCCGATGAGGCTGATTCCCCGCTCGCCGATCTCGGGCTGAACCGCGGCGAGGAGGCCGCGGGCCACGGTCAGCAGCACCGAGGTGCGGTCCGATGGGAAGCCGAGCGTGCGCGATCGCGTGGCTCTGGCGAAGTCGCCGAAGCGCAGCCGCAGCACGATCGTGCGACAGGTGCGATCCCCATCCCGCAGCCGTCGAGCCAGCCGGTCGGTGATCTGGGTCAGGATGAGGTCGAGCTCCCCCGGCGTCCGCGGACGACTGCCCAGTGCGCGCTGTGAGCCGATGGATCCGCGGCGCTTCGTCGCGTTGACCGGGCGGGGGTCGCGCAGCCGGGCCAGGGCGTGCAGGTGCGCGCCGGCCGCCTTGCCGAGCAGCCTCTCGGTGGTGGCTTCTTCGAGTTCGGCGAGCTGACCGACGGTGCGGATACCGAGGCGGTGGAGCTTCTCTGCGGTGACGGCGCCGACGCCCCAGAGACGTTCCACGGGGAGCGGGAGCAGGAACTCCTGCTCCCGGTCGGGTTCCACCAGGATGAGGCCGTCGGGTTTGCTCACGGCGCTTGCGACTTTCGCGAGGAACTTCGTTCGGGCGATCCCGACCGAGATGGCGAGTCCGACCTCCGCGCGAACGCGTTCCCGCAGGCGCGTCGCGATCTGCTCGGGTGTGCCGGCGATGCGTCGGAGCCCACCCACTTCGAGGAAGGCCTCGTCGATCGACAGTCCCTCGACGATGGGGGTCGTATCGCGGAAGATCGCGAACACGTCCTTGCTCGCGGCGGAGTACGCATCCATTCGAGGCGGGACGACGACGGCCTCGGGGCACAGGTCGCGCGCCTGCCGGCCGCCCATCGCGGTGCGCACCCCGCGCGCTTTCGCCTCGTAGCTAGCAGCGAGCACGACGCCACCGCCGACGATGACCGGGCGGCCGCGCAGCTCCGGCGCATCGCGCTGCTCGACGGAGGCGTAGAAGGCGTCGAGGTCGGCATGCAGCACGGTCGCCTCGCCCCGCATCTCGGCCTCCGATCCGTCGAACGTGCGTTCAGGTGAATCGTCGCAGGGACCGCGGACATCGGAGGTGAGACCGCGGTGCGGAGACCGAGGGCGTCAGGGCAGGTCGGCCCACCAAGAGGGAGAGGTTCGTCTACAGGCCGACCTGGCCGGCCGCATACTCCGCCTGCTCGGGGGTGAACTTGTTGCCGTACGGCGAGCTCAATTGGTCGACGAGCGACTGGTGCGAGAACCCCTGGCCTGACGACAAGTACCCCTTCGCGGCGATCACGGCCTGGGCGTTCCAATCGGCGTGAAGCGAGTCCACGGCAGCAGTCGCGTCGGCCGCAGCGAATCCGTTGCCGTACGGCGACGTGAGCTGATCGATCAGGCCTTGGTAGCTGAAGCCCATACCGCTGCTCAGATAGCCCTTTGCGGCGAGGAGCGCTTGCTGCTGAGCGACGCTGAGCACCGGGCCTGCCGGCGTCGGTGCCGCGGACGGGGCGGCGGCCTTCAGGCTCGACGATTTGACGACGGTCAGCTTGATCTTGGTACCGGACTTGACCTTCGACCCTGCTTTCGGTGATTGCTTCGTGACCGTCCAGTTCTTGGACAGGATGACGACGCTGCCGCTCGGAGGGCTATACGTGTAACCGAGCCCGGCCTTCTTCAGTGCTGCCTTGGCGTCGGAAGCGGTCTTGCCGACGACGTTCGGTACGGTCTTCGACTTCGACGAGGTGGTCGCGAGCTGCGCCGAACTTGCCTGTGATTCGACAGCGATAGCGCTGGACGAGGGCCCAGCAAGTGGAGCTGCTACGACGAGAGCCGCAACAAGGGCAGCAGCAGCGATGAACGCGTGACGGATGAGCGGCCGGGCCGAAATGTGCATTGTGATTCCCCCAGTTATCGAGTGCCCTGACTCTAGCCAGCACCGGGTGCCAACCGAACGCCCCAAAGTGAGGGACGCTCACAACCGCTGCTCATGTTCGGGCCACTCCCTCGTGCCGTATGGCTATGCTTGCCCGCATGAAACGACGCCGTGAGCCGGAGCGGAGACACGTCGTGCGCGGTCCCGGCGACGATCCCGCGCTCAGCGACGATGAGATCCTGGCCATGCGAGCGGCGTGGTTCGAGAGGTACGTCTCCTTCGAGAACGTGTGGGCCCCGGCATCCGAGGGACCGTACTCCTGTCCGTGCTGCGGCCACGTCACCCTGAGCAAGCGGGCCGGCTACGAGTCCTGCGATGAGTGCGGCTGGGAGGACGACGGCCAAGACGATCACGACAGCCACATCGTGCGTGGCGGGCCGAACGGTAGTCAGAGCCTGGATGCTGCTCGGGCTCGGTACGTGGAGGAAGGCGGGTTGCCTCTTCCGCATCACCCGCCTTCGCCGCCTGAACGGGACTGGATCATCGAGCCCTGAGGCCGTCGTCGGCGTCTGGGCGACCCGTCACCCCCGCGCCACGTACTCCACCAGCAGCGCCCCCGTGTCCATCGTCCGCGACGACACCAGCTGCAGGTCGGCACCCGGACCGCCGGATGCGAACACCGATCGCCCGCTTCCGGCAAGGCGCGGCATCAGGAGCAGGCGGTAGCGGTCGACGAGCCCCGCCGATACGAGCGACTCGACCAGGGAGAGGCCTCCGACGGCGACGATCTCGCCGTCGATCTCGCGCTTGAGGCGGGCGATGACATCGGGGAGCGGACCCCGGGCGACGGTGGTGTTCCAGCCGGGGGTCTCAAGGGTGTCGGAGACGACGACCTTCGGGAGGCTGTTCATCGTGCGGGCGAAGGCGCGGTAGTCCTCCGGATTGTTCTCGTCGGCGGCCGCGGTGGGCCAGTAGCCGGCGTTGAACTCGTAGGCGACCCGGCCGTAGAGGAGGGTCTGGCCCTCGTGCGCGTTCGCGCCGGACCAGTACTGCTGCATGTCATCCGACCAGTCCGGCGAGATCAGTTCGCCGTCCGCCGTCTCGGTGTAGCCGTCGAGGGTCATGAACATGGCGACGGTGAGTGTTCCCATGGTGGTTTCTCCTTAGTGAGATGCGGTCAGGCGGCGCGGTGCCGGCGGACCAGTGTGAGCGCGAGCGGGAGGGCCAGCGCGAGGATGAGGAAGGCGAGCGGGCTGCCGATCAGGGCGGCCAGCGCGCTGACGGCGACGGCGCCGACGGCCATTCCGCCGTCGTAGCCGGCGTTCCAGAGGGCGCTGACGGTCCCGAACTGGCGTTCGTCGGCGTTGGCGTACATGTCGGCGATCGTCGCGTTCTGGAGAGCGCCGAAGCCGAGGCCGAAGAGGGCTGCGCCGGCGAGCAGAAGCAGGATGTTCGAGGTCGCGGCCAGCGCGGCCATCCCCGCCGCCGAGAGCAGGATGCCGGGGACGAACAGCCGACGGTGGCCGACGCGGTCGCCGAACCGGCCCGCAACCCAGCGGCCGACGGCCGTGGTGGCGGGCTGCGCCAGCAGCAGCGCCGGGCCGAAGGCGACGGCACCGCCGGACAGCGCGCCGGGGACGCAGGTGACGACGACACCGGCCACGGCGGCGGAGGCGGCGAAGACGAGCGCCGGGCGGAGGATCGACGGCGAACGCAGGCCGGCGAGGATGCCGGCCGAGGCGGCCTCGGCCGGAGACGCAGGGCGGAGCGACCGTCCGGGCAGGCCGGCGACGGTCGCTAGCGCCAGCAGCGGCGCGGCACCGGCGATCCAGAACACCAGGGCTGGTCCGGCGGCGGCGGTCAAGGTCACGCCGAGCGGCAACCCGATCAGCGACGGGACGGCGCTGACCAGCCCGGCGACGGCCAGCCCCTCGCCGCGACGCTCCGCGGGGACCAGCGCGGCCGTCACGGCACCGCCCGCCACGATGGCGAGGGCGAAGCCGAGACCGCGCAGCACGCCGACCGCGACGAGGGCGGCAACCGAGGAGGAGCCGAGCAACAGGAAGGTCGGAGCCCCGAGCAGGATGAGACCGGCGGCGAGCACCGCGCGAGCGCCCAGCCGCTGCATCAGCCAGGGCGAGACAAGTTCGCCCGCGACAGTCGCCCCGAGCAGCGCCCCGTTCGCCAGGCCGCCCGCGACCGGCGAGGCGGACTCGGCGAGCAGCGGCACGACGGCCAGCGGGAGGAAGAACCCCACCGAGCACGCCACGATCGACACGAAGCGCAGCAGCAGCGGGCGGGTGATCAGCCGCGGCCGGGCGGTGAGGCCGGTGGTCGGGGCGGTGGTGGTGAGTGTCGTCGCGGTCATGGATATGACACTAGGAACCGGGTGGCTCAGCAGTAAGATCCATTGCCATGGCGGTGGAGTGGTCCAATTCGAGTCCCGAACTGCTGATCCAGCTCGACCGGGACTCGGGCGAGCCGCTGCGGTCGCAGCTCCAGACCCAGCTGCGGGATGCCATCCAGACCGGGCGACTGAGCGCGGGGGAGCGGCTGCCGTCGTCGCGCGACTTCGCCCGGAGCCTCGGTGTCGCCCGCGGCACGGTGCAGGACTGCTACGAGCAGCTGCGATCGGAGGGGTACCTCGTCGCCCAGACCGGATCGGCCACCCGGGTCGCCGACCTGCGTGTCGAGCCGGCCGAGGCGACGGCCCCCGGCGCACCGATACCGACGCCCGACCCTCACCCGCCTCGCCGCTGGATCGCCGACTTCGCCTCCGGCGTCCCCGACCTCGGCACCGTCCCGCGCGACGACTGGACGTGGGCCCTGCGCGAGGCCACGCGCACCGCCCCGAACGCCGCCTTCGACTACGGCGACCCCCGAGGGGATGCGGACCTCCGAACCGTCGTCGCCTCCTACCTCCGCCGGGTGCGCGGCATGAGCGCGCATCCACACCAGGTCGTCGTCTGCGCGGGCTTCGCGCAGGGAATCGCGCTGACGTTCCGTGCGCTCGCCGACCGCGGGATGACACGGGTCGCGGTCGAGGACCCCGGGCCGATCGGCACGGTCACCCGGGCGGCGGAGGCGGCGGGCGGGACGGCGGTGCCGGTCGCGGTCGACGATTCGGGGATCGATGTGGATGCGCTGGACGCGAGCAGCGCACGCGTCGTCGTGCTCACCCCGGCGCACCAGTGGCCGACCGGCGTCGTTCTCGCCCCGGAGCGCCGCCACGCGCTCATCGCCTGGGCCGAGCGCCGCGACGCCGTGATCGTCGAAGACGACTACGACGCCGAGTTCCGCTACGACCGGGAGCCGGTCGGATCGCTGCAGGGACTCGCGCCCGACCGCGTCGTCACACTCGGCACGGTCAGCAAGTCGCTCGCGCCGGCCCTGCGGCTCGGCTGGGCCGTCGCACCCGTGCACCTGGTCGAGGCTCTGACGGCCGCGAAGGAGGCGGCCGACCGCGGTGCGCCGACGCTCGACCAGGTCGCGCTCGCCCGGCTCATCGAGTCGGGACGCTACGACCGGCACCTGCGGCGGATGCGCGCACTGTACGGAGCGCGCCGGGATGCGCTCGCGGCGGCGCTGCGGGAGGCTGCTCCGCACGTCCCGCTCACCGGTCTCGCAGCGGGATTCCACGCGGTCGCGCACCTGCCGGACCGCGCCGACGAGCAGGCCGTGATCGCGGCGGCCGCGGAGCGGGGAGTCCGGCTGTACGGGATGAGCACCTACCGCTCGACGCGCAGCTCGCATCCCCCGCAGCTCGTGTTCGGCTTCGGCAACACGTCCGTCGAGGAGATCCGCGACGGGATCGCGGTGGTCGCCGACCTGCTGAGGTGAGCGCGTTGCCTGTCTGGAGGACGGGCGCCCGACTCACGGTAGGTAGCGCAGCCACTCCTGGCGCGACAGCCGTATCCGGCGTCCGTGGTGGTCGACGATCCACTCGGTCAGCGTGGACGAGATGTAGACCGCGATGATGGTCTCGGCCGTCCACTCTTCGCGTCCGCGCGTCCATCGGATCAGATGGAACTCGGCCCCGCGGCGGGGCGTCAGCCCGATGGGCAGATCGATGTAGGTCACGTCCGCTCCTTCCCCGAACCCATGCCGGCCGGAGGGCCCGAACCTCCGACCGGCACGAGAGTCGCATCACTACACCGAGGACGCTAAGGCGCTGGGGAATCGGCGGCGTCACCCGAACGGGGTGACCTTATGCAGGTGCGGCGGGCGACGCGCGCAGGCGTCAGCGCTCGTCGACCAGGTCCAGCGGCTCCAGCAGGCCGAGCTCCGCCGCACGGTCGACCGCGGCCGCGCGCGACTGCACGTCGAGCTTGCGGTAGATGCGCGCGATGTGGGTCTTCACGGTGTTCAGCGACACGTAGCCCCGGGCCGCGATCTCGGCGTTGGACAGGCGTGTCGGCAGGTAGGCGAGGATGGCCAGCTCGCGACGGGTGAGCGGGTCCGGCAACGCGTCGGGCCGGGTGCTCACGACCAGCCCCGCGAGGCGCACGACCTCGCGGCGGAAGGCGTCGGGTGGGCCGGGCAGCGCCTCGATCAGTCCGGCGACGGGTCGGCCCGCGCGCACGAAGACGTCGATCAGACCCTCCGGCTCGGCGACGGCCAGCGCGCGGGCCAGGTGCAGCTCCGAGCCGGGACGGTCGCCCGCCGCGGCGAGGAACCATCCTCGTGCGACGTCGCGCTCGACGCGCTCGACGATCGACGCGGACGGTCCGGCGGGCGGCAACTCGTCGAGGCGGCGCCCGGCACCCGACACGTCGCCGCGCGTCAGCCGTCCGACGATCTCCTCGAAGGCGACCGGCGACCACGCAGTAGGAGAGTCGTGCGCCGGCTCCGGCTGTCCGGCGAGCCGGGCATGACGGAGGCGCAGCGCATCCAGCTCCACCTGCACGATCGGCGGCGCCTCGGTGACGGGATCGGCGACCTCGGGCTCCGCGTCGGGCGGCAGCCCCAGCCGCTCGGCCAGCACGGCCAGCCACAGCAACTGCAGCCGGGCGTTCCAGGAAGCGCGCAGCACACCCTCCCGCAGCGACAGCGCGCCGGAACCCGGCCGTCCGCGCCGGACGGCGACGAGCGCGAGCGCGATGTGCGCATCCCCAGTAGCCGGATGGTCGAGGAGCGCGGACTCCTCGGCCAGGCGCAGGGCCTCGTCGGCCCGGGTGGCGGCGCGCACGAGTCGCCCGCTGAAGGCGTCTGCCACGGCCAGGCTTCCGAGCGCGTGGATGCGGTACGGCGTGTACTGGCCGCCCGCCGAGTTCAGCATCCGTTCGATCCACTTCTGCGACTCGTCCAGGTTGCCGAGGAACAGCTGTGCGCGCCCGGCCGCCACCAGTGAGACCGCGAGCAGGAGGTCACGACGGTTCAACTGCAGCAGGTCCGGGAGGGTCAGATCGGGGTCGGCGAGGAGGAGCGCAACGGCGCTCGCCGCCTCTTCGTACGCGGTCTCCGCCGGCGGGTTGAACTGCACGGTGACGCCCAGCCAGGCCATCGCCACGGCGCGACGGCCGGGGTCGACGTCCGGCCGCGCGGCGACGCTGCGGAGGAACTCGGCGGCCTCTCGGGCGCGTCCGGTCATCCCGTACGTGATCGCGTAGATGATCTCCGCATCCACCGAGGTCCGCCGGATGTCGTCTGGCACCGTCCCGAGCCACCGAGCGACCGTCGCGACGTAACCGCGCTCGAACACCTCCCGGCCGGAGGTGACGATCAGCTCCATCGCGTCGTCCCAGGCCTGGGCGCGCAGCAGAGCCTCCACGGCCGTCGCGGTGTCCCCGCGACTGCGCGACCAGTCGGCGACGCGCACCAGCAGCGTCCGCTCGAGGCCGGGATGCTCGGCTCGCAGGCGCATCCGCATCAGTTTCCGGAACAGCGCGTGGAAGGAGAACCAGCCGGGCTTCTCAGGAAGAGCGGAGAGGAACATCGACTCCCGCTCCAGCCTGCCGAGCAGGTCCACGCCGAGGTCCGCCTCCGTCAGGATGGGCACCAGGTCGGGGTGCAGCTCGTCGGCGACGGACAGCCGCAGGAGGGCCTCGCGCCGCTCGGGCGATTGCGCGTCGAGCACCTCCTCGCCCAGATAGTCGACGATCAACCGGTCGGACTCCGCGAGACTGGCCACCAGATCCTCGCCCGGCCGCGAACGCAGGGTGAGCCCCGCAAGCTGGACGCCCGCGGCCCAGCCGTCGGTGTGCTGGCGGACGGTCGCGGCGGTGCGGAGGTCGACCGCGGAGCCGGTGAGCCGCCCGAGCAGGTCCTCCGTCTCGTCGTCGGCGAAGGTCAGCTGGTGCTGCCGGATCTCGACCAGCGCGTGCTGCAGACGGTGGTGGGTCAGCCGCATCCCGGTGTCCGAGCGGGAGGCGAGCACGAGGTGGGCGTTCGGCGGGAGGCGGTCGGCCAGATTAGACAGGTCGTCCACCAGCTCGGGCAGGAGCACGTGGACGTCGTCGATGACGATCACGATCTCGACACCCGCTTCCGCGAGCGCACCGACCAGCGCCTCGAGATAGCTCTCGCCGAGGCCGCCGGTCGCCTCCGCCGCGGGTTGTACTTCGGCGATGGCGGGATGCGCGGCGGCGAGGTCGGTCGCCAAGCGGCGCGCGAAATGCGTGACATCGCGGTCCGCCCGCGTCGCATGGAACCACGCGACCGCGAGATCGGGGCGCGAGGCCGTCCACTGGGACAGCAGCACAGTCTTCCCGGACCCGGCCGGGGCGATGATGACCGTCAAGGGGCCGCGGACGCCGACATCCAGCAACTCGAACAGCGCGGGGCGGTCGACCGCGTGCACGGGGGCGAGGCGATGGTCTGGCATCGAGGCGGCTCCGGTCGGCGCGCGTCGGGTCTGCGCCTGCCGAAATCATCCCACAGGGGTGACGACCTCGGGATGCTCGACTGGAAAGATGACGCCCCCTCCCGCATTTCCAGGATACCGGTCGGGCGGGGGCTTGCGGCAAGGCCCATCCCATCCACCAGAATGGCTGGTCGCGCGTGAAATCGTGGCGCGCGGCGGAAGCGAGGATGGGGAGACGCATGGGTTCTGACGTGTTCGACGTGATCATCAGCGGGGGCGGGCCGACGGGGATGATGCTGGCGAGCGAGCTGCGCCTGCACGGCATTGAGGTGCTGGTGCTGGAGCGCGACGTGGAGCCGACGACCGCGGTCCGGTCGCTCGGCCTGCACCCGCGCAGCATCGAGATCATGGACTCGCGTGGGCTGCTCGACCGCTTCCTCGCGGCCGGCACGACCTACCCCGGCGGCGGGCGGTTCGCCGGCATCCCGAGCCCGCGGCCGGTGCACCTCGACACGGCGCACGACTACATCCTCGGGATGCCGCAGCCCGTCACCGACCGGATCATCGCCGAGCGCGCAGCCGAGCTGGGCGCTCAGGTCCGCCGCGGCGAGGAGGTCGTCGGGTTCTCGCAGACCGCGGACGGGGTGGAGGTCGTGCTCGCGCCGGGCGAGCGGGTGCGCGGACGCTGGCTGGTCGGCTGCGACGGCGGACGCAGCCTGGTGCGGCGGACGCTCGGGATCGGCTTCCCCGGCGAGGCGGCGACCACCGAGTGGATCCTCGGAGAGGTTCAGGCGACCGCGTCGGCGGAGGAGATCGCCGCCGTCTCCGAGGAGGTGCGGAAGATTCACCGCGGCTTCGGGATCGGGCCCAACGGCGAGGGGCTCTACCGGGCGGTCGTTCCCGCGGCATCCGTGTCGGAGGACCGGTCGGTGCCGCCGACGCTCGACGAGTTCCGAACGCAGCTGCGGGCGTTTGCGGGAACCGATTTCGGCATCCACTCGCCGCGCTCGATCACGCGGTTCACCGACGCGACGCGGCTCGCCGAGCGGTACCGCGTCGGGCGGGTGCTGATCGCGGGCGACGCTGCGCACATCCACCCGCCGCTCGGAGGGCAGGGACTGAACCTCGGCATCCAGGACGCCTTCAACCTCGGCTGGAAGCTCGCCGCGGAGGTCGGGGGATGGGCGCCTGGCGGGCTGCTCGACACCTACTTCGGCGAGCGGCACCCGGCAGCGGAGGACGTGCTCACGATCACGCGGGCGCAGAGCGAGCTGATCTCGCCGGAGCCCGGGCCGCAGGCGGTGCGGCGGCTGCTGACCGAGCTGATGGACGTTGACGGGGTGGGGGAGTTCTTCGGCGCGAAAGTCGCCGGGATCGCGGTGCGGTACGACGTGGGGGAGGTGGACGCGGTCTCGGACGCGGGCGGGCTGCTCGGGCGGCGGCTGCGTGACGTCCGGCTGTCGCGGGGGCGGCTGTACGAGCACCTCCACGACGGACGCGGGCTGCTGCTCGACCAGACGGGAACGCTCAGCGTCGCGGGATGGTCGGCCCGGGTTGATCTCGTGTCGGACGTCAGTGACGAACTGGATGCGCCGGCGGTGCTGCTGCGGCCCGACGGGCACGTGGTCTGGGTCGGGAGCTCGCAGGAGGAGCTGGAGGTGCGGCTGGCGGGCTGGTTCGGGGTCGCGTGAGTCCTCCCTGACCGTGGGCGTGCGCCTCGAAGTGGGGTGCGGTCGGCGCGAGACTCGCGGGCTGGGGGTGTGGGAGGCTGTCCTCCGCGCCTCGGTGGGAGGCCGGGATGGGGGACACGCGTGACCGACGCGACAGACGACCGAACTCAGCCGCGATACGGGGAGCTCGCGCCCGGGGAGGCGGCGCAGGAGCCGACGGCCGGGGTGCCCGCTGAGGCACCTGCCGCGACGCCGGCGGCGGATGCCGACGCGCCTTCCGCGGCCGCGTACCCCTCGGCGGAATCGCTCGCGCCCGGCGGACCGCTCACCCAGCAGGAGCGGGTCGGCCGGGGCCTCGCGCTCGCGCTCGTCATCATCCCGGCCGGGGTGATCGCGTGGACCATCCTGTGGAACATCGGCTTCATCGCCTCCATCGTGTCGTGGGGTGTCGCGGCGGGAGCGGTGTGGCTGTATCGCGCCGGATCGAAGGCGCGCGTCACGCGTGGCGCCTTCTGGGGGCTCGTCGCGATCGTGGTCGTGACCGTGGTGCTCAGCCTGCTCGCCGGGATCTTCACCGATCTCGTCAGCGCGGTCGGCATCCCGCTGACCCAGGCGCTGACCGACCCGGACTTCTGGGGACTGTTCGCGGACAACATCTTCAACAACGGCGAGCTGTGGCAGGCGTACCTGCCGCAGGTGGTCTTGGCCCTGGCGTTCGCGTTCCTCGGCTGCTTCTGGACCATGCGGCGTCTCGCCCGCGAGTCCCGCGCCTGACCCCTCGCGCCGCTCCACCCCCACCGTCGAGTCCGCAAACTTTGCACGCGACGCGCCGTGAGGGCGTCAAGTTTGTGCGGACTCGACGGTGGGGGATGCGGGGTCAGGAGGTCGGGAGGGTCAGTTCGGCGAGGAGGAGCTCGTCGGCGCCGTCCGTCCAGGTGGTGGTGCGGGCGATGCGGAAGCCGGTGGCCTCCACGGTGTCGGCTAGGTGCTCGACCGAGTCGAACGGGGCGTGGTCGATGAACGCCTGCGGTGGGGCGGAGCGGTGCTTCGACGGGTCGAAGGTGAGGAACGTTGCCGTGACGGCGCGGCCGCCGGGGCGGAGGACCCGCGCCCACTCGGCGATCGCGGCGACGGGATGCGGGAACAGCTGGAGTCCGGTGACGCACGTCACGAGGTCGAACGTGCCGTCGCCGAGCGGCAGGCGGGTCGCATCCGCCTCGAAGAGTTCGGCGTCGGGGAGGTGCGAGCGGGCCTCGGCGATCATGCGCGTGGAGAGGTCCACACCGGTGGCGCTTCCCGTGAAGCCGCGGTCGCGGAGGGCGCGGAGCACCAGACCGGTGCCGGTCGCGACGTCGAGCACAGCATCCACCCCGGTCAGGTCGGCGAAGCCGGCGACGGCGGCGGCGAGGTTGCGGTGCATGGCGCTTTCGTCGTATGTGGGCGCGCGGTCGTCGAAGCGTTCGCGCACGGCCCGGAGGTGTTCGTCAGCGGTCACGGCATCATCGGTCACGGCGGCCAGCGTACCGAGGTCCGGAGCGACCAGGGAGGGCCGGGAAAGAATTAGCGGCGGCCGGCTCACCCGAAAAAGCCGACCGCCGCGCACCGGGAACGCAGTACAGCTGCCCGCCCCCTGCGGTTCAGCCTGCCATCCGTTGCTTAGTGCACACAGTAAAGGGCTTTCCTGGGTTGTCAACCGGTCTGCGGCTATGAATTCCGGATGTTCATCTCCAGTTCACGCACCGTGCGCGCGACGGCCTCGGGTGCCTCCCACGCGGTGAAGTGGCCACCGCGCTCCAGGCGCTCGAACGAGCGGATGTCGGTGTAGCTCTTCTCGGCGAGCGACCGCGGGTAGGCGGCTTCGTGCCGCTGGATGACGATCGCGGCCGGAACCTCGATCAGCGGGTGCAGGTCGTCGTCGTCCGGCGACTCGCGGTACGGACGGAAGCTCGTGCCGATGGAGCGGGTGACCCAGTACAGGGCGACGTTGGTGAGCACGTCATCCACCTCGAAGTGTTCCAGCCCGTCGCCGTCGCTCCACGCGGCCACCTTCTCGGCGATCCAGGCGAGCAGACCGCTGGGGGAGTCGAGGAGCGCGGCGGCGAGCGTGTCGGGACGCGTGCCCTGGAGGTGCGCGTACCCGGACTCCTCGGGTCGGGCGACCGACCGCAGGAATTCGGTCTCCTCCTCCGTCAGTTCGACGCCCGGCCGGGAACGCCCAGAGAAAGAGGCATGCGTGGCGACGATTCCGGCGACCGACTCGGGATGCGTCCCCGCCAGCCAGTCGCTCACGCCCGCGCCGACATCCTCTCCGTAGGTCAGATAGCGGTCGTATCCCAACTCGGAGGTCATCAGCGTGTTCCACCGGCGAGCCACGCCCTGGGCGGAGAAGGGCTCGGGCAGCGCCGCCGAGTAGCCGTACCCGGGCAGTGACGGGACGACGACGTCGCGGTCTTCGGAGAGCAGGTCGGCGAGGTCGAGCATGGAGGCGAACGAGTACGGCCAACCGTGGGTGAGCACGATCGGGAGGCCGGACGCGCGGCGGGCCGGGAGTCGCACGACGTGCACGTCGGCGCCCTCGACCTGCACCATTCGCTGCTCGTATCCGTTGACCCGCCGCTCGAAGGCGCGCCAGTCGTACCCCGTTCGCCACCGGTCGACCAGCGCCGCCAGCACGCGCGGCGGGATGCCGTTCGACCACTCCGGGCCCGGCGTCGGCTCGGGCAGGATGGTCGCCTCCAGCCGCCGCCGGAGGTCGTCGAGCACGGTCTGCGGCACCTCGATGCGGAACTCCATGGGCCGAACGTAGTCGCTGCCACCGACAGCGCCACCGACAGCGCCACCGGCGCCGGCGAGGGGATGGTCGAAACCCCCGGCGGAGCGTCGGCGGCCGGGCGTAATGTGGATGCATGGCCCGCAACCGCGACGACATCCGTCGCGCGCCTCGGGAGTCCGACCCGCTCGTCGAGGCCGCGCGTTACCGCCTGCGACGAGACGCGGAGGCGCGCGGAGAGCCGGTGGAGGAAGCCAACCCCGGCCAGCCCACCATGGAACAGCGCGCGCAGATCGTGGAGACCTCCATCCAGCAGGCGATCCGCCGCGGCGACTTCGACAACCTGCCCGGCGCGGGCAAGCCGCTGCCCGGGCTCACCGGGACGCACGACCCGGATTGGTGGATCCGCCGCAAGATCGAGCGCGAGCAGCTGACCGGACTCGGGCCGCCGGCGCTGCTGCTGCGCACCGAGGATGCGGAGCTCGACGCCAAACTCGACCGGCTCGCGTCGGAGAGCGCCGTGCGGGAGCACCTCGAGAGCTTCAACCGACGCGTGATCGAGGCTCGCAGGCAGCTGCAGGGCGGCCCGCCCGTGATCACGCGCACGCGTGACGTCGATGACGAGGTCGCCCGGTGGCGGCAGCGACGCGACGAGCGCATCCGCGAGGCCGATGCCCGGCGGCGGGCCGAGCAGGAGGCGTACGCGGCGCTCAGCTGGCGCGAGCGGCGACGGCTGCGGCGCGGGCGCTGAGGCCCGCATCCACTCCCTGCAGTTGACGCGACACGCCGTCGACGGCGACACCCCGACGGCGTGTTGCGTCAACAGGATGGGGTGAGCGACGGGGCCGCTACTCCGTCAGGTGCTGGTGCGGATTGGTGAAGTGGATGCTGTCCGCCGTCACCCCGACGAGCCCGAGTGTGACGCGCAGCAGCTGGGGAGGCAGGCCGTCCGCCGGGGGAGGCGTGGCCGCACCGAGGGTCAGGGTCTTTCCGTCGGGGCCGGTCGCGGTCACCGAGTCGAGGTAGACCTGCACGTTGCCGCGCAACGCCATCTGGTCGGCGGTGGTCGCGAGCTTGGGGCCGGTCTCCTTGCGGACGGTCAGACTGAAGCCGTCGATGGTGATGCTGTCGGCCGAGACCTTGAGCACCGGGACGCGGCTGCCATCGGCGAGCGGGACGGTGACGACGCTGATGCCCTTGAGCCCGGAGAACGACAGCGAGCTGCTGCCGAGCTGCGCGGGCGGCTGGGTGAAGACTGGAGCGGTCGCGTCCGGGCCGGCGGGGGCGGCCGGGGCTGCTGGAGTCGTCGGCGTCGGGGTGGGGGAGCCGGGCGCGGTCGGCGCGCCCGGCGCACCCGGGATCGGCAGCGTGGGGACGCCCGGGATGCCGGTGCCGGTCGGCGTGGGTGTCGGGGTCGGCGTCGGCGAACTGCACGGCAGGATGATCGGGATGCACAGCGCGGCGGGAGCCGCGGTCGGCACGCGTGCGGCGCCGAGGCCCGCGAGGGCGGCGGCGATGCACGCGACCAGGGCACCCGCGACGATGCCGGAGCGGCCCCGCCTCATGCGATCGTGCCTTCGGTGGATGAAGCGGTCGGCGATGCGGCCGGCGATTCGGCCGGCGATTCAGCGGCCGAAGAGGCGGAAAGCGCGTCGTCGTCCCCGTCGGCGCCCGCCGCATCCCCCTCGGCCTTCTTCGGCATCCATGCCACCGTCAGGATGCCGCCGATGCTGCTCAGCAGCATCCCGATGAAGAACCCGCCGAGGTTGACGCCGACCAGCGAGTAGACGGCGACCGCCAGCGCGATGACGCCGTAGAAGATGCGGTGCGCGGGCATCGCGATCACCAGGATGCCCAGCAGCACCAGCAGGATCGGGATGATCGTCGCCTGCAGTCCCTCGATGCCGAGCTGCACGTGGATCTTGCCGATGTCGAGCTGCCCCGAGAAGAACATCTCGACGCCGCCGATCGCGGTCAGCAGACCGCCGACGAAGGGGCGGCGGCGGCGCCACGCGCGGAAGCGCGCGCGGGCGCTCGGCGCGGTCGTCTCCTCGCCGGCCGCGATCGGGCCGTTCGCGTGCGCGCGGGCCACGATCAGAAGCATCCCTTCGAGCCGTCGGTCAGCTCGACGTGCATGCCGCTGAGGGTGAAGACGGAGGCTTGGGTGCTCCAGGCGGTCTGCTGGAGGTTCGTGATCGTGACCGTGTCCGCATCCTGCGCGAAGTCGCCTGCAGAGCCCTTGGCCGTGGTGTTCACGGTGGAGGCGTCGACGCCGATGCGGATGTTGTGGAACTCGGAGTCGCCCTTGAGGTCGGTCATGCCGATCTGCAGGTCGGAGGCCGAGGCCGGGTTCCCGCCGCCGCCCGCGGTGATCAGCATCCCGACCTTGCCGAGCGGGGTGTCGGTGACGACGGCCTGGCAGAGGTCGGAGAGGGTGGCGGACTTGATGTTCGCGATGGCGACCTGGTGCTCCTTGCCCGCGGTGTCGGGCGCGACGCCGGCGTACTGCGAGAATCCGGTGCCGTCGAGCTTGGTGGCGCTGATCTGGAACTGGCTGCCGGAGACGGCGAACGAGACGGGGACGGCGCCCTGGGCGACGCCGGTCATCAGCACGGTGGAGACGAGGGCGACGGGGACGGCGGCGAGCACGATCCGTCCGGCATGCGACCCGGCGAGCTTTCGGAACTTCATCGATCCTCCTGTTCGGGGGGCTTGACAGCGTCGGCGCAGTCAGGTCCAGATGCGAGCTTAGACGTTATTGACAGGCTGTCAATAGGTGATCCGGCACCTCAGCGTTCGGGAGGCGGCCGATAGTCTCGAAGCATGGACACCGACCGGCGCACAAGGCTCACGCCGGACGAGCGTCGGGGGCAGCTCGTCGCGCTCGGGGTGGCGTTCCTCGCCGACAACCCGCTGGACCAGCTCTCCATCGAGGAGCTGTCGGCGCGCGCGCGCGTCTCGCGCGGGCTGCTGTTCCACTACTTCGGGTCCAAGCAGGGGCTCCATCGAGAGGTCGTGCGGACGGCCCGCGACAGCATGCTGCACGCCACGGAACCGGTCGCCGGCCTCGCGCCGCTGGACCGCCTCCACGACACGCTGGAGCGCATCGTCGCCTTCGTGCGCGAGCACAGCGGGACGTTCTACTCGCTGGTGCGCGGCGTCGCCTCCGGAGATACAGAGGTGCGCCAGGTCGTCGAGGAGGCACGCGGGGAGCAGGCGGATCGCGTGATCGCGGTGTTCCTCGAACTGGGCGTGCCGGACACCGTGCTGCTGCGCATCGCGCTGCGATCGTGGATCGCGTTCGCCGAGGAGACGCTCGTCGAGAGCGCGATCGGCACCGACCTGCCGTCGGAGGAGATCGTCGGCTTCCTCGAGCGAAGTGCCCGCGGAGTGGTGGATGCGCTGGGCTAGATGCCCTCTTCCTCGACGTCCTCTTCGGTCAGCACGCCGTCATCCTCCGGCTCGTCGCCGTGCTCGTCGTAGACCGGCTCGGCCTCGCGCGCCTGACCGCCGGTGGGGCCGTCGTTGCCGTCGCCCGGTCCCGGCCAGATCGTCTCGCCGGCGACCGCGTCGTTCGTGACGAGCTCGTCCGCGAAGTCGGCCTCGGCTTCGGGGTCATTGAGCGCGTAGTCGACGTCGCCGTCGGCCGGATCGGCCCAGCCGGGCGTCTCGCCCGCATCCGTCTCGCCGACCTCGACGCCCTCGACGCCGTCTTCCGGAATCCGATCCATCGCCTCGTCCCTTCCGCTCTCCACCCTTTCGCCCCCGACGCTACACCCACCGTCGAGTCCACAAACTTTGCACGCGACACGCCTGAGCGGTGTGCAATTTGTGCGGACTCGACGGTGGGTGGGGCGAGTGGGAGGGCGTTATTTGGCGGTGGGGAAGGTGATGGTCTTGCCCGAGCCGGCGTCCTTTACGGCTGCCTGCGTGAACGCGGCGAACTGCGAGGCGTCGGTGAACCCGCCCTGGTAGCGCTCGCCGTTGACGAAGACGGTCGGGGTTCCGAAACCGCCGGTCGTCGGGTTCTTCAGCTGCGAGTTGGTCGTCGCGTCCTTCGTCATCGCGGTCACGAAGTCGGCGTACGTCTGGTTGTTCACGCAGTCGGTGACGGCCTTGGAGCTGACGCCCGCATCCTTGAAGATGCTGAGGATCTCGGCGTTCGTGAGCCCGGTGCCGGTCTGCTCGTCCGGCTGCTTCGCGAAGAGCGCGGAGTTGACGTCCCAGAACTTGTTCGGCTGCGAGTTGGCGACGCACGATGCGGCAGCGCCGGCGCGCGTCGAGTAGTTCTTGTTCTGGACGCTGTCGAGGATCGCGACGGGGTGGATCTCGACCGTCGCCGAGCCGTCCGCCATCCACTGCTTGATCTGGTCGTCGTTCGTGGTCTCGAACTGGTCGCAGTAGGGGCACTGGTAGTCGAGCCAGATCTGGATGTGCGCGGTCTTGCCGTCGAGCTCCATCTTGTTCGGCGTCGGCTGGCCGCCCGACGGGATCGCCGGCGTGGTCACGGCCTTGCTCGACGACTCGAGCAGGATGCCGCCGCTGGCCATGTTCTTCGGGTTCGCGGCTCCGGCGCCCCCGGTTCCCACCGTGGTGAAGATGACGACGCCGATGATGGCGAGCACGGCGATGACGCCGGCGATGACCGATCCCTGAACGATGATCTTGCGCCGTTTGGCCTTCTTGGCGGCCTCTTCGCGCATCCTCCTGGCGGTTTCGCGCGCCTCCTCGCGGCGGTCGCGTTTGGTAGGACCAGTCGTCCCTCTGCCAGTTGCCATTCAGCTCATCCCATCGAACAGTGGACAGTTCTCACATGATCGTAGGGGGACTTTGCTTTGAAGGCGCTGTACCGGGTGCTCTACCGTGGACGCATGCAGTCGACAGACCGAGCCAGCTGATGCCGTCGGATTCCGAAGGGCACGGAACCGGCGCGGAGCCGAACGAGGGCCGCGACACCGCGGGCGCCGACTACGCGGAGCGCCTTCGTCGCTTGGACACGAGCTGGTGGCGTCGAACGCTGAACGTGCAGGCGCCGTACCGCTGGAACATCCGCCGGCTGCACCTCGGACGGGTGCTGGATGTGGGGAGCGGCCTCGGCCGCAACCTTGCGCACCTCGGCAACAACGGCGTCGGCGTCGACCACAATGCGGAGTCCGTGGCGATCGCGCGGGCGCGCGGGCTGACCTCGTTCACGAGCGACGAGTTCCCCTCCACCGAGTACGCGGTGCCCGGTGCGTTCGACTCGCTGTTGCTCGCCCACGTCGTGGAGCACGTCGACCCGGACTTCGCGGTCGAGCTGGTGCAGACATACCTGCCGTACGTGAAACCGGGCGGCCACGTCCTCTTCATCACGCCGCAGGAGCGCGGCTATGCGAGCGACGCCACCCATGTCGCGTTCACCGACTTCGACGGCCTCCACCGCCTCGCCGACCGTCTGGGCCTCACAGTCGAGCGGGAGTACTCGTTCCCGCTGCCGCGCTTCGCGGGAAAGGCGTTCACCTACAACGAGTTCGTCGTGCTCACCCGCCTGCCGGGCTGACCCCCCACCCCCACCCCGCGACCGGTCTAGTTGACGCAACACGCCGTGCGGGCGAGTGCGCGCACGGCGTGTTGCGTCAACTCGATGCGGCCGGCGCGCGACCGAGCTCTACGTCCTCCACGCGTGAGCGCGGCATCGCGAGGCCCGCGACGATCGTCAGCACGGCGGCGATCGCCACCGCGACGAAGACGGCGGTCGAGGCCTGCTGGATGGTCGCCGCGGCGTGCGCGCCGCCGGCGGACGCCCCGATGATCGCGTTGGCGATGGCACCGAACACGGCCACGCCGACCGCGCTGCCGATGGAGCGCGCGAACATGTTGCTCCCGGTCACCACGCCGCGCTCGTTCCACGCGACGCTCGACTGGGCGGCGATCAGCGTCGGGGTGGCGATCAGACCCATCCCGAGGCCGACGATGAAGCAGCTGACCGCGACGAGCAGGACGGACGGGGTCAGCGAGGTGAGCGCGAGCGAGATCGCGCCGACGATGGCGATGCTCATCCCGAGCAGTGCCGTGTTGCGGAACCCGATGCGCAGGTAGAAGCGGCCGGAGAGGCTGGCCGCGATCGGCCAGCCGAGGGTCAGGGCGGCCACGGCGAGACCGGACACGATGGGGGCGACGCCGATGGTGCCCTCGAGGTAGGTGGGCACGTACGACGTGAGTCCGATGAGGATTGCGCCGACACCGAGCGAGATCAGGGTCGTGGTGACGAGCAGCCTCCGCGAGAACACCCAGAGCGGAAGCACGGGCTCTGCGGCTCGCCGCTCGACGAGGACGAACGCGACCAGCAGGACGCCGCCCAGCGCGAACGAGCCGATGCTCCACACCGAGTCCCACGCCCACGCCTGTCCGCCCTCGAGCACCGCGAGGATGATCAACGTCATCCCGCCGGTGAGCAGTGCGGCTCCCGCGTAGTCGATGCGGTGCTTCCGCGGCTCGATGCTCTCGTGGAAGCTGCGGATGAGCATCCATGCGGCCAGGATGCACAGCGGGATGTTGACGAAGAAGATCCAGCGCCACGACAGGAACTGCGAGAACACGCCGCCGAGCGTCGGCCCGACGACGGACGAGATGGCCCACACGCTCGCCAGGTAGCCCTGCGTCTTGGCGCGCTCGGCGACGGTGTAGATGTCACCCGCGATCGTCATGGACATCGGCTGGATGGCGCCGGCGCCCAGCCCCTGGAGGGCGCGGAATGCGATCAGGGCGGGCATGCTCCACGCGAACCCGCAGAGCACCGAGCCAAGGAGGAAGAGCGCGATGCCGATGAGCACGATGGGCTTGCGGCCGACGGTGTCGGACAGCTTCGCATAGACGGGCACGGACACCGCCTGCGCGAGCAGGTAGACGGAGAACAGCCACGGGAACTGCGCGAACCCACCGAGGTCCTGGACGATCGAGGGCACCGCCGTCGCGAGGATCGTCGAGTCGATGGCCACGAGCCCGGTCGTCAGCATGAGGGCGATCAGGATGGGGCCGCGTTCGGACCGGAATCCGACGCTCGCTCGGGTGGGTTCGTTCATAGAGGTCAACAACGCGGGGGAGCCGGTCGCATTCCCTGCTTGACGTGAAAGAGCGTAGGCGGCACAATCTGAAACATGTCTTTCATAACTGGGTCGGACGATGGCGCGGACGCCGACCGCGCGCGTCCTGAACGGCGCACGACGGTCACCGACCCGCGGGCGCTGCGCGCGCTCGCGCATCCCCTGCGTCTGGCGCTGCTCGACCACCTGATGTCGTTCGGGCCGCGTACCGCCAGCGAGTGCGCCGCCGTCGTAGGCTCCACGGCATCCAACTGCAGCTACCACCTCCGTGCACTCGCCAAGGTCGGGCTGGTCGAGCCGGTGGATGCGGAAGACGGCCGCGAGCGTCCCTACCGGTCGTCCTCCACCGGACTGACCTTCGGCCGCACCGAGGACCCCGAGTTCGCGATCGGTGCCGACACCGTCGAGCGCGCGCTCGCCGACCGTCAGGTCGACGACGAGGCGGCGCTCGTCCACCGCGCCATCGCTCAGCGCGACGAGCAGCCGATCGAGTGGCGCGAGGCGAGCCTGCTGACGGGGTACGCCCTGAAACTGACGCCGGGCGAGCTGCGCGAGCTGATGCAGGGGCTGGATGCGCTCATCCGCCCCTACATCGCCCTCACGCGAGTGGATGCGCCGGAGGGCAGCGATGTCGTCGCCCTGCACCTGAACGCCTTCCGGCATCCGGATGCGATCGCGGCGGCGCGGGCGGCGGGCACGTCGGACCAGCAGGACGACACGGACTCCGAGGGAGGCGCGTCGTGACCGCCACAGCGACCCGCGAGCGTTCGCCATTGCTCCGCCGCGACTTCGCCCTCGTCTGGACGGCGGGGCTGGTCTCCGACACCGGCGACTGGCTGCTCATGATCGCGCTGCCGCTGTTCGCCCTGTCGGCGACCGGGTCGGCGCTCGGCGCATCCACCGTCTTCCTGGTCGAGCTGGTCCCGATGCTCCTCGTCGGCAGCTTCCTCGGCGTGCTCGTCGACCGCTGGGATCACCGCCGCACGATCATCATCGTCGCCCTGTTGCAGGGACTGCTCCTGCTTCCACTCCTCGCGGCGAGCGCCGACCGGATGGGCATCGTCTACGCGGTCGCCGCCGTCGAGGCGGTGCTCGGCGCGATCATCAACCCCGCGCGGCAGGCGATGATCCCGCAGCTGGTCGGCGCCGACCAGCTGGCTCGTGGCAACGCCCTGATCGCCGTGAGCGACAGCCTCGCCCGGCTCATCGGCTCCCCGCTCGGCGGCCTCTCGTTCGCGCTGTGGGGGCTGCCGGGTGTCGTGATCGCGGATGCGGCGTCGTACCTCATCACCGCGGGGCTCGTGCTGTTCGTGCGCGCGCAGCGGCGGAAGGCCGATGCCGCACGGGCAGCGGACGGCGAGCCTGCGACGGTCGCCGAGCGGCGCATCCTGCATGAGTGGGTGGAGGGACTGGCGCTGATCGCGCGGTCCGCTACCCTGCGCACGCTCGCGGGCATCGCCGCGCTCGCCGGCGTCGCGCAGGGCCTCTTCCTCGTGCTGTTCCTCGTCTATGTGACTCAGAATCTCGGAGCGGGCGACACCGGCGCTGGCATCATCCGCGGCGTCCAGGCGATCGGCGGGGTGCTCGGCGGCCTGGTGACCGGCGCCCTGGCGCGACGGCTGGCGCCGCGCTGGATGATCGGCGTCGGCTACCTGGTGTTCGGGACGCTGTCGCTCGTCACCTGGAACCTCGCTCCGTTCACCACGGCGCTGTGGGTCTACGCCGGGCTGTTCATCGCGATGGGCATCCCCGGGGTGACGACGGCGACCGGCGAGATCACGCTCGTCCAGACGACCGTCCCCGCGCGCGCCCTCGGGCGGGTGATCGCCGCGGTCACGACCCTCGACGGCGCGGCACAGGCGGTCGGGCTGCTCATCGGCGGCCTCCTCGCCGACTCGGGCGACATCGTCCCGGTGCTCGACGTGCAGGCGTCGCTCTACCTGCTCTGCGGACTGATCGGAGTCGTGGCGTTGCGGGACAGGCGCGGGCTCGCCGGAAGCGGTGTGGCTGCCGAGAGGACCCGTCTTACGTAACGGCCCGCGCGGACGCTAGGGTGCTGCCACAGTGGTCCCCCGGAGGTGGATGATGTCGTACCGCACCCTCTCGCGCATCCCGCTGTTCCGCCGCACCGTCGGCGCCGTGGCGCTCGCCGCGGCCCTGACCGGGGGACTGACCGCGTGCGACCTGTTCGCGCCGCAGGACACACTCGACATCGAGGAGGCCAGCGTCGGATCGAGCGCCACCGTCGGGGACGTGTTCGTCGGCAACGCCGTGCTGGTCACCAGCGACGACGGCGCGACGGCGAACCTGGTCGTCACGCTGGTGAACCAGGGGAACGACACCCAGCAGGTCGAGATCGCGCCGAGCGGCGGGAAGAGCATCACCGTGTCCCTCGACCCGCGCGACACCCAGCAGCTCGGCGACCCGCCGGACGATGAGAGCCTGGTGAGCGACCTGAATTCGGCTCCCGGTTCGCTCACGACCGTGACGGTCACGAGCGGGGGAGACTCGGTCGGCCTGCAGGTGCCGGTCGTGACGGGTGCGCTCCCGCCGTACGGCACGCTCACCCCGGCGCCCTGATCGCGCCCGTCGATCGCACTCGTCGGTCGCGCTCGCCGGTCGCGCGTCACGACGCGCCGGGTGCTCCTGGAGGCCGGCACCGGTATTCCGGCACATGATATTGGCGCGAAACCCGCCCGGGTTCCCGCTGTTTCCGGGGATGTGAACGTAGGGTGTCGGTGTGTGGCGACTGGACAGGAAGACCGAGGATGACGACGCGACGTCGGGCATCCCAGACGATGACGCCCTGAACCCGCGCACGACGACGGCTCCGCACGCGCTCAGTCTGGGCGACCCGGCCCTGGTCGCCGGCAACATCGCCGACCCGGTGTGGAAGCGCTGGCGCGACGAGATCGCGGCGGTCGGCGGGGTCTCCCCGCTGCTCCACTTCGAGGACAGCCCGCGAACGCGCATCGAGCTGAGCACGACGCATCCCGGCGGCCTGCCGCAGTTCATCACCGGGCAGAGCACGCTGCTCTCCAGCCTCATCCGCGACGAGCTGGCGCTCCGCACCGCGCGCGCGGCCGCGAACGCGATCACCGCGAAGGGCATCGAGCTGCGCTCCGTGCGCGGCATCGAGTCGGTGCACCTGGCGATCGGCCTGGCGCAGTGGCGGCACGGCTCCGAGGAGTACATGGCGCCGATCCTGCTGCGCCCGCTCGCCATCCGCCGTTACGGCCGCGACTTCGAGCTGAAGCTGAAGGGCCACACCTTCCTCAACCCCGAGCTCGCGCGCGCCCTCAACGAGCAGTTCCAGATCACGCTGGATGCGGACGCCTTCGTCGCGCTCGCCGTCAGCAACGGCGTGTTCAAGCCGCAGCCGGTGATCGACCGTCTGCGCGGCCTGACCTCGCACCTGCCGTGGTTCAACGTCCAGCCGCGGCTGGTCGCCTCGTCGTTCGCCGATGTCGCCCCGGCGCTGAGCGAAGAGGCCCGCGACCTCGACACCGTCCTGCTGGATGCGCTGGCCGGCAACCCGACCGCGCGCACGACGGTCGAGAGCGCCTTCAACCCGGTGGAGCCCATCCGCCAGGACGAGCGTCCGCCTGCGACCGACACCCTCCTGCTCGACGCCGATGAGGCGCAGGAGAACGTGGTCGCGCAGATCGCCGCGGGCAATTCGCTCGTCGTCAAGACGCTGCCCGGCACCGGCGGCACCCAGACGATCGTCAACGCGATCGGCGCCCTGGTGGGCCAGCACAAGCGGGTGCTCGTGGTGAGCCCGCGGCGGTCGAGCCTCGACGATATCGCTCAGCGGCTGACGAAGGCCGGTCTGCCCGGTCTCGCGGTGACGCCGCGCACGCTCCGCCGCGACCTCATCCAGTCGATCGCCCGCAACGAGAAGGCCACCCAGCCGAAGGTCACCGACGTCGACGAGGCCTTGGTGCGGCTCCGCAAGGTGCTCGTCGACTACCGCGCCGCGCTGACCCGCCGCGACCCCGTCCTGCGCGTGTCCGTCCTGGATGCGCTGCGCGAGCTGTCGCGCCTCTCCCTTCTTCCTGCCCCGCCCTCGACGACGGCCCGTCTCGGCCGCCGGGCGATCGAGGGGCTCGCCCGCGACCGTGCCGCGTCGGCGGACGCGCTGATCCGCGCCGCCCGCCTCGGCGAGTTCCGGTACGGACCCAACGACTCTCCCTGGTACGGCGCCTCCTTCACGACGACGGAAGAGGGGAAGGCCGCGCACGAGCTGGCCAAGAAGCTCAACCGCGCCGAGCTGCCGCGCCTCATCGACCGCGCCCAGGCCCTCATCGGCCAGACGCGGATGCGCCCGTTCGCCTCGATCGCCGAGCTCGGCGTCTACCTGCGGCTCCTGCTCGACATCCGCGAGACGCTCGACAAGTTCACCCCCTCCGTCTACGACCGTTCGCTGACCGAGCTGATCGCGGCCACCGCATCCCGTCGCGAGTCGCCGTCGATGTCCAGCGCCAACCGCCGCCGCCTGCGCAAGCACGCCCTGGAGTACGTCCGGCCCGGCGTGCACGTCACCGACCTCAACGAGAGCCTGCGGCGCATCCAGCAGCAGCGCATCCTCTGGAACCGGTTCGCCGTCGCCGGCGTCGTGCCCGAGGTCCCTGTCGGGATCGCGGACGTGCAGGTCGCCTACCAGCGCGTGGCGGAAGACCTGGCGCGCCTCGACATCCCGCTCCGCCGCACCGGGACGCCGCAGTCGCTCGCCGCGCTGCCGGTGGAGGAGCTGACCCGCCAGATCGCCGGGCTCGCCGCCGAGTCCGAGGTGCTCGCCAACCTGCAGGAGCGCACCGCGCTGCTCACCCAGCTGCGGGAGCAGGAGCTCGACCCGCTGATCTCCGACCTGTCCATCCGTCACGTTCCGGAGACGCAGGTGAGCGCCGAGCTGGAGCTCGCGTGGTGGCAGTCGGTGCTGGAGTCGCTGCTCGCCTCCGACCGCGCCCTGCTCAACGCCAACACCGGGGTTCTCGATCGGCTCGAGGCCGACTTCCGGCTGGTGGACGAGGCGCACGCCTCTGCGACCGGCAAACAGCTGGCGTGGATGCTCGCCGAGACCTGGAAGATCGGCATCGTCGACTGGCCGGACGAGGCCGCAGCGCTGAAGCGCCTACTGAAGAGCACGACGCCGACGGCGACCACGCTGAACGAGGCGGCGCCGCACCTCGCGCGCCCGCTCGCGCCGGTCTGGCTGATCTCGCCCTACGAGGTCCCGTCGATCGGCCGCGAGGTCGGCTTCGACGCCGTGCTGCTGGTGGATGCGGGCGCGTCGAGCCTCGCCGAGAACGTCCCCGTCATCCGCCGCGCGAAGCAGGTCGTCGCGTTCGGCGACCCGGTGACGCAGACGCCGTCGCGCTTCGACATCGGCGTGCACGAGTACGGCACGACCGTCGAAGACGTCGACGTGGATGCGCTCCACGCCGACTCCGCGCTCGCGCGTCTCTCCGAGCTGCTCCCGGTCTACACGCTCAGCCGCAGTTACCGCGCCGGCGGCGAAGACCTCGCCGAGCTGGTCAACCGCCGCTTCTACGGCGGGATGATCGACTCGATGCCCTGGGCCGGAACCTACCTGGGCCACGGCAGCCTGTCGCTGCACTACGTCAGCGGCGGTCAGGGCATGCCGGACACCGACACGGGAGCCGTCGAGTCGACCGACGCCGAGGTCGCGAAGGTCGTCGAGCTGGTGCTCGCGCATGCGACCGAGCGTCCGCGCGAGTCCCTCATGGTCATCACCGCGAGCGAGCGGCACGCCGTGCGCGTCAACCAGGCGGTGCTGGCGGCGTTCGCCAAGCGCTCGGAGCTGGCCGACTTCATCCTCGGCGACCGGGCGGAGCCGTTCACCGTCGTCACCCTCGACCAGTCGGTCGGGCAGAGCCGCGACCGCGTCATCTTCTCCATCGGTTACGGCCGCACCCCGCACGGGCGACTGCTGTCGAACTTCGGCGCCCTCGCCGAGCCGGGCGGCGACCGCCTGCTCGCGGTCGGCATGACCCGTGGCCGCCGCGGGATGGACATCGTCTCCTGCTTCCGGCCGGAGGACATCGACGAGACGCGGATGCGTCACGGCATCGCTGCGCTGGCCCAGGTGCTGGGGGAGGCGGACCAGATCCAGGCCGCCGCTCCGGAGTACCTGAGCCCGGACGCCGACCCGATGGTGCTCGACCTCGCCAAGCGCCTCGCCCGTCGCGGCCTCGACGTGCACCTCGGTTACCGCGGCAAGCTGACCCTCGTCGCCTCGCACGGCGGCCGCGCGGTCGCGGTCGAGACCGACCAGGACGTGTCGAAGGGAAGCCTCCGCGAGTCGCTGCGCCTCCGTCCGGACGTGCTGCGTCGCCTCGGCTGGCACTACCTGCGCGTGCACAGCTTCGAGCTGTTCGCCGACCCGGACGCCGTCGCCGGCCGCATCGCCAAGCTCATCGGCAAGTCGGAGCCGGATGCCGAGACGGCGCCGATCACGCTGCCGCCGCTCGCGTAGGGCGCGTCCGTTCTAGGCTGGACGGGATGAGCGAGACACCCGGAAAGCGGCGGCACCGCCGCGTGCAGCGCCCCGGCGCGCCCGGAACCGACCCCGCGCCGCGCGTCGACCCGCGGGAGGGCACCCCGCCCGCGCCGGCCGCCCCCGACTCCGACGACGCCCCCAGTTGGTCGTCGAACGACGAGCAACTGCGCCGCGACGTCCCCCCGCACTGGTAGCCCGCCGCAGCCCGCCCGCGTCCCCTCCTCTTCTCGCCGAGGTGCACGTCGTTGCGCACCTGCGCGGCGTGTCACCCGCAACAAGGTGCACCTCAGCGGATGACGGCTCCGGGGGACGGCGCGGCCGCGAGCGTTCGAATTCCTCGAAGTGCACGTTGTTGTGGGGTCGCGCGGCGTGTCGACCGCAACAACGTGCACTTCAGCGATGAAGTCTCCGGGGGACGAAGAGGGAGGGATTAGGTGAGGGGGTCGGCGTGCTTGCCCGACGGCTGCGGCGGTGACTGCTGCGCCTGCAGCAGGTCGCGGATCTCGGTGAGGAGGTCGAGCTCCGTGATGGGAGCCTCCGGCTCGACGACGCCCTTCTTGCGCAGGCGCTCTGCGCGCTTCTTGACCTGGTTCAGCGGGTAGACGAAGACGAAGTAGACGACCACGGCGACGATGAGGAAGTTGATCACCGCACCGAGGACCGCCCCGAACTTGATGTCCGAGTTGTTGAGGGTCACGATCATCGCGTTGTCCAGATCGCTGGCCTTGAAGAACGCGCTGATGAGTGGATTGATCAGGTTGTTCACGATGGCGGTGACGACGCCCGTGAACGCGGCGCCGATGACGACCGCGACCGCCAGGTCGATCACATTTCCGCGGAGGATGAACTCCTTGAACCCTTTGAGCATGACCGGAACGAACCCTTCTACGCGGCGGAGCCCGACGACGGAGTCGACGGGGTCGAGGAGGTGGAGGAGCTGGACGAGGTGGAGCCGGAGGAGCCGGACGAGGACGAACCGGACGACGACGAGCCCGACGACGACGAACCGGACGACGAGTCCGCCTTCTTCGCCCCGCCGCGCGAGTCGGTCCGGTAGAACCCGGAGCCGTTGAACGTCACGCCGACGGTCCCGAACACCTTGCGGAGCGATCCGCCGCAGTTCGGGCACACCGTGAGGGCGTCGTCGGTGAAGGCCTGCTGGATGTCGAAGGCGTGGCCGCAGTCGCGGCACGAGTAGGAGTAGGTCGGCATTCTTCTTCCGCTGCGCTCGCTGTCGGGGTCGGGGGTCAGGTGAACTGGACGATGCGGGTCGGCGTGACCGCGCCGTCCACCGGCTGGTCGTGACGCTCGCGCGGCACCTCGTCCACCAGTTCGCCGTCGAACAGGACGGCGTACACCGGGGGACATTTTTCCATGCTGCCCAGCGTCTTGTCGAAGTATCCGCGACCCCAGCCCATCCGCATCCCGGTCGCGTCGACCGCGGCCGCCGGCACCAGGATGAGGTCGACGTCGTTGATCGCGATCGGCCCGAGCAGCTCGCCGACCGCTTCGGGCAGGCCGAACAGGCCCTCGGTCTCGGTCTCTCCGTCGCCTGTGGTCCAGTCGAGCAGGCCGTCCTCGCGCGAGATCGGCAGCAGGACGCGCAGGCCCTGCGTGTGTGCCCAGTTGAGGAAGGGGCGCGTGTCCGGCTCCACCGGAGTGGAGAGGTACGCCGCCACGGAGCGGGCGGAGAGGTCGGTCGCGAGGTCGACGAGGTTGCGGGTCAGGCCCGCCGTCGCGGTCTGACGCTCGGTCGTCGTGAGGTTCTGCCGGCGCTCGCGGAGCTCCGCACGCAGGGCGCGCTTGCGATGAGCGGCAGTGTCCGAGTCCATACGGCAATCCTAGGAGATGCCATCCTGTGCACCGCCGAAATGCGGATACTGTAGGCGGCATGGCAAATCACGACCGCGTTACGAAAGCAGTGATCCCCGCAGCCGGCCTCGGAACCCGCTTCCTCCCGGCGACGAAAGCGATGCCCAAGGAGATGCTGCCGGTCGTGGACAAGCCCGCCATCCAGTACGTCGTCGAGGAGGCCGTGGATGCGGGCCTGCACGACGTCCTGATGGTCACCGGCCGCAACAAGAACGCCCTCGAGAACCACTTCGACCGCAACGCCGAACTGGAGGAGACCCTCACCAAGAAGGGCGACACCGACCGGCTCGAGAAGGTCAACTACTCCACCGCCCTCGCCGACATGCACTACGTGCGCCAGGGCGACCCGAAGGGCCTCGGCCACGCCGTCCTGCGGGCCAAGATGCACGTCGGCCGCGAGCCGTTCGCCGTGCTGCTCGGTGACGACATCATCGACGCGCGCGACGACCTCCTGAGCCGGATGCTGACCGTTCAGTCGCAGCGCCACGCCAGCGTCGTCGCCCTCCTCGAGGTCGACCCCGACTCCATCCACCTCTACGGCGCCGCCGCCGTCGAGAAGACCGACGAGGAGGACGTGGTCCGCATCACCGGCCTCGTCGAGAAGCCGGACAAGGAGCACGCCCCCTCGAACTACGCCGTCATCGGCCGCTACGTGCTGCGCCCGGAGGTCTTCGACGTCCTGGAGCGCACCGAGCCGGGTCGCGGCGGAGAGATCCAGCTGACCGACGCGCTGCAGTCCATGGCGGAGGCGCCCGACTGGACCGGCGGCGTCTATGGCGTCGTCTTCCGCGGCCGCCGTTACGACACCGGCGACCGCCTCGACTACATCAAGGCGATCGTCCGGCTCGCCGTCGACCGTGAGGACCTCGGTCCCGAGCTGCGCCCGTGGCTCCGCGAGTTCGCCGCGGAGCTCGCGGACGAGCCCGTCGAGTTCGTCGAGGAGATGCCCGTCGACCCGACCGGGCCCATCCAGACGCTCTCCGACCGGTCCCGCTGACGGCCGGCCGAAGGAGGACTCCGTTGGCGCTCGTCGTCCCCACCCTCACCGAGGGTCGCGTGGGGTTGCGTCCCATCCGCCTGCGCGATGCGCGGCCGTTGGAGCGTTCGCTGCTCGACAACCGCAGCTGGCTGCGGCAGTGGGAGGCGACGAGCCCGTACGCGCCCGGGTCGTTCGACACCCGGGCGAGCATCCGGTCCCTGCTGGCGAACGCGCGCGCCGGGCACGGCCTGCCGTTCATCGTCGAGTGGGACGGGCGCCTCGCCGGGCAGCTGAACGTCTCGTCGATCGCGTACGGCTCGTTGTCGAGCGCGACGATCGGCTACTGGATCGCCGAGGAGTTCGCCGGCCGCAACATCACCCCGACCGCGGTGGCGCTGGCGACCGACTACTGCTTCTACCAGCTGGGGCTGCACCGGATGGAGATCTGCATCCGGCCCGAGAACGGCCCGAGCCTGCGCGTGGTCGAGAAGCTCGGTTTCCGCTACGAGGGGCTGCGGCGCCGCTACATCCACATCAACGGCGACTGGCGCGACCACTTCTGCTTCGCGCTGGTGTCCGAGGAGCTGACCCAGGGCGTGCTGCGTCGCTGGCTCGACCACAACGTCCCGGAGGACGCCGCGATCATTCCGGCGGAGGACCGCGCGGCGGCGGCCATCCCGCTGCCGATCGCCCGGCATTACTGAGCCGGTTCTCATCCCGGGCCGTTCAGCCGTGTGCTTCCGGTGGAAATGTGCTGAAAGCGCGCTGGATCGGGTGACACACCCCCGCGGGTGACCGAGGCACGGCCGTCGCCGCCCCTACCGTAGAGGACATGAACGGGGATGTGATGGGCGGTGGGGTCGTCGTCGCGCTCGCGGCCGCTTTGTGGCTCGCCTATCTGGTCCCGGTGTGGTTGCGCCGCCGCGAGTACCTCGCCACGGAGCGGAACGCCGTGCGGCTGCAGCAGACGCTGCGCATCCTCGCCGAGACCAGCGAACTTCCCGACGAGGTGCGCCTCGAGGCCACAGCAAGGACCGTCGCCGAGCAGCAGCGCATCCTCCGCAGGTCGGAGCAGAAGACCCTCGCCGCCGCCCGTGCGGAGGCCGCCGCCCACGCGCGCCGCGAGCAGGCGCTCGCGGAGGAGCGCCGCCGCGCGGCAGAGGAGGCGGAGCGGGCCGCCGCGGAGGCGATCGCCCTGGAGCGTGCCGCCCGCGCGGCCGCCGCGCAGCGCGCTCGTGTGCTCGCCACATCCACTTCTCGGCCTGCCCTGTCGCCGCAGCGCCGCCGCCGTCTCCGCCGGGCGCGCGGGCTCTCGACCCTCGTGCTCGTCGCCGGACTGATCGGGCTCGTCTCCGGCACGGTTCTGCTCTTCGAGACCGGAGCGTGGCTGCTCGCCGCCGCTTCGGTCGGTGCGGTCGCGCTGTCCGGATGGATGCTCGGCCGCCTCGCGCGCCCGGAGCGCGCCACCGGGGTCGCGCAGCCCCTGGTGCGCACGTCCGTCGTCGCGCCGGAGCTCTACGACGACGCTCAGCACGACGACGTCCCGGTGCAGGAGCGCCTGCGTCAGAGCTGGACGCCGCGCCCGCTCCCGAAGCCGCTGCACCTGTCACCCGGAACCGTCGCGGCCGCCGCGATGGCGTCGGTGGATGCCGCCGCGGAGCTGCGCCGCGCGGCTGCCCGTGCCGAGTTCGAGCGGAAGGCGGCCGAGGTCGCACCGCCCGCGCCGGTGGCCGCGCCCGTCCCGCTGCGGGCCGTGGAGCGGCCGGTCGCGGAGTCGACGGCCCCGTCCGCTGTCGCGTCCGCAGTGGCCCCGGTGGCGGCCTCCGTGGTGGCTTCTGCGCCCGCTGCGGCGACCGTCACGAGCCGCTATGCGAGCATGGGGATCCTCGACGAGGCGGACACCGGAAGCATGGACCTGGACGCCGTCCTGCGTCGTCGCCGAGCGGCCAGTTGAGCCGTGCTCGATTTCGACGGGACCCGCGAGGGGTGCTATTGTTTCTAAGCAGTTCCCCGGGGCTATGGCGCAGTTGGTAGCGCGCTTCGTTCGCATCGAAGAGGTCAGGAGTTCGAATCTCCTTAGCTCCACCAGAACCGGAAAGGCCGCCCAGTCGGGCGGCCTTTTTGTTTGCCTGCGTTCACTCCCATCCTTGTTTGTTGGTACAGTCGTGCTAACACAGAGGGATGCGGGGGCGAGATGATTCTGCTGGCGATCGTGGCATGCGAGATCGGGTTCTGGGTGGCCATCGTCGCCGGCCTGATCGCCCGTTATCCGGCGGGGAAGCCCCGCGTGGGCGCCGCGCTTCTCATCGCCGCGCCTCTCATCGATGTCGTGCTGCTGGTGCTGGTCGCCGCCGACCTGATCGGAGGAGCCACGGCATCCTGGCATCACGGCCTCGCCGCCCTCTACATCGGCATCTCGGTCGCCTATGGGCACCGGATGATCTCCTGGGCCGACGCGAAGTTCGCGCAGCGCTTCCGTGGTGCCGAGCCGCGTCCGAAGCCGACGGGGCGGGCGTACACGGTCGCCTGCTGGAAGGATGCCGCGCGAACGCTGCTCGCATGCGCCGTCGCCGCGGCGATCCTCGGCGCCCTGATCCTCGTGGTCGGCGCCCCCGAGCGCACCGCGGAGCTGGTCGGGTTCTTCCCCCTCCTCGGGGTGATCCTCGGCATCGATGTGCTGTGGGCGGTCAGCTACACGATCTGGCCCAAGAAGACCACGCAGCCGGCCGCGTCGGGCAGCTGACGATGCCCCGGCTGATCGACCACGAGGAGCGCGACCGCGAGATCGCCGAGGCGGCTCTGCGCGTGCTGGCGCGCGACGGCCTGGCGGGGCTGTCGGTGCGCAACGTGGCGGCCGAAGCGGGCATCGCCACCGCATCCCTCCGACGGGCCTTCCCCGAGCAGGATGCGCTGCGCCGCTTCTGCCTCGAGCACATCCGGCAGAACGCGACACGTCGCATCGAACGGGTTCGCGGCGACGGCAGGATGGCCGTGCTCGCCGTCCTGGAGGAACTGCTGCCCCTCGATGAGGAGCGGCGGATCGAGCTGACCGCACACCTGCAGCTCGGCGCGCTGGCGCTCAGCAGCGGGCAGCTCCGACCGGTCCTGCTCGAGTTCAACGCCGCCATCCGCGAATTGTGCGTCCGCCTGATCGCGGAACTCGAACGGGCGGGGGAGCTTCGGGCGGGAGCAGATGCGCCGGCTGAGGCGGACCGGCTGCACGCGCTGGTCGACGGCGTCGCTCTCCACCTGCTCTGGGAGGACGGACCGGAGGAGCGCAGGCAGGCTGTCGGCGTGTTGGCGGCACACCTGGATGGGCTCCGCTGAGATGCGCGGCCTGCCGGGCTAGACGACCAGCAGGATCGCGAGCGCGACCATGAGCACCGCGATCCCGCCGTCCAGGATGCGCCAGGCGATCGGCTTCGCGAACACGGGAGCGGCGAACCGCGCGCCGAAGCCGAGCAGACCGAACCAGAGCAGGCTGGCGGTCGCGGCGCCCGCGCCGAAGATCCAGCGGCCCGGGTCGCCGTGCGAGGCCGAGAGCGAGCCGAGCAGCAGCACGGTGTCGAGATAGACGTGCGGGTTGAGCCACGTGATCGCGAGGCAGGTGCCGACGGCCGCGGCGAGGGATCCGGCCACGGCGCCGGAGGCGGTCAGCGACTCCGGCTTGAGCGCCCGGCGCGCGGCGAAGACGGCGTAGCCGAGGAGGAAGGCGAAGCCGGCCCAGCTGACGATCTCCAGTGCGATGGGGGCGTTCTTCACGAGAACCCCGATGCCCGCCACGCCCGCCGCGATGAGGAGCGCGTCGCTGATCACGCAGATGAGGACGATGGGGAGGACGTGCTCGCGGCGCAGCCCCTGGCGGAGGACGAAGGCGTTCTGCGCGCCGATGGCGACGATGAGGGATGCGGCCGAGCCGAGGCCGGTGAAGAACGTTGCGAGCACTCCTCGACGCTAGGGCTGTGCGTGGGCTAAGTACAGCTCAGGTTCGTGATGATGGATTAGCATCCCTTCATATGGCGAACGTGGAGCACCTGCGGACCCTCGCCGCCGTGGTGGACGGCGGGACCTTCGAGGCGGCCGCCGCTGCGCTCCACATCACCCCCTCGGCGGTCAGCCAGCGCGTCAAGGCGCTCGAGGAGCAGAGCGGGCGGGTGCTCGTCCGGCGCAGCAAGCCGGTCGCGCCGACCGAGGCGGGCAGCGTTCTGCTTCGCCTGGCCCGCCAGCTGACCCTGCTGGAGGCGGAGGCCGCGGCCGAGCTGGCGGGCGATGACGACGAGGCGACCGCCACGCCGCTCCCGCTCGTGGTCAACGCCGACTCCCTCGCCACCTGGGTCCTCCCCGCGCTCGCCCGGCTCGACGGTGTCGCGTACGAGCTGGCCATCGACGACCAGGAGCACACCCTCGACCGCCTGCGCGACGGGACGGCGCTGGCGGCGATCGGGTCCGATCCGGAGCCTGTGCAGGGGTGCACGTCCCGGCCGCTCGGCTCGATGGTCTACCGCGCCGCGGCGAGTCCCTCCTTCGTCGCGCGCTGGTGCGCGGACGGCTGGAGTCCGGAGGCGGCCGCCGTCGCGCCGATGCTGGTGTTCGACCGCAAGGACGCCCTGCAGGACCGCTACCTCGACGCGTTCGCGCCCGGTGCCCGACCGCCGCGCCACTACATCCCGGCGTCCACCCAGTTCGTCGAAGCGGCGGTGCACGGGCTGGGCTGGGGGATGCTGCCCGATCTGCAGGCGGATGCGCTCGTCGCCTCGGGCGCCCTGGTCGTGCTCGACGACGAGCGGACGGCCGAGGTTCCGCTGTACTGGCACCAGTGGTCGCTGCGGTCGGCCGCGCTCGACGCCGTCGCTGCCGCGATCGGAGAGGAGGCGCGACGCGTCCTCCGGCCTACAGGGTCGCCAGCACGAGGTCGAGCGCGTCCGCGAAGCGATCGGCGCTCTCGCGCGTGATGCAGAGCGGCGGCTTGATCTTGAGCACGTTCTTGTAGTCGCCTGTCGGCTGGACGATGCAGCCCTCCGCCAGCATGCGGTCGCACACCAGCGCCGCCTCCGCGGTCGCGGGCTGCAGCGTCTCGCGGTCGAGGACAAGCTCCATGCCGAGGTACAGGCCCATGCCGTGGACGGCGCCGACGAGCGTATGCCGCTCGCCCAGTTCACGCAGACGCGCGGCGAGGTGGTCGCCGACCGTTGCGGCGTTCTGCTGGAGGCCCTCGTCGCGCATGACGTCGAGCACGGTGAGGCCGACCACCGACGAGACGGGGCTGCCGCCGGCGGAGGAGAAGAAGCTGCCCTCGGCCGCGAAGGACTCCGCGATCTCGCGCCGGGTGATGACGGCTCCGAGCGGCTGCCCGTTGCCCATCGCCTTCGCGATCGTGATGACGTCCGGCACGACCCCCTGCTGCTCGGAGCCCCAGAAGTAGTGTCCGAGCCGGCCGTAGCCGACCTGGACCTCGTCGGCGATGCAGACGCCGCCGCGCGAGCGGATGCGCTCGTAGACCCCGGCCAGGTAGCCGTCGGGGAGCATGAGGCCGCCCGCATTTCCGAACACCGGCTCGGCGATGTAGCCCGCGACCTCGGTGCCGGTCGCCTCCAGCTCCGCGAGGTCGGCGTCGAGGTCAGCCAGGTAGGCGGCCGCGGAGTCGGACCCGCGGTGGCGCCCGCGCAGCGAGTTGGGCGCGGCGACGAGCTTCACCCAATCGGGCCGGGTCTCCAGGGCGCGCGGGTTGTCGCCGAGGGACGACGAGACGCCGTCGGAGCCGATGGTCCAGCCGTGGTAGGCCTCGGTCACCGCCAGGATCGTCCGGCGGCCGGTGTGGATCTGGGCCAGGCGGAGCGCGAGGTCGACCGCCTCGCTGCCGCTGTTCACCAGGAAGACGGTATCGAGCCCCTCGGGCGCGATCTCCGCCAGGCGCTCGGTGAAGCGGGACAGCTCGTCGTAGTGGAACCGCGAGTTCGTGTTCAGCCGCGCCCACTGGTCCCGCACCGCGTCGACCAGCCGCGGGTGCCCGTGGCCGATCTGCGTGACGTTGTTGACCATGTCGATGTAGCTCTGGGCCTGTGTGTCGACGAGGTGGTGCCGCCAGCCGCGTTCGATCAGCGGTGGATGCGCGAAGTAGTGCTCCTGAACCAGCGCGAAGGTCGCGTCCCGTCGAGCCAGGGACGCCTCCGGATCGGGCTCCGACACCGTGAGATCGACGCCGAACAGCGCCGACGGATCGGGGGAGACGGCCGTCCAGAACGAGAACGGGAGCGTCGGCGTAACGAGTGACGGCGGGCGGTGGCCGCGAAGCGTGCTGAGCTGCGCCGTGAGGCGGATGGCCGTGCCGATCGGCGCGCCGGCCGTAACCGTCGCGGTCGTGAGCGGACGGGTGAGTCCGTCCAGCCACAGGTCGGCATCGTCACCGCGCAGCAGCCAGGAGCCTCCGACGAGCGCCAGCTCGCCCGCGAACGGGGCGGTCACCTCGACGCCGGTGGGCGCATCCAGTGTCACGGCGAGGGCGACAGTCGCGGAGGGAAGTGCGCGGTCGGTCCGGGCGCGGGTCAGCCGCGCTTCGCCGTACCGGGTGACGGCGTGCCCGTGCTCGCGGCACACGCGGGCGAGGACCGCGTCCTCGGCATCCACCGCCAGCCAGGCTCCCGCATCGAGGTCGCGGGCGGTGACGGAGAGGTCGGCGAGGTTCTCGGGAGTGGTGGTGAGCGCGACCAGGCGGCCGAGTCCGGTCGGCGCCCCGGTGACGGCGGACCGGGCAAGCCGGGCGCGGATCAGCGTCTCCAACTCTGCCGCATCCAGTCGTCGGGCCACGTCGAACGCGACCCACTCGTGCGCACGGTTCTCGGCGGCGTAGACGTTGTTGGCCTCCAGCGCGACCTGCTGTTCGCCGCTGACCACGAGCACGGCGCCGCGGAGGACGACCAGCGGCCACAGCGCGGCGAGGTCGGCGTCGTCGAGCGGCGACTCGGCGTGGAACGCCTCGATCACGTCCAGTACGGCGAGCGGCTCGTCCGGAAGGTGGTGCAGGGCGCTCGTGACGGTTGCGGCCAGTTCGGCCACGAGCCAGCCGTCGGATACGTCACCGAAGTCGATCACGCCGGGTCCGTCGTCGCCGAGCACGATGTTGTCGTCGGTCACGTCGCCGTGGACCGCCTGGACGCGCAGCCGGTCGCGCACCGCCTGCAGCCGGGCGAGGGCGGCGTCGGTCGCCTCCCGCACGACGGAGCGCTTCGCCGGCTGGGCGACGTGCTCGATCAGCAGGTCGACGACCTCGCCGCTGACGCGGGCATCCCATTGCGTCGTCCGGTCGAGACCGGGGTGACGGAGCGCCGAGAGCCCGGCGGCGACGCGGCCGGCGAGGGTGCCGAGAGTGCGCAGCTGTTCGTGCGTCGGACGGCCGACGTCGGTGAGCGGGTCGCCGTCCAGGTAGCGCAGCGCGCGGGCGAGCAGGGTCGTGCCCCGGACGTCGACCTCGATCAGTTCGTCGCCGCCGGTGGTCTCGAGGATCTCCGGGATGCGGATGCCCGACCCCGCGAGCGCGCGGAGAGCCGCGTTCTGAGCCCGCAGTTCGTCGGCGGAGAACACGGGGTTGGCGAGCTTCAGCACGTACCGGTCGGTGCCGGTGTCGATGCGGAAGTTGCGATCCTGGTTGCTGCCGAGCTCGGTGATGCGGCCGTCGAGGCCGAAGTGCGCCGCCGCGATCGCCGCCGCGTCGTCGGCCGTGACATCCGGGCGCGGGAGAGCGGGCTGGGTGAGGAAGTCGAAGTTCGGCAACGGGGCTCCAGGGCTCGGGCGGGGCGGATCTGACGCCAGTCTATTGAGGGGGTATGGACGCTATGTCGACCGTGGACCGAGGTTGTGGACAGGCTGCCGATTGTGGATAACCACCGGTATCAATTCGGCTCCCGTCCAGCGAACGCTCGGGGGTGTCCGCGTAGCCTGGTGCCCGTGAAATCCTGGAGGACCGCGCTCGCGGCATTCGTCATCGACGTGGCCCTCGTGACCCTCTTCGTGCTCATCGGGCGCCGCAGCCACGGAGAGGCGAACTCCGTCCTCGGGATCCTCGACACCCTCTGGCCGTTCCTCGTCGGCCTGGTCGTCGGCTGGCTGGTGACGTGGGCCTGGTACCGCCCGCTCGCGATCATCTGGCCGGGCATCCCCGTCTGGCTGATGACGGTCGCTGTGGGGATGCTCATCCGCACATCCGCGGGCCAGGGCGTCCAGCCGTCGTTCATCGCCGTGGCTGCCGTCGTGCTCGGCGTGTTCCTTGTCGGCTGGCGCCTGATCGCCCTGCCGTTCGCGCGCCGGCGCCGGACCCTTGCGGCCGCGCAGCAGGTCGCTGTCGACCGCGCGGTGCGCTAGAGCCTCTTCTCGGCGCGCGTTTTCAGCGCGCCTCTCCTCAGCCGACCAGGTGCAGCTCCCTGCTGGAGTTGTTCAGTCGGTGCGCCCCGTCTTCCGCCGCGACGACGATGTCCTCGATCCGGACCCCGAATCGACCGGGCAGGTAGATGCCCGGCTCGATGGAGAAGCACATCCCCGCCTCGATGGGATGGTGCTCGCCCTCGACCATGTACGGCGGTTCGTGCGTGGTCACTCCGATGCCGTGCCCGACCCGGTGGATGAAGAACTCGCCGTATCCCGCCTCGCGGATCACCCGGCGGGCGGCCCGGTCGATCTCCTCGCACGGGACGCCGACGGCCACCGCCTCGAAGGCGGTCTGCTGCGCCAGCGCGACAACGTCGAACACCTCGCGCTCCTCGTCCGTGGGCTCGCCGACGTGGACGGCGCGGGTCGTGTCGGACCCGTAGCCGTCGAGCAGGCCGCCGAAGTCGAGGACGACCATGTCGCCCTCGACGATGGTCCGGGAGCCCGGCTCGTGATGGGGATCGGCGCCGTTCGGACCGGAGGCGACGATCGTGAAGTCGACCTGCGCATGACCGTGCTCGCGCAGCAGCCGGTCGAGGTCGGCCGCCACCTGCAGTTCGGTGCGCCCGGCGAACGGAACGCGCAGGATGTCCTCAAAGGTCGCGTCGGCCGCGGCCCCGGCGGCGGCGAGCCGGTCGACCTCGTCGCCGGTCTTGACCGCCCGCAGCATCGGCAAGGCGTTGGAGATGGCGGCGAAGCGCGCGTCGGGCAGCTTCTCCTGCAGGCCGAGCAGGTGCATCGCCCAGGTCGCGTCGGAGATCGCGTATCGGCCGTCCGGCCGGAGCAGTGCGGCCGCCGGGACGTACTCGTCCTGACCATCGGACCAGTCGGTCAGCCGGATCGCCCCGGCGGCGCGGGTCTCGGCGGCACCGCCGTGCTCGAGCGCAGGCACGAGCATCGTCGGCTCGCCGTCGGCCGGGATGACGAGCAGGGTGATCCGTTCGGTCGTGGCGACGGGAAGGTAGTCGGCGAAGTAGGCGAGGTCGGGGCCGGGCGCGATCACCAGGCCGTCGAATCCCGCCGCGCGGGCCTGGGTCGCGCCGCGCTCCAGGCGCTCCGCGAAGTGGCGCGCTGTGATCTCCTGCATGTGCGTCTCCTCTCCCGGTGCTGTCGGCCCGGTTCAGTCTTCGATCGGCCCGAGCCAGGCGTTCGCGACGGTGTTGTGCGCCGATTCGGCGTCGGAGGGATGGAAGATGCCGGCGAGCACATCGCGGTACAGGCGTCCCAGCTCGTTACCGGCGAAGAAGGTGGAGCCTCCCGAGACGCGGATGGCCTGATCCACGACCCGCCGCGCGGTCTCGGTGGCCCGGACCTTCAGTCCGACCAGCTTCGGGAACCACAGCCGGCCGTGGTCGGCGAGGGTGTCGACGTCGCCGGCCAGCGCATCCAGCTGGGGGAGCAGAGCATCCTGCTCGATCGCGGCTTCGGCGACCCGCCACCGGATGTCCGGGTCGTTCGCGTAGCTGCGCCCGTCGTTCTTGAGGCTCGTGCGGCGGTGGGCCGCCTCGATCGCGAGGTCGAGAGCCCGTGATCCGATGCCCGTGTAGACCGCGGCGAGCAGTATCTCGAAGTTCGCGAAGATGGCGAACACGAGCGGGTCGGGATTCGGACCGGGGTCGAGGCGCCGCACGACGCGGTCGGCAGAGGCCCGCGCACCGTCGAGCACCGTCGTATTGCTCTGCGTCGCACGCATGCCGAGCGTGTCCCAGTCTTCCCGGATCTCGAAGCCGCCTCCGGTGCGCTCGATGAAGCCGTACACGATCTTGGGGGCGTCGTCGCTCGTGCTGTCGAGGCCCATCGTGCCCAGCCGGGTCCAGGCGGGGGAGAGGGACGTGAAGATCTTCCTGCCGTGGAACCGGTACGACCCGTCGGATTCCGGGCGCGCCTCCGTCGTCGAGCCGAACAGCACCAGGTCGTTGCCCGCCTCGCTGAGACCGAAGGCGAAGACTTCGCCCTGGCCGGCCTCCCGGAGCACGAACTCCAGGGAGTCGTCGCCACGGTCGCGAAGTGTCTTGGCGATGCCCGTCCAGACCAGGTGCATGTTCACGGCGAGGGCGGTCGCGGGCGCGGCCCCGGCCAGGCGCGCCTGCAGGCGCGCGGTCTGCTGCAGGCTGAGCCCCAGGCCGCCGAACTCGGTCGGCACGAGGGCGCGGAGGTAGCCTTCGTCGGCCAGTTCGGCGAAGTCTTCTGTGAAGAACCGGTTGTCGCGGTCGTAGCCGGCGGCGCGCTCCCGGATGCGGGAGAGGAGGTCGTCGGACAGCAGCGTGGTGTCGGGGGAGGTGTCGTGCTCGGTCACGTTCCTCACCCTAGGCGAGCGCGACCGAGCACGGCAGGCCTCCGGCTCTTCTGTGGAAAGCCGGAGGCTGTGGAGGATTACTGGGCGGTGTAGCCGCCGTCGACCAGGTGGTAGCTGCCGGTGATGAAGCTCGCGGCATCCGAGGCGAGGAACGCGACGAGCGCCGCGACCTCCTCCGGCTCGCCCAGACGCCCGAGCGCGTGCTTGCCCTCGAGAAACTTCAGGGCGTCCGCATCCAGATTCGATGCGACGAGCGGGGTGCGGATGAAGCCGGGGCCGACCGCGACGACGCGCACGTTCTGCCCGGCGTACTCGATCGCGGCGTTCTGCGTGAGGCCCAGCAGGGCGTGCTTCGCGGTGACGTACGCGGAGGAGTTCGCGAATCCGACGCTGCCCAGGATGGACGCCATGTTCACGATGGCGCCGCCGCCGTTGGCGGCAATGGCATCGAGCTGGGGCTGCATCCCGTAGAAGACGGCGTTGAGGTTGACCTCGATGACCTTCCTCCAGGAGTCGACCGGGTACTCGCCGACGGGCGCGGACGCTCCGCCGATTCCGGCGTTGTTGACCGCGATGCGGAGCGGGGCGAGCTCGTTCGCCGCTGCGACGCTGGCGGTCGCGAACTCCGGGTCGGTCACATCCCCGGCGAGCGCGCGAGCGGTGCCTCCGGCCGCGGTGATCTCGTCGACGACGGCCTTCGCGTGCTCCTCGTTCAGATCGGTCACGAGGACCGAAGCGCCACTCGCCGCGAGGGTGAGCGCGATGGCGCGGCCGATGCCCGAGCCGCCTCCGGTCACGATCGCGGACCGGTCGGCGACGTCGTACTGAGCCATGAAAATCTCCTTTCGTTATCCGACAACTGTCGGATAACTCCATTGTACGATCGTCCGGTGGATGCACGCCAGCAGAAGACGCTCGCCCGGCTCAGCGCCACCATCCTCGACCTCGCCAGTCGCGGGCCGGTGAGCGAGGTCACGGTGTCGGCGCTCGCCGCGGCGGCCGGCGTCCACCGCTCGACGGTGTACGAGTACGCGCCGTCACCCGCTGCCCTATTGGAGAGCGTGCTGCGGTCGGAGCTGGATGCGCTGCGCGCCGAGTACCTCGTCGACGTCGAACCGTCGGATGCCGGAGCCGCGGTCGTCGGCGTCACCCGCGCGGTGCTGCGTCATGTGGACGACCACGACATCATCTACCGGCGCGGGCTGGGGACCGAGAGCGGAGCCGCGAGTCTGCACGCCATGCTCAGCGAGCACTTCCAGACGTCGATCGACCTGCTCCTCGATCAGCACAGCCTCGTCGTCCCGGCGGACGACGACGTGGAACGCCGCGCGATCGCGCGCTACCTCGCCGACGGCACCATCGGCGCGATCGACGTCTGGCTCACCCGCCCGCGGCCTCGCGATGTGGATGCGTTCCTCGCACTCGTCGGGCGGCTCGCGCCCGCGTGGTGGCCCGGAAGCGGCGGATCGCAACCCCCGGACACCGCGACGCGCCCGGCATAGGCTGAAGGCATGGAACAGCGCATCCTCGGTGGAACAGGACGGGAGGTGTCGGTCGTCGGACTCGGCACCTGGCAGCTCGGAGCGGACTGGGGAGACGTGTCGGAAGACGACGCCCTCGGTGTGCTCGAAGCGGCGGCGGAATCCGGCGTCACCTTCTTCGACACCGCCGACGTCTACGGCGACGGCCGCAGCGAGCAGATCATCGGGCGGTTCGTGACCGAGCATCCCGAACTGCCACTCACCGTCGCGACCAAGATGGGGCGGCGCGAAGCGCAGGATCCGTCCAACTTCACCCTGCCGAAGTTCCGCGAGTGGGCCGACCGCTCGCGCCGGAACCTCGGCGTCGACCGGCTGGATCTGGTCCAGCTGCACTGCCCTCCCACTCCGGTCTTCTCGACCGAAGCCGTGTACGACGCGCTCGACACCCTGGTGGAGGAGGGCGCCATCGAGAACTACGGCGTCAGCGTGGAGACCGTGGATGAAGCCCTCGCGGCGATCGCCCGGCCCGGAACCGCGACGGTGCAGATCATCCTGAACGCCTTCCGCCTCAAGCCGCTCGACCGGGTGCTCCCGTCGGCGCGCGAGGCCGGTGTCGGCATCATCGCGCGGGTGCCGCTCGCCTCCGGCCTGCTGAGCGGCCGGTACACCGAGCAGACGACGTTCGCGGCGGACGACCACCGCACCTACAATCGCCACGGCGAGGCGTTCGACGTGGGCGAGACCTTCTCGGGCGTGGACTTCGAGGAGGGCGTGAAGGCCGCGCGCGAGTTCGCGGAGCTGGTGCCCGAGGGCGCGACGCCCGCGCAGGCGGCGATCGCGTGGATCATCGCGCAGGACGGCGTCACCACCGTCATCCCCGGCGCCCGCTCGCCCGAGCAGGCGCGCGCGAACGCGGCCGCGGCCGGCGTGCGCCTCCCCTCCGGCTTCGATGAGGCCGTGCACCGCATCTACGACACCCACTTCCGCGCCTCCGTCCACCCCCGCTGGTAGCCCCGCCTCCCCCCGCTCCGCCCCCGCCCCCGCTCCGCCCCCCGGCACCCTGCGCCGAGGTGCACCTTGTTGTGCCCTTTCACGGCGTGTCGACCGCAACAACGTGCACTTCAGCGAGTGGGCGGGTGGGGGAGCCGCGTGCGGAGGAGGTGGTGGATGCGGGAGACAAGGCTTGCGGGGGAGCGGAGGTCGTCGGCTGTGACGCGCACCATCCGCCAGCCCAGGTCCTCCACTCGTTCACGGCGCCGAATGTCACGGCGCCACACCTCCTTGTCGAGGCGGTGGACGTCGCCTTCGTACTCGATCGCGATGCGGGCGCCGGTGTAGACCAGGTCGGCGCGGGCGACGAACGTCCCGTCGCGATCGAGGATCCGGTGATTGAGCTGCGGTTCGGGTAGTCCGGCGTCCACCAGGAGCAGGCGGAGTCGCGTCTCTCCGGGTGACTCGGCGCCCGCACGTATCCGCTCGAGCGCGACTCGCGCCCGACCGATTCCCCGGCGGCCCGACGATGCCGAGATGGCCTCACGGAGGGCCGCGCGGTGGGTGAGGGGAGGCTGCCCGGACACCAGGAAATCGCCGGCTACGACCAAGGCTTCGTGATCGAGGGTCGGGGCGAGGTCGAGCCAGGTCTGCTCTGGCGTCGTCACCGGGAAGCCCGCGACCTCCCGGACCGCCCAGCGCTTGAGCTTGTGCCCGACGTACCCGGCGATGTTCGGTGCGCGACCAGGGTCGGGGACGCTCACGTGGATCTCCTCCGCACGGTACGAGGGCAGCGGTATCCCGTAAAGAACGGCCGCCGTCACGTGGCTGAACGCAAAATCGCGCTGGCGGTGGATCGCATACGCGGTCAGGCGTTCGGACAGTCCGGCGTGGTCGGCGGACACGCGCACGCCTCGGATGGGCCGCGCCAGGCTCTCGCGGCGGAGGCTGTCGGCGGACAGCCCTCGGCGGTGCGCGTCCCGGACGAGGAACACGTCGCCCTGGAGGTCGGACGGGAGCGGATGCGATGGTGCCATCCGCACACCCTGGCACCCCGCATCCACCCACTGGGACTTATCCACAGCCCCCGCTCGAGGCCGTTTCCGTGAGGTGCACGTAGATGCGGTCGACACGCCTTACGAGTGCACAACTACGTGCACTTCGGCGAAAGGGGGTTACTGGGTAGGGGTTAGGAGGGTTGGACGGGGACGGGCTCCGTGTCGGGGATGGGGGAGGCGTCGCGACCGCGCAGGTCGGGGTGGATGCGGTGCGCCAGGGCGGGCACGACGAAGCCGACCAGGGCGAAGGCCCCCGCCACCCAGAAGGCGCCGACCGCGCCGACGCCGTCGATGAGGAAGCCCGCGACCGCGGAACCGAGGGCGGCTCCGATGAGCTGGCCGGTTCCGACCCAGCCGTAGGCCTCCGCGGTGTCCGAGAACTTCACGCTCGCCGACACGATCGCGAACAGCACGGCGAGGGCGGGGGCGATGCCGACTCCGGCGATCAGGAGGGTGAGCGACAGCCCCCACCACGACCACAGCATGAACGTCGACAGCACGACGCCGATGAAGACGATGAGCATGCGCCGCGCGGTCGCCCACGGCCCGATCGGCACGTGACCGAGGGCGAGGCCCCCGACCAGCGAGCCGAGCGACCAGATGGCGAGCACGATGCCCGCGAGCGGAGACCCCTCTCCGAACGTCGCGACCACACCGGCCTCGACCGCCGAGCAGGAGCCGATGAGCAGGAAGCCGACGACCGTCGCGAGGAGCACGGGCGGCCGCGCCAGCACCGTCCCGAACCGCCGCTTGCTACGCGGGATGCGCACACGCCCGACCTCGGGCGACGAGATGAACCAGCAGCCTCCGGCGAGCATGATCGCGACCGACATCAGGATCCCCTCGACGGTTCCGATCTGGGTCGAGACGAAGGTGATGGCGACCGGGCCTGCGATCCAGATGATCTCCTGCGCCGAGGCGTCGAGCGAGAACAGCGGGGTCAGCTGCCGCGAGTTGACCATCTTCGGATAGATCGTGCGGACGGCCGGCTGGATGGGCGGCATGCTGAGGCCGGCGAAGAACGCAACGCCCATGGTCAGGGGGATGGGCATGACGAAGAGGCCGATCGCGGCGACCGCCACCGAGCACAGCGCGAGCGTCGTCCAGAGCACGACCCGCATGCCCAGGACGCCCATCAGCCGGCTGGTCATCGGCCCGGCGATGGCCTGTCCGATGCTCATCGCGCCGAGCACCAGACCCGCGGCGCCGTATGAGTCGTGGACGCGCTCGATGTGCAGCAGGAAGGCGAGCGACAGCATGCCGAACGGGAAGCGTGCGGTGAGCTGAGCCGCGATGATGCGGGCGACGCCCGGCGTCTTCAGGAGGCTCGTGTAGGTGCTCACAGCCATCCACACTATCGGTCGCGGAGGCGGTTCCGCGGGAGTATCCACACTGTCCATCCCCCCTTCGTGGGGTGTGGAAACTGTGCATAACTTCTCCCCATCTGTGGACGACACGCCCACTAGATGTGGGGGAGTGGAAATGTCGGACCCCCGCTATATAGTGGTCGAGCACACAGAGCCGGTCAGCCTCCCCCCGATGCGGGAAGGCACGGTTCCGCGGGGATTTCCGCCGCTCACGCGGCTTAGCGAATGAGGGAGAGACAGTGGCTATCACAGTCGTGAAGCGCAACGGCGAGCGCGAGCCGTACGACGCCAACAAGATCAACCTGGCCATCGAGAATGCGGCCCAGGGTCTTGACGAGAACATCACGTGGGTGACGCAGATCGCGAGCGAGCTCGAGCTCACGCTCTTCGACGGCATCACGACGCAGCAGCTCGATGAGGCGGTCATCCAGGTCGCCCTCCAGAACGTCAAGGACGACCCGGCGTTCGACACCGTCGCCGCGCGCCTCCTCCTCAAGACGATCTACAAGCGCGTGCTCGGCGACTACGAGAGCCACGACGAGCTCGTCGAGCTCCACACCTCCCGCTTCCGCGGCTACATCGAGCGGGGCGTCGCCGAGACGCTGCTCGACGGCCGTTTCACGACCGCGTTCGACCTCGACCGCCTGGCCGGCTACCTCGACCCCTCGCGCGACGAGCTGCTGAAGTACATCGGCGTCGTCACCCTCAACAACCGCTACGGCATCAAGGCGCGCAACGGCGACTCCCTCGAGGTGCCCCAGTTCTTCTGGATGCGCATCGCGATGGGCCTCTCCCTCAACGAGGCCGACCCCACGAGCCACGCCATCGCGTTCTACGACAAGATGTCGAAGCTCGAGTACCTGGCCGCCGGATCGACCCTGGTCAACGCCGGAACCGCCTACCCGCAGCTCTCCAACTGCTTCGTCATGGAGATGCAGGACGACATCGAGCACATCGCGAAGAGCGTCCGCGACGTCATGTGGCTCACCAAGGGCACCGGCGGCATCGGCCTCTCGGTCACCAAGCTGCGTGCGCAGGGCTCGCCCATCCGCTCCAACAACACCACCTCCACCGGTCCGATCCCGTTCATGCACACGATCGACTCGGTGCTGCGCGCGGTCAGCCGCGGCGGCAAGAAGTTCGGCGCCCTGTGCTTCTACATGGAGAACTGGCACATGGACTTCCCGGAGTTCCTCGACCTCCGTCAGAACTCCGGCGACCCGTACCGCCGCACCCGCACCGCCAACACCGCGGTGTGGATCAGCGACGAGTTCATGAAGCGCGTCCAGAACGACGAGGACTGGTACCTCTTCGACCCGCTGGAGGTCGCCGACCTCAACGAGCTGTACGGCAAGGCCTTCTCGGAGCGTTACGCGCACTACGTCGCCGAGGCCGAGGCGGGCAACCTCAAGATGTTCAAGAAGATCAGCGCCCGCGCGCAGTTCAAGGACATCCTGATGAGCCTCCAGACCACCAGCCACCCGTGGCTGACCTGGAAGGACACCATCAACAACCGTGCCCTCAACAACAACACGGGCACCATCCACCTCTCCAACCTGTGCACCGAGATCACGCTGCCGCAGGACCGCGACAACGTCTCGGTCTGCAACCTCGCGTCGATCAACCTGTCGCGTCACCTGGTCGACGGGAAGATGGATTGGGAGCGCATCGAGGCCAGCGCCCGCCAGGCGGTCCGCCAGCTCGACAACCTCATCGACATCACCGTGTCGAGCGTTCCCGAGGCCGACTTCTCGAACCAGCAGAACCGCGCGATCGGCCTCGGCGTCATGGGCTTCACCGACGTCGTCGAGAAGCTCGGCCTGAGCTACGAGAGCGAAGAGGCCTACCAGCTGATCGACGAGATCATGGAGCACGTCTCGTACGCCGCCATCGACGAGAGCGCCGACCTGGCGCAGGAGCGCGGCGCGTACCCGAACTTCGAGGGCTCTCGCTGGTCGCAGGGTCTCGTGCCTTACGACTCGATCGCCCTCACCGAGGCCGACCGCGGCGTCCCGATCACCGTGGACCGCACCATCCGCCTCGACTGGGATCGCCTCCGCGAGAAGGTCAAGGGCGGCATGCGCAACGCCACCCTCATGGCAATCGCGCCGACCGCGTCCATCGGCCTCGTCGCGGGCACCACGCCCGGCTTCGACCCGCAGTTCTCGCAGATCTTCAGCCGGTCGACCTCCTCGGGCAAGTTCCTCGAGGTCAACCGCAACCTGGTCGAGACCCTGCAGGAGCGCGGCATCTGGCAGGACGTCCGCGAGGCGATCCTGCGCTCGCAGGGCGACATCCAGAACATCGCGGAGATCCCGGACGAGGTGAAGGCCACGTTCAAGACGAGCTTCCAGCTCTCGCCGTACGCCTTCATCGAGGTCGCGGCCCGCGCCCAGAAGTGGATCGACCAGGCGATCAGCCGCAACATGTACCTCGAGACGCGCGACCTCGGCGACATGATGGATATCTACTACGCGGCCTGGGAGAAGGGCGTCAAGACGACGTACTACCTCCACATGAAGCCGCGTCACCAGGCCGAGCAGTCGACCGTCAAGGTCAACAAGGCCGAGGAGATCAGCGGAGGCCGCAAGGGCTTCGCCTCGGTCGGCGCCGGCGCTCCGGCCCCGGCTGCGGCTCCCGCCGTCACGGAGACCGCTCCGGCCTCCGCCCCCGCTCGCCGTGGCTTCGGCTTCGGCGGTCTCGGTTCCTCCACCCCGGCGGGCGGTGAGAACAAGTGAACAGCACCAAGATCGAGGAGTACTACGTGCCGGTCGACCCGATGGACGACCTGCAGTGCGAGTCCTGCCAGTAACCCGCCGACCCACCGAATAACGAAAGAGACGGAACACCATGGGGATTCTGGGAACGGGAATCGAAGAGGGCCTGCTGCTCAAGCCGGTCACGTACCAGTGGGCGATGGACCTCTACGACCAGGCCGTCGCGAACACCTGGTTCCCGAACGAGATCCAGCTCGGTGAGGACATCGCCGACTTCAAGCGGATGACCGACGAGGAGCGCCACGCGGTCACCTTCCTGATGAGCTACTTCAACCCGAACGAGCTGCTCGTCAACAAGGCCCTGGCCTTCGGTGTCTACCCCTACATCAACGCGGCCGAGGCGCACCTCTACCTCGCCAAGCAGATGTGGGAGGAGGCGAACCACTGCATGTCGTTCGAGTACGTCCTCGAGACGTTCCCGATCGACCGCGAGCAGGCCTACAACTCCCACGTCGACGTGCCGTCGATGGCGAAGAAGGAGGAGTTCGAGGTCCGCTTCATCAAGCGGATGACCGAGCAGGCGCTCGACATCACGACGACCGAGGGCAAGCAGGACTTCATCCGCAACCTGGTGGCGTACAACGTCATCCTCGAGGGGATCTGGTTCTACTCGGGCTTCATGGTGGCGCTCTCGTTCCGCCAGCGGAACCTGCTGCGCAACTTCGGTTCGCTCATCGACTGGGTGGTGCGCGACGAGTCGCTGCACCTCAAGTTCGGCATCAACCTCATCCTGACGGTGCTGGAGGAGAACCCGGACCTGCAGACGCCGGAGTTCGCCAACGAGATCCGCCAGATGATCCTGGACGCCGTGGAGATGGAGGAGCAGTACAACCGCGACCTCCTCCCGGGCGGCATCCTGGGCCTGAACGCGAACTACATCAACCAGTACGTGAAGTACCTGGCCGACCGCCGTCTGGAGGAGCTGGGCTTCGAGGCCGAGTACAAGGTCTCCAACCCGGCCAAGTGGATGGCGACCGCCAACGACACGCTGGAGCTGGTGAACTTCTTCGAGTCCACCAACACCTCCTACGAGTCGAACGCCAAGGCCTCCACCGGTCGCTGATATGGCAACGGAGACATCTCCGCTGATCACCGCCGCCGCGCTGGACGTCGCTCTCGGGGCCGAATCCCTGTGGAGCGGCGCCGGCCGGCGGCGTTCGGCGTGGCGCGTGCTCGACGTCCGCTGGAAGCTGGGCGGACCGCCCGGCCGCGAGGAGTTCGAGCGCGGGCACATCCCCGGCGCGGTGTACGTCGACCTGGACACCGAGCTGGCCGGGCACGGCGAGCCCACGGATGGTCGCCACCCGCTTCCGTCGCAGGACGCCTTCCAGGAGGCGGCGCGACGCTGGGGCCTCGGCGACGGCGACTCCGTCGTCGTGTACGACGACGCCTCCGGAACGTCGGCCGCTCGGGCGTGGTGGCTGCTGCGCCACGCGGGCGTGCGCGACGTCCGCATCCTCGACGGCGGGATCGCCGCCTGGCGCGACGCCGGGATGCCGCTCGAGAAGGGGCCCGGCGCTCCGCCGATCCCTGGCAGCATCCACGTGCAGTTCGGCGCGCTTCCGACCCTCGACGGCGACGCGGCCGCCGCCCTCGCCGCCGCGGCGGACGCCGTGTTACTGGACGCGCGCGCGGGCGAACGCTTCCGCGGTGAGGTGGAGCCGGTCGATCCGCGACCGGGCCACATCCCGGGTGCCGTCAGCGCGCCCACCACGGACAACGTCGACGCCGACGGACGGATGCTTCCCGCCGACGCGCTGGCGGAACGGTTCCGCGGCCTCGGCATCGACGCCGACACGCCCGTCGGTGTGTACTGCGGATCGGGCGTCACGGCCGCCCACGAAGCCCTCGCCATGGTCGTCGCCGGTCTTCCGCTGCCCGCTCTGTACGCGGGTTCGTACTCGGCGTGGTCGAACGACCCGGAACGCCCGGTCGTTACGGGAGCGTGACCTCCGCGCGCCACCGCGGCGTCCGGGCGCATCCCACGCGGGTTTCGCCGTGCGTCCACGCACAATTCCACGGATTTCGCTGCCGGAATCGACGAAACCTTCCGGAAACATCCGTGAAAAACGCCGTTCCCTGCGCGAATTAGTGTTGAAGCGCGGCGACGCCGCTGGGGTATCCTCCCCTTACCCTTGCAATACGCATCAGGCACATTCCTGTACAGGAAGAAGGACAACGACAATCATGCGCATTCGTACCGTGGCTCCCATCGCCGCAATCGCCGCCGTCGCAGCGCTCGCGCTCAGCGGTTGCGTCGACAACAGCACCCCGTCCGGCAGCTCAACGACGAGCTCGGTCTCGGACGTGAAGAAGGACGACACCCTCGCCGGGCAGCTGCCCCAGAAGGTCAAGGACGCCGGCAAGCTGGTGGTCGGCATGGACAACACGTACCCGCCGAACGAGTTCAAGGACGACAACTCCCAGCCGGTCGGCTGGGAGGTCGACCTCGCCAAGGCCATCGGCGACAAGCTGGGGGTGAAGACGGAGTTCGCGATCGCGAAGTTCGACAACATCATCCCGAGCGTCGCGGGCGGCAAGGACGACTACGGAATGTCGTCGTTCACCGACACCACCGAGCGCGAGCAGCAGGTCGACTTCGTCAACTACTACTCGGCCGGCATCCTCTGGGCCGCCCAGAAGGGCAAGAACATCGACCCGGACAACGCCTGCGGCCTGAAGGTCGCCGTCCAGTCGACGACCTACGAGGACACGGACGAGGTCCCCGCCAAGTCGAAGAAGTGCACGGATGAGGGCAAGCCCGCCATCCAGGCCCTCCGCTACGACACCCAGGACGACGCGACCAACGCGGTCATCCTCGGCAAGGCCGACGCCCTCAGCGCCGACTCGCCCGTCACGCTGTACGCCATCTCCAAGTCGAACGGCAAGCTCGAGGCCGCCGGCAAGACCTTCGACGAGGCGCCGTACGGCCTCCCCGTCAAGAAGGACTCGGAGCTCACCCCCGTGCTGCAGAAGGCCGTCCAGGCCCTCATCGACGACGGCACCTACAAGAAGATCCTCGACAAGTGGGGCGTCGCCGACGGCGCCGTCGAGTCGGCCGAGGTCAACGCGGCCTCGAAGGGCTGACCTTCATGTCACAGAGCAACACCGCCCGCCCGGCGACGGGATCCGTCCCGTCGCCGGGCGGGACCCGTCCCGAGCCGATCAAGGCGATCAAGCTCCGGCACCCCTGGCGCATCGTCATCGCGGCGATCCTCATCCTCCTGCTGGTCTGGTTCATCGTGGACGCCTCTCAGCGCGAGGCCTACGGCTGGCAGTACGTCGGCAAGTACGTCTTCGACAAGCGCATCAGTGCTGCTGCGCTCGTCACCCTTCAGCTGACGATCTACTCGATGATCATCGGCGTCGTGCTCGGCCTCATCCTTGCGGTGATGCGCCTCTCGCCGAACCCGGTCGTGAAGTCGGTCGCCTGGCTGTACCTGTGGATCTTCCGCGGCACCCCGGTCTACGTGCAGCTGGTCTTCTGGGGCCTGTTCTCGCTGATCTACCCGCAGATCTTCCTGGGCGTGCCGTGGACCAACATCGGCGTGGATCTGAACCTCGGCTTCATGCAGAACGCCTTCATCATCGCCATCATCGGCCTCGCGCTGAACGAGGCCGCGTACATGGCGGAGATCGTCCGCGCCGGCCTGCTCTCGGTCGACGAGGGCCAGGAGGAGGCGGCGACCGCGCTCGGAATGTCGTGGTGGCAGACGATGACCCGGATCGTCATCCCGCAGGCCATGCGCGTCATCATCCCGCCGACCGGCAACGAGGTGATCTCGATGCTGAAGACGACCTCGCTGGTGGCGGCGATCCCGCTGACGACCGACCTGTACGGTGTCGCGCGCGACATCTCGGCGGTCACCTACACGCCCATCCCGCTGCTCATCGTGGCGTCGCTCTGGTACCTGCTCTTCACCTCCTTGCTGATGGTGGGGCAGTACTTCCTGGAGAAGCGGTTCTCCCGCGGCGTCAACGCGCGCCGCCCGGACCGCAACGACCCGGCCCTCGCGACCGGCGCGCTCCCCGCGGCCGGCGCACCGGACGGCAACGACCTCGGAGGCAAGGGATGACCGACACGAAGACCCCCATGGTGCTGGCCGAGGGCGTCTCGAAGAGCTTCGGCTCGAACGAGGTGCTCAAGAGCATCGACCTCAAGGTGAACCCGGGCGAGGTGCTGTGCATCATCGGCCCGTCGGGCTCCGGCAAGTCGACGTTCCTCCGCTGCATCAACCATCTGGAGCGCGTCGACGCCGGCCGTCTCTCGGTCGACGGCGAGGTGGTCGGCTACCGCCAGCACGGCGACAAGCTCTACGAGCTGAAGCCGAAGGAGGCCGCCCGGCAGCGTCGCGAGATCGGGATGGTGTTCCAGCGGTTCAACCTCTTCCCGCACATGACCGCGCTGGAGAACATCATCGAGGCGCCCATCCGCGTGAAGGGCCTCTCGAAGGCGAAGGCCGTGGAGCGCGCGACCGAGCTGCTCGCCCGCGTCGGACTGAGCGACAAGGGCGACCACTACCCGTCGCAGCTGTCCGGCGGTCAGCAGCAGCGCGTCGCGATCGCGCGTGCGCTCGCGATGGACCCCAAGTTGATGCTGTTCGACGAGCCGACCTCGGCGCTCGACCCGGAGCTCGTCGGCGAAGTGCTGGATGTGATGAAGGGCCTCGCCGCGAGCGGTATGACCATGGTGGTCGTGACGCACGAGATGGGCTTCGCCCGCGAGGTCGCGGACGAGCTGGTGTTCATGGACGGCGGCGTCGTCGTCGAGTCCGGCGACCCGCGCGAAGTTCTCAGCAACCCGCAGCACCAGCGGACGCAGGCGTTCCTCTCGAAGGTGCTCTAGCCTCCCCTCATCGGCAGGAGCGGGCGTCGGCCGTCTGACAGAATCGTCGGATGGACATCGACGCCCGCTCTGCCCGCCCCGTCGTCTTCGTGACCGGCGCCAGCCGGCCGGGGTCGATCGGAGCCGCCATCGCCCGCAAGCAGGCCTCTCTCGGCTGGGATGTCGCGTTCGCGTTCTGGGATGACTACGACGCCGCGATGCCCTGGGGTGCGGAGGCGAATGCGCACGACGAGTTCGCCGACGAGTTGCGCGCGCTCGGCGCACGCGCGCTTCCGGTCGCCGTCGACCTTTCGCATCCGGAGTCGCCTGCGCTGGCCGTCAATCGGGTGCGCGCCGGTCTCGGGCCGATCCAGGCTGTGGTCGCCAGTCACGCACACTCCGTCGACAGCGGGCTGCTCGACACCAGTGTGGACGCCTTCGACGCGCACTTCGCCGTGAACACCCGAGGCACCTGGCTTCTGATGAAGGCGTTCGCCGAGCAGTTCCCGTCCGAGGCATCCGGTCTCGGGCGGATCGTCGCGCTGACCAGCGACCACACCGCGCACAACCTGCCGTACGGCGCGAGCAAGGGTGCTCTCGACCGGATCGTGAAGGCTGCCGCCGTCGAGCTTGCGCACCTCGGGATTACGGCCAACCTCATCAATCCCGGACCGATCGACACCGGGTGGATGACGCCCGAACTGGTCGAGCAGCTGACGGCGGAGACCGCGCTCGGCCGCCTGGGCCGTCCGCAGGACACCGCCGACCTCGTCGCCTTCCTCCTCTCCGTGAGCGGAGGCTGGATCACCGGCCAGCTCCTCCACTCCAACGGCGGCTTCCACCTCGGCGTCTGACCCCGTCCACCGCGCCACTCCGTCCCACCGTCGAGTCCGCAAACTTTGCACGCCACACGCGGTCGGAGTGTGCAAAGTTTGCGGACTCGACGGTGGGACGGAGTGGCGCGGAGGCGCGAGGGTCAGGAGGCGAGGACCTTGCGGATGCGCTGGAGGGAGACGGTCTCGGCTGTGCCGAGGGACTGCGCGAAGAGTGAGACGCGGAACTCCTCCAGCATCCACCGCGCGTGCACCAGCGACGGCGGCGACCCGGGCACGAGCGGGATGCGGCCGCCCGCGTCCGTGTACAGCGCGACCGCCGTCTCCACCTGCGTCTGCCAGGCCCGGTCGCGGCCGGGGTTCGTGGGCAGCGCCTGCATGCGCTGCGTGATCCCGGCGAGGTACCGCGGCAGATGCCGCAGCTGCTCGAGCCCGGTCGCCGACACGAATCCGACGCCCTTCCCGGCCCAGACCAGTCCGGAGAGCTGCCCCTTCGCGTCGTTCAGCGCCGCCAGGTAGGTCAGCGCCGTCACGCCCGCGATCGCCTTCTCGGCTGTGCGGGCGGCGGTGAGGATGCGGGTGACGAGCGCGACCGTCTCGAACATCGAGTCCATCACGATGCCGGACACCCGATCCCGCACCGCCTCGAATTCGGCGCGCATGAACACCTGGCCGTCGGGCTTCATCCGGTACAGCACCGAGTCGATCACGGCGAGCAGGCAGTCGTCGAACAGCGCCTTGGTGTTGGGGTAGGGGCTCGCGGCGAGCGTGAGCTTCTCGTTGGCCGTCAGGTGCTGTTGCACGTAGGCGACGGGCGAGGGGATGCTGGCGAGCAGCAATCGCCGCACCCCGCCCGGCATCGCCCGGGCCTGCTCGGCGGGCGTTCCCATCAGTCGGATGCTGACGGAGTCGCCGTCGTCGACGAGTGCCGGGTAGGCGCGGATCACATTCTTCGTGCCGCCCGGGCCGGTGTGCGTGGAGTCGACGAAGCGGGGGAGCTCGTCGAGATCCCAGGTCGTCAGCCCGGTCCGTTCGATCGCGTTGGGCGTTCGCGCCTCCGCGACGGCGGCGACCGAGTCGCGGGCCCGCGATCGCAGCCGCTCCTGCAGCGCGCCGAGGTCCTTCCCGCTGGCGAGCGTGCGTCCGCGCTCTCCGACGACCTGGAAGGTCGGCCGGAGGTGCGCGGGGAGGCGATCGAGGTCGAAGTCCGAGCCGCTGACGCGGGATCCGGTCAGCCGCGAGATCGTCGCCGCGAGCGTGTCGGCGAGGGAGGCAGCGGGCCGTTCACCCTCGTGGGCGCGCATCCCGGCTGTGCCCGACAGCTCGCCGAGGAGCCGCTGCGCCCAGTCGGCGGCCGGGACCACCTGCCGCCGGATCGCCTTCGGCAGCGACTTGATGAGCGCGGTCACGAGCTCGTGGCGGAGCCCGGGCACCTGCCAGTCGAAGCCGTCGGGGAGCAGCCCGGCGAGCAGCGGGAGCGGCACCTGCACGGTCACCCCGTCGTCCTCCGCGCCCGGCTCGAACCGGTACCGCAGGGTCAGCTGCTGGTCGCCCTGGCGCCAGACCGGCGGGAAGGCGTCCTCGTCGACCTCGGCCGCCTCCTCGTCGAGCAGCGCCTCCGGCGTCATCGTGAGGAGGTCGGGCGTCTCCTGCCTTGCCTTCTTCCACCAGCCCTCGAACGACCGCGTCGACACCACGTCGGCGGGGATGCGCTTGTCGTAGAACTCGAAGACCGCCTCGTCGTCGTTGAGGATGTCGCGGCGGCGGGTGCGCTCCTCCAGCTCGCGCAACTCTGCCCGGAGCTTCCGGTTGGCGCGGTCGAACGCCTGATGGGAGTCCCATTCGCCGTCGACGAGGGCGTGCCGGATGAAGAGCTCGCGTGACAGCTCCCGGTCGATCCGCGCATACTGCACGCGCCGGCGCGGGATGATCGGGACGCCGAACAGCGTCACGCGCTCGTAGGCGACGACGGAGCCCTGGTTCTTCTCCCAGTGCGGCTCGCTGTACTGGCGCTTGCAGAGGTCTCCCGCGATGGGCTCGGCCCACGCCGGGTCGATGGCCGCGTTCATCCGCGCGAACAGCCGGGATGTCTCCACCAGCTCGGCGCTCATCACCGCGTTCGGCTGCTTCTTGGCCAGGGTGGATCCGGGGAAGATCACGAACCGGGTCTGGCGGGCGCCGAGATACTCGGCCTGCCTGCTGCGCGGGGCCTTGCCCGCACCCTTCGGCGCAGGACCGGTCTCGCGCACATCCTTCAGCCCGATGTGCGAGAGCAGCCCGGCGAGCAGCGAGCGGTGGATGCCGTCGGGGTTGACGGACGGCTCGCCGATGGTCAGCCCGAGCGGCTTGGCGAGCTGCCGCAGCTGGCGGTAGACGTCCTGCCACTCGCGCACCCGCAGGAAGTTGAGGAACTCGGCCTTGCAGAGCCGCCGGAAGGCGCTGGACGAGAGCTCCTTCTGCTGCTCTTCGAGGTAGTTCCAGAGGTTGAGGAGGGTGAGGAAGTCGCTGGTCGGGTCGGCGAACCGGGCGTGCTTCTCGTCGGCGCTGCCGCGGCGCTCGACGGGACGCTCGCGCGGGTCCTGGATGGTGAGTCCGGCGACGATGGCCATCACCTCGCGCGAGGTGCCGTGGCGTTTCGACTCGACCACCATGCGGGCGAATCGCGGGTCGATCGGGAGCTGCGCGAGCTGACGCCCGACCGCAGTGAGTTTGGTGCCCTCCTTCGCCGCCGCGATCGCGCCGAGCTCGGTGAGCAGGTCGAGGCCGTCCTTGATACCGCGCGAGTCGGGCGGCGTGAGGAACGGGAACGCCGCGATGTCGCCGAGGCCGAGCGAGATCATCTGCAGGATCACCGCGGCGAGGTTGGTGCGGAGGATCTCGGGCTCGGTGAATTCGGGCCGCTTGGCGAAGTCCTCCTCGGAGTACAGCCGGATGGCGATGCCGTCGCTGGTGCGGCCGGAGCGGCCCGACCGCTGGTTGGCGCTGGCCTGCGAGATCGCCTCGATCGGGAGCCGCTGCACCTTCGCCCGCGTGCTGTACCGGCTGATCCGGGCCGTGCCCGCATCCACCACGTACTTGATGCCGGGGACGGTGAGGCTGGTCTCGGCGACGTTCGTGGCGAGGACGACGCGGCGCCGGACGCCGGGGAGCGTCGACGGCTGGAAGACGCGGTGCTGCTCGGCGGAGGAGAGGCGGCCGTAGAGCGGCAGAACCTCGGTTCCGGGTAGATTGCGGCCACGGATCGCGTCGGCCGCATCCCGGATCTCGTTCTCGCCGGAGAGGAAGACGAGCACGTCGCCTGCGGCCTCACGCGCCAGCTCGTCGAGCGCGTCGTTGATGCCCTGAAGGTAGTCGCGGTCGGCCGACGGCACCGGGTCCGGATCGTCGTCGTCCTCGTCCAGCGCTTCGGCGACCAGCGGACGGTAGCGGATCTCGACCGGATAGGTGCGACCGGAGACCTCGACGATCGGCGCCGGCGTGCCGTCCGCGGAGGCGAAGTGCTGCGCGAAGCTCTCCGGGTCGATGGTCGCCGACGTGATGATGAGCTTGAGGTCGGGACGCTGCGGCAGCAGCTGCTTGAGGTACCCCAGCAGGAAGTCGATGTTGAGACTGCGCTCGTGCGCCTCGTCGATGATGATCGTGTCGTACGCCCGCAGCATGCGGTCGCGGCGCAGCTCGTTGAGCAGGATGCCGTCGGTCATCAGCTTGATCCTGGTCGCCTTCGACACGCGGTCGGTGAAGCGGACCTGGTAGCCGACCAGCTCGCCGACGGACTGGCCCAGCTCCTCCGCGATCCGCTCCGCGATGGTGCGGGCGGCGAGGCGACGGGGCTGCGTGTGACCGATGCTGGTGCGGCCGAGTTCCAGCGCGATCTTCGGCAGCTGTGTGGTCTTGCCCGACCCGGTCGCGCCGGCGACGATGACGACCTGGTTGTCGCGGATGGCGCGCGCGATGTCCTCCCGCTTCCGGCTGACCGGCAGCTCGGGCGGGAAGACGATGCGGGGGAGGGTCGCGGTCGAAGACATGAGCCCTCCAGTTTACCCGTGTGGGGCGCCAATCCCGGACGGTCCCCAGCCGGGGGCGTTGCCCCGCGCCCGCCGCTGACGTAGGTTCGCATCACACCCGGAACGGGTCCGGCGTCAATGGAGACGAGGAGAACCCATGAGTCACGGCTATGCGACCATGTCTGTCGCGAGCATCCTGGCGGAGACGGCGCATCGGATGCCCGACAACGTCGCCCTGATCTTCGCGGGGCAGGAAATTCGCTACAGCGAGCTGTGGGATCAGACCCGCGCCTACGCCGGAGCGCTGAAGGGGCTGGGCGTCGGGCCGGGCGACAAGGTGGCGCTGATGCTGCCGAACGTGCCCGACTTCCCGCGGTCGTACTACGCCGTCCTGGCCCTCGGCGCGGTGGTCGTGCCCGTGCACGCGCTGCTCAAGGCCGACGAGATCGCGTACGTGCTGCGCGACTCCGGGGCGTCTCTGCTGATCTGCGCCGCGCCGCTGCTCGCGGAGGGCGCGCGTGGGGCCGCGCTCGCCGGCGTCCCGACGGTGTCGGTGCTGGTGCCGGACGAGATGTACGAACAGGCGCCGTTCCCGCGCCTGGAGGAGCTCGCCGCCGACGCCGAGCCCGTCGACACATACGTGCCGCGCGACCCGTTCGACACCGCGACGATCCTCTACACGAGCGGGACGACCGGCAAGCCGAAGGGCGCGGAGGGATGCCACTTCTCGCTGGTCGAGCAGGTGAACGTGCTGCTCTCCGGCACGCTCGACCTGGAGCCGGAGGATCGCATCCTCGGCTGCCTGCCGCTGTTCCACACGTTCGGGCAGACCTGCGTGATGAACATGGGATTCCGCGCGGGCGCGGCCGTCGTGCTCGTGCCGAAGTTCGACGGCGCCACCGCCCTGCAGCTGATGAACCAGCACGCCTGCACCGTCATGACCGGGGTTCCGACGATGTACATCGCACTGCTGGAGGCCGCGAAGACCAACCCCGACCGTCCGCCGCTCCGGTACGGGATGAGCGGCGGCGCGGCCATCCCCGTCGCCGTGATCGAGCGCATGAAAGAGGTGTACGGCATCGACGTGCACGAAGGCTACGGCCTCACCGAGACGTCGCCGGTCGCCTCCTTCAACCACCGCGGACGGCCGACCCGCGTGGGCACGGTCGGAACGCCCATCTGGGGCGTGGATGTGGAGATCGCCGACGCGGAGGTGGATGACCGCATCCAGCTGCTCCCGCGCGGCGAGCTCGGCGAGATCGTGGTGCGCGGACACAACCTGATGAAGGGCTACCTCAACCTCCCGGAGGCGAATGCGGAGGCGGTCGTCGACGGCTGGTTCCGCACCGGCGACCTCGGCACGAAGAGCGACGACGACTACATCACGATCGTCGATCGCAAGAAGGACATGATCGTCCGCAACGGCTACAACGTGTACCCGCGCGAGGTCGAGGAGGTGCTGTCCGCGCATCCGGCTGTCGCTATGGTGGCCGTTTTCGGGGTGACGCACGAGACGCACGGGCAGGAGATCATGGCGGCGGTGACGCTGATGCCCGGCGGCGAGGTGGAGGTCGACGAGCTGCTCGTGTTCGCGCGCGAGCGGGTGGCGGCGTACAAGTACCCGCGGCGCGTGGAGATCCTCGAGGCGCTGCCGCTCGGGCCGAGCGGGAAGGTGCTGAAGCGCGAGCTGGTGGCGCGGTTCGAGGGGGAGGGGGCGTCGATCACGGAGGTGTCGACCTCGGGCGCATCCGGCTGAGGTCGTGGCGGCCCGGTGGGTACCCGGGTCAGCCGGCCGTGTACGTCTTCGGCGGTGGGCAGAGGACTTGGGATTCGTCGAAGGTGACCTTGAGGTAGGCGCGCCGGTACTGGGGGATGGGGGAGTTCCAGACCTGGAGGACTTTCACGGTGGCGGGACCGAACCGGTAGCTGTGGCCGACCTTCACCATTTGATTGAAGATCGTGCGGTTGGGCCAGCTGTCTTCGAATGGGCTGTCCTGGCTAATGCTGCTGGGATCATAATCAGGCCTGATCGAAAGGGTCTTCAGATCGAATCGGAGGCGAATAGAGTCCTCGGTCCACTCCCATGCACCATAAGTCCCGACGCTCAGCTGACATCTGTCGACGGCCTCGGAGTAGGTGTATTGCTCGTGCGAGGGGACGTTCGGGTATTCCGCGCGTTGAAAATCGCCGGTGACGACGTTGTTCGTGCCCGCTGGCTTCGGGGGCGGGGCAAGGAAGGCGTTGACGACGGCTCCGGTCGTGATCAGGACGCCCAGCACGATTGCGGTGACGATCCACCCGCGCCTACGGGCAGGAGTGGTGGTCTGGTCGGTCATTTAATCGGTGCTCCGATGTTGAGGTAGAAGCCGGCTCGTTGCATTTCATCGAAGGTGAGGTGCAGGTATTCCGGTTTGGGAACGCCCTTGGAATCGGACATGTTGGGTCCCCAGGGGTTTCGGAGGGTGACGGTGCCGTCGGGATTGACGCTGGTGACGGTGTACTGGTGGAAGTCGACCATGTCGGCGCGGCCGCTGATGTAGGTGGTGACCGTGACCGGGCGGCCGTCGAAGAGGTCTTTACGCAGGTCCGAGAGTTGGTATCCCGGGAGGGGGAGGCGGGTTATGGGGTCGCTGGGGGTGATCCAGCGTGCCTGGTCGCCGGTAAGTGTGCCCATGGCACCGCCGGACCCGAAGTTCGGGTTCACGACCGACCAGCCGCCGCTGAGGTTGTCGTACGAGCCGGTGTCCGGGAGCGCTGCGCGGGCCTTCTCATAGATCGATGCCCAATTCGGTACTTTCTTGTCCCGCTCATCCCAGAACCCGGTCCCGGCGGCGTTGTCGTCCTCGCTGGGGAAGCGGTCGGTAACGGTGACTTCGACCGGCTTCCCGTCGACATACAGGGTGACGGTGAAGGTCCCGTTGGGATTGGCGCGGATGTGGTCCTTCAGCCACTTCTCGCCTTCGGGGCTATTGGCGTATGCGGCGAGGGTGCCGATCCACCAGCAGTCGTTCACGGCGCCCTGATTGATGTCTTCGGGAGAGAACCTGCCGGTGACATCGATGTCGGACCACTGCTTCCACCGTGTGCCGTCGATGAGCCCGGGCTCCAGCTCGGGAAAGTGGTCGTGCAGCCAATCCACATCGCCGCGTTTGGTACCGCTGAACAGCCACGATGCCAGCCCGTACCGGTCGGGTCCCATCCCGGCGAGGAGGTCTGTGAGCCGGTCCCGCTGTTGCGGGGTCATCTTCTTGATCAGGTTGACCAGGTCCTGGGGGCTGTAGCCGTTCTTCTTGGCCCACGCGACCCAATCGGCGGGACTCGCGCCGCGAAGGAACTGCATGGTCAGTTCCTGGATGACCTGCTCGGCTGAGTGGTTCGGTTTCGATCCGGCTGGCGTTGCAGTGGTCACCGGCTGTGGGTGGAACTGCTGTGCGAACAGTCCGCGGGTGTCCGAATCGAACGTATGGAGTGCTTTCAGCCTGTCTTCCAGCTCGCGGACGTCGCGCTCGAGCTGATTCAGGACGAGTTCTAACCGGTCGTTGACCAACTGCAGCGCGTCGCTCAATCCGGGAATCACGGACGTCGCAGTCGCCACCGCGCGATTCGTCTCCACCAGCCGCTCCGTCGCGTCCCGTTGTCGTTGTGTCGCGGTGAGTTGGATGTTCAGCGCGTCTTCGTCCAGCACGCCCAGACGAGAGACCTTGGCGTCCGCGACGGTGTATGTGTCGAGGTCGGCCTGGATCGCGTCGAGCTTCGCGTTCTCCGTCGCGAGGCGAGGAGCGATGCCTCGCGAAAACAGCTGTCCGGCCGCAGTGTAGGCCTTGCCGGACAGCGGTCCGCCTGGAGCCATGGCGGCGACCAGCTGTCGGGTGGCCCGGGAGGTCGTACCGAGCGTGGATCGGGCAGCCGCAAGATTGGACGTCAACGCATCCATCACGCTGCGTGAATCGGTCGGATCGTAGATCAACCCGGGCATAGCTCGCCCTCCTCGAACTCTCTGAAATACAAATCGATATGTGAGTACCTACAGAATAGAGGTATCGCCCGCGCGTGCGTCGCCTGACGCTGGTACCGTGGCGGATATGGTTGCAAACGCAAATACTCCGCTCCTGACCCTGAACAATGGGACGACCATCCCGCAGCTCGGCTTCGGCGTCTTCAAGGTCGATCCGGATGAGACCACCCGGATCGTGACCGACGCTCTCGAGGTCGGCTACCGCCACATCGACACCGCCGCCACCTACGGCAACGAGGAGGGCGTCGGCCAGGCGATCGCGTCCGCCGGCATCCCGCGCGACGAGCTCTTCATCACCACCAAGCTGTGGAACGACCGCCAGACCGACGCGGAGGCGGCCTTCGACGAGTCGCTCGGCAAGCTCGGCCTCGACTACGTCGACCTGTACCTCATCCACTGGCCGACGCCGCAGAAGGACACCTTCGTGCAGGCGTGGAAGTCGCTCGAGAAGATCTACGCGTCGGGCCGCGCGAAGGCGATCGGCGTGTCCAACTTCCTGGTCCCGCACCTGGAGAAGCTGCTCGCCAACACGGACGTGGTCCCGGCCGTCAACCAGATCGAGCTGCACCCGGCGCACCAGCAGCCGGAGGTGACCGCGTTCTCCCGCGAGCACGGCATCGCGATCGAGGCGTGGGGTCCGCTCGGCCAGGGCAAGTACCCGCTGTTCGAGACTCCCGAGGTGTCGCAGGCCGCCGAGGCGCACGGCAAGACGCCGGCGCAGGTCGTCATCCGCTGGCACCTGCAGACCGGGAACATCGTCTTCCCGAAGTCGAACCGCCGAGAGCGCATGGCCGAGAACTTCGACGTGTTCGACTTCGAGCTGAGCTCCGACGAGGTCGCCGCGATCAGCTCGCTCGAGCGCGAGGGACGCGTCAGCGCGCACCCGGACGAGGTCAACTGATCGGCCGGCCGGGAGCGTGCGGCCCATTCGTGTCGGCGCTCCCGGCTAGGCTCGACGGGTGAGGATCACGTCGGTCACGGGGAAGATCGCCTACGTCGTCGGCGTCTTCGCGTTCATCCTGCTGGTGAACGGGTTCATCATCGCGAACCTCGTCAACGCCACGCTCGACGTGCTGATCGTCGCCGCCCTGAACGTGGCGTACGTCATCGTCGGGGTGCGCTGCTTCCGCGGCGCCGGCGAGAACCGCACCGATCCGCGGCCCTGGTGGCGCGCGACCGCCCGTCCCGCAGCCGGGTTCTGGATCGGCGGAGCGCTGGTGATCCTGGCGTTCATCTCCGGCGTCGGCGCCCTGGCCAGCCGCCCGGAGGGGGCCTTCATCCCGGCCGTCTCCTGCCTGACCTACGCGGTGCTCGCCGCGTTCTACCTCAACTCGTCCGTGCGGCTGCACGGGATGGATCGGCCGGCCTGACCGCATCCGTACGGCTGCTGTCTGGCGGCGTCGAGGGCTTCCGTTCCCGCGCCCGGGTCGTAGGGTGAGCCCATGGTGAATCGGCTCGCGGACGCGGTCAGCCCCTACCTGCGCGCTCACGCGTCCAACCCGGTCGACTGGTTCCCGTGGGGCGCCGAGGCGTTCGCGGAGGCGCGGCGGCGGGATGTGCCCGTGCTGATCTCCATCGGATACGCCACCTGCCACTGGTGCCACGTCATGGCACGCGAGAGCTTCAGCGATCCGATCGCCGCCGGCGAACTGAACGCGCGGTACGTGGCGATCAAGGTCGACCGGGAGGAGCATCCCGAGGTGGATGCGGCCTACCTCTCCGCCGCGAGCGCCTTCACCGACAACCTGGGCTGGCCGCTGACGGTGTTCGCCACACCGGAAGGCCGCGCGTTCTTCGCGGGGACCTACTTCCCGCCCGAGCCGATCGGCGGCCGCGCGTCGTTCCGTCAGGTGCTCGACGCCGTCGCCGACGCGTGGATGAACCGCCGGGACGCCGTGGAGTCGGACGCCGCGCGGGTCGGCGAGGCGATGACCGCTGCGGCCGCAGCCGCGACGGCGGTCGCCGACCTGCCCGACGACCGAGCCCTCGACGCGGCTGTCGAGCGGCTCGCGCAGGCGGAGGACCCGCAGTACGGCGGCTTCGGGACGGCGCCGAAGTTCCCCGTCGCGCCGGTCCTTGGCTTTCTGCTCGCCCGGCCGTCCGGGCGCGAACTGGGGCACCGGACCCTGGAGCGCATGGCCGCCTCCCCACTCCGCGACCCGGTCGACGGCGGCTTCTTCCGGTACGCCACCCGCCGCGACTGGAGCGACCCGCACTACGAACGGATGCTCTACGACAACGCGCTGCTGCTCGACGCGTACGCCACCGCGTGGCAGCAGGGCGGCGCCGCCTGGGCGGAGCGGACGGCCGACGGGGTCGCCGCGTTCCTGCTGGCGGTGCTGCGGCGTCCGGCCGGAGGCTTCGCCTCGGCGCAGGACTCCGAGAGCGTGATCGACGGCGCGCGGGTCGAGGGCACCTACTACACGGTCCCGCCGGAGGAGCGCGCCAGGCTGGAACCGCCGGCCGTTGACGGCAAGGTGCTGACCGGGTGGAACGGCTTCGCGATCGGCGCCCTCGCGCGAGCCGGTCGCATCCTCGACCGACCGGCCTGGATCGCGGCGGCGGGGGAGGCAGCCGACATGCTGCTGACCCGCCACCGGCGGCCGGACGGGCTGCTGCTCCGCGCCTCCCTCGGCGGCCGGGCCAGCGACGCGGAGGCGACCCTCGAGGACTACGGCGGGCTCGCCGGCGGCCTCCTGGAGCTGGCGCTCGCCGGCGGCGGAGCGCGCTACGCGGCGGCGGCGCGCGACCTGGTGGACCTGTGCCTGGATGCGGCAGGCGAGGGGACGTGCCCGTTCGAGACCCCGGGCGGAGGCGACCCGGTGTTGGCCGCGACCGGGCTGGCCGTGCGCGTCGACCCGAGCGAGGGCGCGTATCCCTCGGGTCTGAGCGCGACCGCCGCGGCGGCGCACACGCTCTACCTGCTGTCGGGGGAGCGGAAGTACGAGCGGGCTGCACGGGAGGCGATGCGGATGGTCGCCGCGCAGGCGCCCCAGGTGCCGAGCGGCTTCGGGGCGTCGCTCACGCTGATGTCCCGCCTGGGGGAGGAGCCCGAGCAGCTCGTCGTGGTGCGGCCGGAGACGGGCGGTGCGGGCGTCGGCGCAGGATCGGTGGGCGCGGATACCGGAGGGCTCGTGCAGGCCGCGCGGCGGCATCCGGCACCGCTGATCGCTCTGGTGACCGAACAGGATGCGATCGACCTGGCCGCGGACGGGTTCGAGCTGTTCGAGGGGCGCGTCACTCGCGACAGCCTGCCGACTGCGTATCTCTGCCGCGACTTCGTCTGCCGTCTGCCCGTGACGGACGCGGCGGCGTTGTAGCAGCCGGCTCGCAACCGGGAACCTCCGACCGGACGGGATCATTGCGGTGCGATGCCCTGGGCGTACCCGAAGACGCCGCTCGGGTCGTAGGCGGACTTGACCGCTCGCAGCCGCGCGTAGTTGCGCCCGTAATAGGCCTGCTGCGGATCTCGCAGATACGGATCCGGGAAGTTCTGGTAGGCGCGCGTCGACGGAACCAGGGCGGTCAGACCGTCCAGCCACTCGCGGTGCACCCGCAGGCTCGACGCCGGATCGCGCTCCGACCAGTTGACGTTGAACTGCGCGATGAACAGGGCATCGCGGTGGACGTATGCCGTCGCTTCCGCGGCGACGTCGTTCACGGCGCCGCCCAGCGCGAAGAGGGCGATGTCGACGCCGTCTGGGTTGGAACTGCCCGGCCAGGTCAGCAGGTGGTCGCGGACGGCGGCTATCCGTTCGCCGGGAAGCGGCTCGGTCAGCACGGCCGATGCTCCCGTGAACGGAGCGGGCGCGACATCCTCGTTGAGCAGTTCGCTCGCCTCGGCCAGGGTGACGTCGCGGATGCTCGCCGCGTTGGTCGCCTGCTCCGACGACGTGCCGAGTCGTAGCGCGGAGGCGAGCAGATCGCGCAGCTCACGGGCGCTGCCATAGAACTGCCCGATGGCCGTCACCGAAGCGTTGGCGCGAACCTGTTGGGCTGACGTGCCGGACGTCCCCAGGCCGATGCGCATGTGCAGCCGTGGGTCGCGGAAGGCGTCGGCGCACGCGCGCTGGAGCGCGACGGCCGCATCCACCGCCGTGTCGATGCTCCAGCTGAAGCGGTAGAAGGCGACCGTCCCGTGGTATTTGTCGTAGTCGAGGGTGAAATCGAAATGGATGCCGAAGTTGTCGCCCGCTCCACCGCGCACCGCCCAGAAGAGGTCGGCGTTCTCCTTCTCGCTGCACGTGATCCACTCGCCGTCGGCCCCGATCAGCCGGGTCTCCACCAACCGGTCGCAGGTGAGCCCCGCCATCTTGTCGCTGAATCCGATGCCTCCGCCGAGCACGAGCCCGGCAACCCCGACACTGCTGCATCGACCGGTCGGGAGGACGATGTTGCCCCGTTCCAGCTGGGGATGCAGCATGCCGTTGGTGACACCGGCCTCCACCAAGAGGGTTCCCGCTTTCTTCGTCATCGTGCCCGTCGAGTAGCCGACGACCGGCGCGGACGCGCGGGCGTCATCCCGCCAGACCACATCCGTCATCAGCGAGAGCACCAGCAGCAGGCCGCCGGTGGTCGAGAACCCGGCGTAGTTGTGGCCGAGCCCGCTGCGCGGCGTGATCGGCACGCCGTTGCGCACGGCCCAGCGGACGCACGCCGCGATGTCGGCAGGACTGCGCGGCGTGACGATCGCCAACGGGCGGACGGAGGCGAATTGGCGGTTGAACGGAGGCGCGAGCTGCTCGTACCGCGGCTGGCCGGGGATCAGGAGGTAGTCGGGCCGGGAGAGGGCTCGACGGAGCTCCTCGAGATCGGGGCCGTCACCGCCGAAGGCCGCCGCCTCCGGCGCCGAGTGCGCCATCGTCGTGGGCGAGAGGCCCAGCCCCGCGCCGATCGCCGCACCGAATCCGGTGCGGAGCAGTGTTCTCCGGTCCATGTCGACTCCATCCCTCGCCTTAACCGACGGAGACGGACGCGCGAACATGACCGGATCGGGCGTTTAAACCTGATGAGGTGCGAGCGGCATCCCGGGCGGGTATGCGCGCCCGGTGACCGCCCTCTCAGCGGCGCACGCGATAGGTGAGGTGCGCGACCTCGGGGGTCACGCGCTCGCGCAGCAGCTCCAACTCGAGCGAAGGCACACGGTCGAAGACACGCTCACCCGCGCCGAGGGTGACGGGAGCGATGTGCAGCCGCAGCTCGTCGACGATCCCCGCCCACAGCGCCTGATTGAGGGTCTCGGCGCCGCCGGCGATGGCGACGTCCGCATCCCCGGCGATCTCTCGCGCCTGCTCGACCGCCGAGTGGATGCCGTCGGTGACGAACCGGAACGTGGTCCCGGTCAGCTCCAGCGGGTCGCGGGCGTAGTGCGTGAGCACGAACACCGGCGCGTGATACGGCGGCTCCTCGCCCCACCACCCGATCCAGTCGCCGAGCGGCTCGTCCGGGGTGGGCCACTCGTTCCGCACCGGGCCGAACATCTTGCGTCCCATCACGTAGGCGCCCGCCGCGGTGATGGCGTCGATCTCCTCCGCGTGCGCGTCGGCGTACTCGAACATCCACGCGTGCAGGCGGTTGGCCGCTCCACCGCCCAGCGGCTGCTCCAGCGACTGGTCGGGGCCGGCCGCGAAGCCGTCGAGCGAGATGGCGATGTCGGCGGTGACGATTCCCATGCGGGAAGAGTAGTCAGGCGCGCTCGACCTTGTCGAGCATCCCCCAGACCGCTTCGCTGAGTTCGGGATGCTCCAGGGCGATCCGGCGCAGCACCCCGTACTCGAAGCGGGCGAACACATCGCGCCCGGCCGAGGGATGGTGTGCGCGGGACTGCTCGTCGGCGAGGTCGAACGCCTCGATCGCGGCGGCGCGGAGGCCGATGACGACCTGCTCGTCGACACTCGGCAGATCGGGGATGAACTGCCACGGATCCTCCCCGGCACGGCAGCGGTGCTCGATGATCGCGGACAGCTCGTCGCGCGCCTGCTGGCGGAGCAGCTCGATGCTGCGCGGCACCGGTTCGGTCATCTCGCACCCTCCTTCCCCGGGTCGTGGACGGGTCGTTCGCCCGCCGCGCCGGCCCCATCGCCCGCGCAGTGGGAACAGCCTAGGCGGTGCCGGCGACACCACGCCAATCGGGGTGCAACGAAGGGTCTACGTGTCGCGCGATGTCACTCGGTGCGAGCGAGGAGGTAGGCGTTCAGCGCAGCGGTGAGGGCCGCATTCACCGGGTACTCGCGCTCGTCCAGGTGCGTGACGGGAGCTGCTTGGCGGACGCTCGACACCAGCCAGAGGGCGTCGGCGGCGGTCACGTCGTCGAGGGTCATGGGAGCGAACTCCGTCCGCAGACCGCGGCTCTCGAAGAAGTCGAAGACGGCCGCCTGCGTGGTCCCGGCGAGGATGCCCTGGTCGGTGTTCGGCGTGCGGACGACGCCGTCGGTGAGGGTCACGACGTTCGAGGTGGGGCCCTCGAGTGCGTAGCCGTCGCTGCTGACGAAGAGCACGTCGTCGGCCCCGCGGCGGACCGCCTCGCGCTGCGCGGCGCGGTTGATCGCGTACGACAGCGTCTTCGCGCCGGCGAGCAGCCAGGGCGACGTCTCGGCGACGTCGTGGCGGTACCCGCGATCGAGGGTGACCACCCGGATGCCGAGGCGGGCCCGCGAGAAGTCCTCGCCCAGATCCACGAACAGCCAGCCGCTCGGGACGCCAGAGCCCTCGATCCCGCGGCTGTAGATGAGCTTGGCGTAGAGCTCCGCATCCCGGTCGCCGTTGCGGGTCAGGTAGTCGGCGACGCCAGCGCGTACGGCCTCGCGCCAGACGTCGAGCGCCGGGGCCGGGAGGTCGAGCAGCGCGGCGGAGTGCGCCAGTCGCGCGAGGTGCGGTTCGAGCGCCTGCGGGTGGCCGGCGATGACGGCGATCGTCTCGAAGACGCCGTCGCCGCGGGTGACCGACAGGTCGGTGACGCGCACCTGCGGCGCGTCGAAGTCGGACACCACGAATCCGGGATCGCCGGCCTCCGGAGTCCCGGTCGGCGTGGTGATGGTCAGCAGTGTCGCGCGCGTCATGCCCCTATTCTGCCCCGCGCCTCTCCGTCGATCCCTCCCGCGCCTCCGCCCACCGTCGAGTCCGCGATTTTTGCACACCGCCGCGGCGTGTCACGTGCAAAGTTTGCGGACTCGACGGTGGGGGTCAGTGGGTTTCGTGGATGCGGAAGGCGTCGTCGTGGGCGAGGGGGAGGTCGGAGACGGCGACGTTGGAGACCGATGCGCCCGGCGGGCCGGTGCGCAGCCAGTCGAGCATCCCGTCGACCTGCTCCGGCGTCCCCTCGATCTCGGCCTCGACCGTTCCGTCGAGGCGATTGCCCGCCCATCCGGTCACGCCGAGGCGCTGCGCGGCCTCCCGCGCACCCCAGCGGAACCCGACGCCCTGCACGCCCCCGGACACGATCGCTCTCTTGCGGATCACAGCCCCATTCTGCCCCTGCTTCAATGGAAGGATGAGCGCACCCGCCGTCCCGGCCGCCGAACGCATCCCCCACCTCCGGTCCGACCTGATCCGCGCCGGCCTCACGGTCGACGCGCTGACCGACCTCTGGGGCGAGGAGGCGGCAGACGCCCTGCACCGCGGGCAGCGCGTCCCGGCGGAGCGGGCGCTGCGACGCCGCGGTCCGTCGGCGCTGGCTACGCTCGCCCGACTGTTCGTGCTCGGCCGGCCGGTCCCGCGCGACGAGGTCGCCGAAGCCCTCCCCGAGCTCGGGATCGACGGTGCGCTCGGCCTCGAACTCGTCACCGTCGAGGGCGATACGGTCGCGTCGGCGGTCGACCTCCGGCCCTACGGCTTCGTGGATGCGGCGGGCCCGGCCGAGTGGTGGATCGTCTCCGACCTCGGCGAGCTCGCCCTCGGCCACGCGCTGCCCGAGGACCATGTGCTCGGCGTCGGCGGCGCATCCCTCACCCTCAGCGGACTGATGCTGCAGACCCCCGTCGACAGCGCGCTCGACCTCGGGACGGGATGCGGCATCCAGGCGATGCACGCCGCACGCCACGCCCGCCGGGTCGTCGCGACCGACATCTCGCCGCGCGCCCTCCGCCTGGCGGCGCTGAACCTCGCGCTCAACGAGATCGACGGCGTCGAGCTGCGGCTCGGGAGCATGTTCGAGCCGGTCGCCGGCGAGCGCTTCGACCACATCGTGTCCAATCCGCCGTTCGTCATCACGCCGCGAGCGGAGGGTGTGCCCGCCTACGAGTATCGCGACGGCGGCATGGTCGGCGACGGGCTGGTGGCCTCCTTCGTGAGCGGATGCGGCGAGCACCTCCAGCCCGCCGGGGTCGCGCAGCTGCTCGGCAACTGGGAGTACCGCGGCACCGGTGATGGTCTCCTGCGTGTGCGCGACTGGGTGGATGCGTCCCCCGTCCCGGTCGACGCCTGGGTCATCGAGCGCGACGTCGAGGACGCGGTGCGGTACTCGGAGACGTGGATCCGCGACGGCGGCACCCGCCCGGGCACCCCGGAGTTCGAGCGGCTGCTCGGCGCGTGGCTCGACGACTTCGAGGCCCGCGATGTGCGCTCGGTCGGGTTCGGTTACCTGCTGCTCCGTCGGTCGGCGGGCGTGCCGACGCTGCGCCGGTTCGAGAGGCTGCACGGTTCGCTCGGCGCCAACGAGGCAGGGCTCGGCGTGCACCTGGGCGAGGCGCTGGCAGCGCATGATCTGCAGGCCGCACTGACGGACGACGAGCTCGGCCGCTTGCGACCGGTGGTCGCCGGCGACGTGACGGAGGAGCGGCATCTCTGGCCGGGCGCCGACGCACCGACGGCGATCCTGCTCCGGCAGGGTGGAGGGTTCGGGCGGACGGTGTCGGCCGACACCGGACTCGCCGCGCTGGTCGGCGCGTGCGACGGCGAGCTGTCCGTCGCGGCGATCGCTGCGGCGCTGGCGCAGCTGCTGGAGGTCGACGACGATGCGCTCCTCGCTGACCTTCTGCCGGCCGTCCGGGGCATGCTCGTCGACGGCTTCCTGCGCGCGTGACGCGCTGGCGCCTCCCCGGGGCGGCATCCCGGGGTCGCAACACGCCGTTATGGGGCGCGTGTAACGGCGTGTTGCGCCCCACGGAACGTCAGCTGCGTTCGACCGGCACCAGTGTGACGTCGGCGATCCGCCTGTCCGCGACGTCCAGCGTCAGGTAGGTGCAGACCGGCTGCCGTCGCCGGTCCGTCGGCGAGCCGGGGTTGAGGAGGCGGAGCCCGCGCGGCGACACCGTGTCCCACGGGATGTGCGAGTGCCCGAACACCAGCACGTCCGCATCGGGGTGGTCGCGTTCCGCCCGCATTTCGCGGCCGGTCGCCGGGCCGGTCTCGTGCACGACCGCGAACCGCAGCCCGCCCAGCTCCACGTGCGCGACCTCCGGCAGTCGGCGCCGCAGCTCGGGTCCGTCGTTGTTGCCCCAGACGCCGACGAGCCGCCGTGCGCGCTCCTCCAGCAGGTCGAACGTCGCCGCATCCACCCAGTCCCCGGCATGGATGACGACATCGGCCGCATCCACCGCCGCCAGCACCTGGGCGGGCAGAGCGCGAGCGCGTTTCGGGACGTGCGTGTCGGAGATCAGGAGCAGCTTCACGATGGCACACAGTACGCAAACCGCCGGGACGGGGCTAGTTTCGCGCTATGGATCTACGCAACCTCGGAAACAGCGGAACGATCGTGTCGGAGTTCGCCCTCGGCACCATGACCTTCGGAGCGGAGGCGGACGAGCAGACCTCGCACGCCATCCTCGAGCACTACATCGACGCGGGCGGCAACTTCATCGACACAGCGGACGTGTACACGACAGGTGCCTCGGAGTCGATCATCGGCCGGTGGCTGGCCCGTAACCCGGGTCGCCGCGACGGGGTGGTGATCGCGACGAAGGGCCGGTTCCCGATGGGCGGCGGCCCCAACGACCTCGGCCTCTCGCGCACCCACCTTCGCACCGCGCTCGACGCCTCCCTGCGGCGGCTCGGCGTCGACCACATCGACCTGTACCAGATGCACGCGTGGGATGCCCTCACGCCGATCGAGGAGACCCTGCGGTTCCTCGACGACGCCGTCACCTCGGGCAAGATCTCGTACTACGGCTTCTCGAACTACCTGGGCTGGCAGCTGACGAAGGCGGTGCAGGTCGCCCGCGCGAACGGGTGGGCCGCGCCGGTGACCCTGCAGCCGCAGTACAGCCTGATCGTGCGGGGCATCGAGCACGAGGTGGTGCCGGCGGCTCTGGATGCGAACATCGGCCTCCTGCCGTGGTCGCCGCTCGCGGGCGGCTGGCTGAGCGGCAAGTACCGTCGTGACGAGCCGCCGACGGGCGCGACGCGGCTCGGCGAGAACCCGACCCGCGGCATGGAGGCGTGGGAGGCCCGCAACGCCGACCCGCGGACGTGGGAGATCATCGACGCGGTGGATGCGGTCGCGAGCGAAACCGGAGCATCCGCCTCGCAGGTGTCGCTGGCCTGGCTGAGCGATCGCCCGGCGGTCACATCCGTCATCCTCGGCGCCCGGACGGTCGAGCAGCTGGAGGACAACCTCGGCGCGGCCGACCTGGAGCTGACCGACGAGCAGCGGGCACGCCTCGACGAGGCGAGCACGCCGCGCACCGACATCTACCCGTACGGCGAGCAGGCGATCCAGCAGCGTCACCGGAAGCGCGAGGGCGGCCGCTGACCCGGACCGGGGGTCCCGCCGGCCCTAGCGGCGGAGGCCGTCGAGCTCCAGGAGGAGGTCGCGGGCGGCGGCGCTGACCGCCGCCTGCGGCGCGCGCAGACCGACCACGACATCGGCGGTGCCGCCGCCGGCCGCCGCCATGCGCAGCACCGCCATCCGCAGTTCGACCGTCCCGCCCGGGATGCGGTGGCCGCTGAGCGAGATCACGGTGGAGGCGAACGAGAGCGACGTCCACTCGTCTGCGGCGGCCGTGGTGTCGTCGGCGATGCCGGCGAGCCATGCCGCCAAGTCCCGCGCCTCGTCGTCGGTCAGGCAGGCGTCGCTCAGCGTCCAGCGCCGGGCGCCGTCCTCCACGACCGCGTCGACGACCACGCGGTCGCTCGCCGAGTCGTAGGCGGCCGGCCGCAGCTCGACGCTGCGGTCGCCGCCCTCGTCCTGCAGTCTCACGATGCGCTCGGCACCACCGTCAGCACGCGCTCGATGTACTCGAAGAACGCGTTCATGAAGCCGCGGAGGAACTCCTCCGTCCCCGGATCGGTGACGGTGCCGTCCTCCTCGATGAGGCCGGGGCGCATCCAGATGTAGGCCTCCGGTGCGTTCATCTGCGGCGCCTGGAGGAAGCTGAGGACGCTGCGCAGCTGCTGCTGTGCGACGGCCGTCCCGATCTGCCCGGGCGACGCCCCGATGACGGCGGTCGCCTTGCGCGCGATGACGTTCTCGCCGTAGGGGCGGCTGGCCCAGTCGATCGCGTTCTTCAGCGCGCCCGGGATGGACCGGTTGTACTCCGGCGTGATGAAGAGGAGCGCATCCTGCTCGGCGATGAGCGCCTTGAACTCGCGGGCGACCGGCGGGAAGTCGCCGTCGAAGTCGCGGTTGTAGAGGGGCAGCTCGCCGATGGGGATCTCGGTGAACACGAGGTCGGACGGAGCCAGCCGGAGCAGGGCGCGGGAGAGCGTGCGGTTGACGGAGCTCGTGGACAGGCTGCCCACGAAGTAACCGACTTTGTACGGAGGTTGGAGTTCGTTGATCGTCGCCATGTCCGCCATGCTGCTCCCCGCGGTCGGCGGAGTGAAGCCCCCTTATGCGTCGGTCTGGCGTCTTATGCGTCGGTCTGGCGTCGCCGGGGTGAGGAATAGGGCATCTTCCCGATGTCTGCGGGGGGCCTTAGCGAGAAGTCTGAGACTCACGAAGAAGAGGGGATCGGATCATGATGATCGAGGAGTTCGTGGACTTCCGGGTACGGGCCGGCGAGACGGCGCGCGAGGAGCGGCAGCGTGAGCAGGCGCGCCGCGCCGACGAGCGGGGCCGGCGGCTGCGGTCGGAGCGCCGGGGGCGCACGAGTGCGCGGTCGGCGGCCGTCGGCGCGGCTGCGGTCGTGCCGGTGCCGGCACCCGCCGCGGAGGTCCTGACTGAGGAGCGCAGGGAGCTGGCCGACGTCGCCCGCTGAGGGCGGCGCCGGGCGGCTGTCTGCCGTCCGCAGACCCACCTTCGCGGTGGCCACGGATGTCGGTGGTCGGTGGCACGATGATGTCATGCGAGCGCCGGCGTCGAGCCCCACATTGATCGGACGGGAGTCCGATCTGGTGGCGCTGCGCGACGCGCTCCGCGATGCTCAGGAGGGGGAGCCGCAGGCCGTCGTGATCGGCGGCGAGGCGGGCATCGGCAAGACCCGGCTGCTGGAGGAGTTCCTGTCAGCCCAGGAGTCGACGGCCACCGTGCTGCTCGGCCGTTGTGTCGATCTGGGCGACGACGCCGCTCCTTACGCGCCGTTTGCCGCGGTGCTCCGTCGCCTCATCCAGACGGTCGGGCTGGAGCGTGTGCTCGACGCGACGGGCTCAGGGGCCGGGGTGCTGTCGGCTCTGCTGCCCGAACTTGCCGACGAGTCGGCGGTGCCTCCGCGCACCGGCGCCGAGCGGCTCTACGAGCTTGTGACGGTGCTGCTGGAGAAGATCTCCGGCGACCGGCCCGTCATTCTCGCAATCGAAGACGTGCAGTGGGCCGACCGCTCGACGCTCGAGCTGCTCCGGTTCATCGTGCGGATGGCCGAGGGCGGGCGCCTCCTGGTCGTCCTCACCTACCGCAGCGACGAGGTGCCGCGCGGCCACGTGCTGCGGTCATGGCTGCCGGAACTGGAGCGCACCCGGCGCGTGACGCGCTGGGAGCTCTCCCGCCTGGGCCCGGAGCAGGTCGCCGAGCTGGTGGCGGAGCTCCTCGGGCGCGTGCCCGACGATCCGTCCCTCGCCCGGGTCACCGAGCTGAGCGAGGGCGTGCCGTTCTTCGTCGAGGAGCTGGTGTGCATCGACGGCCTGCAGTCCGGCGACGACCTCCCCGAGACCCTCCGCGAGCTGGTGCTCGCCCGGTTCGAGAGGCTGAGCGATCCGGCGCAGCGCCTGCTGCGCGTGCTGGCGGCGGGCGGTGTCTGCGTCACGCACGAACTGCTCGCGGCCGTCTTCGAGGGCACACCCGACGAGCTGGATGCGGGAGCCCGCGAGGCCGTCGTCGCCAACCTGCTCTCCGCCGACTCCACCGAGTACGCGTTCCGTCACGCGCTGGTCCGCGAGGCCATCCACGCCGACCTCCTGCCGGGGGAGCGCACGCGCTTCCACGCCCGGTACGCCGAGGCGCTCGAGCAGAGCCCGCAGCGGTCCGCGGTGCAGCTCTCGTCGCACTGGCTCGCGGCGCACGATGTGCGGCGCGCCTTCCTCGCCTCGCTGGAGGCGATGGAGGAGGCCAAGCGCTCCTACGCGTACGCCACCACCGCGGCCATGGGCGACCGTGTGCTCGAGCTCTGGGATCGTATCCCGGACGCCGAGACCCTGAGCGGGCGCGACCGCGCGTCGGTGATCGCCCGCACGGCATCCGCCCTCCGCAACGCCGGCAACAATGAGCGGGCGCTGGCGCTGGTGGAGTCCGCGTTGGCCGAAGCCGACGACCTGGCGCCGTCCCGCCGGGCACGGCTGCTGCGCGACAAGGGCCAGTACCTTGCGAACCTCAACCGCCCGGGCAGCGCTGAGCTCCTGGAGGAGGCGCTCGCCCTCGTGCCGCCGGAGGCGGTGTCGCCGGGCGACCCCCTGCGCCCGCATCTGCTGACGGAGCTCGCGGCGCAGCGGATGCTCGCCGGGCTCTTCGACATCGCGATCGAGACGGCACGTGCCGCGATCGCGGAGGCCGAGGCGGCCGCGCCCTCGATGCGTTCCGTCGCCCACAACATCCTCGCGGCGTCGCTCGTCGAGTGCGGCCGCATCGAGGAGGGGTTCGCCGAGTTCGAGATCGCCGGACGCCTCGCGGTCGGTGACGCGGGGGCCACGTTGCGCTATGCCGTCAACGCGTCGGACGCCCTGAACTCGGTCGGCCAGTACGCCGAGGCGGTCCGGTTGGCGGAGTCCGGGGTCGCGCAGGCGCGCGAGCGCGGAGTCGAGCGCACCTCCGGAGTCTGGCTCGCGGCCAACACGGCCGAGCCGCTGATCGCGCTCGGACAGTACGAGCGGGCGGAGGAGATGCTGCGCATCGCCCTCGGGTTCGACGACCGCACGGGTGTGACGGCCCAGCTGCAGCGAGCGCGTCTCTGGGTGTGGCACGGCGAGCCGCAGCGGGCGGAGGCGCTGCTCCGGCGGTTGCGGACGCCCCTCCGCGCACTCGCCGAGCTGGAGCAGCAGACCCGGCTGTCGCTGGCGCGCGTGTCCGCCGAGGTGGCGATCGCGCTCGGCGACTACGACCGCGCGTGGGCCGAGACGCGGGGGATCGGGTCGCTGCCGTTCCGCTCGCTCCCCGGGTACGACCTGCCGGTGCTGGCGTCCGCGTCGCGGGCGCTCGCCGAGCTCGCGGTCCGGGGCGACGGCATCCCTGGCTCGACTGCCGGTGCGGCCGGCGACGACGACGGTGCGCTGGATGTCCTGGCAGAGGCCGCGCGCCTGGAGGCCACCCTCGACCGCCTGCGTTCCTGGCCGACGGCGACGGCGTGGGCACCGCTGGTCGAGGCCGAACTCGCGACCGCGCGCGCCGCGGTCTCGGACACCGCGGACCGCGCCGGGCGGTACGCCGACGCCCTCGCCGCCTGGGAACGCGCGATCGTCGCCGCGGAAGACGCGGTGGCGCCCGCTCACCTTCGGCCGTACGCTCTGCTGCGCGGCGCACGTGTCGCCCTTGCCGCCGGGGAGCGTTCGCGGGCCGACGCGCTCGTCGCCGAGGGTCGTCAGGCGGCAGCCGGTCACGGCATCCCACTGCTCGTCCACGTCGCCGACGCTCTCGCCGAGCACCCCGTCGGTCGCCCCGCTGCCGTCGCGACCGCGCACGGCCAGCCGCTGACCGAGCGCGAGGAACAGGTACTCGCCCTCATCGAGCAGGGCCTCAGCAACAAGCAGATCGGCGAACGCCTCTACATCAGCGCCAAGACCGCGAGCGTGCACGTGTCGAGCATCCTGCGAAAGACCGGAGCATCCAGCCGCACGGAGGCTGTCTATCTGGCCTCGAGGCCGTTGCCCTGAGCCGTTGCCCTGAGCCGTTGCCCTGAGCCGTTGTCCTGCGCAGTTGCCTGAGGCCGGTGCCCTAGGCGGGTGCCGCCGACCGATCAGCTCTCGACGGCGACCGCGCACCGGATGCACAGCTCGGCGGTCGGCCGCGCCCGCAGGCGGTCCACGCCGATCGGCTGCCCGCAGCGTGCGCACACGCCGTAGGTGCCCATCCGCAGCCGCTCGAGCGCCGCATCCACCGCGACGATGTCGTGTGCGGCATCCGACCGCAACGCCTGCAACCGGCTCCACTCCGACGACAGCGTCGGGCCCTCCGGGTCGTGCTCGTCGTCGGCGGTCGACTCCGACCGCGACGCGAGCAGCACACCCAGCGACTCCGCCATGCGCTGCGACTCGGCGAGGTCGCCGCGCCGTCGCTCGCGCAGCAGTGCGCCCAGCTCGTTCCGCTCCTCGGCGGTGAGGACGTCCTCGTCCGACACCAGCCGCAATTCTGCGGTCGCCGGCTCGTCGGCCCGTGCCCGCTCATCCATCTGCGCATCCTGCACCAGCGCACCCCTTCCGATCCCCCGATCGTGCTTCTGACCGAGTCAGGGTACGCCTGCTCGATCGATTCCGCCTCCGCGACGCGCGTAGGCTCAGCGGGTGCCCTCCTTCCGCGTGATCGTCGCCGTCGGCCGTCTTCGCCCGGGAGTGGACCCGCGCTCCGTGGAACCGGCCGCCGCAGACGCCGCCCGCGAGCTCGCCGTCGTCGAGGCGTCGAGCGTGGATGTCGTGGCCGGCGAAGCGCGCATCACCGTCCGGTTCGCCGAGGACTCCGCGCAGTCCGCCCTCCGGGTCGCCGAGCACACCGTCGCCGGCCTCCGCTCGGTCGCGGAGACCGGTCCGTGGCGGCTCACCGAACGCGTCGGAGGCCGCTGGTTCCGTCGGGCCTGAGCCTGACCGCCGGTGCGCCGGTCAGGCTGCGGCCGGCAGTGACTCCTCGATCAGCCCGAGGATGGCGGGGTCGTCCGGCTCGGTCTGCGGGCGGAAGCGGTGCACGGCGCCGTCGGGCGTGATCACGAACTTCTCGAAGTTCCACTTCACCCGCCCGGCCTTGCCCTCCGCATCGGGCGACTTGGTGAGCTCCTGGTACAGCGGGTGGGCGTTGCGCCCGTTCAGCCGCACCTTCTCCATCATCGGGAACGTGACGCCCCAGGTGGTGGAGCAGTACTCCTTGATGGCGTCGGTGGAGCTCAGCTCCTGGAGGAACTGGTTGCTCGGGAACCCGACGACGGTGAACCCGCGGTCGCCGTAGGTCTCCTGCAGCTTCTCGAGCTTCTCGTACTGCGGAGCGAGCCCGCAGCGAGAGGCGACGTTGACGACGAGGACGACTTTCCCGGCGAATGCCGCGAGGGAGGTCTGCTCGCCGTCGATGGTGTGGAAGGGGATGTCCATCACGGTCATGATCGCAGCGTATGGCCCGTGCCTTCGAACCTGCTCCGAGTCTGCGGCACGGCGCGCCGCATCCGGCGCCATCGCATTCTCAGCACTCGATGACGTTGACCGCCAGGCCGCCCTCGCTGGTCTCCTTGTACTTCGTCGACATGTCGAGACCGGTCTGCCGCATTGTCTCGATGACGGTGTCGAGCGACACGAGGTGCGAGCCGTCGCCGTGCAGGGCGAGGCGGGCGGCCGACACGGCCGTCGAGGAAGCGATCGCGTTGCGCTCGATGCACGGGATCTGGACCAGACCGCCGACCGGGTCGCACGTGAGGCCGAGGTGGTGCTCCATCGCGATCTCGGCCGCGTTCTCCACCTGGCGCGGGGTTCCGCCGAGCACCGCGCACAGAGCGCCGGCCGCCATGGCGCACGCCGATCCGACTTCCGCCTGGCAGCCTCCCTCGGCTCCGGAGATGGAGGCGTTGGCCTTGAACAGCGAGCCGATCGCCGTCGCGGTGAGCAGGTACTGCCGGATGCCCTCGGCGGAGGCGCCGGGCACGAACCGCAGGTAGTAGTGGGCGACGGCCGGGACGATGCCGGCCGCGCCGTTCGTCGGCGCGGTGACCACCCGGCCGCCGGACGCGTTCTCCTCGTTGACCGCGAGCGCGAACGCATGAAGCCACTCGAGAGCGGTGGCGCGGCCCGGGTCGTCCTGGACGGACTCCAGGTGCTGTCGCATCTTCGCGGCGCGGCGCCAGACGCCGAGGCCGCCGGGCAGCGTCCCGTCGCCGGAGAGCCCGCGGGCGACGCACTCGGCCATGGCCTCCCAGATGAGGTCGAGGCGTTCGCGCGTCGCGTCCTCCCCGTGCAGTGCGACCTCGTTGCGGCGGGCGACCTCGCAGATCGGGATCGACTCCCGATCGCAGATCGCGATCAGCTCCTCGGCGGTGTCGTAGGGGAGCGGATGCGCCTTGCGTGCCGCGAGGTCGGCCTCCTCGCCGTCGCGGCGGATGAATCCGCCGCCGATCGAGTAGTAGGTCTCTTCGAGCAGGGGGAGCGGTGACCGCCCTCCGTTCTCGTCGCGGCCCCAGGCTCGCAGGGTCAGAGCGTTGGGGTGGCCGGGAAGGCGCGTGCGCGGTTCGAAGGCGATGTCGTCCTTCGACAGCGGGATGCTGCGGCGGCCGGCGAGCTGGAGCGTCGCGCCGGGCGTGAGATCCGCCCAGGCGCCGCGGACGTCTTCCGGGCGACAGGTCTCGGGCTGCAGCCCGCGGAGTCCGGCGATGACGGCGTCCGGTGTCCCGTGGCCGATGCCGGTGGAGCCGAGCGAGCCGTAGAGAGCGCAGGTGACCTGGTCGACGCGGTCGAGCATCCTTGCGTCGTCGAGCCGCGAGGCGAACGCGGCGGCCGCTCGGAGGGGTCCGACGGTGTGCGAACTCGACGGGCCGATGCCGATCGAGAACAGGTCGAAGGCCGAGACGTACGCTGTCACTTCTCCAGTGTATGTCGCCGTCCGCGCGGCTTTCCCGCGTTCCCGCGCGCATCCGCGCACGTATCGTGCGTACGCTCCCGCCTCACGATTTGCGCCAAATCGCGGTTTTCGGGCGGCGTTAACCGAGATTTGGCGCAAATCGCGGTTTTCGGGCGGTCAGAGCGGCGGGGACGGGGAAGCGGCCGCCGCATCCCTCCGCAGGATGCGACGGCCGCCGTTCACGGGACCGGTTGTCGGCGTCAGGCCTTCCGCATGTAGGCGCGGACCGTCAGCGGGGCGAACACCGCCACGATCGCGGCGGCGCCCGCGAGGGCGATCCAGCCGTCGGCACCGAAGGTGCCGCTGTTGGCGAGGTCGCGCACCGCGGTGACCAGGTGCGACACCGGGTTGATGTTCACGAACCACTCCAGCCAGCTCGGGAGTGTGCTGGGCGACACGAAGGCGTTCGAGAAGAACGTCAGCGGGAACAGCACGAGGAACGAGATGCCCTGCACGGAGCCGGCGGTCCGGGCGATCACCCCGAAGAAGGCGAAGATCCAGCTGATCGCCCACGCGCAGGCGATGACGAGCAGGCCGCCGAGCGCCGCATAGCCGACCCCGGCTCCGGGCTTGTAGCCCATCGCGAACCCGACGATGAACGTGACCGCCGTGGCGATCGTGTACCGCAGGGTGTCCGCGAGCAGGGCGCCCGAGAGTGGGGCGATGCGCGCGATCGGGAGCGACTTGAAGCGGTCGAACACGCCCTTGTCCATGTCCTCGCGGAGCTGGACGCCGGTGACGACGGAGGCCGTGATCACCGTCTGGACGAGGATGCCCGGGATCAGCTGCGGCAGGTACGCCTGGACGCTGCCCGCGAGGGCGCCGCCGAACAGGAACGCGAACATGACGGTGAAGATCACCGGCTGGAGCGTCACATCCATCAGCTGCTCCGGCGTCCGCTTGATCTTGAGCAGTCCGCGGTGCGCCATGGTGACGGTGTTGGCGAGCGTCTGGCTCAGGCTCACGTGGTTCTTCAGCCGCCGCTCGGACGGCGGGGTGATGGTGGTCAGGGCGGTCATGCGGAGACCTTCTCTCCTTCTTCGGCGGACGCCTCGTCCGCCTTCTCGTCTTCGACGCCGTGGCCGGTGAGGGTGAGGAACACCTCGTCGAGCGTCGGCTTCTGCACGGACATCTCCGACAGGTGGATGCCCGCCTCGCGGAACGTGATGAACAGGTCGGTGACCGCGTCCGCGTTGCGCATGGGGGCGGTGATGCGGGAGCCTTCGGGCGACACCACCGCATCCACCCCGAGCACCGTCTGGATGGCACGGCGGGCGTCCTCGATGTCGGCCGGGTCGCTGATGCGCAGCTGCAGCGACGACTCTCCGACCGAGGCCTTGAGCTCGTCGGCCGTACCTTCGGCGACGACGCGTCCGCGGTCGATGACCGCGATGCGGTCGGCCAGCTGGTCGGCCTCGTCCAGGTACTGCGTGGTGAGCAGCACGGTGGATCCGGTGGCGACCAGGCGGCGGATGGTGTCCCACATCTGGGCGCGGGTGCGCGGGTCGAGGCCGGTGGTCGGCTCGTCGAGGAAGATGAGCGGCGGCTGCGCGATGAGGCTGGCCGCGAGGTCGAGGCGCCGGCGCATGCCGCCGGAGAACTTCTTCAGCGGGCGCTTCGCCGCCTCCGTCAGCCCGAACTCCTCGAGCAGCTCGGCCGTCTTCTGCTTGGCCTCCCGCCCGCTCAGGCCGAGCAGGCGCGAGAAGATGATGAGGTTCTCGTTGGCGGACAGGGTCTCGTCCACCGAGGCGAACTGCGCGGTGACGCCGATCAGCTGGCGGACGACCTGCTGCTCCTTGCGGATGTCGTGGCCGAAGATGAAGGCCTCGCCCGCATCGGGCTTCAGCAGGGTGGCGAGCATGGAGATGGTGGTGGTCTTGCCGGCCCCGTTCGGGCCGAGGACGCCGTAGACGGCGCCGGCGCGAACGGTGAGGTCGACGCCGTCGACCGCGCGGTTGTCGCCGAAGACCTTGACGAGCCCGTGGGCTTCGACGGCCCACTCGGAGCTTCGAGTCATGGTGTTCCTTTCCTGGTTGGAATGGTGATGCTCCGATAGTGCGCGGGCGCGCTTACATCGCCCTCACGTGCCGCTTACAGCGCGGCTGAGGGGATGTAAGAGCGCGTGAGCGCGTGTCAGGATGCGGTGCGCGCGGCGCTGAGGTCAGGCCGCGCGGCGTGCCGACGCGAGGAGTCCCTGCCGGTCGATGTCGGCGAGTGCGAGGGCGCGTGGCACGGTGCCGAGCTCGAGGCTGAGGAGGGCGGCGAGGAGGTCGAGCTCGCCCGACCGCTGCCGCCGGTTGGCGGCGGCGACCCGGTGGGCGCGGACGAGTGCCTCTCGGGCGGAGGCGCCCCAGCGGGGGCGGACGACGCGCGGCGACGCCGACAGGCGTTCGGCGGGCGGCGGGGTGACACCGGCGACGCGCAGGCTGGCGGCCCGCTCGTCGGCCAGCGCTGCGTCGAGGCCCTTCGGGTCGAGGCCGGCGGCGGCGAGGACGGTGCGCACCGGCTCGCTTCCCTCGCGGGACAGCGCGAGCAGCAGGTGCTCGGCTTCGACGGTGGACGAGCTGCGCTGCTGCGCCTCGGCGACCGAGCGGATGATCACCGGACGCAGCGCGCGCGACAGCGGCTGGCCGGGCACGTTCTGGGTGGAGCCGGGAGCGATCTCAGACATTGCGTCTCCTCAATTCGACGCCGGCCGCGGCGACCCGGCGCAGGTGCTTCTTGTGGACCGCCTGCCGCGTGATGCCGAGAGCGTCGGCGATCTGGGTCCAGCTCCAGCCTTCGCGGAGCGCGCGCTCGACCTCGGCGTCTTCGAGGCGGTCGGCGAGCTCACGGAGGGCGACCACCGCGGCGAGGCCGTCGGCGACGCCTCCGACCGGGTCGGGGAACGGTGCTTTCGGAGTCATGGAAGCAACTATAGTTGCTTATTCGACTTTGTCAACCAAAGTTGCTCATCTACGACGGGATGGGTCGCAACACGCCGTTATGGCGCGCGTATAACGGCGTGTTGCGACCCACGGAGGCATGGGAGGGGGCGGACGGGACGGGAGGGAAGGACGCGGGGCCGGGTCAGGGGCGCACGTCGGAGAGCAGCGCCAGGCCGCGCACGACGGCCTCGGCGGGCGGGACGGCCGCCACGGACGCGGCCGCAGCCTGTAGGCGCTCGCGCCCCCACGTCTCCGCGATCCGGTCCGCAAGCGCGTCCTGGTGCAGGCTCGCCACGTCCTGCCGGGCGTTCGCGCGCCCGGAGAGTGCGAACAGCGTCAGCCCCGCATCCACCCAGCCGTCGGGATGCCGCTCGGCCGTCCGCGGGTCGAGCATCCACACGGCGAATCCGGACAGACCGGACCCGGTAACCGGCCGGTCGAGCGACGGCGGGTTGAGGCGGGAGGTGACCAGGATGCGCGTGCGCAGTGCCGCGGCGGCCGCGTCCGTCTCCGCGGCGTCGACGACGGTCGGGTCCGCGGCGAGCACGCGCAGCCGCACGACCAGCGCCGCCGCCCCCAGCACGATCGTCCACGGGTTGAGGATGCGCTCGCCGGTGGTGGGCGCGCCGCCGAACGCCGCGAGCGCCTCGTCGTAGAGCCGCAACGCCTCGGGCAGGTCGCCCTCCGCCACCGCGATCTCCGCCATCCCGGCGTAGCCGATCGCGTAGTAGTCGGCGTAGTCGAAGCCGGTGCGGTCGATCTCGACGGCGAGGTACCGCTCCAGCAGGGTGCGCCCGCGGTCGGTCTCGCCGTTCGCAATGGCGTTCATCGCGATCAGCCAGTCGAGCTGGCGGAGGTCGCCGTCGGCCTGCAGCTGCGACATCTGGTCGTGGGCGCGCTGTGCCCACTCCAGGGCCTCGGCGGGATGCGCGAGCTGGCTGTGGCACTGCGCAATGGCCTGGGCGGCGGACGCCAGCGACCAGGCGTCCCCGGCGGCCTGGGCAGCCTCCCACCCGCGCGTTGCGCGCTCGAGCGCCTGATCCAGCTCGCCGGAGTTCTCGTGCAGCTGCGCGAGCAGCAGGTTGCCGATGGCCGCGCGCTCGGGATCGTCCGAGTCGGAGTAGGTGCGCAGCAGATCCAGGCCGGTGTCGGCCCGGCCGGCGTGCAGAACGAGTGCGGCCATCGCATCCAGCCGGGAGTCGGCGAACGGCCGGCGGCGACGGAGCCTGCGCAGCCGAGAGATCGCCCGGGCGGAGGTGCGCAGGTCGACGAACAGGAAGGTGCCGCCCACGATGGTGTAGGTCGCGGCGACCGCCTCGCGGAGCTCGCCCTCCGGCTCCCACCCGTGCAGCAGGTCCATGATCGCCGAGCCGAAGCCGAGCACCTCAGAGTGCGCACTACGGAGCGACCAGTAGTAGGCGAGCGTGGCGAAGACCACCGCGGCGGTGTCGCGCCGTCCGCCGTCGATCGCCGAGCGCAGCACGGTGACGAGGTTGTCCTGCTCGGCGGTCACGCGCTGGAAGGTCGGCACCTGCTGCGGGCCGTGCATCCGCGACAGCGTCTCGCGGCAGAACGCCACGGCCCACGCGTCCATCCCGACGAGCACGGCGTCCTCCTCGCGGGCGCCGACCAGCTCGTGGTCGCCGAACTCGCGGACGGTCTCCAGCATCCGGTAGCGGAGGAGTCCGGTGCTGCGGTCCTCGGTCACGGTCACCAGCGACTGCGCGACGAGGGCGTCCAGATCGTCCAGCACGGTCACGGCGCCGGAGCCGGCGACGGCCTCCGCGGCCTCGGCGCTGAAGCCGTCGGGGAAGCGCGACAGCCGCCGCAGCAGCGCCTGCTCCGACGTGCTGAGCAGGTTCCAGCTCCATTCGATGACGGCGAAGAGGGTGCGGTGCCGCTCCGGGGCGGTGCGCTCGCCGCCGGTGAGCAGGGCGAAGCGATTGCCGAGACGGCGCTCGATCTCATCCACCGACAGGGATCGGGTGCGTGCGGCGGCGAGCTCGATGGCGAGCGGGAGGCCGTCCAGCCGGTCGCAGAGCCGGGCCACGACGTCGAGGGGCAGCACGGCTCCGGGTCGTGCGGCGCGGGCGCGCTCGACGAACAGGGCGACGGCCGGGCCGTAGGCGTCGGCGGCGGACGAGCTGGATGCGGCCCGGGCACCCGACGTGTGCGCCGCGTCCCGGTCGGTGCTCTTGAGCGAGTCGAGCGGGTACACGCGCTCGGCGCCGATCGCGAGCGGAGCGCGGCTGGTGGCCAGCACGCGGACGTTGGTGGTGGAGTCGAGGATGTCCTGCACGTACGCTGCCGCCGCATCCACGATGTGCTCGCAGTTGTCGACGATGAGCAGGGTCTCGCGTTCGGAGAGCAGGCCGAGGATGCGCGACCGCAGGTCGAGCTGCGAGCCGGGGTCGGCTGCCCGCGTCGCCCGGGCCTCACGGATGCCGAGGGTCGACGCGAACGCGAGCTCCACATCCTCGCCCGACCGGACGCTCGCCAGCTCGACCACGATGACGGCGGGGGTGTGCACGGCGCGATTGCCCACCTCCTGCGCCAGACGGGTCTTTCCGAGGCCGCCGGCGCCGAGGATGGTCGTCAGCCGGGAGGTGGCGATGAGGTCTTCGAGGGCTTGAAGGTCGTACTCGCGGCCGACCAGCGCGTTCGGCGCGGTGCGGAGCCCGATCCGGACGCGGCGCGGAGTGCTGGGTCGCTCGTCCTCGTCGGCGGCGAGCAGCTCGGCGTTGAGGGCGACGAGTTCGGGGCCGGGGCGGGTGCCGAGCCGGTCGAGGAGCGCCTCCTTCAGCTCGGCGAACGCCAGCAGCGCCTCGCTGCGCCGGCCTGCGTCGGCGAGGGCCCGCAGCTGCTCCAGCCGCAGGGTTTCGTCGAGCGGGCGGCTCTCGAGGAGCGGTCGGAGGTCGTCGAGGGCGGAGGTCGGATCGCCGGCCGCACGCCGGGCGCGGGCGCGCAGGAGCAGCAGCTCGTCGCGGAGGGAGGCGGCGGTGCGCTGCAGTTCGTCGGCGAGCGGCGAGCTGCCCAGCTCGGCGCCGGGTTCGCCGCGCCACAGCCGGAGCGCGCGCGTCGTCTCGGCGATCGCGGAGGCGGTGTCGCCCGAGCGCAGGGCGGCGGTGGCGCGGTCGAGGCAGTGACGGGCGAGCCCGAGGTCGGTCTGCTCGGGCGCGACCGCGAGCGTGTAGCCGCTCGGCGTGGACTCCAGCAGACCGTCGGCGCTGGTCGTCCGCACGCGCGAGACGAGGGTCTGCAACGCCGCGCGCTCCTGCCGGGGCGGGGCGTCATCCCAGAGATCCTCGACGAGGGACGGGACCGTCGCGACGCCGCGTGCGAGCACCAGAGCCACGATCAGGCTCTTGCCGAGCACACCGGCGGGCTCCGCCAGCGCGCCGGCGCGGTCCTCCACCAGCACCGGGCCGAGCACGGCGACGCGAGGGGGCGGGGGCGCGGACTGCACCCGCCGATCTTAGCCAGTGCGGACGACGCTCGGTGGGATGCGCTCAGCCGGTCACGATGGGGAGGTGTGCGATCGCGCGCACGGGCAGGGCCAGGGTGGACTCCGGCGAGCCGACACGGGCGCCGTCCGGCCCGATTCCGGTCGCGACCGCGGTGTCGCTGATCGACGTCGCGAGCATCATGTCCGCGGCGGTGACGGTGTAGGTGGCGGTGCACGTCATCCGCTCTCCCGGTGCGAGGACGGCGGCCGGACAGGAGACGGGCGAGAGGTTCGCCTGGTCGGAGGGGGCGGCGACGGTGTCGGTGACGACGATCCCGTCGAGGGTGACGTTTCCGGTGTTCTGAACGGCGAACTGGAAGACGACCTGCTGCCCGGCCATGGTCACGGCTCCGGTCTCGGTGGTCTTATCGACGGTCAGACCGGGTGCGGGGGTCGCGGCCAGGGTGACCGTGGACGGCGGCGACGCGATGGGCGGCGGCGTGGGGTCGGTCGGCGTGGCCGGAGGGGTGCCGGTCGCGGTCGCGGTGTCGGTGACCGAGCCGTTGTCCACGTCCGCCTGCGTGACCGTGTAGGTGGCGGTGCACGTCATCGTCTGGGCGGGCGCGAGCGTGCTCTGTGGGCAATCGACGGCCGACAGGTTCGCGGGATCGGAGGGAGCTGCGACCTGGTCGGCTACTGTCACGCCGGTCAGGGCGACGTTTCCGGTGTTCGTGACGAGGAATGTGTACGCGACCTGTTGGCCGGCCCGCGTGACAGCGGTCGCGGTCGTGGACTTCTGCACGCTGAGGCCGGGCGTCTGGTCGACCGCGATCGTCACCGTCGAGTCCGGCGACGACACGGCGGGCGGGTTGGGGTCGCCCGGTGTGGCAGGCGGCGTTCCGCTCGCCGTGGCCGTGTCAGCGACCGAGCCGTTGTCCACATCCGCCTGGGTGACGGTGTAGGTGGCGGTGCACGTCATGGTCTGGGCGGGGACGAGCGTGTCCTGCGGGCACTCGACGGCCGTAAGGTTGGCCGGATCGGAGGGCGCCGAGACCTGATCGACGACTGTCACGGCGGTCAGCGTGCTGGTGCCGCTGTTCGTGACCAGGAAGTCGTATGGCACCCGCTGCCCGACCTGCGTGACGGCGGTGGTGGTGGACGACTTCGTCACGGTCAGCGACGGTGTCGCCGGCGACGGGATGCTGAGGGTGCTCGCGGGCGACGCAACGCGCGGCGGCGTCGGGTCGGCGGGGGTGGCGGGCGGCCGGCCGGACGCGGTGGCGCGGTCGGTGATGCTGCCGTGGTCGACGTCCGCCTGGGTGACGGTGTACGTCGCGGTGCAGGTGACCTGGGCGCCGGGCGCAAGCGCGCCGGGCAGGCACGTCACAGGCGAGAGGCTGCTCTGGCTGGCGGGGGCGTCTTGGATGTCGTCCACCTGGATGTCGGTGAGCGTCACGTTTCCGGTGTTGCGCACCAGGAAGTCGTACGTGATCACGGCTCCCGCGGCGGTCGGCGGGGTCGCCGACTGCGGGGACGACTTGGTGACGGTGAGCGCGGGCTGGCCGGTGACGCTGATGGTCACGGTGGAGACGGGCGAGTCGACCGGCGGAGGCGTGGGGTCGGCCGGAGTCGCGGGCGGTGTGCCGGAGGCTGTCGCGCTGTCCGCGACCGAGCCGTTGTCCACATCCGCTTGGGTTACGGTGTACGTCGCCGTACACGTGGTCGTCGCGGTCGGCGCGAGCGTTGTGGCAGGGCAGTCGATTGCCGACAGGTTCGCCGGGTCGGAAGGGGCGGCGACCTGGTCGTCGACGGTGATGCCGGTGAGGGTGACGTTGCCGGTGTTGGTGATCAGGAACTCGTACGGCACGACCTGTCCGACCTGCGTGATCGCGGTGGTCGTGGAGCTCTTGACGATGGTGACTCCCGTCGACTGGGTCACGGCGATCGTGAGCGTGTCGACGGGCGAGCCGACCGTCGGCGGGTTCGGGTCGGCCGGAGTCGCAGGCGGGGTGCCGGAGGCTGTCGCGCTGTCCGCGACCGAGCCGTTGTCCACATCCGCTTGGGTCACGGTGTACGTCGCCGTACACGTGGTGGTGGCGGCCGGCGCCAGCGTGGTCACCGGGCAGTCGATCGCGGACAGGTTCGCCGGGTCGGACGGGGCAGCGACCTGGTCGTCGACCGTGATGCCGCTCAGCGTCACGTTTCCGGTGTTCGTGACGAGGAACTCGTAGGGCACGACCTGGCCGACTTGACTGACGGTCGCCGTCGTGGACGACTTGGCGACCGTAAGCGCCGGCGCCGGTGTCACGGCGATCGTGAGCGTGTCGACGGGTGAGTCGACCGGGGGAGGCGTTGGGTCGGTCGGCGTGGAGGGCGGAGTGCCGGAGGTGGCGGCGTTGTCGGTGACGGCTCCGTTGTCGACATCCGCCTGGGTGACGGTGTACGTCCCGGTGCAGGTGGTCGTCGCGGTCGGCGCCAGCGTGGTGACCGGGCAGTCGATCGCGGACAGGTTCGCGGGGTCGGACGGGGCGGCGACCTGGTCGTCGACGGTGATGCCACTCAGCGTGACGTTGCCGGTGTTGGTGATCAGGAACTCGTAGGGCACGACCTGGCCCACCTGCGTCACCGCGGTCGTGGTGGACGACTTCGCCACTGTCAGCGCCGGAGCCTGCGTGACCGCGATCGTGAGCGTGTCGTTGGGCGAGCCGACCGTCGGCGGGTTCGGATCGGACGGAGTCGCGGGAGGTGTGCCGGAGGCCGTCGCGCTGTCCGCGACCGCACCGCTGTCGACATCCGCTTGGGTCACCGTGTACGTCGCCGTACACGTGGTCGTCGTGGTCGGCGCGAGCGTGGTCACCGGACATGAGACAGCGGAAAGGTTCGCCGGGTCGGAGGGCGCCGCGACCTGGTCGTCGACGGTGATGCCGGTGAGGGTGACGTTTCCGGTGTTGGTCACGAGGAAGGCGAACGGCACGACCTGCCCGACCTGCGTGATCGCCGGCGTGGTGGACGATTTGGCCACGGTGAGCGCGGGCTGGTCGGCCACAGCGAGGGTCACCGTGGAGATGGGCGAGCCGACCGGGGGAGGCGTGGGGTCGGTCGGTGTGGCCGGCGGCGTTCCAGAGGCGGTCGCGCTGTCGCTGACCGAGCCGCTGTCCACATCCGCCTGGGTCACGGTGTAGGTGGCGGTGCAGGTCATCGTCGCGGCCGGCGCCAGCGCCGTCTGCGGGCAGGTGACCGCCGACAGGTTGGCGGGATCGGAGGGCGTGGCGACCTGGTCGTTCACGACGATCCCCGACAGGGTGACTGTTCCGGTGTTCGTGACGAGGAACTCATACGGCACCTGCTGCCCGGCCTGCGCGACCGCGGTGGTCGTGGAGCTCTTCACGACGGTGATCCCGGTGACCCGGTCCGCGTCGATGGTGACGGTGGAGACGGGCGAGACGACGGCGGGCGGGTTCGGGTCGCCGGGGGTCGCGGGCGGCAGACCGGACGCGGTGGCGCTGTCGACGACGGATCCGTTGTCCACGTCCGCCTGCGTCACCGTGTAGGTCGCCGTGCAGATCGTCGTGGCCTGCGGTGCGAGTGTGGTCTGCGGGCAGCTGATCGCGGAGAGGTTAGCCGGAGAGGATGGGGCGGCGACCTGGTCGTCGATGGCGATCCCCGAGAGGGTGACGTTTCCGCTGTTCGTCACCAGGAACGCGTACGGCACCACCTGGCCGGGCCGCGTGACCGTCGCCGTCGGAGAGGACTTGGTCACGGTGATCGCGGGTGCGGGAGCGGCGGAGACGGTGAGCGTCGCCTGCGGCGAGGTGATCCGGGGAGGGTTCGGGTTCTGCGGCGTCGTCGGCGGCTGACCGGAGGCGGTCGCCTGGTCGGTGATGGCGCCGTTGTCGACGTCCGCCTGGGTGACGGTGTACGTCGCGGTGCAGGTGATCCGGGCGCCCGGCGCGATCGGACCCGTCGGGCAGGTCACCGGCGAGAGGTTGGCCTGGGTCGCCGGCGCCACCTGCACATCCTCGACCGTCACGTCCGCCAGGGTCTCGTTTCCGGTGTTCTCGACCAGGAACTCGTACTGGATCTGCTGGCCCGCCGCCGTCGGCGGGTTCGCCGTCTGCGGGGAGGACTTCACCACGGTCAGCGCCGGGTCGGAGGCGACGAGCAGGGTCACCTGCGATCCGGTCGAGACGACCGGCCCGGGGGTCGGGTCGCCGGGGCTCGGGGCGGGCCGTCCCGATGCGATGGCGGTGTCGTGCACCTGGCCGCTGTCCACATCCGCTTGGGTGGTGGTGTAGCTCGCCGTGCACGTCGTGGAGGCTCCCGGCGCCAGCACCGTGACGGGACAGACCACCGGGGTCAGGTTCGCGGGGTCCGACGGTGCGGTGACCGTGTCGGTGACCTGGATGTCGGAGATCGACAGGTTGCCGGTGTTGGTGACCAGGAACGTGTACGGGATGGTCTCACCGGCACGCGTCACGCCGGGTGCGGCCGAGGACTTCAGGATGGTCAGCTCGGCCTGGTAGTCCACCGGGAGGGAGACGGTCGAGGGGCCGGAGGTCGTGGGTGCCGGGTTCGGGTTTCCCGGGGTGGCCGGCCGGGTGCCGCTCGCGGTGGCGGTGTCGTTCACCGTGCCGTGGTCGATGTCCGCCTGGGTGACCGTGTACGTCGCGGTGCAGGTCACCGTCCCGGCGGGCGGAACCGTCGTCGTCGGGCAGGTCACGGCGGTCAGGCCGCCGGGGAGGGAGGGCGGCGCGACCGTGTCGGTCACGGCCACGTTCGCGAGAGTCACGTTGCCCGTGTTGTTGACCAGGAACCGGTACGGGATCTGCTGTCCGGCACGCACCACGGCGGTCGTCGTCGACGACTTCACCAGGGTGATGGCCGGCGCGGCGACCGTGGGGATGCTCAGCGCATCCTCGCCCGAGTGGATGGGCAGCCCGGCCGGTGTCGTCCCGTGCGCGGTCGCGGAGTCGTTCACCGACCCGTTGTTGAGGTCCGCCTCGGTGGTCGTGTACGTGGCCGTACAGGTCGCCGTGGCGTTGGGTGCCAACGGAGCGGTCGGGCAGGTCACCGCGCTGAGGTTGGACTGCGCCGACGGCGAGGCGACCACATCAGTCACCGACAGCGCGGTGATGGTCTGGGTGCCGGTGTTGGTGACGACGAACTGGTACGGAACCTGCTGGCCGACCTGCGTGATCGTGGTGGTGGTGGAGCGCTTGTCGATCGTCAGGCTGTTGTCGACCGGGTCGACCAGCACCACGAACGTCGAGGGCGACGACTGCACGACCGTGCCACCCGGGTCGCGTCCGGTCGCCACGGCCGAGTCGTCGATCCGTCCGTGGTCGAAATCGGGCTGGGTGGTCGTATAGGTGGCCGTGCACGTCATCGACGCACCGGCCGCGAGAGTCGTGGACGGACAGGTGACGGACGACAGGTTCGACTGCGACGCCGGCGGCGCCTGCGTGTCGGTCACCCGTACCTCGGTGAGGGTGACCGCGGAGTTGTTGGTCACCTCGAAGCTGTACGGGATCTGTTCGTTCAGGGTGCTCACGCCCTGCGACGACGAGGACTTCACGATGGAGATCGCCGGCGGTGTGGAGGGCGCCGGGATGCTGAGGGCGTCGGGCGTCGACCGCACGGCGACGCCGCCCGGCGTCGTTCCGGTGGCGACCGCGAAGTCGGCGACCGAGCCGTTGGCGACGTCGGCCTGGCTCACGGTGTAGGTGGCGGTACAGGTCTGCGACTGGCCGGGTTCGAGCGACGGGTACGGGCAGGCGATCGGCGAGAGGTCGCCCTGCTGCGCGGGCGGCAGCTGCACATCTTCCACGTCGACGCCGTCGATGCGGACATTTCCGGTGTTCGTGATGAGGAAGCGGTACGTGAGGGTCTGGCCGACCGCGGTGATCACCGAGGTGCTGGACGACTTCGCGACCGTCAGCTCGGGGGACTGCTGCGCGGGGATGGCGAGCTCGGACGGCTCGGACGGCGGCAGCGGCAGGCCGTTCGAGTCGGTGCCCTCCGCCACGGCCGAGTCGTCGACCGCGCCGTTGGCGATGTCGGCGGCGGTCGCGGTGTAGGTGCCGTGGCAGAGCGTGGAAGCGCCGGGCGCGAGCGTGACGTCGTCGCAGACGATCGCGGACATCCCCGCCTGGCTCGACGGGAAGATCTGCGTGTCGTCCACCCGCACGTTCGAGACCGGTGTCGTCCGGATGTTCGTCACCAGGAACTCGTACGGCACCTGCTGGCCGATGGCGGTGATGAGCGTGGTGGTCGACGACTTCTCGATGGTGAGCGCCGGGTTGGCGGTGATGCGGAGCCGGGTCTCGGGCGCATCCACCCGGTTCCCGGTCGGGTCGGTCGCGCGCGCTGTCGCGGTGTCGGTGACGAGGCCGTGGTCGAGGTCCGCCTGCGTGACCGTGTACGTGCCGGTGCAGTCGACGGTGTCGCCCGGCGCGAGCGCACCCGGCGGACACGTCACGGCGCTCATGTTCGCCGGGGTGGCCGGCGGCGTCTGGGTGTCGGTGACGGTGACGTCGGTCACGTCCACGTTTCCGGTGTTGCGGACGGTGAAGACGTACGGCACCTCCTGGCCGAGCGCCGTGATCCGGGTCACGGTCGACGTCTTGGTCACGGTGATGGCGGGCGATTGGAAGGCCGGGATGATCGTGCTCGACCGCGCGGTCGTGTAGGTGTTGCTGGCCACATCCACTCCGGTCGCTGTCGCGAAGTCGCTGAGCCATCCGTTCGTGATGTCGGCCGCGGTCACCGAGTAGGTGGCCGAGCAGACCGCCACCTGGCTGGGCGCGAGGGTGGTGCGGTCGCAGGTGATGAGCGACAGCCGGCTCTGCGTGGCCGGCGCGACCTGGGTGTCCTGGATGGTGATGTTCCGGTATGTGGTCGACGAGTTGTTGGTGACGGTGAACGTGTATCGCACCGGTTGACCGACGGCGTTGAAGGAGTTGGTCGACGAGGCCTTGACCATGGTCAGGGCCGCGGGCGTCGCGTTGACCGATGCGGCCGACTGAGGGGAGGTGACGGTGGCCCCCGCCGGATTACGGCCGGATGCGGTCGCGAAATCGTTCACCGACCCGTTGCCGAGGTCGGCCGCCGTCACCTGGTACGTCCCTGTGCACGACATCGACGCGCCGGGGTTGAGGGTGGTCTGCGGGCACGAGACCGCCGACAGGTTCGCCTGCGAGGCGGGAGGCACCTGGGTGTCGGTGACGGCCACGTTGGTGAGCACCTGGTTTCCGGTGTTCGTGACGAGGAACGCGTACGGGACCAGCTGACCCACGGCCGACACCGAGGTCGCGGTGGTGGATTTCACGATCGTCAGTGCGGAGACGGGGGAGAACAGCTCGACGCGCGACGGCGAGGAGAGCACCGGGTTGCCGCCGGGATCGGTCCCGGACGCGCGGGCGTGGTCGGCGACGACCCCGGCGTTCACATCGGCGGACGTGACGCGGTATGACGCCGTGCACGTGGTCGACGCGCCCGGCGCCAGCGTCGTCTGCGGGCAGCTCGGGGTGGTCAGATTGGCCGGCAGCGATGGCGCCTCGACGGTGTCGGTGACGACCACGTTGTTGACGACGACGGTGGAGTTGTTGGTCACCAGGAAGGTGTAGGGGATGACCTGGCCGATCGCCGTCACCGCGGCCGTCGTCGTCGCCTTCCGGATGGTCAGCGAACCGGGGAGCTGGGTCGGGATGGACAGGTCGGACGGCGCGGAGGTCACCGCGGTCCCACCCTCCGGGGTGCCGGATGCCGTCGCGGAGTCCGCGAGCGTGCCGTTCTGCAGGTCCGCGAGGGTCGCGGTGTACGTGCCGGTGCACGACTGCGACTCGCCCGGCGCGAGAGCCGGGTTCGGACAGGTGATCGCCGACAGGTTCGCGGACGACGCCGGAGCGGTCGGGGTGTCGGTGACCACGACGCCGAACAAGGTCACGTTTCCGGTGTTCGTCACGAGGAATCGGTAGGGGATCTGCTGGCCGACCGAGCTCGCCAGCGTGGTCGTCGTCGACTTGACCACCGAGATCGCCGGGCGGGCGCTCGTGATGGTGAGAGTGGCCGGCGGCGCGGTGACGGTCGCCCCGCCCGGGTCGAGACCGCTCGCGGTCGCGGTGTCGTGCACGGAGCCGTTGTCGAGGTCCGCCTGCGTCACGGTGTAGCGCGCGGTGCAGGTGGTGGATGCCTGCGGCGCCAGAGTCTGCGTCTCGCAGAGGATCGCGGAGAGGTTCGCTTGCGAGGCGGGCGGGGTCTGCGCATCCACCACCGAGATGCCGTGCAGGGTCACCTGCGACCGGTTCGTGACCACGAACTTGTACGTCACCACCTGCCCGACCCGCGTGATCGCGGTCGTGGACGACGCCTTGGTGACGAGCAGCGAGGCGGGCGGTGTCACCGTCAGCGGGGTGTCGGCCGGCGGGTTCAGCCCGTCGAGTCCGGCCGTCCCCTCGGGGAAGTTGCCCGGACCGTTCGTGTAGGTGCCCGGCACCGTCGCGGTCACCTGCACGGTCACGGTGCAGGCGTTCTGGCCCTGGGTGAGGGTGCCGTTCGCGACGACGACCGAAGTCGATCCGGCCGCGGCGGTGACGGTTCCGTTGGAGCAGGTCGTCGCGTTCACCCCGGTGGCCGTCACCCCGGCGGGGAGGTCGTCGTGGAACGACCAGCCGTTCTTCGCCGCGAGCTCGGAGGTGTTGGTGATCGTGAAGCTCAGCGTCGAGGTCTGGCCGGAGGCGATGGTCGCCGGGCTGAACGCCTTGTCCAGCTGCGGGGTCACATCCAGGATCTGCGGGAGATCGAACGCGCCGTCGTTGCCGGCGACCACCGCGCTCTGGTTCTCGAGCTGCATGCCGACGGTCGGCGTCCCCGTGCTCGGCACCTTGATCGCCGCCGAGGTGAGGCCGGCGACCATGGTGGGTCCGAAGGGTCCCGAGCCGTACTGGACGGCGCCGGGGTAGTTGCAGGGATCGAGCTGCGACGCCAGCACGTTCTTGACCCCGTTGATGAACAGCGACAGCGTCTCGGCCGGGTTCCCGGAGCTGTTCGCGACGCAGTTGGTCGCGGCGACGATCGACGTCACCTGGTAGAAGTGGCCGGGAACCGCGGGGATGGCCGTGTTCGTCCTCAGTTGGATGCCCGGGACGGTGCCGCTCGCGGTGTACGCCGTGACCGCCTGGTTCTGGGCCGCCGCCGCCGTCGAGTAGCCCTGGTACTGGCCCATCGCGTTGGCGAGGATCTGCACGCCCGAGATCGGGCATCCCGAGTTCCAGCCGGGCGGCGCCGGGGTCGTCGAGCCGTTCACGATGTAGCCGTTGCAGTACAGGCCGTCCGCCCAGCGCGGGTCGGCGTAGTACGTCTCGGAGTTCGCGCCCGAGACGCCGGGGACGTATGTGCTGCCGGGAGTGCCCTGGTACGACGTGATCTTGATCGCGGTGGATGCGGCGTTCTGGCCGGAGAAGTCTTCGGTGAACAGGGCGGTCGGCGGTTGCGGAGTGCCCGGAGTGCCCGCGGTCGTCGCTGCGGCGCGAGGCGCCGGGATGCCGACGCTGATGCCGGTCACCGTCAGGCCCAGGATGGCGACGGTGGCCACGATCGCTCGTCGGACGCTCGGTTTCCGCTGACGCATGTGAACTTCCTTCCGGCGCTCCGCCCCCGACCGAAGCTGCGAGAGAGCGCCGGTGGCCGCCTGCCTGACAAGCTAGGGCGGCGCCCGGTGACTCGAAAGACAGCTGCGTGTGGCTGGCCCGGCCGTGCCGCGCTCCGCGTAGGCTCGGCGACATGGCGTTCGACTGGTCGCAGTTCTACGAGAAGCAGGGCGGACGCGGCGTGCGGCCGACCTTCCAGAGCGCCCTCGTCGCGTGGGACGGAGAGCCGGGCGACGCGGTCGATCTCGGCTGCGGCGACGGCGTCGAGACGCGTCATCTGGCCGAGCACGGGTGGCGCGTGCTGGCGGTGGATGCGGACCCGGGCGTCGAGGAGCGCGTGCGCTCGGGACTGTCAGGGGAGGCATCCGAGGGGGTGGAGGTGCGGCGCGCGTCGTTCGAGACGCTGGGGGAGCTGCCGCCCGCGGACCTCGTCTATGCGGGCTTCGCGCTGCCGTTCTGCGACGAGTCGCACTTCCCGTACCTGTGGGCCGACATCCGCGAGGCCCTGCGGCCCGGCGGGGTGTTCGCGGGGGAGCTGTTCGGCCCGCACGACGAGTGGGCCGGCCGGTCAGGGATGAGCTTCCACGATCGATCCCAGGTGGAGGGGATGCTCGCCGGGATGGACGTGGTGCAGCTGGTGGAGGACGACCGCCGTGGCATGTCCTTCGAGGGCCCGAAGCACTGGCACGTCTTCCACATCGTGGCGCGCGCCTGAGATGTCGCGCCCCTCAGCTCACGGCTCCTGAGTTTTTCGCGCTCTGACCATCCATTCGTGCGAAAAACTCAGGAGCTGTTAGTGAGGGGACGGGTCTAGCGGAGCGTCTTACGCGCGGTGATCTGGCCGGTGTCGAAGCCGAGCAGGTGCAGTCCGCCGTGGAAGCGGGCGTGCTCGATCTTCATGCAGCGGTCCATGACGACCGTCAGCCCCTTCGACTCGCCGTACTCGGCGGCCTCCTGGTTCCAGATCCCCAGCTGCACCCACACGGTCGGAGCGCCGATCGCGAGCGCCTCATCGATGACCGCGGGGATGTCGGCGGGCTTGCGGAACACATCCACGATGTCCGGCACTTCGGGCAGCGACGCGAGGTCGGGGTAGGCCTTCTGGCCCAGGATGGTGTCGGCGTTCGGGTTGACGAAGTACAGCCGGTAGTCGCTCGACTGCTGCAGGTACGTGCCGACGAAGTAGGAGGAGCGGGCCGGGTTGGGCGACGCGCCGACGATCGCGACGGACTTCGCGCCACGCAGGATCTTCAGGCGCTCCTTCGCGTCCGGCCCCACCCAGGTGCGCTGCGACTTGAGCAGCTTGGCGAGCGGGGAGTCGGACGGCAGCGCGCAGCTCAGCCCGTTCGCGAGCTGGACCTCGGTCGTGGACTCCGCGGTGGACTCGGTGGTGGGTTCGGTGGCAGTCGTCATGCTGCGTTCGCCTCCTCGACGGCGATCGTGAGCGCCTGATCGAGATCGTAGATGATGTCGTCGACGTCTTCGATCCCGACGCTGATGCGCACGACGCCCGGCAGCACACCCGCGTCGAGCAGCTGCTGCTCGGTCAGCTGCGCGTGGGTGGTCGACGCGGGATGGATCACCAGCGTCTTCGCGTCGCCGATGTTGGCGAGGTGGCTGGCGAGGTTCACCGACTCGATGAACTTCTGGCCGACCTCCCGACCGCCCTTCACGACGAAGCTGAACACGCTGCCCGGCCCCTTCGGCAGGTACTTGAGCGCGCGTTCGTGGTGCGGGTGCTCGGGCAGTCCGGCCCAGAACACCTTCTCGATGCGCGGGTCGGCGTCCAGCCATTCGGCCACTGCGCGAGCGTTGTCGACGTGCGCCTGGATGCGGTACGGCAGCGTCTCGACGCCCTGCGCCAGCAGGAAGGCCGAGTGCGGTGCGAGCACCGGGCCGATGTCGCGCAACTGCTCCGCGCGCAGCCGCGTGAGGAACGCGTACTCGCCGAAGTTACCCGACCACTGCAGCCCGCCGTACGAGGGCACCGGCTCGCCGAACAGGGGGAACTTCGAGGAGTGCCAGTCGAAGCGTCCGCTCTCGACCACCACGCCGCCGAGGGTCGTGCCGTGGCCGCCGAGGAACTTGGTGGCCGAGTGGATGACGATGTCGGCTCCCCACTCGAACGGCCGGTTGAGGTACGGGGTCGCGATCGTGGAGTCGATGGCGAGCGGGATGCCGGCCGCGTGGGCGACCTCCGCCAGCCCTTCGATGTCGGCGATCTCGCCGGAGGGGTTGGCGATGGTCTCAGCGAAGACGAGCTTGGTGCGGTCCGTGATCGCGGCGGCGTAGTCCGCGGGATCGGCGCTCTGCACGAAGGTGGTCTCGACGCCGAAGCGCCGGAGGGTCACATCCAGCTGGGTGATCGATCCGCCGTAGAGGTTCGCGGACGCGACGATGTGGTCGCCCGCACCGACCAGCGACGCGAAGGTGATGTACTGCGCGCTGAGGCCGGAGGCCGTCGCCACGGCGCCCAGGCCGCCTTCGAGGCTGGCGACCCGCTCTTCGAACGAGGCCACGGTCGGGTTGGCGAGACGCGAGTATATGTTGCCGTACTTCTGCAGGGCGAAGCGCGCCGCGGCATCCGCCGTGTCGTCGAACACGAACGCGCTGGTCTGGTAGATCGGCAGCGCGCGCGCTCCCGTCACCGGGTCGGGGATGTTGCCCGCGTGGATCGCCCGCGTGCGGAAACCGTATTCGCGATCTGCCATGGCCTCACGCTACCCGACGCCGCCGACGCTCTCCGGCGGGCGTCGTAACACGCCGCAACCCGGTTTGCTACCCTGGTGCGAGGCCCGCGGAGGGCCCCGGACGACGGTTCAGTACCCGGTGAGCGACAAGACTGGCCAAGGAGTCGGATCGTGTCCTGGATCGTTCTCATTCTCTCCGGCGTGCTCGAAGCCGTCTGGGCGACCGCGCTCGGCCGCTCGGAGGGGCTCTCGCGGCTGTGGCCGTCCGTGGTCTTCGTCGGAGCGCTTCTCGCATCCATGGCCGGACTGGCCTTCGCGATGCGGGAGATCCCCACCGGGACCGCCTATGCGGTCTGGGTCGGCATCGGCGCGGCGCTGACCGTGCTCTACGCGATGACGTTCGGCGGTGACGGGTTCTCCCTCGTCAAGGCGCTGCTGATCGTCGGCCTGGTGGGCTGTGTCATCGGACTGAAACTGGTCGACTGAGCGCGGCTCAGGCGGCCGTCGACACCCAGACGGCGGCCAGCGCGAGCACGGCGATCAGCAGCCACGAGACGAGCCCGGTGACGAGGGCGCGCCAGCCGGTGCCGACCAGGGTGCGGAGGCGGACGGCGGTGCCGAGGCCGAACAGCGCCATGGCGAGCAGCACGGTCTGCAGGGTGTCGGCGCCGTCCGTCACGGCGGACGGGAGCGGCACGAACGTCCGCACCAGGACGGCCAGCAGGAACCCGGCGACGAAGAGCGGGACGATGGGCGGGCGCTTCACGCCCGGGTCGCCGGCGACGTGGCGGCGACGCTCCACGACCGCGGCGACCGCCACGATCGGGGCGAGCATCAGCACGCGGGTGAGCTTGACGACGACCGCGACGGCGAGAGCGGCGGCGCCCGCGAGCTGCGCGGTCGCGACGACCTGCCCGACGTCGTGGACGCCGGCGCCGACCCAGTGGCCGAACTGCTGCGCATCCAATCCCAGGGGATGCCAGAACAGCGGCAGGACGAAGATCGCGAGCGTGCCGCACAGCGTCACCAAGGCGACCGGAGTCGCGGCCTCCTCGTCTTTCGGTTTCACGACACCGCTCATCGCACCGATCGCGGATGCGCCGCAGATCGAGAAGCCGGTAGCGATCAGGAGCGGCTGATGGCCGGGGAGGCGCATCAGCCGACCGATCCAGAAGGTGCCCGCGAAGCTGAGCAGCACGACGCCGACGGTGGTCAGGATGGCCACCCAGCCGAGGCCGGCGATGTCGCCGAGGCTGAGTTTCAGGCCGAGCAGCACGACGCCGATGCGCATCAGGCGTTTGGCGCTGACGGACAGTCCCGGTGCGAGTCGTCCGGTCACGGCCGGCCGGGCGACGGGGAGCTGGCCCACCACGATCCCGAGCACGACGGCCGCGGTCAGCAGCGGCACGGCGGGCGCCAGCCAGTGGATTCCCCACGCGACGGCCGCCGCCACGGCGCACACCACGAGGCCCGGAAGCCAGGGCAGCGGACGGGCGGTCACCAACGGAGTGCTCACCGATCCATTCTGTCGGCCCGGCTCGCCCGTCCGTGCCGCGCACACGTCGCGCGCGTCCGCAGCGTGGGTCGCAACACGCCGTTATGCGCGCCGCATAACGGCGTGTTGCGACCCATCGGCCGCGCGTCCGTGCCGGTCAGAGCGACGACAGCAGTCGCGTCCCGTCCGGCACGCCCAGACCCGTGCACGCGTCCCACCCGGGCGTCGCCCGATAAGCGCCGTTGTCGCCGGTCGTGATGTCGCGGAACCCGTCCGCCACCTCCCCGGCGGGAACCGAGTCGTACAGCCGAGGCTGGAGGAGCCCGAGGGGCTTGCCCGTGGACTGCGCCAGCCGCGCCACGAGCGCCGCCCACAGCGGGGCGACTGCGCTGGTGCCGCCGATCACGGTGTCCTGACCGTCGACGCGGATGCGGTATCCGGTCTGCGGGTCCGCGACCGCCGAGACGTCGGGCACCCCGCGCCCGCCCGGGCCGTTGGCCGAGCCTCCCGCGTCGGTCCCGTCTGCACCCGACGGCACCCCGACTCCCGCCTGCCACGACGGCAGCGGGAACACGGCGCTGACGCCGCCGCCGGTCGCACCGCCGCCCGTGCCGTTGTTCCAGACGATCTCCGAGCGCACCGTGCCGGTCGAGGTGTCCGCCTCGAGCCGCGTGCCTCCGCAGGCGAGCGCGTGCGGCGAGGAGGCGGGGAAGTCGACGTGCGGACGGCCGTCGCCGACCCGGTCGCTGCTCCCGTCGTCGCCCGCGGCAGCGGTGGTCGTCACACCGAGGGCGGCGGCGTCCTGCAGCGCCTCATCGAACGCGGTGCGCGCCTGCGCCGTCCAACCGTCCTCCGACTGACCCCAGCTGATGCTGATCGCCGCGGGGGTCGGGTCGGCGTGCGCGGCGGTGGTCACGGCATCCAGGAAGCCGGCGTCGGTGTTGGGCGCGAAGTAGACGACGATCTCGGCCTTCGGGGCCAGCGCGCCGGCCACCTCGATGTCGAGCATGACCTCGCCGTCGGCGCCATTCGGGTTGCCGTCCGGTGCGTTCGAGCCGCCGTCGACGCCGACCGCGCGCACGCTGGGCGTCGGGATGCCGAGGCCGGCGAAGTAGGTGTCGAGGTCCTCCTGCACGTAGCCGCCGCCGAGTTCGATGATCGCGATGGTCTGCCCGCTCCCGTCGGTGCCGTCGGGGAACGCGTAGACCGTGCCGAGCTGCGGCGGTGTGTAGCTCGTGTTGACCGCGGCCGCGGGGACGTAGCGGTACTGGGCCCGTGCCTGGGGCCGGTCGTCGAGACCGAGGACGGCGGTCACCACGCCGGCGAGCGCGGCCGGGATGCTGAGCCCGCCTGTCCGCTGCCGGTAGACGGTCGCACCCTCGCCCGCGTCGTCGGCGCTCGACTCGGCCAGGTCGGTGCCGAACACCCGGGCGACGGTCTGCACGGGGCCGGAGACGCGGACACGACGCGCGCCCGCATCTACTTCGTCGACGGTCAGCCCGAGCCCTTCGAGCGTGCTGCGGACCAACTCGACGTCTTCCGGGGACGCGCCGTAGCGTTCCGCGAGCTCGTCGCGGCTCAGCGGCTCGGCGAAGGCGCTCTGCGGGAGTTCGGCGCGGCGGCGCAGGACGAGCGTCGCATCCACCCGGGAGTCGGGCGCGAGGCCGCCGTGCGCGCGGAAGCCGGGACGTTCCGGCCGTTCGCTTCCGGGAAGGGGGACGAGGTCGAGGGGCTGTTCCGCATCGGTCATACCACTCGGTCTACCACCGGCCTCCGACACCGGATAGGGCACCGGATGGAGCGTCCAGCCGACCCATGCGCTACACCCAGCTGGGCAGCCACATGTGGATCTGCCAGAACCAGAACGGCACCTGCTGGCCCGTCCAGATCGGCCAGAAGAACGCGCTCACCAGGGTGCAGGCGGCCAGGAAGACGCCGGTCCAGAGGATGCCGCGGCGCCGTCGCGGCTCCGGATCGGTGCGTTTCCCGAGCACGATCGCGATGGCCGCCGCAAGGGCGAGGATGAGGTACGGCTCGAAGGCGATCGAGTAGAAGGTGAAGATCGTCCGGCCCATGTAGAGCCACCACGGCAGGTAGCCCGCCGCCAGCCCGGTGAGGATGAGGCCGATCCTCCAGTCGCGGTAGCGGATCAACCAGTAGACCAGGAAGAGGATGGCGGCCGTTCCCGCCCACCAGATGAGCGGGTTACCGAGCGAGGTGATCGCCGCAGAGCAGGAGTCCCACTGGCAGCCGTCCTGCCCCTTCGTCGTGCCGACGTAGTACATGCTCGTCGGCCGCAGCATCAGCGTCCACGTCAGCGGGTTCGACTGGTAGGGGTGCGGGGTGTGCAGGTTGATGCTGTAGTTGTACATCTGCGTCTGGTAGTACCAGAGGTTCTGCACCCAGAGCGGCACCCAGCTGAAGGCGCCCGTCCACTGCGCGTGCGCGGCCTCCGCCCAGTGGCGGTAGTAGCCGTTGCTCGACAGGATCCAGCCGGTCCACGTCGCGACGTAGGCGACGAACGCGAGCGGGACCATCAGTACGAAGGTCGCCGGCGCCTGCTTGAGCAGGGCGCCGCTCGCGTAGAACGGCAGCCTCTCTCGGCGGCGTGCCACCGCATCCACCACGACCGTGTACACGGCGAAGAAGGCGAGGAAGTAGAAACCGGTCCACTTGACCCCGGCGCACAGCCCGCAGAGGATGCCCGCAGCGATCAGCCAGGGACGCCACCACAGCACGGGCCCCCACGCCGGATCGCGACCCGCCGACCGGGCGGCCGCGACCTTGGCAGCCAGCCGATCGGCCGCCCAGCGCCGGTCGAGCAGGATGCAGCAGAACGCCAGCAGCGCGAAGAACATCACGAAGTTGTCGAGGAGCGCGACGCGGCTCATCACGATGGCGTGACCGTCGATCGCGAAGAGGAAGCCGGCGATCGTGGCGAGCATCGTCGAGCGGAACAGGGTGCGCGCGATGAGGAAGACGAGCAGCACGGCGATCGTCCCGGCGATCGCGGTGGACACCCGCCAGCCGAACGAGTTCGCGGGGCCGGTGGCCGCCATCCCGAGCCCGATCAGCCACTTGCCGAGGGGTGGATGCGCGACGAACGACGGATCCGCGTCGAAGATCTGCGTCTGGCCCGCGGCGAATCGCGCGTCGGCCTTGTCGGGCCAGCTGCCCTCGTAGCCGAGGTTCCATATGCTCCAGGAGTCCTTCACGTAGAAGGTCTCGTCGAAGACGAGCGCGTGCGGCTGGCCCAGGTTCCACAGCCGCAGCACGGCGGCGAGCAGGGTCACCGCGACGGGCGCGCCCCACATCCACAGCCGCAGGCGGCCCGGCGTTCCGAGGACGCGCGCCCACCAGTCGTCGAGGCGCGTGCCGACGGGGACCGCGGCGACGTGCGCGGCCGGGAGGTCGGTCGGAGGAGCAGAGGTCACCCAGCCATGCTAGGGGCGGAGGCTCGGTGTCGCCTTTCGACGGACAGACAACTTTCGACTGCCACACTAGAAGTCATGATCATCCTCGCCGCGACTCCGATCGGCAATCTCGGCGACGCGTCGCGGCGGCTGGTGGAGGTGCTGTCCGCCGCGACGGTGGTCGCGGCGGAGGACACCCGGGTCGCCCAGCGGCTGCTGGCCGGCCTCGGCGTCGAGAACCGCCCCCGGCTGATCGCCCTGCACGACCACAACGAGCGGGATCGGGCGGCCGAGCTCGTGGAGCTGGCGCGCGATCAGGATGTGGTGCTGCTCTCCGACGCCGGGATGCCCACGGTGTCCGACCCCGGATTCCACCTGGTCGAGGCGGCCGCGGCGGCGGGGGTGGGCGTGACGGCGCTGCCCGGGCCGTCGGCCGTGCTGACCGCGCTCGCCGTCTCCGGCCTCCCGACCGACCGCTTCACCTTCGAGGGCTTCCTCCCGCGCAAGCAGGGCGAGCGGCTGTCCACCCTGCGGGCTGTCGCCGCCGAGCAGCGGACCATGGTGTTCTTCGAGTCGCCGAACCGGCTCGCCGCCTCCCTCGGCGACATCGCGACGGCGCTCGGCGCCGACCGCCGCGTCGTCGTCTGCCGCGAGCTGACGAAGCTCTACGAAGAGGTGCGTCGAGGCACCGCGGCGGAACTGGCCGCCTGGGCGGCCGAGGGCGTGCGCGGGGAGATCGTCGTGGTGGTCGCCGGCGCTCCGGCGCGGGCGGCCGACCCCGAAGCGGCGGTGCAGCAGGTGCTCGCGCTGGTCGCCTCGGGCACGCGGCTGAAGGATGCGGCGGCCGAGGTCGCCGAGGCGACGGGCCTCGGGAAGCGCGACCTCTACCAGGCCGCCCTCGAACGGCGCGGCTGACGAGTCCGTCCACAGCACATCCCGTTCTCCACAGGCGGAGTAACACACCGGATCGCGTGCTCCAGCGCCCGTAGGATAGTCACCATGTCCGACGGCTCTTCCTTCTACATCACCACGCCGATCTTCTACGTGAATGATGTCCCGCACATCGGGCATGCCTACACGGAGGTCGCGGCCGACGTCCTCGCCCGCTGGCACCGCCAGGCCGGCGACGACACCTGGCTGCTCACCGGCACCGACGAGCACGGGCAGAAGATCCTGCGCACGGCGACCGCCAACGGCACCACGCCGAAGCAGTGGGCCGACAAGCTGGTCACCGAGGAGTGGCTGCCGCTGCTCGACACCGTCGACATCGCCAACGACGACTTCATCCGCACCACCGACGAGCGGCACGAGGTCAACGTCCAGAAGTTCCTGCAGAAGCTCTACGACGACGGTTACATCTACGCCGGCGAGTACGAGGCGCTGTACTGCGTGGGCTGCGAGGAGTTCAAGCCGCAGAGCGAGATCGTCGACGGCACGGGGGAGTACGAGGGCCAGAAGGTCTGCGCCATCCACTCGAAGCCACTGGAACTGCTGCAGGAGAAGAACTACTTCTTCCGGATGAGCCAGTTCGCCGACCGTCTGCTGTCGCTCTACGAGGAGCGCCCGGACTTCGTGCAGCCCGAGTCGGCCCGCAACGAGGTGGTCAGCTTCGTGCGTCAGGGGCTGAGCGACCTGTCCATCTCGCGCTCGAGCTTCGACTGGGGCATCAAGGTGCCGTGGGACGAGTCCCACGTCGTCTACGTGTGGTTCGACGCGCTGCTCAACTACATCACCGCCGTCGGCTACGGGCAGGACGACGAGGAGTTCGCCCGTCGCTGGCCCGCCAATCATCTGGTCGGCAAAGACATCCTGCGGTTCCACGCGGTCATCTGGCCCGCCATGCTGATGGCAGCCGGCCTCGAGGTGCCGAAGCGCGTGTTCGGTCACGGCTGGCTGCTCGTGGGCGGCGAGAAGATGTCCAAGTCCAAGCTGACGGGCATCGCGCCGACGCAGATCACCGACACGTTCGGCTCCGACGCCTTCCGCTACTACTTCATGCGCGCCATCAACTTCGGGCAGGACGGCTCGTTCAGCTGGGAGGATCTGGCGGCCAGGTATCAGGCCGAGCTCGCCAACGGCTTCGGCAACCTGGCGTCGCGCGTGATCGCGATGGTGACGCGGTACTTCGAGGGCATCGTGCCGCCGGCGGGCGAGTACCAGGAGGTCGACCTGCACGTGCAGGAGGTCGTCCGCACCGCGGCGGCCGACGCCGATGCGGCGATCTCGCGGCTGGCGATCCACGACGCCCTGACGGCGATCTGGCGGATCGTCGACGAGCTCAACGGCTACATCACCGAGCAGGAGCCGTGGACCCTGGCGAAGGATGAGGCCAAGCGCGAGCGTCTCGGCACCGTGCTCTACACGGCGGCCGAGGGGCTGCGGTCCCTCGCCGTGCTGCTGTCGCCGGTGATCCCGGTCGCGACCGGCAAGCTGTGGGAGTCGCTCGGCGTCTCCGGCGAGCTGGGCGCGCTCGACGCACAGCCGCTCCGGACGGCGGGCGACTGGGGTCAGCTGCCGGCAGGCACGGAGGTCAACGGTCTCGAGGCGCTGTTCCCGCGGATCGACGCGGAGGCGGTCGCCGCGGTATGACGGACCCGTCGTTCGTCCGGCAGCGGCACGTCACCGACGGCCGCGACCTCAGCTACCCTCCGCTGCCCGAGGCGCTGACCGTTCCCGTCTACGACAACCACACGCACCTCGAGATCGCCGACGGCGAGCAGCCGCTCGACTACCGCGAGCAGCTGGACCGCGCGTCCAGCGTCGGCGTGCGCGGGGTCGTCCAGGTGGGCAACGACGTCGAGACGTCCCGGTGGTCGGCCGAGACGGCCGCCGTCGAGCCGCGGATGCTGGCCGCCGTCGCGCTGCACCCGAACGACGCGCCGGACTACGACGAACGCGGAGAGCTGGATGACGCCCTCGCCGTGATCGCCGAGCTCGCGGGCCGACCCCGGGTCCGCGCCGTCGGCGAGACCGGACTCGACTTCTTCCGCACGGAGGAGGGGCCCCGGCGTGACGCGCAGTTCCGGTCATTCGAGGCCCACATCGAGATCGCGAAGCAGAACGACATCGCGCTGCAGATCCACGACCGGGACGCGCACGCGGCCGTCGTCGCCACGCTGAAGCGGGTCGGAGCCCCCGAGCGGACCGTGTTCCACTGCTTCTCGGGCGATGTCGAGCTGGCCCGCATCTGCGCCGACAACGGCTGGTACATGTCGTTCGCGGGCAACGTCACCTTCAAGAACGCGCCCAACCTCCGTGCCGCCCTCGAGGCGGCCCCGCGCCACCTGGTGATGGTGGAGACGGACGCCCCCTTCCTCACGCCGATGCCGTTCCGCGGCCGCCCGAATGCGCCGTACCTCATCCCGCACACCCTCCGGGCGATGGCCGAGGTGATGGGAACGGACGCCTCGACCCTCGCCGCGCAGATCAACTCCAACACGGAGCTCGTGTACGGCCGGTGGGACAGCGAGCCCGTCGGACCGCCGCCGACCACTCCCATCGGGATCATCGCGTGACCGAGCTCCGGCTGCTCGGCCCGGCGGAGATCCGCGACCTCGCTGAGCTGCTCGACGTCACCCCGACGAAGAAGCTCGGCCAGAACTTCGTGATCGACGCCAACACCGTCCGCCGGATCGTCCGCGTCGCCGAGGTCCAGGCGGGCGACAGCGTCGTGGAGATCGGCCCCGGGCTCGGATCCCTCACCCTCGGGCTGCTCGAGGCCGGAGCGGACGTGGTGGCCGTCGAGATCGACGGTCGGCTCGCCGCGCAGCTGCCCACGACGGTGGCCCAGCTGGCGCCGGACGCCGCTCCGCACCTGACCGTGGTGCATCGGGATGCCCTCGCCATCACCGAGCTCCCGGTCGATCCTGTGCGCCTCGTCGCGAACCTTCCCTACAACGTCTCGGTCCCGGTACTCCTGCACTTCCTGGAGCACTTCCCGAGTCTCCGCTCCGGCGTCGTGATGGTTCAGGCCGAGGTCGGGCACCGGATCGCCGCGCAGCCCGGATCCAAGGTCTACGGCGCCCCGAGCGTCAAGGCCGCCTGGTACGGCACCTGGCGCACCGCCGGTTCCGTCAGCCGCCAGATCTTCTGGCCGGTGCCGAACGTCGACTCGGTCCTCGTCGCCTTCGAGCGGCGTGACGACCCGCCGGGCGACGAGCGGCTCCGTCTCCGCACCTTCGCCCTCGTCGATGCCGCCTTCCAGCAGCGCCGCAAGACGCTCCGCCAGGCCCTCGCCCCGGTCTACGGTGACCCCGCGTCGGCGGAGGCGGCTCTGCTGGCGGCGGGCATCTCTCCGTCCCTCCGCGGCGAGCAGCTCGCCCTGGCCGACTTCGCACGCCTGGCGGCCGCGGGCGCGGAGTAGCGGCGGCGCGAACAGGCGCTCAGGCCGTGCCCAGCATGGGCGTTCCGGTGTGTGTAGGTTGGAGACATGGTGGACGCGTGGGACGTCGACGGCGTGCATGTTCGCGCCCCGGGCAAGATCAACGTGTTCATGCGTGTCGGCGCCGTCATGGAGGACGGCTACCACGACGTCGCGACCGCCTATCAGGCCGTCTCCCTCTACGAGGACGTCCGCGCGTACCACGCTGATGACTTCTCGGTGAGCTTCGGCGGCAGCGTCGACACGAGCGGTCTGCCGCGGGACGAATCCAATCTGGCGATCAAGGCCGCGCGCCTGCTGGCCAAGAGGACCGGTTACTCCAGCGGCGTCCGGCTGGAGATCGACAAGCACGTTCCCATCGCCGGCGGGATGGGCGGAGGCTCGGCGGACGCCGCCGCCACGCTGGTCGCCTGCGACACGCTCTGGGGCACGGAGCTCGGGCGGGAAGAGCTCCTGACGCTCGCCTCGACGCTGGGCGCTGACGTGCCCTTCGCCCTGGTCGGGGGCACTGCCATCGGCACCGGTCGCGGCGACCGGTTGAGCCCCGCCCTGGCGACGGGCCAGTTCCACTGGGTGCTGGCGCTCCCGGACGGCGAGCTGAGCACACCGCGCGTCTACAGCGAGCTCGACCGGCACCGCGAGCGCCACGCGGCCGACATCGCCCCGGCCCAGGTGTCGCCGACCGTCGACTCCGCCGTGCTGCAGGCCCTCCGCGCCGGTGAGCCGGCCATGCTCGCGGAGGCTCTGACGAACGACCTGCAGGCTCCGGCCATCCACCTGGTGCCCGAGATCGCCGACGTGATCGAGCTGGGCGAGATGAACGGGGCTTTGGCCGGAATCGTGTCCGGATCCGGCCCGACCGTCGCCTTCCTGGCGGCCGATCTCGATTCGGCCATCGACCTGCAGATCGCGCTCAGCGCTTCCCGGGTGAGGGCGGTCCGCGCCACCGGGCCGGTGCATGGGGCACGCATCCTCGGCGACTGACGGCGGATGCCCGAGGATGTCGATGCCCGAGGGTGTCGATGCCCGAGGATGTCGATGCCCGAGGATGCCCGGCCACGACACGCGTCGGGTTGAGACGATTCGTCGGAATCTGAAGCGTATCCACGTCCCGGGCCGGGCATCCCAGGTGTTCTCACCCTAACCAGCGCTCGGCCCGCGAACGGTGCCCAGAGCGCGAAACCGTCAAGACTTGACGGGTCTCCTCCGCGACAGCGTGCGGAGGTCCCGGCGCGAGCGCAGTCCGAGCTTCGAGAGGATGTTGCGGACGTGGAAGTTGACGGTCGTCACGGACACGTAGAGGCGCTCCGCGATCTCCTTGTTCGTCATCCCCGCGGCGAGCGCGTGCGCCACCTGCCGCTCCCGCGTCGTGAGCGTTGCGAGCGGGTCGACGGCCGAGGTCGCGACCGCCGTCTCATCGAGCAGACGTACGCAGCGGGCGAGGTATCCCGCTGCACCGAGGCGGCGGAACGTCTCGGCCGCCGCATCCAGCTGGGCCCGCGCCCGCTCTCTGCCGTCGGCCGTGGCGCCCGGCTGCGCAGCGGCGAGCCGTCCGGCGTCCAGGGCAGCCACCGCGCGGGGGAAGGGGAAGCGCTCCGCGCCGGGCTCGGCGACCGCGTCTTCGTAGGCGTCGAGCGCCTCGGCGGTGCGCCCCTCGGCTTCGAGCACCCGGCCCTCGAGCCAGCGCAGAGAGCCGTAGTACGGCCGCCACATCGGCGACGACGCCGCCCGCTCGTACGCCTCGCGCGCCTCCGCCGGCCGCCCCAGGGCCGCGAGGGCGTCGATCCGGTACGTCAGCCAGCCGAGCGTGGAGCCGCGGGATGCGGCAGCCTCCGCCTGCTCGGCGGCCGCCAGTTGCTCCTCGGGCCGGCCCAGGGCGCGCCCGAGCTCCGCACGCGCGAGATGCGGCAGGTCGCCGTCGTACGATCCGGTGATGCGCGGGTCGGCCTGCGCGGCAGCGCGGAGCCGCTCCTCGACCGCCTCCGCCTCGCCGCGGCCGGCGCGCACCAGCGCGGAGGTCCACAGGGCGATCGGCCAGCAGGACAGGTCGGTCTCGTCGAGCGCGAGCGCGACGGCCGTGTCCGCGAGGGTGACGGAGTCCTCCCATTCCCCGGTGAGGAAGAGGATGTGCGCGTACATCGTGCGTGCGAATCCGGCCGTCCAGCTGGAGGGGAAGCGCCGCACCAGGTCCGCCGCGCGCGCCAGGTCGGCACGTGCGCGGCCGATGTCGCCGCTCAGGATGAACACGCGTGAGCGGCTGACCAGCGCATCCACCGCTGCGGGCGACTCGTGCCCGACGAGCAGCTCGTCGAGTTCGACCGTCAGCGGACCGAACAGGTCGGGGCGGCGGGAGTGCGCGGCCGAGTTGATCGCCCAGCCGAGCAGACGCGTCAGGTCGTCCTGCGGCGCGGCCAGCCAGCGGAGGGCCGGATCGGCGACCTCGTTCGGAGCGGGGGAGGCGGCGATGTGCTCCCGTGCGGCGTCGAGGTGGTCGATCACGCCGGCGAAGTCGCCCATCGCCATGAGCACCTTCGGGAGCGCCTCGGCCACATGGGAGCGGAGGGCCCGCTCGTCCGGGGTGAGAGCGGGCCGCTGCTCGAACTCGAGCGCCAACGCGAGGGCGCCCGGGAGGTCACGCGAGAGGGTCCGCAGTTCCAGCAGGACGGCGTCCCGCGTGGGCGACGCCGGCGTCGCCTCGAAGGCGGGCCGGAGGTCCAGGATGCGCTCGTGCATCCGGAACCGCATGGCGATGAGCCCGAGTTCGAGCAGCGCGCGCTCCGCGTCGCTGCCGTCCGCGAGGTCGACGGCCGACCGGGCGTAGCTGAGGGCCTGCTCCGCCTGTCCGAGGTCGGACACCGTCAGCGCGGCGGAGAGCAGCTCGGCGACCAGGGTCGGGTCGGCGCGGTCGGCGGCCTCCACCCGGTGCCGCAGCGCCCGGTGACCGGAGAGCACCTCGGAGGCGACGCGGTGGATGGCGACGCGCCTCTCCAGGGACAACTCGCCCGCGAGGGCGTCGGCGAGGATGGCGTGCGCCGGCTCGACGCGGACGACACCGTCGCGCGTCTCGGCGAGGACGAGCCCGCGGGCGACCGCACCGGGCACATCCACGTCGATTCCGAGGCGCTGCGCGATGGTGCCGACGACCGGCAGCGGAAGGGGGTCGCGGAGCACCGCGATGAGCTCCGCCGCCGCGCGCACGGACGGCTCGGCGCCCTCCAGGGAGGCGGCGATCGCGGTGGCGAGCGGCGTGATCGCGGTGGCCGGGAGGTCCCATCCGGCCGGGTGCAGCGCCTGGGCGAAGGTGTCGCGCAGCTGGCCGAGGAGCACGCTGAGCAGCAGCGGCGACCCCTGCGTCGCCTCGGTCAGGCGCGTCGCGGTGCGGCGTGAGACGGGGTGCCCGAGGATGTGGCGGGCGAGCTCCTGCGTGTCGCCGACGGTCAGCGGTGTGAGCTCGACGCGGGCGTGGTTCGTGGTGGTGGAGGCCAGGTCGTCGAACAGGCCGCTGACGCTGTTCGGCTGCGGCCGCGCGGCCGCCGTGAACAGGAACGACTGCTCCGCGAGCCGTCGCACCAGGAAGCGGAGAGCCCGTGCGGACGGCTCGTCCACCCACTGCGCGTCGTCGACGATGAGGCACACCGGCCCGTCGATCGCGTCGATGGCGTCGAGCAGCAGCCGGCCGACCGTCAGCGGGTCGTCGCCGGGCGACGGCGGGCGGATGGGGGCATCCGTTCCCCGCTTGGTGCCGGTCCGCTGGGCGTTGAGGCCGCGGACGAGGGTCTCCACGGTCGCGTAGGCGAGGTCGGACTCGAACGAGTCGGCGTGCACCCGCAGCACCGTCCAGCCGTCGAGCCGCTGGGCCACGTCGGCGAGCAGCGCTGTCTTGCCCATGCCGGCCTCGCCGGTGACGAGCACCGCCCCGCCGCGCTCCTTGGCGCGGTGCGCGACCAGGAGCATCGTCTCGCGGGCACGGTCCCGTCCGAACAGGGGCCGCTCGTCGGCCCGTTCCTGGTCAGTCACGTGGCGCTCCCGTCCCCGTCGGCCGCGTCGGGTCGGGTTTCGCGACCGATCCTCAGGATCATCGCACAGCGAGAGGCCGAGTTCGTTCCCCAGTCCGGGGGAGTGGACGCGGGATGCCGCGCGTGCGTGGTCAGCCCTCCAGCTGTTCCGAGAGTTCCAGCCAGCGGGTCTCCAGGTCGGCGATCTCGCCCTCCAGCGTCCGGAGCTCGTCGGTGAGCCGGCCGAGGCCCTGATAGTCGCTCTGGTCGTGCCGCGCCAGCTCCTCATGCTTGGCGGCGACCTGGTCGCCCACCTTGGCGAGGCGGCGGTCGAGCGCCGACAGCTCCTTCTCGGCGGCGCGGAGTGCGGCGCCGGAGAGCGCGGGGGTGACGGGCGTCGTCGGTGTGGATGCCGTGCCCGGGCCGGCATCGGAATCCGCGGCCCCGACCGCGCCCTGTGCGCGGCGCAGACGCAGGTACTCGTCCACGCCGCCGGGAAGGTGCCGCAGGCGGCCGTCGAGTACGGCGTACTGCTGGTCGGTGACGCGCTCGAGCAGGTACCGGTCGTGGGAGACGACCAGCAGCGTCCCCGGCCACGAGTCGAGGAGGTCCTCCATCGCGGCCAGCATGTCCGTGTCGAGGTCGTTGGTCGGCTCGTCGAGGATGAGCACGTTCGGCTCGTCGAGGAGGATGAGGAGCAGCTGCAACCGGCGCTTCTGGCCGCCTGACAGATCCTTCACCGGGGTGGAGAGCTGGGCGTTCGAGAAGCCGAGACGCTCCAGCAGCTGGCCCGGGGTGACCTCCTTGCCGCCGGCGAGGTAGGTGGTCCGCTTGCCCGCGACGACCGCCGAGACCCGCTCGTCCTGCACGTCGTCGAGCTCGGCGAGCTGCTGGGTGAGGGTGGCGATGCGCACCGTCTTGCCGCGCTTCACGGTTCCGGAGTCCGGCTTCACGGTTCCTGCGACAAGCCCGAGCAGTGTCGACTTGCCCGCTCCGTTGACGCCGAGGATGCCCGTGCGCTCGCCGGGGGCGATGCGCCACTCGACGTCGCGCAGCACCGTCTTCGGCGGGTACGAGACCGAGACGTCGATCAGGTCGACCACGTCCTTGCCCAGGCGGGAGGTGGCCAGCGTCGTCAGCTCGACGGTGTCGCGGGGCGGCGGCTCGTCGGCGATCAGCGTGGCGGCCGCATCCATCCGGAACTTCGGCTTCGAGGTGCGCGCCGGAGCGCCGCGACGCAGCCACGCCAGCTCCTTGCGCATGAGGTTCTGCCGCTTCGTCTCCGCGACCGCGGACATCCGGTCGCGCTCGACGCGCTGCAGGACGTAGGCGGCGTACCCGCCCTCGAAGGGCTCGACGATGCCGTCGTGCACCTCCCACGTCGTCGTGGACACCTCGTCGAGGAACCACCGGTCGTGCGTCACGACGACGAGCGCGCCGGACGCCGCCGACCAGCGACCCTTCAGGTGCTGGGCGAGCCAGGCGACGCCCTCCAGGTCGAGATGGTTCGTCGGCTCGTCGAGGAAGAGGATGTCGTGGTCGTGCACCAGCAGCGCGGCCAGGGCGACGCGACGACGCTGGCCGCCGGAGAGCTCCCCGATCGTCGCCTCCCAGCGGATGTCGGAGACGAGCCCGGCCAGCACGTCGCGGACGCGCGGATCGCCCGCCCAGAGGTGCTCCTCCCGGTCGCCGACGATGGCGTGCCCGACCGTCAGCTGCGACGGCAGCTCGTCGCGCTGGTCGAGCATCCCGACCGTCACCCCGCGGCGGCGGGTCACCCGGCCCGAGTCCGGCTCGATGCGCCCGGCGAGCAGCTGCAGCAGCGTGGACTTGCCGTCGCCGTTGCGGCCGACGACGCCGACGCGGTCGCCCTCGGAGAGCCCCAGCGTGACCGAGTCGAAGACGGTGCGCGTCGGGTACTCCAGGTGAAGGGATTCCGCGCCGAGAAGGTGAGCCATGAGGGTCTCCAGCCTACCCGGCGGGCGGAGCTAGACTCCCGCCCCGTCGGTGGCACCTGTTACAGTTTCAGTATCAGCGCCCCCCCAAGGCTCGAGCCATTCGGCTTCCTCAAATGCGGGGGGTCTTTTTTATGCCAGATGCTGTTTGCGACGGTATTCTCATAACATCGATTGTGTGCACAAGCCGTTCCTCTCCCTCCATGAGCAGGTTGAGCTCCTCGATCAGCGTGGACTGGATGTGGGTGACGCTCAGCAAGCCGCACACGCGCTTCATCGCCTCAATTACTACCGCGTGAGCGGATATGGGCGAGAGTTCCAGGTCGCGCCCTCGCGGGGAGACGACGACTACGACGCCGGAGCGTCGCTGGAGCGCGTTCTTGGACTGATGGACCGCGATGCCCGCCTCCGGCTCTTGCTGACGGAAGCGCTGATAGAAATCGAAATCGGAGTCCGTTCCCGCTTCGCGCACGAGGCGGGACGCGTGCACGGTTCGCACGCGTTCTATCTCGAGTCGGCCGCCTATCTGGACAGCACTCGAGACCTGGGAAGCCACATCGCAAAGATCAGACGAGAACTGCTTCGGCCTCAACTCCGCACCGTCGCACGTTACCGCTCGGGGGATGACCTTTCGCGGGTTCCCATCTGGGTCGCTATCGAGGTGGTCACTTTCGGCGCGCTCGCCAAGATGGTGTGGTATCTGGATCCACCGCTCGCCGCGCAGCGCACAGCAGATGCCGCTGGTCTGCAGCGCACAGGGTTCGGGTCCAGCATCCACAGCTTTGCTGTCCTGCGGAACGTGTGTGCACATCATGGGCAGTTGTGGCATCGCTCCTTCGACGTCATGTTCGCGACGCTTCCGAAAGAGAAGAAGCGAGAACCTCGCCACGAACCGTCGAGCGTCTACAGCGGCATCGTCGTCGCGAAGCGTTTCCTCAAGGGCATGAACCGGCTGCCGGATTGGTCGGAGCGGGTGTCTGCGCTTCTCGACGAAGACGCCGAGTTCCGCGCCGGGATACTGCAGCCGGCCCCCCGCTGAGACCTTCTTCACGCGGGCACCGGAGCTAGACTCCCGCCATGGTCACCCACACCGTCGTGAACCAGGCGCCGCCGCGCGTCGACGTGGACGAGTTCGCGGCGAACCTGCCGCTCCGGGAAGGCGTGGAGCGCTACGACGCCGCCTGGGCCATCCCCTCGCTCGGCGACATCGGCCGCCTGGTCGGCTCGGAGGCGTTCCAGCGGGATGCTGAGCTCGCCAACCGTCACGAGCCCGAGCTGCACGCCTTCGACCGCTGGGGGAACCGGATCGACGAGGTCGAGTACGACGACGGCTACCACCGGGTCATCGCCGCTGCGGTCGCGGCCGGCGCCCACACCTCCGCGTGGGCGGACCCGCGTCCGGGGGCGAACGTGGCCCGCGCCGCGGCTTTCCTGCAGTTCGCGCAGGTCGAGCCGGGCCACGCCTGCCCGGTCTCGATGACGCACGCCGCCGTCCCCGCGCTCGCCGCCTCCGAGAGCCTCTCCGCCGAGTGGATGCCGCGACTGCTCAGCCGCGACTACGACGGCCGGCTGCTCGCGGGCAAGACCTCCGCGCTGTTCGGGATGGCCATGACCGAGAAGCAGGGCGGATCGGATGTGCGGGCCAACACGACCCGCGCACTCGCGGACGGCGACGGGCGCTGGCTGCTCACCGGCCACAAGTGGTTCTGTTCCGCACCCATGTCGGACGCGTTCCTGGTGCTCGCGCAGACCGCGAACGGGCTCTCCTGCTTCCTCGTGCCGCGCGTCCTGGACGACGGCGCGCGCAACGTGTTCCTCATCCAACGGCTGAAGGACAAGCTCGGCAACAGTTCGAACGCGTCGTCCGAGGTCGAGTTCGACGAGACGGTCGGGTACCTGCTGGGGGAGGAGGGCCGGGGCGTGCGCACCATCCTCGAGATGGTGAATCGCACGCGTCTCGACTGCGTCTACGGCAGCGCGGCGGGGATGCGGCAGGCGGTCGCCGAGGCGGCCTGGCACGTGCGGCACCGCGCGGCGTTCGGGCGGCGGTTGATCGACCAGCCGGCGATGACGGCGGTGCTCGCCGATCTCGCGCTGGAGTCGGAGGCGGCGACCGCCGTGTCCCTCCGGCTGGCGCGCGCTCACGATGCGGATGCGCCGGAGGGGGATGTGGCGCTCCGCCGGCTCGCGACCGCCGTCACCAAATACTGGGTGTGCAAGCGCGGTCCGGGGCACGCGTACTAGGCGCTGGAGTGCCTGGGCGGCAACGGGTACACGGAGGCGTTCCCGCTGGCCCGGCGGTATCGGGAGCAGCCGGTGATGGCGATCTGGGAGGGCTCGGGCAACGTGATCGCCCTAGATGTGCTGCGCGCACTGCGTCGGGAGCCCGCAGCGGCGGAGGCGTTCGACGCCGAACTCGCCGCCGCGCGCGGCGTGTACCGCACCTTCGACGGACACCACGACCGCCTGCGGGCGCGCCTGGCGACGGCAGCGGCGTCCGCATCCGACGACCCCGCCGCGGCCGAGGCGGCGGTGCGCCCGCTCGTCGCGGCACTGGCCGTCGCGTTGCAGGCCTCCCTGCTCATCCGCACGGCACCCGCCGCCGTCGCGGACGCCTTCGTCGCCGCCCGGCTCGGCCCCGAGCGCGGCGCCCTCTACGGCGAGCTCCCCTCCGGCCTCGACCTCGCCGCCCTCACCGCCCGCGCCTGAACCCCACCCCCGCCCCCACCGTCGAGTACACGATTCCTTACCGCGACACGCCGCCGCGGCGTGCAGAAATCGTGTACTCGACGGCGGGGGAGGGGCGCGGGAGAGGTATAGATGCGCGAGGGCGTCATGGGCGAGGTGAGCGGCGCGTCGTAAAGGGTGTGTTGCGTTATTCCTTCGGGCGCTGGGCCGCTGCGGCCGTCGCCGTCGTCCTGCTCGTCACGTCCGGTGTGTTGGCCATCGATCGCCCCGCCCTCGCGTGGGTGGATGCGGTGAGCAACTCCCGCTGCTCGCCGACCCAGCCGGTGCGCCCGGCGATGCACGTGACGTACGACCCGGAACTTCCCGCGAACTACCGGACGGCCGTCCGCGCGGCGGCCGCCGCCTGGGAGGACGCGCTCCCGGGGCTCATCACCCTCGAGGTGTCGGCCGAGCCGCCGGCGACCTTCCACGCCAACACGTCGTACGTCACGGTCTACCCGGCGACCGGCCGCCGCGACGCGTACGCGTCCGCCGGGGCTTCGGCGTGCGGCACCGCCGGGACCGGCACCTACGACACCGGGCGGATCGACGCGTACCGGGCACAGATGGACGGACTCACCCAGCTCGAGAAGGCGGCGGTGATGATCCACGAGTTCGGGCACCTGCTGAGCCTCAACCACCCGGTCGTGAACGACCGCTGCCGGTCGGTGATGAGCCACATCGGCTGCCCAGGCCAGGACATCGGACCGTACCCGGACGACATCGCCGGCGTCCTCGCCTCCCTCGCGCCGAACGCCACGCCCGGTTTCCCCGCGGACGCCCCGATCGTCATCGACGCCGGCCTCGCCCTGCACGGCGGGGGCGAACCCGGCGGCGCGCTGTTCATGAACCGACGGGCGACCGACACGTCGGCACGCTGGACGTTCGTCCCGCAGGAGCGAGCCGGTGTCGGGCCGGCCGGCGAACGGGCGGGCGTGATCGTGAACACGCTGTCCGCCCTGTGCCTCGCGTCATGGTCGACCGACAACGGCCATGAGGTCGCGACGGAGCAGCAGTGCTACGAGAGGAGCGACCGCGCCGGACTGTTCTGGTCGGTGCAGCAGCAGGCGGACGGGACGACGACGCTCCGCAACCACAAGGACGGGCAGTGCCTGCTCGCGCGCCTCGGTGTGCTCGGCATCCACGCGGTCCTGGGCGGCTGCGATTCGCAGAACGCCCGGATGATCATCTCCCATCCCGAGACGGCCGCGTCGCCGGCGGTTCCCGGGTCGCAGGCATACCCACTGGTGGGGCAGCAGTCCGGTCGCTGCATCGACGTGCCCGACAGCGACACGAAGCCCGGCCGGCAGCTGGGGATCTGGGACTGCAACAACGGAAGCAACCAGAAGGTGCGGTTCCACGACGAGGGCCGATCGATGACGGTGTTCGACCTCACGGGTCCTGGCGACGTGGACGGCCCGGACCTGACGCTCTGCGTGGCAGCCTCCGGCGTCGCCGACAACAGCACGATCGTTACGGCACGCTGCCGCCAGGGCGATGCTCTCCAGGTCTGGCATCACCGGGGCGACGGGACGATCTACAACCCGGTCTCGAACAAGTGCATCAACGTGGCCGGCGGCGCCACCGGAAACGGAAGCCGCTTGATCCTCTGGTCCTGCACGACCGCCGAGAACGAGGTCTTCAACGACGTCGGGGCGCTGGGCCGCGAGCCGCGGGTCAGCGTGCGCACACTGCTCGGCACCGGCAAGGTGCTGACGGCGACTGCGGGCAACGGCGTGATCGGCAACGACGTCAACGGCGAGAACCAGAACTGGGCGTGGGCGACCTCCCCGACGGATCCGGCCTCCGGGATGCTGACCTCCTGGCGCTCGACGTCCGGGACGGAGGAGCTGCAGTGCCTGACCGCATCCGCCGAGTCGGCGCCCACCCTCGTGCGCACCTGCAGCAAGGACGACCTGGCGCAGCGGTGGAAGCCGTCCACCAACACCAACGGATCGACGACGTTCACCAACGTCCGCTGGAGCGGCCAGTGCCTCGACGTGGCGGAGGGGAAGACCGACGAGGGGACCGCCATCGTCAGCTGGGCGTGCAAGACGTCGGGCGACCGCACCAATCAGCAGTGGCGCATCCTGCCCGAGAACCCGCCGGCAGCCGTGCCCACCGTCCCCGCGCCGACCGCGGAGGTGTCGCTGTCGGCACGCGCGAACTCCCGGCAGGTCACGGTGGTCAGCTACGAGTCGAACGTGCTGTGGCCGAAGGCGACCACGGTCGGTACCGACGAGCTGTTCGACCTCGTCTTCAACAACGACGACCTCGGGTCGGTGTCCTTCCGCTCGCGGAGCGCCGGCCGCTTCGTGACGGTCGACGCGACCTCGACGGAACTGCGAGCGAGTGCCGGATCCATCGGCGATCGTGAGAAGTTCACGCTCACCGAGTCGACGGAGGGATGGGTTGCGCTGCTCTCGAAGGCGACGGGCAAGTATGTCGTCGCCGAGTCCGGGGGCGACGGTGTGCTCCTCGCGAACCGGGCGGCGATCGGCCCGTGGGAGAAGTTCGACCTGAGCGGCAACCACCACCTCCCCGAGATCGCCTGGAACCCGGGCCTCGGCGGAACGATCGCGAGCGCTCCCGCCGTCAGCTTCGATCCCGGGCAGAGCCGCTACGTGGCGGCCGCGCGTACGACGAGCGGAGCGATCGCCTGGAAGGTCCGGGCGACGACCTGGACCGGCTGGAACACCATCTCGCCGCCGGCCGGGACGACCATCGTCGGACGACCGGCGCTGACCGCATCGCGCGGCCGGATCGAGTTGTGGGCGCTGACCAGCAACACGCGTGTGTACTCGATCACCAGCACGGACAGTGGGAAGACCTGGGGCCCCTGGACCGACCCCGGACTGCCGACCGCCCTCGAACCGCCCGCTGTCGCCTTCGACGCCGTGTGGGGCGACTCCCACGTCGTCGTCCGCAGCACCGACGGAACCACCTGGCACTCCGTGCGCACCCTCGCCAGCCAGTGGGTGGGGTCGCAGAAGATCCTGTTCGGCGTGCCCCTGGTCGGAGAGCCGGCGATCACGGTGTTCGGCTCGTCGGTGGATGTGTTCGCCCGCGGCGCCGACGACAAGCTCTACCAGACCTACAGTCGCACCAACGGCTCGCAGTGGACGGTGGTCGAGGGCGTCGCCCTCGCGGGAGGGCTGACCGGCAGTCCGGCGGCCGCGTACGACCCGGTGGCGAACGTCTACCTGGTCGCCGTGAAGGGCGCGGACGGGAAGGCGTACCTCAACAGGTGGAACGCCGACTGGTCCGGGTGGAAGGCCATCCCCGGTCCGACCGGAGGGACGTTCACCGACTCGCCCGCCCTGGTCGCGTACGGCTACACCGCGCAGCTGTTCGCCCGCGGAACGGACGGCTACGGCTGGTACACGCCCATCTCGGCGTACTACTGAACCGCCGCCGGGCGCTCAGGCGCCCGGCGCGCCGATCGCCCGGTAGAACTCGCCGACCGCCTTGCGGTTGTACGCGTGGTAGTCGAAGTGGCTGTCCGGCACGTCTCCAAGGAGGAAGGCGCGCATCCCGTCCGCCACGCCGTCCACCGTCTGCGGCACGATCATGCCGCTTCCCGCGGGGAGGGCGTTCTTCGCCGAGGCGAACTCGACCGTCACGATCGGCAGCTGCAGCACCAGCGCCTCCAGCAGCACCATCGGCTGCCCCTCGTAGTCGCTGGAGAGCACGAAGCAGTCGGCCTTCGCCATGATCGCGTGCGGGTTGCGCTGCATCCCGGTCAGGAACACCGAACCCTCGAGACCCAGCTCGGCGACCAGACCCTCCAGCTCGCCTGCCAGCGGCCCGGACCCGACGATCACGAGACGTGTCCGTGGGTTGTCCGCATGCACCGCGGAGAACGCGCGGATCAGTCGCGCCTGGTTCTTCTCGGGCGACAGGCGGCCGACGTTGACGAACGTGGTGACGTCGTCGTCGGCGAGCAGCAGCTCGGCCCAGTCCGGGATGCTCCCGGTCTCCTCGTCGAAGGTCAGCTCGTGCAGGTCGGCGCCGGCGTCCTCGAGGATGTGCTCGGCGTCGACCGTGTTCAGCGCCGAGACGAACTTCTCGGGCGCCGCGTACTCGGCGAGCGACGTGCGGTTGATCTCGGACAACGTGGGCGAGACGGAGACGAGGTGGTCGTACTGGCCGTACAGGGTGAAGATCTGCGTGAGGCTGTGCAGCATCCGCTTCTCGCCGTTGACCTCGCGGTGCGCGTCCGACGCCAGGTCGTTGTGCAGCCAGATCGCGCGCTGGGCGTCGGGGGAGTGCAGCAGGAGCGTCGCCCAGAACGGCCCGTACCCGGAGAAGTCGACGACGTAGTCGAACCGGCTCTCGCCGAAGCAGCGGTACCACTCGTCGTCCCACAGCCGGTTCTGGGCCGGGATGTCGGCGTGCTGGGCGATGCGCCCGCGCCGGAAGTCGAGGTGCCGGGCGACATGCAGCAGCTTGGTGCCGTTCATCCCGCCGACGCGCGGGAACTGCCGGACCGATGGATGGATCTGCCGCTGCTTCCCGATGACCACCTGCGATCGGCTCTGGGCGAAGAACGCGGAGACGTCGTAGCGGTCATGGTCGAGGTTGTTGAGCAGGTTCAGCGCAGACGTCGTGATGCCGTTCGGCCGCATCCCACCGAGGTACAGCAGGATCTTCTGCCGCCCGTCGTCCGCGAGGTCGGTGCGCAGGCGGTACCCGTCGCGCACACCACGGAACACGATGTCGACGACCCGGCGCGACGCCTCCCCGTCCTCATAGGGGGTGAACCGCCGCTGCATGTCCAGGTATCGCTCCTGCGACTCGACCGGAACGGTGTCGCCCGCCTCGGCGATGGCGTGCAGCTCGTCGCCGAGGCGCCGGGCCGACAGCAGCACAGGGCCCGGCCACTCCTCGGGCTCGAAGTAGAGCCCGCGGGTGCCCGCGTAGTCGGCGAGGTCGGGCGTGAAGAACACGATCGGCCGGCCCGTCTGCAGGAAGTCGAAGAAGATGCTGGAGTAGTCGGAGATGAGGATGTCCGTGGCGCCCAGCACCAGGTTGGTCGGGATCTCGTTGGGGACGAGCATCCGCTTCAGCTCCGGCCGGTGCGCGGCCAGGGAGTGCACGGTCTGGTGCGTCTTCAGCAGCACCGCGTACCGGCTGGTGTCGATGCGCTCCTCGATCTGCGCGATGTGCGCGAGCAGGGCGTCCAGGTCGTCCTCCGGACGGCCGAACGTCTGCCCTTTCCAGGTCGGTGCGTAGAGCACGATCTTCCGGTCGCCGAGCGGGATCCCGGCGGCGATGAGCCGCTGTCGCACCGTCTCGCGCCCAGCGCCGTCGAGGAACTGCCGGTCGATGCGCGGGTACCCCTCCTCGACGAGGGTGCCGCTGTAGATCCCGGTCAGCTTGTAGCCGGTCTCGTACATCTGCTCCGACATGAACGGGTTCGCCGAGAGCAGGTAGTCGGCCTGCACGAAGTTGCGGATGATGTTCGCGGTGGCGAGGGCGCCGTCCTCGATGTCGTAGCCCATCCGCTTCAAAGGCGTGCCGTGCCAGGTGTTGAGGTAGACCTGGCCGGGACGCTTCGAGAAGTCCGGCGGGAAGGTCGCGTTGTTGACGAGGTACTGGCTGGTGGCGAGCGCGCGGTAGTAGGCGGCGGAGCCGTAGCGGACGAAGCTGACGCGGTCGTCGCCGGCGAACTCCTCGACCGCGGCGCGGTACTGCGTCAGATCCGACAGAGCCCAGATGTGGGTCAGGTGGCCGAGGTCGGGGCTCGCGAGCAGCTCGCGGAAGATCGCCTCGGGGTTGTCGAGCATCCCGTTGCCCGAGAACGACTCGTAGAAGACGGAACCCTGCACGATCGGCTGGCGGCGCCAGTGCGCGTGGATCTCATAGCGCGCGGCGCGCTTGACCCGAGAGGGGAGTCGCTTCAGTCGGGAGAGTCTCATCGCGCCCGAGTTTATGAGAGCGGGATAACAGCATCCTGGGAGCGGATCATGCGGCGGCCGTGAGCGTCGCGCTCCCGAGCCGCGTCACCCTTCGGTGTCGAACCCGAGGCTCAGCTTGCGCAGGAGCCCGGCGAGCCGCTCGGCGTCGGCGGGCGAGAGGCCGTCGAGCAGCTCGGCTTCGGCATCCACCAGGCGGGTGATGGCCGCATCCACCCGGGTGAGACCCTGCGCGGTCATCTGGACGAGGATGCCGCGGCCGTCGTTCGGGTCGGTGCGGCGCTCGACGAGCCCGCGCGCGACCAGGCGGTCGATGCGGTTCGTCATGGTGCCGGACGAGACGAGCGTCTGCTGCAGCAGCGACTTGGGGCTCAGCTGGTACGGCGCTCCCGCGCGGCGGAGGGCCGCCAGCACGTCGAACTCCCACGAGTCGAGGTCGGAGCGCTCGAACGCCCCGCGGCGCGCGCGGTCGAGGTGGCGGGAGAGCCGGTCGACCCGCGAGAGCACCTGGAGCGGGGCGAAGTCGAGGTCCGGACGCTCGCGTAGCCAGGCGTCCACGATGCGGTCCACCTCGTCTCGTGCGTCGGCCATCCCCCCATGCTATTGGGGGTTCGGTCGGGACACGTCTGGCAGACTGTCATCTGCGCGAAACGCGCGTTCCGCCTTGGTGTAATGGCAGCACGACAGCCTTTGGAGCTGTGAGGTCCAGGTTCGAGTCCTGGAGGCGGAGCGACCGACAGCCCGACCCCCTGGAGGGACATTGACCGACCAGAATCTCGCCATCGTCGTTCTCGCGGCGGGGCAGGGCACGCGGATGAAGTCCGCCACCCCGAAGCTGCTGCACCCGCTGGGCGGCATCCCGATCGTGTCCCACGTGCTGGCCACCGCGCGCGAGCTCGACGCCGCGCACGTCGTCGCCGTCGTGCGTCACGAGCGCGACCGTCTCGCCGAGGTGATCGAGGCCGACCTTCCCGAAGCCGTCATCGTCGACCAGGACGAGGTGCCGGGCACCGGCCGCGCGGTCGAGCTCGCCGTCGAGGCCCTCCCGGCCGACTTCTCCGGGGATGTGCTGGTCGTGAACGGCGACGTCCCGCTGCTCGACGCGGGCACCCTCCGCGAGCTCATCGAGCGGCACCGTGCGGGTGAGGCGGCCGCGACCATCCTCTCGTCGTTCCCGGCCGACGCGACCGGCTACGGCCGCATCGTGCGCACCCCCCAGGGCCACCTCGACCGCATCGTCGAGCACAAGGACGCGAGCGAGCAGGAGCGGGCGATCGGCGAGATCAACGCCGGCATCTACCTGTTCGGGCTCGCCGCCCTTCGCGACAAGCTGGCGTTGGTCTCCACCGACAACGCCCAGGGCGAGAAGTACCTGACCGACGTGATCGGGCTGCTCCGCGAGGCCGGCTTCGACGTGGATGCGCTCCCTGTCGCCGAGTCGTGGCTGGTCGAGGGCATCAACGACCGCGCCCAGCTGAGCGACGCGGCGGCGAAGCTGAACGCGCTGATCGTCCGCACCTGGCAGCTCGCCGGTGTGACCGTGCAGGACCCCGCGACGACGTGGATCGACGTCAAGGCGAAGCTCGCCCCCGACGTCACCGTCCTCCCCGGCACGCAGCTCCGTGGCGCCACCGTCATCGAGACCGGTGCGACCGTCGGACCGGACACGACGCTGACCGACACCGAGGTCGGCGAAGGCGCGACCGTCACCCGCACGGACGCGACGCTCGCCGTGATCGGCGCGGGCGCGACGGTCGGCCCGTTCGCGTACCTCCGGCCGGGCACCGTGCTCGGCGCCCGCGGCAAGATCGGCACCTTCACCGAGACCAAGAACGCGGTCATCGGCGAGGGCACCAAGCTCGCGCACTTCAACTACGTCGGCGACGCCGAGGTGGGGGAGAAGGGCAACCTCGGCGCCGGCGTCATCACCGCGAACTACGACGGTGTGAACAAGCACCGCACCGTCATCGGCTCCCATGTCCGGATCAGCACGAACACCGTGCTCGTCGCGCCGGTTAGGATGGGTGACGGAGCGTACACGGGGGCGGGCACGGTCGTCCGCAAGGACGTCCCCGCCGGAGCCCTCGCCATCACCGTCGCTCCTCAACGCAATATCGAAGGCTGGGTCGCCGAGAAGCGGCCGGGCACGGACGCCGACAGAGCGGCTCGCGAAAGCGACGCGTCGGAAGAGAGCGGAGCGTAAGTGTCAGGGATCACCGCGACCGGCCAGAAAAGACTCGTCCTCATCTCCGGTCGCGCGCATCCTCAGCTCGCCCAGGAGATCGCCGAATGCCTCGGAAGCGAGCTCATCCCGACCGACGCGCGCACCTTCGCCAACGGCGAGATCTACGCGCGCTTCGACGAGAGCGTCCGCGGCTCGGATGCGTTCGTCATCCAGTCGCACACCTCGCCGATCAACGAGTGGCTCATGGAGCAGCTCATCATGGTGGATGCGCTGAAGCGCGCCTCGGCGAAGCGCATCACCGTCGTCGCCCCGTTCTACCCGTACGCCCGTCAGGACAAGAAGGGCCGCGGTCGCGAGCCGATCTCCGCCCGACTGGTCGCCGACCTGTTCAAGGCTGCCGGTGCTGACCGCATCATGTCCGTCGACCTGCACGCCGCGCAGATCCAGGGCTTCTTCGACGGCCCGGTCGACCACCTCTTCGCCATGCCGGTGCTGCTCGAGCACATGCGCCGCGAGCTCGACCCCTCGACGCTGACCGTCGTGTCGCCCGACATGGGCCGCGTCCGTGTCGCCGACATCTGGAGCGACAAGCTCGGCGCACCGCTCGCGATCATCCACAAGCGGCGCGACCCGCTGGTCCCGAACCAGGTCTCGGTGCACGAGATCGTCGGCGACGTCAACGGCCGCGTCTGCCTGCTCGTCGACGACCTGATCGACACCGGCCGCACCATCGTGAAGGCCGCCGAGGCCCTCAAGGAGGCCGGCGCGACCGGCGTCGTGGTCGCCGCGACGCACGCCGTCTTCAGCGACCCGGCCGTGGAGCTGCTGCAGAGCGACGCGATCGACTCGGTCGTCGTGACCGACACCCTCCCCTTGCCGGAGCACAAGCGCTGGGAGGGCCTCACGGTCCTGCCGATCGCGCCGCTGCTGGCCAACGCGATCCGCGAGGTCTTCACCGACGGTTCGGTGACGTCGATGTTCGACGGGGCCGCGTAGCAGCCGCTTCGCGGACGGTGTCGACCACCGCTCGCTCCAGGCCGTCCAGTCCCGAGGATGCGCGGATGGCCCGGCCGATCGCCGCGCTGCGCTCCGCGTAGCCGGGGTCGTCGAGCACGGTCCGCACAGCCCGTGCGATCGCCGCGGGTTCTGGCCGATTGGTCGGCAGCTTCACCCCGACACCCGACCAGGCCACCCGCGCGGAGACCTCGGTCTTGTCCTCCGTGGTGCCCGCGACGACCACAGGGACACCGTTCTCCATGGCGTAGTGGATGCCGCCGTATCCACCGTTCGTGACGTACACCGCCGTCCGCGGGAGCAGCCGGTCGTAGGGCAGGTAGGACGCGACGCGGGCGTTGCGCGGCAGGTCGCCCAGCTCGGCCACGGGGCGTCCTCCTGTGCTCGCCACCACCCACACGTCCTGGTCCGCGAGCGCGTGGATGGTGGGCAGGATGAGGTCGTTCAGGTCGCGGTTGGCCACCGTCCCCTGGGTGACGTGGACGACCGGGCGGCCGTCGTCCAGATCGCCCCACCATGCCGGCAGCGGGGTGTCGGAGGGTTGCGTGCGGGAGACGGGCCCGACGAAGTGGATGGGCACGCGCACGTCTGCGCGCGGGTACTCGAACTCGGGGACGGTGAACTGCACGACGCCGTCCGCGTGCGACGGCCAGTCGAGCACGAAGCCGTTCAGGCCGGTCCCCGCCTCCTGCCCGATGCGCTGCGCGGCCCGCTGGACGGGAGCGAACACGATCTTCTCGGCGATCGCCGTCAGTGCGGCGTTGCGGACACGGCCGAGGGCTCCGGGTCGCGGCGGCACACCGAGCCCGAACGGCGCGGTGTCGCGGCTCTTGACCCCGAGCGGGACGATGCCGAGGTTGAGCAGTGCCGGGCGGTCCGCGGGCGGGCGGGCTGCGAGGAGGGCGGCTCCGAGGAAGAGGCTCTCGGCGAGCACGACGTCGATGTCCAGCTCGCGGATGACCGCATCCATCGCCGCCAATTGCGTCCGCGCCGGGCGCAGGAAGATCTCGGTCATGTCCCACCGGATCCCGGCCGGGCCGGTGAGCCCGACGCGGCCGGGGAAGGCGGCGTCGATGTCGGTGTCGTCGTAGTCGGCCTCGGCCGGGAGCCGGAGCACCGACGCGTCGGTCACGGCCGCGCGCTCGAGATACCGCTCGCCGGTGAGGAAGTGGACGCGGTGGCCGCGGTCGACCAGGGCGCGGCTGACGGCGAGAAGGGGCGTGACGTGTCCGTGCACGGGCGTGCTGCAGAGAAGGATGTCGAGCGGGCGGGCGTTCATGGTCCGGGTCCTCGTTTCGGGTAGAGTCGAATAAACGTCAACAGTATTCACTACACCTGAAAGGTAGTCAATAGTGGCCGGCACGCGCCCGTACCGTTCGACCCTCCGGCAGGAGCATGCGCAGCAGACGCGGCGCCGCATCCTGGAGGCCGCCGCCGAGGTGTTCTCCGCACGCGGCTATGCGAGCGCCTCGCTCGCGGACATCGCGACGGCGGCCGGCGTCTCGGTCGAGAGCGTCAAGGTGCACGGGCCGAAGCGGGCGCTGCTGCTCGCCGCTTTCGAGCTGAGCTTCGGCGGGGAGGCGGGGGAGTCGTCGCTCACCGAGCGGCCCGAGATCGCGGCGATCGCCGCCCTCGACGATCCGCAGGAGATGCTCGACCGGCTCGTTCCCTTCATCGCCGCCGCCAACGCGCGGACGGCGGGCCTCTGGGCGACGTTCACCGCCGCGTCGCGTGACGATGAGGCGGTTCGCGCCGCGTACACGGAACTGCTCGGGCGCCGCCATGCCGACTACCTGGCGATGGTGGGTCTCCTGGGAGAGCGCGGGATCGCCTCCATCGCGGCCCTCCCGCCGGCCGGGCGCCGTGAGCTCGCCGACGCGCTCTCGTTCGTCATGTCGCCCGAAGGCCACCAGCAGCTCGTCGGCGAAAGCGGATGGAGCTTCGAGCGCTATGCGGCGTGGGTGCTCGCGACGGTGCGCACGCTGATCACGGAAGCCGGTGCGGCGTCGACGGGATGAGGCCCAGCGGCGCGACCCACGTCGCGTCGCCCTCGGTGTTGAGCGCGTAGCACTGCCATCCCGGCCCGACCGGCCCGGCGAGTTCGAAGCGTGCGGACGAGCCCTGCGCCTCGGGCTGGTAGTGCTGCGCGTACACGGAGCAGGTGTAGTCGGCGGTCTGCGTCTGGATGCTGATCGTCAGCAGGATGCCGGGCAGCAGCAGCGCGCTCAGCGCGACGACGACGAAGACCCGGCTGGCGACCGTCATCGTCCGCCCGCGGAGCGGTCGCTCCCCGAGCGGCTCGTACTCCGCGAGCTCCGGATGGTCGTCGTACGTCACCCTCCCATCCTCCCTCGCCACCGCCGTCGAGTACACAAAAATTGCACGCCGATCGCGCGATCAGCGTGCAATTTTTGCGGACTCGACGGGGGGCGGAGGCCCGAGACGGTCAGTGGGTGGAGGGCTCCGTCTCGATTTCGGTGCGGTCGCCGGACCAGAGGGTGTGGAAGACGCCGTCCTTGTCGACGCGCTTGTAGGTGTGCGCGCCGAAGAAGTCGCGCTGGCCCTGCACGAGCGCGGCGGGGAGGCGCTTCGAGGCGAGCGAGTCGTAGTACGACAGCGCCGAGCCGAAACCGGGGACCGGGACGCCCGAGAGCGCGGCGGTGGCGACGATGCGACGCCAGGCGGCCTCGCCCTCGCGGACGGCGTCGGCGAAGTACGGCGCCTCGAGCAGCGTCGCGATGTTCGGGTTCTCGTCGTAGGCGTCCGCGATGCGGTTGAGGAACTGGGCGCGGATGATGCAGCCGCCGCGCCAGATCTTGGCGATCTTGTCCTTGTGGATGTCCCACCCGTACTTCTCGGCGCCGGCGATGATCGCGTCGAAGCCCTGCGCGTAGGCGACGACCTTCGACGCGTAGAGCGCCTTGGACACGTCGTCGGCGAACGCGGCCACGTCGGACGCCTTCTGCACGTCCGGCCGGGACTGGATGGTCGCCTGCACGGCCGCACGCTGCGCCGGCTTCGACGACACGGCGCGGGCGAACACGGCCTCCGCGATGCCGCCGACCGGGACGCCCAGGTCGAGTGCGTTCTGCACGGTCCAGACCCCGGTGCCCTTGGAGCCGGCCTGGTCGAGCACGATGTCGATGAACGGCTTGCCGGTCTCCGCATCCACCTGGCGCAGCACCTCGGCCGTGATCTCGATCAGGTACGACTCGAGGTAGCCGTTGTTCCACTCGGCGAACACGTCCGCGATCTCCGCAGGCGACAGTCCGCCGATCGTGCGCAGCAGGTCGTATGCCTCCGCGATCAGCTGCATGTCGGCGTACTCGATGCCGTTGTGGATCATCTTCACGAAGTGGCCGGCGCCGTCGGTGCCGACGTGCGTCACGCACGGCTCGCCCTCGGCGACCGCGGCGATCGACTCCAGGATGGGACCCAGCGTCTCGTACGACTCCACCGAACCGCCCGGCATGATCGACGGGCCGTTCAGCGCGCCCTCCTCGCCGCCGGAGATTCCGGCGCCGACGAAGTGGATGCCCGTCGGCGCGATGCGCTTCTCGCGCTCGATGGTGTCGTGGAAGTTGGCGTTGCCGCCGTCGACGATGATGTCGCCCGGCTCGAACCGCTCCACCAGCTGGTCGATCACGGCGTCGGTGCCCTTACCGGCCTGCACCATGATGATCGCGGTGCGCGGCTTCGACAACGACGCGACGAAGTCGTCGATCTCCTCCGAGCCGACGAAGCCGGCCTCGGGGTGCGCGTTCATCAGGTCTTCCGTCCGCGTGTAGGTGCGGTTGTAGACGGCGACGGTGTTGCCCTCGCGCGAGGCGAGGTTGCGGGCCAGGTTCGACCCCATCACCGCCAAGCCGACGACGCCGATGTTCGCGGTTGCTTCCTGTGACACGTATTGCTCCTTCGTGTAGCCGCGACGGACGGAGGCCGTCCGCCACGACGGGGATGTAGTCGGGGGTCAGCTCTCCCGCTGGTGGCAAGATTCGAGCACTCCCACCAGCGTAGCGCGACGCCCGGTCAGCCGAGTCGGAACGTGGTGCGCGGGATGTCGTCGACGAGCCGCCGGGCGAGGACGAACGCATCCTCCTCGCCGAGCCGGTGCTCCGCGACGAGGCCGGCGAGGTAGGACGCATCCACTCGACGCGACATGTCGTGCCGTGCCGGGATGGAGCAGAAGGCACGCGTGTCGTCGATGAACCCGCTGGTCTTGGTGAACCCGGCGCTGTCGGTGACCGCCCGGCGGTAGCGGAGGATGGCGTCCGGGGTGTCGATGAACCACCACGGAGCGCCCGCGTACACGGACGGGTAGAACCCCGCCAGCGGCCCGATCTCGCGCGAGAAGGTCGTCTCGTCGACCGTGAACAGCACGAGCCGGAAGACGGGATGCGTCCCGAAGTCGCGCAGGATGGGCGTGAGCGGCTGCGTGAACGACCCGACGGCGGGCAGGTCGTGACCGGTGTCCGGGCCGTAGGCGTCGAACGTGGGCCGGTGATGGTTGCGGTGGACGCCCGGGTGCAGCTGCATCACCAGCCCGTCCTCGGCGGAGAGCTCCGCGAGCCGGTAGAGCAGGTTGCGACGGTAGGCGACGGCTTCCCCCGCGGTGAGCGTGCCGTCGAGGGCGGCCCGGTGGATGCGCGACGCCTCGGCCTCGTCGAGGGGATCGCTCCTCGCGTCGATCACGCCGGTGTCGGTCGCCGTCCCGCCCGCCTCGATGAACGCCCGACGGCGGCGCCGCAGCGCCTCCAGCAGTCCGGCGTACGTGGTGGTGTCGACGTCGGCGACGGCGCCCAGGCGCTCCAGCCGACCGGCCCATCCTGCTTCGTCGGGGTGCATGTAGCGGTCCGCGCGGAACGTGGGGATCACGCGGCCGCCGAACGTCGGGTCGGCGGCGAGCCTGGCGTGCGCGGCCAGGTCGTCGGCGGGGTCGTCGGTGGTCGCGAGGACCTCGATGTTGAAGCGCTCGAACAGCGCCCTGGGCCGGAACGCGGGGTCGGCGAGCGTCGCGCTCAGCTGGTCGTACAGCGCGTCGGCGGTCGCGGCGGACGGCTGCTCGGTGAGGCCGAAGACCTCGCTGAACTCCGTCTCGAACCAGAGCCGCACGGGCGTGCCGAGGAAGGCGTCCCAGTGCTCGCAGAGCCGCCGCCAGATCGAGCGTCCATCGGCCGTCGACGGACGGCCGTCGCGCGCGAGCCCCAGATCGTCGAGCGGCACGCCGAGCGCATGCAGCATCCGCGTCACGTAGTGGTCCGGCGTGATGAGGAGGGCCGCCGGGTCGGGAAAGGGCTCGTCGTCGGCCAGCATGCGCGCATCCACGTGTCCGTGCGGCGAGAGGATCGGCGCCGTGGCCACCTCCGCGTGCAGACGCCGGGCGAGGTCGCGCACACCGGGGTCGGCGGGGAACAGGCGGTCGGGATGGGGCGCGAGGGTGGTCATGCGGTCGATGCTCCGTTCGTGGTCGGTGCGTTCCGGGGTGCCGGTCCGGTGGAGTCGCGGACGGTCAGGTGCGTCGGGAGGGTGACGGCCTGCCGCGTGACGGGAGAAGGGCCGCCGTCGAGCCGGGACAGCAGCATGGCGACAGCCGTGCGCCCCGCCTGCTCGATCGGCGCGGTGAGGGTCGTCAGCGGCGGGTTGCAGAAGTCCGCGCCGAAGATGTCGTCGCAGCCGACGATGCTGAGGTCTTCGGGGATGCGGACGCCGCGCTCGCGGAAGCGCGGAAGCATCCCGATCGCCAGCAGGTCGTTGAAGGCGATGCAGGCGGTGACGCCCGCGTGGAGGACGGCGTCGGCCGCGGCGGCTCCGGCGTACTGCCGCGGCGCGAACGGGCCGACGCGGACCGCCTCGACCCCGTAGTGCTCGGCGGCACGGACGAGCGCCCGCCAGCGGCCCTCGTTCGGCCAGGATGTCGCCGGGCCGGCGGCGTACGCGATCCGGCGATGGCCGAGGGAGACGAGGTGACCGACGGCCTGCTCGATCGCGCTGGGCGTGTCGATGAAGACGCTCGGCACGCCGCGCGTCTGCCGGTTCACGGCGACGAGCGGGATCTCCTTGGCGAGGGCCGTGAGCCGCCGGTCGGTGAGACGGGAGGCGGCGAGGATGGCGCCGTCGAACGAGCGGCGGAGCTTGTGCAGTGTGCCGTCCTCCAGCTCGTCCGACTCCTCGGTGTCGACCAGGAGCTGCGTGTAGCCGGCGGCCTTCAGCTGGTGCTGGGTGCCCCGGATGATGCCGAAGTAGAACGGGTTCGTCACGTCCGAGACGAGCACGGCGATGGCGCGGGTCCGTCCGCTCGTCAGAGCCCGCGCCTGCGAGTTCGGCACGTAGTTGAGCTCCCGGGCGGCGCGCTCGATCCGCTCCCGGGTGAGGGCGTTCACGCGGCCCGGGTTGGAGAGCGCGCGCGAGACCGTGGAGGTGGCGACCCCGCTGAGCGCGGCCACGTCCGCCAGGGTCGCGGGGCGGTCGTTCCCCGCACCGGTGAGAGGGCTCATGCGGATATCAGAGCACACGATGGCAAATTGTGGCAATCGCTTGCAGTCCGATTTGCCGCGCTTCTAGAGTCGCAGCCATCCTCCCCGGCCCACCGGGTCGAGGTCACACGATCCCTGCTCAAAGGAGAGTCACGAATGAGATCACGTCTTGCGCTCGGCGCGGTGGCGGCCCTCGCGGCCGCAACGCTCGCCCTCACCGGATGCTCCGGCTCCGGCTCCACGTCCTCGTCCTCCGCGGGCGGGAAGATCGACGGGACGGGGAAGACCCTGGACGTCATGATCGCCGCCAACACGCTGTATCCGACGGAGCAGCAGAAATGGTTCTCCGACGTCTCCGCCCAGTTCCAGAAGGAGACGGGGGCGACCGTGAAGTTCGAGACGTTCGCGTCGGCGAACGACGAGCTCACCAAGATCCAGACCTCGGTGCTGAGCGGTCAGGGCCCGGACATCTACGACCTCGGCACCACGTTCACCCCGACCGCCTACTCGACCGGCGCGTTCGTGAAGCTCACGAAGGATGACTGGGAGAAGATCGGAGGCCGCGACCGCTTCGTGCCGGCGACTCTCGGCATCTCCGGCCCGAGCGAGTCCGACGAGGTCGGCATCCCCTTCCTCAGCCGCCCGTTCGTGATGGCGTACAACAAGGATCTGCTGAAGGCCGCGGGCATCGACAAGCCGGCGGACACCTGGGACGGTCTGGCCGAGCAGGCGAAGAAGCTGACCAGCGGCGACGTGCACGGCATGGCCGTCGCCTACGCGGACAGCTTCGACCCGTGGAAGTTCGTCTGGGCGATGTCGATGCAGCAGGGCAACACCATCCTCGACCTGAAGACGAAGAAGGCGACCATCGACGACGCCGCCGTGAAGAAGGCGTACCAGACGTACTTCGGCTGGCTGACCGAGGACAAGGTGGTCGACCCGGCCGCGATCGGATGGAAGAACGCGCAGGCCGTCGCCGCCTTCGCCTCGGGCAAAGCCGCGTTCCTGCCGATGGTCTCCTCGTCGTCGCAGGTGTCGCTCGACAAGTCGGGCGTGGCCGGCAAGTACGCCTACGCCGTCATGCCGACCGTCCCGCCGGGCGCCTCGAAGCTGCCCGGTGACGGCAAGGCCGCCGCCACGATCATCTCGGGCGACAACATGGTCGTCGCCAAGTACTCGAAGAACCAGGACCTCGCGTTCGCGCTGATCAAGATGCTGACCAGCGAGGAGAACCAGGTGGCGTACACGAAGACGTTCGGCGACCTGCCGACGAACGCCGCCGCGGCCAAGAAGATCGAGGACGGCAACGAGCTCCTCGGCCCGATCCTCGACGCCGGGACGAAGGCCTATGGCACGCCGTTCTCCGGCGCCTGGGGCGACACCCAGCTGGCGCTCGTGAACGTGGTGGTGCAGTCCATCCCGGCCCTGTCGTCCGGAGGCGTCTCGTCGTCCGACCTGCAGGCCCGGCTGAAGGCCGCGCAGGCGACCGCGCAGGCCGCGCTGAGCAAGGCGAAGTAGCCGGACCGATGTCGAATCCCACCATCGCCGCGCCGCAGGGCCCGGCGCCGGCCGACGGCTCGCCCGCGGGACGCGCTCCCGCGGGCGGCCGCTCCGGCCGGTCGAGCCGGAACGGCGGCGCGGGCGACCGCACGCCCCGGGCCCCGCGCCGCCGCGGTCTCGAACGACGCAACCGACCGCTCTGGATGCTGCTCCCCGGCGGCATCCTCATGCTCGTCATCATCGTCGTCCCGCTGATCGTGGCCGTCGTCATGTCGACGCTCGACCTGGACCAGTACACGCTGCAGAGCTGGCTGCAGGCGCCGTTCCTCGGGTTCGGCAACTACGTCGAGGCCGTCACCGCGTCGCCGTTGCTCCGCTCGATCGGGATCAGCGTCTCGTTCGCGGTCATCGCCGCGGTCGTCACGCTCCCGATCGGGCTCTCGGCGGCGCTCGCCACGCAGAACCGCTTCCGCGGCCGCGCGCTGGTGCGCTCGCTGTTCCTCATCCCGTATGTGCTCCCCGCATTCGTCGTCGGCACGCTGTGGCGGACGATGCTGCAGCCGGGCGGCGTGGTGGACAGCATGCTCGGCGCGGTCGGCGCGCATCCCGGGCTCTGGCTGAACGGCCCGTTGAGCTACTGGTCGCTGATCATCGTGCAGCTGTGGACGTCGTGGCCCTTCTTCTACCTGCTGGTCGTCGCGGGCCTCCAGAGCGTCGACCCGGAGGTGCACGAGGCCGCGGCGATCGACGGCGCGACCTGGTGGATCAAGCTCCGCTACGTGATCCTGCCCTACCTGCGGGGATCCATCCTGCTGGCCCTGATCATCGCGTTCCTGCACAACATCAACGCCTTCACGCTGCCGTTCGTGCTGTTCGGGATTCCGGCGCCGCAGGACGTCGACGTGCTGCCGGTGCTCACCTACACGACCAGTTTCCAGAGCTTCCGGTTCGGGTTGAGCGCGGCAATGGCGATCTGCTCGCTCGTGCTGATCGCCATCCCGCTGTTCGTCTACCTGCGGGCCGTGCGGCTCGACTCCGGAGAGGAGGCGCAGCGATGACGGCCGTCACCTCCAGCGCCGACGTCCACCGCCTGCTCCCGCGGTGGCTCATCGTCACGATCATCACCGTGCTGCTCGTGATCGTGCTCGGCCCTGTGCTGTACATGCTGTTCGCGTCCGTCAATTCGGATGTGTCCGTCGCGTCGGGCGCGTTCCTCCCGACCGAGCTGCACCTCGACAACTACCTGAAGGTGTGGACGACCGTCGACCTCGGCACCGGGCTCGCCAACAGCGTGCTCATCTGCGGCGCGGTGGCGATCGTGTGCGCGTTCCTCGCGGTGGCGACGGCGTACGTGCTCGTGCGGTACGAATTCCGCGGACGGCTGTCGTTCCTGCGGGCGCTGCTCGGGCTGCAGTCCATCCCGGGCACGCTGATGCTGCTGCCCGTTTTCGTGCTGTTCTCGTCCACCGCGTCGCTGCTCGGCGTGCAGATCATCGGGACGCGCTGGGCGGTGTTCATCACCTATCTCACGTTCGCCCTGCCGTTCTCGACCTGGGTGATGGTGACCTACCTGCGCGGCCTGCCGAAGGCGCTGGAGGAGGCGGCCAGGATCGACGGCGCGTCGTCGTGGCGCATCCTCACGGGCATCGTCGTCCCGCTCAGCTGGCCGGGCATCGTCGTCTCGGGCATCTTCGCCTTCCTGCTCGGCTGGAACGACGTGCTGTTCGCCTCGGTGCTGACGAATCCCGAGACGCGCACGGCAGCGGTGGCCCTGCAGGTGTTCGGCGCGACGCAGGAGGGCGGCGCCGTGCCGCTGTACGGCCAGATGATGGCCGCATCCCTGATCTGCGCACTGCCGGTGGTGGTGCTGTACCTCGTCTTCCAGCGGTACCTGGTGGGCGGATTGACATCCGGAGGAGTGAAGTGACCAGTGAGTGACGTGAACGGTGGAGGAATGGCAACACCCGTGAGCTGGACCCTCTCGGGGTTCGGCGACGAGATCGACGCGGACCCCGTGGTGCAGACGGCTGTGCTGCAAGCGCTCGGCGCCAGCTTCATCGAGGTGCGGAGTGCGTGGGGCGTCAACATCGTCGACCTCGACGCAGGGCAGCTCGACCGGCTCGCCGGCGTGTTCAAGGAGCGCGGGATGGGCGTCTCGGCCATCGCCTCGCCCGTCGGCAAAGTGGATGTGGCGCTGCCGGTGGAGCACGAAGTGGAGCGACTCGGCCGCGCGATCGCCGCGGCCGAACGGCTGGGCGCGCGTCACATCCGGCTGTTCTCCTTCTTCCGCGAGGAGGGCGTCCCGGTGGAGAGCATCCGAGACGACGTGATGGTGCGGATGCGCGCGCTCGCCGACCTCGCCGAGGCGGCCGGCGTGATCCTGCTGCACGAGAACGAGAAGGACATCTACGGCGACACCCCGGAGCGCTGCCTCGACATCGTCGAGACCGTCGGCTCCCCGTCCCTCCGTCTTGCCTGGGACAGCGCGAACTTCGTGCAGGTCGGTGTCGCGCATCCCTTCGACGACGGGTACGCGCTGCTGCGCCCGCACCTGGAGTACCTGCAAGTGAAGGACGCGCTGTCCGCCACCGGCGAGGTCACCCCGGCCGGGGAGGGCGACGGCCAAGTGCTCGAGACCCTGACCGCCCTGCGTGACGACGGCTACGCCGGCTTCGCCTCCCTCGAACCCCACCTCACCGACGTGAACGCGCTCGGCGGCTTCTCCGGGCCGGCGGCCTTCGGGCGGGCCGGACGCGCGTTCCGCCTCCTCACCGACCGGATCGGAGTGACCCTCGTATGACAGACCCCGCCACCACCGCACCCGCGTCGCCGTTGCGCGTCGCCATCGTCGGCTGCGGCATCATCGGCCTCAACCACGCCCGCGCGATCCTGCGGCATCCGCGCCTCGCGATCACCGCCCTGGTGGATGCGGTGCCCGCGGCCGCGCACACGCTCGCCGATACGATCGTCGCCGAGTCCGGTGCCGACCGCCCGGCCGAGTTCTCGACGCTGACTGCGGCGCTCGCCGCCGCCCCGATCGACGTGGTCGTGATCTGCACGCCGAGCGGGCTGCATGTCGCGGTGGCGCGCGAGGCGATCGCCGCCGGCACGCATGTCGTCATCGAGAAGCCCCTCGACACCGAGATGGGGCGGGCCCGCGAGATCCTCGAGCTCTCCCGCGCCGCCGAGCGCGACGGTCTCGTCGTCTCCGTGATCAGCCAGCACCGCTTCGACCCGGCCTCCCGGGCCGTCGCGGAGGCCGCGCATACAGGCCGGTTCGGCCGGGTCACGAGCGGCGTCGCGTCGGTGGCCTGGTGGCGCAGCCAGGAGTACTACGACTCCGGGCAGTGGCGCGGCACCTGGGAGCTCGACGGCGGAGGCGCGCTCATGAACCAGGGCGTCCACACCGTCGATCTGCTGGTCTGGTTCCTCGGCCGCCCGGTCGAGATCACGGCGCACACCGCCCTGCTCGCCCACGAGCGGGTCGAGGTGGAGGACATCGCCGTCGCGACCATCCGCTTCGAGTCCGGCGCGCTCGCCGTGCTGCATGCGACCACCGCGGCGTTCCCCGGGCTCGCCGTGCGCATCCAGGTGCATGGCGACCGCGGCTCGGCGATCGTGCACGACGACCAGCTGGAGACGTTCTTCGCCGACGGCGACACCGCCGAGCGGGCCGCCGACGTGGTTCCCGCGGCCGAGTTGCGCGGCGGCGACCGCGGGCCGGACGCCTTCGTCATCGGGCACCTGCGGCAGTACGACGACATCGTCGACGCCATCGACGGCCGGCGTGCGCCGGGCGTCCGGGTCGAGGACGCGTTCGAGTCGCTCTGCGTCGTCCGCGCCGTCTACCTGTCCGCTACCCTGGGCCGGCCGATCCGGTTCGACGAGGTGCTCGCGGGCGAGCTCGACGATGTCGTGGTCACGACGGGGGTGCCGGCATGAGGTTCTCCGTCTTCACCGCATCCACCCCGGAGTGGACGCCCGAGCAGGCCGCGCAGTACCTCGCCGAGCAGGGCTGGGACGGCATCGAGTGGCGGATCACCGACCAGCAGGAGGCCGACGAGCCGGGATTCTGGTCCGGCAACCGCGCGACCTGGCCGCTGACCGGGCTCGAGGACCGGCTGGACGACATCGCCCGGATCACGCGCGAGTCGGGTCTCGAATTCTCGGGCATCGGCGGCTACGCCCGCTGCGACCAGCACGACGACGTCGAGCGGATGCTCGCGGCGACCGCGCGGCTCGGCGCCCGCCAGGTGCGCATCACCATGCCGCGGACCGATTCCGGAGACTACCGCGCCCTGTTCGCCGCCGCCCGCCGCGACATCGAGTGGGCCGCCGAGCGCGCCGCGCACCACGGCGTGAAGGCGCTGGTCGAACTCCACCATGAGACGATCACGCCGTCCGCCTCCGCAGCGTTCCGTCTGCTCGACGGGCTCGACCCGGAACACGTCGGCGTCATCCACGACCTCGGCAACCTCGTCATCGAGGGGCGCGAGGAGACGCTGGCGTCGCTCCAGCTGCTCGGCCCGTACCTGGCGCACGTGCACGTGAAGAACGCCGCGTGGGTGCCGGGGGAGCCGGAGACCGACGGCACCGTCCACTGGCACCACGCGTGGGCGCCGCTCCGCACCGGCACCGGCGACATGGATGCGTACTTCCGGGCGCTGCACGCCTTCGGGTACGACGGCTGGGTCACGTGCGAGGACTTCTCGACCGCGGTTCCGCTCGCGGAGCGGACCCGCGACGACCTCGCCTACCTGCGGGCCGTCGACGCGCGGACCCGGCCGACGGCGGCCGCGTGACGCCGCCGCCGCGGTCCGCGCGCCACCCCGTCCGGGTCGCCCACCTCGGCCTGGGCGCCTTCCACCGTGCCCACCAGGCCTGGTACACGCAGGCCGCCGACGACGCGGGCGGCTCCTGGGGCATCGCGGCCTTCACCGGGCGCAGCCCCGAGGCGGCCCGCGTGCTGGCCGCCCAGGACGCGGTCTACACACTCGTCGAACGCGGGGCGGACGGCGACGCGGCCCGGGCGGTGGATGCGCTCAGCCGCGTCCACGACGGCGCGGATCGCGACGCGTGGCGGGCGACGATCGCCGACCCCGACGTCGCGGTGCTGACGCTGACCGTCACCGAAGCGGGGTACCGGCCGGGCTCCGGCGCCCCGGCCCGGGTGCTCGACGGCCTCGCCGCGCGCTCGGCGGCCGGCGCAGGCGGCATCGCGGTCGTCAGCTGCGACAACCTCGCGCGCAACGGCGAGGTGCTCCGGGATGCCGTGCTCGCGCTCGCCGCGCCCGATGCGGAGCTCTCGGACTGGATCCGCGCCGAGGTGTCCTTCGTCTCGACCATGGTGGACCGGATCACCCCGGCCACCACCGATGCCGACCGGGCGGAGGTGCGTCGGCTCACCGGCTGGGACGACGCGGCGCCCGTCGTCACCGAGCCGTTCACGGAGTGGGTGCTCGCCGGCGCCTTCCCCGCCGGACGGCCGGACTGGGAGGCCGGGGGAGCCCGCTTCGTCGCCGATATCGAGCCGTTCGAGCGCCGCAAGCTGTGGCTGCTCAACGCCGGGCACTCCCTGCTGGCGTACCAGGGGCTGCTGCGCGGTCGCGCGACCGTCGCAGAGGCCGTCGGCGACCCCGCGCTCCGCGACGAGCTGGAGCTGCTCTGGTCCGAGCAGCGCACCGAGCTCCCGTTCGACGATGCCGTGGTGGACGAGGCGCTCGCCGCCCTGCGTGACAGGTTCGCCAACGGGCGCATCGAGCACCGGCTCGCCCAGATCGGGGCGGACGGTTCGCAGAAGCTCGGGCCCCGCATCCTCGATCCGCTGCGCGCCCGGCTCACGGCCGGACGCCCGCCGGGCACCGCGCAGGCGGGCGTGCTTGCGGCGTGGGCCCTGCACCTCGTCCAGGAGGCCGGCGACCTGCGCGACGCGGGAGCCGCCGACCTGGCCCCGCGACTCCGCGCAGCACGGACCGACGCCGACCGTGCCGTCCTCGTCCTCGACGCCCTCGCCCCCGACCTCACCGAACGCACCGACCTGGTCGGCCTCATCGCCGACCGCATCGCATCCCTGCAAGGAGCCCCCGCATGAGAATCACCTCCGCCGACGTCCTCGTCGCCAGCCCCGGCCGCAACTTCGTCACGCTCCGCATCACGACCGACGACGGCGTGGTCGGGCTCGGCGACGCCACCCTCAACGGCCGCGAGCTCGCCGTCGCCGCCTACCTGAGTGAGCACGTCGTCCCGCTGCTGATCGGACGTGACGCGCACCAGATCGAGGACACCTGGCAGTACCTGTACCGCGGCGCGTACTGGCGGCGCGGCCCGGTGACGATGGCGTCGATCGCCGCGGTCGACACCGCGCTGTGGGACATCAAGGCCAAAGTCGCCGGGCTGCCGCTCTACCAGCTGCTCGGCGGCCGCAGCCGGACGGGATGCCTCACCTACGGTCACGCCTCCGGCGCGGAGCTGCCGGAGCTGTTCGACTCGGTGCGCGCCCACCTGGAGCAGGGTTACCGCGCCATCCGCATCCAGACCGGGGTGCCCGGCCTCGGCTCCGTCTACGGCGTCGCGTCCTCGCCGAACGCGATCGCCGGAGCGGACCCCCACGCGGGCGGCAGCACCGCGCGGTACGACCACGAGCCGGCCCGCCGCAGCGCCGTCCCCGTCGAGGAGCAGTGGGACACGCGCGCGTATCTGCGCCACATCCCGGGCGTCTTCGAGTCGGTGCGGAACGAGTTCGGACCCGAGCTGCCGCTGCTGCACGACGCGCACCACCGGCTCACGCCCATCCAGGCCGCGAAGCTCGGCAAGTCGCTGGAGCCGTACGACCTGTTCTGGCTCGAGGATGTGACCCCCGCCGAGAACCAGGCCGTGCTGCGGCGCGTGCGCGAGCACACCACGACGCCGCTCGCGATCGGCGAGGTCTTCAACACGATCTGGGACTACCGGGAACTGTTCGAGGAGCAGCTGATCGACTACGTCCGGAGCCCCGTCACGCACGCGGGAGGCATCACCGGCCTCCGCCGCATCTTCGACTACGCGGCGGTGTACCAGATCAAGTCGGGCGTGCACGGACCGACCGACGTCTCGCCCGTGGGGCTGGCCGCGGCCATCCACCTCGGCGTCGCCATCCCGAACTTCGGCATCCAGGAGTACATGAAGCACAGTCCGGAGACGGACGAGCTGTTCCGGCCCGGCTACCGGTTCGAGGACGGCCTGCTCGTGCCGGGCGAGGAGCCGGGGCTCGGCGTCGACTACGACGAGGTGCTCGCGGAATCCTTCCCGTACCAGGCGGCATACTTGCCGGTGAACCGTCTGCTCGACGGCTCGATGCACGACTGGTGACCGGCGACGCACGGAAGGAGCGCACGTGGAGCGTGTGCAGGTGGTGGTGATGGGCGTGTCCGGTTCGGGCAAGAGCACTGTGGGGGAGCTGCTCGCGGCGCGCCTCGGGGTGCCCTTCGTCGACGGCGACGCGCTGCACCCGCCCGCGAACGTCGCCAAGATGGCCTCGGGCGTGCCGCTGACCGACGACGACCGCATCCCGTGGCTGCGCGAGGTCGGCCGTGTGCTCGAGACGACGGCGCCGGAGGGCGTGGTCGTCGCGTGCTCGGCGCTCAAGCGGGCGTACCGCGACCTGATCCGATCGGAGGCGCCCGGTGCGGTGTTCGCGGAGCTCGACGGCTCCCGCGAGCTGCTCGCATCGCGGATGGCCGCCCGGCCCGGCCACTTCATGCCCGTGTCGCTGCTCGACTCGCAGCTCGCGACCCTCCAGCCGCTGCAGGACGACGAGACGGGGATGCGCCTCGACGTCGCCACCCCGCCGAGCGAGCTGGCGGACACCATCGCGCGAGAGCTGCCCGCCCGCGCCTGATTCCCTACCTCTGTGGGTCGCAACACGCCGTTATGGCCGGGCCATAACGGCGTGTTGCGACCCACGGATGCGTGCGGCGGTCAGTCCGGCTCCGGCGGCGTCGCGAGGACGGCCAGCCGGCTCGCGAACGCGGCCGCATCGACCGGGGCGAAGAACGCCGCGTCGGCGGCCTCGACGTCCGCCGTCGCTCCGCGTGCCGCCGCGACACCCTCCGCCGTCGGGCGGAGCACGCGCGCACGCCCGTCGGTGGGATGCGGCAGCCGCTCGACCAGCCCCGCGCGTTCGAGCGTGCGGACGACCTGCGAGGTCATCATCGGATCCGTCGCGGCGAAGCCGGCCAGGTCGGCCTGCGTCACCAGTCGCTCCGGCTCCCGATCGCTCAGCCAGGTGAGGGAGGCGAGCAGCACGTACTGCACGTGCGTCAGCTCGTGCGGGGCGAGGGCTGCGCGCATCGCCGCCTGCCAGCGGTTGGTGACCCGCCAGAGCAGGAGGCCGGGGCTCTGCGCGGCGACAGGGAACCGGCTGCCGAGGCCGCCGTCAGGCACGGGCCGCCGTGCGGGTCTCGGCCGCGTGGAGCAGCTCGGCCATCGCCACGGGGAAGTCGCCGGCGATCCGCGGGCCGAGCTCCGGGCCGACCGCGTCGGCGCCATCGCCGTCGATCTCCAGGGTGTGCGTCACCGCCGTCCGGCCGTCCGCCTGGGGCGCGATCGTGTGCCGGAAGGTGAGGGTCAGGCCGCCGAACGCGGTGCGGTCCGCGTAGACGCGCTCGGGCACGAGCTCCACGATCTCGGAGGTCATGGCGTCCTGCCCTTGCGGGGTGACGGTGATGGCCGTCCCGACCGCGAAGGGGCCGTGCAGCTCGAAGCGGTCGCTCTCCGGCCCCAGCGGCGTTCCGCTGTGCAGGTCGCGCAGCGCCGACCAGACCGCGGAGGCGGGGGCCGTCGTCACGTCGCCGTACTGAGTGGTCCACATGGTGGTCTCCGATCGATAAACTAATAAGCGCGCTTAGCTTATCCCCATCGGGTAGACTCGGCAACTGAACTTCGGCGAGGGATGCTGCCCCCAGCATCCGTGATCGACGCGGTGGAGCAGGCTACGCAGTCTTTCCTCGCGCACTTCGATGCGTTCGAGTCGAACAACAACCACACTGCGGGCCTCGCGGCTCGCCCGACTGCCGGACCCCGTCCGGCGAGGAGACACCATGGCAGACGAGTCCAACAAGGTCGCAGCAGAGCTGCGCGAGAGCTTCGGCAAGGGTGCGGCGCGCAAGATCCGTGCCGCCGGCAAGATCCCGGCCGTCATCTACGGTCACGGCACCGACCCCGTCCACATCACGCTCCCGGCGCACCAGGTCGGCCTGCTGCTCCGCAAGGCGAACGCGGTCCTCGACCTCGACATCGCCGGCAAGGCCGAGCTCGCGCTCGTCAAGGACGTGCAGAAGGACCCGGTGTCGCAGATCATCGAGCACCTCGACCTCATCCTGATCCGCCGCGGCGAGAAGGTCACCGTCGAGGTCCCCGTCCACATCGAGGGCGAGCCCTACTCCGGCACGATCGCCATGCTCGAGGTCAGCACCATCCGCCTCGAGACCGAGGCGACCCACATCCCGGAGCGCATCGTCATCGACGTCACCGACGCGGCGGAGGGCACCCAGTACCTCGCGAAGGACTTCGACCTCCCGCAGGGCTCGACCCTGGCCGAGGACGAGGACCTCCTCATCGTCAACATCGCGGTTCCGGCTTCCGCCCGCGCCGAGGACGAGGAGACCGCAGCGGCCGAGGCCGCCGCCGACGCCGAGGCCGCCGGAAGCGCCGAGTAAGCACCTCCCATGGAATCCACCCGTCAGGCGTCGTCCACGGGACCGTCCGACGGGCCGTGGCTCGTGGTCGGGCTCGGCAACCCCGGGCCCGGCTACGCCGCCACACGCCACAACGTGGGTCAGATGGTGCTCGACGAGCTCGCCTCGCGCGGCCGTCTCACCTTCAAGACCCACAAGACGAACGCGACGGTCGCCGAGGGTCGGCTGACCCCCGGCGGCCCGCGTTTCGTCCTGGCCAAGCCGAACACGTACATGAACGTGTCCGGCGGGCCGGTGTCGCAGCTGCTGCGCTTCTACTCGCTCGACCCGTCGCACCTGATCGTGGTGCACGACGAGCTCGACATCCCGTTCGACACCATCCGGCTCAAGCACGGCGGCGGGCACGGCGGCCACAACGGCGTCCGCGACGTGATCGCCGCGATCGGCACGGGCGACTTCACGCGCGTGCGCGTCGGCGTCGGCCGGCCACCCGGTTCATCGGCTGCAGCCGACCACGTCCTCAAGGGATTCTCGGCGACCGAACGCAAGAACCTCCCGATCCTCGTCGCGGATGCCGCGGATGCGGTCGAGCAGATCGCCGCCGACGGCCTCACCACTGCGCAGAACCGCTTCCACGCGCGCTGACCCGTCCGCCGCGAACGGAGGACATCCCGGGCTCAACCGGCCCGAACGCCTCCCTTTCGCGCGCCCACCGGCGTGCCGTGCCGGAACCTCCTCCGTTTCCGGCGGCCGTCACGCGGTGGGGAGCGTCGCCCCCAGCGCTGCCGCGTACACCGCGAACGACACGATCGGCGCTGCCGCGGCCACGATGATGGCCACGACGCCGAACGGCCGTCCGCGCTTCGTCGCGACCGCCACGATGCCGAGCACCAGTGCAAGGATGCCCAGCACCGTCCCGAGCAGGATCTGGACGCCCATGAGGAGGCCGACGGGGGCGAACGCCGCCGCCTGATCCGCCGTGAGATCGCTCGTATTGAACGAGAAGCTGGACGACGTGCGCGACGCGAGCGGACCCGCGGCCATGCCCACGACCACCGACGCGATCACCGAGAGGATGAAGACCGGGATCGCGATGGACATCGCCGTGATCCCGAGCGCGCGCGAGCGCGGGGGAGCGGGCGGCGCATCCCACCCGGCCGGCGCGTACGGCGACGGCGGCGGCGGGTACGAGTTGTAGTACGCGGGCTGGTTCGGGTCGGTCACGGTTCCCCCCTCGGGTTCGGGCCGCCTCACGGCGGATGCTCAGCCAGAGCGTAGCGGACACTCTGCCCCGGACCAGGCGCGACGCGTACCGTGACCGGCATGGAGTTGTACACGCGCGAGTGGGGCACCGGAGACCGCCTCGCGATCCTGGTCCACGGGGTCATGTCGGACTCGCGCAACTGGCGCAGGGTCGGGCCGGTTCTCGCCGAGCGCGGGTACCACGTCATCGCCGTCGACCTCCGCGGTCACGGGCACAGCCCCCGCGCAGAGGAGTACTCGGCCGAGCTGATGGCGCAGGACATCGTCGACACGGTGCCGGCGCATCCTGAGCTGGTCATGGGCCACTCGCTCGGCGGTCTGACCGTCAGCCTCGCGATCGAGCGGCTCGACCCGCAGCGCGTGATCTACGTCGACCCCGCGTTCTCGTGCCCGGCCGCCAACCGGTTCCAGCAGATGCTCGCGCCCGCCTTCCTGCGCACGCTCGCCCGGCAGTCGGCGGCGCGCATCGCGAAGCGCAACCCGCGCTGGGATCCGGCCGACGTCGCCATCGAGGTCGAGACGTTCAAGGCGTTCGACCGGGCCGTCCTCCCGGTGGTGGTCACTCCGTCGGCGATGCGCGCTCCCGAGGTCATGAGCGTGCCCTCGATGGTCATGCTGGCCGACAACTCGCAGCTCGTGAAGCCGGAGCTCGCCGAGCGGCTGCGCTCCGAAGGGTACGAGGTGCGCGTCGTCCCCGGTTCCGGCCATGTCATCAACCGCGACGACCACGACGGCTTCATGCGGGCCCTCGAGGGATGGATCTGACCGCTCGTTCATTCCGCACCCCTCGACCTGTCGGTGGGCCCACGTAGAATTGACCGAGTGATACTCCAGGGTCTGGTCGCCGCGCTCTCACGCGAGTCCTCGTTCAACGATGCGCTCGGCTATGCGGCGCGCGACGCCGACTTCTCGCTGACGGACGGCCTGCGGGCTCCGCTCCTCGCCGGACTGCTGCGTCGCCGGGCCGAGCAGGGCGCGTCCCAGGCGATCCTCCTCATCACGGCCACCGGTCGCGAGTCCGAGTCGATCCGCGGTGCGCTGCCGTGCATCCTGCCCGAAGCGGAGATCGTCGAGTTCCCCGCGTGGGAGACGCTGCCGCACGAGCGGCTGAGCCCGAGCCCCGAGATCGTCGGCAAGCGCCTGAGCGCGCTCCGGCGTCTGGCCGACTGGTCCGAGGGCGACCGCACCACCCCGTTCATCCTGGTCGCGTCGGTGCGTGCCGCGCTGCAGCCGCTCGCCGACAACCTCACCGACTACGCCACCGTCGCCCTGCAGGCGGGAGCGCGCGGTTTCGACCTCGGCGGCCTGTCGACGCAGCTGGTCGACCTGGCCTACGGGCGCGTCGACATGGTCACCCGGCGCGGCGAGTTCGCGGTCCGCGGCGGCATCCTCGACGTCTTCCCGCCGACGGCCGACCACCCCTACCGCATCGACTTCTTCGGCGACGAGGTGGATGCGATCCGCGCCTTCTCGGTGGCCGACCAGCGGTCGATGCCCGAGCCGATCGCCGAGGTGAGCCTGCCGCCGAGCCGCGAGCTGCTGCTCAGCGACTCGGTGCGTCAGCGCGCACGGGAGATGGAGCACGAGTTCCCGAGCCTGTCGGCCATGCTCGCCAAGATCGGCGAGGGCATCCCGGTCGAGGGGATGGAGTCGCTGGCTCCCGCGCTCGTCGACCGTCTGGTGCCGCTCACCCACTACCTGCCCGACGGCGCGGCGGTCGCCGTGCTGTCGCCCGAGCGCGTCGCCTCGCGCGCGGTGAGCCTGGCGGAGACGAACCGCGAGTTCCTGTCCGCCGCTTGGAGCGCGGCCACCGTCGGCGCGGCCGCTCCGATCGACCTCGCGGCGGGCGACTTCCTGACCCTGCAGCAGCTGAAGGACTCGGTGAAGTTCAGCCGCCCGGGCTCCCCGAGCCCCGACCACCCGTGGTGGACGATGAGTGGCTTCCAGGCGAACGACGTCCTTCCGGAGGAGCGCGAGCTGGAGGAGCACCTGCAGGTGCGCATCGACGCGGAAGCCGTCCCCAGCTTCCAGGGCAACGTCTCCGGTGCCGTCGAGCACGTCGCCACGCGCCTGCGCGACGGCTGGAGCGTCGCGATCGTCGCGGCCGGCAACGGGCTGGTCGAGCGAGCCGCCGATGTCTTGGCCGAGTCGGAGCTCCCCGCGCGGCCGGTCGACGAGTTCCCGGCCGACCCGGAGCCCGGCATCGCCTACCTCGTCAAGGCGACCGCCGAGCACGGCTTCGAGGTACCGGGGACCAAGCTCGCCCTGATCAGCGAGGCCGAGTTCTACGGCCGCGCCGTCGGGTACGACTCGCGCCAGGTGAAGAAGCTGGCGGCCCGGCGCAAGAACGTCGTCGACCCGCTGCAGCTGAAGCCCGGCGACTACGTCGTGCATGAGACGCACGGCATCGGCAAGTTCGTGGAGCTGACCCAGCGCGAGGTCTCCAGCGGCGGCCGCAATGCGGTCAAGTCGAAGCGCGAGTACCTCGTGCTCGAGTACGCGCCCTCGAAGCGCGGGTACCCGGGCGACAAGCTCTACGTGCCGACCGACCAGCTCGACCTCCTCACCCGCTATGTCGGCGGCGAGGCGCCGCAGCTGTCCAAGATGGGCGGCAGCGACTGGGCGGCGGCAAAGGGCCGCGCGCGCCGGGCGGTGCGCGACATCGCCGTGGAGCTGGTCAAGCTGTACTCGGCCCGTATAGCGAGCAAGGGCCACGCCTTCGCTCCGGACACCCCCTGGCAGCGCGAGCTGGAGGAGGCCTTCCCGTTCGCGGAGACGCTCGACCAGTTGCAGACCATCGACGAGGTGAAGGCCGACATGGAGCGGCCCATCCCGATGGACCGCCTGATCTCGGGCGACGTCGGCTTCGGCAAGACCGAGATCGCCGTGCGCGCCGCGTTCAAGGCGGTGCAGGACGGCAAGCAGGTCGCCATGCTCGTGCCGACCACCCTCCTGGTGAAACAGCACGCCGAGACGTTCCAGGAGCGCTTCGCGGGCTTCCCCATCCACCTGCGTCAGCTGAGCCGCTTCCAGACCGACAAGGAGGCGCGCGAGACGCTGCGCGGCATGGCCGACGGCACGGTGGATGTGGTGATCGGCACCCACCGCATCCTGGCCGACGGTGTGAGCTTCAAAGACCTCGGGCTCGTCATCATCGACGAGGAGCAGCGCTTCGGCGTCGAGCACAAGGACGCGCTGAAGAAGCTGAAGACCAACGTCGACATCCTGGCGATGAGCGCGACGCCCATCCCGCGCACGCTGGAGATGGCGGTCACCGGCATCCGCGAGATGTCGACGCTCGCGACGCCGCCGGAGGACCGGCACCCCATCCTCACGTTCGTCGGCCCGTACTCGGACAAGCAGGTGGCGGCGGCGATCCGTCGCGAGCTGCTGCGCGAAGGCCAGGTGTTCTTCGTGCACAACCGCGTCGGCTCGATCACGAGCATGGCCGCGAAGCTGGCCGAGCTGGTTCCCGAGGCGCGCATCGGCGTCGCCCACGGCAAGATGAACGAGCACGCGCTGGAGCAGGTCGTCGTCGACTTCTGGGAGCGGCGCTTCGACGTGCTGGTCTCTACGACGATCATCGAGACCGGCCTCGACATCGCCAACGCGAACACGATCATCATCGACCGCGCCGACAAGTACGGCCTCAGCCAGCTGCACCAGCTGCGCGGTCGTGTCGGACGCGGGCGCGAGCGCGCCTACGCGTACTTCCTGTGGGATGAGAACAAGCCGCTGAGCGAGACCGCTCACGACCGGCTCTCGACCATCGCAGCGAACAACGACCTCGGCAGCGGCATGCAGGTCGCGCTGAAAGACCTCGAGATCCGTGGAGCGGGCAACCTGCTCGGCGGCGAGCAGTCGGGTCACATCGCGGGCGTGGGCTTCGACCTCTACCTCCGGATGATCGGCGAGGCCGTCTCCACGTTCCGCGGCGAGGTCGCGGAGGGCCAGACGGAGCTGCGGCTGGAGCTGCCGGTCGATGCGCACATCCCGGAGGAGTACGTCGACAGCGAGCGTCTGCGGCTGGAGGCGTACCAGAAGCTGTCGACCGCGAGCTCGCCCGCGGCGAAGGACGGCCAGATCGACCTCGTGCTGGAGGAGCTGACCGACCGCTACGGCACCCCGCCGGAGGCCGTCACCAACCTCGTCGCCGTGTCGCGGCTGCGTCGCGCGGCGCAGAAGGCCGGGCTCGGCGAGGTCGTGGCGATGGGTTCCAACCTGCGCCTGGCGCCGGCCGTGCTGCCTGACTCGCTGCAGGTGCGCCTGCAGCGCATGTACCCGGGGTCGAAGTACCACGCGGCTCCGAAGGTCGCGACCGTGCCGCTGCCGCGCGTGAACGGCGAGGCGCTCGACGACGCGTCCCTGATCACGTGGGTGGCCGACCTGCTGGGGGCGCTGTTCCCGGAGAAGGAGCAGGCCGCCGCCGAGCGCGCCAGCTGACGCGACCCGTCCCGCTCCTCCGTGGGTCGCAACACGCCGCTATGCGGCGGCGATAACGGCGCGTTGCGCCCCACGGATGCGGCGGGGTCAGGCAGACGGCTCCGCCTGTGATTCCGGCTCCGCCCGCTTCCGCGGATCCGGGTGCGGGTGCTCCCGCCGGTTGCGCCGGGCCAGCGCGCTGACGAGGAACCCGGAGACCACGATCGCGACCGCCGACCCGAGCAGCACGGCCAGCGTGCCCTCCGCCCGGACGTCCTCCGACCCGGCGAACGCCAGCTCGTTCATCAGCAGGGAGACGGTGAAGCCGATCCCGCCGAGCGCGGCGACGGTGACGAGCCCGAAGAGCGAGATGCGCCCGCGTTCGGCGCCGCGCTTCGTGAACGAGCCGAGCCATCCACCGAGGGTGATGCCGATCAGCTTGCCGACCGGCAGGGCGACCAGGATGCCCCAGAACGCCGGCGACAGCTGCGACGGCGACACGGCGGGGATGGGCACCAGAGCCGCCGAGAACGCGAACAGCGGCAGGATGAGCCCGTTCGACCACGGTTCGAGGGCGTGGGTGACCTTCCCGGCGGGCCGGCGCGCCATGACGAGTCCGAGGGCGACGCCCGCGATGGTCGCGTGCACGCCGGAGTCGTAGACCAGCCACCAGGTGAGCAGCGCGAGCAGCACCATGAGGACACCGAGCGGCCAGCGCATCCGCCCGCGCAGCATCCGGCTCAGCACGCCGAACACCGCGACGGTGACGGCGGCGAGCGCCAGCTCCAGCAGGTTCGGGTCGGTGGTGAAGAACACGGCGATGATGACGATCGCGATGAGGTCGTCGAGCACCGCGAGGGCCAGCAGGAAGACGCGCAGCCGGTTCGGCAGCCCGCGGCCGAAGACGGCGAGCACGCCGAGCGCGAAGGCGATGTCGGTCGCGGTCGGGATGGGCCACCCCTGTGACACGCCGGTGCCCGCGGTCAGCGCCAGGTAGATCCCCGCAGGCACGATCACGCCGGCGACCGCCGCGATCGCCGGATGGATGGCCTTCTGCACACTATTGAGCTCGCCGACGACGAGCTCGTGCTTGAGCTCGACCGCGACGATGAAGAAGAAGATCGCGAGCAGGCCGTCGCTGATCCAATGGCCGACGCTCAGATCGAGCGGACCGGCGCCGAGGTGGGCGTGCTGCACGTCGAGCAGCGCGGGGCCGACGGCCGTGTTGGCGAGGAGGAGGCCGAGCGCGGCCGCTCCGAGGAGGAGTCCGGCGGCGGTGCGCTCGGATCGGATGATGCTCATGCGGTCACCAATCATGCGGGGTCACGGAAACGACGCCGACCAGACTTCCCGGCACACCGCTCATGACTCTACCCGGTGGCAGGATGGATGAATCGTAGAGCGAGGAGGTCGGCATGGGCGAGGCAGTGGGTCAGGATGCGGGTCCGGTGGTCGTACCGGAGGCCGCGACGAAGCTCGACGAGCTGGTCGCCGTGATGGCCCGCCTGCGCGCTCCGGGCGGCTGCCCGTGGGACGCCGACCAGACCCACGAGTCGCTGGTGCAGTACCTGATCGAGGAGACCTACGAGCTCATCGACGCCATCGAGACCGGTGACCGCGACGAGCTGCTCGAGGAGTTGGGCGACGTGCTGTACCAGGTGCTCTTCCACGCCGACATCGCGGCGCACACGCCGGGGGAGGACTTCGACATCCAGGATGTCGCCGCTCACATGACCGCGAAGATGGTCGGTCGCCACCCGCACGTCTTCGGCGACCGGACCGCCGCCGACGCCCGACGGGCCGAGACCGCGGACGACGTGGTCGGGTTCTGGGACGAGCTGAAGAAGCAGGAGAAGCCGGGCCGCACGAGCGTGCTCGACGGCATCCCCCAGGGCATGCCCTCGCTCGCGCTGGCCGACAAGCTGCTCGGCCGCGCGCAGAAGGTCGGTCTGCTCGACCTGCAGGAGTCGGGCGGCGTGCAGGTGGCCAGCGAGGACGAGCTCGGGCCGCTGCTGCTCGCGATCGTCGCGTCGGCCAAGGCGCAGGGGCTGGATGCGGAGCGCGCGCTGCGCTCGACTCTGCGCGACCTGCAGGACGAGATCCGCGAGCAGGAGGCCGTCTAAACCCCGTCGCTATCTCACTCGCTGAGCGAAGCCAGGTAGTCGCGGATACCGTCGGTCACCAGCAGATGGTCCTCTTCCGAGGTGAGGCCGGACGCGGTGACCGCTCCGACGACGCCGGTGCCGGCGACCCGGATCGGGAACGAGCCACCGGTGAGCGCGTAGTCGCGCGCATCGAGCCAGCCGAGACCCTCCACATCCACGTCGGCCAGGCGGAGAGCCACCAGGGCGCTGCTCGCCTCGAACCGGTGCACGACGGCCGCCTTCTTGCGGATCCAATCCTGCTGATCGACCGTCGTTCCGGGCAGCATGGCGCGGAACAGGATGTGATCTCCGCGCCGGATGTCGACGGCCACACCGGCGTCGGCCGCGAGCGCGCGCTCGATGATGAGGCTCCCCAGGCGCCACGCTGCGGCGAGGTCGAACGACGGCAGGACGAGCTCCCGCTCCTGCTGCTCGAGAAACGGGATCGAGAGGTCGGTCATCGTGGTCCTTCGCTCGGGGCCGCCGCACGGCGCGTCACGCCGACACTAGCCGAGTGGGCCTACGCCGTGTGGTGCCGTCCGAGCGGTACGACGAGCGGCGTCCCGGTCACCGGGTCGTCGGCGATGACCGACTCGACGCCGAACACGTCGCGCACGAGCTCCGCCGTGACCACTGCGGCCGGGTCTCCCGCCGCCACGACCGACCCCGAGCGCATGGCGATGAGGTGTCCGGCGTACCGCGCGGCCAGGTTGAGGTCGTGCAGCACCATGACGACCGTCGTGCCACGGGCGGCGTTGAGGTCGAGCAGGAGGTCGAGCACATCCAGCTGGTGGCTGAGGTCGAGGAAGGTTGTCGGCTCGTCCAGCAGCAGGATGTCGGTGCGCTGGGCGAGCGCCATCGCGATCCACACGCGCTGCCGCTGACCGCCGGAGAGCTCGTCCACCGGACGGTCGGCGAGGTCCGTGATCCCGGTCGCCGTCATGGCCTCGGCCACCGCTTCGTCGTCCTCGGCCGTCCAGCGCCGGAACCAGCCCTGGTGCGGGTACCGGCCGCGCGAGACCAGGTCCGCGACGGTGATGCCGTCGGGCGCGGTCGGCGTCTGGGGCAGCAGTCCGAGGCGCTGCGCCACCTGTTTGGTCGGCAGCGAGTGGATGTCGGAGCCGTCGAGCAGGACGCTGCCGGCGGCCGGCGGGAGCAGCCGCGACAGCCCGCGCAGCAGGGTCGACTTGCCGCAGGCGTTCGGCCCGACGATGGCGGTCACGCGGCCGGCCGGGATGTCGAGGTCGAGTCCGTCGACCACCACCCGTCCCTCGTAGGCGAGCGACAGATCGCGGGCGGCCAGCTCCGGCACGGCGGAAGGGGTCTCGTATGTCATGTCAGCCTCCACGGCCGATGCGGTTGGTCCTGGCGAGCAGCCAGAGCAGGTAGGGGGCGCCGACGATCCCGGTGACCACGCCGACCGGCAGCACGACGCCGGGGAGCGCGAACTGGGCGACGATGTCCGAGACGACGAGGATGAGCGCGCCGAGCAGCGCCGACGGGACGAGCGCGAGCGACCCGCGGCCCAGCAGCCGCCGGGCGATCGGCGCGGCGAGGAACGCGACGAAGGAGACCGGACCGGCGACGGCGACGGCGAGCGCCGCGAGCGCGACGGCCACCGCGACCACCAGGAGGCGTGTGCGCTCCGGCCGCACACCGAGCCCGGCGGCGAGGTCGTCGCCGAGGGACAGGGCTCCGAGCGGACGGCCGATCAGCAGTGCGCAGGGCACCAGCAGCACCGTCCCGATGCCGAGCACCAGCAGCGAGGTGGGGTCGACGGAGTTGAGGCTCCCGGTGATCCACACCAGCGCCTGCTGCACGTCGGAGAGGTCGGCGCGGGTGAGCACGTACGAGACGATGCCCGCGCAGAAGGCCGCGATCCCGATCCCGACCAGCACGAAGCGGTAGCCGCTGACACCGCGGCGCCAGGCCAGCAGGTAGATGGCCGCGGCGGCGACGAGCGTCCCAGCGAGCACGATGCCGGAGAGCGCGAGACCCGTGAGCCCGAACCAGATCAGGGCGACGGAGCCGGTCGCGCTCGCCGCCGCGGTGATGCCGATGATGTCGGGGCTCGCGAGCGGGTTGCGGGCGACCGACTGGATGAGCGCACCGGAGAGCCCGAGGCACGCGCCGACCAGGGCGCCCGCGACCAGCCGCGGCAGCCGCAGCTCGAGGATGACGAACGACGTCAGCCGGTCGGCGCGGCCGACCAGTGCGGCCAGCACGTCCGCGGGCGAGACCGCCACAGCGCCGAGCGTCAGGGAGACGGCCGCGACGAGGAGGACGAGCACGGCGAGCACGATCGACACCCGGAGCGCGCGCGAACGGCCGTGGCGCCGGTCGGCGCGCACCGCATCCACTGTGCCGGCGGCCGACGTGCCCCCGGCCCGTGACGGCGGGGACACCGGTGCGGCGCTCACAGGCTGACCAGCCGTCGGCGCCGCACCAGCGCGATGAACACTGGCGCGCCCACGAACGCCAGCACGACGCCCACCTGCAGCTCACCGGGAGGGGCGACGACGCGGCCGAGGATGTCGCACGCGAGCAGCAGCGTCGGTGCGGCGACCGCCGAGTACGCCAGGATCCAGCGGTAGTCCGCCCCGACCACGCGCCGGGCGATGTGCGGGATGATCAGGCCGAGGAACGCGATGGGCCCGACCGCCGCGGTCGCCGAGCCGCAGAGCAGGACGATCGCCACCCCGCAGAGCACCCGCGTCACACCCACGCGCTGTCCGAGACCGCGGGCGACGTCGTCGCCGAGCGCGAGGCCGTTCAGCAGCCTCCCGAGCCCGAGCGCCAGGATCGCGCCGACGGTGAGCGTCGGGAGGATCTGCCACAGCACCCCGAACCCGCGGCCGGCGAGCGATCCCACCTGCCAGAAGCGCATGGCGTCGAGCGAGGCGCGGCTGGTCAGCTCCACCGCGGTGATCAGCGAACCCAGGGCGGCCGAGACGGCCGCTCCCGCGAGCGCCAGCTTGACCGGCGTCGCCCCTTCGCGCCCGAGCGAGGAGACGGCGTAGACGAGCACGGAGGCGAGCGCCGCGCCGGCGAACGCGAACCACAGGTACCCCGTCGGCGCGGTGATGCCCAGGAACGCGATGGCGACGACCACGGCGAGCGACGCGCCGAAGTTGACGCCGAGGATGCCGGGGTCGGCCAGCGGGTTGCGCGACAGCCCCTGCATGACCGTGCCGGCGAGCCCCAGGGCGAGCCCGGTGACCAGTCCCAGCAGAGTGCGGGGGAGGCGGCTGTCCACGACCACGAGGGAGTCCGGGTCGGAGCGCGAGTAGTGCAGCAGGGCGTGCACGACGTCGGCCGGGGCGATCGTGCGCGCGCCGACCATGAGGCTCAGCACCGAGACGACCACGAGCAGGACGGCCGCGACGGCGAAGCCCGCGAGCAGGCGGCGGCGCCGGGCGCGCGGGGACGACCCCGCGCGACCGGTACCCGCCCCGCCGGCGGCGGCGGGCGCGTCGACGCTCGCGGACATCCGCGCTACTTGACCTTGTCGGCGGCCTTGGCCAGCTGCGGCACGTAGCGGTCGAGCATCCACGGGATGCTGAGCACGCTGGGCGCGCTGGTCGCGGCGACGAACGACCGTCCGATGATGGGGGCGAAACGGCCCTCCTTGATCGTCGGCATCGCGGCGACGAGCGGGTCGGAGGTGAACGCATCCACCGCGGCCTGGTCTTCGAAGTACATCACCAGCAGGTCCGTGTCGATCTTCGACAGGTTCTCGTAGCTGAGCTGGTAGAAGAAGCTGCCGTCGCCCTTCGAGGAGTCGAGGGAGGCGATGCTCGGGGAGTTCTTGAGCCCGAGGTCGTTGAGCAGCTGCACGCGCGGGTCGTCGGCGCGGTAGACGTTGAGCTTGCCCGGCTCGTTGGCGGCGGCGTAGAAGAAGGTCTTGTCCTTGAGCACCGGGTACTTCCCGGCGAGCGCGGTCACCGAGTCCTCGGTCTTCGTGACGAGGGCGTCCGTCTCCTTCGTCATGCCGAGCGCCTTGCCGACGATCTCGGTCTGGTCGCGCCAGCTGGTGGACCACGGCTTCTCCGGGTAGGCGACGACCGGGGCGATCTTGCTGAGCGTGTCGTACTCCGCCTGCGTCAGCCCGGAGTACGGGGCGAGGATGACGTCCGGCTTGGCCGTCACGAAGTCCTCGAACGGCACCTCTCCGGTGTCGGCGGGGATGATCTTCGGCGTCTTCCCGCCGAGCTCCTTGATCCGGTCGGCGTCCCACGGCAGGATGCCGTCCGCGGTGCCGCCGTAGGCGAACGCCGGCATGGCGACCGGGACGATGCCGAGGGCCAGCACGATGTCCTGCGCACCCCATCCCCAGGTCGCGATGCGCTTCGGCTTCTCGTCGATCTTCGCCTCGCCGAGGGCGCTCTTCACCGTGACGGGGAAGGCGCCGGTACCGCTGTCCGAGCTGCTCTGCGCGGCGGATCCGCCAGCGCTGCAGCCGGTGAGCGCGAGGGCGGCGGAGGCCACGATCGCGGTGGCGATCACAGCGAGACGCGATCGGCGACGGGCGGCGCGGGGGACAGGCAGCATGGTTCTCCTCGGGAGGGATGGGGATGGGCGGCAGCCGACGACATGGTCGGCGCGATGTAAGGCAAGCCTAACCTAAGAGATCGCGGGCGACCAAGGCCCGTCCGTCGACTCGCGCGGTCGACCGGGGAGCGCACGTGACCGGCGGAGCGCAGAGATGGCCGGCAGCGCATCCGCCCGTTCAGGTCGCCATTCGGGTGAGGCGGCGCCTCGCGGCGGCGCACTCCTGGTCTCGGCGGACGCGTTGTCGGCCCGTGTCTGGCAGCGAGCAAGCGCCGTGGTCGGACGGATGCGACTCATGCCAGGTCCTGTATTGAGGACGCCACCGAGCCTCGCACAATGGCGGAGCCTCAGGGTGGCAACGCCTGGATTTTACGCCCGCGGGTGGATGCGCACCATACCCTCCGGCACCGGCCGCGGGCCGCCTTCATGGAAGAATCGACGCATGGCCTCACCGATCACCCCGCCCCGCGGCATGCGCGACTTCCTCCCCGCTGAGAAGGCCCGCCGCGAGCATGCGCTCGGGGTGATCCGCCGCAGCTTCGCCGCGCACGGGTTCGACGAGATCGAGACCCCGGTCGTCGAAGACATCGAGCGCCTGCACTCGGGACTCGGCGGTGACAACGAGAAGCTGTCGTTCAGCATCCTGAAACGCGGGCTCGACGGCGACGACCTCACCGCCGCCATCGATTCGGGCGACCTGCTGAGCCTCGCCGACCTCGGGCTCCGGTTCGATCTGACGGTTCCGCTCGCCCGCTTCTACGCCACCCACCGGGCCGAGCTCCCTCCGGTGTTCCGCAGCATCCAGATCGCGCCGGTGTGGCGGGCCGAGCGTCCGCAGAAGGGCCGCTACCGCCAGTTCGTGCAGTGCGACATCGACATCATCGGCGAAGCGACTCAGCTGGCCGAGGTGGAGCTGATCACCGCGACCGCTGCGGCGCTCGAAGCGCTGGGCCTCAGCGACTGCACGATCCGCATCAACGACCGGCGCATCCTGAACGGCCTGCTCGAGTACTGCGGCTTCGACGAGACGCGGTGGCCGCAGGTGCTCATCTCCATCGACAAGCTGGACAAGATCGGCGCGGAGGGCGTGGTCGCCGAGCTCGCCGAGGGCGGGGCGGACTCCGCGGCCGTGCTCGGCGGCATCCTCGCCGACCTGGAGCCGCACCTCGCCGACGGCGGCGTCGCACTCACCGTCGAGGCGATCACCGGCATCCTCCCCGAGGGGATGGACACCGACGCCGTCGCCGACCTGGAGGCGCTCGCGCACGCGCTCGACACGCTTCCGCCCGGCGTCGCCCTGCGGTTCGATCCGACGCTCGTGCGCGGTATGGGCTACTACACCGGCACCATCTTCGAGATCGCGCACCCCGGCTCCGGCAGCTCGGTCGGCGGCGGCGGGCGCTACGACGGGATGATCGGCCGTTTCCTCGGCACCGACGTGCCCGCCGCGGGCTTCTCCATCGGCTTCGAGCGGGTCGTCGACCTCATCGAGCTGCCCGAGGACGCCTCCGCGGAGTCCGTCGTGCTCGTCTACGATCCCGCCGTGCCGCTCGACCGCCTCGTCGCGATCAAATCGGAGCTGATCGCGCGCGGGCAGCGTGTCCGCCTCGACCGGCGGGCGAAGAACCTCAAGGCCGTGCTCGACCGCGCGGCCGCCGCCGGCTTCCGCTCGTTCGCGTTCGTCAACGCGGACACGGCGGATGCGGCCGCCCTCGAGGTCAAACCGCTGAACTGAGCGGCTCACCTCGCATCACTAGACTGACGTCGTAAAACCCACGAAAAACCACGCAAGGAGACAGTTGTGGCTGCAATCGAAGCTGTAGGCGCTCGCGAGATCTTGGACTCGCGCGGCAACCCGACCGTCGAGGTCGAGGTGCTCCTCGAGGACGGCACGGTCAGCCGTGCCGCGGTCCCGTCCGGCGCGTCCACCGGGGCGTTCGAGGCCTACGAGCTGCGAGACGGCGACAAGGAGCGCTACCAGGGCAAGGGCGTGCTCAAGGCCGTGGATGCGGTGCTCGACGAGCTCGGACCTGCGATCGAGGGCTTCGAGGCCTCCGAGCAGCGCCTGGTCGACGAGGCCCTCATCGACCTCGACGGCACCGACAACAAGAAGCGCGTCGGCGCCAACGCCATCCTCGGCGTCAGCCTCGCCGTCGCCAAGGCCGCGGCCGACTCGGCCGACCTGCCGCTGTTCCGCTACGTCGGCGGACCGAACGCCCACGTCCTGCCCGTCCCGATGATGAACATCATCAACGGCGGCGCACACGCGGACACCGGCGTCGACATCCAGGAGTTCATGGTCCTCCCGCTCGGCGCGGAGACCTACTCCGAGGGCCTCCGCTGGGGCGTCGAGACCTACCACTCGCTCAAGGCGCTGCTGAAGTCGAAGGGCCTCAACACCGGTCTCGGCGACGAGGGCGGCTTCGCCCCGGAGCTCGAGCACAACCGCGCGGCGCTCGACCTGATCTCCGAGGCCATCGAGAAGGCCGGCTTCACCGTCGGCCGCGACATCGCCCTCGGCCTCGACGTCGCCTCCACCGAGTTCTTCGAGAACGGCGTGTACCGCTTCGAGGGCCAGGAGCGCACCGCCGCCGAGATGAGCGCCTACTACCAGGAGCTAGCGGCGAACTACCCGCTCGTCTCCATCGAGGACCCGCTGGCGGAGGACGACTGGGAGGGCTGGGCGCACCTCACCGCCGAGCTCGGCACCAAGCTGCAGCTCGTCGGCGACGACCTGTTCGTCACCAACCCGAAGCGCCTCGCCGAGGGCATCACCAAGCACGCGGCCAACAGCATCCTCGTCAAGGTCAACCAGATCGGCACCCTGACCGAGACGCTCGACGCCGTGTCGCTCGCGCAGCGCAGCGGCATGACCGCGGTGCTCTCGCACCGCTCCGGCGAGACCGAGGACACCACGATCGCCGACCTCGCCGTCGCCACCAACGCCGGCCAGATCAAGACCGGCGCCCCGGCCCGCTCCGAGCGCGTCGCGAAGTACAACCAGCTGCTCCGCATCGAGGAGGAGCTGGGCGACGCCGCCGTCTACGCCGGCCGCAGCGCCTTCCCGCGCTTCACCGCGTAACCGCACCCGCGCGGACGGCCCCCGGGGTTCCCCCGGGGGCCGTCCGCGTCTTCGGCTGCGTGAGGTGCACGTAGTTGCGCCTCCGCACGGCGTGTCGCGCGCAACTACGTGCACCTCGAGGCCGCGGGAGGGCGCCCGACGGTAGGGTGCTGGGGTGCGGATCGACGAGGACGGGGACGCGGGGGAGGTCGAGGCGCCCATCGGGGCGCCCCTCCGCTGGTACGAGGCCGTCCTCCCCGCCGCGCTCTTGGCGCTGGGCGCTGTCGCGGCGGTGCTCATCGTAGCGCCGCGCGAGACGCTCGGATACGCGGTGTACCTCCTCGTCGCGTCCGTCGTCGCCCTCGCCGCTGCCGTCAGCCTGGGGATCTGCGCGTGGTGCGCCTACGCGACGCTAGAGCCCCTGTGGGTCCGCAGGTACCGGGTGGCTGCCGAGGCCGCGTTGGCGGCCTTGGCGTTCCTCGTGCTCCTCGGCCCGTTCCCGATCTTCCTCTGGGCTGTCGTCGGATACCGCGCGGCCGCGCCTGACCTTCCGTGGGTCGCCCGGATCGCTGTGCGCGCGTCGCACCCTCCATGGCGCCGCGGCGCCGTCTGGTTCGGGGTGTTCGCGGTCGTGCTCACGGTCGCCAGGCCGCTCGCGCAAGCTCTCGGGTCGCCGCTCCTGTTCGTACCCGTGCTCGTCGCCGGCGCGGGTCTCGCTCTGGCGGCCGGCTTCGCGTACCGCCTCGGCCGGAGCGCCGCATGACCACGGAGTCGGAGGTCGTCCCGCTCGTCCTTTTCCTCGCGCTCGCGGCGCTGTTCGCCCTCCTCGGGCTATTCCTCCTGCTGCGTCCCGACCGGAGCGCCGAGTTCTTCGCCGACGAGGATGCGCACCGCCGCTTCCGCGCACGCGACGCGCGGGCGCTCGGCCTGGTCTTCCTCGTCGGCGGCGGGGCGCTGGTCGCGCTCGGCGCCGTGCGTCTCGTGGGCATCCTGGCCGCCGGCTGAGCGCATCCCGACACCCCGTGCCGCCACGGGTCGAAGGGACGTCATCGCCTACGATGGGAGGGGGCCGCCCGGTCCCGATCCGCCACCAGCATCCCGTACCGGAGGGCCCATGCCGAAGCCGCGCACGCAACGCGTCCCGGTGCGCATGTCGCGCCCGACCGGCACCGGCCGCTGGCTGCGCCAGCTGCACTTCTCGGCGTTCTCGCTCGTGATGATGGGCGTCCTCGTGCTCGCGGTGCTCATCCTGGCGCCGACCGTCCAGGCGTTCCTGTCGCAGCGGCAGCAGATCGCCGACCAGCAGCACGCGGTCGACCAGCTCGCCGCTCAGGTCGACACCCTCAAGGACCAGCGCGCGCGCTGGAACGACCCCAGCTACCTGCGCGCCCAGGCCCGCGACCGGCTGTACTACGTCATGCCCGGCGAGGTCAGCTACCTCGTCATCGACGACCGTCCGCCGGCGGCGAAGCAGGATACGACCCCCGTCAGCTCCAAGCTGGTGAAGACGCAGACCGACTGGGTCGGCTCGCTGTTCGGCTCCTTCATGGGCGCCGGACTGACGCAGGCGACCCCGCAGCAGCTGAGCGGAACCCCGGCCCCCGACCCGACGGCCCCCGCCACCGGGTCGCCCACCCCGAAGAAGTAACGCCATGACCAGACCCCCGTTCGACCCCGTGACCGACGAGGACATCGCCGTCGTCTCCGAGCAGCTGGGCCGTCCCGCCCGCAATGTCGTCGGCATCGCCGCGCGCTGCGTGTGCGGCCGCCCGACGGTGGTCTCCACAGCGCCCCGCCTGGACGACGGGACACCGTTCCCGACGTTCTACTATCTGACGCATCCCGCCGCGACCGCGGCCATGTCGGCGCTCGAGGCGACCCAGGTCATGGCCGAGTACAACGACCTCCTCGCGGAGGACGACGACGTCGCGACCGCCTACCGCGCGGCGCACGAGCAGTACCTGGCCGACCGCGAGTCCATCGCCGTGGTGGAGGAGATCGCCGGCATCTCGGCGGGCGGCATGCCCTCCCGCGTGAAGTGCCTGCACGCCCTCGCCGCACACGCCCTCGCCGCCGGCCCGGGAGTCAACCCGATCGGCGACCTGGCGCTCGCCCGCGGCGACTGGTCGCCCGCGGTATGCGAGTGCCGCATCGACGTCGCCGGCTAGGACGCCTGGTGGGCGACCGGATGCGGCGGTCGGCCGCACGTCAGCCCCGAGTCGCCGCAGGCGGCCCGGCGGCCTCGGTCCGCCCGCGCGGCGCTCGCGCCCGGCCGGCCCGCACACACCCGGCCCGCCGCCTCGCCTCCGTCGCCGCCGCGGCCGCGATCGCCATCGCATCCACCCTCGTCCCCGCCACGGCCGCCCGCGCCGACCAGGTGCGCGACCTGGAGTACTGGCTGAACGACTACGGCTTCGCCCAGGCCTGGAACACGACACGTGGCGCTGGAGTGAAGGTCGCCGTCATCGACACCGGCGTCGACGGCTCCGTTCCCGACCTCGCCGGCGCGGTCGTCGGCGGTACGGATGTCTCCGGGGTCGGCGCCGCCTCCGGCCAGAAGCCGCTCGGCGACGCGGAGAGCGCCAACCACGGCACCTGGGTCGCCTCCCTGCTGGCCGGCCGGGGGACCGGGCCGGACAGCGGCGTGCTGGGCGCGGCGCCGGACGCCACCATCCTCAGTGCGTCCGTCGCTTTGGGCAAGGCGATGGGACCGGTCGGCAGCGACGAGCAGATCGCCGAGGCCGTCCGCTGGGCGGTGGACAACGGCGCGTCGGTGATCAACATGTCGCTGACCCGCAACACGCTCGACTGGCCGACCAGCTGGGATGAGGCGTTCCAGTACGCCTTCTCGCACGACGTGGTCATCGTGGCCGCCGCGGGCAACCGGGGGAGCGGCACCAGCGAGGTCGGGGCGCCGGCGACCATCCCGGGCGTACTCACCGTCGCCGGGGTCGACCGGGCGGGCAAGGCCAGCTTCGACGCGTCCGCCCAGGGCATCACGATCGGCGTCTCGGCGCCGAGCGAGCAGCTCGTCGGCGCGAACCCGGGAGGAGGATACGTGCAGTGGGCGGGCACCAGCGGCGCCGCGCCGCTCGTGTCGGGGGCCGTCGCGCTCGTGCGCGCCGCGCATCCCGAGCTGAAGGCCCCGGATGTGATCGAGCGGATCATTCGCACAGCGAAACCCGCGGGCGGCACCGTGCCGAGCCCGATCTACGGCTACGGACTGCTGGATGCGGCGGCCGCGGTCACGGCCTCCGTCCCGCATGTCACCGCGAACCCGATGGGCGATCTGGGCGACTGGATCCGCATCCACCGACGGGCGGAATCGCCCTCGACGCCTGCGCCGTCGACCCCCGCTCCGGGCGGCGATCCGCAGGCCGCGCCCGTCCCGGCCAAACTGACCCCCGAGCGCGCGCTACCATGGAATCGGTTCTTCTGGCCGCAATGGAGCGTCCTCACCGCATTCTGGCTGCCGTTCGGTCTGATTGCCGGCTTTCTCGCTCTCGTCGCCCTCGGCGGCGTCGGCGTCTGGTCGCATTTCAGGCGGATGCGCAGCAAGGAGTAATGTAAGGCCCAAACTTATCGGTTAGAGGAGACGCTTCACTGTGCCCAAAATCCTGATCGTCGGCGGCGGATACGCCGGCTTCTACACCGCGTGGAAGCTCGAGAAACAGCTCCGCCCGGGCGAGGCCGAGGTCACCATGGTCGACCCGCTGCCGTACATGACGTACCAGCCGTTCCTCCCGGAGGTCGCCGCGGGTTCGATCGAGCCGCGTCACGCGGTCGTCGCGCACCGCCGCCACCTCAAGACCACGAACATCATCACGGCGAAGGTCACGTACGTCGACCACGCACGCAAGGTGGCGACCATCCAGCCGCCCGTCGGCGAGGCGTACGAGTTCGAGTACGACATCGTCGTGGTCACGGCGGGTGCCGTCTCGCGCACGTTCCCGATCCCGGGTGTCGCGGACCAGGCGGTCGGCCTCAAGAACATCGAGGAGGCCGTGTACATCCGCGACCAGCTCCTCACCAACTTCGACAAGGCCGCCGGGATGCCGGCCGGCCCGGAGCGCGACCGCCTCCTCACCGTCGTGGTCGTCGGCGGTGGCTTCGCCGGCATCGAGATCTTCGCCGAGCTGCGCTCCTTCGCCAGCACGCTGCTGAAGCGCTACCCGGAGCTGTCGTTCGAGGACACGCACTTCCACCTGATCGAGGCCATGGGCCGGATCATGCCGGAGGTGTCGCTCAAGACCAGCCACTGGGTGATCAAGAACCTGGCGGAGCGCGGGGCGCAGATCCACCTGGAGACGCAGCTCACCAGCGCGGTGGACGGCGTCATCCAGCTGTCGACCGGCGAGAGCTTCGAGACCGACCTCATCGTCTGGACCGCCGGTGTCATGGCGAACCCGACGATCGTGCGTCACACCGACCTCCCGATCGAGGAGCGCGGCCGCCTCCGCGTCCGTGCCGACCTCCGCGTCGGCACCGACGAGGAGATCGTCGAGGACGCCTGGGGCGCCGGCGATGTCTCGGCCGTCCCCGACCTGACCGGTGCGGGCGTCGGCGGCTACTGCGTGCCGAACGCCCAGCACGCGGTGCGCCAGGGCAAGCTGCTCGCGAAGAACATCGTGGCGTCGCTGCGCGGCGAGCTGCCGCGCCAGTACTACCACAAGAGCCTCGGCGCGGTCGCGGGTCTCGGCGTCGGCGTCGGCGTGCTCCAGTCCGGCAAGATCGCCATGAAGGGCGTCATCGGCTGGCTCGCGCACCGCGGCTACCACGGCCTGGCCATGCCGTCGTGGGAGCGCAAGTGGCGCGTCATCTGGGGCTGGTGGAACAACTTCTGGCTCGGACGCGACATCGTCTCCCTCGAGGCCGTGCAGCACCCGCGCGCCGGTTTCGAGGAGTTCGCCGCCCGCCCGAAGCCGGCCGTCGAGGCCGCTCCGGAGGAGCCGGCGAAGAAGGCTCCGGCCCGCAAGAAGCCCGCTGCCGAGAAGCAGCCGGCGGAGGTCACCGCGAAGTAGTTCGCGGAGCGAACGCCGCACGAAGGCCCGGTCCCCTCAGGGACCGGGCCTTCGGCGTTTGGTCGAGGAGTCCGGCGTCGCCGCGCAGGAGCTGTATTTCGGGTCGAGGCGGCGGATGTCACGGTTGTGCTTGCAGTGCCGCATCGCGCGGTCACGGGGCGAGCGAGGCGGTGGCGTGATGACAGGACGGATCCGACGTGGAGACCGGGAGGCGGGTCGCCGGTGGCCGGCCGCTGTGGCTTCGGCGGCCGCCGTCGCCGTCCTCACCCTCGTGCTCGCAGCCGCGACCGCCAGCCCGACCGTCGCCTCGGTCACTGCCGAGGGCGAGCTCGCGGACGGAGGCAACCGCGACGGCCACTACTGCGATGGATGCGCCCCGCCGATGGACTACGTCGGCGGCCCGGTCATGGACACCTCCGGTGACACGGGCATCGTGATCACGCCGGTGTTCTGGGCGCCCGATGGCTTTGCGTTCCCTCCGGGCTATGTGGACGGCATCCTGCTCTACCTGCACGACGTCGCCGTGGACAGCGGCGGCGACGCCAACGTCTATTCCCTGGCGACCGAGTACCCGGGCGACGCGGATGGCGAGACGGCTCCGCTCGACTATCGGCTTACCGACGCAGCGCCTGTCTACGACCCGACCGCCTTCCCGGGGGCGGGATGCACGCCCGACGACGACATCAGCAGCGTCTGTCTGACCGACGATGAGCTACGCACCGAGCTCGCTCGGCTGGTCGCCACCGGGCAGGTGGCGACCGGTATGGACCGCTTCACGCCGGTCTTCCTCCCGCCAGGTGTGGAGGCGCAGGATCGCGACGGGACAACCTCCGCATCGACGTTCTGCGGCTACCACCGCATGTTCGGGGAGGGCGAGCGGGCTGTGGTGTACAGCAACGAACCCTTCGAGGCGGTCAACTGCGACGCAGGCCAGGCCCCGAACGGCAGTCTCGCTCTCGACGGTTCGATCAGCACCCTCAGCCACGAACTGGCGGAGGCCATGACGGATCCCGACACGGAGAATCCGGCGTGGCTGGACGATACCGGACACGAGATCGGCGACCTGTGCGCCGAGGACTTCGGGACGGCGCTCGGGTCGACCGACCCGTCCGATCCGTATGGCACCCTCTACAACCAGCTGATCAACGGCCACCCGTATTACACCCAGACAGAGTTCAGCAACGGCTCCTTCGATGCGTACGGCGCCGGTTTCGGCTGCGCGCAGAGCCTGACGCAGGCCACGACGGATCCGTCCGAGGCTCCGGACGATGTCGCCGAGATCTTCACTGACGTCACACCGAACAGCCTGGACGACACGGACGCTGCGACTCTCGAACTGAGCATCGTCGACCGGGCAGGCGAGCCGGTCGTCGGAGACCGGATCACGCTGAGCACCTACGTGGTCCGCGGCGACGGCACCTGCGGGACCTTCGCCGCGACGACGGCGACCACCGACGGCAACGGTCGCGCCACCGCCACCTACACGGGCTCGGGCGATCCGGTCGTGTGCGCGCTCGTGGCGTTGGAGGCGAAGGGCGGGTATTCGGCGATCAGCCGGGTCTACCAGGGATCCACCGCAGCGACCGCGCCGAACGCCGACACCGACTTCCCGGCGGCCCTGGAGGCCGGCGGCGATGCCCGCTACGTCACCGCCACCTTCACCAACCCCGCGTCCGACCGGATCGACGGGGCACGCGTCGAGCTCGACGTCTTCCCGGCGGAGGGCAGCCGTACGCCAGTGGATGCGTCCCAGCTGCACGTCGACTACTCGCTCTCGGGAGAGGCCGGCCCGTTCCATCCCGTCGAGTTGACCGGCTCCACGGCGGAGGACGACGTGATCCGCGGTTACGTCGAGCCGGATGGCGGTCTGTCGATCGCCCCGCACAGCACCGATCAGGTGTTGTTCCGTGTGCAGCTCGCCCCCGGCGTTCCCACCTCGGCGCCGGGGCCGCAGCTGTCGGCCGAGCTGTTCCTGGATGCGGTCAACGCGGCGACGGGATCGGGCACCACCATCGCCGACAGCTATGCGAGCGACCTCCGCATCGTGCCGGCGACACCGTGGCTGCTGCGGCCGCGGGTGCTCGCGGCGTTCGGGGCCGCGGCGGTCATCGTGGCGCTGGCGTTGATCCCTTGGGCGATCGTGTCCGGCCGTCGCCGGAGGAGCGCGAGCTGACCTCGGCGACCGGCCCGCCATCGCGATGCATCCGCGCCGACCGAGTACCCCCAGTGGGACTCGAACCCAATTTCGGACGCGGCGCGCAGGCGGCTTGCGGCCCAAATCCGCGAATTCTCGCGGTTTTTTATGCACGGTGGATGCGGTTCGATTAGCCGATTCGTGGGCGATTGTGGGCAAAATGTGGGCAGGGATCGACGTAGCTGCAGCCGGGGAGAACGAGCATCTTCGCGGCGCCGCGAAAATGATCCCGACGGGAACACGCGACGGGTCCGTACCGCCCGCTCGCGTCGGGCGCCGTCGGTCGGCCGTCAGTGGGTGGCGGCCTCGTCGTTGGGGTGGTCGTCGGCGGTGAGGCGGGCGACCATGTCATCGACCGTGCCGGTACGGGGGAGCTCACGGTCTCGGAGTTCGGCGGCGAGCTGGTCGCGGGTCCAGGTGCCGTACCCGGTGCCGCCGGCGGCCGTTCCGGCGCTGGGCGTGGTGCGGAACCTATCTCGGAGGTCGTCGGCGGCGGACACGGCGTCCTGCCGGGCTGTGAGCGCCGCAGAGACCGCCGCCACGGCCTCGGGCCGCCACCGGTCGATCACGCGTTGCTGACCCGCGAGGTAGTGCTCCGTGGCCGTGTGCAGGGCCGCCAGGTGGGAGCGGATGCCGTCCTCGGTCGGCGGCCGGGGGACGACCGACTCGATGTGATCGCCTGCGATCGTCGCGGCGGGCTTGAACCCGCCGAGGTAGACCCGGTTCGGTCGGTACTGCAACAGCGTCGAGTCGCCGGTGAACGGCACGCGGATGCGCGCGACGACGGTCCCGCGCTGCTCGTCGACGGCGACCGTCACGGCGTCCCAGGCGACCGCGGCGGTGGTGTCCGGGAAGCTGCCGGTGATCTGCTCCGCGGTCGCCTCGAGCGCGTTCTGGGTCGGCAGCTCCGCGATCCGGACGAGCGCCTCGGCGCGGAGACGCTCGAGCAGGTCCGCGAGCGGGCCGCCAGCGAACAGGCGTTGGGTCATCGTCGGCCTCCTGACCGGTGCGATCGTGCGGTGGCGTCCACTTTCCCCAGACCCGTACACACCGCGAGCAGCAGAACGCGAAGCGGTCTAGGAGGTCTGGGGTGGGGGGAGGGTGGAGGCCTCCCTGCCTGGTGGTGGTGGGTGGTGACCCGCCCTGTGGTGGACGATCCCTGGGCGGGTCACCGGGTGGGGAGCGGGATCTGAGGTCGCTCCCCGGTCTGTGGTGTGCGCCGTGGTGGCGCGGCTACTTGGTGGTGGCCTGGATCTTGACGAGGGCTTCGGCGTGGGGGAAGCCGTATCCGATGCGGAGGACGGCGCGGATCGCAGTCTGGTCGAACTCGAAGTAGCGGGAACGGTCGACGTCGATCGTGACGTCTTGGCGGAGCACGGTGAAGGTCCGAGCCTTCGGGATGCCCCATGCGGTGCCAGGGGTCATGTACTGGCACACGTGCAGCGGTACGCCGAGCACGTCGCGCTGGATGCCGTTGGCGGCGCCGGTGCCGAACAGGGGCAGGTTCGAGCCCTGGCCCTGCTTCAGCTTCGCCAGTGCCTTCGCTGTGGCCGGGTCGGTGACCCATGCGTCGACGGTCGAGCCGGCCGACTCCGCGGCTGCCAGCGCGTCGACGAAGGCGTCAGTGCCGGCCGCGGGGTCGGCGGTGATGACCTGGACGCCCTGTACCGCCGTGAGTCCGCGCGGCTGGGGTGATCCAGCGCTGGGCACGGGACCAAAGAACGCGGCGTCGACCTTCCGGCCGATATCGCGGGCGAGGCCTTCGCCGATCAGGGCATGTGCTTCGGGGTGGGTGTCGTTCGCGAGTTCGTTGGAGATGACCGACAGGCCGGCGACCTTGGCCGGTGTGACGATCTCCTGGTCCGCGGCCTGCTCCGAGAGCGGGATCTCCTCGTTCTCGTTCAGCCACGCAGCCGACGGGTCGTCGGTGATGACCGGGATTCGGTAGTCGTTGCCTTCCGTCTCAACGTTTGTGGTGAGCTGGATAGCGAGGGACGCGGCCTGCAGTGGCTCGATGATGAGCGGGCCGGCCTCGTGGGTGTTGAAGATGGACAGGGTGGGCGAGTTAGGCATGGTGCCTCCGAGGCGTGTCGAATTGGTGTTCGATGACGCTCCGGCACCTGTCCGTGAGCGGTGCCCCGCGGGGGCTCCGTGCTCTCCAGCGTCCGCACCCGGCGCGACAATCTGGAGGCGTTGCCAGTCTACCAGGGCGGCAGCGGTCGCGGGCGGTCGTGTTCACCGGTTCCCGCCGTCCCGAATCAGCGACGACCACGACGACCCCCGGCTCGACCGAGTCGGCGTGCTCATCCGGTCCAGTGCCTCCTTGACGGGGTCGTGCGGCGCGGGACGGGGCACCTGGTCGAACAGGCGCGGGCGGGCGGCGTGGAGCTCCTGGAGTGCTGTCTGGACCTTCGTCGTGTCGATGGTGCCCTCGTCCGTGGTGAAGTCCTCGATGCGATGGCCGGCGATGTCGAACAGGTCTTCCGGCACCGCGAGTCGCCACAGGTTCCCGCCTACCTCGACCGGCGGCGTCGCTGCGGTGTTGAGCGCTTGCGCCTGTAGTCTCGCGACCGTCGCGCGGGCCGACTCCAGTTCGGCCTGCGTCTCGCGCAGCTCGCGCCGGCGGCGGGCCGCTTCGCTGCTCGGGGTCCGGTCTGCGGCGTCGTCCGCGCTCCCGTCGTCGGCGGTCTCGTCGGCGGTCGTGTCGTCGCCGTCGGCGGGGTCGGCGGGGTCGTCGTGGGCGTCGTGGGCGTCGTCGGGCGGTGCGATGGTGTCCTCCGCGGCCGCCGAGGCGTCGGGGCCGGGCGGCGTGGTGTCCGGGTCGCTGGATGGTCTGGTCATGATGTGCTGCTTTCGTCAGTGGTCTGGGGGTCGGCGGGATCGATTCCCGCCCTCGGTCCGGCGCGGGCCACTTCAGCTTCCTCGGTCGCACAACGGCCGCAGCCGACGCGGGGATGCCCGGCATGGCGAAGGCACTCCGCGCCCTGGTTGTTGAACCGGTCCCGCCAGTCCGCCGAGGGCCCCCCGTCGCCCTGGTCGCCAGCTGCGGGGCTGTCCGGCGCGGGCAGTTCCTCGGCGTCCGTCCAGCGCTCGTCCTTGAGCCACCCGGCCGGGAACTTCAAGAACCGGGGATCGGTGCCGCGGTTCCGGCGGGCGTATCGGCGTGCGCCGTCGATCAACGTGGCGGCGTCGGTCGTCTTCCGCGCGACCCGGTACGCCGTGAGGCCGGGCGCGCGGCCCTGCTTCCGGGGAAATGCCTTGTAGAACTCGGCGTACTCGTCCTCGACCGAACGGCGCGCCGCTGTGGTGCGCTCCTCGGCGGTTGTGTCGCCGTCGTCCGTCTCCGGGCCGGTGCGGGCGATGGTGTCCGTCTGGGTGACATCATCGGCGGTCGAATTGGTCGATCGCGTATCTGAATATTCTTCTGAATATTCTTCTGAATGTTCTTCCTTAGTGTAGGCGTCCCCCAGACGTGTAGCTCCGTACTGTGTGACGTGTAGCTCCGTACTGTCAGCAACGTAGCTGGGAGCTACGTTGCTCCCAGCTACGTTGCTGTGTGACGTGTAGCCCTCCAGTTTGCGCGCGTCGATGACGATCAGATCGGTCGTGCGATAGCCGTGCTTCGGCGTCCGCCGGGACCGGCTGATCAGCCCGTCCGCCTCGAACGTCGCGAGAGTGCGGCCGACCGTCGCGACCGACACGCCGGCATGGTCCGCGAGAGTCTGCTGGCTGGGGAACAGCTCGCCCGTGCCGTCGTCGGCGCGCATTGCGACGACGAGCAGGACGGCCTTCTGTGGCCCGCGCACGGCGGTCACCCGCATGGCGAGTTCGGCCAGCTGGAATCCCACGCTCAGCGGCCCTCCTCGTCGTCGGCAACGACCCGTGCGAAGTCGGGCTGCCTTCTGGCAACGCGGGAGTGCTCGTCCATCAAGCCCGGTCGGACCCGGGGGAAGATGCTCCAGTGGCGCCACGGCGCTCGCGCGTCGGTCAGGTCTACGACGACCGGTGTCCCGTCGTCGTACCGGTAGAGAGACTCCGCAGCGGCGGAGGTGATCGTCCGCACGCCACCGTTCCACTGGATGCCGTCGATCTGCTCGGTCAGCGCCGCCGTCAGCTGCTCGCGGGCGTTCGCCATCAGGTGGAACACCCGGTCGTCGTCGTCCAGCCCGGGATCGCCGCCGGCGAGCAGGTCGACGGCGTACTCGATCGTGTCATCGACCACGAGCACGGTGTGCTTCAGCGTGTCCAGCGCGCTCCACGGCTTCGTCACGATCGCACCTCCGCCGGCTCGGCGCTCAACGCGGCCGCGGTCTCCGACGCATCCCGGCGGACCTCCCCAGTGAGCGCGACCAACGCCGCCCCGAGCTCCTCGGCCTGCTCCACGCTGAAGAACACTCCGTCGTCGTACAGGCCCAGGTAGATGGTGGGCGCCTCGCGAACGACGCGTCCTAGATCGACGTGCACGTCCATCAGGGCGTACAGCACCGCGGGCAGCTCTTGGCCGCATGGGATCTCCACCTGCGGGCCGTGGAAGGTGATGCGGGCGTCCTCGCGCTCGTGCGTGGCCGCCCAGGACGGCGCGCGCAGCGCGGCGACGGGGGTTTCGGTGGTCAGCGTATGATTGCTCACGATCGTTTTCCTTCGTAGGTTTTCGGTCATTGCCCCGGCCTGGCCGCCGGGGCATCTTTCTGTTCGGGGGAGCATGCGACCCAGACGGCCGCGGTCGCCCCGTGCCGGGTCGGGACGCGTCGCCCGGTCGCCCGGACCCTGCCCTCGACCTGCAGCGCCTTCCGCCGCGTGCGGAGCGACTGCGCGGTCACGTTCGGCAACGACGGATGCAGGAACCGTTGCGCCTCGTAGTGGTCCACGATCTGCTCATCACTCAGCCCGGTCGGGTGATTCATTAGCACAGCGAGGATGCCCGCCTGCACCCGCGCGACCCGATCCTCGGTCTGCAACTCAGCCGCATCCCACGACGGCTCCGGGTCGCGGTCGCGCACCTTCCCGCGGAACTCGGTCACGACGCTGCGGCCGTGCTGGTCCGCTCGCGGGAGTCGAGGAAGCTGTCGATCGCGGACTCGCGGTATACGACCTTCTTCGGTGTGACCTTGATGAATGGAGGGCCGTCGCCACGGAATCGCATCTGCGCGAGCAGTGCGCGCGTCATGCCCGGAATCAACTCGCACACCTGCTCCGGCGAGAGGTAGACCTCTCGCTTTCCGGCGGTTTGGGTCTGTTCAGTCATCGTGCGTCCTTTCAGGATGTGGCCATGATTTGCGCAGCATGGCCAGCATGATCCTAGGCGCCGATGGCCACGATCCGCAAGGTGTGGCCGCATACACTTGCTTTCATGTACTTTGAATTCGGCGGCGAACGATTCGACCGCAAGAAATACGACTTGATTTCGCCAGGGTTGGCGGTGGCCAGACGAGCAAGCGCGGAGGTAGATGTGGGGAAGGGGTCGGGCTTGAGGGTGCTCGGAGACGCTGAGTGGGATGATCGCCAGCTCAAGTACAAGCTGACCTCGGTGACCTTCACCGCGCAGTCCGGAGTTGGGGCTGGTGATCTTCGCTTGGTCTCGCCGTCACAGCTCTTGTTGCTGATCACCGCGCAATCGGTCTCAATGGTTGTCGGCGAGCCGTCTGGTGAACAAAAGCTGGCCCTTGCTACCGACGTATTCGCAAATATGCCCCGCACCGACGTTGCGGCCTTGAGGGCGAATGGTCCAACCGAGCAGGCGCTGCTCTGGGTGGGGCTCGTGTACTCGTATACCAGGGCGATGGGCGCATCCCCCAACAAGGCGGTGGTGGACGTTCTGTCGTTGCCTCAGCGCACTGCGACACGATGGATCGCAGCGGCCAAGGAGCAGGGGTTCATCGAGCGACCACGGGATGCGACGCCATCTAATGGGTAGCGTCACCGCCTACGACACGGCCGCCGGCCGCCGCTACCGGGTCCGCTATCGCACGCCCGACCATCGGCAGACCGACAAGCGCGGCTTCACGAGCAAACGCGAGGCGGAGCTGTTCCTGGCGTCCGTCGAGGTCAGCAAGGCGACCGGTGAGTTCATCGAGGCGGCAGCAGCCAGGGTGACGGTCGGCGAACGCGCGCCGGCGTGGCTCCGAGGACGCGAGACGGCATTGAAGCCCAGCGCGTACCGGCCGTTGGAGATCACCTGGCGGCTGCACGTCGCTCCAAGGTGGGAGGCCGTGCGCCTCGCTGACATCTCGCATTCGGACGTGCAGCAGTGGGTCGCGGAGCTCTCCCAGGAGCGCAGCGCGAGCGTGGTGCTGCGCGCGTACGGAATCCTCGCGGGCGTCCTCGACGTGGCCATGAAGGATCGCCGCATCCCGCGGAACGTTGCCCGCGGGGTCGTCCTGCCGAGGAAGACCAAGAAAGCGCACGTCTACCTCACGCACGAGCAGGTCGGGGCGCTGGCGAGCGAGGCTGGCCAGTACGCGACTCTCGTGCGCGTGCTCGCGTACACGGGCATTCGCTGGGGCGAGGCCTCCGGTCTGAGGGTGAAGCACCTGGACCTGCTGCGTCGCCGCCTACAGGTCGACGAGAACGCCGTGAAGGTCGGCTCTGAGGTCATCGTCGGCACACCGAAGTCGCACCGCGTCCGCTCGGTGCCGTTCCCGCAGTTCCTCGCCACGGACCTCGCCCGCCAATGCGAGGGCAAGACGCGCGAGCAGCTCGTATTCGGCGACGGTCACAACCACATCATCACGCCGTCGTGGGCGGACGGCTGGTTCGTCTACGCCAAGGCGCGATCGGGCGTCCCCGCCGAACTCACCATCCACGACCTGCGGCACACCGCTGCGTCGCTCGCGATCGCCGCGGGGGCCAACGTGAAGGCAGTCCAACGGATGCTCGGCCACGCCTCAGCGGCCATGACGCTCGACGTGTACGGTCACCTATTCGACGACGACCTCGATGCCGTGTCGGCCGCGCTCGATCACGCGGTGCGCGCTGCGGCGGCTCGAGTGGCGACGTGATCCTCCCCGCCGCCTTTCACCTCTCGCTCTCAGCAATGGCGCAGGCCATCGAGGGCGACTCCGACACGCTGGATGTGCGCCTCGGTACCTTCGCGTTCTGGGCCGTCGCACTCGATGAGCGGCTGGCCAAGGTGAACGGTGACGCCTACAGCACTCCCCGCGACATCGACCCCGCGGGCCGCTTGCTGCTGCCTCTTCGGTTCGCACGCAACGCCCTGGCCCACGGAAGCATCGTCATGGCCCGGCCGGCGGGCTTCACGGTGCCCTTCGCGCTGCCGCTGGTGATCCCGCCTGATACGTGGAGACCGCTCTCCGAACTCGTGCGCGAGTGGCCTGACCGGCGTCACCCCGGCGGCCCTGCTGAGGTCGCCTACGGGGATCTCCTCAGCGGCAGACCGGTGGGCAATCTGATGCCGCTTCTACGCGATTGGTTCGTTCGGCAGGCGTTCTGATGACGTCGAACGCTCTTCGATTGTGGGCAAAATGTGGGCAAACGGCCCACGGGCCGCCCTGGTCGATGTCGTAGATCCCAGTGTTTTCAAGGCGAAACGGGTCGAATCGGACGGTACCCCCAGTGGGACTCGAACCCACACTCGGGCGAGTTTAAGTCGCCTGCCTCTACCGATTGGGCTATGGGGGCCGGTGGTGCAGCGGGCCGACGGGCGGCGCGGACGGCCGCCGGTCGCGGTCTAGCGGTCGCGGTAGGGCGACTTGACCATCTGGACGATCGCGGCTGCGGCGATCCCGCCGCCGACGATCACGACGAGCCAGATGAATCCGATGAGCAGACCTTCCATGCGATCAACGCTACACCGTCGCCGCCTCACGCCGCGTCTGCGAAGTCCTTCAGCCGTTCCGGAGTCCTTCTCCAAGGTTCTGCGGCACACTCGTCGCAGACACCCTTTCTGGTGAGGTGTCCTCGGTCCGGCCGGTGCCCGGGATCCCCCGACGCGGGCTCCGGCCGGACCTCCACCCCGCTCGGCGCGGCCGGTTAGGCTCGATGCGTGACCACCCGGTGCCCCTGCCTGAGCGGCGAGACGTACGACGCCTGCTGCGGTCCGCTGCACCGCGGCGAGCCGGCCCCGACCGCGGAGCGGCTGATGCGGTCCCGATTCAGCGCCTTCGCCCTCGGCGACGCCGCGTATCTGCTCCGGAGCTGGCACCCGTCCACGCGACCCGACGAGTTTGAGCTCGACCCCGGGCTCCGCTGGTACCGCCTCGACATCGAGCGCACCGAGCGCGGAGGTCCGTTCGACCGGGACGGCGTGGTCGAGTTCGTCGCGTACTACAAGGGCAGCGAGCGGGGGAGCCTGCACGAGGTCTCGCGGTTCGCGCGCGAGGGGCGCGACTGGTTCTACGTGGATGCGCTCAGCGCATCCTGACGCCGGCTACGGGACCGTGCGGTCGAGGGCCGGCGCGACGTAGCGCTCCCACAGCCACACAGCGACGCTGGCCGCCGCGAAGCCGGCCGCGACACCGACGATGACGATCACGCCGACACCCCGTTCGACGAGGGAGGCCACCGGCAGGAGCAGCGCGAACAGCACGGTGTACACGACGAGGCTCAGCCCGCCCCAGAGCCAGCGCGACCACTGGGCGACGGCACGGCCCGCGAGCCCGCCGAGGGGGAGCAGCATGACGGAAGCCGAGCCGATGCCGATCAGGGCGAGCGCGTTGACGAGTTCGACCAGGAACGCGGTGAACGCCCCGGTGGGCGTGGGGAGCAGCCCCACCGCGAGCCAGGCGAGCACGCCCAGTGCTGCGACGGCCGAGATCTGCACGGCCGCGATCCGGCCGCGGCGCGCGCGGCCGGCGTGCGGGGCCATCGAGAGCCCGAGCACGAGGGCGAACAGCAGAGCGGGCGAGAGTCCGAGCAGGCGGGAGCCGAACGCCGCGACCGCGACCACGACGAGCAGTTCCGGCCGCACAGTGATCCGCGGCACGGGGAGGCCGAAATGCGGCGCCAGGGCGCGACCGGCGAGCACCCAGACCGCGTTGACGGCGGCGACGGCGATCCCGATCGCGAGCAGCACCCGCAGATACGCTCCCGGGTCGGAGAGCGGAGTCGAGAGGGTCACCAGCACCGCCGCGGCGATCCCCACCACGGGCACGAGCCAGCGCGGCTGAGCCCGCACGGACGGCGACGAGGGCACGGCGTCCCCGTTGTGACCCGTCCGAGCGCGTTCCGATCGCGCCGCCGCCCCGAACAGCGCCGAGGCCTCCGCGACGTCGGAACGCGGCCGGTTGCGCCCGAACACGGACACGCGGCGGCGCTCCCGATCCGCCCGGGCGGCGCGCCCGCGGGCGAGCGCGGCGGTCAGCAGCCGCGCCGGCAGGACCAGCAGGAGAAGTGCGGCGATGGCGAGACCGACCGAGCGCATCCACCCGGGCAGGGACGCCGCCGTCACGACCGGTGCGGAGGCGTTGGAGAAAGGCGTCGCGATCCACCCGCGGGTGTCGGGATGGAGTGGTCCGGCACCCGTCCCACCACCGGCCGCGGGCGGCACCGGCACCGCGGGGGTCGGCGTCGGGGTCGGCGTACGCGTCGGCGACGGTGTGGACGGCGTGGTGGCCGCCGTGACGCCGAGGGTGACGGCGTTGCTCCCAGCGCTCACGTTCCCCGCGGCATCCCGCTGCAGGGCGGAGAGCGTGTACGCGCCCGCGGGGAGGGCGCCCTGGCACGACCATGCGCCGGCGGCGACGTCCGCGGTGCAGACCACGGTCGTGCCCTGGGCGGTGGTCGCATAGAGGGTCACGTGCGCGCCGGTCTCGCCCGTGCCGCCGAATGCGACTGCTGTGCCGGCGAGCACAGAGGTGCCGCTGGGTGGGGAGGTGATGCCCGGGGCGGCGGGAGCCGTGCGGTCCACATCGATCGTGACCCGCCCGCTGGCCGCCGACGACTGCGACGAGAACGGAGCCGTCTGCGTCGCCGTCACGGTGTGGCGTCCGTCGGGCAGCGAACCGCTGAGCACGCACGCCCAGCCGCCGTTCGCGTCGACGGGGAAGGTGCAGCTCGCGCCGGTGTCGGCGGTGACCGTGACGCTCGCGCCGGGGTAGGCCGTCCCGCGCACACTGCCGCCGGTCGAGACGACGCCTGTTCCGGCGATCACGGGCGGGTGCAGCACATCCACCCGGGCGCTGTCGGACCCGCTGAGGGTGGACTCGGCGCGGACGGAGACGCCGGGACCATCGGGCAGCGAGGCGAGGGTGCAGCGCCAGTCGCCGTCGTCATCCACCGTGGCGGTGCAGCTCTGCGCGCTTCCGGGGGAGGAGCCGGCCGAGACGGAGATCGTGTCGGTCGGCGTCGCGGTGCCCGAGACGGCCAGCGGGAAGCTGCGAACCAGATCGGGGAGGCGGTCGATGCTCACCGGGCTCGGCGTCGGCGTCGGGGTCGGGGTGTCGGACGGTGACGAGGTGTCCGTCGGCGAGACGGCCGACGGCGTCGGAACGGCCGCCGGGCGCGCAGCAGCGGACGCCGGCGATGAGCCGGAGCCGGAAGAGAAGGAGGCTGCAGCGGACGAGGCTGCGGAGGAGTGGACTGCGGTGGAGCCGGATGCTGCGGTGGAACCGGATGCTGTGAATGCGGACGTCGATGCGCCGGGTGGGGGCGGCGACGCGGTCGCGGGGGGAGCGGCGCCGATCAGGCCGGCCGCGCTGAGCAGGAGGACGGCGAGGGCTGCGACGGCAGCGACCGACACCAGTCGGCTCGACCCCCGTGGCCGGACTGGTGGTGACACGTCGCTCGTAAATCCCCGCATTCCACCCCATTCCAGGGGGTACGGGTGGCCGGTGTCAAACGAATCGCCCGGATTTGCGGCATACTGTGATCTGGGTCAACTGTCCCACTTTTCTTCCCGTGCGACGGAGCGCGGGTGGAGCCCGAGGAGTCCGGATGACGCGCATCCCGGTCGCAGACCGTCGCACCGCCCTGGTCCAGGCCGCCCTGCGCGTGATCGCCCGTGACGGTGTCGCCGCCGCGACGACCCGCCGGATCGTCGCAGAGGCCCGCATGCCGCTCGCCAGCTTCCACTACGTCTTCGCCTCGCGCGATGAGCTGATGGCCGAGCTGATCGAGGCGGCCGTCGGCAGCGAGCAGACCGACCTCGCGCCCGCGCTCACCGCCGACGCAGGCGGGGGAGGGATGCGCGACGCCGTCCGCGCGGGCCTTCAGCACTACTTCGACGGCGTCCGCGCCGATCCCGGCCGCGAGAAGGCCATGTTCGAGCTGACCCAATGGGCGCTCCGCGAGCCGGGTTTCGAGCCGCTCGCGCGCCGGCAGTACGCGCGCTACCACGAGGTCGCGGCGCAGGCCGCCGCCGAGACCGCGCGTCTGACGGGTCACGAGTGGACGCGTCCCCTCGACGAGATCGCCCGCATCCTGGTCTCCTTCACCGACGGACTCACCGTCGGCTGGCTGGTCACCCGCGACGACGCGGCGGCAGCCGCCGTGATGGATGTGGCGGCCGACGCGCTGGCCGCCCTCGCCGTCCCGGCCTCCGAACCGCACCACCGCACCACGCACCACACCCCCGCCCCCTCGACGAACGCAGGTGCACGATGACGAACACGACGACGCCGGCGGTCTTCGCCGAGCCGGTGCGCAAGGTCCCCGGACGGTGGATCGCCGCCTTCGCCGTCGCCTGGCTGGGCGTGTGGATGGCGCAGCTCGCGCCCATCCAGAAGCTCCTGCCCGACCAGGTGCAGGCGCAGTTGCACTCCGACTGGTGGGTGGACAACGTGATCGCCTTCGGGGTCATCTCGGGCATTTCCGGGGTGTGCGCCATCGTCGCCTACCCGCTGACCGGGGCTCTCTCCGACCGCACGACCAGCCGCTTCGGCCGCCGCCGTCCGTGGATCGCCGCCGGAGCCGTGGTCTTCGCCGTCTCGCTGGTGCTGCTCGGGCTGCAGACCACCATGGTCGGGATGGGCGTATTCTGGTCGCTCGCGCTGACCGGCTTCTGCATCCTCACTGCCGCGCTGACGGCCACGATCAGCGACCAGGTGCCTGTTGACCAGCGCGGCTACGTCAGCGGCTGGATCAGTGCGCCCCAGGCGATCGGCATCATCCTCGGCGTCGCCCTGGTCACCTACGTCTTCGTCGGCGCGTTCGTCGGCTACACCGCGATGGCGGTGCTGCTGGTGGTGCTCGTGCTGCCGTTCCTATTCCTGCCGGACGCGGTGCTGCCGGTGGAGCTGCGCGAGCGGATGTCGTTCCGCGGCGTGATCGAGGGTCTGTGGATCAGCCCGCGTGAGCATCCCGACTTCGGCTGGACGCTGCTCAGCCGCGTGCTGGTCAACTTCGGCAACGCGTTCGGCACGTCGCTGCTGCTCTACTTCCTCGAGTTCGGCCTGCGCGACCCCAACGCCGATGACGATCTGCTGATCCTCATCCTCGTCTACATGGTGTTCGTGATCGTGGCGTCGCTCGTGCTCGGCCGGCTGTCCGACCGTCTCGGCCGCCGCAAGGCGTTCGTATTCGCGTCGTCCGCTGTGCAGGGCGTCGCAGCGCTGCTGCTCGCGTTCGTCCCGCAGCTGTCGGTCGCCATCGTCGCCGCCGCGCTCCTCGGCATCGGCTACGGCTGCTTCCTGTCGGTGGATCAAGCGCTCGCCACCCAGGTCCTGCCCGACCCGGAGAGCCGCGGGAAGGACCTCGGCATCATGAACATCGCCCTGGCCGTTCCGCAGGCTGTTGCGCCCCTGTTCGGCGCGATGATCGTGGCGGCGTTGGGCGGCTTCGCCGGCCTGTTCGTCCTGTCGGCCGTGTTCGCGTTCGCGGGAGCGCTCGCGGTCGCCCGAGTGAAAGCGGTGCGCTGATGAGCGACCTCGACCTGTCCACTCCGCCGGCTCCGTCCGAGCGGACGTGGACGACGCCCGACGTCTTCTGGCCGTCGCTCTCCGCGGCGACCGCGCGGCTCGACCCTCCGCTCGCGGTGCTCCACCTGCCCGCCCTGCGGCACAATGCCCACGACCTGCTGCGCCGCGCGGCCGGGCCGTCCGAGCGGCCGGCGAAGGCCATCCGGGTCGCCTCCAAGTCGGTGCGGGTGCGCTCGGTGATGGATGCGGTGCTCGCCCTTCCCGGGTACGCCGGCGTGCTCGCGTACACGCTTCCGGAGGCGTTGTGGCTCGCGGAGGGCGACGCGGAGCACCCGCCGATCGAGGATGTCGTCGTCGGCTACCCGACCGCTGACCGTGCTGCGATCGCCCGGCTCGCCGCGTCACCCGAGCTCGCCGCGCGCGTCACGCTCATGGTCGACTCGATCGCCCACCTGGACTTCATCGACGCGGTGGTTCCGCCGGCGCAGCGGGAGACCATCCGGCTGTGCCTCGAGCTCGACTCCTCCTGGTTCGCGCCGGTGCTCGGTCACGTCGGCGTGTTCCGGTCGCCGCTGCACTCGGCGGCGTCGGTGCGCACGGTCGCCGAGGAGATCGTGCGCCGCCCGGGCTTCGCGCTCGTCGGGATGATGGGGTACGAAGCGCAGATCGCCGGCCAGGGCGACAACCCGCCCGGCAAGTCGGCCTGGGGTGCGACGCTGCGGTGGATGCAGAAGAACTCCCGCGACGAGCTCCTCGGCCGCCGGGGTGAGGCCGTCGCCGCGGTACGGCAGATCGCCGACCTGGAGTTCGTGAACGGCGGTGGGACGGGCTCCATCGAGTTCACCGCCTCCGACGAGTCGGTCACCGAGATCGCCGCGGGCAGCGGACTGTTCGGCGGCCACCTGTTCGACACCTACCGGGCCTTCCATCCGGCACCGGCCGCATCCTTCGCCCTCTCGGTGGTGCGCCGGCCGAATCCTGAGACCGCGACCCTGCTCGGCGGGGGTTGGATCGCCTCCGGCCCTCCCGGGCCCGACCGGATGCCGAAGGTCGAGTGGCCGACCGGGCTGAGCATGGTCGCGCGCGAGATGGCCGGCGAGGTGCAGACTCCGCTCACCGGCGCCGCGGCCGGCGTGCTGCGCATCGGCGACCGCGTCTGGCTGCGGCACACCAAGTCCGGCGAGCTCAGCGAGCACGTCGACGCCTTCCAGCTGGTGGACACCGTGGACGGGCGGGCGCGCGTCGTCGGCGAGGCATCCACGTACCGCGGCGACGGGAAGGTCTTCCTGTGACGGCGGTCGGCGGTCTCTGGCGCAACTGGGGTCGGACGGAGGCGGTGCGCCCGCAGCGCGTGGAGCGCCCGGCGACGGCGGAGGCCGTGCAGCGCGCAGTGCAGGCGGCGAACCGGACCGGGATGCGCGTCAAAGCGGTCGGCGCAGGGCACAGCTTCACGGGCATCGCCGTGGCACCGGGTGTGCAGCTCGACCTCGAAGACCTCAACGGCATCCGCGATGTCGACCTCGAACGCGGGCGTGTGACGCTCGCGGCCGGCACGCACCTCCACCAGCTGCCGCGGCTGCTGCGGCCGCACGGCCTGGGGCTCGAGAACATGGGGGACATCGACCGGCAGACGATCGCCGGGGCGACCTCCACCGGCACACACGGCACGGGCGGATCGTTCGGCGGCCTGGCGACGCAGATCGTCGGGCTCACCCTGGTCACCGGCACGGGGGAGCTCCTGCACATCGACGAGACGGAGAACGCCGAGCTGCTCCCTGCTGCGCGCCTGGGGCTCGGCGCGCTCGGCGTCATCGTCGACATCACCCTGCAGTGCGTGCCCGCCTACCTGCTGCAGGCCGTCGAGCGGCCCGAACCGCTGCAGGCGACCATGGAGTCGTACCTGGAGCGTTCGGCGGGGGAGGACCACTTCGAGTTCTACTGGTTCCCGCACACCGAGACCGCCCTTACCAAGACGAACACGCGCCTGCCCCTGACGGCCGAACGGAAGCCGCTCCCGCGGGTCGGACGGTGGGTGGACGACGAACTGCTGGCAAACGGCCTCTATCGGGGAGTATGCGCGCTCGGCACGGCCGCGCCCGCCGTCATCCCGCCGTTCAGCCGCCTCGCGCAGCGCCTCACCGGCAACCGCGACTTCACCGACCACGCGCCGCGGGTCTACGTCACCAACCGCACGGTGCGATTCCGGGAGATGGAGTACGCGCTGCCGCAGGAGGCCGTGCCCGAGGCGCTCGCCGAGGTGAAGGCGCTCATCGAGCGGAAGGGATGGCGGATCTCGTTCCCGATCGAGGTGCGGAGCGCCGCGGCCGACGACAACTGGCTGTCGACCGCGTACGGGCGCGAGACGGGCTACATCGCCGTGCACCGGTACTACCGGGAAGACCAGCGCGAGTACTTCGCCGCGGTCGAGGAGATCATGGTCGCCCACGACGGGCGCCCGCACTGGGGCAAGCTGCACAGCCGGGATGCGGACGCGCTGCGCGCCACGTACCCGCGCGTCGACGACTTCCTCGCGGTCCGGGACCGCCTCGACCCCGAGCGGCGCTTCGAGAACGCCTACCTGCGCCGCGTCCTCGGCCCCTGATCGCCGAGGTGCACGTCGTGGTCGCTTAATCGCCGGAATAGCAGCCACAAGGTGCACTTCGGCGCTAGAAGCTAGAAGCTGCCGCCCATTTGCTCGAGGCGCTCTACACGCTGGGGGATCGGCGGGTGAGTGGAGAACAGGCGCGCCATGAGGCCCGGCTTCAGCGGGTCGTTGATCCACAGGTGGGCCATGGACGAGTTCTGCTTCTGCATCGGACGGCCGTACGCCTCCAGCTTCAGCAGCGCGCTGGCCAGGGCGTCAGGATGCCGGGTCGTCATCGCACCGGTGGCGTCGGCCAGGTACTCGCGCTGACGCGACACGGCCAGCTGCACGAGCGTCGCCACCAGGGGCGCGACGATCGCGGCGATCAGCCCGAACACCAGCACGACCGGGTTGCCGCCGCCGTTGTTGTTGTTGCGGTTGCCGCCGAAGAACGCCATGCGGAGGAAGATGTCGGCGATGAAGCCGATCGCCACGGTCAGGCCGAAGACGATCATCCCGAGCCGGATGTCGTAGTTGCGGACGTGCCCGAGCTCATGCGCCATGACGCCCTCGAGCTCGGCGTCGGTCATGATGTCGAGCAGTCCGGTGGTCGCGGCGACGGAGGCGTGCTCCGGGTCGCGGCCGGTCGCGAACGCGTTGGGTGCCGGATCGTTGACGATGTAGACGGCCGGCATCGGCGTCCCCGTCGCGATGGACAGGTTCTCGACGACGTTCCAGAGCCGTGGGTTGTCCGCCTTCTGGATCGGGATCGCGCCCGACATGCTCAGCGCCTGGCTGCTGGCCAGGTAGTACTGGAAGAGCGCGTACAGCACCGCTCCGACGAGCACCACGACGAGGATCGTGTAGCTCTGGTAGATGTACGCCGCCAGCCATCCGAGCGCACCGATGAGGACCAGGAACAGGAGGATGATGAAGACGGTGTTGCGCTTGTTCCTGGCGATCGCCCTGTACATCTACGCCCTAGAACTGGACGCGCGGGGGCTCGGCGATCGCGGCGAGGTTGTCGACCTCGAAGAACTCGCGCTCGGTGAAGCCCAGGCGTCGGGCGAACAGGTTGTTGGGGAACACCTTGATCTTGGTGTTGAACTCGCGCACCCCGCCGTTGTAGAACCGGCGCGAGGCCTGGATCTTGTCCTCGGTGTCGACCAGGTCGGCCTGCAGGCGCAGGAAGTTCTGGCTCGCCTGCAGCTGCGGGTACGCCTCGGCCACGGCGAAGATGCTCTTCAGCGCGGTCTGCATGTGGTTCTCGGCGACGGATGCCTCACCCGGCGTCTGCGCGGAGAGCGTCTCGGCGCGCGCCTGCGTCACGGACTCGAAGACGCCTCGCTCGTGTGCGGCGTAGCCCTTGACCGTTTCGATCAGGTTCGGGATGAGGTCGGCACGGCGCTTCAGCTGGACCGTGATGTCGCTCCACGCCTCGTCCACCCGGACCTTCAGGGTGACCAGCGAGTTGTAGGTGGCCCACAGGTAGATCCCGATGATCGCGACGATCACGACGACGATGATGACCGGAATGAGCCATTCCATGTTCGCAGAACTCCTTGTGTGCCAGGCGCCGGGTCGAGCAGATGCGCAGACCTCATCCTAGCTTCGGCGAAGCGCGCTCTCACCGCGTTCTCATCACACTCGAAGCAAGCGCATCGGCTGTGGACAGCACCCTCGGTCGGCGCCTCGGCGTGCAGAATGGGGCCGTGAGCGAAGCAGGTACGCGGCGACGTCCCGGACGGCCGCGGAAGGAACGCGGGGCCGGGTCCGCGCGGGCGTCGATCATGCGTGCGGCGGCGGAGGAGTTCGCCGAGCGCGGGTACGAGGGGGCGTCGCTGCGGGCGGTCGCCCGGCGTGCGGGCGTCGACCCGGCGCTCGTCCACCATTACTTCGACGACAAGGCCGACCTGTTCACCGCGACGCTCGAGGCGCCGCTCCGGCCGGACCGCGCGGTGGATCTGATCCTCGCCGGCACGCAGCACGACATCGGCGAGCGGCTGGTCGCCTACCTGTTGGAGCGTCTGGACGACGAGAAGTCGGGCCGCCGCATGGTCGTCATCCTGCGCACCGCCCTCAGCTCGGGCCCGGGCACGCGCATGGTGCGCGAGTTCCTGCTGCGCGAGGTCCTGTCCAAACTCGCGGGGCTGGTCGGGGGAGAGGATGCTGAGCTGCGCGCCGAGCTCGCCGCCAGCCAGCTGGTCGGTCTGATCATGACGCGGTACGCCCTCCGGGTCGAGCCCATCGCCGGGACGCCCCGGGAGGAGCTCGCGCGTCGCGTCGGCGCCGTCGTGCAGTGGCACCTGTTCGGAGCGCCGGGCGCGCCTCTTGACGCGGAGCCTCCCACAGGCGAATAATTCATCACATGATGAATTCGCGGAGAACGTCCGCGGAAGCGGGCGACGACGCCCTCGCCGATGCGATCGCCATCGAGGGGCTCCGGGTGCGGCGCGGCCGCACCGACGTCCTGCACGGGCTCGACCTCCGCATCCCGCGCGGCCAGGTCGTCGGCCTGCTGGGGCCGAGCGGCTGCGGCAAGACGACGCTGATGCGCGCGGTCATCGGCGTGCAGAAGGTGAAGTCGGGCACCGTGACGGTTCTCGGCCAGCCCGCCGGCACCGCGGCGCTCCGCCACCGCGTCGGGTATGTGACCCAGGCGGCCAGCGTCTACGACGACCTCACCATCCGGCAGAACCTCGAGTACTTCCGCCGGGTGCTGGGCGCCGGCCGCGCCGACGTCGACCGCGCGATCACGGCGACCGACCTCGACGAGCACTCCGGTCGCCTGGTCTCGACCCTGTCGGGAGGTCAGCGCAGCCGGGTCTCCCTCGCCGCGGCCCTGCTCGGCTCGCCCGACCTCCTCGTGCTCGACGAGCCGACGGTCGGGCTCGACCCGCTGCTCCGCGTCGAGCTGTGGGCGCTGTTCCACCGCCTCGCCGAGGCCGGCACCAGCCTCCTGGTGTCGAGCCATGTGATGGATGAGGCCAGCCGCTGCGACCGCCTCATCCTGATGCGCGAGGGGGCCGTGCTCGCCGATGCGACCCCGGCGGAGCTGCTCGCCGAGACGGGAGCCGCCGACGCCGAGGGCGCCTTCCTCGCGCTGCTGCGTCGCCACCACGCCCGGCATGCCCTGCCGGACGCGGAGCCGGATGCCGAGTCGGAGAGCGGAACGGAGGTGGAAACGCCATGAACCCCACGCGCACGCTCGCGACCACCGGCCGAGTGCTCACCCAGATCCGTCATGACCCGCGCACCGTGGTGCTCCTGCTGGTGGTGCCCGCGCTCCTCGTCGGCCTCGTCGCCTGGATCTTCACCGACACCCCGGTGTTCCAGACCATCGGCCCGGCCATCCTCGCCCTGTTCCCGTTCATCGTGATGTTCCTGGTGACCTCCATCACCACGCTGCGGGAGCGGAGGACCGGCACCCTGGAGCGTCTGCTGTCGATGCCTCTCGGCCGCAGCGACTTCATCCTCGGCTACACGCTCGCGTTCGGGCTGCTCGCGGTGGTGCAGGCGCTCATCGCGTCGGCGTACGCGTTGTGGGTGTGCGGGCTCGACGTGAAGGGCGACCCGTGGCTGCTGGTCGCCGTCGCGGTGACGGATGCCGTGCTCGGCAGCACCCTCGGACTGTTCGCGAGCGCGTTCGCGCGCACCGAGTTCCAGGTCGTCCAGTTCATGCCCCTGTTGGTGTTCCCGCAGATCCTGCTCGGTGGGATCTTCCTGCCGCGCGACCAGCTCCCGGCCGGCCTCAAGGAGATCAGCGACTGGCTGCCGCTGTCGCACGCGGTCGATGCGCTGAACGCCGTCGCGACGAACTCGCACGACGCCGCCTACGTCGGCGGTCAGCTCCTCATCATCGGAGCGTTCGCGGTCGCCGCGGTCGTCTTCGGGGCGCTGACCCTGCAGCGGCGCACCGCCTGACTGCGCGGCTCGCGGCGCCGCGGCACCTACGCGCTCGCCTCCTCGTCGGACACCGGCAGCTCGGCCGTGCCCGTGTAGCGGTAGCGCACGCGCGAGCCGGTGCGCGGCTCGTCGATCGGACGCCACTCGGTGCCCACGTTGTCGTCGCCCACGATCGAGACGTCGCGGATGACGTCCTTCGGCTGCCCGTCGACGAACGACTGGATGACCTCGGCATAGACCTCGGAGTCGGGGTTGAGCAGCACCGCGATGTAGTGGTCCGACTGCCGCACCTCGCGCGCGGGCACCCACAGCCGCTCGTCGAACTGCACCAGCGTGCCGCCGTCTGCGGCTGCGTGCGGCCTGACCCCGGTGACGATCCCGTCGAGCCAGGTGTCGCCGTCGTGGTAGGCGTACAGCTCGCGCATCGGCGTCTCGTAGTCGGCCTCGTCGGCCCCGTCCTGATCCAGATAGTCCAGTGGTGACGTCGTCATGCCCCGAACCCTACCCCCGCGCGCAGCGCGCCCGCGAGGAGCGGCGCGAGGTCGCCGCGCGCACCCTCTGTCACCTCGACGCGCTCAAGTCCCTGCCACGCGGCCGTCGAATCCAGCAGCGGGAGGAGCCGGTCGATCGTCGCCGGGGGAGCGCCCGGCTCCGTCCATGCCGACTGCACGCGCAGGACGCCCGCCTGCCGGTCGCTCTTCAGGTCGATGCGCCCGACCAGGGCGTCGTCGAGCAGGATCGGCAGCGAGTAGTACCCGTACACGCGCTTCGGCGCCGGCGTGTAGATCTCGATGCGGTAGTGGAAGCCGAACATCCGCAGCGCCCGGTCGCGGTACCAGACCACCGGGTCGAACGGCGACAGCAGCGCCGCCGCTTCGATCTGCCTCGGCTTGCGGGCGTCGCGGTGCATCCACGCGCGCAGCGGCCGGCCGGCGCTCTCCCAGCCGGGCACCTCGACGGGGACGAGCTCGCCCGCATCCTCCAGCTCCTGCAGGGCGACGGAGACGCGCGGGCCCTTGATGCGGTAGTAGTCGGCGAAGTCGCGCGCCGTGCCGATGCCGTGCGCGACTGCGGCTCGGCGCAGGAGCTCGCGGACCGCATCCTCATCGCTCACGGTCTGCTCCAGCACGCTCGCCGGCAGCACGTCGGCCGCCAGCCCGTAGCGGCGCTGGAACCGGGTGCGCCCGGCGATGGCCACCTCGCCGAACAGGAACATCCGCTCGAGCGCGCGCTTCACCTCCGACCAGCCCCACCACGGGCCGGTGCGGTGGTTCGCGTCGTGCTCGATCTCACCCGCGACCAGCGGGCCGTTGGCGGCGAGCTCGCCGCGCAGCCACTCCACCGTGCTCTCGTTGACCTCGAACCAGCTCCCCGGACCGCCGTACCGGGCGCGGTAGTCGCGCATCCGCCAGGCGAACAGCGGCCAGTCCTCCGTGCGCATGAAGGCGGCCTCGTGCGGCCAGTACTCGGTGTACGGGCCGCGGGCGTCGAAGGTGAGCCGGTCGAGGAGGCCGCGGTCGTAGGCGCCCAGGCGTGCGAACGCCGGGAGGTAATGGCTGCGCTCGAAGACGTTGACCGAGTCGATCTGCAGCAGCCTCAGGCGGTCCATCAGCCCGTTGAGCTGCCGGGTGCCGACCGCGTCGGGATGCGGCCGGCCGAAGCCCTGCGCGGCCAGCGCGATGCGACGTGCGAGTGCGGGGGAGACCTGTTCGACCACGCGACGACCCTATCGACAACCCCGGACACCGGACGTTCACCGCCGCGTCACCGGCACGCGACCGCCCGGACGCCTGGCCTTCCTACCGTGACCACGTCCGGGCGCTCCGCCCGGTCGACACCTTGCACTGGAGGAAACCCGTGATCAACAAGCGCGCACGTGTCGCCGGCTTCGCCGCCGCGGCCGCCGTCGTCGCACTCTCGCTCTCCGCCTGCTCCGGTGGCGCGAGCGCCAGCACCGCAGACACCGCGAAGATCAACTCCGCCACCGACGTCGCGTCGGCCGGCGGGATGGACGCGCTGGTCGCGGCCGCGAAGAAGGAGGGCAGCCTCAACATCATCGCGACGCCGGGCGACTGGGCGAACTACCAGGAGATCTTCGACGGCTTCACCAAGAAGTACGGCATCACGATCAACCCGAGCCAGGACAGCGCCTCCAGCCAGGAGGAGATCGACGCCGCCAAGAAGCTCAAGGGCCAGGACACCGCTCCGGACACCTTCGACGTCGGCTCCTCGGTCGCGCTCGCGAACACCGAGTACTTCGCGCCGTACAAGCCGACCGGCTGGGACGACATCCCCGACAACCAGAAGGAGAAGGACGGCCTCTGGAAGGTCGGCTACTACGGCGTCATGGCGGTCGGCTACGACGCCAACAAGATCAAGACCGCTCCGAAGTCGTTCGACGACCTCCTGAAGCCGGAGTTCAAGGGCGCGGTCGCGCTCAACGGCAACCCGACCCAGGCGGCGGCAGCGGCCGGCGCCGTCGCGTACGCCACCCTGCAGAACGGCGGAACGCTCGACGACCTGACCCCCGGCATCGACTGGTTCACCAAGCTGAAGAAGGCCGGCAACTGGAACGCCGCCGACGGCAAGCCGAACACCATCGCCTCGGGTGAGACCCCGGTGCTTCTCGACTGGTCGTTCAACCAGAAGGGCTACGCCACCTCCGACACCATCAAGGGCGGCGGCGTGAACTGGAAGTACGTCGTGCTCCCGGGCACCGCATACGTCGGCTACTACAACCAGGCCATCAACAAGGACGCCCCGCACCCCGCGGCCGCGCGCCTCTGGGAGGAGTACCTCTACAGCGACGCCGCCCAGAACGCATGGCTGAAGGGCGGCGCCTACCCGGCGCGCGTCGACGCGATGGAGAAAGCCGGGACGCTCGACAAGGACGAGTTCCCGGGCAAGCTGGATGAGGTGGCCGTCATGAGCGACAAGCAGGCCACCGACGCCGGCACCCTGCTGAACGCCAAGTGGGCGAACGCGGTCGGCTGATGACCGAGACCGTCACAGGCGCCGCGGCGCCTGCGGTCGGACGCACCGCCGCCGGAGTCTCCGAGACGGAGACCCGGCGGCGGCCGTCGTCGGCCCGGCCCGCTGTCGAGCGGCCGGCACGCCGCCGCCGGACGGGCGCGGCCGCCGTGCTGGGGCTGACCCCGTTCGCGTTCTACGTCATCGTGTTCCTCGCCATCCCGACCGTCGTCGCGGTGGGCAGCGGGTTCCTCGACGACGCCGGCCGCTTCACCTGGGCGAACCTCACCGGTCTCGCCGAGCCGGCCATCGCCGGTTCCTTCTTCGGCGCGTTCTGGCTCTCGGCCGTGACCGCCGTCGTCGGCGCGATCGCCGGAGCCGCGCTCTGCTTCGCCTTGCTCCGCTCGCGGTCCGGCGGGGTGACCCGCTCCCTGGTGGATTCGGCCAGCAGCGTCCTCGCCCAGTTCGGCGGTGTCATGCTCGCCTTCGCCTTCATCGCCACGATCGGCGCGCAGGGCCTGGTGACGGTGCTGCTGCGGAACGTCGCGCACATCAACATCTACGAGAACGGCGTCTGGCTGTACACGGTGCCCGGCCTCATCCTCCCGTACCTCTACTTCCAGATTCCCCTCATGGTCATCACCTTCATGCCTGCGTTGGAAGGTCTCCGCCCGCAATGGCTGGAGGCGACGGCGACCCTCGGCGGCAGCCGCTGGACGTACTGGACGCGCGTGGGCGGCCCCATCCTGCTCCCGTCGTTCCTCGGCAGTCTGCTTCTGCTGTTCGCCAACGCGTTCTCGTCGTACGCGACGGCCGCGGCCCTCGTCGGCCAGGCGAACAACATCGTGTCGTTGCAGATCCGGCAGGCGCTCATCAGCGAGACCGTGCTCGGCCGGGCGAACCTGGCCGGGGCGATGGCTCTCGGGATGCTGCTGGTCATGGTCGTCGTCATGCTCGGCTACTCGGCCCTGGTGCGACGGACGGCGCGGTGGCAGCGATGAGCCGCGCGGTCGAGTCGCGCCCGGTCCGCCCGCGCCCGGTCCGCCGTCGAGCCCCCGAGCTGCGGCTCGGCCCCGGTCCCGTGGTGCGTGCCGTGATCTGGACGCTGCTCGGGCTGTTCTTCCTCATCCCGCTGTTCTCGATGGTCGAGTTCACCCTGCGCACCGCGAAGCCCGGCGTGTACAACCTCGACCGCTGGGTGGCCGTGTTCTCGGGCGAGACCACCCGGTACGACCGCGTCTACCAGGGCCTCGGCAATTCGCTCGTTCTGGCGGTGGTGACGGTCGCGATCGTGCTCCTCGTGCTGCTGCCGACGATCGTGCTCGTCGAACTGCGATTCCCGAAGCTGCGGAGGCTGCTGGAGGGCATCTGCCTGCTGCCGATCATGATCCCGGCGATCGTGATGGTCGTCGGTCTCGCTCCGACCTACGCGGTGGTGACCGAGGTCTTCGGCTCCGGCGCCTGGACGCTCGCCTTCGCGTACGGCATCACCGTGCTGCCGTACGCCTACCGGGCGATCCAGAGCAACGTCGCCGCCGTCGACATGATCACCCTCAGCGAGGCCGCCCGGTCGCTCGGCGCCGGCTGGTGGACGGTGTTCTCGCGGGTCCTCGTGCCGAACCTTCGGCGCGGCATCCTCGCCGCCTCCGCCCTCTCCGTCGCCGTCGTGCTGGGCGAGTTCACCATCGCCTCGCTGCTCTCCCGCGTCAACCTGCAGACCTCCCTGCTGCTGGTGTCGCAGTCCGACCCCTTCGTCGCGGTCATCTTCGCGCTCCTCGCGCTGGTGTTCGCGTTCGTCCTCCTCGTCGTCGTCGACCGCCTCGTGAGCGTCCGGCGCCGCACCGCGAAAGGCTGACATGACCGCCCTCGAGACCCCGCTCCTCTCCTCCCGCACCGGCTCCACCGTCGAGCTGCGCGACCTCGTCCGCGACTTCGGCGGCGGCGTCGGCCTGTCGGGGTTCGACCTCGAGGCCGCGCCGGGGGAGCTGATCGCCCTCCTCGGCCCCAGCGGGTGCGGAAAGACCACTGCGCTCCGCTCGCTCGCCGGACTCGAGCGGGTGGACAGCGGCAGCATCCTCATCGACGGACGTGACGTCACCGACGAGCCCACCAGCCGCCGCGACCTGGGGATGGTGTTCCAGTCGTACTCGCTGTTCCCGCACCTCACCGCGGGCCAGAACGTCGAGTTCGGGCTGCGGATGCGCAAGGTCGCCCCGGCGGACCGCCGCCGCCGCGCCGCTGAGGCCCTCGAGCTGGTCGGCCTCGACCACCACGCGGGCCGGTACGCGCACCAGCTGTCCGGCGGCCAGCAGCAGCGTGTCGCCCTCGCCCGCGCCCTCGTCACCGAGCCGCGCGTCCTGCTGCTCGACGAACCGCTGTCGGCGCTCGACGCGAAGGTCAGGGTCCAGCTCCGGGATGAGATCCGCCGCATCCAGACCGAGCTCGGCATCACCACGTTCTTCGTCACGCACGACCAGGAGGAGGCGCTCGCCGTCGCCGACCGGGTCGCCGTGATGCGCGCGGGCCGGATCGAGCAGATCGGCAGCCCGGAGGAGCTGTACCACCGCCCCGCGACCGCGTTCGTCGCCGAGTTCGTGGGCCTCACGAACCGGGTGGACGGCGTGGTCGCCGGCGGGCGGCTCACCGTCCTCGGACACGAGGTGCCGCTCGCCTCCGATGCGGTCGACGGCCCCGTGACCGCGTATCTGCGGCCGGAGGACGTCGTGCTCGCCGGCGGCGGCATCCCGGCTGTGGTGCTCACGACGAGCTTCCTCGGCGCGCTGCGCCGCACGCGCGTCCGGCTGGAGGACGGCACCGAGCTGTCGCTTCAGCACGGCGCCCGCGAGCGGCCGGAACCGGGCGAGCGGGTCGCCGTGGGGCTCACCGGGTCTCCGGTCACCGTCGCGCCGCGGGACGCCGGAAATGGGGCAGTCCCGGCGCGCTGACCGCGGAGTAGAGTCCGCGCATGTCCAGCGAGACTCCGAATCGGGGTGGGCGTGCGGGGGAGGACGCAGAAGTCGCTGTGCAGATCGATCCCGCAACGTTCGAGAAGACCCAGTCCCTCACGGACATCGCGCACCGCATCTCGGTGCACGATGTCATCACTTTTCCCTGGTACCGCCCCATCGACACCATCAGCCCCACGCACACCGTGGGGAAGGGGCGGACCAACCTGACCCTCATCGCGTCCGACATCATGCAGACGGACACGACCGGCACCCCGTACGCGTCGTTCACGTACCGCCCGACACCGTCCGGCGGTCCGGGGGTCTCGGTGCACTTCACGCCGGGCGACTACGGGGCGACGGCGGTCGGCGACTACGTCGTCACCTTCGTCATCGCGGCGAACGGCAGCGTGAACCTCACGGTCGGCGGCTACGCGGGCGGCACGATGCCCACCGGGCTCGGCCCGCGGATCGTGAACGGGAACGTCGCCATCGTCGTCGGGCTCAAACACGTGCCGCCGACGCAGGTGACGTATGCCTCCATCCAGCAGACCGGGGGAGCCACCTGGCAGTGGTACCGCACGGCCATCGAGTATCCGCCGCTGATCCTGCAGCTGTGAGCCGGCGCCCCTGAGCCGAGGCACCGATCCAAGGCCCCGGCCGGCCCCGGATCCGCCCGGCTGTCAAGGGGCCGGGAGCCGCGGCCCCGTTTCGGCGAACGAGCGGAGCCGCGGCCTACACTGACGGTCATGTCCGACATCGACCGCCCCGTCCCGTCGCCCACGACTGCGCCCGGAGCCGGCCCCGAGGCCAACCGCGCACCGGCCCGCGCCTGGTTCCAGCGCCGCCGCCGAGAGCTCGGCGAGCCGATCGAATCCGCCGACGAGACGGTCCCGCGCGGGATGCGCATCGCCGGCGCGTGGTCGTGGCGCCTCCTGGTGATCGGTGCGGTCCTCGCCGTCGTCATCTTCCTGATCATCCAGCTGAAGCTCATCGTCATCCCCGTGCTCATCGCGGTGCTGCTGGCGGGCCTGCTGGTTCCGTTCAAGGATTTCCTGGTGCGGCACCGCTGGCCGAAGTGGCTGGCGATCGTCGTCGTGCTGATCACGCTGGTCGTCGTCGTGGGCGGGCTGCTCTACCTGGCGATCTGGCAGGTGACGCGGCAGAGCGGGGAGCTGCAGAAGCAGTCGGTCGCGTCCTTCAACGACCTGCAGGCCTGGCTGACGAGCGGACCGCTCGGACTCAGCCCCGACCAGATCAGCAACGCGTTCGCGTCGATCGGGAAGTCGATCCAGCAGGACGGGCAGGTCTTCCTCTCGGGTGCGCTGTCGGTCGGCTCCACCCTCGGCCACGTCTTCGCGGGCGCGCTGCTCGTGCTGTTCAGCACCATCTTCATCCTCATCGACGGCAAGAGCATCTGGGGATGGATCGTCCGCGTCTTCCCGAAGCGGTCGCGCGCGGCGATCGACGGGGCAGGACAGGCCGGCTGGGTCACGCTCAAGAACTTCGCGAAGGTGCAGGTGCTGGTCGCCTCGATCGACGCGCTCGGCATCGGCCTCGGGGCGTTCTTCCTCGGGCTGCCGCTCGTCATCCCGATCTCGGTGCTGGTGTTCCTCGGCTCGTTCATCCCGGTCGTCGGTGCGGTCGTCACCGGAGCGCTGGCGATCTTCATCGCGCTCGTCTTCAAGGGCTGGGTGTTCGCGCTGATCATGCTCGGCGTGGTGCTGCTGGTGCAGCAGATCGAGGGACACATCCTGCAGCCGCTCATCATGGGCAGCGCCGTCAAGGTGCACCCGCTCGCCGTGGTGCTCGCCGTCGCGGCCGGTTCGCTGCTGGCCGGCATCCCCGGCGCCCTGTTCGCCGTGCCGTTCGTCGCCGTGCTGAACGTGATGGTGCACTACATCGCGAGCGGCGTGTGGCGGAATGTGCCGCCCACGGATTACACGCCACCCGAGCGGGCGATCTGGGAGACGGTCCCGCGGCCGGTGCGCCGCCCGCCCGCGCGGTCGTAGCACGAGCACGCATACAGTCGCCGGCATACGAGCGCCGCTAGGCTGAGCGCGTGGCAACCGCGACCGATCACACGCGCACCCCGTTCGCAGGCCCCAGCCTGGACGAGTTCGAGGCTGCGCGCGCCATCGTCGCCCACGTCGCCCAGCCGACGCCGATGGAGAGCTCGCGGTTCCTGACCGAGATCCTCGGCGCCCCGGTGCTGCTCAAGTGCGAGAACCTGCAGCGCACCGGCTCCTACAAGATCCGCGGCGCCTACAACCGGATGTCGAAGCTGAGCGCCGAGGAGCGCGCACGCGGCGTCGTCGCCGCCTCCGCGGGCAACCACGCGCAGGGCGTCGCCTTCGCCGCGCGCGAGCTCGGCATCCACGCGACGATCTTCATGCCGGTCGGTGTCGCCATCCCGAAGTTCCAGGCCACACGCGCCTACGGGGCGGATGTGGTGCTCAGCGGCAGCATCGTCGACGAGACGCTGCAGGCGGCCGCCGACTTCGCCGCCGAGACCGGCGCCGTGCTCATCCCGCCGTTCGACCACCCGGACGTGGTCGCCGGCCAGGGGACGCTCGGCCTCGAGATCCTCGACGCCGTCCCCGACGTCTCGACCGTCGTCGTGCCGATCGGCGGAGGCGGCCTCATCTCCGGTGTCGCCAGCGCGATCAAGCAGCGCGCGGCGATCACGGGTCGGACCGTCCGCATCGTCGGCGTGCAGGCGGCCAACGCCGCCGCGTACCCGCCGTCGCTCGCCGCGGGGGAGCCGACCGACATCTCCCTCACCGGCACGATCGCCGACGGCATCGCCGTGCGGCGGCCCGGCGCCCTCAACTTCGAGATCATCCGCGAGGCGGTGGACGAGATCGTCACCGTGTCGGAGGACGACATCGCTCGCGCCATGGTCGTGCTCCTGGAGCGTGCCAAGCTCGTGGTCGAGCCCGCGGGCGCGGCCGGCGTCGCCGCCATCCTCGCCGGGTCGGTCACCGCCGACGGCACGACCGTCGCCATCCTCTCCGGTGGCAACATCGACCCCCTGCTCATGCAGCGCGTGATCAGCCAGGGTCTTGCCGCCTCCGACCGCTACCTCAAACTGACGATCATGCTCCCGGACCGCCCCGGCCAGCTGGCGCGCATCGCTGAGATCCTCGCGGGCGTCAACGCGAACGTGGTCGAGGTGCTGCACACCCGGCACGGGCGCGGGATGCAGATCACCCAGGTCGAGCTGAACGTCAGCGTCGAGACGCGCGGCACCGACCACCGCCGGCACGTCATCGACGCCCTCCGCGCCGCCGGATACGACCCCGTCGTCGTCGACGACGAGTAGCCCCCACACACGCCAACAGCTCCTGAGTTTTTCGCCCGTTTCGCGATGAAACGGCGGAAAAACTCAGGAGCTGTTCGCGTGGATGCGGGGGAGCGGCTTACTGGCCGGTGTAGGTCTCGACCTTGGTGACCTCGACGGCGATCTGACGGCCGTTCGGAGCCGTGTACTCCGTCTTGTCGCCGACCTTCAGGCCGAGGATGGCCGCGCCGAGCGGGCTCTGCTCGCTGTAGACGGGGAGATCGGTGCCGGCCGCGATCTCGCGGTTGCCGATGAGGAACACGCTCTCGTCGCCCGCGATCGTCGCGGTGATGACGGTGCCCGGCTCGACGACGCCGTGGCTCTCCGGCGCCGCGCCGACGGTGGCGCTCCGCAGCAGGTTGGTCAGCTGGACGATGCGGGCCTCGATCTTGCCCTGCTCGTCCTTGGCCGCGTGGTAGCCGCCGTTCTCCTTGAGGTCGCCCTCCTCGCGGGCCGCCTCGATGCGCTTCGCGATCTCGTTACGGCCGTTGACGCTGAGCTCCTCGAGTTCGGCCGAGAGACGGTCGTACGCGTCCTGGGTCAGAAACGTGACCTGAGACTCCTGAGACATGATGAACTCCTTCGCGCCTGCGGCTGAATGCCGCCTCGGCTGATGGTCCGGTTCGGTACCGGTGCTAAAGTCGACGCCCCGGCCACGGCCGGGGCGTATCCGCACAATACTAGGACAGCCAGCAGGTGTTGATCAAACCCGTGTTGGGCTTCATGATCGTGCGGATCGACTCGGTGTGGGCGGTCAACCGGCTCGCGGAACCGGGGTATTCGACGATGCGCCAGCCGACGATGGCGAAGTCCTCGTTGAGGGCCTGGAGGGCGCACGTCACCGGGGTCCCGACGGGCGCGTTGATCGAGAACGAGATGTCGACATGGCTGTCGTCGGGGATCGTGTAGGCGGTGTCGGTGGTCTCGAGGTTCGCCTGATCGTTGTCCCAGCCGGCCCAGAACGCCCAGACCGTGGCGATGGCGACCGCGGCGATCCCCCCGAAGATGAGCAGCCACCGGTCGCGCCGCTTGCGCTGAGGCGTCCGGCCGTAGCGGGTGTCGAGGGTGGGGACGCGGTGGGTCGTCGTCATGCGTGCACCGCCATGCCGTCCAGCCCCGCCTTCCGCTCAGGAGCCCCCCGTCGGGCGACGGTAGGCTGAGACCAGACTAGGAGAGAAAGCTGTGAATGCTGCCGCCCGCAGGCTGATGGCCGTGCACGCCCACCCGGACGACGAGTCCAGCAAGGGCGCGGGGACGTACGCGTCGTACGTCCGTCGCGGCGACGAGGTCATGGTCGTCAGCTGCACCGGAGGGGAGCGCGGCGACGTGCTCAACGAGCGGCTCCCCGCCGACGCTCTCGCGATGGCGGCCCGCGATCTGCCCGGACTCCGCCGGAAGGAGATGGCGGCGGCCCAGGCCGTGCTCGGCATCCAGCACCGGTGGCTCGGCTACGTCGACTCCGGCATGGCGCGGGAGGACGGCTCCCTCCCCCTCAACTCGTTCGCGTCCATCCCGCTCGAGACCTCCGTCGCGCCGCTGGTGAAGCTGATCCGCTCGTTCCGCCCGCACGTGCTCGTCACGTACGACGAGAACGGCGGATACCCGCATCCCGACCACATCCGTGCGCACGTCGTCGGCGTCGAGGCGTACCGCGCCGCCGCCGACCCCGACCGCTTCCCGGAGCTCGGGGAGCCGTGGCAGGTGTCGAAGCTCTACTACGACCGCATCTTCAACGGAGAGCGCATCCGCGCGGTGCACGACGCCCTGCTCGCGGCGGACCCGTCGTCGCCGCTCCTCGACCAGCTCCGGCAGATGCGTTCCTGGATGGACGACCAGCCGCCGCTCGCGACGACGCGCGTCCCCGTCGGCGACGTGCTGGAGACGCGGGATGCCGCCCTGCGCTCCCACGCCAGCCAGGTCGCGCCCGACAGCGCATTCTTCTTCTGGCCCAACGACATCCTGCGCGCCGCCTGGCCGACGGAGGAGTTCCAGCTCATCGACTCGAAAGTGGAGACCGAGATGCCCGAGACCGACCTCTTCGCGGGGGTGCGTGCGTGATCGCCGACGCCCTGCTGCGCGCCTCCGTCTGGCTGGCCGCCACCCCGACCCCCACGCCGTCCGGCACGCCCGATGACGACTCGGTCACCCCGGGCGTGCTCGGGTTCGTCGTCACGTTCCTGCTGGCCGTGGTCGTCGTCCTGCTGGTGCTCGACATGGTGCGCCGGATCCGTCGCGTGCGGTACCGCGCCGAGATCGCGGAGAAGCTGGATGCGGAAGAAGCGGAGCGCCGCGGCGACGGTTCCGGCGGGCCTGACGGCTCCGACGGCTCCGACCGGCCGTAGGGCTCGTCAGAACGCCTGCGCCACCCGCTCGGCGAGCAGCGCGACGCCGATCAGCGTCATGGCGATCGCCGACACGCGCGCCATGACCACGGTTCCGCGCGGGCGCGCCGCCAGCAGGCGCCGGGCGAGCACGGCGACGGTCAGGTAGACGACGGCGCACGTCGCCACGAACAGCCCGCCGAGCATCAGCATCTGAGCCGCCGGTGCCCACCCGCCGTGCGCGGTGGTGAACTGCGGCACGAGCGCGACCAGCACCAGCAGACCCTTCGGGTTGAAGCCGCTGACGCCGGCTCCCCGCAGGAAGGACGCGACCGACGACGAACCGCCCGTCGCCGTGCCAGTCTGCGCGGCGATCGGCGTCGCCGACCGCGTCAGCCCGCTGATCCCGAGCCAGAGCAGGTACAGCGCGCCGCCCACCGTGAGCACGTCGAGCAGCACCGGGTTGGCGGCGACGAGCGCTCCCAGGCCGACCGCGACCGCGATGACGACCACGAGGTACCCGAAGAGGATGCCGCCGATCGAGGGCAGGAGGGTCCGGCCGCCGAGCCCGGCCGTCACCGCGTACGCCCAGTCGGCACCGGGCGTGCAGACGAGGAGGGCGGCCACTCCCCAGAAGCCGAAGACCAGTGCCGGATCCATCGCCGTCCTCCCTCCGCCCGCGCTCTGCGGTCTACCGGAAAGCTATGGCGTGAGCGTCCGAAAGTGCTTGCGACTTTCGTGCCTTCTGCATCCATTCGTGGAAGAATCTGCTGCATGGACGCCATCGATCGGGAGATCCTCGCTGCGCTGCAGGAGGACGGCCGGCTCAGCCTCACCGACCTGGCCGCACGCGTCGGCCTGACACTGTCGCCGTGCCACCGCCGGGTGCGCGAACTGGAGCGCGCCGGCGTGATCGAGCAGTACCGCGCGGTCGTCTCTCCCGCGGCGGTCGGGCTCGACTTCGAGGCGATCGTGTTCGTCACCATCGACCGGACCGACCCGGAGACCGTCGGAGCCTTCGAGGAGGGCGTGCTGGCCATCCCGAACATCGTGCAGGCCGAGCGCCTGTTCGGCAACCCGGACTACATGCTGCGGGTGCTGACCGCCGACCTCACCGGGTACCAGGAGCTGTTCGACGGGCCGCTCGGAGCGCTTCCGGGCGTCCGCAAGCTGTCCTCGACCCTGGTCATGAAGCAGGTGACCGGGCGGCGGGCGCTGCCCACCTGATCCCGCGCCGCCGCTCCGCGCCGCCCGAGCGCGGCAGGTCTCAGCCGGCGTTGTAGGCGGGATGCAGTGCGATCAGGAGCGTCGCCGTCCAGTGACAGAGGAACGCCAGCACCGTCAGCGTGTGGAAGATCTCGTGGAACCCGAAGCGCCCGGGGAACGGGTTCGGGCGCTTCATGCCGTAGATGACCGCGCCCACCGTGTACATCAGTCCGCCGACGAGCACGAGCACCATCATCGCGACGTTGGCGTCGACGAGGTCGACGATGTACATCATCGCGGCCCAGCCGAGTGCGACGTAGATCGGCACGTACAGCCAGCGCGGGGCGCTGATCCAGAAGACGCGGAAGCCGATGCCGATGAGGGCGCCGGCCCACACCAGGGTGAGCAGCAGGATGCCCTTCTCCGGCGGCAGCGCCAGCACGGCGAGCGGAGTGTACGTGCCCGCGATCAGCAGGAAGATGTTCGCGTGGTCGATGCGCTTCAGGATGATCTTGGCGCGCGGCCGCCAGTTGAAGCGGTGGTACAGGGCGGAGTTCCCGAACAGCAGCATCGAGGTGAGCATGAACACCGCGGACGCCCACTTGGCCGGAGCGCCGTGCGCAAGGGAGATCAGCACGATGCCCGCCACGATGGTGACCGGGAAGGTCGCGGCGTGGATCCAGCCACGCCAGGTCGGCTTGACCTCGCCGGGGAAGGCAGGGGAGGCATCCAGCAGCGGGATGTTCGGCAGCTCCGGTCCGCCGTCGCGCGCCTCGCGCTCGTCCGCCTGAACGGCCGCATCCGAGCTGCTCAGGTCGGTCGTCGGCTCCGCGAGGAGCTCGGCAACGTCTTCATCGGCTTCGCGGTCGTCGGTCGTACCGGGGTTCTGACTCTCTCGGGGCGACATAGACCAAGAGTAGGGGAGGACGGGTGGCCGGATGCTGTGAGCCGGGCACCGTCGGCCGCGCTAACGTAGCAGCGTGAGCAGACGCGGAACGCCGGGGATGGGCCGGCGGGAGGGTAGCGGGCTGCTGTACGGGCTCTACCAGAAGCGTCTTCGCCGCGACCTCAATCGCGAGTCGCTGCCGAAGCACGTCGCCATGATCATCGATGGCAACCGGCGGTGGGCCCGGCAGGCCGGGCTGACCACCGTCGCGCACGGCCACCGGGCCGGTGCGGCGAAGATGCGCGAGTTCCTGGAGTGGTGCGACGAGCTCGGCATCCAGGTCGTCACGCTGTATCTGCTGTCGTCCGACAATCTCACCAACCGCGAGAGCGGCGAGCTCGGCGACCTGATCGACATCATCGCCCAGCTGGCCGACGACCTGTCCCACTACCGCGACTGGCGGGTCAAGCACGTGGGCTCGGCCACGGGCCTCCCGCCCCGCCTGCTGGAGGCGCTGGCGGATGCGGAGAAGCGCACCGCCGCCAACACCGGGATGCATATCAACCTCGCGGTCGGCTACGGCGGCCGCAAGGAGATCACCGACGCCATGCGCAGCATCGTGGCCGCGCACCACGCCGAGGGCGGCAGCCTGGAGACCCTCGCGGACCTCCTGACCCCCGACCTCATCGGCGAGCACCTCTACACCGGCGGCCAGCCCGATCCCGACCTCGTCATCCGCACATCGGGGGAGCAGCGCCTCAGCGACTTCATGCTCTGGCAGAGCGCCCACAGCGAGTTCTACTTCGTGGAGGCGCTGGGGCCGGACCTGCGCGAGGTCGACTTCCTGCGCGCCGTCCGCGACTACTCGCGGCGGCACCGCCGCTTCGGCGGCTGAGCGGGCGCGTTCGTTTCGTCGCCGATTTCCGGAGGCCGGTCGGGTTCGGCCAGAATCGGAGGGTGACGACGGTCGAGGAGTACGCCCGCGGGTTCGGCGAAGAGCCCGGATATCTGGACTACGGACGGGTCGGACCGCTGTCCGCGACCGTGCGTGCGGAGGCGATCGGGCAGTACGAGATCCTCTCCAAGGCGCGCTACGGCACCATCGAGCGGATGCGCACGGAGGACGAGCGCGTGCGCGACGGCGTCAGCGCCCTCACCGGGTTCCCAGCCGACCAGGTCAGCTTCCAGCCGAACGCGTCGAGCGGCCTGCTGCACGCCACCTTCGGGCTGACCGGCGGCGACGTGCTGCTGTCGCTGTCCGAGTTCCCGTCCCTCACCTACGCCGCCGAGCGCGCGGCCCGGGCCCTGCGCGTCATCACGCCGACCTGGCTGGAGACCGACGGCGGCCGTGTGACGCCGTCGCGCATCCGCGAGCAACTGACCGACAGCACCTCGGCCGTCATGGTGAGCCTCGTCGACTCGCGCACCGGCTACCTCGCCGACATCGACGGCATCCGTCAGGTGATCGGCGACCGCCTGCTCATCGTGGACGCGATCCAGGGCTTCGGTGTCGTCGACGCCCCGTGGGAGGTCGCCGACGTCGTCGTGTCGGGCGGTCAGAAGTGGATGCGCGCGGGCTGGGGCACGGGATTCCTCGCGCTCAGCGAGCGCGCGATCGACCACCTGACGCCCGTCTTCAGCGGCTGGACCGGCTCCGGGCCGCAGCAGCCGTGGGACGCGGTGCTCGAGCCGGTGCGGGGCGCCGGCGCCTTCTCGATCTCCAACCCGGACCTCGTCGCGGAGGCGCGCTTCGCGGCGGCGCTCGAAGAGGTCGACGCGGTCGGCGTGAGCGCGATCTCCGCGGCCATCTCCGACAACGTCGAGCGCGTGCTGCAGCTCGCCGACGAGTTCGCCGTGCCGGTCAGCTCCTCGCGGAGCCCCGCCGAGCGCGCCGGGATGATCGTGCTGGAGCCGCTGCCGGAGCAGCTGACCGTGCTCGGCGCGTCCCTCCACAACCACGGCGTGACGGCCTCGGTGCGTGCGACGAACGCGCGCATCAGCGTGCACGCGGGGACGACGGAGGAGACGCTCGACATGCTGCGGGCGGCCTTCACGTCGTACGCGTCGGCGGCCTGATCCGCGGTTCACGGGCATCCCCTCATCCGGTCGCCTGACCCGCCTCGGGGCCCTCCCCGAAGTGGGGGCGATTGTTCACGTCGTCGTAACACGACACGCGGCGGCGCGGTCGAACCGATGTCGGTGCCCGGGCGTAGGTTCAACCCATCGGGCACCGCGCCCGATCGAGACGGCCACAAAAGTTCGTCTCGAAACCAAGCGGCCGTCTCGTCAGTGAGATCCGCCGGCTCCCGAGGGAGCGGCGGGGTGGGAGTGGTCGTGGCGGAATCAGCAACCCGACAGGCAGCAACCCGGTCGAACGGCGAGGCAGCGGGAGCGGCGAAGACGAAAGAGCGCACGTATGTGCTCGACACGTCCGTCCTCCTCTCCGATCCGAAGGCCATCTTCCGTTTCGCGGAACATGCTGTCGTCATCCCCGTCGTCGTCGTCAGCGAGCTCGAGGGCAAGCGCAACGACCCCGAGCTGGGGTACTTCGCGCGGCAGGCGCTGCGCAACCTCGACGACCTCCGGGTCGAGCACGAACGGCTCGACTTCCCGATCCCCGTCGGTGACGGCGGCTCGCTGCGGGTGGAGCTCAACCACTCGAACATGTCCGTCCTGCCGAGCGGCATGCAGCTCGGCGACAACGACTCGCGCATCCTCGCGGTCGCCCTCAACCTGTCCAACGACGGGCTCGACGTCACCGTCGTCTCGAAAGACCTCCCGCTGCGCGTGAAGGCGGCCTCGATCGGCCTCGCCGCGGAGGAGTACCGGCACGAGCAGGTCGTCGACTCCGGCTGGACCGGGCTCGCCGACATCTCGCTCGGCAGCGACCAGATGGCCGCGCTGTACGAAGACGAGTGGATGCGCACCGAGCTGGCCGCGGACTTCCCCGTCAACACCGGCCTCGTCATCCACTCGGACCGCGGCTCGGCCCTGGGCCGCGTCGTCGCCGAGGGCGAGGTGAAGCTGGTCCGCGGCGACCGCGACGTCTTCGGGCTGCACGGGCGCTCGGCGGAGCAGCGGCTCGCGATCGACCTGCTGCTCGACCCGGAGATCGGCATCCTCTCGCTCGGCGGTCGCGCGGGCACCGGCAAGTCGGCGCTCGCGCTCTGCGCCGGCCTCGAAGCCGTGCTGGAGCGGCGCCAGCACAAGAAGATCATGGTGTTCCGCCCGCTGTACGCGGTCGGTGGCCAGGAACTCGGCTACCTGCCCGGCGACGCGGGCGAGAAGATGAACCCGTGGGGTCAGGCGGTCTTCGACACGCTCGGCGCGCTGGTGTCGCAGAACGTGCTGGACGAGGTGCTCGACCGCGGCATCCTCGAGGTCCTGCCGCTCACGCACATCCGCGGCCGGTCGCTGCACGACGCGTTCGTGATCGTCGACGAGGCGCAGTCGCTGGAGCGCAACGTGCTGCTCACGGTGCTCAGCCGGATCGGCCAGAACTCGCGCGTCGTGCTCACTCACGATGTCGCGCAGCGCGACAACCTCCGCGTCGGCCGGCACGACGGCGTCGCCAGCGTGATCGAGACCCTCAAGGGCCACCCGCTGTTCGCGCACGTCACGCTGAGCCGCTCGGAGCGCTCCGCGATCGCGGCCCTCGTCACCGAGATGCTGGAGGCCAACGAGCTCGCGTAGCCCATCGCGCGTCATACATCGCCGCCCTCCCTCGTCTCCATGGTGACGGGGGAGGGCGCATGACTGCTGCCGACATCCAGCGGGTGCTGGGAGTGATGGATGCTCTGGGCGTTCCGCACGGTGCGCTCCGGCCGGAGGGCGAGAACGGCGGGTACGACGCGGCCGTGTGCGACACCCCGGACGGTCTCGTTCGGTTCCGGGTGGCGCGGGTGACGCCCCGCAAGACCGGGCTGTTCGTCGCCGTCTGGCGCCGTGCGGCCGACGGCGGTTCCGAGCCGTTCGACACGGGCGATCAGCGGCGGCTCGTGGTCGTCGCCCGGGAGCGGCTTCGGGGCGTTCGTGTTCCCGAGCGAGGTCCTCGCCTCGCGCGGCGTGGTGGCAGTCGACGGCGCGGGCGGCAAGCGCGGGTTCCGGGTCTATCCGCCCTGGTCCGAGGTGACCAGTCCGCAGGCCGCGACGACCCAGCGCTGGCAGTGCGCGTCGTTCCTCCCGCTCACCGACGACGCACCGGGAGCCCTCGACGCCGCGCGCCGTCTGTTCTGACCGACCCACGCAATCCGCTCCTGAGTTTTTCGCGCGAAAGGCGGCGTGTCGCGCGAAAAACTCAGGAGCTGTTGGCTGCGGTGGCGGCTTGAAGCGGGCCGGCGAGCCAGTGTTCGACCTCGCGCGTCGAACGGAGGCGCACGACGACGAGGCGCGGGTGTGCGCGCTCGGCGACTGGGACGCGCTCCGCGTACGTGTTGCGGGACGAGATCGACCAGCGGATGATGTGCTCCGGGTCGCGGAAGATCGTGCGGAGCCGCGGCTCGCGGTTCCCGTTCCAGAGCTCCGTGCGGTGGATGCGGCGGTGCAGCGTCCGGCGGACGACCCGCGGCAGGGTCACCCGGGCAAACGGCAGGTCGAGCCAGACGAGGAGGTCGGCGCGTTCGGCCAGCAGGTCGCGGACCGCGGAGTACTGCCACTCGGTCGTCCACGAGTCGGCCGCGGTGAAGGTGCGGACGTCATCCACGAACTCCGGCCGCGGCTCCCATCCTGGCCCGTGTCGGAGTCCGTCGATCTCGGTGTGCGGTCCGCCGGTCAGCTGTGCGATGCGCCCGGCGAGCGTCGTCTTGCCGCTGCCGGACACGCCCGCGACCACCACCCGGCGCGGCCTCCCCGGCAGCGCATCCCCGTACGACAACACCCCTCGACCCTAGTTCCGCCCCCCATCGAGTACGCAAAAACTGCACGCAGAGTGGGGATTCTGCGTGCAGTTTTTGCGTAGTCGACGGGGGTGGGAGACCTCAGCCGGGGTGGGTCATGGAGAGGACGTCGAGGGCCGCGTCCAGCTGGTCGAGGGTGACCTCGCCGCGCTCGACGAAGCCGAGGTCGATGACGGCCTCGCGCACGGTGATGCCCTTGGCGACGGCGTGCTTGGCGACCTTCGCGGCGGCCTCGTAGCCGATCACCCGGTTGAGCGGGGTCACGATCGAGGGGCTCGACTCGGCGAAAGCGCGGGCACGGTCGAGGTTGGCCTCGAGGCCGTCGATCGTCTTGTCGGCGAGCACGCGGCTGGCCTGCGTGAGCAGCCGGATCGACTCCAGCAGCGCGGTCCCCATGACCGGGATGGCGACGTTCAGCTCGAACAGGCCCGACGCCCCGCTCCAGGCGATCGTCGCGTCGTTGCCGACGACCCGCGACGCCACCATGAGCACGGCCTCCGGGATGACCGGGTTGACCTTGCCGGGCATGATCGAGGATCCGGGCTGGAGGTCCGGGATGTGCAGCTCGCCGAGGCCCGTGTTCGGGCCGGAGCCCATCCAGCGGAGGTCGTTCGCGATCTTGGTCAGCGAGACGGCGATCGTGCGGAGGGCGCCGGACGCCTCCACGAGCGCGTCGCGGTTGGCCTGCGCCTCGAAGTGGTTGCGCGCCTCCGTGATCGGCAGCTCGGTCTCGTCCGTCAGCAGCTCGATGACGAGCTGCGGGAAGCCGAGCGGCGTGTTGATTCCGGTTCCGACCGCGGTGCCGCCGAGCGGGACCTCGGCGACGCGGGGGAGGGCGGCGCGGATGCGCTCGATGCCGTAGCGGATCTGCGCGGCGTAGCCGCCGAACTCCTGGCCCAGGGTGACCGGGGTCGCATCCATGAGGTGCGTGCGGCCGCTCTTCACGGCCTCCGCCCACAGCTCCGCCTTGGCCTCCAGCGAGACCGCGAGGTGATCGAGGGCCGGGATGAGCTCGTCGATGAGCGCGCCGGTCACGGCGATGTGCACCGAGGTCGGGAAGACGTCGTTCGACGACTGGGAGGCGTTCACGTGGTCGTTCGGGTGCACCGGACGGCCGAGGCGACGCGACGCGAGGGTCGCCAGCACCTCGTTCATGTTCATGTTCGAGGACGTGCCGGAGCCCGTCTGGTACACGTCGATCGGGAACTCGGCGTTGTGCGCGCCGGAGGCCACCTCGTCTGCGGCCGCGGCGATCGCGTCGGCGATCTCCTGGTCGAGCACGCCGAGGCGGGCGTTCGCGAGGGCGGCCGACTTCTTGATGCGTGCCAGTGCGGCGATCTGGGCCGGCTCGAGCACGTCGCCCGAGATGGGGAAGTTCTCGACCGCGCGCTGCGTCTGCGCGCTGTACAGGGCGTCCTTCGGGACGCGCACCTCGCCCATCGTGTCGTGTTCGATGCGGTACTCGGCGTCCGCCTGGGTGTCCACCACGGTGTGTATTTCCTTTCTGTTGGCGGGAGCTGGTGTCAGTCGCGCATGCCGACGACGACGTCGGGGACGACCCGGCCCTCCGCGAGCCGGTAGTTGGCGCCCACGATCGCGAGGGTGTTCTCGGCGACCGCGGAAGAGATGATCTCCGACTGCGCGAGCAGCTCGGAGACGGTGTCGCGCAGGTGCTCGCGGCCCACGGCCGAGGCGTCGACCGCGGACGGCTCGACCGCACCCGGTCCGGCGACGCGGTGCACGGCCGGGACGATCGGCGCGATCAGGTCGGCGATGTGCGGCGGGAGCGGATCCGCGTCCGCGGCCTGGGAGGCGATGGCCGACGCCACCGCGCCGCAGCTGTCGTGGCCGAGCACCAGGATGAGCGGGACGTTGAGCACCGCCACCGCGTACTCCAGCGACCCGACGACCGAGTCGGAGACGACCTGCCCGGCATTGCGCACCACGAAGGCGTCGCCCAGCCCGAGGTCGAAGATGATCTCGGCAGCGAGACGGGAATCGGCGCACCCGAAGATGGCGGCCACCGGCTCCTGGCCGCCGGCGACGACCTCGCGGCGGGTCACATCCTGATGGGGATGCTGCGGCTCGCCCGCGACGAAGCGGGCGTTGCCCTCGAGCATGGCGTTCCAGATCTTTCCGGGGCGCGTGGTGGGCACGGTTATCGTTCTCCTCCGAGTGAGTGGATCTGATCGGCCAGCGACGACGCCACCGTGCGGAACTCGGCGTCGATCGCGGTGCCGAACACGATGATGGAGCTGTCCCCGGCGTGGGTCACCAGGGCGTACTCGACGTTCCCGTTGCCCGACCCCGCTGCACGATTGTCGTAGACGTCCCAGGTCACGCCGTCGATCTCGCGGGTACCCGCGATCCGAGACTTGGCGACCTGATCGGACACCCAGCTGTCGTTCGCGCCGAATCCCTGCGTGACGCCGATGAACTGCTCCTTGGGCGTGATCAGCCCGATGTACCAGGAGTCGACGCCATCGGCGGTCTTGGTGCGCAGCTCGGCGTTGTTCGACTTCCAGGTCGAGGGGAGTTTCGGCACGAGCAGGCGGTCCGGCTCGCTGCCCTGCGCCTCCTGCGCGACGGACGCGTAGTCGACCGGCGGCTTCGTCGCCGTCGGGTTGCCGCGCGGCACGACAAGCACGATCACGGCGACCAGCGCCAGCGTCGCGATCAGCGAGTAGATCAGGTTGTTGATCGTCTGGCGATTGCGGTGGTTCGCCGAGTTCTGCGCCTTGCGGGCGGCCGTCTCCTCCGGCGTCTCCGGACGGCCGAGTTCGGCGACGACCGCGGGCGGCTTGCTGGTGCGGGGGCTCATCCGCCCATGACTTCTGAGGACTGTGGGGCTTCTGACGACTGCGAAGCGGCTCCTGCGCCCGACCGCGCCGCATCGAGTCGCGCCTTCGCGCCGATCAGCCACTCCTCGCAGTGACGGGCGAGAGCCTCGCCGCGCTCCCACAGGGCGATCGACTCTTCGAGCGTCGCCGACCCCTGCTCGAGCTCTCCGACCACGCGGATCAGCTCGTCGCGCGCCTCTTCGTAGCTGAGCGCGCTGAGCGGGTCGCCCGCGGGGGCGGTCTCGGAACTGGGCATGACGTCCATTCTATTTGTCCCGCTGAGGGTCCGCTGGAGCCGACGATCCATCGGCTCCGGCCGACGTGCCGTGACCCGCGGGCGACGGGAGCTCGTCGCCGGCCGTGGCGGCGAAGGAACCGCCCGACACGGTGACCCGCAGTTCGGTGCCGACCCCTGCCTCGGCCGGTTCGGTGACGACGTGACCGGCGGACGTCTGCACGATCGCGTAGCCGCGGTCGAGCGTCCCCTGCGGGGACAGCGCACGGAGCTGGCCGCGCAGCTCCGCGACGCGCGTGGTCTCGCGCTCGACGCAGCGGCCGACGAGCTCGGTGCCACGGGCGACGTAGCGGGTGAGCTCTTCGGCCCGCGCGTCGACGATCCACGAGGGGGAGGCGAGCACGGGTCGCGTGCGCAGGTGCCCGATCCGGTCGATCTCGTGCGCGATCCGCTGCGTGACGCGCACACCCATCCGGGCGCGCGCCTGCTGGACGCGCGCGAGCTCCTCGGCGACGTCCGGCACCACGCGCTTCGCGGCATCCGTCGGGGTGGATGCGCGCAGATCGGCGACCTCGTCGAGCAGCGGCCGGTCGGCCTCGTGCCCGATGGCGCTGACGATGGGCGTGAGCGCGGCCGCGGCCGCCCGCACCAGCCGCTCGTCGCTGAAGCCGAGGAGATTCTGGAAGTCGCCGCCGCCGCGCGCGACGATGATGACCTCGACCTCGGGGTCGGCATCCAATGTGCGGATGGCCGAGACGACCTCCGTCACGGTGCGCTCGCCCTGGACGGATGCGTGCACGACCCGGAAGCGCACCTGCGGCCAGCGCAGCTGCGCGTTGCGGAGCACATCCTTCTCGGCGTCGGAGTCTTTGCCGGTCACCAGACCGATGGTGTGGGGGAGGAACGGCAGGCGCTTCTTGCGCTCGACCGCGAACAGGCCCTCGGCGGCGAGCTGCTGACGCAGCCGCTCCAGCCGCTCGAGCAGGTCGCCGAGGCCGACGTGCTTCATGTCGTAGACCTGCATGGTGAGCGTGCCGCCCTTGACCCAGAAGTTGGGCTTGATGGCGGCCACCACACGGTCACCCTGCTTGAGGTCGGCCGGGATGCGCGCCTTCACCGACGACCAGATCGTGAAGCTGATCGTGGCGTCCTCGTTGAGGTCTTTGAGCTTTCCGTAGACGTTTCCGCCCGAGATGCCCCACTGGGTGATCTCGCCCTCGACCCAGGCGGTGCCCAGCCGGTCGATCCATCCCTTGATCTTGCTGTTGAGCAGCGCGACCGGCCACGGTGCGTCGACGGTCGGCGGTGCCGCCTGCATTGCGACCGTGGTCGTCTGGCTCACCGCCGTCTCCCATTCCGTGCTCAGCGCGCTCACGTAGGATCGAGGGGTGAGCGACGCAACCATCAGCCTCCCGATGCCGCGCATTCCCGGCGCCAGGCGACGGCTTCAGGATAACCCGGTCGTCGGACATAAGCGGGTGCTGCTGGCCGCGCCCCGCGGCTACTGCGCCGGTGTCGACCGCGCCGTGGTCGCCGTCGAGAAGGCGCTCGACCTGTACGGTGCCCCCGTCTACGTGCGCAAACAGATCGTCCACAACGTGCACGTCGTGTCCGAGCTGGAGCAGCAGGGCGCCATCTTCGTGGACGAAGTCGACGAGGTGCCGTCGGGCGCGCACGTCGTGTTCTCGGCGCACGGGGTGTCCCCGGCCGTCGTGAACGCCGCAGCCGAGCGCGGGCTCCGCGCCATCGACGCGACCTGCCCGCTCGTGACCAAGGTGCACCGCGAGGCCGTGCGCTTCTCGCGCGACGACTTCCAGATCCTGCTGATCGGCCACGCCGGTCACGAAGAGGTCGAGGGCACCGCGGGCGAGGCTCCGGACCACGTGGCCCTGGTCAACGGACCGGACGACGTCGACTCGATCGTCGTGAAAGACCCGGACAAGGTCGTCTGGCTGTCGCAGACCACGCTCTCTGTCGACGAGACGATGGAGACGGTCCGTCGCCTCCGTGAGCGCTTCCCGAACCTGCAGGACCCGCCGAGCGACGACATCTGCTACGCGACCCAGAACCGGCAGGTCGCCATCAAGAAGGTCGCCGAGCAGGCCGACCTCGTCATCGTCGTCGGCTCCGCCAATTCGTCCAACTCGGTTCGCCTGGTGGAGGTCGCGCTGGAGTACGGCGCGAAGGCCGCCTACCGCGTCGACTACGCCAGCGAGATCAAGCAGGAGTGGCTGGACGGCGTCTCCTCCGTCGGTGTGACGAGCGGCGCATCCGTTCCCGAGGTCCTGGTGCAGGAGGTGCTCGACGACCTCGCCGGTGCCGGCTACCAGGACATCGAGGAGGTCAAGACGGCGGAGGAGGACCTCATGTTCTCGCTGCCGAAGGAGCTCCGCAAGGACATCACGGGCAAGCAGGATGCGCGGGCGCTTGGTGGTCGCGGGCGCTGAGCGATCGCGGGCGCTGAGCCGGCGCGCTACGGCGTCTGCACCGGAGCCGACGGCGGCGTGACGCCCCCGTAGAACCCGAGCAGCACCGGGTCCGTCGCGAGGATGGCCCCCGCGAAGATGATCAGCGCGAGCATGGCGACGATCCCCGCGACGAGCGGCACCCAGAACGCCAGGCGGCGCTTCACCAGCAGCCAGGCGGCGAATCCGGCCGACACCGCCCAGATGACCGCGATCACGATCGAGCCGATGAGCACGAGCGTGCCGACCAGCGGCACGGGCACGTATTCGCCGAGCCCGTTCGTGCTGTGCAGCAGTTGCATGGATGCGGGGATCGCCTGCAGCGTCGCGATCGAGTACGTCATCCCGAAGAAGCCGAAGACGCCGAGCAGGACCGTCAGCGTGAGGTTCCAGGTGGGCGCCGGCCGGCCGTCCACGTTCGCCGGCGGAGCACCGGGGGCCGGTGGACGCGGCCCGAGGACCGGGGTCGCCGGCACGGGCGGAACGTCGTCCTCCCGCTCCAGCGGGCGCGAGGTGTCGAGACGGTCGGCATCCGCGGGCGGACGCCACACCCAGCCGGGAGGCGCGAGCTCCCCGTACTGCGGGCGCGGCCGGTCGTCCGGCTGCGGTTCCTGCTCGGCCATCGTGGCCGCCTCCCTTGCTGGAGCCCGTGGCTCGCGTGGTGCGGGCGGCGGCGCGTGACGCGACCGCCGCCCGTGAGTGCTACTTGCCGGAGTGGCCGGCCGAGCCGAGCTGCTGCGTCGCCTCGACGACGCGCGCGGCCATCCCGGTCTCGGCGACCTTGCCCCAGGCGCGCGGGTCGTACGCCTTCTTGTTGCCGACCTCGCCGTCGATCTTGAGCACGCCGTCGTAGTTCTCGAACATGTAGCCGGCGACCGAGCGCGTGAACGCGTACTGCGTGTCGGTGTCGATGTTCATCTTGACGACGCCGTTGCGGACCGCCTCGGCGATCTCCTCGTCGGTCGAGCCCGATCCGCCGTGGAAGACGAGGTCGAGCGGCTTCGGGCCGTGGCCGTACTTGGCGGCCAGGCCGTCCTGGATCTCCTTGAGCAGCTCCGGGCGCAGCTTGACGTTGCCGGGCTTGTAGACGCCGTGGACGTTGCCGAACGTCAGTGCGGCCATGTAGCGGCCGTTCTCGCCGAGGCCGAGCGCGTCGACCGCCTTCTCCGCGTCCGCGAGGGTCGTGTAGAGGGCCTCGTTGGAGCCTTCGTGACGGACGCCGTCCTCCTCGCCGCCGACGACGCCGATCTCGACCTCAAGGATGGCGTTGATGGCCTTGGTGCGCTTGAGCATCTCCTGCGCGATCTCGAGGTTCTCGTCGAGCGGGACCGCCGAGCCGTCCCACATGTGCGACTGGAAGATCGGGTTGCGGCCCGCCTTCACCTCCTCCTCGGAGGCGGCGATGAGGGGCAGCACGAAGTCGTCGAGGGCGTTCTTCGGGCAGTGGTCGGTGTGCAGCGCGACCGTGATGGGGTAGTTCTTGGCGACCTCGGTGGCGAAGCGGGCGAACGCGAGCGCGCCGGTCGCCCTGGCCTTGACGGTCTGGCCCGCGAAGTAGTCCGCACCGCCGGTGGTGACCTGGATGATCCCGTCGCTCCCCGCCTCGGTGAGACCCTGCAGCACGGCGTTGATCGTCTGCGACGACGACACGTTGAACGCCGGGTAGGCGAAGCCGCCGGCCTTCGCTTTGTCGAGCATCTCTGCGTACTGGTCCGGCGTGGCGATGGGCATTGCGGCTCCTTGAGGATCGGGGTGTCGAACGCCCTCATCATACCGAGGCGCCCCGGTGCGCCCGGGGGCTCGTCTCGCGGACGCCCGGGCTCCGCGCGGGTGCACATCCGTGCGGACCCCCTGACGCGGCAGGGGGCGGTCGATACACTGGCAGCGTCCGGCGGCGGGCATCCCGCTCCGGTATCGACGACGACGTTCCGAATCCGTCCGGGAGGACCCACCATGAGCATGACCGACACCGCCACGCACTTCCAGCACCCGGACAGGAACCTGGCGATGGAGCTGGTGCGGGCGACGGAGGCGGCGGCGATCCGGGCGACGCCGTGGATCGGGCGCGGCGACAAGAACGCGGCCGACGGTGCGGCGGTGGATGCGATGCGCAAGTTCCTCGGGACGGTCAACTTCGACGGCGTCATCGTGATCGGCGAGGGCGAGAAGGACAACGCGCCGATGCTGTTCAACGGCGAGCACGTCGGAAACGGACGCGGGCCCGCGGTGGATATCGCGGTCGACCCGATCGACGGCACCTCGCTGACGGCGGCCGGGCGGCAGAACGCGCTGTCGGTCATCGCGGTGTCCGACCGGGGATCGATGCTGGACGCGTCGAGCGTGTTCCGGATGAACAAGATCGTGACCGGTCCGGCCGGCCACGGTGTCGTGGACCTCTCGCAGTCGATCGGTGAGAACATCCGGGCGCTGGCGAAGGCGCTGGGCAAGCCGGTCACGGAGGTTCGGGTGGCGGTGCTCGACCGGCCGCGGCATGAGGGCCTGATCGAGGAGATCCGGGCGGCGGGAGCCGGGACGCGGCTGCTGCTCGACGGCGATGTCGCGGGTGGCATCAACGCGGCGCGTTACGAGTCGCGGATCGACATGTGCGTCGGCATCGGCGGCAGCCCGGAGGGCGTGATCACGGCGGCGGCGATCAAGGCCCTCGGCGGGTTCATGCAGGGCATGCTGGCCCCGAGCGACGACGAGGAGCGGGCGAAGGGCATCGCCGCGGGACTGAAGATGGACACCATTCTGAGCGCGGACGACCTGGTGCAGGGCGACAACACGTTCTTCGTCGCGACCGGTGTGACCGACGGCGGCCTGGTGGAGGGCGTGCGCCGCAAGGGACCGATCATCCGGACGGAGTCGATCGTGCTCCGGTCGAAGTCGGGCACCGCCCGTCGCGTGGTGGCGGACCACCTCGCGGAGAAGTGGCTGGAGCCCGACCAGCTCTGAGGTCCGGCGCGCGGGTTAGGCTGCGCCGGTGTCGCGCTCCGCCTCGAGGGCGTGGGCGCGCTCCTGCTCTTCGATGGCCAGCTTGTCGATCCCGTGCATGTCGCGGGGCTCCAGCTCGCTGACGAGTTCGAACGCCGTCAGCTCGCGCGGCGCCTCCTCGATGCCCTCGATCACGCCGATGACCTTCGACTCGTCGAGCGCGTTGAGCTTGCGGGCCGCGGGGAAGACCTGGCGCTCGAACGACCCGACGAAGCCGTTGTAGTCCTTGACCGTGCGCTCCAGCGACCGGCCCAGCTTCTCGATGTGACCGGCCGTGGTGGAGAGACGGCTGTACAGCGTCCGGCTCAGGTCGAACAGCTGCTTCGCCTCCTGCGTCAGCACATCCTGCTGCCAGCTGAAGGCCACGGTCTTGAGTACGGACCACAGGGTCACGGGCGACGCGAGCGCGACCCGCTTGCCGAAGGCGAATTCCATGATGGAGGGATCGGCTTCGAGAGCCGACGACACGAGCGACTCGCTCGGGATGAACGCGATGACGAGCTCGGGGGAGGACTCGAGACCGGTCCAGTACGCCTTGCTGCCCAGAGCCGTGATGTGGTCGCGGACGGCCTTGACGTGCTGCTTGAGCAGCGCCTCCCGCTGTGCGGCCTCCGAACCGGTCGCCGTCGCCGGGATCTGGCTGGCCTCGAGGTACGCGTTGAAGGGCACCTTGGCGTCGAGCGCGATGCTCTTGCCGCCGGGGAGACGCACGATCATGTCGGGGCGGCCTGCGCCGGACTCCGAGTGGATGCTCGACTGCACGTCGAAGTCGACGCGCTCGATGAGACCCGCGGCCTCCACGACGCTCCGCAGCTGGGTCTCGCCCCAGACACCGCGGGTGCTGTTGGAGCGGAGGGCCGACGCGAGGGCCTCCGCCGTGCTGCGCAGCCGCTCCTCCGACTCCGCCGCCGACCGCAGCTGCTGGGCGAGCTGCCCGTGTTGCTGGTTGCGCTGGGTCTCGAGCTCGATGACCTTGCGCTGCATGTCCGTCAGGCTCTCGCGCACCGGCGCGAGGGCCTGCAGCACCTTGCTCTCGGCGCGCTCGCGCTCGGCGCGGGCCTCCGCCTCGGCGCGATGCTGCTCCACCGTCTCGCGGTACTGCTCCTGGGCGGCGCGCAGCTGATCCTGCAGCGCATCCACCCGGCTGTGGGCAGCGGCGAGATCGGCCCGGATCTCCGACTGCACCGCCGTCTCGGCCGCCCGCAGCTCGGCGAGCTCGGCCTGGTGCTGTGCAGCGAGCACGACCGGGTCGACGACCGGCGCGGCGGGCTCGGCCGACGTCCGCGAACGCAGGAGGCGCAGGACGGCGACGCCCGCGCCGATGGCGCCGACGACGAGGCCGATCAGGAGGCCGAGGAGCAGGGCGAGGATGTCCATGCCCTCAGTGTGTCAGCAGCCGCCGACACTGCCGCTTCCGCGGCCCGCGAGTCCGATCCCGCCCCGCCGAGACGCGCGGAATCGCTCCAATCCGCGGCGGATCGCCGCACATGTCACGCCTCGATCAGGCGGCGATGGGAACGCCGATGCGTCCGAGCCGCGCGCCGGTCAGCTCGGCGAGGTCGGCGATCGTGGCCGCGTCGTGCCGCCGGGCGGCGTGGATCATGATGGCCGCGCACGCCTCGGCGTCCGCCAACGCGTCGTGGTGCGCGAAGTCCTCGAACCCGGCCGCCATCGCCGCGACGGGCAGACGGTACGACTCCAGGTGGTACGTCTTGCGCGCCACCTGCAGGCTGCACAGGTAGCTGTACTCGGGGCAGGCCACGAAGGTCGCCGCGCATGCGGCCCGGATCACACCCATGTCGAAGCCCGCGTTGTGGGCGACGAGGTGGTCGTCCTCCGCGAACTCGACCAGATCGGCCAGCTGGTCGACCCAGCCCGCCGCGTCGGCCACATCCTCGGGCCGGATGCCGTGGATGCGCACATTCCACTCCTGGAAGACGTCGTGCCCCAGCGGCGGCCGGATGAACCATCCCGCCCGGTCGACCACCTTGCCGTCTCTGACCTTGACGAGTCCGACCGAACAGGCCGATGCGGCGGAGGAGTTGGCGGTCTCGAAGTCGATGGCGGTGAAGTCCAGGGTCACGTCGTCATGCTGACACGGCCCACCGACGCCGCCCGGCATCCCGCCCGCGCGCCGCCGCATCCCGCCGCATCCCGCCGCGAGGTGCACGTTGTTGCGGTCGACACGCCGTGTGAATGCGCACCTACGTGCACCTCAACCGCGCGGCCGGGCGTGTATCGGTCGCGACGCGTACGATCGGCGGCATGCGATCCCGTCAGCAGCGCGACCTCCATTCCGCCTCGTTCGACCGCGCCGCCGACCTCTACGACGCGGCCCGGCCGACGTACCCGGCGGAGGCGGTCAGATGGCTCCTCGACGGGGTGGAGGGGCCGGTGCTCGACCTCGGCGCAGGGACGGGCAAGCTCACGGCATCGCTCGTCGAGCGCGGACTCGAGGTCGCCGCCGTGGACCCGTCGCCCGAGATGCTGCGCGTGCTCCAGGAGCGTCTCCCCGACGTGGATGCGCGCGGGGGCGCCGCCGAGCGCATTCCCTTGCCGGACGACGCGTTCGGCCTGGTGGTCGTCGCGCAGGCGTGGCACTGGGTGGACGCCGACCGAGCGGTTCCCGAGGTCGCCCGGGTGCTCCGCCCCGGCGGCCGGCTCGGACTGGTCTGGAACGAGCGCGACGAGAGCGTCGGCTGGGTGCGCGAGCTGGGCGAGCTGATGGATGCGGGCTCGGCCGTGTTCGACGACGAGGCCGACCCGGTGGTGCCGCCGCCGTTCGGTCCGCTCGAACGTCACGAGACCCGCTGGGTGCAGGCGCTCACCGTCGACGGCCTGCTCGATCTGGCGCGCTCCCGCAGCTACTTCATCACGAAGGACCCGGACGGCCAGGCCGCCGTGATCCAGTCGCTGCGGCGCCTCGCTCGCGAGCATCCCGACCTCGCCGGGCGCGACACCTTCGAGCTGCCGTACGTGACCCGCAGTTACCGGGCCACGCTGGAGGGCTGAGCCGCCCGACCGTCGGCCGGCCGCATCCCACCCGCCCCGTAGAATGGACGACCGTGGCTCTCACTATCGGAATCGTCGGGCTGCCCAATGTGGGCAAGTCCACCCTGTTCAACGCGCTGACCAAGAACGACGCGCTCGCCGCGAACTACCCGTTCGCGACCATCGAGCCGAACGTCGGCGTGGTGAACCTGCCCGACCCGCGGCTGGATCGCCTCGCCGAGCTGTTCCACAGCGAGCGGACCGTGCCGGCTCCCGTGTCGTTCGTCGACATCGCCGGCATCGTGAAGGGCGCGAGCGAGGGCGAGGGCCTGGGCAACAAGTTCCTGGCGAACATCCGCGAGGCGGACGCCATCGCCCAGGTCGTGCGCGGGTTCAGCGACGCCGACGTCGTCCATGTGGCCGGGAAGACCGACCCGGCGGGCGACATGGAGACCATCAACACCGAGCTCATCCTCGCCGACCTGCAGACCCTCGAGAAGGCGGAGCAGCGGTACGAGAAGGAGGTCAAGGGCCGCAAGCTGGAGCCGGTGGTCCTGGAGACCGCGCGCGCCGCGATCGAGTACCTCAACTCGGGCAAGCCGCTGTCGACCTCGTCGATCGACCTGGAGCCGGTCCGCGAGCTGGGCCTGCTCACCGCCAAGCCCTTCATCTACGTCTTCAACGTGGACGAGGATGTGCTCACCGACGAGTCCCGTCGAGCCGAGCTGGCCGCCCTGGTCGCGCCCGCGCAGGCCGTCTTCCTGGACGCAAAGCTGGAGTCGGAACTCATCGACCTTGATGCGGCCGACGCCGCCGAACTGCTGGCGTCGACCGGCCAGGAGGAGTCCGGCCTCGACCAGCTCGCCCGCATCGGCTTCGACACCCTCGGCCTGCAGACCTACCTGACGGCCGGCCCGAAAGAGTCGCGTGCCTGGACCATCCACAAGGGCTGGAAGGCCCCGCAGGCGGCCGGCGTCATCCACACCGACTTCGAGAAGGGCTTCATCAAGGCGGAGGTCATCTCGTTCGACGACCTGATGGATGCCGGAAGCGTCGCCGAGGCCCGCTCGCGCGGCAAGGCGCGCATGGAGGGCAAGGACTACGTCATGCAGGACGGCGACGTGGTGGAGTTCCGCTTTGGATCGCAGTCAACGTCGAAGGGCTAACTGACCGGCCTAGGATCATGTCGTGCTGCTCACAGAGATCCCTAGACGCTCACTTGGCGCAGCGAGGACATGAGGCCTTTGCGATTCGGGCAGCAAACGCGACCACGGCCTTCCCAACTCTTGTTATGTTCAGCTAAGCCGGGAGCGCTCTGACGACGTCACCTTGGGGCGCCGACAGACCGAAGAATATCAATTGGGCGAGCGAACCGGCTTGGCTCGCTGGTCGCCGAGGCTGGCCGGCCACCCGATCTCAATCCGCCACTCGACGACGACCACACCATCCGGGACTGGAACGTCAAAGCCTCCGGCATATGGTATGTCACGGGCTACGGACTCGCCGGACTTTCTGGAAGATTTCGACAGCCAGCAGGTCGGGGGCCAGACGATCTTGGAGTGCTAGTCCCCCGCCGAGCAGCTCGAGAGTTCAACGACGATTTGGTCGGTGCCATCGAATTGCCCCGCAGCTTCCGTCGCGACGAGGGCGGCGACGTGGTCGAGCCCAGGTTCAACTCGCAGCCGTCTCTGCCGATCTACGCTTCCCGACTTAGCGAGCGCAATAGAAAGCGGCCATCGGAAGCTAATGTGGGCGACCTAAGAGATATGAGCGGGCTTGAGGATCAAGTCTCAAGAAGTCGATTCGCAAGTTCTCGCCCTGTTGCACCGTCTCCGCGGCGACTGCGAATATATGCCCTGGCCGCCGACGACAACTCTGAACTCTCGGATAGTGCTCGTTTCAATTCATTTACGCACGAGTTCAGAGCATGCTTAGTGCTTGGGTCCCCCAAGTCACCGTCCATGTAGCGGACTGCATCGTCGAACGCCCTCTTCAGTTGACGGTTCATGCTCTTCCGCGCATCGACCAGCTTTTCATGGTTCAAATGAAAGAGTTCAACACTCTTCTCGGCTCGCAACAGGTCAAAAGACCCAGGCGGGCACCGGTCTGGGTTGGCTGACGCTTTTCCGTCGAGACCAAACGTGAGCAATGACGCGTCCAGTGCTCTAGTCGGGTCCAGCAACACATGCTGCTCTGCGTCGAGGTCATCGGAGGGCCCAAGTGCGCGGCAAGATTCGTCGCGCACTGGAAAGTGATCTGCCTTTCCACCGCTGGTTTCTACTCCCACTCTCCGCTGATTGCAGAAACGGCAAGAAAGTCGCATGTTCGACGGATCAAGAGCGAGCCACCAATACCCCGAGTGCCGCGGACACTCGCTCACCTTCGCTTTGGGGCGAAAATGGTCGACCTCATAGTCCGATCGAATTTCACGGGTTTCGCAGTACCAACACTTGTGGTGCGACAATCCAGAAAGAGGCCGCTTGAGTCTCGACCACAGGCCGGCAGCAGATCTCAATTGTGCAGTAAGTTCTTCTCGGTTCCCCTCTATCGCCGCCGCCCGTATCGCCGCGGACTTTACAGCGGCATCATCACACCATCCCTCGGGCGTCTCGAGTCGATCATTGTCGATGTACCTCAACCAGGGTCTCCCTCGAAGATTTCATCGAGGATCACTCTCGCGCGCATTGCCTTCTTCTCTTGCTCCTCGGCGGAAAGGGTAGGCTCAAGCTTCTCTGGCCGCGCCAACATTGCCTTTTCGAACGTCGTGTAGAGGGGGTCGCGCGTGGTGAACGTGAAGCCGAGATCGCCCAATTGCTCGGCGAGAGTTCCAAGCTCGGACTCTTCATCGCTTGAGAGGTTCTCTCGCGCGGCGAGCAGGCGATGCCGTTCGAGTTTCTCAAGGGTGGTCGGATCGAGGTCGGATGCAAGCCCGTAAATCTCACTGGTGAGCAGGCCCGCTACTCCCTGACCCTGCGGATCATCGCGCGGATGCCGGGCGCGTGTCGCACCATTTCTACGTTCGAGCAAGATGACCTGCTCTTTTAGCAGACCAGAAATTACGAGAGGGTCGTGCGTAGCCATCAGCAGTTGGCTCGAGGAACTCGATGCACCTGCGCCTTCTTCCAGCATCTTCACGTATTCGAGGCTCCACGCTGGATTTAAGTGAGTGTCGGGCTCGTCGAGCAGGAAAAGTGACTCATCCTCAGTAGTAAACCGCAGTAGGCCAAGAACCATCAACAACTGTTGTTCGCCTTCGCTAAGCTCTCGAAACACGAGGGAACCTTGGTTATCCAGCATTCGCACGCGAACTCGCACCTCGTCGAGAAGATCGGCAGAAAGTATGCTTTCGAAAGCCTTGAAAAGTTCCTGTGGACTGCCGCCATATCGCTCTCTGGCGAGCCGCACGAGGTCTGACTTCTCCTTCAGGTAGAGGTACAGCAATTCGGATCGTCTCTCTCGGCGCGATGTTGGTCGAGAGGGCTCAGCGAGTGTGCGCATAGGGGCAAGGGCAAGTTCCCATAGGGCGTCGAGCAAGCCGGATACGGTACCTCTTGCGCCCCAGAAACGGGCGTTGCCGGCGTTCGATACAGCCCGTCGTTGGGCCCAATATGGTTCCTTGAGTACGAACAGGGCCGAATCGAAATCGCCGATGCGCAGGAAGTCCTTGAGGACGACATCCGGTTCTGCCGAGAGAAAGAAGGCGAGCAGTACGAACTGGCTATGAATGGGTTGTGCATAGAAGAGGCGGCGCAGTGGAATATCGTTGCCCTCGCGAAGCGCCCGGCTGAAAGCTTCCTGATGTTGTAGATAATGAGAAGCAAGTCGATTCGATGGGCCTGAATAATACCCAAACACGAAGTCGGGGAGAAGACGTTCCCCGCTGTTCGCTCCACTCAGCCACGAGCGAGGCCGCTTCACGCCGTCCACTTTGACGTCGAGGCGCTTCGGCCGCGTTGACGCCGAAAGGCGAATCTCTCGGCCCCGACACTCGTACTCAAGAGTGAAGTCCAGATTCGGGATGATGCCGAGATCCAGGTCTCGGAAAATGATTGTCAGCGCTTCAAGTAGGTTTGATTTTCCCGTCCCGTTTCTTCCAACGATCACCGAAACGGGCGAATCCGAACTGAAGTCCGCCGTGAACTCATGAAGGTTCTTGAAGCGTGTGATCGAGACGCGCCTCAGTCTCATGACAGCCTCAACATGATGCGGTCTTCCTCGCGTTGTTCAATTACCTTGCCGTCCGCGAGCAGGCTCCGAAGACTCTCGTAGAACCTATCGACGCGTTCTTCGTCGTCTGCGCCCGGTAACTCCACGTCGTCATAGAGATGTTCCGGAGTTAATCCTTCTGGATTGGCCCGCAGCGCCTCTTCGATTGTCTTGTACACCACCGTCTCCCGCCGTAGTTCACCTGTAAGTCTCTCGGCGGGGGCCGGCCCGGCCATCTTTTCCGACTCGTCTGCAACTTGCTGCCCGTAGACGCGGTCTAGGTACGCTTGCCACGCAGCGCTCATCGCTGACTCCATATCCTGCAGGCTGGATGACCACTGGGTCGTGTTCGCTCGCAGCGTGTTGACTGATGAAGCGATCGCTCGCTGTGTCTCAATGGACGGCAAAGGTACGGGGATGCGGCGAAGTCTGTTCAGCGGAAGTTTCGGCTGCGCGGTTCCTGTCAGGTACTCGACCAGCCGCGTCCCGTTTAGGTACGCTGCGATAAAGCTAGGGATCAAACCTTCGCGAAGCTCAAGTACATGAATGTGGTTATTCGCCCAGAATTCGCCGTCAACCGCAAAGGCGATGTCCTGTTTACGCGATTCCAAATTTTGGCCGTCCTCGCTCACCAACAGGAATTCACCAGCGTGTGTATGACCCGATATGCGATCTATGACGCCCGAGGCACCGTAATACGGCGTATGCCCCGGCTGAAGCCCTCTTTGTGAACGATTGAGTGGGACGCGATCGCGATCGCGGAACGTAGCGACTTCTTCCAAAGGTGCGGTTGGCCATGAGTTGGGATCAATTTTGTTTGCCTCAATCGCAACTTGCCAAGAGTTCTTTCTAATGCCGTCGACGTGACTTCTTGCGCGCTTGAGAGCTTGGGCCGCAAGTTCATACGAGTGTGCCGACGTCTCGATTGCGTCCGCAATTTCGAGTTGGTCCGCCAACTCTCTTTCGGGCACTCGGACGCCGCCCAAGCGCTTCGCGCTCAAGTTGGGAATCACGCTTCCGACCGAGCGGTCCATAAGCTGCGCACGCCCTTCGGATGTACGCAGGTACCAGAGGAGGAAATGTGGGGAGATCGCCTGGTTGACCCGAAGGCGGATTAGATACGAGGCATGTACGGCGGCGGGCGGGTCTAAGACGATGGCGACATTGCCAACTGAACCCACCCCGGTACGCGCGATGACAAGATCACCGTGCTTGAGCAGCATTCGGCCCCCGCCACGCGGAGGGGTTTTGCAATATGGAACGGCAGCCCAATCGACGCTGCCGCCAGCGATATCCGTTGTGCGAAGCAGCCGGACGCTCCCTGTATCGGCCGCGGCCGTAGTCCATCCCCCACTGATTTCCGCCAGTTGGTCGAGCGTGGCGAAGCCTGTCATCAAGATGCCTCGAGCTGCTGGACTAAAGCGTCTATTTGTCTTAGGGCTGACTCCATCTCAGCGCGTGCTTCCAAAAGTGGCTTTAGGTGGTTGGCTTGGTGCCTAGGCGGGGTGGCCATCCTCCAAGGCAGGCGATCGATTTCGTAGGCGCAATCGCGCAACTCACTCAGGTCGAACCGCTTCCATCTACCCGCCGCCGAGTCGCTTTCTGTTCGGTGGGAAACCGAGAGCGGATCGGTGCCAAAGCACTTCACGAACTCGTCAAGTTCACCCTTTTCGAGGGGCCGGCGCCCGGCATGTTCGCGCGTGCGAGCGTCGTATATCCATGTGGAAGTCGTGGGGCGCGCATTCGTGAAAAAAAGTACGTTGGTGCGAGTTCCCGAAGTATACGGAGAGAAGGTTCCATCTGGAAGCCTCAGTACAGTGTGCAAGTCAACGCGCTGCACCAACTCTGGCATCAAGCCTCGCGCAACATCACCGAAGAGGCAGTTGTCAGGAACCACAACTGCTGCGCGTCCAACCTCGGACAGTGACAATGCGATTTGTTGGATGAAGTTGGCTTGCTTGTTACTGGTTCGGAACCAGAAGTCGCCCCTCGGGGGAATCTGGCTGCCCTGACTGCCGAAAGGTGGATTAGCGAGGATTACGTCCGCAGACACAGCCGATGTCTCGGCAGCGAGAGCATCTCCCAGTTCAATCGTTGCGCCGTCGAGCCCGTGGAGCATTGCGTTCATCAGAGCCAGTCGTCGTGGACGCTGAACCAGTTCACGGCCCCAATAGCGCAGAGCGCGCCGCTGCGGGATGTTGTCTGTGGCCCACTCGTTGGCGGTTATCAAGAAGCCGCCCGTACCAGCGGCTGGATCTCCGATGATTACATCCGTGCTGACTGCGCCGGGCTTTACGCAAGCAACTATGGAGCGCATGAGAGAGCGAGGAGTGAAATATTGGCCGGCGCCCTTCTTACCTTCTGCGGCGGCTTGCTCTAGCAGATACTCAAACGCATCTGCCTGAACATCGCGATCAAGGTCGTTCCACCGCAATTCGTCGATCAATTTGATCAGTCGAGCAAGCGCGTCACCCGAAGTAAATTCTGAGCGAGCGCCGGCGAAGATTGCCCCGACGAGATCGTCTCGGTTGGCGAGTCTCGCGAGTTCGCGCTCATAGGTGGTGAGGATCTCTGAAGGAATGGCCCGCTCGAGCGTTGCCCAGGATGAGTCGGTGGCACTCTCGTCACTGTCCCACATCTTGAGAAAAAGCAGGTAGGTCAGCTGGTCCAAATACTGACCATAATCCACGCCATCGTGCCTCAAAATATGGCAGTAGCGCCACAGGATTGGTCCGACCTGCATAATTCTCCCATCCACATGAACGCGTTTCGCAAATGGCCCCATCCGAGCTCGGGAAAGGCAGTGTGGGACAACGCGAGGAGGCTTCTGAGCAGAACGCCACGCGCCTAGTCTACTTTTGGTCCGCTCGGTCAGCAGTGCGCACTGCAACCGGGCGCGTCGTTCGCACGATCCAGTGCGTCCCCCAATGAAAGTAAGGATGCCGCCGATTATGCCAATCCTGCTCACGGACGCCGCCGAACTGCTCGCGTCGACGGGCCAGGAGGAGTCCGGCCTCGACCAGCTCGCCCGCATTGGATTCGACACCCTCGGCCTGCAGCCCTACCTGACGGCCAGCCCGAAGGAATCGCGCGCCTGGACCATCCCCAAGGGTGCGAAGGCCCCGCAGGCGGCCGGCGTCATCCACACCGACTTCGAGAAGGGCTTCATCAAGGCGGAGGTCATCTCCTTCGACGACCTGATGGAGGCCGGTAGCGTTGCCGAGGCCCGCTCGCGCGGCAAGGCGCGCATGGAGGGCAAGGACTACGTCATGCAGGACGGCGACGTGGTCGAGTTCCGCTTCAGCGTGTAGACCTGAGGTTCTTTTCGGTTCATGCGCCGTGGCTAGTCTTGTCAGACCATGAGGCTGCGCTCACATGGGTCGACTCTCGAGTTGACCATCAACGGTTATCAGTTCCCCGATGCGTCGTCCCGCTCGCGGTCGTTCGACCACGATGCCAATTGGTTGGAGATTCATGGTGTCATCGACATTGATGGCGTCGGCTGGTCATTCGACGACCCTTGTCTGTTGACGGTCGAGGCGCAAGAACTCGGGCGTTGGCTGCGTGATGCGGCCAGAGGGGGCTCGCCGGAGGATCTCTGGTTCCTGGAGCCGAATCTGGTCTTCGGTCTGAGCGACAAGACCGCAGAGTGCGTCACCGTGCGCGTCACGTTCTCGCACGAGTCAGCCCCACGAGACGATTCAGCGGCGCCCGATCAGGTCATCCTGAGATTGACGCCGCAAGAGCTCGCGACGGCCGCCACAGAGTGGGAGAAGGAGCTCGCCGCCTATCCGATGCGATGACCGTGATGTGCCCGCGCGGGCACGACAAGAGCATTCACCACCGTTGTGACCCGGGCGACCCCTTGAAGGGCCCGACCACTGCTCTCGTGATCCAGCCGCCGTAGAAGTCTCCGGGCTGCGGCGTGACGACCTCGCCGTCGACCGTGCACTGGTCCATCTGCTGGGCGTAGACGGCGACGCGGTCGCGGAGCGGCTCGAACCCCGGCGACGGATGCGGGTAGTTCCACGCGCACGCGGGCCGAATCTCGCCTCCGCCGCGCACGTCGAAATAGCGTGCGGTGCCTTTGAACTCGCAGAACGACGAGCCGTCGGCGTCGACCAGGGCGCCGGTCGCGAAGTCCGCTATCGGGAGGTAGTAGACCGGCGGATGGCTTGTCTCGAGCACTCGGACGACGTCCCGGGTTTCGACGATGAGCTGCCCGCCCAGACGGATCGTGACAGGCACGGCGACGCTCTCGATGCGCGGCGGCCTCGGGTAGTCCCACACAGACTCCTGCCCCGGTCCGGGGATCTCGGGGCGCGGTCGGGGCACCTGTTCACTCTACGTCCGCGGTGCTTCACTGGAGCATGGCCGCCTCACCGATGTTCCCGCTCGGATCAGTGCTGTTTCCCTCCGTGCCCATCCCGTTGCGGGTGTTCGAGCCGCGGTATCTCACGCTGGTCGGACGTTTGCTCGACGAGGTGGAACCGGGTTTCGAGTTCGGCGTCGTGCTCATCGAGCGCGGATTCGAAGCCGGGGGCGGCGACCAGCGCGCCTCGGTCGGGACGATGGCGCGTCTTGTGAGCGCCGCCGTGGGCGCCGACGACCTGCTCATCGTCGGCGTGGGGACCCGGCGGTTCACGGTCGAGCGATGGCTCGACGACGACCCGTATCCCCGGGCTGAGCTCTCGATGCTGCCGGATCTGGAGTGGTCCGAGGCACTCGATCCTCTACGGGCCGAGGCGGAATCGGTTGTCCGCCGCGTGGTCGCCCGCGTCGCGGAGCCGCAGTCGGATGCCGATATCGAGCTGTCGAACGACCCCGTCGAGGCCGCGTGGCAACTGGCGGCGATCGCCCCACTGGGCGAGTACGACAGGTACACGCTGCTGAGATCGACATCGCTGGGAGATCTCCTGCGTCAGACGATCGATCTGGTGATCGAAGCCGAGGAGCTCTGGTCCGCCGAGTGAGGCGTCTGACGCGTGGACTCCCGCTTCACTGTGCGTGACGAACCACTTTCTCCATGGCGGCGGGCCGCCCCGGTATAAATGCAGGTGATGCGGTTATGTCCTGGTGGCTCGCACGAGCCTTCCAGCCCGTGCGGCGATGGGATATCGGATGGGTTCGGCGAACGACGATCTGGAAACTCTGCTCTTCGAGAGCAAGACCACCGCTCCGCTCTTCGACCCGGCCTATGTTCGCCGGCAGGACCTCATCCAATCGCTGCGCGCCAGTACCTCCCGGATCGTCACGGTCGAGGCGCCCGCGGGCTACGGGAAGACGTCGCTCCTCGCCGAATGGGAACACGACGAAGATCGGGCGACCGGTTGGCTCACGCTCCGCGAAGACGATGACGATCCGGCGGCGCTGATCCGCCTCCTGGCCCGCGTGTGCACAGCGTTCGCTTCGGAGGCCGAGTCGGTCTTCACGCAGATCGCGACCACCCAGACGGGAGTGCTGAGCAGGCTCGCTCCTGCGCTGGCGCTCGCGCTCTCTCGGTGCGAACGCCCGTTCGTCCTGTTCATCGACGACGTCCACGTGCTGAGAACGATCGGGTGCATCGACGCCTTGGAGGTGGCTCTGGCTCGGGTGCCGGCGGGATCGCAGGTGGTGCTGGCGAGCCGGCAGCATCTGGCGGCCTTGGCCCGAGGTCGCGTCGAGATGTCGGCAGCCAGGGTCGGGGCGGCCGAGCTGCGGATCGACCTCGACGGGGCGGCGCGGATCGCCGACGAAGCGGGCGCTCACGTGGACCAGAGCATCCTTGAGGACTGGGTGGAGCGGTGCGAGGGCTGGGCGGCCGGGCTGCACATGTACGCACTGCTCTCCAGAAGCCGGCCGTTCGCCGTCACGAGCGACCACAGCGCGCTCGCCGACTACCTCTATCGAGAATGCGTGCGCGACCTCCCGGAGGACACCCGCCAGTTTCTGCTCCGCACCTCGATCCTCAGCACCCACATCCCGGACCTGTGCGATGCCGTACTGGAACGTGACGATTCGATCCGGATCCTTCGGGACCTGGAAGCGCGCCAGCTTTTCGTCACCGCGGACGTGGACGGCCGCGCGTTCCGCCTGCATCCCCTGTTCAGGGAGTACCTGTCGGATGAGCTGCAGCTCGAGTCCGCCTCGCTGGTGCCGGCCTTGCACGCTCGAGCGTCGCAGTGGTTCGCCGAGCGCGGGCAACTCCCCGCGGCCATCGATCATGCCATCGCGGCGGGGGACTTCCCTACCGCGACGGCCCTCGTGACCGCCGCCGGTCTCCCGGCCTACGAGGCGGGCCAGAGCGCGACACTCGGCCGGTGGCTGCGCGAGATCGGCGACGCCAACCTCCTGGCGAACCCGTCAGCCGTCGTCGTCTTCGCCTGGTTCGCGGTCCTCGCGGGATCGGATGACGACGCCCGCAAGTGGGGAACCCTGCTGGGGATGGTTCCCGACAACGCTGCAGCCGCCGGAATCAATGTCGCTTCGGCGAAGGCGATGATCCGGGCCATCATGATGCGCGACGGCATCGAATCAGCCCTCGAGGACGCGGAGTTCGCGGCCGAGGTCGAACCGCTCGAGAGTCCGTGGCGAGACCCCGCCGTTCAGATACTGGGAAGCACCCTGCTCCATGCCGGCCATGAAGAGCGCGCCAGGATCGTGCTCGGTGAGGCGATCCACATCGCCAGCGTCCACGGCAATCCCGCCTCCATCGTGATCTGCGAGTCCGAGCTCGCCTTCCTCGCGATCGAGGCCGGAGCGTGGGAGCAGGCGGCGCCGCACGTCCAGAGAGCCTTGGACACCATCCGGGCGGGAGGCATCGAAGGCTACGTCATGTCCGCGTACGCGCACGCGTCCGCCGCCTGTCTGGAACTCCATGCCGGCCGAACCCTGTCGGGAAGACGGTACCTGGCGAGGGCCATGTCAGAACGCCAACGATGCGGGAGCGCCGTGCCGCTCCTCAGCATCCCGACCCGGCTGCTCCTCGTCCGTGCGCAATTGTCCGTCGGGGATGCGGATGCGGCCCGGATCCTCCTCGATGAGATCGATGAAGTCCTTCCCCCGGGCCTCCCAGGCGACGCCTTGGACACACGGAGAGCGTTCGCCCGGAATCTGCTTGCCGAGCACACGCGGACACGGGAGCGTCGTGCCGACTCCGTGGCGCTCACCGAAGCCGAACAGCGTGTGCTTCCGTACCTGCAGACTCACCTGACCCGACCGGAGATCGCACAGCGCCTTTACGTCTCGCCCAACACCGTCAAGACCCACATCAGCGCGATCTTCCAGAAATTCGGGGTGTCGTCGCGTTCAGAAGCGGTGCGGCGGGGGGTCGAGTTGGAGCTCCTCGGCAAGGCGACCGAGCTCGCGCCGATCTGATGCGGGCGGCGGAAATCCCCTGTCAGCACGCTAGATTCGCTTGGGTAGCCGGGTGATGGATCACCCGCGTTCTGAGCGAAAGAGAGATGGCTGTGATCCTCGCGAACCGGTCCACTCTCTCGGTCTACAGTCACGAACGAACGGTGTCTGAGATCAGTGCCGCGCTCGGGCTTGAGCCGAGCAGCAGCGCGGATGTGGGCGATCCTACGAGAGCGGCCGTGGCTGGCCGAGTGCTCGCCGCCGAGTACATGATCCATCAGCGCGCTCAGTGGTCCTTCGACGTGGGTGCATCGACCCTGGATGTGAGTGACGACCAAGGGGTCGCCTCCCTGAGAGCGCTCGTCGACGTGTTTCGGCAGAGGGTCAATGCGCTCCAATCGCTGAGGCCGGAGTGCGAGACGGTCATCTGGTGGTCCGGTTCCTCTGACAGCACTCAAGGGACATTCGTCATGCCACCGGACTTGCTGGCGGACCTCGCCTCGCTCGGGTGCGAGTTCCAGGGGACGGCGTATCTGAATGACGGCGAGCCCGACGCGGATTCTCCGAATTCACCAAGCGCGAGAGCGTCTCGAAAACATCTCCCGTAGTGACCGTTTCCGTGGCCGAATCTCTACGCTGGCTTCCTCCGCGACGGCCAGCCCTGCCTCTGTCGCGACGATCCAGCAGGCGAACTCCCAATCGGTCGCTACCTTCGAGGCCGCCACTTCGCTCTGAACCCGTGCTCTGACGTCCTCGAGGGCTTCCGGAACGTGACGAACGGGCGCATGGCGGCCAGGCGGACCTCCGTCGATATACTCCATGCGTCCGACGCTGATGAGACCCAGGGCGCTGAGCTTTTCGAAGCTGCCGAAGGCCGCGGCAATATCGTCGTCGCTTGGTCGCCAGTCGGGAGTCGGCGGCGGATTGGTCCTGATTCCGAGGTGGATCAGGGCCCAGACAAGCGCGACATCGTCGTATCGAGTTCCCGCGAGCAGGTCGGTCTCCTCCGGGGTCACTCGACGTGCGCCTTCGGGAGGGACCGCATCGTCGTTGGTCCGCTCGGTCGATGCTGCTCATCGAGCCCGGGGAAGAACTCAGCCGGTGTGCGAGGGATGTCGCCGACCTCCTTGCAGACCGCGGGTCGCAATAGTCGAAGCGAGGCTCGAACGGCCGTCTAGCATATGAGCCATGACCGACGTCGAAACCGTCACGCTTTGGCGTCCGACGGGGCCCGAAGAGCTGGTGCTGGTGGAGGAATCCGGCTGGACGCGATGGCCTCCGCGGTTGCCGGACCAGCCGATCTTCTATCCGGTGCTCAACGAGGACTACGCGGTCCGCATTGCGCGAGATTGGAACGTCAAAGCGTCCGGCGTCGGGCACGTCACCCGCTTCCGCGTGCGAAAGGACTTTCTGGACAGTTTCGAGGTGCAGCAGGTCGGTGGTGAGACCATCCTCGAGTATTGGATTCCCGCCGAGCAGCTCGAGGACCTCAACGGCAACATCGTCGGGCGCATCGAGGTGACGCGCAGCTTCCGACGCGGGCCGGACGGCGATGTGGTGGAGGCCCACGACCGTGAGTGACCATGACAGCGGTGGAGGAGTCACCCTCCGGCTGGACCCACACCCGGATGGGAATCTGTTCGAGTCCGTCTCTCTTGTCCAGCCCGATGGGGCCGTCCTCTGGACTGCGACTCCGACCGGTTTCGGCTCCGATGACGCATGGACGGATGCTCGGCTGGTGGATGACGCCGTCGTCGCTCATACGTGGTCGTGCTGGCGCGTGCGATTGAACCTCGTCGACGGGCGCGTCCTCGACGCGGTCTTCACCAAGTAGCAGCCTGCGGTTCGCGACCATTCACGCGTGCGTGCCGCGGCGGTCCCGTTCGGCGTCCCGCTCAGCCAGCCGTCGACGGGAGTCGGCGGTGATCCGGAGCCATTCGGATCCGCGAGCGAAGTCGCGTACAGCCGGCGCCGCGCCCGCTGCGGTGGCGCTGATGAACGCGTTGACGACGTCTACCTGGGCGATAGCGCGGGAGCGGCGTACGGCCGTCGCCGGAAACGAGCGGGAGGTGCGTCTTCCTTCGCGCGTCCAGGACAGAAACAGCATCTGCACCGACCGGTACGGGGTGCCGCGGGTGACGAACCAACTGCTCCACCTGTCGGTTCTGCACCGGGTTTCGGCATCGAGCGGGATCGTGTAGGTGCGGAACCAGCTCCGCACCCGGATGTGGCGGTCGGACAGGTAGACACCGACGAACAGCGACCGCACCACAGCGACAGCGAGCAGGCAGACGGCAGCCCAGATGAGCGGGGCCAGACTCCGATCGAGCGTTGACTGATCCGGGGATAGATTGAGCAGACCCAGCAGGCAGGCGAGCAGGAAGACGATCAACGTGGTGATGGCCGCCACGCGTGAACCGCGACTCGATTGCCGCAGCCGGACCTCCGTCGTCCGCCCGGAGCCGGCAGGTCGCTTCAGCGGCTCGGCGGTCGATTCGGCGGTCACGGGTCGATACTGTCATCTCATGCCGCTCGACCTGACCTCCGACCGCGGACGCGTGTGCTCGTGCCCCGGCGAGAATCCCTCTGAGGGATGATCCCTCGGGGGCTGCGCCTCACTAGCGTGGACGCATGCGTGGCGGGCAGCAGAACGGCGTGACGGCCGGCATACTGCGCGGGCTCCTGGAGGCGGGTGGACAGTCGGCATTGACCCTCGCCGTAATGGGCTTCGCAGGGCTGGTCGTCTGCATCGCGGCGGGCTCTTATGACGGCATTCCGACGATGATCGGGTGGTTCATGCTAAGCGCCGCGGCAGCCATCGTGACGACGGTCATCGTCATGGCGGGAGGCCTTCCGCTCCGCCTGATGCCTCGTGCCCGCCATTTCTGGCGCGACCATGCCGAACTCGCCTTCGTCGGGATGTCCGCGGGCGCGGCGCTGATCGTCGGTTCCCTCGTTCTCGCGGCGCGGACGCCACGGGAGTGGAGCCGTCGGCGCGCGGGAAAGTCGAGCGTGCGTTTCTGACGACTCGGGATGCATCGGGGCGCCGATTCAGCCGAAACGGAGGCTAGAGCGCCACCTCGGGAGCGAGCGGTCCTCCGTTTCCTGCGGGCTCGCGGTGCGTCGGAGCGGGAATCCTCCGTTTCCGCGGCCGCCGGCCCCTTCACCAGCTCCGCAGCACCGCCGCCTTCGGGCCGGCGACCAGCGTCCGCGCGGGCACGTCCTCCGCGACGGTCGCGCCCGCGGCGATCACGGAGTCGCGGCCGATGGTGACGCCGGGGAGGATGGTGGCTCCCGCGCCGATCCACAGGTTCTCCTCGACCGTGATGGGGCCGCCGGTCAACCAGATGCGGCGGTCGTCGGTGTCGACGGGGTGGCCGACGGTGATGAAGGTCGCCTTCGGGGCGACCATGACGCGCTCGCCGAGGGTGATGCCCGCGTAGTCGAGGAACGTGCAGTTCTGGTTGATGAACACCCGCTCCGCCAGCTCCAGGTTGCGGCCGTGGTCGGTGAAGAACGGCGGGTAGATGGTCACCCGTGGCGGGAGCGGGCGGCCCAGGATCTGCTCGAACAGTGCGGACTTGCCCTCCTCGTCGTCGAAGGGGAGGACGTTCAGCCGCGAGGTGATCGCGGTCACCTCCAGCACCCGCTCGGACATCGCCTGGAACTCGGGACTGTGGATGCGCATCAGCAGCTCGGACATCCCACGATCCTGACGCGGCGCCGAGCGTGCGGGCAGCGGACACGCCAGCGCGCATTCAGAGCGTGACGCACGCTACGGTAAGGCTCGACACCGCACATCCAGGAGGACCCATGCCGTACGTCGTCGACTTCGCGAACGTCTCCACCGTCGGGCTGGAATCGTCGCCCGTCGCGGACGCGCTCGCCGGCCTCCGCGCGAACGAAGCGCGGTACTACCGCAACAAGTACGACCACGTCTTCACCGTCGGGACCGCGGAGGAAGAGCAGGATGCGGTGGACCGGGTCGCGCGCGTCCTGAAGGAGGAGCGCGGCATCGTCATCGGCTCTCCGGCGCTCGAGGCCACGGACTTCGAGGTCGACGGGATGCGGATGACGTACGTCTTCTACGAGTCCGGGCTGTCGATCAACGTGATGTACACGCTCGCCGAGGGCGGCAAGCGGGCGGTCGGATTCAAGCTCTCCGACGGGATGGACGTGCCGGAGGAGCTGTCGTCGTTCAAGTTCGCGCGCCAGAAGTCCCGGCTCGCGGGGACCATCCGCGGGTCCTATTTCGTGATCAAGGGCGAGTACTGACCTCCTCCGTCACATGACGGCGCGGACGAACTCCGCGACGGTCGAAGCGATGAGGTCTCGCACACCGGCTGCGCCCAGCGGGGACGCCTTCGGCACCCTCATGCCGTGATCGGCGCCCGGGATCTCCACCACCCGGATGCGATCGGCTGCCTCGGCCGAGGAGGCGCCGACTGCCTCCGCGCCCACTTCGGAGGCGACGAGAGCCGCTGATCCGAACGGGTCGCCTCCGCCCTGGACGACGAGCACAGGCACCACCGGCTCGAGCAGTTCGTCGAGCCGCGACCGATCGGCCTTGCCCGGCGGGTGCAACGGGAACGCAAGGCAGACGACAGCTCGAACGCCGAGGGCCGTCGCCGTCCGGCAAGCGACCCGCGCGCCCGCGCTGCGGCCGCCGGTCACCAGCGGGAGGTCGCCGGCGAGCTCCCGGACCCGCGGGGCCGTCTCCTGCCACGCGATGTCGAGGGTGGCCGGACGGGCGGCCACGCGCTTGCCCGCGACGCGCCACGGCTGCTCGTAGCGCACGACGGTGATGCCGTCCTCGGGCAGCCGGGAGGCGAGCACTGCGAGGTCGGCCGCCTCGATGCCGCCGCCGGCGCCGTGGCCCAACCAGAGCACTGCGGTGGGGCGTTCGGCCGCGGAGACGGTCAGGCGGCCGGGGCCGACCGTGGTGGGGACGTCGATCTGCATGGAGTCGACGCTACCCGTTCGGCTCAGCGGGGGACGGTCGGCGAGGGAACTGTGGAAAAGCGGGAGAGGGTCTGCGCTGGGGACGGAATTGCGCACATCCCGACCGCCCGGCATTCGTCGCAACTCTTGCTTCCGCACGCCGCCGGGCGGACCATGGAAGAGGCGATGCGGGCGCCACGGGTCGGATGGGGATGATCACGATGGTCGCGGACTCACGGGTGTGCAAAGTGTGCGGAGGGCCGATCTCTGCGGAACGGCGGCTGGTGCCGACGTCACGCGGGGCATGGGCAGTGGTGACGGTCGCGGTGGGCTGCCGAAATCCGCTCTGCCGCGCGTCGTCGATCGCGCAGCAGCGCATGGTGCCGCCCGGCACCACCCTGGTCGCCTGAGCGAAGGCGACCGGCCGACCGCCTGTGGGTCGCAACACGCCGTTCTGGCGCGCCCATAACGGCGTGTTGCGACCCACAGGCCAAGGCGCCAGCAGGCGCGATCAGGAGGCAGCGGCGGCCGCCCGCCCCGCCCGCCCGGGCCGCACGAACACCAGCAGCGCCAGGTGCACCACCGCCAGCACGGTCGCGACGCCGACGGCCGTCAGCCAGCTGCCCGCGGTCGTCCCACCGCTGAACAGCAGTCCGAGCACCGTGGTCGCGACGATCGCCCCGACATAGCGCGACGTCTGGAAGATGCCCGCGGCGACGCCGCTGTCCTCCGGGCGGGCCGCCGAGTAGAGCGCCTGATTCATCCCGATGCTGACGACGCAGTAGGGGATGCCGAGCGCCGCGGTGAGCACGAGCACGACCCAGGGCGCCGTCGTCGCGGCGGCGACGGCGAGAAGGGCGGCCCCGACCACGAGCGCGATCGCACCGGTGATCAACGTCGGCCGCAGCCCGACGGACTCGATCGCGCGCGCGGCGAGCGGCGTGACGACGATGGTCACGGCCGCGAGAGGGAACATCAGCAGCCCGGCGACGCCCGCGCTGTAGCCGCCGTGCGTCTGCAGGTACTGCGGCAGGCCGAAGAAGGCGGAGTAGTAGACGACGTTGAAGATCGCGAAGCTGAGGTAGACGAGCAGCAGGCGCCGGTTCGCCGCCAGCAGCCGCAGGTCGAGGAACGGGTGCGCCGTGCGCAACTCCCGCCAGACGAACAGTACGGCGGCCACGGCGCACGCCGGCAGCAGCCACCAGAGCGGGTGCGGTTCGAGGTCGAGCAGGAAGATCAGCAGCGACGTGAGGGTCGCGATGAACAGCAGGATGCCCGGGATGTCGGACTCGGCCAGGGTGCGCGCCAGCGGCACCCGCTCCCGCTCGGCGTCCGCCGGTGCGAAGAACCACACGCCGACGAAGGCGATCAGGGCCAGCGGCACGTTCACCCAGAAGATCGACTGCCAGCCGAGGAACGTGATCAATGCGCCGCCGAGCACCGGCCCGATCGCGGCGCCGGAAGTGTTGGCGATCTGGATGCGGCCGAGCAGTCGCGGCGTCCCCACCCCGGAGGCCGCCGCGAGCGGTCGCAGCAGGGCGATCGCCGAGGGGAACGCGGTCGCCGTCCCCACCGCGAGAGCCACTCGGCCGACGCAGACGGCGGCGAGGGAGCCGGCGAACGGCGTGAGCGCGCACGCGAGGACGACGACCAGCATCCCGAACAGGAACAGGCGGCGCGGGCCGAAGCGGTCGCCGAGCCGGCCCATCAGCGGCTGGCCGGCGGCCGACGCCAGGTAGAACGACGTGATGACCCAGGTCACGGCCGTCACATCCACACCGAAGTCGTGTTGCAGCGGCACGAGGGCCACGGCGATCATCGACGAGTTGAGCGGGTTCAGCAGCGTGCCGAGGCTGAGCGCGGCGACGGCCGCCCCCGTGCGCGGGCGCGCAGGATCGTCGGAGCGGGTCACCCCGTCCACGCTACCCGGATCGCGCGATCAGTCGTCGAGGTCCTCGGTCGTGACGGGCACGGTGGAGCGGTAGGGGTAGGCGGGCATCGACGAGTACTCCTCCTCGTCGGCCAGCTCGTACACGTCGTAGGCGAGGGCCCCGGCGAACAGGGTGGCGACGCGGATCTCGCCGGGAGGGCATCCGCCGATCAGGGGCACGACCACGACGCTGTCGAGGGTCCGGCCGTCCTCGTAGAGGAGGGCCGCTTTGATGGTTCGCGTAAGTGCGTCCATGACCGGACTTTACGGCGATTCGCACAACCGTGACTTGACGGCGCGCGGTGGTTTGGAGAAAGTGATCCCGACAGGAAGGACTCGCGTGGGAACGCTGATCTACGACGGGGCCGACGGCTTCACGTTCGACGACCGGGTGCTCGCGCACCTCCAAGCGGTGGTCCAGACCAAGCTGCGGCGCCGGGAGGGCTTCCTCCTCATCTGGACGGATCGCACGGCCGGAGCGGAGGGTGTGCTGCGGTCGATCTGGCTCGACCCCTCCATCTCGCTGCAGTTCGTGTTCGCGCGGCCGGAGCTGCCGGAGCTGAACCGCGACTGGCTGACCATCCTCGGCGAGCGCGCCAACAGCAATTCCGGGCTGATGCTCGAGGACGACCTGCGCGCGGAGATCCGCGAAGAGATCCCGGAGGGAACCTACCGGGCGAGCCGGACGAGGAACGGCAAGCGCCGCGAGGGGGCGTGACGTGGGCAGGCTGGTCTACGGGACCGCGCCGCAGGAGTACGAGTTCGACGACCGCACCCTGGCGCACGTCAAGATCGCCGTCGTCACGAAGCTGCGCCGCCACGAGAGCTTCCTGCTGAACTGGCAGATCCCCGCGGATCTCGGCGGAGGCCGGGTGAGCCTCTGGATCAGCCGGGACATCCCGCTCGCGTTCGTGTTCAGCGGGACCAAGCCGCCGCGACTCAACGACAAGTGGATGGATGTGCTCCTGCGCACGAGCCAGCGCACTGGTGGAATGGTGGTCGTCTCCGAAGCGGAGGCGGAAGCCATCGTCGAGCGCGACGAGAGAGGGGACTGAGGATGTCGTTCCAGGCTTACCTCGACGCCGTCGAGGACAAGACCGGCAAGACGCCGCGCGAACTGGTCGCGGAGGCGGGGGAGCGCGGGTTCGGCCCGGGCACCAAGGCGGGTGAGATCCTCGCCTGGCTGAAGGACGATTACGGGCTGGGGCGCGGACACGGGATGGCGATGGTGCATGTGATCACCAAGGGCCCGCAGATCGACACGAAGTTCGTCGGGACGGACGGCGTGCACCGGGACGAGTCGGCAACGCTGTGGCTCGACGGGAAGGCGACCAAGCCCGCCGGCTGATTCCTTCGCCTCGCGGCCCGCCTGGGCGCACTCAGGGCAGCAGCGCGAGCTTGCCGCCCGGGTGTCCCTCCTTCAGGAACGCGAGGGCCTCCGGCGCGTCGGCGAGTGGATACGTCCGCGCCATCGGGACCTGGAGGCGGCCGCTGCCGGCCAGCTCGAGGAGCGGGCCGCGCACGGAATCGCGGAACGCCTGGCTCTCCGGCTGCGCGCCGAAGACGGCGTGGAAGCCCTCCTGTTGTGCGCGCTGCGCCGCGACGATCGTGACGATGCGCAGCCGGTCGGGGACGAGTTCGAGGGAGACGTCGATCGCCTCGTCGGTTCCGACCGTGTCGAGCGCCGCGGCGATGGGACCCTGGGCGGCCTCGGTCGCCCGCTCTGCGAGCCCCGGTCCGTATGCGATGGGCAGGCCGCCGAAGCGGCGGACTCGGGCGAAACTCGCCTCGCTCGCCGTTCCGATGACGCGGGCGCCGATCTCGGCCGCCTGCTGGAGGATGCTCACGCCGACCGCACCCGATGCTCCGTGCACGAGGATGGTCTCGCCCGCGCGGACGTGGGTCACGTCGAGCATCTGGGCGGCCGTCGTGCCGACGAGCAGCAGGTTCGCGGCCTCTTCGTCGGCCAGCCGAGCGGGCTTGGCGAAGACGTCCTTCGCCGGGACGGTGACGGCGGTGGCATAGCCGCCCTGGATGCGGAACGCGACGACCGCGTCGCCGACGGCCCCGCCGCCGGACGCGATCTCGGTATCCGGACCCATGGCCGCGATGACGCCGGCCACCTCGTAGCCGATCGGGACCGGGAGCTCGAGGCCCTCTCGGGGTGCGGACACGTGCTTGTAGTCCGCCGGATTGACGCCCGCGGCGCGGACCTCGATCGTGACCTCGCCCTGCCGAGGTTCCGGAACCTCGACCTCCGCGAACTCCCATGTCTCCGGCCCGCCCCAGCGGGTCGCTCGCCACTGTCGTCCTGTCTTCTGGCTCGCCATGGTCGCAGTCAACTCCCGTCGGCTGTGCGCCGGCTCAAGAAGCGCACGACGGTGTCTCAGGTGGCGGAGACGCGGTCCGCAGCGCGGCCGCTGTGCCGGGCACGGCGCGGGCGGGTCGGCGCGAGGCGGAGCATCTGAGCCGTCGAGCTGTCGTCGAGCTCGACCAGGTCGCCGCGCGACTTGATGAAGTCGCTGAACGAGCGGTACCCGAGGGCCTTCTCGCTGAAGGACGGGTCCATCCTCTTCATCTGGCCCTTGACCGTCGAGCTGTGCAGCCACGGCGAGTCGTCCTTCTCGTGGCCGAGCTGCATGGCGCGGGCGAGGAGGCGGGTGGCCACGTGCTGCGGGTCCTCGCTCTGCTCCTCGTCCGCGTCGTCCGCGCTGGTCGTGGCCGCGGCGCGCTTGCGGCTGCCGCGCTTCGGCCGCTGGGCAGGCTCGGCGGCTGGGGTCGACGCATCCACCGCCCCGGCTTCGGCAGCGGCACCATCCGTCTCGGCCTGGTCACCCGCAGGCTCCGCGGCGACCGCGGTCACCGGCTCGGTGCCGGCCGCGACCTCGACGTCGTCCGCGTCCTCCGCCTCGTCACGGGCGATGCCGGGGAGGTCGTCGTAGCTGACGAACTCGTCGCACGCCGCGGCGAGCGACTTCGCGGTCGAGCCGGCGACGCCGATCCCGATCACATAGCGCCCGAGGCGCTTCACCCGCTGGGCCAGCGGGATGTAGTCCGAGTCGCCCGCGACGATGACGACGTGCGTGAGCTCGGGAAGCCGGAAGAGGTCTTCGACCGCGTCGACCGCGAGCCGGATGTCGGCGCCGTTCTTGGCGTAGGCGGCAGCCGGGAAGAGCTGAACGAGGTCGACCGCGCGGCCCACGAGCTGGCCGCGGTACTCGGCGTTGACGGCGGACGACCAGTCGGCGTACGCCCGCGTCAGCACCAGCGTGCCGAACGACGAGGAGAAGTCGATCACCGCACCCAGGTCGACGCGCGCTTCCGCCAGCTTCTCGGCGAAGCCCGCCTTGGGCGCGGTCGAACTCGACTTGGGCCGATCACGCATATAGGAGCCACGACCGTGCACCTGGTCGTAACGGGATATGACGATGTTGTCGAAGTCTATGTAGACAGCGACACGGCCGTCTCCGGGTTCACTCATGCTGCCACGATAGCTTGCGGCCGCCGTGAGCCGACCGGCGGGAAGCAGGATGTGGACAAGCTGCGGCTGTGGATGGACGACACCAGGTGCCGCCCATCCACTCGCCGGTCAGACCCGTGCGTAGCGGTCCGCGACGTCGAGCGCCGCGTCGATCGCGGCGAGACCACGACGCAGCTCGTCTTCTCCGATGACCAGCGGCGGCGCGACGTGGACGCGGTTGAAGTGGGTGAACGGCCAGACGCCCGCGGCCTTGCAGGCCGCCGCGACCTCGGCCATCGGCGCCGCATCCGGTCCCGCCGCGTTGAACGGCACCAGCGGCTCCCGCGTCTCGCGGTCGCGCACCAACTCCAGCGCCCAGAACAGGCCGCGGCCGCGCACCTCGCCGAGCGACGGGTGCCGCTCCTGCCACGACCGGAGCTCCGGCTCGACCACACGCGAGCCGAGGTCGCGCACCCGCTCCAGGATGCCGTCCCGCTCGAACACGTCGAACGTCGCGACCCCGGCGGCGCAGGCCAACGGGTGTCCCGAATAGGTGAGGCCGCCCTGGAACGCCACATCGTCGAACCGCGCGGCGATGGCGTCCGAGATGACGACGCCCCCGAGCGGCACATACCCGGAGTTGACCCCCTTCGCGAAGGTGATCAGGTCGGGAACGACGTCGAACGCATCCACGGCGAACCACTCGCCGATCCGCCCGAAGCCGACCATGACCTCGTCGGCGATGTACACGATCCCGTACCGGTCGCACAGCTCCCGCACGCCCGCGAGGTACCCGGGCGGCGGCACCAGCACGCCGTTCGTGCCGACGACGGTCTCGGCGATGAGCGCCGCGATCGTGCCGGCGCCCTCCAGCACGATCACACTCTCGAGGTGCTCCAGCGCGCGCTGGGTCTCCTCCTCGGGCGAGGTCGAGTGGAACGCGCTCCGGTACGGGTAGGGGCCGAAGAAGTGCGCCACCGACGGGTCGCTCGGCTCGTTCGCCCAGCGCCGCGGGTCGCCGGTGAGGGCGATCGCGGTCGAGGTGCCGCCGTGATAGGAGCGGTACATCGACAGCACCTTGCGGCGGCCGGTCACCGCGCGCGCCAGGCGCACCGCGTACTCGTTCGCATCCGCGCCGCCGTTGGTGAAGAAGACCTTGTTGAGCGTCCCCGGAGCCACCTCGGCGATACGGCGCGCGAGCTCGCCGCGCACGTCGTTCGCCATGGACGGCTGCACCGTCGCGAGGCGGCCCGCCTGCTGCTGGATGGCGGCGACGAGGTCGGGATGCTGGTGCCCCAGGTTCAGGTTCACCAGCTGCGAGCTGAAGTCGAGGTACGCATTCCCGTCGTAGTCCCAGAACGTGGAGCCCTCGCCCGCGGCGATCGGCAGCGGGTCGATCTTCGCCTGGGCGCTCCACGAGTGGAAGACGTGCGCGCGGTCGTCGCTGCGCACCTGGCGCTCGGCCGCCGCATCCCCGAACGGATGCTCGACGCCATGCCGGTCGAGGTAGCCGGACCGGGTGCCGGTGGTCGGGATGGTGTCCGTCATCGTCGACTCCTCGCTCACGCGTTGCCCGGGAAAGCCAGCTCGATGCGCGAGTGCAGGGGGTCGGGCCAGCGCGTGGTGACCACCTTGCTGCGCGTGTAGAAGTGGAACGACTCGGGTCCGTAGATGTGCGAGTCGCCGAACAGCGAGTTCTTCCAGCCGCCGAACGAGTAGGCGCCGACCGGCACGGGAATGGGCACGTTGATGCCGACCATCCCGACCTCCACCTCGAACTCGAAGCGGCGCGCTGCCCCGCCGTCACGGGTGAACAGCGCGACGCCGTTGCCGTACGGGTTGGCGTTGATGAGCTCGATCGCCTCGTCGAAGGTGTCGACGCGGACCACTGACAGCACCGGGCCGAAGATCTCGTCGTCGTACGCCTTCATGCCCGGCTTCACGTTGTCGAGCAGGCTGACGCCGACGAAGAAGCCGTCGCCGTCGAACGAGCGCGCGGTGCCGTCCTCCACGACCGTCGCGCCCTCCGCCGCGGCGCCTGTGACGTACGACGCCACCTTGTCGCGGTGCTCGCGCGTGATGAGCGGTCCCATCTCGCTGGCCGCATCCGTGCCCGGCCCGATGCGCAAGGCGCCGAGGCGCGACTGGATGGCCGGCACCAGCCGGTCGCCGACGTCGCCGACCGCGACCACCACGCTGACCGCCATGCAGCGCTCGCCGGCGGAGCCGTAGGCGGCCGAGACCGCGGCGTCGGCGGCGGCGTCGATGTCGGCGTCCGCCAGCACCACCATGTGGTTCTTGGCGCCGCCGAGCGCCTGGACGCGCTTGCCGTTCGCCGACGCGCGCTGGTAGATCGAGCGGGCGATCGGCGTGGATCCGACGAAGCTCACCGCGGCGACGTCGGGGGAGTCGAGGAGGGTGTCCACCGCCTCCTTGTCGCCGTGCACGACGTTGAGCACGCCGTCCGGCAGTCCGGCCTCGCGGAACAGCTTCGCCAGGAACACGGAGGCGCTCGGGTCCTTCTCGCTCGGCTTCAGCACGACGGTGTTGCCGCAGGCGATGGCGCTCGCGACCATCCACAGCGGCACCATGACCGGGAAGTTGAACGGGGTGATGCAGGCGACCACACCGACCGGCTGCTTGACGCTGTGCACGTCGATGCCGGTGGACACCTGCTCGCTGTACTCGCCCTTCAGCTTGTCGATCAGGCCGCTCGCGAACTCCACGTTCTCGAGCCCCCGGCCGATCTCGCCCGCAGCGTCGGAGAGCACCTTGCCGTGCTCGCTGGTGACGATGGCGGCGAGCTCGTCGCGGCGCTCCGTGAGCAGGTGACGGAGGCGGAACATCACGTCGGCGCGCTTGGTCAGGCTGGTGGCACGCCAGGCGGGGAAGGCGGCACGCGCGGCGGCGATCGCCCGTTCGGTCTCGGCGGCGTCGGCAAGGGCGACCTCGTGCTGGCGCTCGCCGGTGGCCGGGTTGAACACCGGGCCGGTGCGCAGGGCGCCGGTCGAGTCTGCGGCGGTCTCTTCGCCGGCGATGAAGTGGCGGATCAGGGCCACGGGGATCCTCCTCGCGGTTTCGCCGGACGTTCTGCCCGGCGGTGACAGTAAGCTTTCCTCCCAATGATCACAGAGCAGAGGCGGTAGGAGCGATGCCAGATCGTCGGGACCCGAACGCGGTCCGAACAGTTCGTCCGGACGGCTCGGGCGGCGCCGCGCAGCCGGCCGTGCCGTCGTCGTCGGTGCTGCCGACGGTGCGCGAGGTGCTGCGCATGGAGCCGGTCGCCGTCGCCCTGCCCGAGGTGCTGACCGGCCGGGATCGGCTGGATGCGCCGGTGCGCTGGGTGCACGTCGCCGAGACGGCCGAGGCGGCCCGGCTGGGCTCCGGCGGCGAACTGCTGCTCGCCACGGGCGTCGGCTGGCCGGCCGACGCCGCGGCCCTGCGGCGGCTCGGACGCGTGCTGGTGGATGCGGGCGTCGCCGGCCTTGTGCTGGAACTCGGACCCCTGATGCCGAGCGCGCCCGCCGCGCTCGTCCAGGAGTTCCAGGCGGCCGGGCTGCCGTTCGTCGTCCTCCACCGGGAGGCGCGCTTCGTCGCGATCACGGAGGCCGTTCACTCGCGCATCATCGCGGAGCAGATGGTGGCGTTGCGGGCGCGGGACGACATCCACGCGCTCTTCACCGGGCTCAGCCTGCGCGGGAGCCCGGCCGACTTCATCGTGGAGCAGGCGGCGCGCGTGCTCGGTTCGCCGGTGGTGCTGGAGGACACCGGCCACCGGGTGATCGCGGCCAGCGGGCTGACGGCCAGCGGGGTAGGGGCCGGCGGCCCAGCGGCTGGCGGCGGCCCGGTCTCGGGCGGGGCGAACACGTCAGGCGAGGACGAGCTCGCCGACTGGGAGCAGCGTTCGCGCGCGGCCCACCGGTCGGGCGCGAGCGGGTGGACGATCGTCCCGGTCGAAGCGCGGGGCATGCGCTGGGGGCACCTCGTCGCGCTGCCCGGGGAGCCGCATCCCGCCGGGCGCTCCAATGTGCTGGAGCAGGCCGCGGTCGCGCTCGCGCTCAGCCGGCTCTCCGACCGCGACGACGACGAGTGGACGCGGCGCAGCCACGACGCGCTGCTCGCGGCGCTGATCGGCCGGCGGTTCTCCGGGGAGGGCGGCGTGACGGCCCGGTTCGAGGCGGCGGGCTTCCCGCTCTCCGGCCGGCTGGTCGCCGGGGCGGCGGTGCGGCTGCGTTCCGGGACGCTGCCCGTGTCAGCCGCAGCGCGAGCCGTCGAGGCGGCGCGGACGGCGGGTGCCGACGCGGTGGCCGGGCGGCATCCCGAGCAGCCGGGAACGCTCGTCGTCGCTGTGTCCGCGCGGCCGGGGCGCCAGCTCACGGATGGGCTGTTCGGAGCGATCGCGGACGCCGTCGGGTCTGTGCGGCTCGACGACCCGGCTGCTGTCGTCGCCGTCGGGTCGGACGCGCGCGGGATCACCGGGCTGTTGTCGTCGCTGGAGGAGGCGGTCGAACTGGCGGCCGGCTCCGCCGCGCGGGCCGACGCGCGTCTCGGGCGGAAGCCGCACATCCAGCGCGTGCAGCATCGGCCACTGCTGCGGCTCGTCAACGCGCTCGGCAGCGATCCGCGGCTGCTGGAGCACACCGAGCAGCTGCTGCGGCCGCTGATCGAGTACGACCTGGCGACCGGCGGAGACCTCGTCGAGGTGCTACGCGCCTACCTCAGCCACCCCGGAAACCGCACGCGTGCGGCTGCCGCGAGCCACCTGTCCCGGTCGGTCTTCTACCAGCGGATCGCCCTGATCGAGGAGCTGCTCGGGATGGATCTGGACGACGGCGAGACCGTCGCGGCCCTTCACGCCGCGGTGCTGGCGCGGGGTCGTGCGGCGACCTGACGGCGGCCGCTGCTGCAGCATCCGTGCCGAGTCTCGCGTGTCGTGCCTGGGAACGCATCCCCTCGCCGCCTGAGCGCTCTCGCACGATGCGACGGGTGCGCGAAACGCGCGAACAAGTATTGTTGGCCGCGCACCATGAAGGGAGGCGGCCGTGAGCAACGGAGCGGGGCGCGTGACCATCGCGGGGCTGGCCGACCAGCTGGGGCTCTCCAAGGCGTCCGTGTCGTACGCGCTCAACGGGCTGCCCGGAGTGAGCGACGAGACGCGCGAGCGGGTGCTGGCGTTGGCGGAGCAGCTGGGATGGCATCCCAGCTCGTCCGCCCGTGCCCTGTCACGGGCGCGGTCCGACACGATCGGCATCGTCCTCCGCCGCGATCCCAGCCTGCTCGGCGCCGAGCCGTACTACATGAGCCTGCTCGCCGGGGTCGAGTCGGAGCTGTCCGAGACCGGGCAGTCGCTGCTGCTGCGCATGGTCGGCACGGACGCAGGTCAGGAGGTCGCCGCCTACCGTCGCTGGAGCGCGGAGGCGCGGGTGGACGGCGTCATGCTCTTCGACATCACCTTCGACGATCCGCGCCCGCAGCTGCTGGAGGAGCTCGGCCTCGCGTTCGTGCTCCACGGTAACCGGGAGGCGGTCGCGCCCGGCAAGGTGCTGCTCTACGACGCGCGCGCCGACGCCGGACTGCTCGTCGAGCACCTGGCCTCCCTCGGCCACCGGCGCGCGCTGCACATCGCGGGACCCGCCGAGTTCGAGCACGAGCAGGACCGGCGCGACGCCGTCGCCGCGCACGGGCAGGAGTTCGGCATAGAGTTCTCGTTCGCGGTCTCCGACTACTCGATGGAGTCGGGGGAGCGGGTCGCCGCCGAGCTGCTGGCGACCGACACATCCATCACCGCGGTGCTGACCTCGAACGACCTGCTCGCCCTGGGCGCACAGACGGCGCTCAACCACGCCGGCCGTGAGGATGTCGCCATCGTCAGCTGGGACGACTCCCTGCTCTGCCGCCTCGGAACCCGCCCGATCACCGCGCTCGACCGGTACCCGGAGGAGCAGGGGCGGCGGTCGACGCGGCTGCTGCTCGACCAGCTCGCCGGCCGCCCGGCGTTCGACCGCCGCGCGCGGCCGAGCCGCCTCGTGCCGCGTGCCACGAGCATCCGCGCCGGCGAGCACGCCGCGCGCTGAGCGCGCGCTCCGCGCCCGCGCCGCGCGCTCCGCATCCGCCGAGGTGCACGTCGTTGTGGGCGACACGCCGCAGCGGACCGCAACGACGTGCACCTCGGCGCATGCCCGGGGCGACCGCTGGGGCGACCGGCCGGGGCGACCGGCCGGTATACCCTCGGACGAGGTGAAGTCAAGGATTGACACCTGAACCGGTTAAGTTAGGCTCAGCGTGGCGCTCCCGCGTCCGGCTCTCGCACCAGGGCCGGGATCGCCCCCCATCAAGAGACGAAGGAGTCACAATGAGGAAACGCGCCATCGCCGTCGCGGCACTGGCCGCAGCGGTCTCGCTCGTGGTCGCGGGCTGCAGCAGCTCGGGATCCGGAGGGTCGTCCAGCGGGGCGACACTCACGTACTGGGCGAGCAACCAGGGGACCAGCCTCGACAACGACAAGCAGGTCCTCACCCCCGTCCTGGACGACTTCACGAAGCAGACCGGCATCAAGGTCAAGCTGGAGGTCATCGGCTGGAACGACCTGCAGACGCGCATCCAGACGGCAGTCACCTCGGGCCAGGGTCCGGACGTTCTGAACATCGGCAACACCTGGGCCGCCTCCCTGCAGGCGACCGGAGCGTTCCTGCCGTTCGACGACGCCAACATGAAGGCGATCGGCGGCAGCGACAAGTTCGTGAAGGCCGCGCTCGACACCGGCGGCGCCGAGGGCAAGCCCGTCACGAGCGTCCCGCTGTACGGCCTGGCCTACGGGCTGTACTACAACAAGAAGATGTTCACGGACGCCGGCGTGCAGCCGCCGACGACGTGGGAGGAGCTCGTCGCCGCGGCGAAGAAGCTCACCAACGGCAGCCAGTACGGCTTCGCCCTCGCAGCGGGCAGCTACACCGAGAACGTCCACTTCGCGTTCATCAACTCGGCCCAGAACGGCGGCGAGTGGTTCGACAAGAAGGGCAACCCGACGTTCGACAGCCAGGCCAACATCGACGGCATCAAGCGCTACCTCGACCTGATGCAGAGCGACAAGGTCGTCAACCCGTCCAACGCGCAGTACGACAACGGCGTGCAGGCGGTCAACGACTTCGCCACCGGCAAGGTCGCGATGATCCTCAGCCAGAACAACGCGGACGCCTCGATCGTCGCCAACGGCATGAAGAACGACCAGTACGGCGTCGTCCCGTTCCCGGCTCCTGAGGGCGGCAAGGACATCGCCACCTTCATCGCCGGCATCAACCTGTCGATCTTCAAGAACACCAAGCAGAAGGATGCGGCGCTCAAGTTCGTCAAGTACATGACGAGCGAGGACGTCCAGACCACGCTGGGCAAGCCGTACGCCAGCCTGCCGGTGCTCAACGACGCCAAGCCGGTGTTCACCGACAACGCCGAAGAGGCGGCGACGTTCCAGAAGATCTACAACGACATGTCCAAGCCGCTCCCGCTGGTGCCGGCCGAGGACCAGTTCGAGAACACCGTCGGCAAGGCGATGAACGACATGTTCGCCAAGATCGCCACCGGCAGCACGGTCTCCGACGCCGACATCAAGGCGGCTCTGAAGAACGCACAGGACCAGGTCAAGCAGTCGCTCGGCGGCTGACACCCGGAAACCAGCTCGTCGGGCGGGGCGCGACAACCGCGTCCCGCCCGGCGGACAGTCACACCCCCAAGGAGACCCATGTCGACGACGACAGACGTCCGCGGCCCAGCGCGCACCGTGCCGGCTGCCGCAGCTGCACCGCCCCAGCCCAAGCGCCGCCGCCCCAAGGGATGGTGGCTCCCGTTCATCCTGCTCGCACCGGCGATCGTGTTCGAGCTCCTCATCCACGTCGTCCCGATGCTCACCGGCATCTGGATCAGCTTCACGCAGCTGACGAAGTTCTACATCGCCAACTGGGGCGAGGCGCCGTTCGTCGGCCTGAAGAACTACGCCGTCGCGCTCGACTTCAACGGGTCGGTCGGCGCCGGGCTGCTCCGGTCGTTCCTCGTCACCGTCGGCTTCACCATCCTGGTCGTCGGCCTCTCCTGGGTGCTCGGGATGGCGGCAGCCGTGTCCCTGCAGGGCCGGTTCCGGGGGCGCGCGTTCTTCCGCACCCTGTTCCTCGTGCCGTACGCGCTGCCGCTGTACGCCGGCATCATCACCTGGAAGTTCATGTTCCAGAAGGACACCGGCGCCATCAACCACTTCCTCTTCGACAACCTCGGGCTTCCGGGCGACAAGCCGTTCTGGCTGATCGGCGGCAACGCCTTCTGGTCGATCGTCATCGTCGCGATCTGGCGCCTCTGGCCGTTCGCGTTCCTGATGCTGATGGCGGGACTCCAGTCCATCCCGTCGGAGGTGTACGAGGCCTCCGCGGTGGATGGCGCCAAGCCCTTCCGGCAGTGGCGCGCGATCACGCTGCCGATGCTGCGGCCGGTCAACTCGGTCCTGCTGCTGGTCATGTTCCTGTGGACCTTCAACGACTTCAACACACCGTTCGTGCTGTTCGGGAGCACAGCCCAACCCGCGGCAGGCGACCTGATCTCGTTCCACATCTACAACGCCTCCTTCCTGACCTGGAACTTCGGCTCCGGAGCCGCGATGAGCGTCCTCCTGCTGCTGTTCCTGCTGGTCGTGACCGGCGCCTACCTGCTCGTCGTCAACCGGAGGAACCGCAATGCGTGAGACCCGCTCTTCCCACGTCTTCCGCTGGGTCACCATCGCCGTGCTCACCGTCTTCACGGTGGTGCCGCTCTACGTCATGATCACGTCGTCGGTGAAGCCGCTCTCCGAAGTGCAGGCGGCGTTCACCTGGTGGCCGCAGACGATCACGTTCCAGCCGTTCATCGACATGTGGTCGACCGTCCCGCTGGCGTCGTACTTCGTGAACTCGCTCATCGTGTCGAGCGCGGCGACCCTGATCTCGCTGGTCATCGCCGTGTTCGCCGCGTACGCCGTGTCGCGCTACCGGTTCAAGGGCCGGAACGTGTTCACCACGACCGTGCTGTCGACGCAGATGTTCCCCGGGGTGCTCTTCCTTCTCCCGCTGTTCCTGATCTTCGTGAACATCAACCAGGCGACCGGCATCCAGCTGGTCGGCACCCGGTGGGGCCTCATCATCACGTACTTCACGTTCGTGCTGCCGTTCTCGATCTGGATGCTCGCGGGATACTTCGACGGCATCCCGCGCGACCTCGACGAGGCCGCGAAGGTCGACGGCTCCGGGCCCATGGGTGCACTGTGGCACGTGGTGCTGCCGGCCGCCCGTCCCGGTCTGATCGCTGTGGCGATCTACTCGTTCATGACCAGTTGGGGCGAGGTGCTGTTCGCATCCGTGATGACGACGGACGAGAACAGGACGCTCGCGGTCGGCTTGCAGCTCTACTCGACCCAGACGAACGTGTACTGGAACCAGATCATGGCGGCGTCGCTGGTCGTGTCCATCCCGATCGTCGTCGCGTTCCTCCTGCTGCAGCGCAACTTCGTCGCCGGTCTGACCGCCGGCGCGGTGAAGTGACGCGCGACCGCATCCCCTCTTCTTTCTGAAAGGCACCATGGATCGCCCATCCCCGGTCTTGCAGGTCGACGACGCCCCCGTGGTGTGGCTCGGCGCCAACTTCTGGTCGCGCACCGGCGGCCCGCTGATGTGGACGCGCTACGACGCGTCCGTCGTGCGGGAGGAGCTGCGTGTGCTCGCCGAGCACGGCCTGAACATGACCCGCTCCTTCTTCTACTGGCCCGACTTCCATCCGACCCCGGACTCCCTCGACGAGCAGTGCATGGCGAACTTCGCCGACTTCCTCGACGCGCACACGGAGGTCGGGATGACGACGGTCCCGACGTTCCTCGTCGGGCACATGTCGGGCGAGAACTGGGATCCGGCGTGGCGCGACGGCCGCGACCTGTACAGCGACGTCTGGTTCGTCGGACGGCAGGCCTGGTACGTGCGGGAGCTGACGTCGCGTTTCGCCGCTCATCCCGCCGTCGCCGGGTGGCTGCTCACCAACGAGGTGCCGATCTACGGAGGGGAGGCGCCGCGTCCAATCGTCGACGCGTGGGCCTCGCTGCTGGTGGATGCGGTGCGCGCGGGCGGCGGGACGCAGCCGGTCGCCGTCGGCGACGGTGCCTGGGGCATCGAGACGACGGGTCACGACAACGGGTTCTCGGTGCGCGACCTGGCGAAGTTCACCGACTTCATCGGCCCGCACGTGTACCGGATGGAGACCGACCAGGTGCGGCAGCACCTCAAGGCGGCGTTCATCGCGGAGCTCGCGGCGACCGACGGACTGCCCGTCATCATGGAGGAGTTCGGCCTGACGAGCGACTTCGTGTCGGACGCGGGCGCCGCCTCCTACTACCGGCAGCTGCTGTACTCGACGCTGCTGGCCGGTGCCACGGGATGGATCGCGTGGAACAACACCGACTACGACGACCTCGCCGATCAGCGGCCGTACTCGCACCATCCCTTCGAGATGCACTTCGGGATCACCGACCGTCACGGCAACCCCAAGCCGCCGCTGCGCGAGCTGGCGCGGTTCGCCGCCGACCTGGCCGCGATCGAGCTGCCGTCGGTGCGGCGGGCGCCGGTGGATGCGGCGCTCGTCGTCCCCTCGCACCTCGCCGAGGACTACCCGTTCACGCAGGAGGAGGAGCGCGCGCACATCGTGGCGACGGGGGAGCAGTCCTACGTCGCTGCGCATGAGGCGCACATCCCCGTCGCGGTGGTGCGGGAGAAGGAGGACGGCGGTCTGCCGGCCGGGTACGGCCTGTACCTGCTGCCGTCGGTCAAGCAGCTGTGCGCGACCTCGTGGGAGCAGCTGGTGTCGCTGGCAGGCGAGGGGGCGACCGTCTACGAGTCGTACTCGCACGGGCCGAGCGGCGTGCAGCGCGGGCCGTGGTGGGCGCACACGGAGGAGCTCTTCGGCGTGCGGATGGACAGCGCGTACGGGCTCGCCGAGCCGGTGACGGACGCGACCGTGACGTTGCGGTTCACCGAGGACTTCGGGTCGATAGCGGCCGGGACGGAGCTGTCGTTCGCGGCGGCGGGCAACGAGAACGGGCGGACGTACCTCCCGGTGCGCGCGACCTCGGGCCGCGTCGTCGCGGTGGATGCGCACGGCCGGCCGGCTGTCGTGGTGCGCGATCACGGTGCGGGGCGCGCGGTGCTGTGCACGTATCCGCTCGAGTTCTTCGCGTCGGCGCAGGGGCGGGTGAACCCGGAGGAGACCTGGCGGCTGTACGACGCGCTCGCCGTGGTCGCTGATGTGGAGCGGGATGTGCGGCTCGACGACCCGCGGGTGTTCACCGACGCGCTGGTGCACGAGGACGGCCGCCGCTTCGTGTTCTTCGTGTCGCAGCACGACACCGCGGTCACGGTCGAGCCGACCGTCGCCGGCGGCGAGCTGCGGACGCTCGACGGCACCGCATCCCCGTCCGTCGCGCTCGACCCCTACGGCGTCGCGATCCGCCTCCTCGCCCTCGACTGACCCCTCCACCTCCGTCTCTCGCGCCTCTCCGCCCACCGTCGAGTCCGCAAACTTTGCACATCCGCGGGGCGTGTCGCGTGCAAAATTTGCGGACTCGACGGCGGGGGATGGGCCGAGCGAGAGGGTCAGGAGGAGGGGGCGTGGCGGTCGAGGAAGGCGTAGACCTCGGTGGCGTCCACTCCGGGGAAGGTTCCGGTCGGGAGCGCGGCGAGCAGCGACGTGGGCGTGCGCGCCGCCGGCCACGCCATCCCCTCCCAGCGCTCGGCCAGCGCACCGGGCGGCCGTCGGCAACAGGATTCGTCGGGGCAGCGGGAAACCGCCCGATGCGTCGTCTCCCGCCCGCGGAACCACTTGACGTGCGCGAACGGCACGCCGACGCTGACGGAGTAGTCGCCCTCCTTCGCCTTCTCGACGCGTGACGTGCACCAGAACGTCCCGCTCGGGGTGTCCGTGTACTGGTAGTACGGGCTGAACCGGTCCGCGACGTCGAACACCGTGCGCGCGGTCCAGCTGCGGCACACGGGCGTCCCCTCGACAGCGCCGAGCGCATCCGACGGGAAGGCCACGGCGTCGTTCTCGTACGCCTTGATGATGGTGCCCGACTCGTGCACCTTCATGAAGTGCACCGGGATGCCGAGGCGCGCGGTGGCGAGGTTGGTGAACCGGTGCGCCGCCGTCTCGTACGACACGGCGAACGCGTCGCGGAGGTCCTCCATCGAGATGCGCCGGAAGTTCTTCGCCTCGGTCAGGAAGGCCACCGCATCCTTCTCGGGCAGCAGCAGGGCCGCTGTCAGATAGTTGGTCTCGATCCGCTGCCGCAGAAAATCGGCGTAGTTTCGCGGCTCGTCGTGGTCGAGCACGTGCGATGCGAAGGCCTGCAGGATAGGCGAGCGCGAGTCGCGGGACGCCGACTGCTCGGTGGGCAGGTAGATGCGCCCGTTCCGGCGGTCGGTGACCGAACGGGTGGAGTGCGGCAGGTCGCCGACGTAGTGCAGCTCGTAGCCGAGGTGGTCGGCCATGTCGGTCACGGTCTGATGCGAGACGGGGCCGCCGGTGTGGCCGACGGCGGCCAGCAGGTCGGCCGCGATGGCCTCGAGCTCCGGGAAGTGGTTGTCGCGCGCCCGCATCGTCGCCCGCAGTTCCGCGTTCGCGCGGCGGGCCTCCTCCGGCGTCGCCGCCCGCTCGCGGTGCAGCCGCTCCACCTCCTGGTGAAGCGCAAGAATCGCCTGCAATGTCGCGTCGGGGACGGTCCGGCTGACCCGCACCGGGTCGATGCCGAGGGACGCGAACACCGGCCCGCGCTGCGCCCGCTCGACCGCGATCTCCAGGGCCGAGCGTTCGTCCGGCGGTTCCGGCGCGAGCAGATCGTCGACGCTCACGCCGAGGGCATCCGCGATCGCCCGGAGCAGCGCCAGCCGCGGCTCGCGGTTGCCGTTCTCGATGGTCGACACCTGTGACGGTGCCCGGTCGACGGCTGTGGCGAGGGCCTCCAGCGTCATCCCGCGCCGCTGCCGGAACGCGCGGATGCGCCGGCCCAGGGTGAGTGCGTCGGCTGCGGGCTGGTCGGCGTGCGCGTCGCCGTGCACGTCGTCGATGACGGTCATGGTGGCCATGCTGACACTCCCGCGAAGTTCTGGCAAACAGAAGAACCGGCGGATTTCTGTCGCCGGATCCGGGTCAGGCTGGCCGCTGCGGGCGAAGGATCGAGTCATCCGATCCGACCGATGGAGGTCCCGACATGGAAAACCGGACGACAGAGCCCCGCCCCGGAGACACGACCCAGACCGCCGCCGAGCTGCAGCTGGAGTGGGATGCGGATCCCCGATGGTCGGGCATCCGCCGCGACTACACGGCCGACGACGTCGTCAGCCTGCGCGGGCCGGTCCGCGAAGAGCAGACCCTCGCCCGCCGCGGCGCCGAACGGCTCTGGGAGCTGATCCAGCGCGAGAGCAGCGCCGACGATCCGCGCTGGGTAGCCGCCCTCGGAGCCCTCACCGGCAACCAGGCCGTACAGCAGGTCCGCGCCGGGCTCGAAGCGATCTACCTCTCGGGCTGGCAGGTCGCCGCCGACGCGAACCTCGCCGGCCAGACGTATCCCGACCAGAGCCTGTACCCGGCGAACTCCGTGCCGGCCGTCGTCCGCCGCATCAACAACGCCCTGCTGCGGGCCGGCCAGGTCGAGGGCGTCGACGGGCCGGTGGGCGACTGGATGGCGCCCATCGTCGCCGACGCCGAGGCCGGCTTCGGCGGCCCGCTCAACGCGTACGAGCTCATGCACGCGATGATCCAGGCGGGCGCCGCCGGCGTCCACTGGGAGGACCAGCTGGCCAGCGAGAAGAAGTGCGGCCACATGGGCGGCAAGGTGCTCGTCCCCACCGGGCAGCACATCCGCACCCTCAACGCCGCGCGGCTGGCGGCCGACGTCGCCGGGGTGCCCACCATTGTCATCGCCCGCACCGACGCCCTCGCCGCGACGCTGCTCACCAGCGACCACGACGAGCGCGACGCCCGCTTCCTGACCGGGACGCGCACCGCCGAGGGGTTCTACGAGGTCGAGAACGGCATCGAGCCGGTGATCGCCCGCGGGCTGGCGTACGCGCCGTACGCCGACCTGCTCTGGGTGGAGTCGGCCGAGCCCGACCTGGAGCTCGCGCGCCGCTTCGCCGAGGCGGTCCACGCCGAGCACCCGGGCAAGCGGCTCGCGTACAACTGCTCGCCGTCGTTCAACTGGCGCAGGCACCTCGACGACGAGACGATCGCGCGGTTCCAGCGGGAGCTCGCCGCGATGGGATACGCGTTCCAGTTCATCACGCTGGCCGGCTTCCACGCCCTCAACCACTCCATGTTCACGCTCGCCCGGGACTACGGACGGCGCCACATGAGCGCCTACGTCGACCTGCAGGAGGCGGAATTCGCCTCGGAGAGCGACGGCTACACCGCCACCCGCCACCAGCGGGAGGTCGGCACCGGCTACTTCGACCGGGTCGCGACCGCGCTCAACCCCGACAGCGCGACGCTCGCCCTCACCGGCTCCACCGAGGAGCACCAGTTCTGACCCTGTGCCCCCGCCATCCGTTCCTGAGTTTTTCGCCCGACACGCCGTCGCAGAGCGGAAAGACTCAGGAGCTGCGGGCGGCGCGAGAAACCACGACGACAGAAAGAAGAAAGACATGATCGAGATCTGCGGGACGCGCGACGACGCGACCGACACAATCCTGACGCCGGAGGCCATCGCCTTCGTCGACCACCTGCACCAGGCGTTCGCCGCCCGGCGGCAGGAGCTGCTGGCCGAGCGCCAGCAGCACCGAGCGGAGGCAGGCAACGGCCGTGACCCGCGCTTCCTGAGTGCCACCGCCGCCATCCGCGACGACCGCTCGTGGCGCGTGGCCGGGGCCGGACCGGGGCTCGAGGACCGCCGCGTCGAGATCACCGGCCCGACCGACCCGAAGATGGCGATCAACGCCCTCAATTCGGGCGCCCGCGTCTGGCTCGCCGACCTGGAGGACGCCACCAGCCCCACCTGGGCGAACATCGTGGGCGGCCAGCGGACGCTGCGCGACGCGGTCCGCGGACGCCTCGCCTTCACCAGTCCAGAGGGCAAGGAGTACCGGGTCACCACGCCGTTCGAGCACACGCCGACGATCGTGATGCGACCGCGCGGGTGGCACCTGGTCGAGAAGCACCTCGCCTTCACCGACCGGGCGGGACGTACAGCGCCGGCCAGCGCATCCCTCACCGATTTCGGCCTGTACTTCTGGCACAACGCCGAGCAGCTGGTCGCGAACGGCCGCGGCCCGTACTTCTACCTGCCGAAGCTGGAGTCGCACCTCGAGGCACGGCTTTGGAACGACATCTTCGTGTTCGCCCAGCAGCGCATCGGGATGCCGGTCGGCACCATCCGCGCCACCGTGCTGATCGAGACGATCCCGGCCGCGTTCGAAATGGAGGAGATCCTCTACGAGCTGCGCGACCACTGTGCGGGCCTCAACGCCGGCCGCTGGGACTACATCTTTTCGATGATCAAGACGTTCCAGGGTCGCGGACGTCGGTTCGCGTTCGGCGACCGCGATCGCATCACGATGACGGTGCCGTTCATGCGGGCGTACACCGAGCTGCTGGTCGCGACGTGCCACCGTCGCGGCGCGCACGCGATCGGCGGGATGAGCGCCTTCATCCCCAACCGGCGGGATGCGGAGGCGACCGAGCGGGCGCTGGCCCGGGTCGCGGACGACAAGCGGCGCGAGGCCGGCGACGGCTTCGACGGCACCTGGGTGGCGCATCCCGACCTCATCCCGACCGCGCTCGCCGAGTTCGACGCGGTGCTGGGGGAGCGGCCGAACCAGGTCGAACGCCAGCGGGACGACGTGGACGTCAGTGCGGACGACCTGCTCGACGTGCGCGGCGCGGACGCCACGGTGACGGATGCGGGGGTGCGGTCGAACGTCTCCGTCGCGCTCCGCTACATCGAGGCGTGGCTGCGCGGGACGGGCGCGGTCGCCATCGACGGCCTGATGGAGGATGCGGCGACGGCCGAGATCTCGCGGTCGCTGCTGCGGCAGTGGATCGACAACCGGATCGTCACGGCGGAGGGGACGGCCGTCGACCGGGAAGCCGTGACGCGCATCCTGAACGCGGAGCTCGAGCGTCTGAGCGCGGAGGCCGGCGCGGACGCACGGTTCGCGGATGCTGCGGAGCTCCTGCGCGAGGTGGCGCTGGGGGAGGAGTTCCCGACGTTCCTCACCATCCCCGCGTACGCGCGGTACCTGGTCGACACCGCCGAGCCGGCCTCGCAGCAGCTCCCGCTCGCGGGCTAACCCTCCTCGACGGCGGGCGGTCGTGCGCGGGAGGCGGATCGCGTTGGTAGGGTCGCACCATGATGGATCGGGGGATGGGTCGCGTCGCCGCGGCCGTGGTCGCAGCATGCGTCGTGGGGATGATGTCGGGATGCGCGCTTGTGGCTCCTGCGGCTCGTTCGAGTGCGACGCCACGGGCTACGGCGAACGCCTCCGAGCCCATCGCGCAGCAGATCCCGAACCTGCTCATCCCGGGCGAGACGATCGGCTCGGGCCGGCTGAGCGTCATCGACCATGAACCGATCGGTGATCCGGCGGCCGAGCATCCCGTGACCGGGGACGTTCGCATCGTCGTCCGCCCCGATCGGGGGATCGAGGTGCGCATCCGACCCGACGACCCGGCCCGCGCGAGCCTCGCCGGGATCGACCTGATGCTGACCGGGAAACGGCACGACGGCCTGCCGGAGAATATCCAGGACGAGGCCTACTTCCCGGTGACCTCCGGTGCTCAGAGCGTCGATCCGGATGGCGAACTCGTTCTCCCCGTGCTGCTCGACCAGGCGTCCCTCGGCGACCCGTCGTTTCTGCACTCGATCGAGGAGTCGCCTGACGGGGACGGGCGGGTGATGGCCGCCGCGTCGATCACCTGGACGCTCCCCTCCGCCTACCCGGGCCTGAAGCCCGTGGATCACGGCGTGGTCAGCTACGCGCACGGGCGGACGGTCGTCGAGAGCGGGACGCTGGCTTACTACATCCCCAACCCGTACGACACGCTCTACCAGGTGTCGCGCCGCTTCGGCCTGACCGAGGCCCAGCTGGTGTGGCTCAATCCCGAGCTCCTCATGGACTCGCCGGATCCTGAACTGAAGAGCGGGATCGGCGTCAATCTGGACCCAGCCCGCCGCTGACCGGCGCCCGCCGTCGAGTCCGCGAACTTTGCACACTTCAGCCGCGTGTCGTGTGCAAAGTTCGCGGACTCGACGGTAGCGGATCATGGGTGGTGCTCTAGGTACTGCCGGAGCACGTTGGCGTGGTTGAGCTCGGGGTCGCGAGCGCCGACGAGCAGGGTCACGGTGGGGTGGGTCCGGCCCAGGCCGCGGAGCACATCCACGGCAGGGTTCGTGTCCAGTTCGCTCTCGTACCGACGACGGAACTCGTCGAACACCTCGGCTTCGCCCGACGGGTCCTGATGGAACCAGCGTCGCAGCTCGGTCGATGGCGCGACCTCCTTGAGCCATTCGTCGATGTCGGCACGGTCCTTGCTGACGCCGCGCGGCCACAGCCGGTCGACGAGCACGCGGTAGCCGTCGTCGGGTGCGGGCGCGTCGTAGATGCGTTTCACCGTGAACACGGGAGGCCTCCTTCGGTCGGCGGTCGGTCCGTTCATCCCTTCCGAGTGTGCCTCGTGCGGTCAGCCCGAGGCCAGCAGGGCGTCGGTCTCTGCGGCGGTCGGCGCGGTCGCCGGCCCGCGCCGCGTCACGGCGATCGCCGCGGCCGCGTTCGCCCGCCGCGCGGCGTCGATCGGTGCGGCGCCGCGGGCAAGGGCCGCGGCGAGCACCCCGCCGAACGCGTCGCCCGCTCCCGTCGTGTCCACCGCGTCGACCGGGAAGGCCGGCAGGTGCGCAGGCGCCGGCTCGTCAGTGGCGACCCAACAGCCGGAGGAGCCGTCGCGGACGACCGCGACTCCGCCCTCGCGCAGACTGCCCCGCAGCGACCCCGCGGCGGGCGCGGGATGGGCGTGCGCCCGGAGGATGCGCGCCTCGCGCGCGTTGGCGCTCAGCACGTCGGTGCGGCGCAGCACCGTCTCCAGGAGCTCCGGGTCGAGCGAGCCCACGAGCGGAGACGGGTCGAAGACGACGCGCGTCTCCGGACCGATGGCGCCCAGCCACCCCGCGACGGCCGGGCCGGATCCGGGATGCGCGAGGCTGTAGCCGGAGACGTAGACGACATCCGACGCACGGGGCTGCACCGCATCCAGGTCGGCTCGGCTCAGCATCCCCTCGGCGCCGGGCGCGGTGACGAACGTGCGCTCGGCCGCGCTGTCGAGGAGGACGACGCTGTAGCCGTTGTCGACGCCGTCGAGCGGCGGGTTCGCGACCGAGATGCCTTCGCTCCAGAGCGCCTCGGCGACGACCTCGCCGAACGGGCCGGTGCCGGATCGGCCGGCGAACACGACCTCCGCGCCGTCGCGGGCCGCTGCGGCCATGACGTTGAAGCCGCCGCCGGCGGACATACCCGCCGAGGAGGCGAGGACGTCGCCGCCGCGCTCGGGCAGCGCATCCACGGTGAGGAGAAGGTCGACGACGACCGTCCCGGTGAAGATGAGTCGTCCGTCAGCCATGTCGTCTCCTCAGCTCCAGCAGTCCGTCGACCAGGGGTTCCAGGTCGAGGGCGTTGACGCGGCGGACCGTCTCGAGCGCGGTGCGTGGCCAGGCGGCCGCTCCGGTGGCGCCGAGCACGGCTCCCGTCATGGCCGCGATCGTGTCGGTGTCGCCGCCGAGCGCGGCGGCGCGGCAGAGCGTGTCCCAAGCGGCGTCCGGGTCGGGATGCGCGGGCTCGGACCCGGCGACGGTCACCGCGACGAGCGCGAGCGCGGCCACCACGGACTCCTGTGCGGCGACCGAGGTGCCGATGACCTCGGAGAGGGCGTCGTCCTGCTCCCGCGGCGCCAGACCGAGGAGGTAGGGGATGGCCCATTCGAGCCGGGCGGCGATGTCGCCGCCCGCGACCCAGTGACCGCGCCGTGCTCCTTCGCGGGCTGCCGCGACCGCCACATCCAGCGCCTCCGGGGTGTCCGCTCCGTCGACGCCGGCGCTCACAGCGGCTCCGACGGCGGCGGCGCTCGCGATACCGATGCCCGTGTTGTGGGTGAGCGCGCTCACGGACACCACGGCGTCGACGAACCCGCTGATCGGTTCGACCGGCACGGCGATCCCGACCGGGGTGATCCGCATCGCCGCTCCGTTCGTGGCCCCGAACCGGCCGGCCTCTTCGGGCGGCATGCCGTCCTGCAGGCGCTGGAGGGCCGCGCGGGTGCTCGGACCGAGCAGGTCGAGGGAGCCGCGGGACTCCATGGTCCGCTCCCAGGCGAGCAGTTCGGCGGCGAAGACGCTCGAACGGACGGTTCCACGCCCGTCGATGAGGAGGCGCGCGAGCAGAACGGCCTGCTCGGTGTCGTCGGTGATCGAGCCGGCGGGCATCCCGGCGGCGATCTGCTGGTGCGGGCCGGCTGCGACGAGGCCGCGGAGGGTGCCGTGATCCGCGAAGATGCGTTCGCGCGACATCGACTGGGTGGGCATGCCGAGGGCGTCGCCGAGCGCCAGGCCCTGGAGCGCGCTCAGGGCCCGGGCGCGGGTGGTGTCCCTCACAGCGGCGCCAGGAGCGCCCCGCGCAGTCGCTCGCTCAGGTCGGGCGGGACCTCGACGGCGACGCCGAGGGCCTGGATGGCGCGGCTGAAGTAGTTGCGCACTGCGGCGGCCAACGTGATGTCGACGATCTCGCGGTCCGTGAAGCCGAGGTCGCGCAGCCGGCCGGCGTCGTCGGGGGTCATGGCGGAGGAGTCCGTGCTGAGCCGCTCGGCGTACTCCATCATGGCGACCTCCGCCTCGCTCAGTCCGGCGTCGTGGTAGTCGCGGGCGATGCGCTCGAGCTCGGCTTCATCCATGATCGTCAGGGTCTTGCGACCGTGAGCGAGACGGCAGTGCTGCGAGCGGAGCGCCTGGGCGGCCGCGAGCGTGACCAGCTCGTACCGGCGCTTGCCGAGGGTCGGCACGATCGTGCGGACGAGATCCTCGAACGCGCGGAACGCCTCGGGGTTCGTGCTCAGTACGCGGGTGTACTCGGGGACGTATCCGAGGTCGTCGATGTCTTCGGCATTCAGTTCGGCGACGGCTCCGGTCGCTTCGGACGGTTCCGGGCTCTCGATGATGGACACGGTGGTCTCCTCCCATACGGACCGCCTCATTCTCACGCGCTCGCCCCGCCGAGCACCACTGCCCTGCGCATCCATCCCCGTCGAGTCCGCGCACATTGCACACGCCGCGCGGGGCGAGCGTGCAAAGATTGCGACTCGACGGTGGGGATCGGGTCAGTGGGCGAAGGCGACGTCCTCGGACGGGGAGTCGGCGGGCTTCCGGAGGAAGAAGGAGCCGACGACCGCGAACAGGGAGATGATCGCGCCCGCGACGAACGCCGCCCGGATGCCTCCCGCCTGCGCGGCGTCCACTCCCGCGCCGCCCGCGGCCAGGGCTGTGCCCTGCAGCGTGAGGACTGCGATGAGCAGGGCCGTGCCCGCGGCTCCGCCGACCTGCTGGATGGTGCCCAGGATGGCGCTGCCGTGCGAGTACAGGTGCGGCGGGACCGCGCCGAGACCGGCCGTGAACAGCGGCGTGAACATCATCGCGAGGCCGAGGCTCATGGTGACGTGCGCGGCGATGACGAGTCCGACCGGCGTGTGCTCCGTCACCATCGTGAGCGACCACAGCACGAGACTGACCAGGATCGAGCCGGGAACGACGAGCACGCGCGGGTCGAACCGGTCGTACAGACGGCCGACGAACGGCGCCGCGAGCCCCATGATCAGTCCGCCAGGCAACAGGATGAGCCCGGTCGCCAGCGTGTCGAGGTGCAGCACGTGCTGCAGGTAGAGCGGCAGAACGATGATCACGCCGAACATCGACGCGGTCGTGATGGCCATCAGCACGATCGAGATGGTGAAGATGGGGAACTTGAACGTCCGCAGGTCGAGCAGGGCCCGATCCTTGCGCTGCAGGAGCAGCTGGCGCGTGATGAACGCCGCCAGACCGAGCACCCCGACGATCAACGACCCCCACAGCATGACCGGGCTCGCGGACGAGCCGCCGGACTCGCCGGAGAGCGTGAGCCCGTAGACCAGTCCTCCGAAGCCCAGTGCGGAGAGGATGACCGACAGGACGTCGATCTTCACCTTCTGGGTCTCCGTCACGTTCTCGACGAACTTCATGCCGATCAGCAGCATCACGAGCGCGATCGGCAGCACGATCAGGAAGATCCAGCGCCAGGGCAGGAAGTTCAGGATGAGGCCCGAGATCGTCGGCCCGATGGCCGGCGCGACCGAGATGACGATCGACACGTTGCCCATCGTGCGCCCGCGCATCGCCGGCGGCACCAGGGTCATCAGGGTCGTCATCAGCAGCGGGATCATGATCGCGGTGCCCGATGCCTGGATCACGCGCGCCGCGACCAGCACCAGGAACCCGGGAGCCAGGGCCGCCGACAGCGTGCCGAGCGAGAACAGCGACATCGCCGCGATGAACATCTGCCGCGTCGTGTACCGCTGCAGCAGGATGCCCGTGATCGGGATCACCACGGCCATCGTCAGCATGAACGCCGTCGAGAGCCACTGCGCAGCGAGGGCGTCGACGTGGAGGTCGTCCATCAGCTTCGGGATGGCGACGGTCATGATCGTCTCGTTGAGGATCACGACGAACGTGGCCGCGAGCAGCAGCCAGATCACGCGCTGGTCGCGCGGGGCGATACGCGGCGCGGCGGCGGGCGCGGCCGGCTGCCCGATGGCGCCGGCATCGACCGAAGGCACTGGTGAGGTCTTCTCAGTCACCGGTACAACTTATCGGGGACCACCGACGCTGGGAGTGTCCGTGACCTGAACTGTGGATGAGTTCGCTCACCGCAGAACTGGGGAATAAAACGCCCGCTCAGCGCCCCAGGCCGGCCCGGTCCACCCGGCGGTGGTACCGCATCCCCGCGACGCCTCCCAGGATGGCGCCGGCGAGGCTCACCACCGCGACCACCACGGCCGTGATGATGCCGGTGAGCGTCACGGATCCTTCGCCCAGCGGGATGCGCGGGAAGCTGTTCAGGCTGCCGAGGATGTTGTACTGGCTGCCGAAGATGAGGGTCAGCACGGCGACGACCACGGCGATAATCACCGCCCACAGCCACACCGCGATGCCCTGCTTGACGCCGTCGAAGCGCGCCATCCGCCCGGCCACATACCCGCCGCAGAAGTAGGCGACGAGCAGGATGACGACGAGCGCGATCGCGCCGACGAGCCCGACCGTCGACGCGTTGGCGTTGGCCTGGTCGATCGCGCGGTCGGCGCTCCCCGCGGTGCCGAGGCCGACGGCCGCGCCGGCCGCTGCGACCAGCGCGGTCAGCAGCACCGCGGTTCCCGTCGCGGTGAGCCAGCCGAAGAAGGCCGAGCCGAACTTCATCCCGCCGAACTCGCTGCGTTCGCGGGCGACCACGTCCTCACGCAGGGTGTGCGTCCCGTCCCCGTACGTCCCGTCCGGGCGGATGCCGTCGACGGGAGCCGTCGCGGGCGCAGCAGGCGCAGTGGCCGGAGCGCCGGCACCGTCCCTCACGGCCTCGCGGTCGCGCACGGCCTCACGGTCACGCACGGCGTCACGGTCACGCACAGTGTCAGCGGTCACCCGGTCTTCGGGCGGCAAGGGTCGATCGGTCATGTCGTGCCTCTTCCGGTTTCGCCCGCACGCGGCGGGTGGTCGTCGGTCGATGGACACGGTAGGCCGGCACAGAAGCACTCCACAGACGCTTGATTTCCACCCCGACCGGGAGGATTATCGCCCGCCCCCGCGTACAGCCCTACCCGCCGAGCCCCGCCACGGCCCGCACCGCCTCGCCCACAGCGGGAGCCACCGCGGCGAGCTGCTCGGCCGTCACCTCCGGCCCCCACGAGAACCGCACCGCCGTGCGGGCGACGTCCTCCGGGTACCCGAGCGCGAGGAGCACGTGCGACGCGTCCTCGCTGCCGGCGGCGCACGCCGAGCCGCTGGACGACACGACACCGCGCCGTTCCAGCTCCAGCAGCACCGCCTCCCCGTTGATCCCGGGGAACACGAACGACGCCGTCCCGGGGAGCCGCGCCGTGGGATGCCCGGTCAGGGATGCGCCTGGCGCCTCAGCGAGCACGGCGGCGACGAACGCGTCCCGTGCTGCGGCAACGGCCGTCGCCCGCTCCTCGAGCCCGGCGATGCTGAGCCGCGCAGCCGTCGCCAGGGCCACCGCGCCGGCGACGTTCTCCGTCCCCGAGCGGCGGCCGCGCTCCTGACCTCCGCCATGGATGACCGGCTCCAGCGGGATGCGCCCTCTCACGTACAGCGCACCGACGCCCTTCGGCGCTCCGAGCTTGTGGCCGGAGACGCTCAGCGCATCCACCCCCAGCTCCCGCACGTCGAGCGGCAGCCAGCCGGCCGCCTGTACCGCATCCGTATGAAAGGGGATGCCGTGCTCGCGCGCGATAGCGGCAAGCTCGGCGATGGGCTGCACCGTACCGACCTCGTTGTTGGCGAGCATCACGCTCGCCAGCGTCGTGTCGGGCCGTACGGCGGCGGCGAACGCTTCGGCCGTGACCAGGCCGTCCGGTCCGACCGGCACGAAGGTCACCTCGAAGCCGTGCAGCCGCACCAGGTAGTCCACCGACTCGAGCACCGCCTCGTGCTCGATCGGCGTCGTCACGATGTGGCGTCCGCGCGGGTTCGCCAGCGCAATGCCTTTCACGGCCAGGTTGTCGGCTTCCGTCCCGCCCGAGGTGAACGTCACCTCGGACGTGCGGCAGCCCAGCCAGTCGGCGACGGCCGAGCGGGCGTCGGCGAGCCCGCGGGCGGCCGATTCGCCGACGGCGTGGTGGCTCGACGGGTTGCCGAAGTCGCCCGTCAGGTACGGCCACATCGCCTCCAGCACCTCCCGGCGGACCGGGGAGGTGGCGGCCGCGTCGAGGTAGATCACTCCACCACCACGTCCAGTCCGAGGTCGAGCGAGCGGACGCTGTGGGTGAGCGCACCGGATGAGATCACGTCGACGCCGGTCTCCGCGATCGCACGGACGGTCGGGAGGCTGACGTTGCCGCTGGCCTCGACGATGGCCCGCCCGGCGACAAGAGCGACGCCTTCGCGCAGCTCGTCGAGGGTGAAGTTGTCGAGCATGATCGTGTCCACCCCGGCCGCGAGCACCGGCTCGATCTGGTCGATGCGGTCGACCTCGACCTCCAGGTGCGTGGTGTGCGACAGCTGTTCGCGCACCCGCAGCAGCGCATCCGTGACCGACAGGCCGGTCTGGGCGGTGAGGACGGCGAGGTGGTTGTCCTTCGCCATCACCGCGTCCGAGAGGGAGTAGCGGTGGTTGTGGCCGCCGCCGGCGCGGACGGCGTGCCGCTCGAACGCGCGCAGGCCCGGGGTGGTCTTCCGCGTGTCCACGATGCGGGCGGAGGTGCCGGCGACCTCGGCGACGAACGCGGCCGTGAGCGTTGCGATGCCGCTCATGCGCTGGACGAAGTTGAGGGCGACGCGCTCAGCCTGGAGCACCGAGCGAGCCGGTCCCTCGACCGTCGCGAGCGCATCCCCGGCCGCGAACGTCGCGCCGTCGGCGACGTGCACGGTCACGGCGATCGCCGGATCGGTCAGCGTCATCGCGGCCACGAACACCTCGCCGCCCGCGAAGGTGCCCGGCTCGCGGGCCACCAGGCGCGCGGTCGCGCGAGCCGTCTCGGGGATGAGCAGCTGGCTGGTCACGTCGCCCCACGGGGCGTCCTCGACGAGGGCGGCCTGGACGGCGGTGTGGATGAGCTGGCGGGTCAGCATGCTGCGGGAACCTCGAGACGGGTCGGCTGGGGGAGCAGGACGGTGTGGGCGGGCTCGCCGGAGCCGGCGAGCGGGAAGTCGGAGCGGAAGTGCGCCCCGCGCGACTCTTCGCGGGCGAGCGCCGCGGCGACGACGAGACGGGCGAGGGTGAGGAGGTTCGCATCCTCTCCGGACCTCGCCCCGGCCTCGGCGTCGGGCATCGCGGTGGCGGCGAGCTCGGCGGCGGCCGCGGCGAGGCGTGCCCCGTCGCGGTGCACGCCGGCGGCCTCCCACATCAACGCGCGCAACCGGTCGCGGTCGAAGGTGCGGAGAACGGGATGCGGCGAGCCGGCCGCGACAGATCGTGCGCCGTCCGCCTCCACCCGCACCGCGCGTTGCGTCCACGCGGGAGGCTCGGCCCACGGAGCGTCGATCGCCCCGGCCGCCCGGTGGGCGAACACCAGACCTTCGAGCAGGGAGTTGGAGGCGAGCCGGTTGCCGCCGTGCGCTCCGGTGCAGGCGACCTCGCCGACGGCGAACAGGCCGGGGACGCTGGTGCGCCCCTCGGTGTCCGTCGCGACGCCGCCCATCGCGTAGTGCGCGGCCGGGGTGACGGGGAGTGGACGCCGGCCCCAGTCGTGGCCGGCGGCGCGCGAGGCGGCGTCGATCGTCGGGAACCGCCGGGCGAGGAACTCCGCGCCGAGCGCCGTCGCGTCCAGCAGCACGGGGCGACCGCCCTGCGCGGCCATCTCGACCGCGATGCCGCGGGCGACGACGTCGCGGGGCGCGAGCTCGGCGTCGGGGTGGGCGTCGAGCATGAAGCGCTCGCCGGCGGCATTCCGCAGGACCGCGCCTTCGCCGCGCACGGCCTCGGAGACGAGGAACGCGCCTGCGCCCGCGTCGTGCGTCGCGTCGTCCGCCGCGCCATCGCCCGCGTACAGCGCGGTGGGATGGAACTGCGTGAACTCCAGATCGGCGAGCATCGCCCCGGCGCGCCACGCCGCCGCCACTCCGTCGCCGGTCGCGACCGACGGGTTGGTGGTGTGCGCGTACAGCTGGCCCCAGCCTCCCGTGGCCAGCACCACCGCGTCGGCGTCGATGGTGAGAGCCTCGCCGTCGACCCACAGCGACACCCCGGCGGCCCGGCCGTCGTCGACGATGACGTCGCGGAGGAACGCGCCCCCGACGACCGGGATGCGCGCCGCCGTCACCGCGGCGACCAGCGCCCGCTCCAGCTCGGCGCCGGTCGCATCCCCTCCGGCGTGCAGCACGCGGGCGGAGGAGTGGGCGGCCTCGAGGCCGCGGGCGAGCGTGTCGCCGTCGCGGTCGAACGCCGCGCCGCGGGCGATCAGCTCGCGGACGCGGTCGGGGCCGTCGGAGCAGAGCGCCTCCACCGCTTCGCGGACGTTGAGCCCGGCCCCCGCGCGGAGGGTGTCGGCGACGTGGGCCTCCACCGAATCGTCGGGGAAGAGCGCCGCCGCGATGCCGCCCTGGGCGTACGGCGTGCTTCCGGAGGCGACGGACGACGACTTGGTCACGACCGTGACGTCATGGCCGAGCGTGTGCGCTCGCAGCGCCGCGGTCAGCCCCGCGATGCCGCTCCCGACCACGACCACGCGGCTCATGTCAGGCCGCCATCGTGGTGTCGGGCCGCGCCGCCAGCATCCGCTCGAGCGCCACCCGCGCGGGCTCCGCGACGGACGCGGGAACGGTCACCTGGTTGAGCACCTCGCCGCGGACGAGCCCCTCCAGCACCCAGGCGAGATACCCGGGGTGGATGCGGTACATCGTCGAGCACGGGCACACCACCGCGTCGAGGCAGAAGATCGTGTGCTGCGGGAACTGCGCCGCCAGCCGCTGCACCAGGTTGATCTCGGTGCCGATCGCGAAGGTGGAGCCTGCGGGCGCGGCCTGGATCGCCTTGACGATGTAGTCGGTGGAGCCGTACTCGTCGGCCGCATCCACCACATCCATCGGGCACTCGGGGTGCACGATCACGCGGACGCCGGGGAACTCGGCGCGCGCGTGCTCGATCTGGCCGACCGTGAAGCGCTTGTGCACCGAGCAGAAGCCGTGCCACAGGATGACCTGGGCGTCCTGCAGCGTCTCGGCGTCCGTCCCGCCCCACGCCTTGCGCGGGTTCCACAGCGGCATCCGCTCGATCGGGATGCCCATGGCCTTCGCCGTGTTGCGGCCCAGGTGCTGGTCGGGGAAGAACAGCACGCGCTGCCCCCGCTCGAACGCCCACTCCAGCACGGTCGCCGCGTTCGACGAGGTGCAGACGATGCCGCCGTGCTCGCCGCAGAAGGCCTTCAGTGCGGCGGACGAGTTCATGTAGGTGACCGGGATGACGGGGACGCGGCCGTCGGCGTCCGGCTCGGTGCCGTACAGCTCCTCCAGCTGCTCCCAGCACTCCTCGACCGAGTCGAGGTCGGCCATGTCGGCCATCGAGCAGCCGGCGGCGAGGTTGGGGAGGATGACCTTCTGCTCGGGGCGCGAGACGATGTCGGCCGTCTCGGCCATGAAGTGGACGCCGCAGAAGACGATCGCCTCCGCCTCCGGCCTGGCCTTGGCCGCGTTGGCGAGCTGGAAGGAGTCGCCCACGAAGTCGGCGTACTGGACGACCTCGTCGCGCTGATAGAAGTGGCCCATCACCGCGACGCGGTCGCCGAGGGTCTCCTTGGCGGCGCGGATGCGGTCGCCGAGCTCCTGGGCCGTGGCGGTGCGGTACTCCTCGGGCAGCTCGCCCTGCCGAGGCGCGTTCGCCGGGATGGGGTCGCCAAGCGAAGCGCCGGGCCCGTAGGAGGGCGTCGCGCTGTCGAACGTCCACGGCGCCTCCACCAGGTCGGGGGTGCAGGTGTCGCCGTCGAGCTGCCCCGACGCGATGAGCCGGATGGTGGTGTCGACCGAAGCGATGGTCATGCGTTTCTTCCTTCGAACGGATGCTGCTGGCGGGGGAGCGGCCCCGCGTCGGCGAGGTCGATCTGGTCGTTGTAGCGGTACAGCCGCGGCGGGCGGTGCGGCGTGCCGGTGAGGTACTCGTCGGTGGCGACGACGGCCCCGGAGGACTCGATCGTGCGGCGGAAGTTGGCCGGGTCGAGGGCGCGGCCGAGCACGGCCTCGTGCACCCCGCGCAGCTGGGCCAGCGTGAAGCGCTCGCCGAGGAAGGCGTGGGCGATGCGGGAGTACTCCATCTTCGTGCGGAGGCGCCAGAGGGCGTACTCGACGATGACGTTGTGGTCGAAGGCGAGCACGGGCAGGTCGTCAGCGGGGAACCAGCGAACGTTCTCGCCGACGCTGGCGCGCTCGGCCTCCTCGCTGCGGACGAGCGCCCAGTAGACGACGGAGACGACGCGCTCGGCGCCGGGGGAGCGGTCGGCGTCGCCGAAGGCGTACAGCTGCTCCAGGTAGCTGGGCGTCAGGCCGGTGGTGTCGTTGAGCGTGCGGGCAGCGGCGTAGGGGAGGTCCTCGCCGACCCGCAGCGGTCCGCCCGGCAGGGCCCAGCGCCCCTCGAAGGGTTCGCGGATGCGGCGCACGAGCGGCAGCCACACCTGCGGGACGCCGCCGGTCTCGTCGTCGGTGCGCAGGGCGAAGATGACCGTCGACACGGCGAGGATCGCACTCGCGCGTTCGTGCCGTGCCGTCATGGCCGCTCCCGTCACCTAAAGGTCAACATGACTCTAACGTGCTGATCATCTTAGTGTCATCCCGACCAGAACACCAAACGCCGCCCTTCTCGCTGAGATTTGCGCCAAATCTCGGTTATGACGGGCGCATTACCGAGATTTGGCGCAAATCTTCGCGTGCGCACGGGACGGCGGGAGCGGATATGCTGGCCGGACAACCGAATACCGGGCCAACGAGGTCGATGCGGGAGAGTCGCGCGCGAGCGCGACACCGAAGGAGCAATCCTCCCCGACAATCTCTCAGGTACGCGTACCGCATCGGACTGGCCACTCTGAAAAGCAGGATGGCGCCCGCCGTCCTCGCCCACGGTGAAAGCCGCGCATCCCCTCGGGGAGGCGAGGTGAAACTCTCAGGCCGGATGACAGAGGGGGAGTTCTTCCCGGGAGCGGCGACGCCCCCGCAGCCCCCGGCCGACGGCCGGCGATCGGAGAACTCATGACCTCGCAGAGCACGCCAGACGGTACGAACGCCGAGCGCACCTCCCCGCTCCACGACGCCCATACGGCGGCAGGCGCCTCCTTCACCGACTTCGCCGGCTGGCAGATGCCGGTCCGCTATTCCTCCGACCTCGCCGAGCACCACGCCGTGCGCACCGCCGCCGGCCTGTTCGACCTGTCGCACATGGGCGAGATCGTGCTCCTCGGCCCGGAGGCCGGTCAGGCGCTCGACTATGCGCTCGCCGGCAAGCTCTCCGCCCTCAACGTCGACCAGGCGAAGTACAGCCTCCTGCTCTCCCGCTCCGGCGGCATCGTCGACGACCTCGTCGTGTACCGCACCGGCGACGACCGCTACATGGTGGTCGCGAACGCGTCGAACCGGGATGCGGTGGCCGCCGAGCTGCGCGACCGGACCGCGCCGTTCGACGTCGAGGTCTTCGACGAGTCCGACGACATCGCCCTGATCGCCGTGCAGGGTCCGGCCGCCCTCTCCATCCTGCTCGCGACGCCGGGCCTGTCGGCCGACGCCGGGGCGCTCGGCGGCTCCGACTTCGGGGAGCGCCTCTCGGCCCTCAAGTACTACTGGTCGCTCCCGGCCGAGTTCGAGACGCATCCCGTGCTCATCGCCCGCACCGGCTACACCGGCGAGGACGGCTTCGAGCTCTACCTCGCGCCCGACAACGCGCGCGCCCTGTGGGATGCCCTGCTCGAGGCCGGAGCCGAGCAGGGCCTCGTTCCCGCCGGCCTCGCCAGCCGCGACACCCTGCGCCTCGAGGCCGGGATGCCGCTGTACGGCCACGAGCTCGGCCTCGACACCATGCCGGCGCAGGCGGGACTCGGCCGGGTCGTCAACCTCGCGAAGGACACCGACTTCGTCGGTCGTGCCGCCAGCGAGGAGGGGCCGGACCCGGAGGCCCGTGTGCTCGTCGGCCTCGCCGGGGAGGGCAAGCGCGCCGCCCGGGCCGGCTACCCGGTCTTCGCGCACGACGATACGACCGGCGACGACGCCGAGGTCGGCGTCGTCACCTCCGGCGCGCTCTCCCCGACGCTGGGGATGCCCATCGCGATGGCCTACGTCGCCCCCCGCTTCGCCCGCGAGAACACCGTGCTCCACGTGGATGTGCGAGGCACCCGCCTCCCGTTCACCGTCACCGCCCTCCCCTTCTACAGCAGAAAGAAGCGCTAGCCATGGCCGCAGAACGAGACCTGAAGTACACGCCCGAGCACGAGTGGCTCCTGGTCGATGGCGACGTCGCGACCGTCGGCATCACGGCCTACGCCGCCGAGAAGCTCGGCGACGTCGTGTTCGTGGAGCTGCCCGAGGAGGGCAGCGACGTCACCGCCGGCCGCGTGGTCGGCGAGATCGAGTCGACCAAGTCGGTCGGCGAGCTGTTCGCCCCGGTGAACGGCACCGTCGCCGAGGCCAACAGCGCCGTGGTCGACGCCCCCGAACTCGTCAACTCCGACCCGTTCGGCGAGGGCTGGCTGGTGAAGGTCCGCTTCACCGAGCTGCCCGACAACCTCCTGAGCTACGACGAGTACGCCGCCCTGACCGGCGAGTAAGGTTCCCCCACCTCACATGACCGACCTCTTCCCAGCGCGTCACATCGGCACCGACGGCGACGCGCAGAGCACCATGCTGTCCGCGATCGGCGCGGCCGCCTCCCGCGAGTGGGCCTCCGTGGAGGACCTCGTCCTCGCGGCCGTCCCCGACTCCATCCGCGCGGACGCCGGGCGCGAGTCCGTGCTTCCGGCTCCGCTGAGCGAGCGCGCCGCCCTCCGCGAGCTGCGCGCGCTGGCCGCCCGCAACACCGTCAACCGCAGCCTGATCGGCCTCGGCTACTACGGCACGATCACGCCCGCGGTGATCAAGCGGAACGTGCTCGAGAACCCGGGCTGGTACACCGCGTACACGCCGTACCAGCCGGAGATCTCGCAGGGCCGGCTGGAGGCGCTGATCAACTTCCAGACCATGGTCTCCGACCTCACGGGCCTCGACACGGCGAACGCCTCGATGCTCGACGAGGGGACTGCGGTCGTCGAGGGGATGCTGCTGGCGCGCCGCGCATCCAAGGCGAAGTCGCCGCGTTTCGTCGTCGACGTCGACACATTCCCGCAGACGCTGGCGCTGCTGCGCAACCGGGCGGACGCGGTCGGCATCGAGCTGGTCGTGCTCGACCTGGCGAGCCTCCCGGCGGATGCCCCGGAGCTGAGCGACGCCTTCGGCCTGTTCGTGCAGTACCCGGGCGCCTCCGGGCGAGTGTGGGATCCGAGCGCCGTCATCCGCACGGCGAAGGAGGCGGGGGCCGTCATCGTCGCCGCCGCCGACCTGCTCGCCCTCACCCAGCTGCGCGCCCCCGGCGAGCTCGGAGCGGATGTCGCGGTCGGCACGAGCCAGCGCTTCGGCGTCCCGATGGGGTTCGGCGGCCCGCACGCCGGCTACATGGCGGTCCGAAAGGGCCTCGAGCGGCAGCTCCCCGGCCGTCTGGTCGGAGTGTCGCAGGATGCGGTCGGGAAGCCCGCCTACCGGCTCACGCTGCAGACCCGCGAGCAGCACATCCGCCGCGAGAAGGCGACCTCGAACATCTGCACCGCGCAGGTGCTCCTCGCCGTCATGGCGGCGATGTACGCCGTCTACCACGGCCCCGCCGGGCTGCGCGCGATCGGTCGCCAGGTGCACCTGACGACGGCCGCCGTCGCCCAGGCGCTCCGCGCATCCGGTGTCGAGGTCGTGTCGCGCTCGTTCTTCGACACGCTGCAGGTCGAGGTGGATGACGCGGCCACCGTCGTCGCCCGCGCGCACGACCGCGGCCTCCTGCTGCACGCGACCGACGCCGGTCTCGTCTCGCTGAGCATCGACGAGGAGTCGGCGGAGGACCTCCGCGACGGCGACTTCCCGCTCGGGGACCTCATCGAGGTGCTCGGCGGCACGGTCGACGGCGTCCCGGCGCTCACGCTCTCCGGCGAGGCGTCCTACGACCCGGTGCTCGCGCGCGAGTCCGAGTACCTCAGCCACCCGGTGTTCAACACGCACCACTCCGAGACAGCGATGATGCGTTACCTGCGCCTGCTGCAGGACCGCGACTACGCCCTCGACCGCGGCATGATCCCGCTCGGCTCCTGCACCATGAAGCTCAACGCGGCGACCGAGATGGAGGCCGTGACCTGGCCCGAGTTCGCTGCGCTGCATCCCTTCGCCCCGGCCGCCGACGTGGCCGGCTCGCTGGAGCTCATCGACCAGCTGGAGGAGTGGCTCGCCGACGTCACGGGGTACGACACCGTCTCGCTGCAGCCGAACGCCGGCAGCCAGGGCGAGCTCGCCGGACTGCTCGCGATCCGCGGATACCACCGGTCGCGCGGCGACCTGCAGCGCACCGTGTGCCTCATCCCGCAGTCCGCGCACGGCACGAACGCGGCCTCCGCCGTGCTCGCCGGCATGAGCGTCGTCGTCGTGGCGACGGACGAGCTCGGCAACGTCGACCTCGACGACCTGCGCGCCAAGATCGCGGAGCACGCCGACACGCTCGCCGCGCTGATGATCACCTACCCGTCGACGCACGGCGTGTACGAGCACGAGGTGGTCGCGATCACCCAGGCCGTGCATGACGCCGGTGGCCAGGTGTACGTGGACGGCGCCAATCTCAACGCGCTGCTCGGCTACGCCCGGTTCGGCGACTTCGGCGGCGACGTCAGCCACCTCAACCTGCACAAGACGTTCTGCATCCCGCACGGCGGCGGCGGCCCGGGTGTCGGCCCGGTCGCGGCCAAGGCGCACCTCGCGCCGTTCCTGCCCGGCCACCCGCTCGCGCAGGACGCGACGCACCCGATCGTGGGCGGCGGCCGCGTCGAGCACGGCGGAGCGCCGGTCTCGGCGGCCCCGTACGGCAGCCCGAGCATCCTGCCGATCAGCTGGGCGTACGTCCGGATGATGGGAGCGGAGGGGCTGAAGGATGCGACGGGAGCGGCCGTGCTGTCGGCGAACTACGTCGCTGCACGGCTGCGGGAGTACTTCCCGGTGCTCTACGCGGGGGAGGACGGCCTCGTGGCGCACGAGTGCATCCTCGACCTGCGTCCGCTGACCGAGCGCACCGGGGTCACGGTCGACGACGTCGCCAAGCGGCTCATCGACTACGGCTTCCACGCGCCGACGATGTCGTTCCCGGTCGCCGGCACCCTGATGGTGGAGCCGACCGAGAGCGAGGACCTCGCCGAGCTCGACCGCTTCGTGGCCGCGATGATCGCGATCCGCGAGGAGGCCGACGCCGTCGCGGCGGGGGACTGGCCGTCCGACGACAACCCGCTGCGGAACGCGCCGCACACCGCGGAGTCGGCGGTCTCGTCCGACTGGACGCACCCGTACTCCCGCGAGCAGGCGGTCTACCCGGTCCCTGCGCTCGTCCGGAACAAGTACTGGCCCCCGGTGCGCCGCATCGACCAGGCCTACGGCGACCGCAACCTCTTCTGCGCCTGCCCGCCGCCCGAGGCCTTCGCCTGACCCACCCCTAACCGCCTCCGCCCTTCACCCCCACCGTCGAGTCCGCGAACTTTGCACGCTTCGCCCCGCGATTCCGTGCAAAGTTTGCGGACTCGGCGGCGGGGGTTCAGGCGAAGATGTGGGGGAAGAGGGCGACCGCGAGGGGATAGCCGACGAACGAGACGATGTCGATGATCGTGTGGGCGACGACGAGCGGCATCACGCGGCCCCAGCGGGTGTAGCACCAGCCGAAGACGATGCCCATGATCGCGTTGCCGACGAACGGGCCGAAGCCCTGGTACAGGTGGTAGCTGCCGCGCAACACCGCGGCGCCCAGGATGATCGACCACGTTCCCCAGCCCAGCTGGCGCAGGCGCGTGAAGAGGTAGCCGACGATGATGACCTCCTCCTGGAGCGCGGCACGCAGCGCGGCGAGGATGAGCACCGGCACCGTCCACCAGTGCGCGTCGAGCGTCGACGCCTCCACCGTGACCGTGATTCCGAGCAGCCGGGTGAGGGCGTAGAAGAGGATGCCGGGGATGCCGATCACGAGGAACAGCAGCGCCCCGCCGCCGAGGTCGCGGGCGGGACGCGTGAGGTCGAAGCCGATCCGCCGGAAGCCGCTGCGCTGCGGCTGCCAGAGCAGGTAGATCACCAGGGCGACGGCGAACAGCGGGAACAGATTGCCGAGCACCTGGTACAGGAAGTCGAAGACCTCCCGGCTCGACTGGGCGGGGTTCACCTCCGCCTTCTGGTCCGCCAGGGGCGTACTCTGGGTCGCACGGTCGATGATCGTGACGATGGAGTAGATCGCCGACTGCCCGAGCGACAGGCCGAGCACGATGGCGACCTCCCACCAGAGGCGGGGGCGCGCGGCGCGCTCCACGGGGGTCTCTCCGGCCCAGGTCAGCGCGTCAGCCATACCGGCATCCTGCCAGCCCCGACCGCAACCATTCAATCGTTGCATTGCACGATCAAATCCACCGTTTTTGTGCGCATCGTGCACGAATCCTCCGACTGAGTTACCACTCTGTAACGTTTTCCCGCGCTGTTTTGCAATCGCTGGCACCGCTACCTAGGGTCATTCTTATCCCGCGCGGACCAGGCTTCTCGCATGCCCGTTCCGACGCACACTTCGCACAGGAGGAACATTGCACATCAACGGAAGAAAGGGCAGGTTCGCGGTCAGCGCGGTCGCCGTCGCAGGCGTCGCAGCACTCGCGCTGTCGGCCTGCACCACGTCCGGGAGCACCAGCACCTCGTCCGCTGCCAAGGGCGGCACCGTGACGGTGGCGGTTGTGAACGACTTCACCTCGTTCAACTCGCAGACGCCGCAGGGCAACCTGGACACCAACGGCCAGGTCGGATACCTCAACGGCTCGTACGGGACCGGTTTCCAGTACATCGACAACAACTACAAGATCGTCCACGACGACAAGTTCGGCACGTTCGAGAAGACCTCGGACGACCCGCTGACGGTCAAGTACACGCTGAACAAGGACGACAAGTGGTCTGACGGCGAGCCCGTCACCGCCGATGACATGATCCTCGCGTGGGCCATCGCCTCCGGCCACTACGACTCGGCGAAGTTCGACGACGAGGGCAACGTCACGAGCGGCACGCAGTACTTCCAGATCGCGGGCTCGACCGCGGGCATCGACGCGACCGACTTCCCGACGGTGAGCAACGACAACCGCACGATCACCCTCAAGTACGCCACGCCGTACGTGGACTGGGAGCTCGTCAACCCGATCGCACAGCCCGCTCACATCGTCGCCAAGAAGGCGGGCCTCTCCTCGGCCGCCGACCTGACGAAGCTGCTGAAGGGCCTGCCGAAGGGCGACCCGGCGAACCCGGCTCCGGCCGACCCGACGCTGAAGAAGGCGGCGGAGTTCGTCAACACCGGCTACGACGTGACCGCGTTCCCGACCGACAAGGACCTGCTGGTCTCCTCCGGCCCGTTCGTCGTCTCGTCGTGGACCCCCGGCCAGTCGCTCACGATGACGCCGAACAAGTACTACGCCGGCGGTCTGAAGCCGAACGTGGACAAGATCGTGTTCCGCATCATCCCGGACGCGAACGCCCAGGTCACCGCGCTCCAGAACGGTGAGGTCGACATCATCAACCCGCAGGCGTCCGCCGACACGATCACCGCGCTCAAGCAGACCAGCGCGAAGATCCTCACCGGTGCTCAGGCGTCGTACGACCACCTCGACCTGAACTTCGGCTCGCCCGTGTTCAAGGACGAGAAGGTCCGCGAGGCGTTCCTCAAGACGATCCCGCGTCAGCAGATCCTCGACTCGATCGTCACCCCGGTCGACTCCAAGGCGAAGGTCCTGAACTCGCAGATCTTCCTGCCGAACCAGGAGCAGTACGAGGGCAGCGTCAAGCAGAACGGCTCTGACAAGTACGACAAGGTCGACATCGAGGGCGCCAAGCAGCTGCTCGCCGGTGCCACCCCGACCGTGCGCATCCTCTACAACACCAACAACCCGAACCGTGTCGACGAGTTCCAGTCGATCTCGGCCTCGGCCGCGAAGGCCGGCATCAAGGTCGTCGACGCCGGCTCGCCCGACTGGAGCAAGCTCCTCCCGGGTGGCGACTACGACGCCTCGCTCTTCGGCTGGATCAGCCCGGGTGCAGGCACCACGCAGCTGCCGCAGGTGTTCGCCTCGCAGGGTGGCGGAAACTACAACCGCTACACGGGCACCAACGACCTGGCCCTCAAGTCGCAGACCACCCTGGACAAGGATGAGCTGACGAAGATCGAGTACCAGATCGACAAGCAGACCTTCACCGACGGCTACGGTCTGCCGCTGTTCCAGCTCCCGGGTGTCTTCGCGACCACCTCGCGGGTCGAGGGCGTCAAGTACAACGGCGGACAGTCCGGTCCGTTCTGGAACTTCTGGGAGTGGTCGGTCAAGTCCTCCAAGAAGTAACAGCTCCGCAAGTGAGAGTGCCCGGGTGAACCCCGGGCACTCTTACTGCGGCGGGGCGTCGGTTCCGGCCGGCGCCCCGTATCATGTAGTCGGTGGACGTGATCCGTCCGCCCCGTGAGATACGCGCCTGGCGGCAAACCCCCCTCCGCCGCACCCCCGATCGGCGCGTCCTGTCAGTGAAGGTTTTGAACCTATGGCGAGTTTCATCCTGAGACGCCTTCTGGTCTCAGTGCTCATCATCATCGCCGCCTCGTTCCTGATGTACATGCTGGTCGCCTACAGCGCCGACCCGCTCCAGGACCTCCGAGGCAGCAATTCCCCCAATAAGACGCAGCTCATCAACGCGCGCATCCAGCTCCTGCAGCTCGACGTCGCGCCGCCGCTGCGCTGGCTGCTCTGGCTGGGCGGTGCGGCCAAGTGCCTCATCCCGTTCGCCAACGCCTGCGACCTGGGGTCCACCGTCTCCAACGCGAAGGTGACCGACATCCTCCCGCAGGCCCTCGGGTCGACGGTGCAGCTGGTCACGTTCGCCCTGATCCTCGCGATCCTCCTCGGTGTCACCATCGGCATCGTCACCGCCCTGCGGCAGTACAGCGGACTCGACAACGTCGTCACGTTCCTCAGCTTCTTCCTGTACTCGCTTCCTGCGTTCCTCGTGGCGGTTCTGCTCAAGGAGTTCGTCGCGATCGGCTTCAACAACTTCCTCGCGCATCCGACCATCCCCTGGTGGGTGGCCGTGCTGATCGGGCTGGTGGCCGGACTCATCTGGCAGTCGCTGATCGGCGGTGACCGGAGGCGGCGTCTGCTGACCTTCGTCATCTCGGGTGTCGCGACGGCGGGCGTCCTGCTGCTCATGTCGGCGATGAACTGGTTCCTCATGCCGGGCCTCGGCCCGGTGGTCATGATCCTGCTGATCGCCGCGACCGTGATCGGCGCCACGGCGCTCATCTCGGGACTGCAGAACCGGCGGGCGCTCATCTCGGCGGCCATCGCGGGTGCGATCAGCCTGGTCTGCTACTTCGCGCTCCAGCCGCTCTTCGATGTCTCCACCATCGGCACGATCATCATCCTGGCGATCGTGGCCATCATCGTGAGCCTTGCGATCGGCTGGTTCGTCGGCGGCTACGACCGCGGCCAGAACATGCGGATCTCTGTGATCGTCACGATCGTCTCGGGGTTCCTGATCATCGTCGACCGCTTCATGCAGGCGTGGCCGCAGTACTTCCAGGACACCAACGGCCGCCCCATCGCGACCGTCGGCTCCTCGACCCCGGGCCTCGAGGGCGATATGTGGGTCACCGGCCTCGACACGTTCACGCACCTGGTGCTGCCGACGATCGCCCTGCTGCTCATCTCGTTCGCGTCCTACACCCGCTACTCGCGGGCCGGGATGCTCGAGGTGCTCAACCAGGACTTCATCCGCACCGCGCGCGCCAAGGGCCTGCCGGAGCGGACCGTCGTCGTGCGTCACGCCTTCCGCAACATGCTCATCCCGATCACGACCCTCGTCGCCTTCGACGTGGGAGCGCTGCTCGGTGGTGCGGTCATCACGGAGCGCGTGTTCGCCATCCCGGGCATGGGCTCGCTGTTCAACCTCGGCCTCAGCCGCGGCGACCTCAACCCCGTCATGGCGTACTTCCTCGTGATCGCGGCCATGGCCATCCTGTTTAACTTCCTGGCAGACCTCGCGTACGCCGCACTCGACCCGAGAGTGAGGGTCCGATAAATGTCCGTCAACGACACACGTATCGCCGATGAGCTGCAGGCGCCCAGCGCCCCGCCCGTCAGCCAGGGAAAGCTCGTCTGGAAGCGGTTCCTCTCCAACAAGGTCGCCGTCGCCAGCGCCATCCTGTTCATCCTGATCCTGCTGTTCTCGATCTCGGCGATCGGGCTGGGTCCGATCCCCGGCTGGTGGAAGTACAACTACACCGAGCTGAACGACCAGGTGCAGCAGGGCTCCCCGACCTGGGAGCACCCGTTCGGCCAGGACCGCATCGGCAAGGACTACTTCGCCCTGACGATGCGCGGCATCCAGAACTCGATCCTCGTCATGGTGGTCCTCGGACTCATCGCGAGCGTCGTCGGTGTCGTCGTCGGCGCCGTCGCGGGCTACTTCCGCGGCGTGGTCGACGCGATCCTGATGCGCATCACCGACGTGTTCATCGTCATCCCGGCGCTGGTCATCGGCTCGGTCGTCGGTCACGCGTTCGGCGGTCTCGGCGCGTTCTTCCTGGCGTTGATGCTCGGGTTCTTCTCCTGGATGGGCATCGCCCGTCTGGTCCGCGGTGAGTTCCTCTCCCTGCGCGAGCGGGAGTTCGTGGAGGCGGCCCGCGTGGCCGGCGCCTCGGACGCGCGCATCATCTTCAAGCACATCCTGCCGAACGCCATCGGCGTCGTCATCGTGGCCTCGACGCTGATCATGGCCTCGGCCATCCTGCTCGAGACCGCATTGTCCTACCTCGGCTACGGCATCCGTCCGCCGGACGTCTCGCTCGGCCTCCTGATCAGCTCGAACCAGTCCGCGTTCCAGACGCGTCCGTGGCTGTTCTGGTGGCCCGGTGCGTTCATCGTGACGCTCGCGCTGCTCGTCAACTTCGTCGGCGACGGCCTGCGCGACGCGTTCGACCCGCGCCACCGCCGGTTCAACCTCCGCAAGATGCGGGAGCAGGAGCCGGAGGAGGGCGAAGGCGACGGCCGGAGCCCGAAGACCGGAGCGGCCCTCGCGGAGGACGTGCTGTGACGCCCGCCCGCGTCGCGCTGCTCCCGGCCGGTTCAGGCCAGGAGCAGCGCGGCGACGGTGCCCGCGAGCAGGAGCACCAGCACCGCGAGTTCGACCAGGTGCCAGCGCACCGTGACCGGCGTCTCGTCGGCACGACCCGCGTCGATGGCGCCCGCGTCCTGGAGCATGCCCCAACGGCGGCGCACGACCTCGGCCGCCGCGCCGGACTCGGTGCCCAACAGGTCGCCGGGGCGGCGCACGCTGTCCTCGACGCGCGGGCGGCCGATGCGGCCCTTCGTCTCGTTGCGGGTGGCGCGGAGCGTGCTTCCGGTGCCGGGCGCGGGAGCGGCCCACACCGGGATCTTGCGGCCCGGGGTGTACAGCGTCAGAGCGTACTTGGTGTCGACCGCGATCAGCGCCTCCCACGGGATGCGGACGGTGCGCGTGACATTGACGACCGTGATGCCCTCGTCGGCGACCGTCAGCTGCGGACGCCAGAGCATCGCCCACGCGACGAACGCGAACAGCGCGCCCGGCACGATGTACAGCAGCCGGGCGTCGTGGACGCTGAACAGCAGGCCGATGGTCAGGGCGGCAGCGGCCGCCCAGATCAGAACGGCAAGGACCCGGTTGAACCGGGACACGAAAACCTCGCGTTCGGCGGGGGAGACGTAGGGCATGGGTCCATGCTCTCATCCCGCCGGAACGCCCCCGAAAGGAACCACGAATCATGACCGAGACCAACCCGGTCCGGGCGACGGCGCAGGCCGGCGGCCCCGTCCTCGAGGTGAACGACCTCTCCGTCGACTTCGGTGTGGACGGCGTCTGGGTGCCCGCCGCAAAGAACCTGAACTACCAGATCAAGGCGGGCGAAGTTCTCGCGATCGTGGGTGAGTCCGGTTCGGGCAAGAGTGCGAGCTCGATGGCGATCCTCGACCTCCTGCCGAAGAACTCGCGCGTCCGCGGCTCCATCAAGCTGGACGGCCGGGAGCTGACCGGCCTCAGCCAGCCGCAGATGCGGCGCGTGCGCGGTCGTCAGGTCGCCGTGATCTTCCAGGAGCCGATGACGGCGCTGAACCCGGTTTACACAGTCGGCTTCCAGATCGTCGAGACCCTGCGCATCCACTTCGGGATGTCGCCGCACGAGGCCAAGGAGCGCGCGCTCGAGCTGCTCGCCATGGTCGAGCTTCCCGACCCGAAGAAGGCCTTCAACTCGTACCCGCACCAGCTCTCCGGCGGCCAGCGCCAGCGCGCGATGATCGCTCAGTCGATCTCGTGCGACCCGAAGCTGCTGATCGCCGACGAGCCGACCACCGCGCTCGACGTGACGGTGCAGGCCGAGATCCTGGAGCTGCTGCGCAGCCTCCGCGACCGTCTCGACAGCGCGATCCTGCTGATCACCCACGATATGGGCGTTGTGGCCGACCTGGCCGACAACATCGTCGTGATGCGCAAGGGCGACATCGTCGAGTCGGGGACGGTGGCGGAGGTCTTCGCCGAGCCGAAGCACCCGTACACGATCGCCCTGCTCGACGCCGTTCCGCACCTCGGCCAGCGCGAGGACGAGGAGATCGACACGACGGCCGCCCTCGCCGCGGGCACCGAGAACCCGGACGCGTCGTTCACCGAGCGCATCCGCGCCAACGAGCGGGCGGCGCAGGCCGAGCACGAGAAGGCCGAGATGGACAAGCGCGAGGTCGTCGTCGACTTCCGCAACGTCGCGATCGAGTATCCGAAGCACGGCCGCGTGCCCGCGTTCCGCGCGGCGAGTGACATCGACCTGAAGATCCACGAGGGCGAGGTCGTCGGCCTCGTGGGCGAGTCGGGCTCCGGCAAGACGACCCTCGGCCGCGCCGCGATCGGCCTGCTTCCCATCCACTCGGGTCAGCTCGTCGTCGCAGGGCAGGACATCAGCAGCCCGAGCCGGGACGAGATCCGCAAGCTGCACCGTAACGTCGGCATCGTGTTCCAGGACCCGTCGTCGTCGCTGAACCCGCGCCTCCAGATCTCCGACTCCATCGCCGAGCCGCTGCGCCTCGCGAAGAACCTCAAGGGCGCGGAGCTCTCGAAGGAGGTCGACCGCCTGCTCGACAGCGTCGAGCTTCCGCGCGCCTACCGCAGCCGGTTCCCGCACGAGCTGTCGGGCGGCCAGAAGCAGCGCGTCGGCATCGCCCGCGCCCTGTCGCTGAAGCCGCAGGTGCTCATCGCCGACGAGCCGACGAGCGCGCTGGACGTGTCGGTGCAGGCGCGCGTGCTGCAGCTGATGCAGACCCTCCAGAAGGAGATGAACTTCGCCTGCCTGTTCATCACCCACGACCTCGCCGTCATCGACGTGCTCGCCGACCGCATCGCGGTGATGCACCACGGCCGCCTGGTCGAGGTGGGCACGCGCGACGAGATCCTCCGCTACCCGAAGGAGGCGTACACGCAGCGACTGCTCGCCGCCGTGCCGCTTCCGGACCCGGAGCAGCAGCGCGCCCGTCGCGCCCTGCGCCTGGAGCTGCTCGCCGCCGGTTCCGACGACACCGCGCCCGCCCCGACGATCGTCGAGGAGCCTCCGGCGCCGGAGCCGCCGGTCGCCCAGGGGCTCTGAGCCGCTCGATGACACAGGGAGGGTCGGTCCACCAGGACCGGCCCTCTTTGCATCTGCGGCGGAGGAAACCCTGCACGGGCCGCTCGAGAACTCCTCCCTTTGGCGACATCGTCCGGAGTGGCGCGTCGGATCTCCTCCGTTTCGGACGGCCATTGCGGTTCGGCGGGGCCGGGCGAAACGGAGGAGATCCGGAAGGACACGCCGCTGGCACGCACGAATGGGAGGTGCGGGCGGCGGTGACCGCGCGAACGTCCTCCGTTTCGCAGGGCTGAAGGGCTCGCTGACAGCGGACACAGGAGAAGGGGAGCGGATCCACGATAGAATGGACCGTTCCCCTTCTTCCTTCTGACGAGAGTCGAGTCTGTACGCATGTCCGAGAACGCCGTCGCCCGCCGCGATGATCTGCGAAATGTCGCGATCGTCGCCCACGTCGACCACGGCAAGACCACGCTGGTCGACGCCATGCTCAAGCAGACGAACTCCTTCGACGCGCACGCGCACGTCGAGGAGCGCGCGATGGACTCGAACGAGCTCGAGCGCGAAAAGGGCATCACCATCCTCGCCAAGAACACGGCGATCTCGTACAAGGGCAAGCACGCCCCGAACGGCCCGATCACCATCAACGTGATCGACACCCCGGGCCACGCCGACTTCGGCGGCGAGGTCGAGCGCGGCCTCTCCATGGTCGACGGCGTCGTCCTGCTGGTGGATGCGTCCGAGGGCCCGCTGCCCCAGACCCGTTTCGTGCTGCGCAAGGCGCTCGAGGCGAAGCTCCCCGTCATCCTCGCGGTCAACAAGACCGACCGCGGTGACGCCCGCATCGACGAGGTCGTCGGCGAGAGCCAGGACCTCCTGCTCGGCCTCGCGAGCGACCTCTCGGACGACGTCCCGGACCTCGACCTGGATGCGATCCTCGACGTCCCCGTCGTCTACGCGTCCGGTCGCGCCGGCGCTGCGAGCCGCAACAAGCCGGCGAACGGCGAGCTGCCCGACAACGACGACCTCGAGCCGCTGTTCGAGGCGATCCTGGAGCACATCCCGGCGCCGAGCTACGACCCCGAGGCCCCGCTGCAGGCGCACGTGACCAACCTCGACGCGTCGCCGTTCCTCGGCCGTCTCGCGCTGCTCCGCATCTTCAACGGCACCCTGAAGAAGGGTCAGACCGTCGCCTGGGTCCGTCACGACGGCGACGTGCACAACGTCCGCGTGACCGAGCTCCTGATCACCAAGGCGCTCGACCGCTACCCGGCCGAGTCCGCCGGCCCCGGCGACATCGTCGCCGTCGCCGGTTTCGCCGACATCATGATCGGCGACACCCTGGCCGACCCGGACGACGTGCGACCCCTTCCCGCGATCCACGTCGACGAGCCCGCGATCTCGATGACCATCGGCACGAACACCTCGCCGCTGGTCGGCAAGGTGAAGGGTCACAAGCTGACCGCGCGCATGGTGAAGGACCGCCTCGACCGCGAGCTGGTCGGTAACGTCTCGCTCCGCGTCCTCGACATCGGCCGTCCCGACGCGTGGGAGGTGCAGGGCCGCGGCGAGCTGGCGCTGGCCATCCTCGTCGAGCAGATGCGCCGCGAGGGCTACGAGCTCACCGTCGGCAAGCCGCAGGTGGTCACCAAGAAGATCGACGGCAAGACCTACGAGCCGTTCGAGCACCTGACCATCGACGCCCCCGAGGAGTACCTCGGCGCGATCACGCAGCTGCTCGCCGCCCGCAAGGGCCGCATGGAGAACATGGCGAACCACGGCACCGGCTGGGTCCGCATGGAGTTCATCGTCCCGTCGCGCGGTCTGATCGGCTTCCGCACCGAGTTCCTCACCACCACCCGCGGCACGGGCATCGCGAACGCGATCTCGCACGGCTACGACGAGTGGGCGGGTCACATCGTGACCCGCAGCAACGGCTCGATCGTGGCCGACCGCGCCGGCGTCGTGACGCCGTTCGCCATCATCGCGCTCCAGGAGCGCATGACGTTCTTCGTGAACCCCACGGAGGAGGTCTACGAGGGCATGGTCATCGGCGAGAACTCGCGCGCGGACGACATGGACGTGAACATCACCAAGGAGAAGAAGCTCACCAACATGCGCTCCTCCACGGCCGACACGTTCGAGTCGATGACGCCGAGCCGTCAGCTGACCCTCGAGGAGTCGCTGGAGTTCGCCCGCGACGACGAATGCGTCGAGGTGACGCCGGAGGCCGTGCGCATCCGCAAGGTCGAGCTGGATGCGACCGCCCGCGGTCGCGCCGCCGCCCGCCTCAAGCGCCAGGACGCCGCAGCCGTCTGACCTGCCCCGCTCACCGAGGGGTCGCAACACGCCGTTCTGGCTCAGCCAGAACGGCGTTTTGCGTCCTCTGGATGGCCGCTGACGGCACTGCCTAGCCAGGGCCGGTCGGTCATCCGGGAGAATGGCAGCATGAAACGCCGCCTCGTCGCCCTGCCCCTCGCTGCCGTCCTGCTCCTGGGCGCCGCCCCCGCGCTGACCGCGTGCAGCTTCCAGGGCGTCGTGAAGGATGTCTCCGGCGGCAACGTCGACCTGGGCGGCAAATCCGTCCCGGCCGACTTCCCGAAGGAGGTCCCGCTCGCCGACGGCGACGTCGTGTTCGGCGCCGGCCTCGGTTCCGGAGCAGACAAGGTGTGGAACGTGACCGTCAAGGTCGAGAACGGCGACGCCTACACCGCCATCGAGAAGCAGCTCACCGACGCCGGGTTCACCGGCCAGTTCGGCACCCGCGGCCCGAACGGCGGCGGCACCGGGACGTTCAGCAACGGCACGTACGGCGTGCTCGTCGTGGTGACGGACGCGGGAAGCAACGGCTGGGCCGCCAACTACTCGGTGTCGAAGGGCGGCACGCCGAGCCCGACGCCGTCGGCCGGCTGAGCGAAGAGGTCAGGCGAAGAAGCTAGGCGAAGAGCCCGGCTCCCACATACGAGCCCTCTTTCGCACCGGGCGGCACCGCGAACACGCCGGAGCCGACGTGGCGGACGTACTCGTTCATCAGGTCGTTCTGCGCCAGGCGCTGCTGGATCGGGATGAACTGCTTCCGCGGATCCCGCTGGAACGCGATGAAGAACAGCCCAGCGTTGAGGCGGCCCAGCTCATCGTTGCCGTCGACGAAGTTGTAGCCGCGACGGAGCAGCTGCGCGCCGCTGTTCATCGTGGGATGCGCGAGCCGCACGTGCGAGTCGGGGTCGATCTTCGTGCCGCCGTCCTTCGCCAGCGCCAGGAAGTTGGGGTCGCTGAACTCGGTGCCGCCGGAGAGCGGCGCCCCCTCGCCCTTGTCGCGGCCGATGATGCGCTCCTGCTCGCCGAGCTGCTGGCGGTCCCAGGTCTCGATGACCATGCGGATCTTGCGGGCGACGAGATAGGAGCCCCCGGCCATCCACCCGGCGCCGTCGCTCCCGGAGGCCCACACCTGGTCTTCGACCACGGTCTGGTCCTCGGACTTGATGTTCGCTGTGCCGTCCTTGAAGCCGAACAGGTTGCGCGGGGTCACCTGGGCTCGGGAGGTCGACGACGTGCGGCCGAAGCCGAGCTGCGACCAGCGGATCGCCGCGCGCCCGAAGGCGATGCGGGAGAGGTTGCGGATGGCGTGCACAGCCACCTGCGGGTCGTCGCTGCACGCCTGCACGCACAGGTCGCCGCCGGTGATCGACTCCTGCAGCGCGTCGCCGGGGAACCGGGGCAGGTCCACAAGGGCCTCCGGGCGGCGGGACGCGATCCCGAACCGGTCCTCGCCGCTCGCCGTGCGGAACAGCGTCGGACCGAAGCCGAAGGTGAGCGTCAGGCCGCCGGGCGGCAGGTCGAGCGCCTCACCGGTGTCGTCCGGCGGAGCATCCATCGGTCCGGATGCCGGGCCGTACTTGCCGGCGGGACGTCCCTGCGTCATCCGCGCGGCGGCGGCCGTCCAGTCGTGCAGCAGCTCGATCAGCCCGTCCCGGTCGAGGCCGGGGGAGGTGTCGAAGGCGGCGAAGTGGAGGCGGTCCTGCGCAGGTGTGGTGATACCGGCCTGGTGGGCGCCGTAGAACGGGTACGTCGTGGCGGAGGCAGCGGTCGCGCCGACCACGACACGGTCGGCCGCGACACCCGCGCCGATGCCGACGAGCCCGGCCCCGACCGTCGCGCCCGCGAGGCCGAGCATCCCTCGACGGGACAGGCCGGAGCGCCCGGTGACCTGGTCGGCCTCCGGGCGCTCGCCGTCGTGGTGGTTCTCGGTCACGCGCCCTACTTGACGATGATCGAGGTCAGGTGGCTGAGCGGTTCGCTGAGCGCGTTGACCTGGTCGGAGAGCTCCTTGACCTGCTCGGTGCTGAGCTCCGTGTAGCTGACGAAGCCGTCTCCCGAGCGGTACTGGGCCAGCGTCTTCTCGATGGTCGTGAACTCGCCGTCGAGCTTCGCCACGACGTCCTTGCCGTTGCTGCCCTTCTGCTCGGCGATGTCGCGGACGACACCGTAGGCCACCTGGGCGCCCTCGAGGTTGGCCTGGAAGTCCTGCAGATCCGTGTGCGAGAAGGCCTCCTCCTCGCCCGTGATCTTCGACCCGGCTACCTCCTCCATCAGGCCGATGGCGCCGTTGGAGATCTGGTCGATGGTGAGCGTGAAGTCCTTCGCGTGGACGAGGTCGTACAGGCGCTGGGTGTCGGTCACGAGCTTGTCGGCGAGCTGCGTGCGCGTTGCGGCGTCGGACGGCGTGTACCCGGCGGGAGCCCACAGGTCCTTCTCGATGCGGTGCCAGCCGGTCCACTCCTGGCCCTCGGCCAGGTCGGCCTCGCGCAGGTCGAGGGCGGGGTCGAGGTCGCCGAACTGCTCGGCGGTCGGCTCGATGCGCTCGTAGAAGGAGCGGGCCGCTGCGTACTGCGCGCGGGCGGCCGTGTCGTCGCCGCCGGCGTAGGCGGTGGCGAAGGTCTTCGTCGCGGTCAGCAGCGCGCCGGACTGGTCCTTCACGTAGCCGGTGTAGTTGGCGACGGCCTGGGCGACCTGCTTGCTCTCGCTCTGCGAGACCGTCTTGCCGGTGCCCGGGGTGACGGTGAATTTGGCGACGTGCGCCGGCTCGCCCACCATCCCCTTGCGGCAGGCCGAGAAGTAGTCGCCCTCAGGGAGCTGGACCACGTAGTTGACGGTCGTGCCCGGGCCGATGTTCTCCTTCTCACCGACGATGCGCAGCTTGTCGGTGGCAAGCAGCTCGAACTCGTTGACGTCGGTGCCCGTGTTGGTCACCTGGAAGGTGATCGGTCCGGCCTTCGCGGTGTTGGTGGACACCGTGCACTTGTCGTCGCTCAGGGTGACCGCGATGGCCTCGTCCGAGGCGGTGGCCTGGTTCGGGACGCAGCCGGTGAGCGCGGCGGCCAGGGCGGCGGTCCCCGCGAGGGATCCGGCGACGGCCGTGAGGCGGCGTCGGGTCGAGCGGGAGGCGAGCGTGCGGGTGGTCACCGGGCGCTGTCGAGGCATGGGTGTGCTGTTCTTTCTCTTGTGGTGCAGTGAGGGGTCAAGAAGAGGGGGTCACGACGCGATCGGCGCGTGCGGCGCCGAAGCCGCGGCCGGTGCCGTCGGCGCGGGTCGTGCGGCGGAACGGTGCTGCCGGATGTAGAAGTAGCCGACCACAGCGAGGTAGGTGAACCAGGCCGCGACCTGCAGTGCGGTCGGCGACGGGTTGAAGTTGAGGATGCCGGCGGCCAGGGTGCCGTACCAGCTGGAGGCGGGGATCGCGCGGCTGATGTCGTACGCGTGGACGCCTCCGCCGGGGAGCAGTCCGGCCTCCTGCAGGTCTCCGAGCCCGTAGGCGAGCACGCCGGCGGCGACGAGGATGAGGAAGGCGCCGGTCCAGGTGAAGAACTTGCCGAGGTTGATCTTGACCATGCCGCGGTAGAGCAGGAAGCCGATGACCGCGGCGGTGGCGATGCCGAGGAGGGCGCCGACGGCCGGCTCCCAGCTGCCCCCGGTGCTCGCGACGGTCGCCCAGACGAAGAGCGAGGTCTCGATGCCTTCGCGTCCGACGCTCAGCATGGCGAGCAGCACGACGCCCCAGCCGGCGCCGACGAGCGCGGAATCGAGGCGGTTCTGGAGGGTGGACTTCATGCTGCGGGCGGTCTTGCCCATCCAGAACACCATCCAGGTGACGAACCCGACCGCGACCAGCGAGAGGGATCCGCCGAGGATCTCCTGCGCCTGGAAGCTCATGCCGTAGGGGCCCCAGGTGAGGACGGCGCCGATCCCGAGCGGGACGATGAGCGCGATGCCCACGCCGATCCAGAGCTTGGACAGCACCTCGGTGCGGCCCAGCTTCACCACGTAGGCCACCAGGATGGTGACGATGAGCGCCATCTCGAGGCCTTCGCGGAGGCCGATCAGGTAGTTCGCGAGCACAGGTGACCTTCGTCGGGGGAGGGGTTCATGATTGGTAAGGCTAACCTTACTGAATCGAGCGTAGAGCACCGTCCTGGATGTGTCCAGATAGGATGCGAGGATGCTCAGCCGGATCGTCAGCGCCATCCTCCTCGTGCTGGCGGGAGCAGTCTTCGGGGCGATCGGGACGGTCGCCCACCAGTACTCGGTGACCTGGGGGATCCCGATCCCGCTGGGCCTGATCGGCTCGCTTCTGGCGTTCACGGCCCTGCTCGTCGGTCTGCGGCTGCTCGGCCACAGCCGGCTGCCCGCGCTGCTCGCGGCGCTGGGCTGCATCGCCGTCATCCTCCTGTTCGCGCAGCAGAGCGCGGGCGGCTCCGTGCTCATCCAGAACGACCTCGCCGGACAGGTGTGGCTCGTGGGGCCCATCCTGATCGCGGCGATCGTGATCGCCTGGCCCGATGTGAAGACCCGGCAGCCGGCCCGCGACGGCCTAAGCTAGAGGGACAGCTCCACCTGAAGGGATCCGATCCACTGTGACCTATGTCATCGCTCTCCCGTGCGTCGATGTGAAGGACAGGGCCTGTATCGACGAGTGTCCGGTCGACTGCATCTACGAGGGCGAACGGTCGCTGTACATCCACCCCGACGAGTGCGTCGACTGCGGCGCCTGCGAGCCGGTCTGCCCGGTCGAGGCGATCTACTACGAGGACGACCTGCCCGAGGAGTGGAAGGACTACTACCGCGCGAACGTGGAGTTCTTCGACGACATCGGCTCGCCCGGCGGAGCGTCGAAGGTGGGTGTGATCTCCAAGGACCACCCGCTGATCGCCGCGCTGCCGCCGCAGGCGCACTGAGCCTCGGCGCACCGATGACGGCATCGATGGCCGCGCCGGCGAAGGAGCGCTGACGTGGCGCTGCAGGAGCTCCCGGACTACCCCTGGGATCAGATGGCGCCGTACGCCGAGCGGGCGCGGGCGCATGCGGACGGTCTTGTCGACCTGTCGATCGGCTCGCCGGTCGACCCGACGCCGGACCTCATCCGCGAGGCGCTCGCCAGCGCGACGGACGCGCACGCGTACCCGCAGACGGTCGGGACGCCCGCACTGCGCGAAGCGATCGTCGACTGGTTCCACCGCAGGCGGGGCGTCCGCGGGCTGAGCGTCGAGAACGTGCTGCCGACGATCGGCTCGAAGGAGCTCGTCGCCCTGCTGCCGTTCATGCTCGGCCTCGGCGACGGCGACATCGTGGTGCATCCGCGCGCCGCGTACCCGACGTACGCGATCGGCGCGGCGATGGCCGGCGCGACCGCCGTCGCGAGCGACGATCCGGCCGAATGGCCGGAGGGAACGCGCCTGATCTGGCTGAATTCCCCGGGCAACCCGGACGGCCGCATCCTCTCGGTCGAGGAGCTGCGCGCGGCCGTTGCGCGCGCCCGCGAGCTGGGCGCCTACATCGCCAGCGACGAGTGCTACGCCGAGCTGGGCTGGGAGGCGCCGTGGGATGCGGAGCGTGTTCCGAGCATCCTCGACCCGCGGGTCATCGGGCAGGACCGCCGCAACGTCCTCGCGGTCTACTCCCTCAGCAAGCAATCGAACCTCGCCGGCTACCGTGCGGCGTTCGTCGCGGGGTGCAGCGCCATCATCGGGCGGCTCGTCAACGTCAGGAAGCACGCCGGTCTCATGCTGCCGGCGCCGCTGCAGGCCGCGATGGTCACCGCGCTCGGCGACGAGCGGCACGTGGAGGCGCAGAAGGCGCTGTACCGTTCCCGCCGCGACCTGCTGAAGCCGGCGCTCGAGGCCGCGGGCTTCCGCATCGACCGCAGCGAGGGCGGCCTCTACCTGTGGGCGACGGAGGGACGCGACGCCTGGGAGAGCATCGGACGGCTCGCCGACCTCGGCATCCTCGCCGGCCCCGGCCATTTCTACGGCGACTTCTACCCGGAGCACGTGCGCCTGTCGCTCACGGCGACCGACGAGCGGGTGGCCGCAGCGGCGGAGCGGCTGCGGGCGTTTGGAGACAACCTCTAACGGGTCGCCGGCCCCTTTGCCCGATGCCGCAGTTGTCGCCGGCGTTCGTTAGGCTGTACCGGCACGGCCTGTCGAGCGGACGGCGCCGGGCAGCGCTGCCACGATCGGCGCGCACCTTTGACCACCCATATGGGCGACTAACCCACCAGGAGGCGTTGTGAGCGGACTCGGCACCGAGAGCACTGGCACCGAGAAGGCCGTAGCGGAGGCCGAACTCGCGACGGCCTCTCTGACCTATCCGGGCGGTATCGCCGAGTTCCCGATCCGGCCGAGCGTCGACGGGGCCTCGAGCATCGACTTCTCGACGCTGACGAAGCAGACCGGGCTGACCAGCCTGGACTACGGCTTCGTGAACACCGCTGCCACGCGCTCGTCGATCACCTACATCGACGGCGAGCAGGGCATCCTGCGCTACCGCGGCTACCCGATCGAGCAGCTGGCCGAGAACTCCACGTTCCTCGAGGTGGCGTGGCTGCTCATCCACGGCGAGCTGCCGTCGACGTCGGAGCTCGCGGAGTTCGACGAGCGCATCCGCCGGCACACCCTGCTGCACGAGGACCTGCGCCGCTTCTTCGACGCCCTCCCGCACGACGCGCACCCGATGTCGGTGCTGTCGAGCGCGGTGTCGGCGCTGTCGACCTTCTACCAGGACTCGCTGAGCGTCCACGACCCGGAGCAGATCGAGCTCTCGACCATCCGCCTTCTCGCGAAGCTCCCGGTGATCGCCGCCTATGCGCACAAGAAGAGCCTGGGCCAGGCATTCCTGTACCCGGACAACTCGCTGAGCTTCGTGGACAACTTCCTGCGCCTCAACTTCGGCACCCTCGCGGAGCCGTACGAGGTGAACCCGGTGCTGTCGCGGGCCCTCGAGCGCCTGCTCATCCTGCACGAGGACCACGAGCAGAACGCGTCCACCTCGACCGTCCGTCTGGTCGGGTCGACGCAGGCCAACCTGTTCGCCTCCGTCTCCGCCGGCATCAACGCCCTCTACGGCCCGCTGCACGGCGGAGCGAACGAGGCCGTTCTGCAGATGCTCGCCGGCATCCGTGACTCGGGCGAGAGCGTCCAGAAGTTCGTCGAGCGCGTCAAGAACAAGGAGTCCGGCGTCAAGCTGATGGGCTTCGGTCACCGCGTCTACAAGAACTTCGACCCCCGCGCCAAGCTCGTGAAGCAGTCTGCCGACGAGGTGCTCGAGGCGCTCGGCGTGCACGACCCGCTGCTCGACATCGCGAAGGAGCTGGAAGAGGTCGCGCTGGCCGACCAGTACTTCGTCGACCGCAAGCTGTACCCGAACGTCGACTTCTACACGGGCGTCATCTACAAGGCGATGGGCTTCCCGACGCGGATGTTCACCGTGCTCTTCGCGATCGGCCGCCTGCCGGGCTGGATCGCCCACTGGCGCGAGATGAACCTCGACCCGCAGACGAAGATCGGCCGCCCGCAGCAGCTGTACGTCGGCTCGCCGGAGCGCGATCTCGGCCGCTGAGCCGCATCCACGACTCGACGTCATCTCGGAGGGATACGCTCCTTCAGAGACGGCGGTACCGGCCGACGAAGGAGCGACGTGGGCGACGACACCCCCCGACTGAGGCGGCACCATCGGGTCCTGAGGGTGATCGGCGGCGTGCTCGCCGTCCTCCTGGTGCTGGTCGTCGTCGCCGGGGGCATCGGCGTGTGGACGATCACGCGCTCGTTCCCGCAGACCGCCGGGTCAGTGGATGTGCCCGGCATCACGAAGCCGGTCACGGTGTACCGCGACGACGCCGGCGTGCCGCAGCTGTCCGCATCCACCGCCGACGACCTCTTCCGCGCGCAGGGGTACGTGCACGCGCAGGACCGCTTCTGGGAGATGGACTTCCGCCGTCACGTCACCGCGGGCCGGCTGTCGGAGATGTTCGGCGCGAGCCAGGTGCCGACCGACACCTTCATCCGCACGCTCGGCTGGCGTCGCGTCGCCGAGCAGGAGGTGAAGCTGCTCGATCCGACCTCGCTGCGGTACTACCAGGACTATGCGGATGGCGTGAACGCCTACCTCAAGCAGCGGTCGGGCGCGGGGCTGTCGCTGGAGTACGCCATCCTCGGCCTTCAGAATCCGTCGTATGAGCCGGAGCCCTGGACGCCAGCGGACTCGATCGCGTGGCTGAAGGCGATGGCATGGGACCTCCGGTCGAACCTCGAGGACGAGATCGACCGCGCGCTGCTGGCGACCAAGCTGAAGCCGGAGCAGGTCGCGGAACTCCATCCCGGCTACCCGTACACGGGCCACCCGACGATCACCGACCTCGGCGGCGGGAACCCGCGGACCGTCACGCCGGATGCCGAAGCGGGTGCCGCGGGAGCCGCGGACCAGTCCTCCGCGGGCGCCTCCGCCCCGGCGCCGACCGCATACGCGTCGCAGCTGGAGCAGGTGGCCGCGAGTGTCGACTCCCTGCCGCAGCTGATGGGTCCGGCCGGCGACGGCATCGGATCCAACTCGTGGGTGATCGGCGGGGCGCACACCGCCAGCGGCAAGCCGCTCCTCGCCAACGACCCGCACCTCGGCGCCGCCCTGCCGTCGGTCTGGTACCAGATGGGCTTGCACTGCACGACGGTGGGGCCGGAGTGTCCGTTCGACGTGTCCGGCTTCAGCTTCTCCGGCTTCCCGGGCATCATCATCGGCCACAACGACCGCATCTCCTGGGGCTTCACCAACCTGGGTCCGGACGTCGCCGACCTGTTCGTCGAGAAGGTCACCGGCGACACGTACGAGTACGACGGCCAGCAGGTGCCGCTCGAGAAGCGCACGGAGCGCATCCGCGTCGCCGGCGGTAAGGACGTGACGATCACCGTCCGGTCGACCCGGCACGGGCCGATCGTGACGGACATCGGCGATGCGTACGCCGTGATCGCGAAGGACCAGGCGGGCAAGCTCGGTGTGCCCGCGCAACAGTTCCAGCTGTCGCTGGCGTGGACGGCGCTGACCCCCGGCACGACCGCGAACGCGATCTTCGCCTTCGACACCGCCCGCGACTGGCCGAGCTTCCGGGCGGCGGCCCAGCAGTTCCAGGTTCCGTCGCAGAACCTGGTCTACGCCGACGTGGACGGCAACATCGGCTACCAGGCGCCCGGCCTCATCCCGGTCCGCTCGGGTGGCGACGGGACGATGCCGATGCCCGGCTGGAGCAGCGGGTACGGCTGGACGGGCACCATCCCGTTCGAAGAGCTGCCGTCGGTGTTCGACCCGCCGGCCGGATACATCGTCACGGCGAACAACGCCGCCGTCGGGCCGGGTTTCCCGCGGCTGATCACGGCGGACTGGGACCAGGGGTACCGCGCCAACCAGATCGAGGTGCGGCTGAGCGCCCTGATGGCGCAGGGGAAGAAGCTGACGTCGAAAGACATGTCGGACATCCAGGCGGACACCTACGACGCGAACGCGGCGAACCTCGTCCCGGTGATCCGCGCGGTGGCCGAGAAGCCGGATGCGTCCGCCGACGTGCAGCAGGCCGCCCGGCTGCTCGCCGACTGGGACTACCGAGACGACGCGGACAGCGCGGCCGCCGCCTACTTCGCGGTGTTCTGGCGGGAGCTGCTCCACGACATGTTCGCCCGCAAGATCCCGGCGGCCACCGCGCCGACCGGCGGCGACCGCTGGTTCACCGTCGTCGCCTCCCTGCTCGGGCAGCCGGAGTCGTCGTGGTGGGCAGACTCGGACCTCGGCACGTCCGACCGCGACTCGATGATCGCCTACGCCGCCGGTCAGGCGTGGAAGGAGACCGCCCACCAGCTGGGCGGCGACGTGTCGTCGTGGCGCTGGGACCGCCTCCACACGCTCACGCTGAAGAACGCGAGCCTGGGGGAGTCGGGCATCGCCCCCATCGAGGCGCTGCTGAACCGCGGGCCCTGGCACGTGGGCGGCGGCAGCAGCGTCGTGGATGCGGCGGGCTGGGATGCGACCGTCGGGTTCGCGGTGCAGCGCGTGCCGTCGATGCGGATGGTGGTGGACCTCTCCGACTTCGACAAGAGCACGTGGATCAACCTCACGGGAGCATCCGGTCACGCGTTCGACGCGCACTACACCGATCAGACCGACCTGTGGGCCGTCGGCAAGACGCGACCGTGGCCGTTCACCCCGGCGGCCGTGAAGAAGGCGGCGGACCAGACCCTGACGTTGCGTCCCGCGCGCTGACTCCAGCTCCTCCTCCGAGGATTCGTGCCGAATGTGCGGAAAGCGCGCCGCTGAGCGCACATTCGGCACGAATGTCGGTCAGGGGGAGGTGAGGGCCGCCCACGCCATGCGCTCCAGGACGGGGCGCACGACCCCGGGCGCGACCTGCAGCGTCCCGACGCGCGCGGTGTGCGGGGTCGAGTTCAGGAGGCCGAACGTGGCCTGCACACGCACGCGCAGCTCGTCGTCGGCGAGGGCGGGGTGCAGGGTGCCGAGCACGCCCATCCATACCTCGACGTAGCGGCGCTGGAGCCGGCGGACCTGGCGGCGGGCGGCGTCGTCGAGCGAGTCGAGGTCGCGGTCCTGCACGCGGATGGTGTCGGGCTCGCCGAGGGCGAAGTCGATGTGGAAGCCGATCAGCGACCGCAGGGCCGTCGCCGCATCCGCCGCAGCCTGCTCGACCGCCTGACCGCCCGCGAGCAGGCGCTCGCTCACCCCGATCAGCAGCGCGGAGAGCACGGCCTGCTTGGAGGAGAAGTGACGGTACACCGCCGGCCCGCTCACGCCGACGGCTGCCCCGAGGTCTTCGATCGAGACGCCGTTGAAGCCCCGCTCGGCGAAGAGCGTCGCAGCGGACTCGAGCAGCGCGGCACGCCGGTCGGCCTTGGCCTGGCTGCGCTGCGTCGGCCGCTCGAGGGGAGCGGCGGGACTCGGCTGGGTCATCGTCCTCGATGGGGTCGGGCCGCCCGGTCGGCGACGCTGGACTTTTCGGTTAATGAACACTAACCTAAAAACCGAGTTAGTGACCACTAACCGGATGTCGACGACGACATATGGAGCAGCATGCCGACCCTGACCAGTGAGGCGTCCGCGACGGACGCCCGGTTCGAGCAGAACGACGCCGCCCAGCGCGAGCTCGTCGCCGATCTGCGGCGGCGACTGGCCGTCGCGGCGGCCGGCGGCCCCGAGCGCGCCCGCGAGCGTCACGTCGCCCGCGGCAAGCTGCTGCCGCGCGACCGCATCGACGCCCTGCTCGACGAGGGCAGCCCGTTCCTCGAGCTGGCGCCGCTCGCCGCCACCGGGATGTACGACGACGAGAGCCCCGCGGCCGGCGTGATCGCCGGGATCGGCCTGGTCGCGGGCCGCCACGTCATGGTCGTGTGCAACGACGCCACGGTCAAGGGCGGGACGTATTACCCGATGACCGTCAAGAAGCATCTGCGGGCGCAGGAGGTGGCACTGGAGAACCGGCTGCCCTGCATCTACCTGGTCGACTCAGGAGGCGCGTTCCTGCCGATGCAGGACGAGGTCTTCCCGGACCGCGACCACTTCGGCCGCATCTTCTACAACCAGGCGCGGCTCTCCGCGGCGAAGATCCCGCAGATCGCCGCCGTGCTCGGCTCGTGCACCGCCGGCGGCGCCTACGTGCCCGCGATGAGCGACGAGACGGTGATCGTCCGCAACCAGGGCACCATCTTCCTGGGCGGTCCTCCGCTCGTGAAGGCGGCCATCGGCGAGATCGTCAGCGCGGAGGAGCTCGGCGGCGGCGACCTGCACGCCCGCACGTCCGGCGTGGTCGACCACCTGGCGGAGGACGACGAGCACGCGCTCGCCATCGTGCGCGACATCGTCGGGACGCTCCCGCCACCCGCGGCGCCGGCCTGGGCGGTCGAAGCGCCGGTCGAGCCCGCGGCCGATCCGGCCGAGCTGTACGGGGTCGTCCCGGTCGACGTGCAGGCGCCCTACGACGTCCACGAGGTGATCGCGCGCATCGTGGACGGCAGCGGCTTCCACGAGTTCAAGCCGGAGTACGGCACCACACTCGTGACCGGCTTCGCGCACATCCACGGGCATCCCGTCGGTATCGTCGCGAACAACGGCGTACTGTTCAGCGAGTCGGCCCTCAAGGGCGCACACTTCATCGAGCTGTGCGACCAGCGCGGCATCCCGCTGCTCTTCCTGCAGAACATCTCCGGCTTCATGGTCGGCCGCGACTACGAGGCGGGCGGGATCGCCAAGAACGGCGCCAAGATGGTAACGGCCGTCGCGACGGCCCGCGTGCCGAAGCTCACCGTGGTGATCGGCGGGTCTTTCGGCGCCGGCAACTACTCCATGTGCGGCCGGGCCTACTCGCCCCGCTTCCTGTGGATGTGGCCCGCCGCCCGCATCTCGGTGATGGGCGGCCAGCAGGCGGCCAGCGTGCTGGCCACCGTCAAGCGCGACCAGCTGGACGCACGCGGCGAAGAGTGGTCCTCCGACGACGAGGCCGCGTTCCGCGCCCCGATCGCCGCCCAGTACGAGGAGCAGGGCAACCCGTACTACTCGACTGCCCGACTCTGGGACGACGGGGTGATCGACCCCGCCGAGACCCGCACCGTGCTGGGCCTGGCGCTCGACGTCGTCTCCCGCTCGCCGCTGCCCGACACCGCCTTCGGGCTCTTCCGGATGTGATCGCGTGACCTCCACCCCCTTCCGCACCGTCCTCGTCGCCAATCGCGGCGAGATCGCCTGCCGCGTCATCCGCACCCTGCAGCGCCTGGGCATCCGCTCGGTCGCGGTCTACAGCGACGCCGACCGCGATGCGCCGCACGTCGCGCTCGCCGACGTCGCCGTGCGCCTCGGACCGCCCGCCGCGCGCGAGAGCTACCTGGATGTCGACCGGATCGTGGATGCGGCCCGCCGCACCGGCGCCGAGGCCGTCCACCCCGGCTACGGCTTCCTCTCCGAGAACCCGGCGCTCGCTGAGGCGTGCGAGGCGGCGGGCATCGTGTTCGTGGGCCCGGGCGTCCACGCGCTGGAGGTCATGGGCGACAAGATCACGGCGAAGCACGCGGTCGCCGAGCACGGCGTGCCGACGATCCCCGGGATCGCCGAGCCGGGCCTCGGCGACGACGACCTGATCGCCGCCGCCGAGCGCATCGGGTTCCCCGTGCTGGTCAAGCCGTCGGCGGGCGGCGGGGGCAAGGGGATGCAGGCCGTGCGCTCTGCGGGCGAGCTCCCGGAGGCGCTGCGGGCGGCCCGACGCGTCGCCGCGGCCGCATTCGGCGACGACACCCTGTTCTTGGAGCGGCTGGTCGCCTCCCCTCGCCACATCGAGGTGCAGGTGCTCGCGGACCGCCACGGCGGGATCGTCCACTTGGGCGAGCGCGAGTGCTCGCTGCAGCGCCGCCACCAGAAGGTGGTGGAGGAGGCGCCGTCACCGCTGCTGGACGAGGCGACCAGAGCGCGCATCGGCGAGGCCGCCTGCCGTGTCGCCGAGAGCGTCGGCTATGTGGGCGCAGGGACGGTGGAGTTCCTGGTGTCGGCCGAGGCGCCGGACGAGTTCTTCTTCATGGAGATGAACACCCGGCTGCAGGTCGAGCATCCCGTGACCGAGCTGGTGACGGGTCTGGATCTCGTCGAGCAGCAGCTGCGGATCGCCGCGGGCGAGCCGCTGTCGTTCGCGCAGGAGGACGTGCGCCTGAACGGCCACGCCGTCGAGGCGCGCGTCTACGCGGAGGACCCGGAGCGCGGCTTCCTGCCCGCGGCCGGCCACGTGCTGGCGCTGCGCGAGCCGGCGGGCGACGGCGTGCGGGTCGACAGCGGCATCGTCGCGGGCATCCCGATCGTCACCGACTACGACCCCATGCTCGCCAAGATCGTCGCCTGGGGCGAGGACCGCGACCAGGCCTTCGCCCGACTGCGCGGCGCGCTCGCCGGCACGAGCATCCTCGGCGCGGTCTCCAACCTGGCGTGGCTCGTCGGGCTCGTCTCCGACGACGACGTCCTGGCCGGACGGATGGACACCACCCTGATCGACCGCCGCTTCGCCGAGCAGACGCCCGCGCCGGTGACCGAGCCGGAGCTGATCGCGGCGGCGCTGCTCGCGCACCGTCACCGCTGGCAGCAACCGCCGACGGGAGTCGGCGCGGTGTGGGGTGCGCCGACGGGATGGCGTCCCGGCCGGGCGCGACCGGTGCGGTACGACGTCGACGGGGTGGCGGTGTCCGTCAGCGGACCGGTCGAGGATGCGACGATCACCGTGGTTCGGGATGCAGTGCAGGCGTCGGCAGCCGATACGTCGGCGCCCGACGCCCGCCGCGCCTCCCTCCGCCTGCGCGAACCGGATGCCGCGGGCCGCCCCGCGGTCGCCCTACTCGACCTCGACGGAGAGACCATCCGCTTCGACATCGCACGCGACGGCGACACCGTGTGGCTGGCGCGTGAGGGCCGCTCCCGGCCGCTGCGGCTGCGCGACCGCGCGACACGCCTCGCCGAGCGGCTGGCCGCGGTCGACCGTGGGACGCTCGCGGCGCATCCCGAGCTCCGCTCGCCCATGCCCGGCACCGTCGTCGCCGTCCCGGTCGAGACCGGCGCGCGCGTCGCCGCGGGCGACACGGTCGTCGTGGTCGAGGCGATGAAGATGGAGCACCGCCTGGTCGCGCCCGTCGATGGCGTCGTCGCGGTGCACGTCGGCCCCGGCGACCTGGTGCGGCTCGACCAGCTCGTCGCCCGCGTCGACGCCGACGAGGCGGACGCTGCCGACGCTGCCGACCCGACCCCGCCCATCCCGAGCACCTCCGACGTTCCGCCCCAGCCGGCGGACGCGGCGCCGACACGACCGGCCGCCGCACAGCGATAGTCACCACAAGAGACAGGACCCGCATGACCATGCAGATGACCCGCCCCACCGGCCCCGCGGCCGGAGCCGCCGGAGCAGACGACACCGACGTCGCCGGCTTCCAGCTCACCGACGAGCAGCGCCGCCTCCGCGAAGAGGTCCGCGACTTCGCCGACACGGTCGTCGCGCCCGCCGCCTACGAGTACGACACCAAGCGCAGCCTCCCGTACGACATCATCGCCGAGATGGGCCGGATGGGCCTGTTCGGGCTCCCCTTCCCGGTCGAATACGGCGGCCAGGGCAAGGACTACCTCTCCCTCTGCCTCGCCGTGGAGCAGCTGGGACGCGTCGACCAGTCGATCGGCGTCACCCTGGAGGCCGGCGTCGGGCTGGGCGCCATGCCGATCTTCCGCAGCGGCACCGAGGAGCAGAAGCAGCAGTGGCTGCCGATGCTCGCCCGCGGCGAGGCGCTCGCCGGTTTCGGGCTCACCGAGGCCGAGGCGGGCTCCGACGCGTCCGGCACGAAGACCACGGCCGAGCTGCACGACGGCGAGTGGGTGATCAACGGAACCAAGCAGTTCATCACCAACTCCGGATCGGACATCACGCGGCTGGTCACCATCACGGCGGTCACCGGCGAGGAGCGGCGCGCGGACGGATCGATGAAGAAGGAGCTGTCGGCGATCATCGTCCCGAGCGGCACCCCCGGCTTCGTCGCAGAGCCCGTGTACGACAAGGTCGGCTGGCACACCTCGGACACGCATCCGTTGACCCTCACCGACGTGCGCGTCCCGGAGGCGAACCTGCTGGGGGAGCGCGGCCGCGGCTACGCGAACTTCGTGGCGACCCTCGACGAGGGCCGTGTGGCGTTCGCCGCGCTCTGCACGGGCGCCGCGCAGGGCTGCCTGGAGGAGGCCATCCGCTACGCCAAGAGCCGGAACGTGTTCGGCCGGCCGATCGGATCCAACCAGTACATCGCCTTCAAGATCGCGCGGATGCAAGCCCGGGTCCACACCGCCCGGCTCGCCTACTACGACGCCTGCTTCAAGCTGATGGCCGGCAAGCCGTTCAAGATGGAGGCCTCCGTCGCCAAGCTGGTCTCCAGCGAAGCCGCGATGGACAACGCCCGCGACGCCACGCAGATCTTCGGCGGCTACGGCTTCCTCAACGAGAACCCGGTCGCGCGGCACTACCGCGACTCGAAGATCCTGGAGATCGGCGAGGGCACGAGCGAGGTCCAGCTGATGGTGATCTCGCGCGCGCTGGGCTTCTCCGCCTAACCTGAATCCGCAGCAGACAGCTCCTGAGTTTTTCCGCGCAGCACCCGGCGTGTCGCCGGAAAAACTCAGGAGTTGATGGCGAGAGACCCTCGAAGGGGAGGACGCATGATCGACAAGACCGTCGGAAGCGCCGCGGAGGCCGTCGCCGACATCCCGGACGGCAGCACGCTCGCCGTCGGCGGGTTCGGCCTGTGCGGCATCCCGAGCGCGTTGATCCAGGCGATGCTGGATGCGGGGACCACCGACCTCGAGGTGGTCAGCAACAACTGCGGCGTCGACGACTGGGGCCTCGGGCTGCTGCTCGCCGAGCACCGCATCCGCAAGATGATCAGCTCGTACGTCGGCGAGAACAAGGAGTTCGCGCGCCAGTTCCTCTCCGGCGAGCTGGAGGTCGAGCTCACCCCGCAGGGAACGCTCGCCGAGAAGCTGCGGGCGGGCGGCGCGGGCATCCCCGCGTTCTTCACGCCCGCCGGCGTCGGCACCCAGATCGCGACGGGTGGCCTTCCGCGCCGCTACGCCGCCGACGGCTCCGTCGAGGTCGCGAGCGAGCCGAAGGAGGTGCGGACGTTCGACGACGCCGAGTACGTGCTGGAGCGGTCCCTCCGCCCCGACTTCGCCCTCGTCCACGCCGCGAAGGGCGACCGGCACGGCAACCTCGTCTTCCATGCCGCCGCGATGAACTTCAACCCGCTCGCCGCGATGGCCGGCCGCGTCACCATCGCCGAGGTGGAGGAGCTGGTCGAGCCGGGCGAGCTCGATCCCGGCGCCGTGCACTGCCCCGGCATCTTCGTCCAGCGGGTCGTGCACGCGCCCGGCGTGGAGAAGCGGATCGAACGGCGCACAGTCGCCGAAGGGAGCGCACGATGAGCCTCAGCCGCACCGAACTCGCCGCTCGGGTGGCGCGCGAGCTGGAGAACGGGCAGTACGTCAACCTCGGGATCGGCATGCCCACGCTCATCCCGAACTACATCCCGGAGGGCGTCGAGGTCATCCTGCACTCCGAGAACGGCGTGCTCGGCGTCGGCCCGTATCCCGCCGACGACGCGGTCGACCCCGACCTCATCAACGCGGGGAAGGAGACGGTCACCGTGAACCGCGGCGCCGCCTTCTTCGACTCGTCGCTGTCGTTCGGGATGGTGCGCGGCGGACACGTCGACCTGGCCGTCCTCGGCGCGATGGAGGTCTCGGAGCGGGGCGATCTCGCCAACTGGATGATCCCCGGCAAGATGGTGAAGGGGATGGGCGGCGCGATGGACCTCGTCTTCGGCGCCAAGCGGCTCATCGTGATGATGGAGCACGTCGACCGCGAAGGCCGGCCCAAGATCGTGACCGAGTGCAGCCTCCCGCTGACCGGCACGGGATGCGTCGACCGGATCATCACCGACCTGGCCGTCATCGACGTCACGGACGACGGGCTGGTGCTCCGCGAAGTCGCCCCGGGCGTCGCCGTGGACGACGTGGTCGCCGCGACCGGCGCACCGCTGCGCGTTGAGCTGGAGGAGGCGGCATGAAGGAGATCGAGCAGCGCGGGCTGTACTACGAGGAGTTCGAGCCGGAGACGCGGTACCTGCACCGGCCCGGGCGCACGGTGACGGAGGCCGACAACGTCCTCTTCACGACCCTGACCATGAACACGCAGGCGCTGCACCTGGACGCCGCGTGGTCCGCCCGGCAGCCGTTCGGGGAGCGGCTGGTGAACTCCATGTTCACGCTGGCGACGATCGTCGGAGCCTCGGTCACCCAGCTGACGCAGGGCACGATCGTCGCGAACCTGGGGTTCAGCGAGGTCGCCTTCCCGCATCCGCTGCACCACGGCGACACGCTCTACTCGGAGACCGTCGTGCTCGCGAAGCGGCTCTCCGCCTCCCGGCCCGGGCAGGGCATCGTCACGCTCGAGCACACCGGACGCAACCAGGACGGGGTCGTCGTCGCCACGGCGACGCGTCAGGTGATGGTGTGGTGCCGGGATGTCTCTCCGGTCGCGTCCGATCCGGGCGCAGCGGGAGGCGACGGGTCGGACGAGATCCTGTGAGCGACGCCCCATTCCCCTGGGGGCCGGCGCTGTTGTTCTGCCCCGCCGACCGCCCGGAGCGCTACGCCAAAGCGCTCGAGCGCGCGGATGCGGTGATCCTCGACCTGGAGGATGCGGTCGACCCGGCAACGCGGCCCGCGGCCCGGGAGGCGCTCGTCGCGTCGGAGTTGGATCCGGAGCGCGTCATTGTCCGGGTCAACCCGGCCGGGACCGACGACCACGACGCCGACCTGTCGGCGCTCGCCGCGACGCCGTACCGCGCGGTGATGCTGCCCAAGGCCGAGCGGCCGGCCGACCTCGACGGGCTGCGCGACTACGCCGTCATCGCCCTCTGCGAGACGGCCGCCGGCGTGCTCGCGGCGCCGTCGCTGGCCGCCGCGCCCGGCGTGATCGCGCTGATGTGGGGCGCAGAAGACCTCGTCGCCTCGCTCGGCGGCACGTCGAGCAGGCACCCCGACGGACGGTACCGCGACGTCGCGCGCCATGCGCGGTCGGCGGTGCTGCTGGCGGCGGGCGCCGCATCCATCCACGCCGTCGACACGGTGCACCTCGACATCGCCGACCTCGAGGGGCTCGCGGCCGAGGCGGAAGACGCCGTGGCCGTCGGGTTCGCGGCGACGGCGTGCATCCATCCCGGTCAGGTGGAGACGATCCGGGCCGCTTATCGGTCCGATCCGGCCGAGGTGCAGGCTGCTCGCAGGCTGCTCGCGGCGGCCGAGATCGCGGGCGGGGGAGTGTTCCGGCACGAGGGCCGGATGGTCGACGGACCGGTGCTCGCGCACGCCCGGGCGGTGCTCCGGCGTTCGTGATGAAACTGTGACCTAGCTTTCCTCCACGGTTCACCCGTTTCGTCCTTCGCACGTCGGAGGCATGTCGTACGCTGCAAGTGTTCAATCGGGAATCCGCCGTTCTCGAATCGATTCGAGGGCAATCGATTCGCGGGGAACGGACATACGCGGCGGTTGGAGGTCGCGGGGGAGGGGGAGACATGCCACAGCTGTTACCCCTGCGCCTGCTCGAGACCGTCGGCCTCCGCAGCAGCACCGCTGCAGACCCGCGCGCCGGCTCCGCCGAGCCGCCGACGGGCGTCATCGACGTCGACCCGGCCATCGCGAGCACCGGCCCGCTGTCGATCATCGCGCCCCGCCGCATCGGCGAGAGCGACCTCGCGGTGTACCCGCTGTCGCTCGGCGCGAGCGTCTTCGGCTGGACAGCAGACGGAGACACGTCCCTCGCCATCCTCGACCGTTTCACCGAACTGGGCGGCGACTTCATCGACACGGCCGACAGCTACGTCGGCGGCCGCAGCGAGGTCCTCATCGGCAAGTGGATGCGCGAGCGCCGCAACCGCGACCGCATGGTCGTGGCGACCAAGGTCGGGCGGCACCACGACAACCCGGGCCTCGGCTCCGTGAGCATGATCCGCGCCGTCGAGGCATCCCTCGAACGTCTGCAGACCGACCACATCGACCTGCTCTACTTCCACGAGGACGACCCGGAGACTCCACTGGAGGACAGCCTGGCGACGGCCGAGTGGCTGATCGAGAGCGGCAAGGTGCGGTACCTGGGCGCATCCAACTTCAGTGCGGACCGTCTGATCGAGGCCCGCATCCTGGCATCGTCCGGCCTGCCGAAGTTCGTGGCCATCCAGACGCAGTACAACCTGATGCACCGCAGCGAGTTCGAGAGCGCCCCGCGCATCGTCGCGGCGGCGCAGGGGCTCGCGGTGATGCCGTACTACGCGCTGGCGAACGGCTTCCTCACTGGCAAGTACCGCAGCAAGGGCGATCTGACGGCCGGGGCGCGCAGCGTCCGTGCCGCCGCGTACGTGAACCGTCGGGGCCAGCGCGTGCTCGCCGTGCTCGACCGCATCGCGGCCGAGCACCACGTCGCGCCCGCCAGCATCGCGCTCGCCTGGCTGCTCGCCAAGCGGACGATCGCGGCGCCCGTCGCCAGCGCCAGCCGGCCGGATCAAGTCGACGCGCTGATGGCCGCCGCGGGCATCCGCCTCACGCGGTCGCAGATGCTCGACCTGGACCGCGTCTCGGAGTAGCTCGCGCCTGCCCGGCCGGCTCGGCTGGTCCGCCGCGCACGTCGCCGCGCAGACGTGGGTCGCAACACGCCGTTATTCGGGTCGCATAACGGCGTGTCGCGACCCACAGCTGGGTCGCGCCGGTCAGACCTCGCCGAGGATGCGGTCGAGCGCCCGGTGCAGGGCGGCGCCCGCGGCGATCGGGTCGCCGACGTAGCCGCCGGCGAGTGCGCCGTCGCGCGCGAGGATGAGGTCGTCCGCGGCGTCTCCCGGCCGCGGGTGGCCGATCTGGCGGAACAGCTCCTCGATGCGGTCGGCGTACCAGTCGCGGTGCGCGGTCACGGCGACACGGACCGGGTCCGTCTCGTCGGCGAACTGCGCGGCGGCGTTGATGAAGGGGTCGCCGTGGAAGCCGGGGCTGACGGCCTGGTCGTTGATCGAGTCGACGAGGGCGCGTGCGATGTCGCGCGGGTCGTCGTGCTTGGCCTCCTGCTCGGCGAACCATTCGCGCACCTGGCGGTCGCGACCCTCGACGTACGCGATGATCAGCAGGTCCTTCGATCGGTAGTGCTTGTAGAACGTCGCCTTCGTCACACGGGCGCCCGCGATGATGCGGTCCACGCCGACGGTGTGGATGCCCTCCTGGTAGAAGAGCTGATCCGCCGTCGCGAGGATCTTGACCTTCGACGGCGCGGGCGGCCGGATGGTCGCTCGGGCACTTACGACCATCCGGCACGACTCCTTTTTCGGGGGAGGCTGGGTCGCCTCCGCATTGCTGTTCGTAGGGCCGATCGCATCCGGCGCGGGGCACCGGACACGATGGCTTTCACAGTATAGCGGTAGACAGACGAGTCTGTTTGTCCTCTTTTTCCCAGCCACGGCATCCCGCGCGCTCTGGCGTAGGGTGGAGGGGATGAACAGCGCAGTCGACCTCCCGCTCGGTATGGCCGACCTCACCTTCGCGGCGTCCGGCGAAGCGCTGGTCCGGCGGACGGTGCTCCCGAGCGGAGTCCGCATCCTCAGCGAGCAGGTGCCCGGCGCACGCAGCGCAACCCTCGGCTACTGGGTCGCCGTCGGCTCGCGCGACGAGAGCGACGGCCAGCCCGGGCATCCCGGCTCCCTCGGCTCCACGCACTTCCTCGAGCACCTCCTCTTCAAGGGCACGCGCACCCGCACCGCCCTCGACATCGCCGTGTCGTTCGACTCGGTGGGCGGCGAGCACAACGCCATGACGGCCAAGGAATACACCTGCTACTACGCCAAGGTCCAGGACCGGGACCTCGCGATGGCGGTCGAGGTCATCGGCGACATGCTCACGTCGTCGGTGCTCGACGCGGCCGAGTTCGAGAACGAGCGCGACGTCATCCTCGAGGAACTCTCCATGGCGGAGGACGACCCGGCCGACGTCGCCAACGAGCGGATGTTCCAGGCCGTCCTCGGCGAGCATCCGCTGGGCCGTCCCATCGGCGGTCGCCCCGACACCATCCGTGCCGCGAGCCGCGACGGCGTGTGGGAGCACTACCGCGCCAACTACCGGCCGCAGGACCTCGTGGTCACCGCCGCTGGCGCCGTCGACCACGACCTGCTGGTCGTCGGCGTCGAGCGCGCCCTCGCCGCCGCGGGCTGGGATCCGGAGCTCGTCGCCACCCCGGTCGCCCGCCGCCCCGCGGCCCCCGCCGACATCCGCCGCGGCAGCCCCATCGTCACGGTGGAGCGCCCCATCGAGCAGGCCAACGTGTTCGTCGGAATGCCCGGGATCCTGGCCACGGACGACCGCCGCACGACCATGAGCGTGCTGAACTCCATCCTCGGCGGCGGGATGTCGAGCCGCCTGTTCCAGGAGGTGCGCGAGCGCCGCGGCCTGGCCTATTCGGTCTACTCGTTCTCCGGCTCGTACTCCGACGCCGGCGTGTTCGGCCTCTACGCGGGATGCACCCCGGCGAAGGCACGCCAGGTCACCGAGCTGATGCTCGACGAGCTGCGGCGGCTCGCGTCCGGCGGCGTGACGCCCGACGAGCTGCGCCGCGCGGTCGGCCAGCTGTCCGGTGGCGCGGCCCTCGCCCTCGAGGATTCCGACACCCGCATGTCCCGTCTCGGCCGTGCCGAGATCACGCTCGGCGAGTTCGCCGACCTCGATGAGAGCCTCCGGCGCCTCCACCTCGTCACCGCAGACGATGTGCGCGCCCTCGCCGCCGATCTGGCGGACCGGCCGGTCTCCGTCGCCGCGGTGGGGAGCGTCACCGACGACGTGTTCGCCGGCCTCGCCTCCTGACCCGCCCTTCCTTCCGTTCCATCTCCGAAAGGTCCCGCTCGTGCCCCACTACATCTACCTCGTGCGCCATGGCGAGCAGCAGGATGCCGAGCACGGCCTGCCGGACGGCCCGCTCTCCCCGCGGGGCAAACGTCAGGCGCAGCTGGTCGCCGAGCGGCTGAGCGGCATCCCGTTCACCTCGATGTACCACTCGCCCCTGGTGCGGGCGACCCAGACAGCCGAGATCATGGCCGAGCGGATGCCGGCGCTCGAACCGCAGCCGTCGAGCCTGCTGTTCGACTGCATCCCCTCCGGTCCGACCCCGGACATGCCCAAGGCGTTCGAGTCGTTCTTCGGCCCGGTGACGGAGGCGGAGATCGAGGCGGGCCGCGCGCAGATGGACGACGCTGTGCACGAGTTCCTCACCCCCGCGATGGGAGACCGGCACGACCTGCTGGTGACCCATAACTTCGTGATCGGCTGGTTCGTCCGGCATGTGTTCGACGCGCCGGACTGGCGCTGGCTCGGCCTCAACCAGGCGAACTGCGGCCTGACGATCATCCGCGTCCGCTCCGCCAAGCCGCCGGTGCTGGTGGTGCACAACGACCTCGGGCACCTGCCGGTCGAGCTGCGTACGGGACTCCCCGAGCTGCAGCCGGTCTGACCGCCCCGGCCAAGCAGCGAACAGCTCCTGAGTTTTTCGGCCTCCGAGCGCCGATTCGGCCGAAAAACTCAGGAGCTGTCGGCGTCAATGGAGGGGCTTGCGGAACCAGTCGGTCGCGTTGGGGTTGTCGTTGTAGGGCTGGATGGGCTCGTAGCCGTGCGAGCGGTACAGGCCGCCGGCCGCCTCCAGACTCGCGTTCGTGTCGAGCACCAGCTCGGTCGCACCGAAGCCGCGGGCGCGCAGCTCCAGCTCGGCGAGGATCGCCCGGCCGTACCCGTTGCCTCGCTGCGTCGGCGTCACCCACAGGTGCTTGATCTCGTACCGCACGACCGGCACGCCCTCCTCGATCTCCGACAGCGGGACGCGCAGCTCGCGGATCCCGCCGCATCCCACCTCCACGCCTTCGTCGTAGGCGAGCAGGAAGACGCCGTTCGGCGCCACGAACTGGCCAGGATCCGGGAACGAGGTCCGGTACGCGCCCTGCGAGCTCGGGAACGTCTCCGCGCGCTCGGCGAAGTAGTCGGAAAGCATCCGGTGGGCGGTCGCGTCGGTGACGGCGACGTCTGCGAAAGACACCATCGGCCCAGCGTAACGCGGCCCGCGGGTAGGCTGATCGGGTGAGCATTCGCGTGGCCGTCGCCGGAGCGACCGGAAAACTGGGAAGCGTGGCGGTCCGTCTCATCGAGGAGGCCGACGACTTCGAGCTCGTCGCACGGCTCGGCTCCCGTTCGCCGCTGGAGGACATGCTCGGCGCGGACGTGCTCGTCGACATGACGCTTCCGCAGGTCAGCCCTCGGATCGTCGCCTTCGCGGTCGATCACGGCCTCAATGTTCTCGTCGGGACATCCGGCTGGTCGGCGGACCGCATCCTCGACCTGGAGCGTCGGGTCGCCGAGCACGAGGGACGCGGCGCCGTCGTCATCCCCAACTTCTCCCTCGGCTCCGCCCTGGGCACCGCGTTCGCCACCGTCGCCGCCCGGTTCTTCGACTCCATCGAGATCGTGGAGACGCACGGTGCGGGCAAGGTCGACTCGCCGTCCGGCACGGCGGTGCGCACGGCCGAACTCATCGGCGCCGCACGCGCGGCGAAGGGCCCGGTGGAGGCACCGCACTCCGACCAGCGCGCTCGCGGGCAGCAGGTCGCGAGCGTACCCATCCACAGCCTCCGGATGCGCGGGGCCGTCGCCCAGCAGCAGGTGATCTTCGGCGGCGCGGGGGAGCAGCTGACCATCCGCCACGACACGATCGGCCCGGAGGCGTACGAGGCGGGCATCCTCCTCGCGCTGCGCGCGGCAGCGACCGCAACAGGGGTGACCGTCGGCCTCGACAAGCTCGTCGACCTCGGGATCGCCGAGCCGAGCGGCGAGCCGCCGCGCCCGACCGTCCGGGATGCGGGCGACGACGGCACCGACCCGACGCGATAAGAGACCGGCCGCTATGAGAAACCGTTTGGCCGCCATCCTGATGGCGGTCCTCCTGCTCGTCTACCTCGTGCTGGTCACCCAGCGCGCGGTCATGCTCGTGCTGACCGGCGAGCCGGTCGGCATCGCCATGGGTGTCGCGCTGATCGTGCTCCCGTTCATCGCCGCGTGGGCCATCGGCCGGGAGCTGCTGTTCGGCGCGCGCACCGAGCGTCTGGTGCGACAGCTGGATGCGGAGGGCGCGCTCCCCGTCGAAGACCTCCCGACCCGTGCGAGCGGCCGACCGCTTCGGGACGCCGCCGATGCGGAGTTCCCGCGGTACCGCGCCGAGGTCGAGGCGGAGCCGGAGAGCTGGCGCGCCTGGTTCCGGCTCGGGCTCGCCTACGACGCGTCCGGAGACCGGCGTCGGGCGAGGGAGGCACTGCGGCAGGCGATCCGCCTCGAGCGCGCACAGGCGAAGGCGGAACGTCCCGCGGCACGCTGAGCACCCGGCTCCGGATGCCGGCGGCGGCAGTGCAACTCCGTCAGGCCGCGCGCACCTCGACGAGCCGGTCCATCGCGTCCTCGATCGTCGGATCCCGGAACTCGAAGCCGTCGTCGAGCAGCGCCTTCGGCACCACCAGCTGATCCGCGAGCAGGAGTTCGCGGCCGGCGTCCTGCAGCGCCAGCTCGATCGCGAACTTCGGCACCGGCAGGAGGTACGGCCGTCGCACCGCCTGTGCGAGCGCCCGTACGATCTCTCCGGCCGTCGCGGGCGTCGGCCCGGCGATGTTGACCGGCCCCTCGAGCGACGAGGTCAGCAGGTGGACGAGCGCTGCCGCCTCGTCGTGCAGGCTGACCCAGGGCCAGTGCTGGCGTCCGCCGCCGAGCGGTCCCGCGAGTCCCGCCTTGGCGAGCGGGAGCAGCGGTTTCAGAGCGCCGCCGCGGCCGATGACGACACCGGTCCGCGCGAGCGCCACCCGGGTGGACGATGGCGCGAGCCGGGCTGCCGCCTCCCACGCGTCGACGACATCGGCGAGGAATCCCCGCCCCTTCGTCGCCGCCTCGGTGAGCTGCTGGCCCGGGCGGTCGCCGTAGTAGCCGACGGCGGAGCCGCTGACGAACACATCGGGCGGGGTGTCGGCCCGGCGCATCCCCTCGGCGAGCGTGCCCGTCGCCTGCAGGCGCGACGACAGGATGCGCCGCTTGGTCGCGCGTGTCCAGGGCAGCCGCTGCAGCGAGCTGCCGGAGAGGTTGACGACCGCGTCGGCCCAGTCGAACAGCGCGGGGTCGACGGAGCGTTCCTCCGGCGCCCAGCGGAACTCGTCGGCGCCGGCGGGCTCGCGGCGGACCAGCCTCCGCGTCTCGTGTCCGGCAGCGGTCAGCTGACGGCGCAGCTCGCCGCCGATCATGCCGGAGGCCCCGGCGAGCAATACGCGCATGTCCGGCCGCCGGCGGATCAGGCGAGAGACGCGTCGAGGGTGATCGGGATGCCGACCAGCGCCCGCGACACCGGGCAGGTGCTCTTGGCCTCATCCGCGAGGCGCTGGAAGTCCTCGTCCGAGAGTCCGGGAACGCTCGCGGTGACGGTCAGGTGGCTGCCGGTGATGCCCTGAGCCGGGTCGAAGGTGACCGCGGCGGTGGTCCGGATGCTCTCCGGCGCGTTGCCGAACTGCGCGAGCACGTTCGAGAAGGCCATCGAGAAGCAGGCGGCGTGCGCCGCTCCGAGCAGTTCCTCCGGGGTGGTGACCTCGGCGCCGCCCTCGGAGCGGGCCTTCCAGTTGACGGCCAGTTCCGCCGCGTGCGACGAATCGAACGTGACCGTTCCGGAGCCGCTCCTGAGATCGCCGTTCCAGACGGTGGTGGATGCGCTGGTGACTGCCATGAAGACCTCCTCGTGACGCTCCGCCGCCGAGCGCGGCCGGGCGTCTTCCACCCTAGTGACGGGTTCCGACACCGTCACCGGGTGCTGGGCGGATTCCCGGCTGGGCCGCTCGCTCAGGCGTCGGCGCGGCGCCGGATGAGCCGCGCGCGCACCAGCAGCAGGTACAGCTGGCAGCCCAGGCAGTATCCGAACACGGAGTTGAGGAAGGCGGCGGCGAACGCGAGCGCCGCCGCGATCGGGAGGGCGAGCGGCACCCCGGACACAAACAGAACGAGGCCCACGCCGGTGACGAGCAGCCCGACCGCCTGCGCGAAAGTCGGGGGCGCCGGGTCTTCGAGCTCCGTCGGAGGCGCGAGCCGGGGCCGGATCACGGCGCGGAACAGCACGCCGTACGGATGGCGGCGGATGCCCGCGAAGGCGCCCCAGGCGAAGAGGAGCGCGATGACGAGCAGCAGCACCGCGGCGGCGGTCGTCGCACCGACGAGCGAGAGGAACAGGTCGATCAGGAGCAGCACGGCGGTGATCCCGGCGCCGAAACGCGGCGACCGCGGGTCGATGCCCGTGCGAGCGGATGGATCAGGCTGAGACATGATCACTCCCGAGGATGCGGTGGAGGGTGAGGCGGACGTCGGCCGGGCGGGCGGCGCCGCCGATCCGGGCGCGGACCGCGCCCGTGGCGTCGAGGACGAGGGTCGTCGGCGTCTGGAGGATCCCGAAGCGGGTGGCGAGCTCCGGCCTCTCGGTGAGGTCGACCTCGGTGTGGGTGACGCCGTCGACATCGGCGGCGACGTCGTCGAGCACGCGGGCGGTGGAGCGGCAGGGTGCGCAGAACTCGGTGGAGAACTGCAGGAGGGTGGCACGGCCGCCGAAGCCGTCGACGCCGACCTCGGCGGGGATGACGACGTCGTGGGTGCGCACCGTCCGGGCCCGGCCGGTCGTCGCGCGCCAGAGGAGACCGGCCGCCGTGACGACGGCGACGAGCCCGAGCAGGATGCCGAGAGCCGCGAATCCGTTCACAGGTCGGGACGCTACGCCGACGCTGGGGACAGCGCAGCTAATGTGACCTCCCGTGACGGCGACCCGATAGCCTTGTGCCATGGCTGCTTCCGAGAATCCGTTCGGCCAGGTCCTCGTCGCCCTGGTCACCCCGTTCACCGCCGATGGCGAAGTGGACTGGGCGGCGGTCGAGAAGCACATCGACGACGTGATCCGCGCGGGGGCGGACGGCATCGTGGTCACAGGCACGACGGGGGAGACTTCGACGCTGACCGACCCCGAGAAGCTCCGCCTGGTCGAGGTGGGCAAGTCCGTCGCCGACGGCCGGGCCAAGATCATCACCGGCGGCGGGTCCAACGAGACCGCCCACGCCATCCAGCTGTACCAACAGAGCGAGAAGGCCGGGGCCGACGGCGTCATGGTCGTCACGCCGTATTACAACAAGCCGACGCAGGCCGGCATCCTGACCCACTTCCGGATGATCGCCGACTCGACCGACCTTCCGGTCATCCTCTACGACATCCCCGGCCGGACCGGAGTCCCGATCAAGTACGAGACCATCCTCCGCATCGCGAAGCATCCGAACGTGCTCGCGATCAAGGACGCGAAGGGCGACTTCAGCGAGGTCAGTCGCGTGCTCAACCAGACCGACCTGATGTACTTCTCGGGCGACGACGCCAACGTGCTCCCGCACCTCTCCATCGGGGCGAGCGGGCTCATCGGCGTCACGGCGAACATCGCCGCCACCCCGTACCGCCAGATCGTGGATGCGGTCAACGCAGGCGACCTGGCGACCGCCACCGCCGCCCACATGAAGCTCGAACCGCTGGTGCGCGCGGTGATGACACACGTGCCCGGTACCGTTGCTGCCAAGTACATCCTCCACGGCCTCGGCCGCATCTCGAGTCCCCGCGTGCGTCTGCCGCTCGTCGGGCCCGAGGAGTGGGAGGCCGCCCAGATCGAAGACGAGCTCGACCTCGTCACAGACATCCCCGGTGTCGACTTCTCGAACTTCCGCCCCGACCGCAACGCGGCCGCGGGCGGTGCGCTCCCGAAGATCGCCGGGACCACACGCTGACGACCGCACAGGCGGTCGAACACATGGCGGGCGCGCGAAGCCCCGAGAAGAACACAGAAATAGGAGGGCACATGCCCAACCTCGTCGCCGAGCCTCCCGCGCTCGAACCCGGAACACTCCGCATCATCCCGACGGGCGGTCTCGGTGAGATCGGCCGCAACATGACCGTCTTCGAATACGAGGGAAAACTCCTCATCGTCGACTGCGGCGTCCTCTTCCCCGAGCAGGACCAGCCGGGCGTCGACCTCATCCTCCCCGACTTCGCCCCGGTGCGCGATCGCTTGGATGACGTCGTCGGCGTCGTGCTCACCCACGGGCACGAGGACCACATCGGCGCCGTTCCGTACCTGCTCAGGCTGCGGCGCGACATCCCGCTGATCGGCTCGGGCCTGACACTGGCCCTGGTGGAGGCGAAGCTCAAGGAGCACCGAATCCAGCCGTACACACTCACGGTCAAGGAGGGGCAGGTCGAGCAGCTCGGCCCGTTCTCCCTGGAGTTCGTCGCGGTCAACCACTCCATCCCTGATGCGCTCGCCGTGGCGATCACCACCCCGGCCGGGGTCGTGCTCCACACCGGCGACTTCAAGATGGACCAGCTTCCGCTCGACGACCGCATCACCGACCTGCGGGCCTTCGCGCGCCTCGGCGAGAAGGGCGTCGACCTGTTCCTCGCCGACTCGACCAACGCCGACGTTCCGGGGTTCACACCGCTGGAGCGCTCGATCGGCCCGGTGCTCGACGCCGTCATCGCCCGGGCGCCCCGTCGCGTGATCGTCGCCAGCTTCTCCAGCCACGTCCACCGCGTGCAGCAGGTGCTCGACGCCGCCGCCGCGAACGGCCGCCGCGTCGCCCTCCTCGGCCGCTCGATGGTCCGCAACATGACCATCGCGGCGGAGCTCGGGTACCTCAAGGTCCCCGATGGCGTGCTCATCGACTACAAGAAGGCCGCCGACCTCCCCGACGACGAGATCGTCTACATGTCGACCGGATCGCAGGGCGAGCCCATGGCCGTGCTCGCGCGGATGGCGAACCTCGACCACCAGATCGAGGTCGGTCCCGGCGACACGGTGATCCTGGCGTCGAGCCTCATCCCGGGCAACGAGAACGCGGTCTACCGCGTCATCGACGGGCTCACCAAGCTCGGTGCGAACGTCGTGCACAAGGGCAACGCGAAGGTCCACGTCTCGGGCCACGCGGCCGCGGGCGAGCTGCTCTACTGCTACAACATCCTGAAGCCGAAGAACGTCATGCCCGTGCACGGCGAGTACCGCCACCTGGTGGCCAACGCGCGCCTCGCGATGGACACCGGCGTTCCCGAGAAGAACACGATCCTGGCGGAGGACGGCTCGGTCGTCGACCTGCGCGACGGCGTCGCCCGCGTGGTCGGCCAGCTCGACCTGGGCTTCGTCTACGTCGACGGCTCCAGCGTCGGCGAGATCACCGACGCCGACCTGAAGGACCGCCGCATCCTGGGCGAGGAGGGCTTCATCTCGATCATCGTCGTCGTGGAGGCCGCGACCGGCCGCATCGTGACCGGCCCGGAGGTGCACGCCCGCGGTTTCGCGGAGGACGACGCGGTGTTCGACGACGTCAAGCCGAAGATCGCCGCCGCCCTGTCGGAGGCCGCCCACAACGGTGTCCGCGACTCGCACGCGCTCTCGCAGGTGGTCCGGCGGACCGTCGGCCGCTGGGTCAACACCAGCTACCGCCGCCGGCCGATGATCGTGCCGCTGGTGATCGAGGCCTGATCCGGCCTCGCGCCGGCCGGCCGGGATCGTTACCCGCCGGAAACACGCCGGTGGGTAACGTTCGTCCATGAACGCGTTCCACATCCGTCCCGCCGTTCCCGGCGACGCCCGGGTGCTCGCGGACATGCTGGTGGAGGCCGCGAACTGGAATCCGGTGCGCACCAGGCCGCGGGTGACGGTCCTCGACGATCCCTCCGTCCGCCACTACATCGCGGGCTGGCAGCGGCCGGGCGACTTCGGCTGCGTGGCCGAGGACGCCCGCGGCGTGCCCGTCGGCGCCGCCTGGGCGCGCCTGTTCTCGCCGAGCGACCCCGGCTACGGCTTCGTCGCTGCCGGGGTGCCCGAGCTGACGCTGGGCGTCTATCCGCAGTGGCGCGCGCAGGGCGTCGGCCGGGCGCTGCTCCGCGAGCTGGCGCGCGACGCGGCGGCCCGCGGCCACGCGCGACTCAGCCTCAGCGTCGAGCGCTCCAACTTCGCCCAGCGCCTCTACATCAGCGAGGGGTACGTGACGGTCGCCTCGGAAGAGGGCTCCGACACGATGGTGCGCACAGTTCGCTGACGGGGCCGGATTTCCACAACTCAGGCGCGGGAACCGCGTGATGACGGGGGCACGACGTACCGTTGTGCCATGGCTACGAGCACCAAGTCGAATGCACGCGCCCGGAACTCCGGTCGCGGCGGGTCGACCGCGCGCAAGCCGGCGTCGAAGACCGCGCAGCAGAAGACGGTCGCCTACCCGGCAGCCGACGCGGGGTCCAGTCCGCTGATCCGCGCGTGGATGGGCCTCGCCCACCTCACCGGCGCCGCATTCCGTGCGCTCGGTCCGGAGAAGCTGGCGAAAGAAGAGCGCCGTGACGGGTTTCCGTTCTTCCTGGTCCTCCTCGCAATCGCCGGAGCAGTCATCGAGTGGTTCCTCATCAACGACCAGGTCGCGCGCATGCTCGACGCGTGGACGTTCGGTGCGCTGTTCGGGCGCGTCGCGTTCGCCCTTCCGATCGTCATGGTGCTGTTCGCCGCCTGGCTCTTCCGCCATCCCAGCTCGGTGCACGACAACACGCGCATCGGCATCGGCCTCGGCATCCTGCTGCTCATGGTCTCGGGGCTGTGTCACCTGTTCAGCCCCCACCCCTCTCCGAGCGACGGCGTCACGGCGCTCGCACAGGCGGGCGGTGTGCTGGGGTGGCTGATCGCCGCGCCGCTGTCGTTGCTGATCACCCCGTACGGCGCGGGCGCCGTCATCATCCTGCTGCTGATCCTCAGCCTCTTCATCATCACCAAGACGCCGCCGAACAAGCTGCCCGAGCGCATCCGTGAGCTGTACGCCTACCTGTTCGGGGCGCAGCTGCCGACGGAGGACGAGCGTCAGGAGGCGAAGGAAGCCCGATCGAAGCAGGTCGAGCTCGACGGCGTCGACGACGAGCCGGAGCAGGAGGCCAACCTGCCCTGGTGGCGCCGGAACAAGTCGCAGCGCGAAGAGGACCCGGAGTATGACGCCGCCCCGGCGGACGGCCTCACCGAGGTCTTCGGCGCCGGGCAGCGGGGCAAGGGGGAGTTCGCGACGGCCCTCGAACCCGACCCGGCCAGCGACCACTACAACACCGAGGTGCTGAGCGAGCTCGCCAACGCCGAGGACGCCCTGCAGCGCTTCACCGGAGAGCAGCCGCCGACGGCCGTCGCGCCGCTCCCGCCCGTGGGCGGGGCGCCCGGTGGCGCGGCCGTGCTCCCCGGCTTCCAGGCCGGCGCCGAGGACTTCGACGAGGATGTCGCCCCGCCGGCGCTCCCGGAGCCGTCTTCTCCGTACAACCTCCCGTCCGCGACCATGCTGTCCGCCGGAACGCCCGCGAAGACCCGCTCCGGCGCGAACGACGAGATCGTCGCCGCCATCACGTCCGTCCTCACTCAGTTCGGTGTGGACGCGAAGGTCACCGGCTACTCGCGCGGCCCGACGGTCACCCAGTACGAGATCGAGCTCGGCCCCGGCGTCAAGGTCGAACGCGTCACCGCGCTCAGCAAGAACCTGTCGTACGCCGTCGCGAGCAACGAGGTCCGCATCCTCTCGCCGATCCCGGGCAAGAGCGCGATCGGCATCGAGATCCCGAACAGCGACCGCGAGATCGTGTCGCTCGGCGACGTGCTGCGGTCTCCCGCGGCCACGAAGAGCGTCCACCCGATGACGATCGGCGTCGGTAAAGACGTCGGCGGCGGCTTCGTGGTCGCGAACCTGGCCAAGATGCCCCACCTGCTCGTCGCCGGTTCCACCGGCTCGGGCAAGTCGAGCTTCGTCAACTCGATGATCACAAGCCTCCTGATGCGCGCGAAGCCGTCGGAGGTGCGGATGGTGCTCATCGACCCGAAGCGCGTCGAGCTGACGATCTACGGCGGCGTCCCGCACCTCATCACGCCCATCATCACGAACCCGAAGAAGGCCGCCGAGGCCTTGCAGTGGGTCGTGAAGGAGATGGACATGCGGTACGACGATCTGGCGAGCTTCGGCTTCCGCCACATCGACGACTTCAACCGCGCCGTCGTGAACGACGAGATCGTCCTGCCCGCAGGCAGTGAGCGGAAGCTGAAGCCGTATCCGTACCTGCTCGTCGTCGTCGACGAGCTCGCCGACCTGATGATGGTCGCGCCGCGCGACGTGGAGGACTCGATCGTCCGCATCACGCAGCTGGCACGCGCATCCGGCATCCACCTGGTCCTCGCCACCCAGCGACCCTCGGTGGATGTCGTGACCGGACTGATCAAGGCGAACGTCCCCTCGCGGCTGGCGTTCGCGGTGACGAGCGTCACCGACTCGCGCGTCATCCTCGACCAGCCGGGCGCCGACAAGCTGATCGGCCAGGGCGACGCCCTGTTCCTGCCGATGGGTGCATCCAAGGCGATCCGCGTGCAGGGTGCATGGGTGAACGAGGACGAGATCCAGAAGGTCGTCGACCATGTCACCCGGCAGGCGCGGCCGGAGTACCGGCAGGACGTCACGGTGTCGGCCGAGAAGAAGCAGATCGACTCCGACATCGGCGACGACCTCGAGCTCCTGCTCGCGGCCGCCGAGCTCGTCGTGTCGTCGCAGTTCGGCTCCACGTCGATGCTGCAGCGCAAGCTGCGCGTCGGCTTCGCGAAGGCCGGCCGGCTCATGGATCTGCTGGAGTCCCGCGAGATCGTCGGCCCGTCTGAGGGGTCCAAGGCCCGCGACGTGCTCGCCACGGCGGAGCAGCTCCCGCAGGTGATCGCGCGGCTCCGCGGCGAGGAGCCGCCCGCAGGCGTGGCCCCGTCCGCGCCGAGCGCGGCGGCGGGAGCGGGAGCGGGCGCGTCCGCTGCGCTCGGACCCGCTGCCGGGGCCGGCGACGCCGAGATCGACGACCGCTACGGAAACGACCCCGTCGCGGCGATGACGGCGGGCTATCCTGAGGTCGAGGGCGACTCCGACGAGGACGCCTGGCAGCTGACCGACAGAGAGTAGACGACCACGATGTCGGTGCCCGACACGCCTCCGCCCGCAGCGGCGGACGGCGGAACAGAGCTCGTGAGCAACTGGAACCTGCCCAACGCGATCACCGTGGTGCGCATCCTGCTCGCTCCACTGTTCGTCTGGATGCTGCTCGCCGACGGCGGAGACGACGGCTGGCTCCGCTGGGCGGCCGCGGTGCTGTTCATTCTCGCGATCGCGACGGACGGCGTCGACGGTGCCCTCGCACGGCGCCAAGGACTCGTCACCGATCTCGGCAAGCTCCTCGATCCCATCGCCGACAAGGTGCTCACCGGGGGTGCGCTCATCGCGCTGTCCATCCTGGGGGAGCTGCCCTGGTGGGTGACCGTCGTGATCCTGGTGCGCGAGATCGGGATCACCGTCTACCGCTTCGTCGTGATCCGGCAGGGCGTCATCGCCGCCTCGCGCGGCGGCAAGATCAAGACCATCGTCCAGTCGGTGGCCATCTCCTTCGCGCTCGTCCCGCTGTGGACGGTGTTCGGAGACTGGATCTTCTGGGTCAACGGCATCCTCATGACCGCGGCCGTCATCCTCACGGTCTGGACCGGCATCGACTACCTCTGGCAGGCGTGGAAGGGCCGGAGAGCGAAGCATGCCGTCGCCTGATCCATCAGCGACAGAGACGGTCGTCCACGCGTTGATCCAGCGCAGGTTCACGATCGCGGTGGCCGAGTCGCTCACCGGCGGCCTCCTCACCGCCGAGCTCACCAGCGTCCCCGGAGCCTCCGCCGTCGTCCTCGGGGGAGCGGTGGTCTACGCCACCGAGTTGAAGCACACCCTGCTGGGGGTGGACGCCGCTCTGCTCGCGGCGGAGGGCCCCGTCCATCCCGAGGTCGCCCGTCAACTGGCCGTCGGCGTCCGCGATCGTCTGGCCGTCGCCGGCCGCCCGGCCGACATCGGAGTGGCCACGACGGGAGTCGCCGGACCCGATCCGCAGGGCGGGCGACCGGTCGGCACGGTCTATGTCGGAGTCGCTTCCGATGCGGGTGCGCGGTCCGTCGCGCTCGCTCTCACGGGCGATCGAGACGGCATCCGCCGGCAGACGGTCGTCGAGGCCGTCCGGGCGCTTGCGGACGAGCTCGGCATAACGGGTGTTTGAGACTCCCGGATTACCGCGGGAATACGCGGTGTTTCGGTCTGGTTACACCTGCTGCATTCACAAGAAAAGCCCAGTAGCCCTCGATATCGTGGAGCGCAGGGATGCGGTACATTCGTATCCCATCGATACGTCGGCAGGGTAAGAGAGGGAGGCTCCGAATGATTCTTGTACGTCAGGAAATCGGCGACGTGCTCAGGGACTTCCGCCTGCAAAAGGGTCGTACGCTCCGCCAGGTCGCCAGTAAGGCGAGCGTCGCGCTCGGGTACCTCAGCGAGGTCGAGCGCGGACAGAAGGAGGCGTCGAGTGAGATCCTCGCCTCCGTGGCAGACGCTCTGGAGACGCCGGTCTCGGTCATCATGCGCGAGGTCGGCGATCGGATCGCGGTACTCGAGGGTCTCGAGCCGGTCATTCCGGACACGGTTCCGGACGAGTTCGTCTCGGCGATGGACTCGGACCTGGTCGCCCGCTGATCCCGCACACTCAGGAGGACGCCCCGCTCTCGGCGGGGCGTCCTTCGTTTACCCCCTCCCGGCTCTCCGAAACTAAGGACCCATGAAGCTCAGCGAGTTCCAGCGCGCCGTCACCGACGAGTTCGGCAGCACCTACGGTCAGACGCTGCTGACCGACCTCGTCCTCGGCGAACTCGGCGGTCGCACGCCCAACGAGGCCATCGCCGCGGGTCTGTCTCCGCGCGAGGTGTGGATCGCGCTCTGCAAGGAGACCGGTGTGCCGCAGTCGCACTGGTACGGCGCGGGAAAGCCTGCCCCGAAGCGCTGATCGTCGGCGCGACACGCCATTTTCGGTTCTCGAAGATATGTTCGGAACTGGCTACACTTCTTCACATCGGCAGTCGAAAACCGGTTGTCCACAGATGCGCGTCCCTCGCTTCGGGTGTCGGACGTCACTCCTAGAGTCGAACCGTAGCGAAGCCCACGAAGGAGAACCGCAAAATGCCATCACCCGCAGACCGCGAGAAGGCCCTGGAAACAGCCCTCGCGCAGATCGACCGCCAGTTCGGCAAGGGCTCCGTCATGCGACTGGGCAGCGACGAGCGCGCCCCCGTCGAGGTCGTGCCGACCGGATCCATCGCCCTCGACGTCGCCCTCGGCATCGGTGGACTGCCCCGCGGCCGCATCGTCGAGATCTACGGCCCGGAGTCGTCGGGTAAGACGACGCTGACCCTGCACGCCATCGCCAACGCCCAGCGGGCGGGCGGCATCGCAGCCTTCATCGACGCGGAGCACGCACTCGACCCCGAGTACGCGCGAAAGCTCGGCGTCGACATCGACGCGCTCCTCGTCTCGCAGCCCGACACGGGTGAGCAGGCGCTCGAGATCGCCGACATGCTGGTCCGCTCCGGCTCCATCGACCTGATCGTCATCGACTCCGTCGCCGCGCTCGTGCCCCGCGCCGAGATCGAGGGCGAGATGGGTGACTCGCACGTCGGCCTCCAGGCCCGTCTGATGTCGCAGGCACTCCGTAAGCTCACCGGTGGCCTCAACCAGACCAACACCACGATGATCTTCATCAACCAGCTGCGTGAGAAGATCGGTGTCTTCTTCGGCAGCCCGGAGACCACCGCCGGTGGTAAGGCGCTCAAGTTCTACGCGTCGGTGCGCCTCGACATCCGTCGTATCGAGACCCTGAAGGACGGCGCCGACGCGGTCGGCAACCGCACCCGGGTGAAGGTCGTCAAGAACAAGATGGCCCCGCCCTTCAAGCAGGCGGAGTTCGACATCCTCTACGGTGTCGGCATCTCCCGCGAGGGCAGCCTGCTCGACTTCGGTGTGGAGCACGGCCTCGTCAAGAAGTCGGGCGCTTGGTACACCTACGAGGGCGACCAGCTCGGCCAGGGCAAGGAGAACTCGCGCAACTTCCTGATCGCCAACCCGGACATCGCGTCCGAGATCGAGCAGAAGATCAAGATCAAGCTGGGCATCATGGCCGACCCGAACGCGGTGGCGGAAGAGCCGTCCAACGTCGGGTCGATCGAAGACAAGCTGCAGGCTCGAAAGGGCGCGTAACCGTGCCCTTCGCCTCACGGAGGAGATCCTCGTGGTGGTGAAGTTCCCGTCCTCTCCGCAGGACGACCAGGGTGACGGTACGTCGACCGCCGAGGCGGGGGCGCGGGAGCATTTGGCTCCCGTAACCCCACTCCGGCGAGCGGCCTCCGCCCGCGGTGCCGACGGCGACCAGCATCCGTCGCGCCGCGGCAAGGCCCGCGAGGGCCGGTCGCAGGAAGGCGTTGTGCGGCCAGTGGTCGCATTGCCCGGCGAGGCTCCAGGCGGGGACGCCGCGGCGGGCGCCGCGCGCGGGCGACCCGGTCAGAGGACCGACGCGGGGTCGGACTCCGGGTGGAACAACACCTGGGGTGCCGAGCCCCCGGCGCCATCGATTCCCGACGAGGCCGAGGTCGACGAGGAGACGGTTCGGCAGGCGCGCAAGACGTCCGGGGTCGCGATCCGTCAGCTGGCGCGGCGGGGCATGTCGCGGTGGGAGCTCGAGCAGTTGCTCACCAAGCGCGAGATCGACCCGGCGGTGTACGGGCCGGAGCTCGATCGGCTGGAGGTGCTCGGCGTGATCGACGACGCAGCGCTCGCTGCGACACTCGCCTTCACGCAGCACAGCCGGAAAGGGCTCGGGCGCACGGCGATCGAGCAGGAGCTCAAGCGGCGCCACATCGATCCCGTCCTGATCGAGGCCGCGTTGGCCGACATCGGCGACGACGACGAACTGGAGCGCGCGACGGAGCTGGCCGTGAAGCGCATGGGGCAGCTGTCGTCCTACGACGACGAGACCGCCCGACGCCGGCTGCACGGGTTCCTTGCGCGCAAAGGGTACGCGTCGGATGTCGTGCGGCAGGCGATGGATGCGGCGTTCGCGACCCGGCGCCCGCGTGGCGGTTCCGGAGTCCGTTTCCAGTAGGCGGGCGTCTGCCGAACGCCCCGTGACCACGTCGCCCGCGAGGCGGCGAGAAACGTAGACTTGTCGCCATCATGAGCATCCTGGAACAGCACAGCGTCATCGCGCCCTCCGAGGCGGCTATCCGTCCCGACGGCCGAGCGCGAACCTACGAGGTGCGCACGTTCGGCTGCCAGATGAACGTCCACGACTCCGAGCGCCTCAGCGGCTCTCTCGAAGCGGCGGGTTACATCCCCGCCAACGGTGAAGAGGCCGACATCGTCGTCATCAACACCTGCGCGGTGCGCGAGAACGCCGACAACAAGCTCTACGGCAACCTCGGCCACCTCGCCGGCGTGAAGCGCCGGCACGAAGGCATGCAGATCGCCGTGGGCGGGTGCCTCGCCCAGAAGGACAAGAACGTCATCCTCGAGAAGGCGCCGTGGGTCGACGTCGTCTTCGGCACCCACAACATGGGATCGCTCCCGAGCCTGCTCGAGCGCGCCCGGCACAACGACGCCGCCGAGATCGAGATCCTCGAATCGCTCGAGACCTTCCCGTCGACGCTTCCGACCAAGCGCGACTCGTCGTACTCCGGCTGGGTCTCCATCTCGGTCGGCTGCAACAACACGTGCACGTTCTGCATCGTCCCGTCGCTCCGCGGAAAGGAGAAAGACCGCCGCCCGGGAGACATCCTCGCCGAGATCCAGGCCCTCGTCGACGACGGGGCCATCGAGGTCACGCTGCTCGGGCAGAACGTCAACTCCTACGGCGTGGAGTTCGGAGACCGTCAGGCATTCAGCAAGCTCCTGCGCGCCGCCGGCCAGATCGAGGGCCTCGAGCGCATCCGGTTCACCAGCCCGCACCCCGCAGCGTTCACCGACGACGTGATCGACGCGATGGCCGAGACGCCCAACGTCATGCCGCAGCTCCACATGCCGCTGCAGTCCGGGTCCGACCGCATCCTCCGCTCCATGCGCCGTTCGTACCGCTCCGAGAAGTTCCTCGGCATCCTCGACCGCGTGCGGGCGAAGCTGCCGGATGCGGCGATCAGCACCGACATCATCGTCGGCTTCCCCGGTGAGACCGAGGAGGACTTCCAGGAGACGCTCCGCGTCGTCGAGGCCGCCCGCTTCGCGTCGGCCTTCACCTTCCAGTACTCCATCCGCCCCGGCACGCCCGCGGCGACCATGGAGGACCAGGTGCCCAAGGAGGTCGTCCAGGAGCGCTACGACCGGCTCACGGCGCTGCAGGAGCGCATCTCCCTGGAGGAGAACCAGAAGCTCATCGGCCGCGAGGTCGAACTCCTCGTCGCCAACGGCGAGGGCCGGAAGGACGCTGACACGCGCCGGCTCAGCGGCCGCGCCCAAGACAGCCGCCTCGTGCACTTCGAGCTGCCCGCAGGCTCCGAGACGCCGCGTCCCGGTGACGTCGTCACCGTCCGCGTCACCCAGGCCGCGCCGCACCACCTCATCGCCGACTCGGCGGACGGCGCGCCCCTGCGCATCCGCCGCACCCGCGCGGGCGACGCCTGGGACCGTGCAGAGGCCGAGTCCTGCGCCGTGCCCACCCACGGCGGCACGGCGGCGGGCGCCGCAGCGGGCCGCGTCTCCCTCGGACTCCCGACGCTCCGCACCCGCGAGCCGCTCACGTCGCCGGGCGTCGGCACGATGCCGATCTACGACCCGACGGACGGACAGCGCTGAGCGCGGCGTCCGTCCCTCCGCTCGTCGCCATCGTCGGCGCGACCGGCACCGGCAAGACCGACCTCTCGCTGGCGCTGGCCGACGCGCTGCGCGTCCGAGGGCGCACATCCGAGGTCGTCAACGCCGACGCGATGCAGCTGTACCGCGGCATGGACATCGGCACGGCCAAGCTCCCGGCGGAGGAGTGGCGCGGCATCCCGCACCACCTCTTCGACGTGCTCGACGTCACCGACGAGGCCACCGTCGCCCGCTACCAGCCGGAAGCGCGGGCGCGCATCCAGGAGATCGCCGACCGTGGCGCCGTCCCCATCCTGGTCGGCGGCTCAGGACTGTACGTGTCGAGCGTGCTGTTCGACCTGCGGTTCCCGGGAACCGACCCCGAGCTTCGGGCACGCCTCGAAGCCGAACTCGCCGAGCACGGGCCGGGGATGCTCTTCCAGCGCTTGGCCGAACGCGACCCGGAAGCCGCACAGCGGATCGGATCGCGGAACGGCCGCCGCATCGTCCGCGCCCTCGAGGTCGCCGAGCTGACCGGCACCTCCGTCACCGGCGCGCTGCCCGACGAGCCGTCCCTCTGGCACGAACCGACCGTCATCATCGGGCTCGCCGCCCCGCGCGACGAACTCGTCGCCCGGCTCGACGCCCGCGTCGACCGGATGTGGGCGGAGGGGCTGCTCGCCGAGGTGACGGCACTGATCCCTGAGGGCATCGACCGCGGTGTCACCGCCCGCCGTGCGATCGGCTACGCCCAAGCCCTCGCAGAGCTGCGCGGCGAGCTCTCCCGGGAGGACGCGATCGCCCAGACCCAGCAGTTGACCCGTCGCTACGCCCGCCGGCAGGTCAGCTGGTTCAAGCGCTACCCGGGCATCCACTGGCTCGACTACGACGCCCCGGACCTGGTGGATGCGGCCATCGCGCTGGTGGATTCGGCGGAGGCCGTCGAGCGCGGCGCACCGGCGGCGGGTCGCTAGGCTGGAACGCATGGCGACCATCCACTTCACCAAGGGTCAGGGCACGGGCAACGACTTCGTGCTCTACTCCGACCCGGAGGGGCGCCTGCCGCTCACCGCCGCCCAGATCGCCGAGATCTGCGACCGCCACTTCGGCGTCGGTGCCGACGGTGTCATCCGTGCGGTCCGCTCCGCGCACCTCTCCGAGGGCGAGGCAGCCCTCGCCGAGGACGAAGCGGCCATCTGGTTCATGGACTATTACAACGCCGACGGGTCGCCCGCCGAGATGTGCGGCAACGGCATCCGTGTCTACGTCCGCTACCTCCTCGAGACCGGCCTCGCCGAGCTCCCCGAGGGCGGGACGATCGCCATCGGCACACGCTCCGGCGTGCGTGACGTGCAGCGCAGCACCAACGGCTTCCAGGTCGACCTGGGCCGCTGGCGCCTCGACGGCGGCGAGCCGCTCGTCCGTGCCAAGGAGCTCGCCGTCGCCCGGCCCGGGCTGGGCATCGACATGGGCAACCCGCACGTCGTCGTCGCCGTCGCCGACGACTCCGAGCTCGACGCGGCCGACCTCTCCTACATCCCGCACATCGAGCCGGCCCCCGAGCACGGAGCGAACGTCGAGTTCGTGGTGCCGCACGAGCCGCTCGTCGTCGACGGCGTCGGCCGCATCCGGATGCGCGTGCACGAGCGCGGGAGCGGCGAGACGCTCTCCTGCGGCACGGGTGCTGCGGCCGCCGCGCTCGCGGTCCGCTACTGGGCGGGCGAGGGCGCCCCGAACCAGTGGCGCGTGGAGGTGCCCGGCGGCACCGTCGGCGTCCGCATGTTCGCGACCGAGGACGGCGAGCACGTCGGCCTCTCCGGCCCCGCCGCCCTAGTCTTCACCGGCACGCTCGACCTCGCCTGACTCCCTTCCCCCTTCCCTGCCCCCACCGTCGAGTCCGCACAAATTGCACGCGCCGCGCCACGACGGCGTCAAGTTTGTGCGTACTCGACGGGGGAGGGGAGGCGCGAGGGCGTGCGATCAGGCGTCGGCGTGGGAGCGGGCTCGGAGGACGCGGTAGCCCTTCGAGGTCGCGGCTCGCGTGGTGGTCAGCTCGGGGAAGGTCGCCTGGATCCATCGCTGGAGGGAATCGCTGCCGAGGTTGCGCTGCACGACGAGCCAGGCGTCCGACCCGGGCTCGAGCCGGGGCAGCCAGCGCTCCAGGATGTTGTGCAGCTCGTTCTTGCCGACGCGGATCGGTGGATTCGACCAGATCGTCGTAAATCGCACGTCATCGGGAACATTATCCGGCGTCACCGGGTTTACATTGGTGAGACCGAGCTTCTGCGCATTCCTGCGCACCAAGTCCAACGCTCGGGTGTTGACGTCGACGGCCCAGACCGTCGCATGAGGGGATTCGAGAGCAAGTGTGAGAGCCAGTGGCCCCCAGCCGCAGCCGAGGTCGAGGAACTGACCTCCGGGCGGCGCTGCGGGGACATGGTCCAGCAGCACTCGCGTACCCATGTCGATGCGCTCGGGGCTGAAGATCCCGTTCGCCGTCACCAGCTCATATGTCTGGCCGGCGAGCTGAACGGTGAACGGCCGCAGGTTCATCTCGCTCTCGGGCGCCGGGGAAAAGTAGTGATCTCCGCTGGCCATAAGCAGACCGTACAGGACACGAACAAACTAGGGTTAACCCGGATCGGGGAACTGAATGACTGATAAGACCGACATCCGCGACCACGACGCAGACGACGTGGTCGCGCGCGTGCTCGCCACGCAGGACAACCGTGCAACGGTGACGCTGTTCGGCTCGGGTGCGTCCGCACGGGCGCAGGCCCTGCAGGCGGACGCCGTCGAGGGCGGACTGCACGACGGCGAGCAGCTCGACCGCGAGGAGCGCGCGGCGCTTCGACGTGTGTCCGGGCTCTCCACCGAGCTCCAGGACGTCACCGAGGTCGAGTACCGGCAGCTGCGACTCGAGAACGTCGTGCTGATCGGCGTGTACTCGCAGGGCTCCCTGCAGGACGCCGAGAACTCGATGCGCGAGCTCGCCGCCCTGGCGGAGACCGCAGGAGCGGCCGTGCTCGATGGGCTGCTGCAGCGCCGACCGCATCCCGACCCCAGCACCTACCTCGGCCGCGGCAAGGCCGAGGAGCTGGCCGGGATCGTGGCGGCCCTCGGCGCCGACACCGTGATCGCCGACACCGAGCTCGCACCGAGCCAGCGCCGTGCGCTGGAGGACGTGGTGAAGGTGAAGGTGATCGACCGCACCGCGGTGATCCTCGACATCTTCAGCCAGCACGCCAAGAGCCGTGAGGGCAAGGCGCAGGTCGAGCTCGCGCAGCTCGAGTACCTGCTCCCGCGCCTCCGTGGCTGGGGTGAGTCGATGTCCCGCCAGGCCGGTGGCCAGGTGGGTGGAGCGGGCGCCGGCATGGGCTCGCGCGGACCGGGTGAGACGAAGATCGAGTTGGATCGTCGTCGCATCCACACGCGCATGGCCCGGCTGCGCAAGCAGATCGCCGGCTTCAAGCCCGCCCGCGAGGCGAAGCGCGCGAACCGCAACCGCAACTCGGTTCCGTCGGTGGCGATCGCCGGCTACACCAACGCGGGCAAGTCGAGTCTGCTGAACCGCGTGACCAAGGCCGGCGTGCTGGTCGAGAACGCGCTGTTCGCGACGCTGGATGCGACGGTCCGCCGCTCGGTGACCGCCGATGGCCGGCTGTACACGCTGGCCGACACCGTCGGCTTCGTGCGCAACCTGCCGCACCAGCTGGTGGAGGCGTTCCGTTCGACGCTGGAGGAGGTCGCCGATTCCGACGTCATCCTGCACGTGGTCGACGGCTCGCACCCGGACCCGGCCTCGCAGCTGGCGACGGTGCGCGACGTGATCGGCGAGGTGGGCGCCCGCGACATCCCGGAGATCGTGGTCTTCAACAAGGCCGACCTGATCTCGGCGGACGACCGGCTCATCCTGCGCGGACTGGAGCCGGGCGCGATCTTCGCGTCGGCCCGGACCGGCGAGGGGATCGACGAGGTGCTGGCCGCCATCGCGCGGCTGCTGCCGGATCCCTCCCTCGAGGTGGAGCTGGTGGTGCCGTACGACCGCGGCGACCTCATCTCTGCGCTGCACGAGCGGGGCCGCGTGATCTCGACCGAGTACGTGGAGGAGGGCACCCGCGTGACCGCGCGGATCATGCCCGAATACCACGCGGCGTTCGAACCGTTCGAGGTGGCCGCGACCTCATAGCCGCGAGCCGCCACCCGAAGGCCGGGCGGATCCTCTGTGTCACTGGATGACGCGGGAGGTTCCGCCCGGCCTTCTGCGTTGCTAGATTGCCAGACAACCGAAGCGGGCGACCGCCGACGTGGTGCGACAGCCGAGCCCGGCACCCGCCCGAGTGAATCCCTCCCTGTGCCGAGCGGCCTGTGCCGAGCGCGGGTGGGACGTCCTTGTGCCGCTGTCCGACCATCCGAGGAACCCATGAGCTGTACCGAGGCCCGGTTCTCCTTCGAGCTGTACCCGCCGCGCACCGAACGCGCCGCGGCGGCGCTGCCGGGGACGATCGACCTGCTGGCCGCGACGTGTCCGGATTTCATCTCCGTGACGTACGGTGCCGGCGGCTCTTCGCGGACCGCCTCCCTCGACGTGCTGCGCTACATCATCGAGCACACCGAGGTCAGCCCGATGGCCCACCTCACCTGCGTCGGCTCGTCGCACGAGGAGGCGCACCGGCTGATCCGCGACTTCCTCGACGCGGGCGTTCGCCGCTTCCTCGCGGTCCGCGGCGACCCGCCGGAGGGGCTGGCCGAAGGGGACGACGGGATCGGCGACATCCGCACGACCGCGGAGCTGGTGCAGCTCATCCATCGCGTCCAGGCCGAGCGGGTCCCGTACGGCGAGCTGGCCGTTCCCGAGCTGCACGCGCAGGCCGTGCTGGAGCATCGCGAGCATGTGCAGATCGCCGTCGCCGCCTTCCCGAACGGGCATCCGTCGTCGCATTCGGTCTCGCAGGACATCGACGCCCTGCTCGCCAAGCAGGCGGCCGGGGCGAACCTGGGGATCACGCAGCTGTTCTTCCACGCCGAGGACTACTTCCACTTCACCCAGCGTGCGGCCGAGGCGGGCGTGACGTTCCCGATCCTGCCGGGCATCATGCCGGTGACGAGCCCCGCACGCCTGAAGCGGATGCTGGAGCTCAGCGGCGAGGACCTCCCCAGCGACCTCGCGATCGAGCTGGAGGTCGAGCCGACCGACGAGGGTCGCCGCGAGATCGGCATCGCCTGGGCGGCCCGGCTCGGCGAGCGGCTGCTCGCCGGCGGCGCCCCCGGACTCCACCTGTACACGTTCAACCAGCACGAGGCCGTCCTGTCCGTGCTGGACCGCATCGGCGCCCTCCCGGCGGCGAGCGAGACCGCATCCACCACCCCGGCGAACCCGGCCACCGAGAAGGAACCAGCATGACCGACACCACCTCCGCCGCTTCGGGCCGCCCCGCGTTCCCGGCGGGCACCATCATCGGCTACCCGCGCATCGGCCGCCGCCGAGAGCTGAAGAAGGCCGTCGAGGCGTTCTGGGCGGGCAGCATCGACGCCGACGAGCTGGAGGCGGCCGCGGCCGACCTGCGCGCCGCCACGCGCGAGCGGCTCGCGACCCTCGGCCTCGGCCGCACCGACGCGTCCATCCCGGAGAGCTTCAGCTTCTACGACCAGGTGCTGGATGCGGCGGTCACCGTCGGCGCCGTGCCCTCGCGGTTCGCGGGGCTCGCCTCGGCCGACGGCTCCGTCGACCTGTCCGGCTACTTCACGATCGCCCGAGGCGAGGGGGAGAACCCGCCACTGGAGATGACGAAGTGGTTCGACTCCAACTACCACTATCTCGTGCCGGAGATCGGCCCGGAGACGGCGTTCCGGCTGGCCTCGGACCGCATCGTCCGCGAGTTCGAGGAGGCCCGCGCTGCGGGGTTCGTCACGCGTCCGGTCATCGTCGGGCCGGTGACCTTCCTGCTGCTGAGCAAGGCGGCCGACGACGCCCCGGAGGGGTTCCGTCCGCTCTCGCGCTTGAGCGACCTGCTGCCCGTCTACGCGGAGCTGCTTTCGCGCCTGTCCGCCGCAGGCGCCCCGTGGGTACAGCTCGACGAGCCGGCTCTCGTCAGCGAGAGCATCGACGAGCCGCGGGATGCGGTGCTCGGCGCGGTGCGCGAGGCGTACGACGTGCTCGGGCGCGCGTCCGACCGTCCTGCACTCTTCGTGGCGGCTCCGTACGGGAGCCTCGACGACGCCCTGCCCGTCCTCGCGGCCAGCCCGGTGGAGGCGATCTCCCTCGACCTCGTGCGCGGGTCCATCCCGTCGGGGCTCGACGCGGCGACCGCATCCGCCCTCGCCGGGAAGACACTCGTCGGCGGCGTGATCGACGGGCACAACATCTGGCGCGGCGACCTCGAGGCGGCGTTCGGGAAGCTCACGGAGCTGCTGTCGCTCAGCCCCGTCGTGACCGTGTCCACGTCCACCTCGCTGCTGCACGTCCCGCATGACGTGGATGACGAGCCGGACCTCGACGCGCGCTTGACGTCGTGGCTCGCCTTCGCCGACCAGAAGGTCGCCCAGGTCGCCGTGCTCGCGCGCGGGATCGTCGACGGCCACGAGGCGATCCAGGAGGAGCTGACCGCCGCGACCGCTGCGCTCGCCGACCGTGCGTCGGCGCCGGGCGTCCGCGTCCCCGCCGTCCGCGAGCGCGAGGCCGCGCTGACCGAGGACGACTTCCGTCGTGGCGCGTACGCGGACAGGCTGGCGGCGCAGGATGCCGCCCTCAGCCTCCCGTTCCTACCCACGACGACGATCGGGTCGTTCCCGCAGACGGCCGACATCCGCCGGTCGCGCGCGCAGCTGGCGAAGGGCCTCATCACCGAGGCGGAGTACCTGGGCCGCATGCGCGACGAGATCAAGCGCGTCGTCGACCTCCAGGAGGAGATCGGGATCGACGTGATCGTGCACGGCGAGCCCGAGCGCAACGACATGGTGCAGTACTTCGCCGAGAACCTGGACGGCTTCGCGGTCACGCGCAACGGCTGGGTGCAGTCCTACGGTTCCCGCTGTACGCGCCCGTCGATCCTCTGGGGCGACGTCTCGCGGCCCGCACCCATCACGGTCGAGTGGTCGGCGTATACCCAGAGCCTCACCGACAAGCCGGTGAAGGGGATGCTCACGGGGCCTGTGACCATCCTCGCGTGGTCGTTCGTGCGCGACGACCAGCCGCTCGGCGAGACCGCACGACAGGTCGCGCTCGCGCTCCGAGACGAGATCGCGGACCTGGAGGAGGCGGGCATCCGCGTCGTCCAGGTGGACGAGCCGGCGCTGCGGGAGCTGCTGCCGCTGAAGAAGGCGGCGCAGGGCGAGTACCTGGACTGGTCGGTCGGGTCGTTCCGCCTCGCCACCTCGGGCGTCGCCAACGGCACGCAGATCCACACGCACCTCTGCTACTCGGAGTTCGGCGTCGTCATCGACGCGATCCGGAACCTGGATGCCGACGTCACCAGCATCGAGGCGGCCCGCAGCCGGATGGAGGTCGTCCACGACATCCAGCGTTCCGGCTTCGAGCACGGCATCGGACCGGGCGTCTACGACATCCACTCGCCGCGTGTGCCGTCGGTCGCCGAGGTGACCGAGTTACTGGAGACGGCGCTGGAGGCGATCCCGGGCCGGCAGCTCTGGGTGAACCCGGACTGCGGCCTCAAGACGCGCGGGTACGACGAGACCGTCGCCTCGCTCCGCAACATCATCGAGGCGACGCGCGGAGTGCGCGAGCGGGCGGCCGTGAACGCCTGACGCCTTCGACGAGGCGATCTGCGGCCCCGGTACGCTCACGGCGTACCGGGGCCGCGGTGTTTCGGGAGGGCCTGCGTGTGAGGATGGGCGCATGGTGCGCATCCCGGACGAGGAGTTCGAGCGGATGGTCGGCGACATCTTCGATGCGCTGCCGGACGACATGGTGGGGCCGCTGGAGAACGTCGCCATCCTCATCGAGGATCAACCGGACGGCGCCCGGCCGCGGCTGTTCGGGCTGTACAGCGGACGGCCGCTGACCCGGCGTTCGGTGTACGGGTTCGGCGAGCTGCCGGACCGGATCACGCTGTTCCGCAACAACCTGGAGGCGTCGGCCGTGTCGGAGGACGACCTGCGGGCCCGGGTCCGGCTCACCCTGGTGCACGAGATCGGTCACTACTTCGGGCTTTCCGACGACCGGTTGCGGGAACTCGGCTGGGCCTAGCCCTTTCTTCCCGGTGCCACGATTTGGCGCAAATCGCGGTTATGAGGCGGTCATAACCACGATTTGGCGCAAAACGTGGGGTGGGGCGGGCGGGATGCTCAGACCGCGCGGAGGACCGCGACGACCTTGCCGAGCACCTGCGAGTAGTCGCCGAGGATGGGCTCGAAGTTCGAGTTACGCGGCAACAGCCAGGTGTGGCCGTCGCGCTGGCGGAAGACCTTGACGGTCGCCTCCTCGTCGAGCATCGCGGCGACGATGTCGCCGTTCTCTGCCGTGTTCTGGGCGCGCACGACGACCCAGTCGCCGTCGCAGATCGCCGCGTCGATCATCGACTCGCCGACGACCTTCAGCATGAACAGCTCGCCGTTGCCGACCAGCTGGCGGGGGAGCGGGAAGACCTCGTCCACCTGCTGCTCGGCCGTGATCGGGATTCCGGCCGCGATGCGGCCGACGAGCGGGACCATCGCGGCGTCACCGACCGGTGTCTGGTTCTCGTAGTCCGGCGCGGACTGCGACGACGACGGCAGGTCGATGAGGATCTCGAGGGCGCGCGGACGGTTCGGGTCGCGCCGGAGGTATCCGCTCAGCTCGAGCTGGTTCAGCTGATGCGTGACGGACGACAGAGAGGAGAGGCCGACGGCGTCACCGATCTCGCGCATGCTCGGCGGATAGCCGCGCTGGCTCACCGATCGCTGGATCACATCGAGGATCGCCAGCTGCTTGTCGCTCAGGTTCTTGCGGCGACGGGTGCCTCCGCGTGCCTGGTTCTCATTCGACACGGGCGTCCTCTCCTGGCGTCGGCGGCCCTGCGGGGATGCTCCCTGCAGGAATGTCGGTGGTTCCTGATCTGATGTCCTCAGACAGTCGAAACTGTATCCGCGTCGGGAAGGGAAGACAAACATGTGTTCGAGTGTGTCGCGAACTTCGTCCCCGAATCCCCGGCCTGAGGGTATCTTGCGGATTCGGACATTCGAAGATACATTCGGAACACAGCTTCGCACCCGCGAGTCTGAGGAGGTCACGACCATGAGCGCAGTACTGATGAGCGAGTCGGTTCCCACCCTTCGTGCGGTCCCGCCGCTGCCGGAGGGAGCACGGGTCCGCCTGCGTCTCACGCGGCGCGGTCGCGCGGTCCTCTCCGCCCTCGTCGCGCTGCCCCTCGTCATCGGAGCCCTCGTGTTCGCACTCAACGGCGGCGGCGCGGTCGCCACCGGTGAGCAGACGCACGTCAGCTTCCAGTACGTCACGGTGGAGTCGGGCGACTCCCTCTGGTCGGTCGCGGAGCGCGTAGCGCCGAACGCCGACCCGCGCGACGTGATCGCCGACATCGTCTCCCTGAACGGCCTCGACTCGGCCGTCGTCTCGCCCGGCCAGCAGCTCGCGGTCCCGGCGAAGTACGCGCACTAGGCGGCGTCGCACGGTAGGCGCCGTCCGCACCTCGCGGCGGTAAACGGAGGGGATCCGCGGCTCGGCAGCCGGGATCGCCTCCGTTTCCCGTTCCCGGGCTTGCATCTCGTCGGAAGGTCCTCCGTTTCCGTCGCCCGGAGGCCGGTGGCGAGAAGGGAGGGGATCGGTCGGCAGGGGGCCGGATTCGGCCGAAACGGAGGTGGATGCGGTCGCAGCACCACCGGATCTCCTCCGTTTTCATCGGGCGGGCGATCTCGAGCCCTGCCTGGTGGGGCTCGTCGCTCGGCGTCGCCGGGCGTCATCCGGCGGAAGCGGGGTGACGGCGCTGGCTACGATTGAGGGGTGACTTCTCTTTCCGAGCTGCCCATCCGGGACGACCTGCGCGGTCGATCCCCGTACGGCGCTCCGCAGCGTCCGGTGCCCGTCGCGCTCAACGTGAACGAGAACACGCATCCCGTCCCGGACGACGTGGCCGCAGACATCGTTGCCCGCGTCGCCGCCGCGGTCGGCGGAGTGAACCGCTACCCCGATCGCGAGTTCACCGAGCTCCGCACGGCTTTCGCACGGTACCTCGGCCACGGCCTGGCACCGGAGAACATCTGGGCGGCGAACGGCTCGAACGAAGTGCTTCAGCACATCCTGCAGGCCTTCGGCGGCCCCGGACGAACACTGCTCGGGTACGCGCCCACCTACTCGATGTACCCCCTGCTCGCTTCGGGCACCGGGACCGCGTACGTCGCGGCCGCGCGCGACGCCGACTACGAGCTGACACCGGAGACGGCCGTCGCCGAGCTCCGCCGGCACAACCCGGACATCGTCATCCTCTGCTCGCCGAACAACCCGACCGGCACGCCCCTCGGACTCGACACCATCGAGGCCGTCTACGACGCCACCGACGGGATCGTCGTCGTCGACGAGGCCTACGCGGAGTTCATGCCGGAGGGCGAGCCGTCCGCGCTGACCCTGCTCCCGGGGCGGCCACGCCTGCTGATCTCCCGGACGATGAGCAAGGCGTTCGCCTTCGCCGGGGCGCGCGTCGGCTACCTCGCCGCCGACCCCGCGGTCATCGACGCGCTCCGGCTCGTGCGCCTCCCGTACCACCTGTCCGCCATCACCCAGGCAGCCGCGCTGGGCGCGCTCGCGCACGCCGACGAGATGCTCGCGACGGTCGGCGACATCCGCCGCCAGCGCGACCGGCTGGTGACGGAGCTCGCACGCCTCGGCTACACGCCCCACCGCAGCGGCAGCAACTTCGTTCTCTTCGGCGGGGTGGACGACCCGCACGCGACGTTCGAAGCGCTGGCCGACCGCGGCATCCTGATCCGGGATGTCGGCATCCCGCACCACCTGCGGGTCACCGCGGGGACCGAGGCCGAGACGACCGCCTTCCTCGAGGCGCTGGCCGCGCTCGGCCGGCCCGCCGCAGAGGACGCGGGCGCCGACGAGGCCCCCGACAGGGCCCAGAGCGCCCCGGTAGACTCGGACGCATGACGAATCGCGCCGCCACGGTCACGCGGGAGACGAGCGAGTCGAGCATCGAGCTGAGCCTCGATCTCGACGGCACCGGAGCATCCGACATCCAGACGAGCGTCCCCTTCTACGACCACCTGCTGACCGCGTTCGCCAAGCACTCGCTCACCGATCTGCGTATCCGAGCGACCGGCGACACCGACATCGACGTCCACCACACGGTGGAGGACATCGGCATCGTCCTCGGCCAGGCGATCCTGGAGGCGCTCGGCGACAAGTCGGGCATCTCCCGCTATGGCGACGCCCTGGTGCCGCTCGATGAAGCGTTGGTGCAAGCGGTCGTGGACATCTCCGGTCGCCCGTACCTCGTGCACACCGGGGAGCCCGCCGGCTTCGAGCTGCACCTCATCGGCGGTCACTTCACCGGCTCGATGGTCCGTCACGTCTTCGAGGCGATCACGTTCAACGCCCGCATCACCACGCACATCACCGTGGTCGGCGGTCGCGACCCGCACCACATCGCGGAGGCCGAGTTCAAGGCGTTCGCGCGCGCGTTCCGCCAGGCGAAGGCGCTCGACCCGCTGATCAGCGGCATCCCCTCGACCAAGGGCGCGCTGTGACCGTGGCACGCACTCCCGGCAGCGCCCCGCAGGTCGTCGTCTTCGACTACGGGACGGGCAACGTCCACTCGGCCGTCAAGGCGCTCGAGGCCGCGGGCGCGGAGGTCGAGCTGACCGGCAATCGCAAGCGTGCGCTGGAGGCGGACGGCCTGCTGGTGCCCGGCGTCGGCGCGTTCACCGCCGTCGCCGAGGCGCTCAAGGCGTCGCACGGAGACGAGGTCGTCGACCGGCGCCTCGCGGGCGGACGACCCGTGCTGGGCATCTGCGTCGGCATGCAGGTCATGTTCGAGCGCGGCGTCGAGAACGGCGTCGAGACCGAGGGGCTCGGGGAGTGGCCGGGGACGGTCGACCTCATCCGCGCCGACGTCGTGCCGCACATGGGCTGGAACACGGTGCGCGCGCCCGAGGACTCCACGTTGTTCGCGGGGCTGCGGGACGAGCGTTTCTACTTCGTCCACTCGTACGCCGCCCAGGACTGGACGCTGGAGGCGTCCGGCCCGTTCGCGCAGCCGAAGGTGACGTGGGCGGATCACGGCTCGCCGTTCGTCGCCGCGGTCGAGAACGGCCCGCTGAGCGCGACGCAGTTCCACCCGGAGAAGTCCGGCCGCGCCGGCATCCAGCTGCTCCGCAACTGGATCGGCACGCTGTAGCCGCCGTCCGGCCTTCGCCGACTCCGGCCCACCTGTCCGCGCCGCGGACCGACACGAGGAAACACATGACCGACTTCATCAGCACGCCCCGGCTCGTCCTCCTGCCCGCGGTGGATGTGGCCGACGGCAAGGCGGTGCGCCTCACGCAGGGCGAGGCCGGCAGCGAGACGAGCTACGGCGACCCGGTGGATGCCGCGGCCGAGTGGAAGGCGGCGGGTGCCGAGTGGATCCACCTGGTGGACCTCGACGCCGCATTCGGGCGGGGCGACAACCGGTCGCTGCTCAAGAAGGTCATCCGCGAGGTGGACGGTGTGAGCATCGAGCTCTCGGGCGGCATCCGCGACGACGCCTCCCTCGAGCACGCCCTCGAGGCGGGCGCGACCCGCGTCAACCTCGGTACGGCCGCGCTGGAGAACCCCGAGTGGGCCGCCAGCGCGATCGGCCGCTACGGCGAGGCGATCGCCGTCGGACTGGATGTGCGAGGCACCACCCTTGCGGCCCGCGGCTGGACCCGCGAGGGCGGCGACCTGTGGGAGGTGCTCGACCGCCTGGAGGACGCGGGCTGCGCCCGCTACGTCGTCACCGACGTGACCAAGGACGGCACGCTGCGCGGCCCGAATCTGGAACTCCTGCGCCAGGTGCTCGATCGCACCGAGCGCCCGGTCGTCGCCTCCGGAGGCATCTCCAACCTCGACGACATCGCCGCGCTGCGCGAGCTGGTTCCGCTGGGACTCGAGGGCGCGATCGTCGGGAAGGCGCTGTACGCCGGCGCGTTCACGCTGCCCGAGGCGCTGGATGTCGCGGGACGCTGACGACGCCGAGACGGGCGCCGCTCCCGAGGGGGCGGCGGACGCGAACGGGGTGACTCCGCCGGGCCGACCCAGTGCCGAGGGCGCCGCGCGGCTGGCCGGGTTCGCTGCGTCCCTCGCCGACTCCGCCGGTCAGCCGTGGCAGGGGCGCGAGTTCGACGACAATCCTTTCGGTGACGACGACGGCTCCGCGCCGCCTGCGCTGCTCGGCGCGCTCGCCGCCTTCCGCGCCGGGGAGACAGGCGCGGAGACCGTCGTGGATGCGCTGCGGGATGTGCGCCTCCTCATCCCGCTGATGGCGGACCTCGGCGACGAGGGCACGAATGACGCGGGGATGCGCGTCGACAAGACGCAGGAACTGTCGATCGTGACGGTGGCGGGGCCGGACGGACGCACCGTCCAGCCCGTGTTCTCCTCGGTGACGGCGTTGCAGGCGTGGAACCCGTCCGCGCGTCCTGTGCCGGTGGACAGCCGGCGGGCCGCGCTCGCCGCCGCGGCGGAGGGGACGGAGCTCATCGTCCTCGACCCGACATCGGAGACCGAGTTCGTGCTGCGGCGGCCGGCCGTGTGGGCGGTCGCGCAGGGCACGGCGTGGGTGCCGAGCGACCGCGACGCGGAGGTGCGGGAGGCGTTCCAGCGGTCCATCGCCTCCGAGCTCGGCGTGCATGACGTCGCCCTGCTGGCGGGCGATCCCGGCAACCGGCTTGCGGGCGAAGAGCTCGTGGTGCGGCTGTCGCTCGCCGCGGGCCTGACGCGCGAGGAGCTGGACGCCATCCTCTCGCGGCTGGCGCAGCGCTGGGCGGCGGACGACATGATCGCGACGCGCGTCGACTCGCTGCGCGTGCAGCTCGTCGCCTCGGGTGACTGAGGCTGCGGCGGCTGAGGCGGAGGCTGCGGCGATGCGCCGCCGCCGGCCGCTTAGGCTGGAGGCACCATGACCGTCTTCGCCGCCATCGTGCTGTTCCTCAACGCCCTGTTCAACATCTTCGCCTGGCCGCGGTTCTTCACCCGGGTCCGGAAGGATGCGCGGGCTCGGGACGCGGCGGGCCGCGCGACGTCGTTCCTCATCGTCCATGGCGTGCTGCTCGGGGTGGCCCTGCTGCTGGCCGTGCTCTCGGCGGTGGCGGGTGTGCTGCTGCTGGTGGCAGGCTGAGCGCATGGCTCTCAACATCACCGGCGACCCCGAAGCCGACGCGCTGCTCGACCAGTCGCCCTTCGCCCTGCTCACCGGCATGCTGCTCGACCAGCAGATCCCGATGGAGACCGCTTTCGCCGGTCCGGCGAAGCTGCGCGACCGGCTCGGCGCGCTCGACCCGGCGACGGTCGCCGCGCTCGACCCGGACAAGCTCGCGGAGGTCATGAAGCAGACGCCGGCCGTGCACCGCTTCCCCGGGTCGATGGCCGCGCGGGTGCAGGCGCTGGCGGCCGCGATCGTGAGCGACTGGGGCGGCGACACCGCGGCCATCTGGACGCAGGGCGACCCGGATGGCGCCGAAGTGCTGCGCCGGCTGAAGGCGCTGCCGGGCTTCGGCGAGCAGAAGGCGAAGATCTTCCTCGCCCTGCTGGGCAAGCAGAAGGGACTGACCGCCGCCGGCTGGCAGCAGGCTGCCGGCGACTACGGCAGCGAGGGCTACCGCTCGGTGGCCGATATCGTCGACGCCGATTCGCTTGCCCGCGTGCGCGAGCACAAGCGGGCGATGAAGGCGGCCGCGAAGGGAAAGTGACCACAGGAAGCGGCTTTCGGCGCCCAGCCGGCCGCCCCTGTGGAGAACCAGCTGCTGTCGGTGGTCGCCGGTAGTCTCGCAGAGCGGGTGGCGCCACAGCCGCCCCGAAGCGAAGGGAGGTCGCCGTGTTCCTGCTCGACGGGATCATCGTCACGAGCGCCAGCGACCTCACCGAGGCGTCCAAGTGCGAGTTCGCTTTCCTGCGCACGCTCGATGTGAAGCTGGGGCGGCTCGAGAAGACCGAAGAGGTCGAAGACCCGATGTACGTGCGCTCCTCGCGCATGGGCGACGAGCACGAGCACCGCATCCTGGAGCGCTACCGCGAGCGGTTCGGGAGCGGCGTGGCCGAGATCGAGCGGCCGGAGCAGCTGACGGCGGAGTCGCTCGCCGACGCGGTCCGTCGCACGTCCGAGGCGTTCGAGCGCGGAGCGCAGGTCGTCTTCCAGGCGACGTTCTTCGACGGTTCGTTCGTCGGGTTCGCCGACTTCGTCGTGCGGCTGCCCGACGGCCGCTATCGGGTGCAGGATTCCAAGCTGGCCCGCAGCGCCCGCGTCACAGCGCTGCTGCAGCTCGCCGCCTACGCGGAGCAGCTGCGGCGGATGGGTGTGGATGTCGACGACACGGTCGAGCTGCTGCTCGGCGACGGCTCGGTGAGCGAGCACTCGCTGAACGACATCGAGCCGGTGTACCGCAAGCGGCGCGCGCGGCTTCTGACCATCGTCGCGGAGCACGTGGCCGACACCGGGCCGGTCGCCTGGGGCGACCCGCGCTTCACGGTCGACGGGCGGTGCGACACCTGCGACGCGGAGGTGCAGGCGTCGCGCGACGTGCTGCTGGTGGCGGGGATGCGCGTGACCCAGCGGGAGCACCTCCTCGCGGCGGGCATCTCCACCATCGACGCGCTCGCCGCCTCGACCGGCCCGATCGACGGCATCCCCGAAGGCACGCTCGACGGGCTGCGCGAACAGGCGCGGCTGCAGCTGCAGGCCGTGCCGGACGCGCCGCCGCCGGTGCGGGTGTTCAACGCGCCGGTTCTCGCGGTGCTGCCGCATCCCGATCCCGGCGACATCTTCTTCGACTTCGAGGGCGATCCGCTGTACACCGAGGGAGCCGGTGAGCGCTGGAATCTCGACTACCTGTTCGGGCTGGTCGATCAGGAGGAGCGCTTCACCGCGTTCTGGGCGCACGACTTCGCGGCCGAGCGGGTGGCGCTGGAGGCGTTCCTGGCGTTCGTCCGCGACCGCCGTGCCCAGTTCCCGGGCATGCACATCTACCACTACGCGGCGTACGAGCAGACGCACCTGCTCGCCCTCGCCGCCCGCCACGGCGTCGGCGAAGAGGAGGTCGACGGCCTGCTGCGCGACAACGTGATGGTCGACCTGTATCCGCTGGTGCGGAAGGCCGTCCGGGTCGGGTCGCGCTCGTACTCGATCAAGAAGCTCGAGCCGCTCTACATGGGCGACGAGCTCCGCGAGAGCGACGTGACCACCGGCGCCGACTCGATCACCGAGTACGCCAACGCGCGCGACCTGATCGCGCTCGGCCGCCTGGACGAGGCGCAGCCGCTGCTCGACGACATCGGCGACTACAACCGGTACGACTGCGTCTCCACGCTGCGCCTGCGCGACTGGCTGATCGCCCGCGCGACGGAGAACGGCATCCCGATCGGCGCGGCGCCGATGGAGGAGACGGAGGCCGCACCCGAGGCGTCGCCCCTGCGCGCCGGACTGCTGGCGTTCGCAGGCGATCCGCTCGACCCGCATCGCGATGCCGACCGCCGGGCGATGGCGCTCGCCGCCGCGGCGATCGACTTCCACCGGCGGGAGCAGAAGAGCTTCTGGCAGTCGCACTTCGCGCGGTTGATCCAGCCGATCGAAGAGTGGGGCGAGACGCGCGATGTGCTCGTCGTCGAGAGCGCGACGGTGTTGCGCGACTGGTATCTCGATGAGGGCCAGCGCGTCGAGCGGCGCGAGCTGCTGCTCACGGGCGCCTGGGGTGCGGGCAGTGCCATCCGCGTGAGCGAGCGCACCGGACCGTACCTGCTCTACGAGTACCCCGGACCCTTCCGTCAGCCGCGTGCGCAGCCCGGTGCGCGCGCCGCCCGCACGGTCGCGGTGATCGACGCGCTGGAAGACGGCTCCATCGTCGTCCGCGAGACGCTGCCGCCCGAGGTCGCCCCCTACCGCGATCTGCCGAGCGCCCTCACTCCGGCGTCTCCACCGGATTCGCGGCGGCTCGGGGAGGCGATCCGCGAATGGGGGACCGCGCTGCTGATCGCTCGGCACCATGAGACCTGGCCAGCGGATGCGACGATCGACCTGCTGCGGCGCACGCCGCCTCGAACCCGGTCTGGTGCCCTGGTGCCTGACCCGACGAGCAGTGGAGAGGACGGGGCGAGCGACGGCACGGGACGGATCGACGCGGTCGTCGCGAGCCTGCTCGACCTCGACCGGTCGTATCTCGCGGTCCAGGGGCCTCCCGGTACGGGGAAGTCGTATCTGGGCGCGCACGTCATCGCGCGGCTGGTGGCCGAGCAGGGCTGGAAGGTCGGAGTCGTCGCGCAATCGCACGCGGTCGTCGAGAACCTTCTCGACCGGGTGGTGGCCGCAGGCCTCGATCCCGAACAGGTCGGCAAGGTTCCGAGCGGGGGCCAGAAGCCGGACCAGGCGGAGGACGTGGACGACGCGGCGGGGGAGTCGGCCGTCCGCTTCACGCCGCTGTCCGCCAACGGGCATCTGGAGTTCGCCGGCATCAATGAGGAGCGCGGGTTCGTGCTGGGCGGCACCGCGTGGGACTTCGCGAACGCCGGGCGCGTCCCGCGGGGCAGCTTGGATCTGCTGGTGGTGGACGAGGCCGGCCAGTTCTCGCTCGCATCCACCATCGCCGTGGGTGTCGCGGCGAAGAACCTCCTCCTGCTCGGCGACCCGCAGCAGCTGCCGCAGGTGAGCCAGGGGCGGCATCCCGAGCCGGTCGACGGCTCCGCGCTCGGTTGGGTGAGCGATGGCCACGACGTTCTGCCGCCCGAGTACGGGTACTTCCTCGCGGAGACGCGTCGCATGCATCCTGCGCTCGCAGCCGCGGTGTCGAGGCTCTCGTACGAGGGCAAACTGCGCGCACATGAGGGCGCGTCGGAACGCGAGCTCGGCGGGGTAATGCCCGGGGTGCATCCCGTGCCGGTGCTGCACGTCGGCAACTCGACCGCGTCGCCCGAGGAGGCCGAGACCGTCGTCGCCCTCGTCGACGACCTGCTCGGCCGGTCGTGGAGCGACCCGGCCGCCGGGCGCGACGATGTTCCCCTCGCGGAGGACGACATCATCGTCGTGACGCCCTACAACGCCCAGCTCGCCGAGGTGCGCGCCCTTCTCGATGCGGCGGGTCATCGCGGGGTGCGCGTGGGCACCGTCGACAAGTTCCAGGGTCAGGAGGCTGCCGTCGCCATCGTCAGCCTCGCCGCGTCGTCCGCGGTCGACGTGCCGCGCGGGGTGTCCTTCCTGCTCATGAAGAACAGGCTCAACGTCGCCATCTCGCGGGCGAAGTGGGCGGCGTACCTCGTTCACTCGCCGGAGCTCACGGAGTTCCTGCCGACGACGCCGGCCGGGGTGGGGGAGCTCAGCGCGTTCATCCGGCTGGTGGAAGGAGCAGAGCGCACGGCCGCGCTGCCGGTCGGCTGACGCGCACGCCCGCGACAGCGGCTCTGCCGCCGCGAGACGCGTCCTGTTACGCTCATCCCGTGTCACCGGAGGAGCTGCAGACGCTCGCGCACCTGCGCCGGGCCAGGGACCTCATCGACCGCGACTACGCGAAGCCGCTCGACGTCCCCACCATGGCCGCGCGCGCCTACATGTCGCCCGCACACTTCTCCCGCCAGTTCCGGGCCGCGTACGGCGAGACGCCCTACAGCTACCTGATGACCCGGCGGATCGAGCGCGCGATGGCCCTGCTGCGCACCGGGATGTCGGTCACCGACGCCTGCATGGCGGTCGGCTGTACGTCGCTCGGGTCGTTCAGCTCGAAGTTCTCGGAGATCGTCGGGATGACACCGACCGACTACCGTGCCCGCGAGCACGAGGCGGTGCGGGCGATGCCGGACTGCATCGCCAAGCAGCGCACCCGGCCCGTCCGGGCGCGGGCCTGAACCCGTCCACAGGCCGCCCGCGCGAGCAGTTATCCACCTGAGCAGTTTTGGAGAAGCGCGGCCGATCCGGCGTTCCTAGAGTCGACTCATGACCGTTTCACTCCAGTACTCGCAGATCACCGTCCTCGACCCGGAGGAGTCGCTCGCGTTCTACCGCGACGCCCTCGGCCTCGACGTCATCCAGGACGTCACCTCCGGCGACCACCGCTGGGTCACCCTCGGGGTGGCCGGCGACGACGGCGCGGCCGTCGTGCTCAGCGACCCGCACGCGGGCCGCTCCCAGGCCGACGGCGACGCGCTCGCGCAGCTCGTCGTCAAGGGCTCCCTGAGCCCGATCGTCTTCCGCACCGACGACCTCGACACCGCTTTCGAGCGGGTGCGCGCCTCCGGCGCCGAGGTGCTCCAGGAGCCGATCGACCAGCCGTGGGGTCCCCGCGACTGCGCCTTCCGCGACCCGTCCGGCAACATGGTGCGCATCCTCCAGTCGACGCCCGCGACGCAGAACGCCTGAGCCGGAGGCCGGCGTGCGCGGCCGTTCGCCGCGCATGCCGGTCGCCTGCGCCGGCCGCGCACAGGCCACCCGCGTCAGGCGTGGGCGACCGACACCGGAACGAACTCCCGGACCGGATGCGCGATCGTCGCAGCGCACGTGCTCAGCAGGGGCTCAGAGAGTCGCTCGCCCACCTCCACGGTGAGGCGATCGCGACCGTGGGCGAGCTCCACCGTCCAGCCGTGGGGATGTGGGTGCTCCGCCAGCGGCCGGAACGCACCGATGCGGTCGTCTCCGGTGTCGGCCCGGGCGAACGCCTCCGCCGCCTGGGCGATGGTGCTGCGGCTGGTGCGTCCGCGCAGCAGCTCCGGCACCACGCGGCCCTCCGCGTGACGCTCCACGATGCGCGACGCGTCCTCGGCTCCGACCCGGCCGTAGAGGAGGCCCTCGGGAAACACGATCATCGTCGCGGCGAACCGGTCGCCGCCCAGATGGGAGCACTCCCAGGTCAGCTCGGGATGCTCGACGGCCAGGGCCTCCACCACCGGGCGTCCGCGCACGGCGCAGCACTGGTCGTGGCGAGCGTGCGCGCACACGGCGTAGATCGGCGCCTCGCTCGGCTCGCCGGAGCTCCCGTCGAGCGGGAGAGTCAGGAGTTCGGCCGGGTCGTCGACCTGCCCCCAGTGGATGCTCTCGCGGCCGGGACGCGAGTCCACCAGCGCCCAGCGCCACGAGGTCTGGTCGCGGCGGAGAGGCGCGCGCAGCCGCGTGCGCCGGATCGCCAGGGGACGGATGCCCGCCTCCTCGGCCCGCGCGACGATCCGGGCGCCGAGCGCAGGATCGAGCGCCGAGTCGAAGAACGCGTGGCGACCCCAACCGCTTTCGATCTCCACCAGCAGCCAGCGCTCACCGAAGCCGGCCGTCCCGGCCAGCGGGTCGTGCCGCTCCAGGGCGCGATCGCTGCAGGGCAGCCACCCGGGGGTGCCATGCCCGGCGGATGCGCGCGCCGGTCCGGCGAGATCCGGCGGAAGGCCGGTCACGTCGCCGTCGCGGTCCCGAAGTCGGCGGTCGCGCTCCGCTCGCCGTCGCTCGAGACACCCGCTTCGTCCGCGGGGTCCACGTCCGGGAAGGCGGCGTCAGCCGGGTCGGACACCGGAGTGACGATCCCCTCACGCAGCAGCCTCCGCGCCACGACGACCGCCGAGCGCTCGTCGAGCGGCAGTTCGCCCACGACGACCGGAGACCCGTCCAGCAGACGCTCGACCGCTGCTCGCGCGGCGATGGGCAGCGCGACCGTCTTGGTCGGGAGCCGCACGGTGACCGTCTCCACCTCCACCGTGACGTCGACGCCGAGACCGGGCCGTACGGCGACCACACTGTCGACCGACAGCCCGTCGGCGACCGCGATCGTCGCCAGCGGCCGGACGGGCGCGGGCGGGGTGTCCGACCGCTGGCGGCGCCGCAGGCGGTCCGTCACTGCGGCGGCGACCGCGGACCGGGCGGACGGGTCGCTGAGTGCCTCGATCAGCGCATCCACCGTCTCCTCGACGATGGGTGCGATCGCCGCGGGGTCCGACGGGTCGAAGCCGAGCGGAAGCGAGCTGCGCAGCGCGGCGGCGTCCGCCGCTCGGGCCACAGCCTCGCGCACCACGTCGTGTCGGGTGTACGCGGCGACGCCGATGGTCAGGTGCACCGAGACGCCACCGAGCGCCTCGGCCGAGTGTATCCACCCGCGCGGGAGGTAGAGAACGTCGCCGGGGCGGAACGTCTCGTCGATCGCCGGCGCCTCCTGGGCACGGGCGGCGACGGCGTCGCGGTGGTCGCTCCACGGCTGGTCGCGCAGCGGGTCCACATGTACCGGCTCGTGGATGCGCCAGTGCTTCTCCCCGGCGATCTGCAGCACGAACACGTCGTGCACGTCGTAATGCGGATCGAAGCCGCGGGAGGACGCGGGCGTGATGTACGCGTTCACCTGGGCGGGATGCCCGAGCTCGGTGGCGAGCTGTCGCGCGAACTCTTGGATGGGCGGCCAGGTGCGGTGCAGCCCCTGGAGCACGAGGGTCGCGCCGTTCGCGAACTCGGCCAGCACCTTCGCGGAGTCGAGCTGGTCGCCCACCTCCGCACCGAAGCCGCCAGGGCCGGTGAACCGCGACGGCGGGAGGACGGAGCCCTCCTTCGCCATGCGGACGAACGGCGTGCGGATCGCCCGGGACGAGACCAGCTCATCCACGGCGTCGACGCTGAAGAGGTCGGAGAAGTCCTCCGGGAGCGCGGCCGCGCGGGTGAACAGCGGCTTCCGGCCCCAGTGATCGGTCGCGAACTCCTCGCGGCCGATCGGCACGCAACGCGAAAGCGCGGGCCGGTCGCCCGGCCCGCGCTCGTGGGTCGTCATCAAGCGGACCCGTCGGCTCCGCCGTCGTGGCCGCCGGGGTTGGCTCCGCCGTCGGCCGGGCCTTCGCCTGCGGCCGAGCCGTCGGCTCCGCCGTCGTGGCCGCCGGGGTTCGCTCCGCCGTCGGCCGGGCCCTCGCCTGCGGCCGAGCCGTCGGCTCCGCCGTCGTGGCCGCCGGGGTTCGCTCCGCCGTCCGCGGGGCCCTCGCCGCCGCCGACCGCGTCGGTGCTGATGTCGTCGTCGTTGATGTCGCTCATTCCGTCTCCACTCCGTCTGCGGGAACGCTGACCCCACTCACCCTACGCGTGGCCCACCGCGACCGTAAGGGTCGCCGGATGAACGGGCGGCGTCACATTTCGCAAGACGTTTTGACCACTGTCGTCGGCTCGGGAGAGGCTCGGAGGTGCCGCCACAGCGTTCGCCGGCACATCCCCCCTTCACGAGAGAGAGGCACAGCCATGTCCGACGCCACCCCGCCCACCCCCGCGCTCCCGGAGAAGCCGAAGCGCTCCCGCACCGGCCTCTTCGTCGGCATCGGCATCGCCGTCGTCGCGGTGATCGTGGCCGTCGTCCTCGTCGTCGTGAACCTCACGGGATCGGGCGCCGCCACCGCCAAGAGCGTCACGGTGAAGATCGGCACAACGGAGGCGTCCTCACCGTACTGGGCCGTGCTGAAGAAGGAGGCGGCGAAGGAGGGCATCGACATCCAGACCGTCAACTTCCGCGACTACACGCAGGCGAACCCGGCGCTCGCCGACGGTCAGCTCGACCTGAACCTGTTCCAGCACCTGCAGTTCCTCGCCAACTACGACGTGCAGGCGAAGCAGAACCTGGTGCCGATCGGCGCGACCCTCGTCGTCCCGCTGCCGTTGTACTCGACCAAGCACAAGAGCCTCGACGACATCCCCCAGGGCGGCAAGATCGCCATCCCGAACGACCCGACCAACCAGGCGCGCGCCCTGCTGGTGCTGCAGAAGGCCGGGCTGCTGAAGCTGAAGAACGGCGGCAGCACCCTGGCCACCCCGGCCGACATCGACGCCGCCGCCTCGAAGGTCACCGTCATCCCGGTGGACGCCGCCCAGACGGCCCCGGCGCTCAGCTCGGCCGACGGCGCGATCATCAACAACAACTACGCCCTGACCGCGGGCATCGACCCGAAGTCGGCGCTGTTCCAGGACGACCCGAAGTCGGAGACCGCCGAGCCCTACATCAACGCCTTCGTCGCCCGCGAGAAGGACAAGGACAACCCGACCTACCTGAAGATCGCGAAGCTGTACCACACCAAGGCCGTGACGGATGCGGTGCTCGCCGAGTCGAAGAACACGGCGGTCATCGTCAGCCGTCCAGAGTCCGACCTGATCGGCATCCTCGACGACCTGAAGAAGACCATCGAGGCGGCGCAGTAGTGCCCGACACGGCCACCGCGGGTCCCATCATCGAGTTCCGCGGCGTCACCAAGAGCTTCGGCTCTGGCGACGCAGCGGTTCCCGCCGTCGACCGGCTCGACCTCACCATCGGCCGCGGCGAGATCTTCGGGATCATCGGCTACTCCGGCGCGGGCAAGAGCACCCTGGTCCGGCTGATCAACGCGCTGGAGCATCCCACCGCGGGGGCCGTGATCGTCGACGGACGCGACCTGACGACCATGCGGGAACGCGACCTGCGACAGGTCCGCGCCGGCATCGGCATGATCTTCCAGCAGTTCAACCTGTTCCGCTCGCGCACCGTCTTCGGCAATGTCGCCTACCCGCTCAAGGTGGCGGGGTGGCCGGCCGACAAGCGCAAGCAGCGGGTCGCCGAGCTGCTCGCCTTCGTCGGCCTCACCGACAAGGCGTGGAGCTACCCCGACCAGCTCTCCGGCGGCCAGAAGCAGCGCGTCGGCATCGCCCGCGCGCTCGCGACGAACCCCGACATCCTGCTCGCCGACGAGGCCACCAGCGCGCTCGACCCCGAGACCACGTCCGACGTGCTCGCCCTGCTGAAGCGGGTCAACCGCGAACTCGGCGTCACCATCGTCGTGATCACGCACGAGATGGAGGTCGTGCGCTCGATCGCTGACCGCGTCGCGGTGCTCGACGCCGGCCGGGTGATCGAGCAGGGCACGGTGTTCGAGGTCTTCTCCGACCCGCAGACGCCGACGGCCCGGCGGTTCGTGGGGACGGTGCTGCGCAACCAGCCCGGCGAAGCGGACATCGAGCGCCTCCGCGGCAAGCACTCCGGGCGGATCGTCTCGGCGCGCATCCACGACGACGGCCGCCTCGGATCCGTGCTGTCAGACGCCGTAGGCCGCCGCAACGTGCGCTTCGAGATCGTCTACGGCGGCATCTCCGCGCTGCAGGGCCGATCGTTCGGCAGCCTCACGCTGGAGCTCCTCGGCGAGCCGGGCGACGTGGATGCGCTGATCGCCGAGCTCCGCACGGTAACCGAGGTCGAGGAGGTGGCCGCATGACCGACTGGTCGACCCTGTGGCCGGTGTACCTGGAGTCCATCGGCCAGACGCTGTGGATGGTCGTCGCCACCCTGGTGCTCGGCGGCATCCTCGGACTCGCGCTCGGCGTCCTGCTCTACACGACGCGGCGCGGCGGACTGCTCGAGAACCGGGCGCTCTTCACCGTGCTGAACGTCGTCGTCAACTTCATCCGGCCGATCCCGTTCATCATCTTCATGACCGCGATCGCGCCGCTGACGCAGCTGGTGCTCGGCACGTTCCTGGGCACCCCCGCGGCGATCTTCCCGATGACGATCGCGGCGACCTTCGGCATCTCTCGGATCGTGGAGCAGAACCTCGTCACCATCGAACCGGGCGTCATCGAGGCGGCGCGGGCGATGGGGTCGAGCCCGTGGCGGATCATCACGACGCTGCTCATCCCCGAGGCGCTCGGTCCGCTCATCCTCGGCTACACGTTCATCTTCGTCGCGATCGTCGACCTGTCCGCCATCGCCGGCAGCATCGGCGGCGGTGGTCTGGGCGACTTCGCGATCTCGTACGGGTACCAGCGCTACAACTGGGCGGTGACGTGGATCGCGGTGATCACGATCGTCGTGCTGGTGCAGGCGGCGCAGTTCCTCGGCAACTGGCTGGCGCGCAAGGCGCTGCGGCGCTGACCGCCGAGCCGTGGGTCGCAACACGCCGTTAAGGCGTCGCTGTAACGGCGTGTTGCGACCCAGGGATGCGGCACACGGGCGCGGCGCCGGTCACGGGCCGACGTACCGGCCGACCGGCCGCAGCCGCAACGGCCGCTGCGCGTACTCGTCGAGGGCGTGGACGATCCAGCCGACCGTGCGGGCCGTGGCGAACACGACCTCGCCTGCGTCGTCGCGCATCCCCGTCGCGAGGGTGAGGGCGCCGAGGGCGAGGTCGACGTTGGGATGCGCGCCGGTGCGCTCGCGGACCACGTCGCCGACGGCCTCCACCGCCGCAGTGACGGCAGCATGGCGTGGCTCGTCAGCCAGCATCCCGAGCAGGATGCGCGCCCGCGGATCGCCCGTCGGGTAGAGGGGCTGGCCGAATCCCGGAACGGGTCCGTGCGATGCGACCACGGCGTCGGCGACCGCGCGGGCCGGGTCCTCACCGGCGACGACGCGCGCCAGAAGCTGGTGCGCCGCCCGGCTGGCGTTGCCGTGTAGCGGCGAGTCGAGCGCGCCGAGTCCGGCGACGACGACGCCGTACGGGGTGGCGCGGGCCGACGCCGCGGCGCGGGCAGCGAGCGTGGAGACGGCGATGTCGTGGTCGAGGAGCAGAACGAGGGCGGCGTTGAACAGCCGGATGTCGTTGGCCGACGGCGCCGCGGGGGAGAGCCGTGCGAATAGGCGGGAGGCGAGGTCGGGCTGGCCATTCGCGTTCGACGGCGCAGCGGTCGGCCCCTGGTCGATGCTCCGCCTCGGCGCGAGCACCTCGACCATCCCGGCCACCAGGCGCTCGGCGGCGGATGCCACGGCGGCCGGGTCGAGGGAGGCACGCAGCGGGTCGGAAGCCGCGAAGGCGCTCACCGCGACCAGCTGGCGGTCGCGGTCGCCTGCCGCAGCGGGGAGGGCGCGGGCCACGGCCCGCGCAGCATCGACCCCGGTTCCGGGCGCGAATCGCGCCGCCGCATCCCATTCGCCGGTGAGCGCCCAGCGCGCGACGGTCTCGAACGGCTCGGCGGCGAGCTCGTCGACGGGGCGGCCGCGATAGCGCAGCTCGCCGTCCTCGATGAGGGCGAAGGCGGTCTCGATCACCATCAACGGGCGACCCTCGGAGTGCCCGCCGTCGGCGGATGGACGACGGCGCCTGCTCGCCGCGAAGCGCTCGACCTCCAGAGGGTCGAAGGTCGAGCCCTCCGCGGTGCGTTCGCGTCCGAGCCGACCGCGCGCGACGTACGCGTACAGGGTCTCCAGCTTCACGCCGAGCCGCTCGGCGGTCTGGTCGGCGGTGAGGCGGGGGAGCGCATCCATATTGATCCGATCAACGTTGACGATGTGTTGCATCCACGTTCACACTACCGATATGGACAGGATGGATGACACCCTCATCGACGTTCCCCGCGGCCTCACCAACGTGGTCGCGGCGCGGACGGAGCTCGGCGATGTGCGCGGTCACGAAGGCTTTTACCACTACCGGCAGTACTCGGCCGTCGACCTGGCGCGCGAGCGGACGTTCGAGGAGGCGTGGCACCTGCTGCTCTTCGGGTCGCTGCCGACCCCGGCGGAGCTGGAGGCGTTCCGCGCGCGCATCGTGGCGGCCCGGTCGGTCCCGTCCCAGGTGCGCGACCTGCTCCCGGCGATCGCCCGGTTGACTGCGGGCGGGGACGCGCTGGCCGGTCTGCGCATGGCTCTCACTGCGGTTGCCGCGGCTGACGGGGCGCGTCCGGTTTACGACGAGAGCCCGGAGGCGCGGGTGGAGGACGCCATCCGCACGGCCGCGGTCACGCCCGTCCTGCTCGCCGCGCTCCACGCGCTCGCGGAAGGACGTGCGCCGCTCGAGCCCCGGGACGATCTGGGATACGTCGCCGGGTACCTCCAGCTGGTGACGGGTCGCGAACCGACGCCGCAGGAGGAGCGCGCGCTGAGCGCGTACATGACCGCGGCGATCGATCACGGGTTCAATGCTTCCACATTCACCGCCCGCGTGATCGCGTCGACCGGGGCGGATCTCGCGTCGGCGGTCGGCGGGGCGCTGGGCGCGCTGTCCGGGCCCCTGCACGGCGGCGCGCCGAGCCGAGCCTTGGACACGCTGGATGAGATCGGCACGCCGGACCGGACGGACGAGTGGGTGCGGCGCACGCTCTCGGAGGGTGGCCGCGTGATGGGCTTCGGGCATGCGGTGTACCGCACGGAGGATCCGCGTTCGCGCATGCTGCGCGAGTTCGCCGAAGGTTTCGGTGGCCCGCGGGTCGAGTTTGCGGTGCAGGTCGAGCGACGGGTGCAGGAGCTCCTCGCGGAGCTGAAGCCGGGCCGGGAGCTGCACACGAACGTGGAGTTCTACGCGGGTGTCGTGATGGAGCTCTGCGGCATCCCCCGGTCGATGTTCACGCCGACGTTCGCCGCCGCGCGGGTGGTGGGGTGGACGGCGCACATCCTGGAGCAGGCGGCCGACGGGAAGATCCTGCGGCCGTCGTCGCGGTATGTCGGCCCGGCGGCTCCCGAGCCGCTTCCGGCGCGGGAGGCTGCCGTGCACTGAGCGGAGCGTGGGCGGCGTATCGTGCGGGGCGGACGATGCGAGGAGGATACGTGACCGCGAGCAGCGAGCTTCTGATCGATGCATTCGACCGGATCGCGGGGGTGGTGCGCAGCACCGTCCGCGGATTGGACGCCGAGACATTGGGAGGCCGGGTCGACCCGGACGCGAACTCGATCGCGTGGCTGGTCTGGCATCTGACGCGGGTGCAGGACGATCACGTCTCCGAGGTCGCCGGCCGCGCTCAGGCGTGGACGGAGGAGGGATGGGCGGAGCGCTTCGCCCTGCCGTTCGATGTCTCCGACACCGGGTACGGCCACAGCTCCGACGATGTCGCGCAGCTCGCCGACGTGAGCGCGACCGACCTGGTCGGGTATCACGAGGCGGTCCACGCACGTACCGAGGAGTTCGTCCGAACGCTCACCGACGACGATCTCGCCCGCGTCGTCGACCGGCAGTGGGATCCGCCGGTCACGCTGGCGGTGCGGTTGGTCAGCGTGATCTCGGACGACCTGCAGCACGCCGGCCAGGCCGCGTACGTGAAGGGGGTGCTCCAGCGCCGCGGCTGACCGCACCGTCGGTGCGCGTCACGCCTTCGGCGAGTACACCTTCAGAGCTGCCGGCCGCATCCGGAGGGTGATCTTCCGGGGGTCGCCGGGCGTCTCGGTCGACGCCTCGCCGTCGTGCGCGTAGCCCGGGTCATCGCCCCGCGCCGCGATGGTGATCTCCTCGACGGTGCGCGCCTCGAGTGCGGGCGGCCCCTGCAGGAAGGGCAGCCGGGCGACCAGGGCGTCGGTCCTGCCGCCGAAGGCGAGGGCGACCGCGCCGCGGGATCGTGGCTTCCCGCCGGCGAACAGGATGCGCACGTCGAGCAGGTGGTCGTCGAGCCGCCGCCGCTCGATCGGCGCGACCGCGACCGGGTAGTACCGGTCGACGCCGACGAACACCGACCAGACCGTTCGCGGTCGCCCGTCGATCTCGATCTGCAGGGGATCGCCGCGGCGGACGACCCGGATCGCCGCGATCAGCGCAGCGATCGGCTTGCCGAGCCGCTTCTCGTGCTTCTCGCGCTCTTCGACGAACGACGGGTAGATGCCGACCGAGGCCGTGTTCAGTACGGTGATCGTCTCGCCGGTGCCGAATGTCAGGTCAGCGACATCGACCTGGCGGCCGGACCCGTCGGCCAGCGCCTGCAGCGTCGCGTCGACGGTGTCGAGCAGGGCGGCCTTCGCGAAGTGGTTGAACGTCCCGCCCGGGAACACCAGGAGCGGGAGGTCCGCGGCCCGAGCCCGTTGGGCGACCGCTGCGACCGTGCCGTCACCGCCGTAGACGCCGAGCACGCGCGGCGGCGTCTCCGCACCGAGCCGGCCCTCGATCACCTCGCCGATGTCGTCGCCGTCCGCCAGCTCGTGGATGTCGGCCTGCGGCAGCCGTTTCCGCAACAGCGGCCCTGGCTCCGGGCCGCCGAGCCCGCGACCGGAGCCCGGGTTCACCACGATGAACACGCCATCGCCGGTTTCGGTCGCCGGGAGGTCGATCACGCGGGCCGTCGGCGGGTCGCGGCGCGCGGCGGTCTTCACCGCCGGGGCGGCGAGCTTCAGCGCGACGGCGGCCCCCGCGCCGATCGCGGCGCCTCCGGCGACGTCGGACAGCCAGTGTGCTCCGGTGTGCAGGCGCGAGTATCCGACGCCCGCGGCCAGCGGCGCGAGCACCGCGCCGGCCGCGGGCCACTCCAGCGCCGCTCCGGTCGCGAAGGCGGCGGCGCTCGCCGTGTGCCCGGACGGGAATGACGGCGAGGTGGGGGAGCGCTCCAGCCGACGCGCGAGCGGGATGGACGTGAGCGCCGGCCGGTCGCCGCCGACCAGCCGCTTGCCGACCAGGTTGGCGACGAAGCTGGCGATGCCGAGCGAGGCGAGCCCCCGAACCGCCGCCCGCGGGCGGCCCAGGGCGACCAGGACGGCCGCCGCGGCGAACCACAACTTGCCGTGGTTGGCCGCGAGTGTGAGGCCGCGCCAGAACCCGTCCGACACCGCGCCCGTCGTGCGCGCGTTGATGCGTGACGCGACCCTCGCATCCCACCTCTTGAGGCGGGCGGGGAGCGAGAGGCGACGGGGAGCGCGGCGCGAGGTGCGCGATCGGGTGCGACGACGGGATGCTGCCATACCGCCAACGTACGCCGGGCCCGCGTGGTGAGGCGCGCATCCCCGCTGTCTGTGGAGAACGCCCGGGGTCGCGGAGCTGTGGACGACTGCGCACGACCCGCCCTGTGGACGGCCTCTGCGGGACGTCGCCGCGGGCGGTAGGATCGACGGCGTGAGCACGCACGTCATCTCCCAGCCCAACGAACAGCAGCGCGACGTCGTCGGCAGCGACGAGCACGGCACGCTCGTCCGCAGCCTCAGCACGACCCTTCCGACGGCCCTCGGCAACCTCCTCGCCACGATCGTCGTGCTCGCGTCGCTGGTCATCGGCGTGTGGAGCCTCGTGGCCACCTGGACCGGCAACGCGGAGGACTTCCTGCCCTTCTTCCAGGTCACGGTCGCGGCCACTGTCGTGTCGCTCAACGCGCTCTACGCCCGCCGCACCTTCAGCTACGTCATCACGCTCATCGGCGCGATCCTGTGGCTCTGGGTCTCCGTGACGCCGTTCACCCCGTTCTTCCAGGTGCTGCTCCAGGCGATCACCGTGGTGATCATGCTCGCGGGCGTCGTCTTCTCGACCGCCGCGGTGCGCCTCAGCAAGCAGCCTCGCTTCTGAGCACGGACCGGCAGCGCGGGACGGAGCCGCACCCGAGCCCCGACCGGATCGGCGCCGATCGGATCGGCTCCGACCGGACCGGCACCGACCGGACCGGCCTCCCCGACCCGACCGCCCCCGCGGACCCCTCGGCACCACCGGCTGAGACCCTGTCGCGGCGTCGCCATTTCGTCGACCTCTCGCCGCTGCGCGAGTCCCCGGCCTTCGCCCGGCTCTGGGCGGGCGGTGCGATCTCCGGCATCGGCTCGCAGATGACCATCGTCGCGGTCGGGCTGCACATCTACGACCTCACGCACTCGACGCTCGCGGTGTCGCTGGTGGCGCTCTTCGCCCTGGTCCCCATGATCGTCTTCGGCCTCTACGGCGGCGTCCTCGCCGACGCCTTCGACCGGCGCACCGTCGCGCTGGTGACCGCGATCGTCGCATGGTCGTCGACGGCCGCGCTCGCGCTCCTGGCCTGGATGCACATCCCGGTCGTCTGGCCGCTGTACGTCATCACGACGATCAACGCCGTGGCCGGAGTGATGATCGGGGCGACCCGCCAGGCGATCACGCCGCGCCTGCTCCCGGTGAGCCTGCTCCCCGCGGCCAGCGCCCTGGGCGGCATCAGCATGGGCGTCATGGTGACCGTCGGCCCGGCGCTGGCGGGCCTGCTGGTTGCGACCGTCGGCATCCCGTGGACGTACACGGTGGATGCGGTGCTCTTCACGGCCGCGTTCCTGGGCATCTTCACCCTCCCGTCCATCGTGCCGGAGGGCGAGCGGAAGAGCGCGGGTCTTTCCTCGGTGCTGGAGGGTCTGCGGTTCCTCCGCACTGCGCCGAACCTCAGCATGACGTTCGTGCTCGACGTCATCGCCATGACGTTCGGTCAGCCGCGTGCGCTGTTCCCCGCGGTGGGTGCGCTGCTGATCGGCGGCGGACCGATCACGGTGGGCATCCTGACGGCCGCCGGGGCGGTCGGAACCTTGCTCTCGAGCGTCTTCTCCGGGCGGCTCGGCGGGGTCCGCTGGCAGGGCCGCGCGGTCGAACGGGCCATCATCGTCTACGGGGCCAGCATCCTCGGCTTCGGGATCGTGCTGGCGGTGGTCGCCTTCACCGGCACGGCCGGCGGCGGCGCGTCCCTCGTCGAGGCGAACCTGCCCGCCCTCATCGCGGCGACGGTGCTGCTCGCCGCGTCGGGAGCGGCCGACAACGTCAGCTCGATCTTCCGGATGACGATCCTGCAGGCCTCCGCGCCGGATGCGATGCGCGGCCGGCTCCAGGGCGTGTTCACCGTCGTCGTCACCGGCGGTCCGCGTCTCGGCGACCTGTACATCGGTGTGCTCGCCGTGACCGGTGCCCTCTGGTTCCCGCCGCTCCTCGGCGGCCTGCTGATCGTCGTGCTGGTCGGCGTGATCGCCCGCATCCAGGGCTCGTTCCGCCGCTACGACGCGCTCGCGCCGACGCCCTGAATCCCTCGTCGAAGTGCACGTAGTGGTCGCTATTCGCGCGAAATAACCGCCACGACGTGCACTTCGACGAGGATCACGACTCCCGGACGACCTGGTCCGGCCGCTTGTCGGGCCGGAGCCCGCGCCAAGACGGCTGCCGCAGTCGCCCGGGCCCGGTCCATTCGGCGAACTCGACCTCGCCGACGAGTTCCGGCCGCACCCAGTGGGCGCCGCGCGCGTCGGCGGACGGCACGCCCTCCAGAGGCGGCGTCTTGCGCTCGTGCGCTCCGAGCTTGGCGGCCAGATCGTCCAGGACACGGTCGGTGAATCCGGTCCCGACCTTGCCGACGTAGCGCAGGGTGTCGCCGTCCGGGATGCCGAGCAGCAGTGCTCCGATGGTGTTCGCCCGGCGCCCGTTTCCGGGGGTCCACCCGCCGATGACGACCTCCTGCGTGAGGTGGTGCTTGATCTTGATCCACGAGCGCGAGCGCCGGCCGGTCGCGTAGGTGCTGTCGCGGCGCTTGGCCATGACGCCTTCGAGGCCGAGCTCCCGGCTGGATGCGATGGAGTGCTCGAGGTCCCCGTCGAACGCCGGCGGCACCTGCACCGGGTCGCCTCGGTCCGGCCGCAGCACCTCGCCGAGGAGTTCACGGCGCTCGTCGTAGGTGTCGCGCGTGTGCTTCTTCCCGTCCACCTCCAGCACGTCGAACACCATGTAGTGCGCGGGCGCTCGTGTGAGGGCGGACTGCACGTCGCCGGGCCGGGTCAGTCCCATCCGCGTCTGCAGCAGCCCGAAGTCGGGCCGGCCTTTCGGGTTGAGCGTGACGATCTCGCCGTCCAGGACGAGGTCGTGGTCGCCCGCGAGGTCCACGAGCCCGGAGAGGTCGGGATACGTGACGGTCACGTCGTTGCCGTTGCGTGTGGTGAGCCGCAGCCGGCCGCCGCGCACCTCCGCGATGGCCCGAATTCCGTCCCACTTCATCTCGAACGCCCACTCGTCCTCATCGGTCACGTCGGCCTGCGAGCCGAGCGTTGCGAGCATGGGGGAGACCGGGTCACCGGTGATCGCCGGCCCCGGCTCGCGGGAGGCCGCCGCGGAGGCGTGCTTCGACCGCGCCGCCGCCCGATCCTTCGGCTCCGAATGTCCGTCCTGCCCCTCCGTCTTCATGAGGTGGATGAGCCAGTTCTTCTCGTCGCCGCCTTGCGCCGTGCGGATGAGCGCGAACTTCCGCGGCTCCCCGCCGAGCCCGCCGTCCGGCTGGCCGTGCAGCGTGGCGATCACCTCGTCGTCGCGCCACTTCTCCAGCTCATAGTCGCCGTGGTCCCAGATGTCGACGTGCCCGGCCCCGTACTCGCCGTGCGGGATGTCGCCCGCGAAGCTGCCGTATTCGAGCGGATGGTCCTCGGTGTGCACCGCGAGGTGGTTCTGCTTGGTGTCGGTCGGCGTGCCCTTCGGCAGCGCCCAGCTGACGAGAACGCCGTCGTTCTCGAGCCGGAAGTCCCAGTGGAGTCGCCGGGCGTGGTGCTCCTGGATGACGAACGAGCGTCCCTCCCGGGCCGCGGGCCGCTCGGCGGGCACCGGCTCGGGGGTCTTGGCCGCATCCCGCATCGAGCGGTAGGTGGACAGCCGATCCGGCTCCGACGCGTGACCACCGTGCCCGGCGGAGAGCTCCGCCAGCGGGTCTCCCCGGCGCTTCAGCCGCTGCATGACCTCGCGGTAGTCCAGGTGCTCCAGGTTCTTGGAGGCGAGCTCGCGCCAGGTGCGGGGCGCCGCGACGGTGGGATGGAAGCGGCCGCGCAGCGAGTACGGCGCGATCGTCGTCTTCGCGCCGTTGTTCTGGCTCCAGTCGACGAGCACCTTCCCGGCGCGCAGCGACTTCTTCATGTCGCTCACGATGAGGTCGGGATGGTCGGCTTCGAGCGCGCGCGCCAGCTCGTGCGCCACCGCACTGATCTGGTCGCTGGTCTGCGACCCGTCGAGGGCGGCATAGAGGTGGATGCCCTTGGAGCCGGACGTGACCGGCATCGGGTCGAGCCCCATGTCGGTGAGGATGGCCCGGGCAAGCCGGGCGACCTCCGCGCAGTCGACGAGGGTGACGCCGTCGCCGGGGTCGAGGTCGAGCACCAGCCGGTCCGGATTCTTCCGCTCGCCGCCGCGTCCCACTCGCCACTGCGGCACGTGGATCTCGAGCGACGCGATCTGCGCCAGCCAGATGAGCGTCGCGCGGTCGTTGACCAGCGGGTAGGTGTTCGTGCTGGTCTTGTGGGTGATGGATGCCTGGCGCACCCAGTCCGGGGTGGATGCCGGGTCGAGGTTCTTCTGGAAGAACACCTCCGCCGGGTCGTCGGGCGTCCCGACGCCGTGCACCCAGCGCTTGCGCGTGGCGATCCGGTCGCGCACGTGCGGGATCATCACGTCGGCGACGGCGTTGTAATAGCCGAAGATATCGGCCTTCGTCGTCCCGGTCTCCGGGTACATGACCTTGTCGAGGTTGGTCAGCTTGAGGCGGTGGCCGTCGATCTCGACGACCTCGGTGTCCTGCGCGGCCATGCCCTCACCGTACGCCCGGGCCGTGCGGTCGCGGATGCGTTCCGGCGCATTCCCTGATCATGGCTTGAAAATGCGACACTTGCCGGACACGATGGGCACATGAGGGCCATTTGGACGGGCGCGATCACCTTCGGTCTGGTCAACGTTCCGGTGAAGGTATACAGCGCGACCGAGGATCACGACGTGCCGCTGCACCAGGTGCACGACGCGGACGGCGGCCGCATCCGCTACCAGCGGCGCTGCGAGATCGACGGCAAGGTGATCCCCTACGAGCACATCGTCAAGGCGTACGACGACGGTGAGCGCACCGTCATCCTGACCGCCGAGGACATGGCGTCGCTGCCCTCGGAGCGCAGCCGCGAGATCGACGTGGTGGAGTTCGTCCCGAACGACCAGCTCGACCCGCTCATGTTCGACCGCAGCTACTACCTGGAGCCGGATTCCAAGTCGTTGAAGGCGTACGCGCTGCTGCGGAAGACGCTGGAGGACGAGGAGCGTACAGCGATCGTGGAGTTCGCCCTCCGCCAGAAGACCCGGCTGGGCGCGCTGCGCGTGCGCGGCAACCTGCTCGTGCTGCAGACGCTGCTCTGGCACGACGAGATCCGGGAGGCCGACTTCCCGTCGCTGGACCAGACCCCGCGCATCTCGGACCGCGAGCTGCAGCTGTCGAGCGCCCTGATGGAGAGCTTCGCCGGCGACTTCGAGCCGGAGAAGTTCAGCGACGAGTACCAGGACGAGCTGCGCAAGCTCATCGACGCCAAGCTGGAGCAGGGGGAGAGCGTCGACACCGCCGCCACCTTCGGCGAGGAGGCGGAGGAGAAGAAGGGCGGTGGCGAGGTCATCGACCTGATGGAGGCTCTGCAGCGCAGCGTCGAGCGCAGTCGCTCGTCGAAGTCCTCTGGCGAGAAGTCCGACGAGAAGAAGCCGGCGGCGCGGAAGAGCTCCGCCTCCGGATCGAAGTCCGCCTCATCGAAGTCGTCCACCGCATCCACGCGAAAGGCCCCGGCCAAGAAGTCTGCGAAGAAACCCGCGTGACGCGGCTGAAGCGCAGCAACCCGTCCGGCCCCGGCTACCACCGGAGGATGACGGACTCGGGACCGGTGTACGAGGACGAGGCGGGCAACACGATCGTCGACGAGCGCGAGCTGGAACGCATCCGCTCGCTCGTGCTCCCGCCCGCCTGGCAGGACGTGTGGATCTCGCCGGACGCCCGCGGGCACATCCAGGCGGTCGGGACGGACCAGGCCGGCCGACGGCAGTACCGCTATCACGACTCGTGGAGGCTGCACCAGGATCGCGTCAAGTTCGAGCGGGCCGCGCAGCTGGCCGAGACCCTGCCCTCGGCGCGCCGCAAGGTGACCATGGACCTCCGGGAGGAGGGGTTCGGCCGGGACCGCATCCTCGCCGCAGCCTTCCGCATTATCGACCTCGGCAGCGTCCGCATCGGCAGCGAGGAGTACCTGCACGCCAACGGCAGTCGCGGGCTGACCACCCTGCTCTGCAGGCACGCCCGCATCGAGGACGACGACATCACGCTGACGTTCCCCGCGAAGTCGGCGCAGAAGTGGACGAGCACGATCACCGACGCCGACCTGGCCGAACTGCTGCGGCAGATCCAGGCGCTCCGCGGCCAGCGTTCACGGCTGCTGTCGTGGAAGGACGGCACCTGGCACTCCATCCGTCCGGCGTCCCTGAACGAGTACATTCGCCGGCAGACGCGGGGCGAGTTCACCGCGAAGGACTTCCGGACGCTGCACGGCACCATCGTCGCGGCGGAGGCGCTCGCCGAGCTGGGTGTCGCCGGCTCCGACTCCCAGAGGAAGAAGCGGATCAGCGCCGCCGTGAACGAGGCGGCCGCAGCCCTCGGCAACACCCCGGCGATCGCGCGCAACAGCTACATCGACCCGCGCATCTTCGACCGCTACCGCAGCGGCGAGGTCATCGACACCTCCGGCGGTCGCGCCCCGGAGCCCGCCCTCCTCGAACTCCTCTCCACCAGCTGACACACGCCAACAGCTCCTGAGTTTTTCCTCGCGACACGCCGTCGCGGGGGCGAAAAACTCAGGAGCTGTCGGCTTGTGAGAGGCGTCAGCGCTTCGCGGGATCCTGCGCCTTCGTCGAGGCGGAGAGCGGGGACGCGATCTCCTCGAGCGACTTGCCCTCCGCGTTCACGCCGAGGAACAGTTCCACGAGCCCGGCCGCGATCATCAGGCCGGCCCCGATGTAGTACCCGATGACCACCGAGTGGATGCCGCCCTCGATCAGGTTCCCGAACAGGATCGGGCCGATGATGCCGCCGATGCCGGTTCCGACCGCGTAGAAGAACGCGATCGCCATGGCCCGGGTCTCCATCGGGAAGATCTCGCTGACGGTGAGGTACGCCGCGCTGGCGCCGGCCGACGCGAAGAAGAACACGACCATCCAGCACACGGTGAGCCAGAACGCGTCCAGCACACCGGAGTCGAACAGGATGGCCGTCCCGACCAGCAGGACGCCGCTGCCGACGTACGAGAGGGTGATCATGAACTTCCGCCCGACCGTGTCGAACAGGTGCCCGAGCAGGAACGGCCCGAGGAAGTTGCCGATCGCGATCGGGACCAGCGCCCACGGCGCCACGTCGTCCGGAACGTTCAGCAGCTTGGTGAGCACCAGCGAATAGGTGAAGAACACGGCGTTGTAGAGGAACGCCTGGCCGATGAACAGCGAGAGGCCGAGCACGAACCGCTTCGGGTACTGCGTGATCGCAACGCGCACGATCTCGCCGAAACCGGTGGAGCGGCGCTGGTGGATCTCGATCTCGCGGTCGCTGGGCACCGCCTCGAGCTTCTGATGGGTGTCCTTCTCGACGCTCTCCTCGATCTCGTCGACGAGCTTCTCGGCCTCCTCGTCGCGGCCGTGGATGAACATCCACCTCGGCGACTCCGGCACGTTCCGGCGGACCAGCAGGATGACGAGGCCGAGCACCGCGCCGAGACCGAACGCGATGCGCCAGCCGATGTTCGGGGCGAAGATGTCGGTGTTCAGCAGGAACACGGTGAGGATGGCGCCGAACGCCGTCCCGAGCCAGTACGACCCGTTGATGGCCAGGTCGACCAGTCCGCGCCGCCGGGCCGGGATCAGCTCGTCGATCGCGGAGTTGATGGCCGCGTACTCGCCGCCGATGCCGGCGCCGGTGAAGAACCGGAACAGGAAGAACATCCACGGGGTGACGGCGAACGCGGTCAGCACCGTCGCCACCAGGTAGAGGCCCAGGGTGATGATGAACAGCTTCTTGCGACCGAACCGGTCGGTCAGATAGCCGAACACCAGGGAGCCGGTACAGGCGCCGGCGACGTAGATGGCCGCCGCGAGTCCGACCTGGGCGGTGGTGAGTCCGAGGCCGCTGTCGGGTTCGGTCAGGCGGCTTCCGATGGCGCCGACGATGGTCACCTCGAGGCCGTCCAGGATCCACACGGTCCCGAGTCCGACGACGACGAGCCAGTGGAAGCGGGACCAGGGGAGGCGGTCCATGCGAGCGGGGATGGCTGTGCGGATCGTCTTCAGCGACGCCGCGTTCCTCTGCGATGTGTGAGCTGTCACTCGGGGGACTGTACGGGTCCTGTGTATCCGAAGGGAGAGCCTTGACAAACCGGCGTTCACTTGTTCTCAGGGTCCGGTAGCGCACCGCTGGTACCCCTGTCAACCCCTTGTTGGGGTACGGGGTGCATTGCTTATCGTGGCTAACGAACCACCGACCCGGACGGGGAGGTGGCGCACCCGAACTGAGAGCACTTAAACGAGGTCGCCCGTGCGTACACGGGCTGAATGGGATGACACGATGACGACGCTCGAAGTTACCAGCGACCCGGTACGGGACTACCTCAACGCCATCGGCCGCACGCGGCTGCTGACCGCCGACGAGGAAGTCGCCCTGGCCAAGAGGATCGAGGTGGGAGTGCTGGCCGGAGAGCGGCTGGCGATCCGCCCGAACCTGACCCCCCGCGAGAAGCGCGAGCTGCAGTACCTCGCCGATGACGGCAAGCGCGCGTTCGAGCGGTTCATCGAGGCGAACCTCCGCCTGGTGGTGAGCATCGCCAAGCGCTACGCCGGCCGCGGCCTCCCCGTGATGGACCTCATCCAGGAGGGCAACCTCGGTCTCGTCCGCGCCGTCGAGAAGTTCGACTACCGCACGGGCAACAAGTTCTCCACGTACGCCACCTGGTGGATCCGCCAGTCGATCCTCCGCGGGATCGCCGACACGGCCCGCCTCATCCGCATCCCCGTGCACACGGTGGAGAAGATCGACAAGCTGGACCGCATCCGCCGCGACCTGGGCGGGGAGCTGGGCCGCACCCCCACCCTGGAGGAGATGGCCGAGGCCTCGAACCTCGACCCCGCCGAGGTCCACAAGCTGCAGATGAGCGACTCGGAGACCGTCTCGCTGGCCGTGCCAGTCGGCGAGAACGAGGGCGCCGAGCTCGGCGACCTGATCGAGGACGGCGACTTCGCCGGTCCGCCGGAGGCCGTCGAGGTGGAGTTCCGTCACCGGGACCTGGAGGAGCGCCTCCGCGAGCTGCCGCCGCGCGACGCGAAGGTCGTGCGCATGCGCTTCGGCCTCGACGGTCAGAAGCCGATGACGCTCGACGAGGTCGGCGAGGTGTACGGCATCACCCGTGAGCGCGTCCGCCAGCTGGAGACCCGCAGCCTCAAGCGCCTCCGCTCCCCGGAGCTGCTCGAGTACCTGCGCTGAGCGAGAGTACGAGAAGAAGGACCCCGCACCTGATCGGTGCGGGGTCCTTCTGCGTGTGGATACGTGTGAATGCTGTCTGCGTGTGGATGCGGTCAGCGCCCGGGAGGCGAATCCGCGTCGACCTCGTCCGCGCCGAGCGCGCCGATCTCCTCGGTCAGCTGGAGGCCCTGCGAGCTGTTCGACGACGCCGTCAGCTGTTCCAGCCAGGCCTTGTTGATGCGGGGGTACCGGCCGCCGCTGTAACGGAAGAGCAGCGGGATGGCCGGGTCGATCCAGATCGCACTGCGACCGTCGCCGACGCCCTGCTCGTCGCGCCAGGAGAAGAAGAAACCCTCCTTGCGGCGGAGCTTCAGTCCCACCACGATCTGCAGGTGCGCCAGCACCCTGTCCTCGAAACCGATCTCGGTGGTTCCGCCGTAGACGAGCTTGCCCATACGAAAAACGTACAGGATGGTTCCCCCGTTCGATGCGACGCCGAACGGCTGCCATGCCCGGATGTTCGCCCACGGGCGTACTGTCGCCCCCATGAGCCCCTCCCGCATCCTGGTCACCGGCGCCACCGGCTACATCGGCGGCCGCCTCGTCCCGCGGTTGCTCGCCCGCGGTCACGACGTCCGGGTGCTGGCGCGCTCGCCGCAGAAGCTGACGGACGTGCCGTGGGCGGGCGAGGTGGAGGTGGTGGAGGGCGACCTGCACGATGCCGATGCCGTAGCCCGCGCGGTCCGGGATGTGGACGTCGTCTACTACCTCGTCCACTCGATGCGGGCCCGTGGCGACTTCGACGAGGAGGAGTCCGCGGCGGCTCGCACGGTCGCGGAGGCGGCCAAGGCGGCGGGCGTCCGCAGGATCGTCTACCTCGGCGCCCTGCACCCGGACGGCGAGCTCTCGCGGCATCTGCGCTCGCGCGTGGCCGTCGGCCGCATCCTGCTCGACTCCGGCGTCCCGACCGTGGTCTTCCAGGCGGGCGTCGTGATCGGCTCCGGGTCCGCCTCGTTCGAGATGATCCGGCACCTGACCGAGGTGCTGCCGTACATGCCGGCGCCGCGCTGGGTGCGCAACCGCATCCAGCCGATCGCCATCCGCGACGTCCTGCACTATCTGCTCGAGGCCGCCGAGCTCCCGCCGGAGGTGTCGCGCGCCTTCGACATCGGCGGCCCGGACATCCTCCGCTACGGCCAGATGATGAACGCCTACGCCCTGGAGGCGGGGTTGCCGCAACGACCGATCGCGTCCCTGCCGGTGTTCACCCCGTGGCTCGCGTCGCAGTGGGTCAACCTCGTCACGCCCATCCCGCGCAGCCTCGCCGTCCCCATCATCGAGTCGCTGCAATACGACTGCGTGATGCGCGAGCACGACATCGACGCCGTCATCCCGCCGCCGACAGAAGGGCTGACCCCGTATCGCCGGGCGGTCCGGCTGGCCCTGGCGCGCGAGCGGTCGGGGGAGGTGGAGACCAGCTGGCAGGACGCGTCGGTTGCGGGGGCGCCCAGCGATCCGCTGCCGAGCGACCCCGAATGGTCGGGGCACACCGTCTACACCGACCTGCGCGAACGCGACTCGACCGCCGACCCCGAGATGCTGTGGCGCGTCGTCGAAGGCATCGGCGGAGAGCGCGGCTGGTACTCGTTCCCGCTGGCCTGGGCGCTCCGCGGCTGGGCGGACAAGCTGGTCGGCGGTGTGGGCCTCCGCCGCGGACGCCGCGACGCCGACCACCTGAACACGGGCGACGCTCTCGACTGGTGGCGGGTCGAGCGGATCGAGCGGGGGAGCAGCCTCCGGCTGCGCGCCGAGATGCGCGTTCCGGGGCGTGCCTGGCTGGAGCTCGCGGTCCGTCCGCGCGAGGGCGGGGGATCGCAGTACCGGCAGCGCGCCGTGTTCTTCCCGCGCGGACTCTCGGGGCGGCTCTACTGGTTCGCGATCCTGCCGTTCCACGGCGTGATCTTCAACGGGATGGCGAACCGCATCGTGTACGAGGCGGAGCACCCGAAGGCGGCTAGCCGCGTCGCGCGCCCGACCGGGCAGCAGAATCCGGACCGGAGTCCGGCGCAGGAGCATCCGGATCGCCCGAACCCGCGCCCACAGCAGGAACCGACGCCAGCGTCGTCTCGCTGAGGTCGCGGAGGAATCGGGTCACCGTGTCACGGTCCTGGGGACTGAGAGACCGCGCCACCTCGAACCGGCGGGCGTGCTGCAGCCCCATGGTCCGGCGGACCTCGCGGTGCGTCTCCGGCGTGATCTCGACGGTGACGGCGCGGCGGTCGGTGGGATGCGGGCGGCGGACGACGTGGCCGGCACGCTCCAGGCGGTCGAGCAGCTTCGTCGTGGACGCGGTGGAGATGTGGAGGTGGTCGGACAGCGCCCCGGCGGTGACCGGGACGTCGGCGTTCATCGACGCGATGATGTACCGCAGCGCCCGCATGTCGGTCTCGTTGAGCTTCATGTGCGTGCGGGATTCGAAGCTGAGCCGCTGGTCGGCGTCGCGCCACTCACGCATCGCGGCGAGCAGCCGGACGATCTGGGCCAGCTCCTCCTCGCTCAGGTCGTCGTGCCGGACGAGTTCCTGCCGCGGGTCGATCACGCGGGGATCGGTGAGGGATGCGGAGATGCGGCGTGCGTCGCGTCGCGCGTCATCCCGAGCCGGTGTCATGCCGACATCCTATTCCCATCCGTAAGAAGCGTGCTAAGTTATTTGCTACCCAAGCTAGACAAGGGAGCCGGGTATGACACAGCTGCACCCCGAGACTCAGACTCCTGACGCACGGACTCCTGACGAGAAAGCGCCCGCCGACACGGCCACCCCGCACCAGGCTGACGACACTGTGGCGCACGACCTCGCGTCGGTCGAGGAGCGGCTCGACCGCTTCTTCACCGAGCGGATCTCCGCAGCCTCCGCCTACGACCCCTCCTACCGCCGGCTGTGGGAGTCGGCTCGGGATGCGGCAGACGGCGGCAAGCGCATCCGCCCGCGCTTCGTCCTCCTGGCGTACCGCGGACTCGGCGGCGTCGAGCGCGACGTCGCCTGCACCGGGGCGGTCGCGTACGAGCTGCTGCACACCGCGTTCCTGCTGCACGACGACGTGATCGACGGCGACACCGTCCGGCGCGGCCGGCCGAACACCGCGGGCGAGTTCGCCGCCGACGCCGTCGCTCACGGGGCGAGCGCGGTCCGGGCCCGGCGCTGGGGAGAGTCCGGCGCCATCCTGGCCGGCGATCTGCTGCTTCACGCCGCATCCACTGTCCTCGCCCGCGCCGACACGGACGAGTGGACGCGCGAGCGCCTCCTCGACATCCTCGACCACAGCGTGTTCGTCACGGCGGCAGGCGAGCTCGCCGACGTCGCCCTCTCGGAGCGCCTGGGCGACGACGCCCCGGCACTCGAGGACGTTCTCGCCATGACCGAGCACAAGACGGCCGCCTACTCGGTGTCCGGTCCGCTGATGACGGGCGCGCTGCTCGCCGGCGGGGGAGAGGACGTCCTCGCGTCGCTAGCCGAGTACGGCCGGCTCGTCGGGATCGCGTTCCAGCTCGGCGACGACCTTCTCGGCGTCTTCGGCGCGGAGGATGTCACGGGCAAGAGCATCGTCAGCGATCTCCGGCAGGGCAAGGAGACCTCTCTCATCGCGTACGCGCGTGGAACCGCCCGATGGGAGGAGGTCGCGCCGTCCCTCGGCCGTGGCGACCTCGCGCCGCACGAGGCCGGACGGCTCGCCACCGTGCTCGAGGAGTGCGGCGCCCGCCGGTTCGTCGAGCGTCTGCTCGCCGACCATGTCGATCGTGCCGTCGCGCTGCTCGACTCCCCATCCATCCCGCCGGCACTGGCCGAGCCCCTCGCCGACGTGGCACGCTCGTGCATCGGGAGGATCGCATGACTCGAGCGCCCGAGGCCCCGACAACCACCGTGCCGACCGACCTCGCCACCTACACGGACGCGGCGCACGCCGGCGCGGCCACGATCATCCACGCCTACTCGACGTCGTTCGGGATGGCGACCCGCCTCCTCGCCGCGCAGATCCGTCCGCGGGTGGAGGACGTGTACGCGCTGGTCCGCGTCGCCGACGAGATCGTCGACGGGGCCGCGGCAGAGGCCGGGCTCGACGTCGACGACCAGCGCGAGCTGCTCGACGCCCTGGAGGCCGACACCGAGCGCGCGATGCGCACCGGGTACAGTGCCAACGTCGTCGTGCACTCGTTCGCGGTGACCGCCCGGGCGACGGGCATCGGTGTCGACCTGACCCGTCCCTTCTTCGCGTCCATGCGCCGCGACCTCAGCCCCGTGGACTTCACGGCGGAGGAGCTGCGCGAGTACGTCTACGGCTCGGCCGAGGTGGTCGGCCTCATGTGCCTCAGGGTCTTCCTGGCCGACCGTCCGGTGCCGGACGACACGCGCCGGCGGCTGGAGGCGGGCGCCCGACGGCTCGGCGCCGCCTTCCAGAAGATCAACTTCCTCCGCGACCTCGCGGTCGACTGGACCGAGCTCGGCCGCAGCTACTTCCCGGGCATCGACCCGGCGCGGCTGACGGAACGGCAGAAGCTCGCCCTGGTCGTCGACATCGACTGCGACCTCGGGGCGGCGGCCGACGTCATCCCGGAGCTCCCGGACAACTGCCGCCGGGCGATCATCGCCGCGCACGGACTGTTCGCGGAGCTGAGCGACCGCATCCGCTCGACGCCTGCGAGCGAACTGCTGACCCGCCGGATCAGCGTCCCGACTCGGGTGAAGCTCGGCATCCTGACGCGCGCGACCGTCTCGGCCGCACTCCCGCGCTCGCCGCAGGGGGCGCGACCATGACCGGTCAGACCGCGGTCGTCATCGGCGGCGGGATCGCGGGTCTCGCCACAGCGGCGCTGCTCGCCCGCGAGGGCTACGGGGTCACGCTGCTGGAGCAGAACGCGACCCTCGGCGGCCGCGCCGGCTCGTGGGAGCACGACGGGTTCCGCTTCGACACCGGGCCCTCCTGGTACCTCATGCCCGAGGTCTTCGACCACTTCTTCCGGCTGATGGGCACCTCCACGGCCGAGCAGCTCGACCTCGTCACGCTCGATCCGGGTTACCGCGTGTTCTCGGAGGACGGCCGGCCGCCGCTCGACATCCTCGCCGACGGCGCCGCGAACCGCGCGGTGTTCGAACGGGAGGAGCCGGGCGCCGGCGCCGCGCTCGACCGGTACCTGACGGGCGCGGCCGAGACGTACCGCCTGGCCGTCGACCGCTTCCTCTACAGCACCTTCGCCGACCTGCGGCCGTTGTTCGCGTCGGACCTGATCCGCCGGCTGCCCCGCCTCGCCCGGCTACTGCTCGAACCGCTCGACCGCTACGCCGCCCGCTTCGTCCGCGATGTCCGCTTGCGCCAGGTGCTCGGCTACCCCGCGGTGTTCCTGGGCACCTCACCGGACCGCGCGCCGAGCATGTACCACCTGATGAGCCACCTCGACCTCGACGACGGGGTGCGGTATCCGCTCGGCGGCTTCGCAGCGCTGATCGACCGGGTGGCCGCGCTCGCGGAGGGGGCGGGGGCCCGGCTCGTGACCGGGGCGCGGGTCACCGCCATCCGCACCACCGCCGACGGCGCCTCGCCGCGTCCGCGCGCCTCCGGCGTCGAGTACCGGGATGCGTCCGGCGCCGTGCACACCGTCGACGCCGACGTGGTCGTGTCCGGCGCCGACCTGCACCACACCGAGACGGCGCTGCTCCCCGAGAAGCTGCGCACGCATCCCGAGAAGAAGTGGGAGCGCCGCGACCCCGGCCCGGGCGTCGTGCTCGCGATGCTGGGCGTGCGCGGCCGTCTGCCGGAGCTGACCCACCACAACCTGTTCTTCACCACCGACTGGGAGGCCAACTTCCAGACGATCTACGGGCCGAATCCCGGCATCCCGGACCCGGCCTCGCTGTACGTGTGCATGCCGAGCACGACCGACCCGGACGTGGCGCCGGAGGGGTACGAGAACCTGTTCGTGCTCATCCCGGTGCCGGCGGATGTGTCGCTCGGCGCCGGCGGACTGAACGGCGCGGGCGACCGCGCGATCGAGCGTGCCGCCGACGCGGCCATCGCCCAGATCTCCGCCTGGGCCGGCATCCCGGATCTCGCCGACCGCATCGTGCTGCGTCGCACGGTCGGACCGGAGGACTTCGCGACCGACCTGAACGCCTGGAGCGGCGGCGCCCTCGGCCCGGCGCACACCCTCCGGCAGAGTGCGTTCTTCCGCCCCGGCAACGCCTCCGCGAAGGTCGACAACCTGCTCTACGCCGGCTGCTCCACGATCCCCGGCATCGGCCTGCCGATGTGCCTGATCAGCGCCGAGCTGGTGCTGAAGCGGTTGCGCGGCGACGGCGGGGCCGGTCCGCTGCCCGAACCGCTTCCCGCCCCGCAGGCGGAGCGGGTGTCGTGACGTTCGTCTACCTCGGCTGCCTGCTCCTCTCGCTGGCGGCGATGGTGCTGCTCGACGCCCGCTTCCGCCTGGTGTTCTGGCGGGATGCGCGCCGGGCGACGATCGTGCTCGCCGTCGGCCTGGCCTTCTTCCTGGCGTGGGATGCCGCCGGTATCCTGCTCGGCGTGTTCGCCCGGGGAGAGTCGCCGCTGATGACCGGCGTCGAGCTCGCCCCGGAGCTGCCGCTGGAGGAGGTCTTCTTCCTGCTGTTCCTCTGCTACCTCACCCTGGTCGCCGTCTTCGGAGCGCGAGCGGTGATGGATGCGCGCCGCCGGCAGACCGGCGACCCGCAGCACGCGAAGGAGCGTGCCCGATGACGTACGCACTGCTCAGCCTGGTCTTCGTCGCGATCGCGGCGGCCGTGCTCGTCATCGCGCTGGCGACCGCGCGCGACCGGGCGCGGCTGGTGCGTCGCTGGTGGGCTCCGATCGTCATCGCGGCCGTCGTCATCCTGCTGTTGACCGCGGTCTTCGACAATCTGATGATCGGCGCAGGGTTCATGACCTATCAGGACGCGCGCATCAGCGGCGTGCGCGTCGGGCTCGTGCCGCTCGAGGACTTCGCGTACCCGATCGCCGGACTCCTGCTGTTGCCCGCGCTGTGGCTGCTGACCCGGCGGCGGGGGAGCAGGTCGTGACCGCCGTGGCCCCGGCAGCCCCCTTCCGGCAGCTCGTGCTGGCGTCGCGCCCGCTCAGCTGGATCAACACCGCGTTCCCGTTCGCCGCCGCCTATCTGCTCACGACCGGCCGGGTGGATGCGACGTTCGTCATCGGCACCATTTTCTTCCTCATCCCGTACAACCTGGCGATGTACGGGATCAACGACGTCTTCGACTACGAGTCCGACCTGCGCAACCCGCGGAAGGGCGGCGCGGAGGGGGCACTGCTCGACCGGTCGGCGCACCGCCGCACCCTGATCGCGGCTGCCGTGACGACCCTCCCGTTCGTCGTGTACCTCGTGATCGTCGGGTCGCCGCTGTCCTGGCTGGTGCTCGCATTCTCGCTGTTCGCGGTGCTGGCGTACTCGGTGAAGGGCCTCCGGTTCAAGGAGGTGCCGTTCCTCGACTCGGCCACCTCGAGCATCCACTTCGTCAGCCCCGCCCTGTACGGGCTGGTGCTCGCGGGCGCGGTCTTCACCCCGCAGCTGTGGCTGGTGCTGCTCGCCTTCTTCCTCTGGGGCGTCGGCAGTCACGCGTTCGGCGCCGTTCAGGATGTGGTGCCCGACCGCGAAGGCGGCATCTCGTCCATCGCGACCGCCATCGGCGCGGCGGCGACCGTGCGGCTCGCGATCGTCGCCTGGGCGGCGGCCGGCGTCGCGATGCTGTTCACCGCGTGGCCGGGCCCGCTCGCCGCCGTGCTCGCCCTCCCGTACATCGCGGCCGCCGCCCCGTTCTGGTCGGTGACGGACGCCGACTCCAGCACCGCGAACCGCGGCTGGCGCCGCTTCCTCTGGATCAACTACGCCTGCGGCTTCGTCGTCACCCTCCTCCTCATCCTCTGGGCCTCCCTCCGCTGACCCCCATCCCCCCACCGTCGAGTCCACAAAAATTGCACGCCGAGCGGGTGGTCGGCGTGCAATTTATGCGGACTCGACGGTGGGGCGGAGCGCGCGGGAGAAGAGGGAGAGCGTGCTAGTCGCGCTTCGGGAGCTGCTGCAGCGTCCAGGCGTTGCCGTCGGGGTCGGTGAAGTCGACGAAGCGTCCCCAGGCGAGGTCGGCGACGCCGCGCGCCTCGACGCCGTGCTCTGTGAGGTGCGCGAGGGCTTCGTCGGCGTCGGGCACGACGATCTGGAGGCCCTTCATCGTGCCGGGCGCCATGTCGGTGAGTCCCTCGCCGAACGCGATCGAGCACGCGGAACCGGGAGGGGTGATCTGCACGAAGCGGAGCTCCGGCGAGACCCGCTGGTCGTGGTCGGCGTTCCAGCCGAGCGCATCGACGTAGAAGGCCTTGGCCCGGTCGACGTCCGTGACGGGGAGGATGATGAGCTCGATGCGCCAGTCGGTGATGGTCATGGTGACACCCTTTCGTGATCGGATGATTCCAGGCTAGAGCGGGATGCGGTCAGTTTCCGGCCGCAATATGGTTTCGGCATTTTCGCGGTCGCGCGCGCTATCGTCGTAATCTCCGCCCCCGCCAGAACCGAAAGCGACGCCCCAGCGATGAGCGACTCCCCGGCCGCCCCGAGCCCCTACGAGGTCCTCGGCGTCCGTCCGGATGTGAGCCACGACGACCTGCGCCGCGCCTACCGGCGTCTCCTGCGGGAGACCCATCCCGACACCGGCGGCACGGCGGCCGCGTTCCAGGCCGTCCAGCAGGCGTGGGAGCTCATCGGCGACCCGGAGGACCGCGCCCGGTACGACCGCGGCGAGAGCATCACGGTGGATGCGGTGGCCGGCGACTCCGCCGGCGGCGGGTTCAGCGCGACCTTCCACACCTCGCGCGGGACCTCGCGCGGCGCGACCGTCCGCGCCCGCAGCTACGGGCATCCCGGCGGCCGATCGCGGGAGCGCTTCCTCTCTCTCATGCGCGAGTGGATGGGCCGGGGCACCGACGACCGCGACCCGTACGATCCCGCCCTGGTGCGCTCCGCACCGCGCGAGATCCGCCAGCTGCTGGCGGTCGCGCTCGCCGAGGAGGCGACGGCACGCGCCGTCTCCGGGCTGGGCATCGGCTTCACGATCTGGAACGACGTGGCCGTGCATCCCTCGACCGACGCGAAGATCGACCACATCGTCCTCGGTCCAGCCGGACTGTTCGCCATCCGCTCGGCGGATTGGGGCTCTCCGGTCAAGCTCGCGAAGGGCGAGGTGGTCGGCGAGGGCATCGGCTCCGACGAGGAGCCCTTCCACGACCTGTACCACGCGGCGAAGAGCTTCGGCCGGCAGGCCGGCGTCCGGTTCACCGGCTACATCGTCGTGGTGCCGGACGACGACCTCGACGTGCCCTTCGACGTCGTGCGGCGCGGCCGGCTGAGCGGCTCGATGCTCGTGCGCCGGTCCCTCCTCCCGCGGCTGCTCCGCGACGGCGCCAACGCGGCCGGACGCGAGAGCGTCGACCGCGCGTTCGAACTGCGGACCCGGCTGCAGGAGGCCGTGCGGTTCGTCTGAACCCGCTCTAGACACGGCGCGGCCGGCGCGAGCAGAGTGGACGCCATGGTCACCCCACTCGAGATCTTCAGCGGCTTCAGCGTCGACGACATCGCCGCGGCCAAATCCTTCTACGGCGACACCCTCGGGCTCGCGATCAGCGACGGCCCGATGGGCAACCTCGACCTCGAGCTGCCCTCCGGCGGTCACGTGTTCATCTATCCGAAGCCCGACCACACGCCGGCGACGTTCACCATCCTGAACCTGGTCGTGGAGGACATCGACGCTGCCGTCGACGACCTCAACTCCCGCGGGGTGGCGACGGCGATCTACGACGATCCGTCGCTGCCGACCGACGAGAAGGGCGTGCTCCGGGGCCGGGCGGCCGGCCAAGGACCCGATATCGCGTGGTTCCGCGACCCCGCGGGCAACGTGATCTCGGTGCTGCAGAACTGACGGCGCGGGCTCAGGCGCGCTCGTCGTCGCTGTCGAGATCGCCGCTCTGCTGCAGGTCGCGCTCGTGCTCGGGCAGGTCGTCGGTGGAACGCGGGACGGTCGACACCAGCTGGAACGTCGCCTCCTCCGGCCACGACCGGTCGTCGACCAGCTCGTAGACGTCGAACGCCGACGCGCCGACGAAGTCGGACGGCACGCGGATGCGGCTCGGCGGCACATCCACGTCGCTGGGCAGCGTGAGCGTACGCGCGGGCTCCCCGTTGTCACGGAGGAGCACGGCGCGGAACGCGTGGGGACCGGAAATCGACACGCTGACACGTTAGGCGTGTCGCGCTGAGAGTTCGAGTCCTCCTCGGCTTTCATTCAGCAGCATCCCGACGAAGTCACGGCGGCTGCACGGGAGTTCTACACTGTGCACGTGGAGCCCTTCATCGTCTGTCTCTGGATCCTGGCCGCCGCCTGCCTGGCGACCTGGGTGCTGTCCCTCATCACCAACGAGCACTCCTGGGTGGATCGCATCTGGTCGATCGTGCCCGTCGTGTACGTGTGGGTCTTCGCAGGCGCGGCCGGCCTGGCGGACGCGCGCCTCGACCTCATGGCGATCCTGGTCACGCTGTGGGGCGCACGCCTCACCTTCAACTTCGCCCGGAAGGGCGGCTACGCGCCCGGGGGCGAGGACTACCGCTGGGTGGTGCTGCGCGGGCGGATGGGCGCGGGCGCATTCCAGGTCTTCAACCTGTTCTTCATCGTGATCTACCAGAACATCCTGCTGCTCCTCATCGCCCTCCCCGCCTGGACCGCGTTCCAGCACCGGACGCCGCTGAACGCGCTCGACGTCATCCTCGCCGCCGTGTTCCTCTTCTTCCTCACCGGCGAGACGATCGCCGACCAGCAGCAGTGGAACTTCCACCGCTGGAAGAAGTTGGAGGTGGCTGCCGGCCGCGAGCCGTCGCCGCGTTTCCTGCAGTCGGGCCTCTTCCGCTTCTCACGTCATCCCAACTTCTTCTTCGAGCAGGCGCAGTGGTGGGTGCTCTTCCTGTTCGGCTGCGTCGCCGCGGGATCCCTCCTGCAGTGGACGGTCATCGGGCCGCTCCTGCTGACCGGCCTCTTCGTCGGCTCGACGGTGTTCACCGAGAGCATCAGCCGGTCGCGCTACCCGGAGTACGCGGAGTACCAGGCGCGCACCTCGCCGGTGATCCCGTGGTTCCCCGGCCGCGGGGCCGGAGCGGCGCGCGTGTCGCCCGAATCGCGGTGACACACCCCGCGCGACGCTGAGGACCGGGGCTACGGTGGAGGCATGTCCTGCATCCGGTTCAACACCCCCGCCCAGCGCCAGGCCATGCGGAACCACCGGCCGGCCATGCTCACCGCCGAGGAGGCGGCCGCGCTGCACCCGGCACCCGAGGTGACGGAGAGCAAGCTCCGCCGCCTGAGATTGCTGGCGTCCGACCCGAATCCGAAGATCCGGGAGGCGGTCGCCAGCAGCTACAACACCCCGGTGGACCTGTTCGCGACGCTCGCGAAGGACCCCGACGACGGAGTGCGCGGCTGTGTCGCGAAGAACGAGGCGACGCCGTGCGACATCCTGCGTGAACTCGCGGACGACCGCTCCGAGACCGTGCGCGGCTGGGTCGCCGTCAACTACTTCGTCCCGGCGGATGTGATGGAGAAGCTCGCATCCGACCGCAGCCGCACGGTCCGGAGCCTCGTGAAGTGGAAGGCATCGCTGGCGGACGAGGAGCAGGCGCCGGAAGGGCAGCGGGCGGAGAGCCGCCCGGTCCCGGTGGCCTGACATGGCCGGCTCCACCCCGCACGCGACGCCGCCCGACGGCGGCCGCTCCAGCGTCCGCGTCGACTCGTGGGCCTGGGCGGTCCGGCTGTTCAAGACGCGCTCCGCAGCCTCCGACGCGTGCAAGGCGGGCCACCTGAAGGTGAACGGCGACCGTGCGAAGCCCGCCCAGCCGGTGAAGGTCGGCGACGAGGTGCGCGCGCTCGTCGGCGGCGTCGAGCGCATCTACATCGCACGCCGCCTGATCACCAAGCGGCTGGGCGCCGCCGCGGCCGCCGGCTGCTTCGAGGACCGCACTCCGCCACCCCCGCCACGCACCGAGGCACCGGCCGCCGTGCTGCGCGAGCGTGGCGCCGGACGCCCGACCAAGCGCGAACGACGACTGCTCGAGCAGCTCCGGGGCCGCTGATGGCGTTCGCGCGCATCGGCATCTCCGGCTGGACCTACGCCCCGTGGCGAGGCGTGTTCTACCCGCCGAAGCTGCCGCACCGCCTCGAGCTGGAGTACGCCGCCGAGCGGCTGGACTCCATCGAGATCAACGGCAGCTTCTACTCCCTGCAGCGTCCGACGAGCTACCGGACGTGGGCGGAGCGCACCCCGGACGAGTTCGTGTTCTCGGTCAAAGGCGGCCGCTACATCACCCACATCCTGCGCCTGAAGAACGCCCGCGGAGCCGTCGCCAACTTCTTCGCCTCCGGCGTGCTCGCCCTCGGTCCGAAGCTCGGGCCGCTGCTGTGGCAGCTGCCGCCGACCCTGCAGTTCGAGGCGGGGGAGGTGGATGCGTTCCTCGGCATGCTGCCGCGCACCACGACCGAGGCGGCTGCGCTCGCCCGCGAGACGACGCTGAAGGAGGACCGCACCCACCTGGCGGCGGGGGAGGAGCGTCCGCTGCGGCACGCGGTGGAGGTGCGCCACGCCTCGTTCGACGTCCCGGAGTTCGCCGCGCTCGCCCGCGCACACGGGGTAGCGATCGTGCTGGCGGACACCGCCGGCCGTTATCCGGTCATCCGCGACACGACCGCCGACTTCGTCTACGTGCGGCTGCACGGCGACGAGGAGCTGTACACCAGCGGGTACACCGACGAGTCGCTCGACCGCTGGGCGGCGGAGCTCAGCATCCACCTCGCCCACGGCCGGGATGTGTACGCCTACTTCGACAACGACGTGAAGGTGCGCGCCCCCTACGATGCCATGGGCCTGCGTGACCGCCTTTCCGAGTGGACGCCGCGTCCTCACTAGACTCGGGAGCGTGCAGGGTGAGAGCGCCGTGGTGAGTTCGCGGGTGTGGACGATCCCCAACGTGCTCAGCTTCTTCCGGCTCGCGCTGGTCCCCGTGTTCCTGTGGCTGATCATCGTCGGGGAGGACGGCCTCGCCCTCCTCGTGCTGGTCTTCTCCAGCGTGACCGACTTCCTCGACGGCTTCCTCGCCCGCCGCCTGCACCAGGAGTCCCGTCTCGGGCAGCTGCTCGACCCCGCCGCCGACCGGCTCTACATCTTCGCGGCGCTCATCGGCCTGTGCTGGCGCGAGGTCATCCCCTGGTGGCTGTTCCTCGTCATCGTGGCGCGGGACGTGATGCTCGCCGTCCTCGGCGTCATCCTCGCGAACCACGGGTTCGGGCCGCTTCCCGTGCACCACCTGGGAAAAGTGGCCACCTTCTGCCTGTTCTGGGCGCTCCCGCTGCTGATGCTGGGCGAGGCGTTCGAGCCGCTCGCACCCTTCTCCCTCCCGCTGGGCTGGGCCTTCGCGCTGTGGGGCGCCTTCCTCTACTGGTGGGCCGGCATCGTGTACATCCGGGAGACGGCACGGGTAATCCGCCTTCCGGCCGATGACAGGAGCCCGCGATCGGATACGCTGGACGGCAAGGAGGTTGACGGTGCCTGAAGACATTAACCCGAACGGCCCGGCCGACGACGCCGCCAAGGGCCCCCTGCGGGACGCGGCGGGCAACGAGGACACGACCGCGCGTTTCGGCGAGGAGTTCATCTCGAAGATGTACCCCTCGGGCGAGGTGTCGCCGGAGGAGCAGGAGGCCATCGCCGCCCTGCCGTCCGGCTCCGCCCTGCTGATCGTGCGACGGGGGCCGAACTCGGGCGCCCGCTTCCTCCTCGATGCCGACGTCACGACGGCCGGTCGCCATCCCAACGCGGACATCTTCCTCGACGACGTGACGGTCTCGCGTCGTCACGCGGAGTTCACCCGCCGCGGCACCTCCTTCGAGGTCCGCGACCTGGGCTCTCTGAACGGGACGTACTACGACGGCGTCCGGATCGAGAGCGCGCTCCTCTCCGACTCGGCCGAGGTGCAGATCGGCAAGTTCCGCCTCACCTTCTACGCCTCGCGTCACGACCTCGCCGCAGCGGCGAACGGCTAGTGGCCCGGCCGGCCACCAGGGCCGCCGACGGCGCTCCGGCCCTGCTCAGCATCGGCCAGGTCCTCGCGCGGCTCACTCCCGAGTTCCCGGACCTGTCGTCGTCGAAGCTGCGCTTCCTGGAGGAGCGCGGGCTGGTGTCGCCGGCCCGCACGGCCTCGGGGTACCGCAAGTTCTCGCCGGCCGATGTGGAGCGGCTGCGCGCCGTGCTCGCCATGCAGCGCGACCACTACCTCCCGCTGAAGGTCATCAAGAAGTACTTCGCCGACCTGGATGCGGGGCTCGATCCGGCGTTCCCTGGCACAGCGCCCGCGGGGTCCATCCTCGCCGGCACCCGGCGGTACCGGCGTGACGAGCTGCTGCGCGAGGCCGGCGCCGACGCGGAACTGCTGCAAGACGCCGTGAGCGCCTCGCTGCTCCCCGCCTCAGACGTGTACGGCGACGAGGCGCTGACCGTGCTCCGCGCCCTCGCCGAGCTCCGTCGCAGCGGGATCGAGCCGCGGCACCTCCGCGGTTTCCGCGCAGCGGCCGAGCGCGAGATCGGGCTGATCGAGACCGCGCTCGTCCCCATCGCGCGCCGCAACGACGTGAGCAGTAAGGCCCGTACGGCCGAACTCGCCCGGGAGATCGCGGCGCAGCTCGACGTGGTGCGCGGCAGCATCATCCGCTCATCCATCGCCCGGCTGCGTCCGTGACGGCCCCGGCGCCTCGACACGCCGAAACCGAAAGGGCGGATGTCGTTGCCCGGCGACCGCCGCATGGGTACCGTGGATGAAGCGACGCGGATGCGACGCGCGATCCACAACCCGGGGTGAGAGGCGAACAACATGAGCGAACTGAGTCGTGAAGACGGCGTCGCCCGGTACGACCTCGGACTCCTCTTCACCGACGGCCTCCCCGAGATGGACGACGTGAACGGTTACCGCGGTGCGGTCGCCGCCCGCGCGGCCGGCATCTCGTACCGCCAGCTGGACTACTGGGCGCGCACCGGACTGGTCGAGCCGACTGTCCGCGGTGCCGCGGGTTCCGGTTCGCAGCGCCTGTACGGCTTCCGCGACATCCTCGTCCTCAAGCTGGTGAAGCGCCTTCTCGACACCGGCATCTCGCTGCAGCAGATCCGCACGGCGGTCAACCAGCTGCGCGAGTCGGGCGTGAACGACCTCGCCCAGACGACGCTGATGAGCGACGGCGCGAGCGTCTACCTCTGCACCTCGAACGACGAGGTCATCGACCTGGTCAGCCGCGGGCAGGGCGTCTTCGGCATCGCCGTCGGCAAGGTGCTGCGCGAGGTCGAGTCGAGCCTCGTCGAGCTGGACACGCAGACCGACGCCATGGACGAGCTCGCCGCCCGCCGCGCCGCGCGCACCCGCGCCTCCTAAACTCCCCGCGCTCTCCACCCCCCGTCGAGTACGCAAAAATTGCACGCTCCGGGCGCCGGAAACGTGCAATTTGTGCGGACTCGACGGCGGGGGTGAGCCCGAGTTCAGGACTGGGCGGTCGCGTACTCGCCGATGCGGGCGGTGCGCAGCACACGCTCCAGCAGCAGGTCGAAGTTGTGCGCCATCTCCTGAGCGCTCTCGCCCGGCCAGACGTGCAGCGGCTTCGCCGCGCCCTGCGCCTGCTGCAGGGACGTGCGCTCCGGCAGCTGGGGCGACAGCACGAGCGGCCCGAACATGTCGCGCAGCTCCTTGATGCGGAACTGGTGCTCCAGCGACTGGACGCGCGCGCGGTTCACGATGATGCCGAGCGGCTGGAGGCGCGGCGAGAGCCCGCGGCGGATCTCCTCGATCGCACGCAGCGCACGGTCGGCGGCGGCGACCGAGAACAGGCCGGGCTCGGTCACGACGGCCACCCGGTCGCTCGCGGCCCACGCTGTGCGGGTGAGCGCGTTGAGCGACGGGGCGCAGTCGATGAGGACCAGTTCGTAGTCGTGCTCGACGTTGGCGAGCGCCTCCTCGAGCTTCCAGATGTCGCGGATGCTCGGGTGCGGTCCGTCGAAGTTGATCGCGGACGGGCTGCCGATCATGACGTCGATGGTGCCGGAACGGCCCTTCGTCCAGCCCGACGGGGCGATCGCGGCGCGCACGATCTTCTCCTTGGGCGACGCGAGCACATCGGCGACATTGAGGTGACCGGCGACCTGGATGTCCATGCCGGTCGAGACATCCGATTGCGGATCGAGGTCCACCACCAGCGTCCGGAGGCCCTTCGCGAACGCCGCCGACGCCAGACCGAGCGTCACCGTCGTCTTTCCGACACCGCCCTTGAGGGAGCTAACGCTGAGTACGTGCACGAGAGCCACGTTACCTTCACTAGTCTTAGAGAACCTAACCGTTTGCTGTGTGGTGTCGACCCCTGCTCGAAAGGTCCCCATGTTCCGAAAGATCCTCGTTGCCAACCGCGGTGAAATCGCCATCCGAGCCTTCCGGGCCGCGTACGAGCTCGGCGCCGAAACGGTCGCCGTCTTCCCGTACGAAGATCGCAACTCGATGCACCGCTTGAAGGCTGACGAGGCCTACCAGATCGGCGAGCCGGGCCACCCGGTCCGCGCCTACCTGGATGTGGACGAGATCATCCGCGTCGCGAAGGAGTCCGGCGCGGACGCCATCTACCCCGGCTACGGCTTCCTGTCCGAGAACCCGGACCTGGCCGAGGCGGCTCGCGCCGCCGGCATCACCTTCATCGGCCCGTCCGCCTCCGTGCTCGAGATGGCCGGGAACAAGGTCACGGCGAAGGAGCACGCGATCGCCGCGGGCGTCCCCGTCCTCAAGTCCACCCCGCCGTCGCGCGACATCGACGAGCTTCTCGCGGGCGCCGATGCGATCGGCTTCCCCATCTTCGCGAAGGCGGTCGCCGGCGGCGGTGGCCGCGGGATGCGCCGCGTCAGCAGCAAGGACGAGCTGCGTCCGGCGCTCGAGGAGGCCATGCGCGAGGCGGACAGCGCCTTCGGCGACCCCACGATGTTCCTCGAGCAGGCCGTGCTCCGCCCGCGTCACATCGAGGTGCAGATCCTCGCCGACGGCACGGGCGAGACGATGCACCTGTTCGAGCGCGACTGCTCGGTGCAGCGCCGCCACCAGAAGGTCGTCGAGATCGCTCCGGCGCCGAACCTGTCGGAGGACATCCGTCAGGCGCTGTACCGCGACGCCGTCGCGTTCGCCCGCTCCATCGGCTACGAGAACGCGGGAACGGTGGAGTTCCTGCTCGACACCGCGGGCGAGCGCGCCGGACAGCACGTGTTCATCGAGATGAACCCGCGCATCCAGGTGGAGCACACGGTCACCGAGGAGATCACCGACGTCGACCTCGTCCAGTCGCAGATCCGCATCGCGGCCGGCGAGACGCTGGCCGACCTGGGCCTCAGCCAGGACACGGTCCAGATCCGGGGTGCGGCGCTGCAGTGCCGCATCACCACGGAGGACCCGACGGCCGGCTTCCGCCCCGACACGGGCAAGATCACGACCTACCGCTCTCCGGGCGGTGCGGGCATCCGCCTCGACGGCGGCACGATCAACCCGGGCGCTCAGATCAGCCCGCACTTCGACTCCATGCTCGCGAAGCTCATCTGCCGCGGACGCGACTTCCCGGCCGCCGTGCTGCGCGCCCGCCGTGCGCTGGCCGAGTTCCGCGTGCGCGGTGTCGCCACGAACATCCCGTTCCTGCAGGCGGTCATGGAGGACCCGGACTTCATCGCAGGCAACGTCTCCACCTCCTTCATCGAGGAGCGCCCGGAGCTGTTCAAGGGCCGCGCGTCGAAGGACCGCGGCACCAAGGTGCTCAACTGGCTCGCCGATGTCACCGTGAACCAGCCCAACGGCCCGCGCCCGATCAGCGCCGACCCGGCGGAGAAGCTGCCGAAGATCGACCTGAGCGCGCCGGCCCCCGCGGGCTCGCGCCAGCGCCTGCTCGAGCTCGGCCCGGCCGGATTCGCGGAGGCCCTGCGTGCGCAGAAGGCGCTCGCGGTCACGGAGACCACCTTCCGCGACGCGCACCAGTCGCTGCTGGCAACGCGCGTCCGCACCCGCGACCTGGTCGCCGTCGCCCCCTATGTCGCCCGGATGACGCCGGAGCTCCTCTCAGTGGAGGCCTGGGGCGGCGCGACCTACGACGTCGCGCTCCGTTTCCTCGGCGAGGACCCGTGGGAGCGTCTCGCAACGCTCCGCGAAGCACTGCCGAACATCAACATCCAGATGCTGCTGCGCGGTCGCAACACCGTCGGGTACACGCCGTACCCGACGCAGGTGACCGACGCCTTCGTGCAGGAGGCCGCCGCGACCGGTGTGGACATCTTCCGCATCTTCGACGCCCTCAACGACGTGTCGCAGATGCGCCCGGCCATCGAGTCCGTGCTCGCAACGGGCTCGGCGATCGCCGAGGTGGCGGTCTGCTACACCGGTGACCTGCTCGACCCCGCCGAAGACCTGTACACGCTCGACTACTACCTCCGCCTCGCCGAGCAGATCGTCGAGTCGGGCGCGCACATCCTCGCCATCAAGGACATGGCCGGACTGCTGCGTCCGTCGGCCGCCGAGAAGCTCGTGGCCGCCTTCCGCGAGCGGTTCGACCTCCCGGTCCACGTGCACACCCACGACACCCCCGGCGGCCAGCTCGCCACGCTGCTCGCCGCCTCGCGCGCGGGTGCGGACGCGGTGGATGTGGCCAGCGCCCCCATGGCCGGAACCACCAGCCAGCCGAGCGCCTCCGCCCTGGTGGCCGCCCTCGCCCACACCGAGCGCGACACCGGCATCTCCCTCACCGCAGTCGAGGACCTCGAGCCGTACTGGGAGGCCGTCCGCCAGGTCTACCGCCCGTTCGAGTCGGGTCTGCCCGGCCCCACGGGGCGCGTCTACAAGCACGAGATCCCCGGCGGTCAGCTCTCCAACCTGCGTCAGCAGGCGAAGGCGCTGGGCCTCGCGGAGGACTTCGAGCTCGTCGAGGACATGTACGCGGCGGCCAACCGCATCCTGGGCCGCATCCCGAAGGTGACGCCGTCCTCGAAGGTCGTCGGCGACCTGGCCCTGCACCTCGCGGCGGTCAAGGCCGACCCGGACGACTTCGCCGAGAACCCCCAGAACTACGACATCCCGGACTCGGTGGTCGGCTTCATGGCGGGCGAGCTGGGCGAGCTGCCGGGTGGATGGCCGGAGCCGTTCCGCACGAAGGTACTCGCGGGCAAGACGGTCAAGGTCGGCGTCGAGGACCTCTCGGCTGACGACCGCAGCGCGCTCGAGGGATCGAGCGAGGAGCGTCGCGCGACCCTCAACCGCCTGCTGTTCCCGGCTCCCACCCGCATCTACGAGCAGATGCGCGAGCTGTTCGGCGACCTCTCCGTCGTCGACACGCTCGACTACCTGTACGGGCTCAAGCAGGGCTCGGAGCACGTCATCGAGTTCAGCCGCGGCGTGCGCCTGTACGTCGGTCTGGAGGCCATCGGCGAGGCGGACGAGAAGGGCATGCGCACGGTCATGACCACGCTCAACGGCCAGTTGCGGCCGGTGTTCGTGCGCGACCGCAGCATCGTCGTCGAGACCAAGGCGGCCGAGAAGGCCGATTCCGCGAAACCGGGCCAGGTGGCCGCGCCGTTCTCCGGCGTCGTCACCCTCCAGGTCGCGGCCGGCGACACGGTCGCAGCGGGCCAGGCGGTCGCCTCCATCGAGGCGATGAAGATGGAGGCCGCCATCACGGCCCCGATCGCCGGGACCATCGAGCGGCTCGCCATCCCGAAGACCCAGCAGGTCGACGCGGGCGACCTGCTCGTGGTGATCCAGCCGGCCTGAGCGGGCGCTGATCGGCCGCCCCGGCCCGGGGCGGCCTACAATGACGAGTCGGCGGGACACTCCCGCGGCAGAAGGAGGACGAGACGACGTGGCTGACAGGTCCGACGCCGACGCGCCCGAGGAGCGCGCCCCGCGCGACCTCGTGCCCGCGGATGACGAGCTGACGCCCGCGCGCTCGTTCGAGCCGACGTCGTCGCGCGAGCCGACGCTGGATGTGGAATCGACGCTGAGCATCGCCGTCGACCTCCCGCCGACGCCGCCGCGGGAGATCCCGGAGGACGAGGCCGCCGTCGCGATCGACGAGGTACCGGTCGACCCGGGATTCGTCGCGTCGCCCGCCGAGCCGACCACCATGTCGGTCGCCATCGTCGCCTCGCGTCTCGCGTCGACGCCGGAACCTCCAGAGGGCGCAGTGGCACCCGCCGCCGACGTGCCCCCGCTGCCCGCGTCCGATGCGTTCGCCGGCTCCCGCCGCGATCGGCTCCGCGGCGAGCAGTCCGGACAGCCCGAGCCGGCGGCGATGCTGACCGCGGACCGCCTCCTCGAGGTCAACCGCAAGACGCGTCCCGGCCCGGAGGGACCGTGGCAGCGCTTCGTCTACAACGTCACCTTCCGCACCGTGAACCTGGGCGACTCGGCCAAGGTGCGGGCGCGCAAAGAGCTCGACCACCGCATCCAGAAGCACTTCGAGGGCGGCGCACGTTTCGTACCCGTGCTGACCCGTAAGGGCGGCGTGGGCAAGACCACGGTCACCACGCTGCTCGGGATGGCGCTGGCGTCAGCCCGCGAGGACCGCATCATCGCGATCGACGCGAACCCGGACCGCGGGACGCTGTCGGAGCGGGTTCCGCGCCAGACGCGTTCGACCGTGCGGGACGTGGTGCACAAGGCCGCGAGCATCGGCGGCTTCACCGACTTCTCGGCGCTGGTCTCGCGCGACGAGACGCGGCTCGATATCCTCGCGTCCGACACCGACCCCATGCTCTCGGAGGCGTTCGACGAGAACGACTACAACGTCGTCGCCGACCTCTCCGCACGGTTCTACTCGATCGTGCTCACCGACTGCGGAACCGGCATCGTCCACTCGGTCATGCGCGCGACCCTGCAGCGGGCGGATTCGCTCGTCATCGTGTCCGGCGGCAGTGTGGATGAGGCGCGCCTGGCCTCCGAGACGCTCACCTGGCTGGAGGCGAACGGCTACGGCGAACTCGTCCGCAACGCCGTCGTCGCGCTGAACACCGCCACGCACGCCACGAACCTGGTGAAGCTGGAGGAGATCGAGGCGCACTTCCGCTCACGCGTCCGCGAGATCGTCCGTGTCCCGTACGACCCGCAGCTGGCCGCCGGCTCGGTGGTGTCGTGGAAGGACCTCAAGCCGCTTACCCGCCTCTCTGCCCGCACGCTGGCCGCTCTCGTCGTCGAGGGCCTGCCCGCGGAGCGCGACTGAGCATCCCGACCGTCCGCCCGATCCACCGAGGAGTACCTGTGACCGAGCGTCAGATCCGCCTGTTCGGCGACCCCGTCCTGAAGACCCCGTCCGATCCGATCGGCGAGATCGACGACGGCGTGCGCGGGCTGGTCGAGGACCTGGTGGACAGCGTGCTCCCGCCGGGCCGCGCCGGCGTCGCAGCCCCGCAGATCGGCGTCAACGAGCGCGCGTTCAGCTACAACGTCGACGGGAAGGTCGGGTACGTCATCAATCCCGTGCTCGTCGAGGTGTCGGGGGAGCCGGAGCTGATGGACGAGGGCTGCCTCTCGGTGCCCGGTCTCTGGTTCAAGACGCTGCGCTACCCGTTCGCCCGGGTGACGGGCATCGACCTCGACGGCAACGAGATCGAGGTCTCGGGCACCGGTGTGCTCGCGCAGGCCCTGCAGCACGAGACCGACCACCTCGACGGCAAGCTCTACCTCGACCGGCTGGACAAGGAGAGCCGTCGCGAGGCGATGAAGCAGGTCCGCGAGTCGGACTGGTTCTGACGTCCCACGACCTGCTGCACTCGTAGACTGGCCGCATGCGAATCGCGGTCACCGGAGGATCGGGCAAGCTCGGACGCACTGTCGTGCGCGAGCTGCGGAAGTCGGGAGACGTCGTCGTCTCCCTCGACGCGGCGGGGGAGCGTGGGCCTGGTTTCGTCCGCGTCGACCTCACCGACTACGGGCAGACGGTGGATGCGATCTTCGGCGTCAACGACAAGCACGACGGCTTCGACGCGATCGTGCACCTGGCGGCCATCCCGGCGCCCGGCATCCTGAGCGATGTCGCGACCTTCCACAACAACATCCGGGTCACGTACAACGTGTTCCAGGCCGCGCGCCGCGCAGGCATCCGGAATGTCGTCTACGCGTCGAGCGAGACCGTGCTGGGACTGCCGTTCGACGTGCCGCCGCCGTACATCCCCGTCGACGAGGACTACCCGGCCCGGCCGGAGAGCACCTACTCGCTGGTGAAGCACCTCGAGGAGCAGATGGCGATCGAGCTGGTGCGCTGGGATCCGGCGCTGAAGATCGTGGCGCTGCGCTTCTCGAACGTGATGGACCCGGAGGACTACGCGGCGTTCCCGGCGTTCGACGACGACCCGTGGGCGCGCAAGTGGAACCTGTGGGGCTACATCGACGCGCGGGACGGCGCCCAGGCCATCCGCCGCGCGCTGGAGTGGGACACGACCGGTTTCGACCGCTTCATCATCGCCGCCGCTGACACCGTAATGAGCCGCCCCAACGACGAGCTCGTCGCCGAGGTGTTCCCCGGTGTGCCGCTGAAGCGCGAGCTCGGCGTCAACGACACCCTCCTGTCGATCGACAAGGCCCGCCGCATCCTCGGCTACGCCCCCACGCACTCCTGGCGCGACGAGGTCTGACCCGCCGTCGCATCCGCCCTTCCTGAGATTTGCGCCAAATCTCGGTTATGGGGGCGTCAAAACCGCGATTTGGCGCAAATCTCAATCGGCGGCGCGGCTGTGGAGAACGCGCGCTGTCCACAGATCGGCGGGCTGCAGGGTCCTGCGGCGGGCGTGTTCGCCATGATGACGGGATGCGAACCCCACCACCCCTCCCACGACCGCTCGTCGGTGTCCCTTTCACTCTGTCGCAGGCACAGCGGCACGGCGTCGACGCGTTGCGCTTGCGCGCCGGCGACATCCACCATCCGTTTCACGGCGTGAATCTGTCGTACGGTCCAGGTGAGCTGCAGGAGCTGTGTCGGGCGTACCTGCGCGTCATGCCGATGCATGCGTTCTTCAGTCACACTACGGCCGCTGAACTCCTCAGCATCCCGTTGCCGGCTGATGCGCCTCGTCGCCCCTTGCACGTGTCGGTGCTCTCTCCACGCACAGCCCCGCACGGTCGAGGGGTGACCGGGCACAGTCTGCGAGCGATCGAAGGGATGGACGTCAGCGGCCTTCCGGTGTCCATGCCCGCTCATGTTTGGTGCCAGCTCTCCGGGATGCTCGGGCCGAGCGATCTCGTCGCTGCCGGCGATCATCTCGTCGGCGCGCGAAACCGCCCTCCGTTCGTCACGATCGATCAATTGGCGGAGACATCCGCCCGCGTTCGCCGGACGAAAGGAGGCAAGGCCCGAGCCTGGGCTCTGTCCCGCATCCGGTTCGGAACCGACTCCCGCCCGGAGAGCTTGCTGCGCCTGTTCCTGGAGGAGCTCGGCATCACGGGCCTCAGGGTGAACGAGTCCGTCCTGGTCGCCGACGGCCGGGTCCTGCACCCGGACCTTGCGCTTCCCGACCAGCGCATCGCGTTTGAGTACGACGGAGACGGACACCGGGTCGAGAGGCGCCAGTGGTTCCTCGACATCAAACGTCACGACCTTCTCGTGGCGGCAGGCTGGCGGGTGCTCAGGGTCACCGCCGACGACCTCTTCGCCGACCGCTCCGCGTTCGTCGAGCGCCTCCAGCGATTTGCGCCAAATCTCGGTATTGCGACGCCGAAACCCGAGATTTGGCGCAAATCGTGAACGAGACGAGGGGTCAGTGGGCCAGGGAGAAGCCCTCGGTGCGGGGGTTGTCGCTGTAGATGCCGTCGATCACGTCGGCGAAGTCGGCGAGGATGACGTTGCGCTTGATGCTCATCTTGGGCGTCAGGTGGCCGCTCGCCTCGCTCAGCTCCGTCGCGAGCACCACGAACTTGCGGACGCTCTCGGCGCGCGAGACACCGGCGTTGGCGTGGTCGATGGCGCGCTGGATCTCGGCGTGGACGGCCGGGTTGACCGACGCCTCGGCGAGGGTCATGTCCTTGTCCTCGCCGTTGTTGGCGAGCCACGTGGGCAGCATCTCGGTGTCGAGGGTGATGAGGGCGGAGATGAACGGCTTCTGGTCGCCCACCACGATCACCTGGCTCACGAGCGGGTTCGAGCGGATGGGGTCCTCGAGCGCGGCGGGGGAAACGTTCTTGCCACCGGCCGTGACGATGATCTCCTTCTTGCGTCCCGTGATCGTGAGGAAGCCGTCCTCGTCGAACGAACCGAGGTCGCCGGTCTTGAACCAGCCGTCGTCGAACGCCGCAGCCGTCGCCTCCGGGTTCTTCCAGTACTCCTTGAAGACGTTGATGCCGCGCACCTCGATCTCGCCGTCGTCGGCGAGACGCAGGTCGACGCCCGGGAGCGCCGGTCCGACCGTGCCGATCCGGAACGTGTCCGGCCGGTTCACGGTCGCGGGCGCCGTGGTCTCGGTGAGCCCGTATCCCTCCAGGACCTTGATGCCGAGGCTGTGGTAGAAATGGCCGAGGTGCGAGCCGAGCGGTGCGGAGCCCGACACCGCGAACTTCACGCGGCCGCCCATCGCGGCGCGGAGCTTCGAATAGACGAGCCGGTCGTAGAGGGCGAACTTGAGCTTCAGTCCGAACGGCACCGAGCCCGCCTCGACGGCCTTCGAGTGCTCGACCGCGACCTCCGCGGCGGCACGGAAGATCTTGCCGCGGCCACCGGACTCCGCCTTCTGCTCTGCCGAGTTGTAGACCTTCTCGAACACGCGCGGCACCGCCAGCAGGAACGTCGGCTTGAAGCTCGCCAGCGCAGGCAGCAGCTGCTTGGTGTCGGCCTGGTGGCCGACCTTCACGCCGCCGGTGACGCAGAGCACGGCGATGAAGCGGGCGAAGACGTGCGCGGTGGTGATGAAGAGCAGAGTGGATGCGCCGCCCGGCTGCTGCACGACCTGCTTGAGCGCCTCGGCCGAGTTGCGCGAGAGCTCGACGAAGTTCGAGTGCGTGAGGACGCATCCCTTCGGCCGCCCGGTCGAGCCGGAGGTGTAGATCAGTGTGCCGATGTCGGAGCCCTTGGCGATGCGACGGCGACGCTCGATCTCCTCGTCGGGCACGTCGACGCCCGCAGCGGCGAGCTTGTCGAGGTCGCCGAGGTGCAGCTGCCAGACAGTACGGATGTCGGGGAGCTCCGGGTGCACCTCGTCGAAGCGCGCGTGCATCTCGGCGTTCTCCAGGAACACCGCCATCGCGCCGGAGTCGGACATGTTCCACTGGATCTGGGTGGGGGAGGACGTCTCGTAGATCGGAACGAGCACCGCGCCGGCGAACCACACGGCGAAGTCGATGAGAGTCCACTCGTACCGGGTCTTCGACATCAGCCCGATCTTGTCGCCGGGCTCGATGCCCGCGGCGACCAGTCCCTTCGCGAGGGCGATCACCTGGCGGTGGAACTCCGCCGCCGTGATGTCGCGCCAGCCGTCGCCGTCCGGGAGGCTGAACAGCGGCTGGTCCGGCGTCTGCGCAACGCGGTCGACCAGCAGGTCGGTGGCGTTGGCGTCCGGGTCTGCAGGGACGATCGCGGGGGTAAGGATCTGTTTCACGGTAGCTCCCTCGATACCGGTGGGCGGGCGTGCGGCCGAATGGCTCGGGGCGATTCGGTTGATTACACTCTAGATGGTCCCGCCACGGCTCGCCCGAGACCCGGCCCGACCGACCCTCCCTCTCACCATCCCTCCAGGAAGGCCCCACGTGCACGCCATCGGCATCGACATCGGAGGGACCAAGATCGCCGGAGCCCTCGTCGACGAGCTCGGGACGATCGTCCGGGAGGATCGCGTCCCCACCGACGCGACGCGTCCGGAGGAGATCGAGAACGCGGTCGTCGCGATGATCCAGCGCCTCAGCGACGGCCCCGAGGAGATCGCCGGTGCGGGAGTCGCCGCCGCCGGCTTCATCGACGCCGCTCAGTCGACCGTCTACTACGCGCCGAACATCAACTGGCGCCACGAGCCCTTCCGGGAGAAGCTCGAGGAGCGTCTCGACATCCCGGTGATCATCGAGAACGACGCCAATGCGGCCGGCTGGGCGGAGTTCCGCTACGGCGCGGGCCGGCTGGTCTCCGACATGGTGGTCCTCACCATCGGAACCGGTGTGGGGGGTGCGATCGTCAGCAACGACCGCCTGTTCCGCGGCGGCTTCGGCGCGGGAGCCGAGATCGGCCATATGCGCGTCGTGCCCGGCGGGCTTCCCTGCGGCTGCGGCGCGCACGGCTGCATCGAGCAGTACGGCTCCGGCCGTGCCCTGCAGCGCATGGCGAACGAGCTCGCGGATGCGGGTGGGATCGGCCAGGGACTCGCGGATGTGCGCAGCCGGACCGGCGCGCTCACCGGGAACGACATCAGCGCCCTGATCACCGCGGGCGACCCGGGCGCGCTCGCCGCTCTCCGCCAGCTCGGCGACTGGCTCGGGCAGGCGTGCGCGAGCCTCGGAGCCATCCTCGACCCGCAGCTCTTCGTCTTCGGCGGCGGCGTCGCCCAGGCCGGCGAGCTGCTGCTGGAGCCCATTCGGCTGGCGTATCTGGAGAACCTGCCCGCCCGCGGCTTCCACCCGGAGCCCGAGTTCGCGATCGCCGAGCTGGTGAACGACGCCGGGGTGGTCGGAGCGGCCGACCTGGCGCGACTGCACGCATCCTCGCTCTAGGGGCAGCGCGGGGATAGGCTTCGGTTCGATGTTCTACTGGCTGATGAAGTACGTGATCGTGGGACCGCTGCTGCGCGGTATCTTCCGGCCGTGGGTCGTCGGCCTCGAGAACATCCCCACCGACGGACCGGTCATCCTCGCGAGCAACCATCTGTCGTTCATCGACTCGATCTTCCTGCCGCTCGAGGTCGACCGGCACGTGTCCTTCCTCGCCAAGAGCGACTACTTCACCCGCAGGGGCCTGAAGGGATGGGCGACCAAGGCGTTCATGAACGCCACCGGCCAGCTGCCCATCGACCGCTCGGGCGGCAAGGCGTCGGAGGCGTCGCTCAACACCGGGCTCGCCGTACTCGCTCGTGGCGAGATCCTCGGCATCTACCCGGAGGGCACTCGCAGCCCGGACGGCAAGCTGTACCGCGGCCGAACGGGCGTCGCGCGGATGATCCTGGAGGCCGGCGTCCCGGTCGTCCCCGTCGCGATGGTGGATACGGCAAAGATCATGCCGATCGGCAAGCGACTCCCGAAGATCGGGCGCATCGGCATCATCGTGGGGGAGCCGCTCGACTTCTCCCGGTTCGACGGGATGGAGGGCGACCGCTTCATCCTGCGCTCCGTCACCGACGAGATCATGTACGAGCTGCAGCGCCTCGGCGACCAGGAATACGTCGATGTCTACGCCAGCACGGTCAAGGAGAAGCGGGCGACGCTGTCACAGTAGGACGGCCGCATCGGCTTTCGCGATAGGCTCGGATATCCCATCCAAACCCCGAGTGAGCGGAAGACCAGTGCTACAGACCACAGAGCCCGTCGTGCGACCTGACGAGTCCGTGATCGAGGGCCTGGAGTATTGGCGCACGCTCCCGATCAAGCAGCAGCCGGCCTGGCCGGACCCGGAGGCCGCGGCTGCCGCGTCCGCCGAGATCGCCACCCTTCCGCCGCTGGTGTTCGCCGGCGAGGTCGACCAGCTGCGGACGCGGCTGGCCCGGGCAGCCGAGGGCAAGGCATTCCTGCTGCAGGGCGGCGACTGCGCCGAGACGTTCGCCGGAGCGACCGCCGACGCCATCCGCAACCGCGTCAAGACGGTGCTGCAGATGGCCGTCGTTCTCACCTACGGCGCCTCCGTGCCCGTCATCAAGATGGGCCGCATGGCCGGGCAGTTCGCCAAGCCGCGCTCCAGCGACACGGAGACGCGCAACGGCGTCACGCTGCCCGCCTACCGCGGCGACATCGTCAACGGCTACGACTTCACGCCCGAGTCGCGCCAGGCCGATCCGCGCCGGCTGGTGCAGGGGTACCACACCGCCGCATCCACGCTGAACCTCATCCGCGCCTTCACCCAGGGTGGGTTCGCCGACCTGCGCCAGGTGCACAGCTGGAACCGCGGCTTCGCCGCGAACCCGGCCAACCAGCGCTACGAGGGCCTCGCCCGCGAGATCGACCGCGCCATCAAGTTCATGGAGGCCGCGGGCGCCGACTTCGACGAGCTCACGCGGGTGGAGTTCTACTCCAGCCACGAGGCGCTGCTCATGGACTACGAGCGGCCGATGACGCGCATCGACTCCCGCACCGGCACGCCGTACAACACGTCGGCGCACTTCGTCTGGATCGGCGAGCGGACGCGCGAGCTCGACGGCGCGCACGTCGACTTCCTGTCCCGCGTGCGCAACCCGATCGGCGTGAAGCTCGGGCCGACCACCTCCCGCGACGACATGCTGCGCCTGATCGACAAGCTGGACCCCGAGCGCGAGCCCGGCCGCCTGACCTTCATCACCCGGATGGGCGCCGGCAAGATCCGGGATGCCCTCCCGCCGCTGCTCGAGGCGATCAAGCGGTCGGACGCGAAGCCGCTCTGGGTCACCGACCCGATGCACGGCAACGGTCTCACCACGCCGACCGGCTACAAGACGCGCCGGTTCGACGACATCGTCGACGAGGTGAAGGGCTTCTTCGAGGCGCACCGCGCTGCCGGCACCAACCCGGGCGGCATCCACGTGGAACTCACCGGCGACGACGTGACCGAGTGCCTGGGCGGTTCCGAGCACATCGACGAGGAGACGCTGGCGACCCGCTACGAGTCGCTCTGCGACCCGCGCCTGAACCACCAGCAGTCGCTGGAGCTGGCCTTCCTGGTCGCCGAGGAGCTCTCGGCCGCCGGTCGCTGATACCAGCTCGTCCGTCGCCGGTCCCGATGCTGAGTGGCATCGAGAATCGGCGACGGACTAGGTGCCGCCGCGAAGCGCGGTGGCCGGCTCGATACGTGCGGCCCGGAGGGCGGGATAGATACCGGCCGCCAAGCCGATGGTAGTGCCGAGTGCCGGGGCGGCCAGCGCGATCCAGTTGTCCAGAGCCGGACTCCACCCCTGCGTCGCCGCGATCGCGACCACGGCGACCACGCCGAGGGCAGTGCCGGCCAGTCCTCCCATGATGCCGATGATTCCGGTTTCCACCATGAACTGAGAGCCGATGTTACGTGGTGTGGCGCCGAGAGCCCGCCGGAGCCCGATCTCGCCGGTGCGCTCCTTCACCGACAGGATGGTCACGTTGATGATGCCGAGAGCGCCCGCGAGCAGCGAGATGATGCCGAGCACGAGGAACGCCATGTTCGTATCAGCCTGCGCTTGGGCCGCGCGACCGGAGGCCGCGAGAACCTGCGATCGGAAATCCTCCGGTGCATTGGGCGACAAGGCGATGGGCGCTTGACGCTGGATGAGCCCGCCGAGACCGCGCTTCACCTTCAGGTGGAGTTCATCGCCGGGAGGTGCGCGGAAGTCGGTCTGCGCCGTGCTGTCGGGGATGATGACGCCGCCCAGCATGTCACGCCGCTGTTGGGTCTCCGTCAGTATCCCGATCACGGTGTACGGAAGGGCATCGATGAAGACCGTGGGCTGCCGGTCGAGTCGGGAAACCCCGAGGTCGGACGCCGCTGACTTCCCGAGGATTGCGACTCTGTCGCTTCGGGAACGGTGGCCGTGGTCGAATGCACGTCCGGCCCCGACGTGCGCTCCGACGGCCTCGAAGAGACCGGGACTCGCGGCGAATACCACCGGAGGCAGGGTGTCGGGGGCGGACGGATCGTTCACCGGGACCGTCGTGATGGCGGCGTCGCCCGTCGGTACCTCTGTGAGCACTCCGGCCGCGTCGACGCCGCGCAGTGCGAGGATACGATCTTCAGCATCGACAGGGAACACGGAGGTCGGGCGCGTGGTGCCGGACGAGTCCCGAGCGGTTTCGGGCGCGACGACGAAGTGAGTCGCCTGGGAGGGGTCGAGCTGCCTCCGCAGCTCGGCGTTCGTCGTCTGAGCCAGACCGTACGTCACCACGAGTGAACCGATGCCGAGCACGGTGCCGACGGTTGTCAACAGGAGTCGTCCCGGATGCCCCGTGAGCCCCCGAGTCGCCTCGGCGAAGAGATCCTGGACCGTGAAGCGGTCGGGATCGGCGCGGCGGCGCTTTGTGCCCATCCGCGCTCCCGTTCTCATTGCTCCTCCACCCGTCCGTCGACGATATGGACGACGCGGGTCGCGCGCCGGGCGACCGCGGCGTCGTGGGTGATGACGACGACCGCCATGCCGTCGTCATTGAGCTGCTCGAAGAGCTCCATCACCTGCCGTGACGTCTGCTGATCGAGGTTTCCGGTCGGCTCGTCGGCGAGGAGGACCTTCGGCGAGGTGATGATCGCGCGCGCGACGGCGACGCGTTGCCGCTCACCGCCCGAGAGCGTGGCTGGGGTGAAGGTGGAGCGGTGGCTCAGCCCGACCTGTTCGATCGCGGTGAGGGCGCGCTCGAGACGGGACTCCCGCGGAACGCCGCTGTACAAAGTTGATAACAGCACGTTCTCGAGCACCGTCCGTTCAGGAAGCAAATGGAACGACTGGAAGACGAAACCGATGCTGCGCGCGCGAAGGGCGGCACGTCCGTTCTCGGTCAGATCGGTTGTTGGTACACCGTCGAACAGGTAACTGCCCGTCGTCGGTCGATCGAGCAGACCCAGCAGATTGAGCAGCGTCGATTTCCCCGAACCGCTCGGCCCGACGATGGAGACGTAGGCGCTGGACTCGATACGGATTGTGGCAGCATGCAGAGCAGTGACCACGGGCGGCCCGGGGAACGATTTCGTCACGTCCACGAGCTCGATCACGGGCGCGCTCACCGGCCGACCACCACGCGGTCGGCCGCCGTGATCTTTCCGCTGATCTCGACGAGTCCCTCGGCCGCGAGGCCGGTCTCGACTGGTACGACACGGGTCTCGCGGCCCGTTGCAATTTCGATTCGGGTCTCGCCTCCCGGTCCGGCTGAAAGCGCGGCGGCCGGAACAACGAGTACCTTGCCGTCCGTCGCCGAGACCGGGATGTCGACCCGGACGCTCTGCCCGCGCAGTTGCTCGATCTGTTGCGGACGGGGAGAAGTCAAGGCGAGCGTCACATCCCAACGGGCTCCGGTCTTGTTTTTATCGCCGTCCTTGGCTGTCTGCGGGGTGACTGTGCCGACCGCCGCATCCGTCTCCGACCCGTCCGCCAGTTCGACGGTCGCCTTCTGGCCGGCCCGCAGGAGTTTGGCGTCGGCGGAACCGGCTTCCGCGGTGATCGACAGCGTCGCGCCGGAGACGACGAGAGCCGCGCCGTCGAGGGTCTTCCCGCGCTCGGTTCGCACTTCGTCGACGCGGCGCGGAAGGGTCGGAAGGAATTGCACCTCGTTGGCGGGGAGAGGGGTGATGGCGGCCTGGCGTGCTGTCTCGAGGGCGGTTTGGGAGGCCGACAGCTCCGTTCGAGCAGCAGCGACCGCGGCTGCTTCGGAAGCGGTGTCGGGCGCAGCTAGTGCGACATCCCGCTGCGTCTGGGCGAGGACCACCGCGTCTTCAGCGCGGTCAATGGCAGCGGGCTCGCCTGCGCTCCGCGCCGCAGCGAGCTCTCGCTGCGCTTCCTTGACTGCATTGTCGAGTTCGACGCGCCGAGCCTGGTCCGGTCCTTTAGCCGCAGCGGCGAGTTCGCGCTGCGCTGCAGCGAGTGCCTTTGCCGCTTCCGCCACTGCGCCTTCTGCTGCCTCGAGCGCGCTCGCGGCCGCAGAGTCGACTGCGGGGGCGGCATATCCCGCCTTCTCATACATGGCCGCGACGGCAGCGGCTGTCGCCGCATCGTACGTGTCCGAGCTCCCGGGATCGAATCCGGATGCGCGGAGCGCCTCCTTCACCTGGACGACGTCCGGGCCCGAATTCCCCGCGCGCACCGTTCGGTATGCGGGCAGCGCACCCGGAAGGACGATTACCGGGCGTCCCGCGACTTCGAGGGCGACACTGAGCGCGTTGAGGGTGGCGCCGACATCGGGGACGGCGCCCGTGACAACGGCCGCGCCGTCCAGTTCTCCGGCGGCGACGGTCAGTTCGATCGCGTCGTCGAATGTTGCGTCACCGCGGAGCTTCACGGTATTCGTGAGCACCCGTGACTCGACGGGGACGGTGACCGGCCCTCCGTCAACGGAAGGCTCCGCACCCGCCGAGGAGAGTGCGCCCCCACCGACGTACCCGGCAAGAAGGCACGCGACCGAGGCGGCCGCTACGCCCCAGATCGGACGGTTCCCGCGGATCACCCGCGACCACCCCGCGACCGCGACGGGCTGGCGGTCGCGCCGGGTCATTTCCTGTTGCCATACGCGTCGACAAGCTGGTCCAGTTCCTCGCGATGGTCCGCGATGAACTTCTCTTCCAGTTCGAATTGCGCCTTCAGCGCGACCTGGGTGAGGTCGGACTTCTTGTCGCAGCGGAAGTCGGCAAGCGCGATGTCGATTTCCCATTCGCGGAATTTCGCCAGGTCCGCTTTCGAGGGGTCGACGGATTCTGCGCTGTTCACCTCGCCGTCCGTGGCGTTGTAGAGGTCTCCGTGCTTCTGGGATGCGAGTTCGAGGGCATCCGACTTCTTCTTCATCGTCGAGAATCCCGCATCCGCCATGCAACTGGCCCAGGTAGCCGTCGCGGCTTTGACAGCAGGCTGCTTCTCGGCCTTCGTCGTCAGCTCAGACATCGACTCCAGGAGTTGGGCGTACTTCTTGTCCTCCCAGAAGTCACCCTTCCCGCCGTTCGCTTCCCGGTAGGCCGTGTTCCAGCACCCCGCCGTTTTCGGGTCGAACGGCTTGCTGGCGTTGGTGGCCCCTTCCTCGGTTTCCGCGACACTCCCGTGAAGAGCTTCGTAATACGCCGCCTGTTGTGTGTCGGACAGCGACGCGACGTAGTCCTCATTGGGGTCGGCGGCGGCGCCGTCTTTCTCACCGAGCGTGATCCCGTAGCCGTTCTTCGAGATCCAGTCCTCGCTCTCCCGGCTCTCCCCGTCGTCTTCCGCAGGCGCAGCGGCGGAGTTGTCGGTGGGGGTGTATTCGAAGCCCTGGTCGGTCATGCACTTCGCGATCAGGTTCTCGACCTTTCGCTCCAACTCGCGTCTGCCGTCGTCGCCCGTCGGACCGCTCAGAGGGCCGAGAATGGCGAAGAGCGGACTCTTTTCTCGGGTGAGTTCTGTCGCGGGCGTCGATGCGGTCGCGCAGCCGGACAGCCCCGTGGCGACGACGGCGACCGCGGCAATGCACGCTGCCAGGCCGCCGGTGCGGCGACTCGATCGGTGAGTGGTCATGTGTGGGTCCTTTGTTCACGGAAGGGAGGCGGTTCGCGGGCGTTCGGCCGCGTTTTTGCCGTTCCTTCGAGTACACCGGACCTGAGACACGATTGCGTCCTTCGCCGGATGGATTGACATCCATCGTTGGTACGAGAAATTCTACCTATCTATGCGACATTGCATACGCGTTCCGCGCGGCCCGGACGTCGGCGCGCCGACGTCCGGCTCGTGCGTCGGCGCGCCGACGCGCTCGCTCCGACCGCGGGCTCAGAAGCCGGCGAAGTTGACCGTGATGGTGGAGCCCTTGGGCGCCTGGGTCCCGCCGGCCGGCGACACCTTCGACACGACGAACGCGCTCGGCGCGACGTCGGCGATGGCGCTGTACTTGAGCTTGAAGCCGGCGTCGGTGAGCGCCTTCTTGGCCACATCCCAGGTCTTGCCGGCGACATCCGGGATGGTGACGGGCTCCGGCCCCTTCGACGTCTCCAGCAGCAGCGTGTCGCCGGGGCGCACGGGCTCGTGCTGCGGCTGCGCGGAGATCACGTCGCCCTCCTCGACCGTGTCGCTGTAGCTCTGCGGGCCGGCGGAGGTGAGGAGCTTGACCTTGCTCAGGGTGGCCGTGGCGTCCTCCACGGACTTGCCGGCGACATCCGGGATGGCACCGACCGACACGACGAGGTTCACCGACGCGGCCTCGAAGTAGCTGCCGCCGCCGGAGATATCCGCGCCGTTGTCGGCGCGGGTCGCCGAGATGACGGTGTTGGCGGGCACCTTGGCGTCGAACTGTTCGGCGACCGTGCCGACCTTCGCCCCGACGCCGGTGATAGCGCTCTTGGCTGTGTCGATCGTCGTGCCCGCGAGCGGCGGGATGGTCACGGGCTTCGGCCCCTGCGAGACGCGCAGCGTCACCGTGCTGCCGCGCCCCGCGGGCACGCCGGCTCCTGGGTCGGTGCTCGACACCATCCCAGCCGCGACGGTCGTGCTGTACTCGGGCGCCTGCGCCGTCTTGAAGCCGAGCTTCTGCAGCTGCGACACCGCCGCATCCGGCGCCTTGTTGACGACGTTCGGGATGGCGACCAGCGAACCAGGGCCCGCCCCGAAGTACCAGCCGGTGCCGGCCGCGACGCCGGCGAGCACGAGGACGAGCGCGAACAGCCACCAGCCCTTCGAACGGCGCTTGGCGGCGGCGGCGGTCAGGGTCGTCGCCGCGGCCGGCGTGCTGGACGCGACCTGCTGGCGGATCGCCGGGTTGATGATCTGGGTGTCGCCCTGGTCGATCTCGTACGCCGGCGGCAGCACCATCGTCGGCTGCAGAACGGCCTCGCCGCGGAGCGCCTTCTCGGCCTCCAGCAGGCGGTCGAGCATCTCTCGCGCGTCGCGCGGCCGTCGGTCCGGGTCCTTCTCCGTCGCCCAGAGGACGAGCTCATCCAGCTCTGCGGGCACGGCCGGGTTCTTGCTGCTCGGCGCGGGCACGGCGTCGTTCGCGTGCTGGTAGGCGATCTGCATAGGCTGCTCGCCCTGGAACGGCTGCTGGCCGGTGAGCATCTCGTACATCATGATGCCGAGCGCGTAGATGTCGCTGCGGGCGTCGGCGACGCCGCGGGTGACGAGCTCGGGGGAGAGGTACGCGATCGTGCCGAGCAGCGCCTGGCCGGTGGCCGTGTTGGCGCTGGCCGCACGGGCGAGCCCGAAGTCGCCGATCTTGATGCGCCCGTCGTCGGCGAGCAGCACGTTCTCCGGCTTGAGGTCGCGGTGGACGATGCCCGCCTTGTGCGCCGCGGCGAGGCCGGAGAGCACCGCCTCCATGATGTCGATGGTCTGCTCGGGCGTCAGCTTGCCGTAGTCCTTGAGCAGGTCGCGCAGGGTGATGCCGGGCAGATACTCCATGACCAGGTAGGCCATGTCGGAGTCCTGGCCCTGATCGAAGACGTTGACCACGTTGGGATGTGCGAGCCGCGCCGCCGAGCGGGCCTCCTGCACGAAGCGGCTCTTGAACGTGGAGTCGTCGGCGAGGTGGCCGTGCATGATCTTGATCGCGACGCGGCGCTCGAGGCGCAGGTCGGTCGCGAGGTACACCGTGGCCATGCCGCCTCGGGCGATCCGCGAGCGCACCTGATAGCGGCCGTCGATGAGACGGCCGATCATCGGGTCGGTCTGGCTCGTGGTCACGGATCGAGTCTAGGGAACGAGCCGGGCGAGAACCCTGCAAAACACCGGTGGACGCGGTGGCTGTGATCGGGCTGTGACATTCCGGCTCAGCCGAGCTGGGCCAGCCAGGTGCGCGCCGACGTCTCCCACTTGGCGTAGGCGTCGGGGAACGCCGAGATCTGCACGGCCTGCGCGGCCTGCGTCACGCTCATCCGCGTCCATCCGGGGATGTCGAGGAGGCCACGGGTGCGGCCGGCGTTGGGGTTCCCCGCTCCGCCGTAGAAGGCGAGCGTCGCGCGCGTCGGGTCGAGCACCTGCTCCGGCGTGCCCCATCCGGTGCTCGGCCGCTGCTGGAACAGCCCGAGGGAGTCGCGGTCGCCATAGCGGACATTGCGGAGGCCGGATTCCTGTGCGGCCGCGGCGAGGGCGACGACGATGCCCTGGTCCGGGACGCCCTGCTGGCGGCCGATGCGGATGATCAGCTGGGCATTCGCGCGCATCTCGTCGGTGAGGGCGACCACCTGACCGGCGGACGCGGTCGGCAGCGGTGCCGGCGCGGCGACGGGGGCCGGAGCGGCGACGGGCGCCGGTGCGGGTGCGTTGAGCGCGGCGGTGGTCATGCCCGGGATGCGGATCTTCTGGCCGGGGAAGATCAGGCTGGAGGTGCTCAGGCCGTTCGCAGCCAGCACCGCGCGGGTGGTGACGCCGAAACGGCCGGCGATGCCGCTGATCGTGTCGCCGCGCACCACGGAGTACACCGTGGCAGCGGGAGCCGGCGCGGGAGCCGCGGGAGCCGGGGCCGGCGCGGCCGCGGGTGCGGCCTGCGCGAGGGCGAGCACCTGGCCCGGGAAGATCAGGCTCTTCCAGCTGAGGCCGTTCATCGCGAGGACGGCCGCGGTCGAGAGTCCGAAACGGGCCGCGATGCCGGAGATGGTGTCGCCCGACTGCACGCGGTAGGTCGCAGGTGCTGCCGCGACGGAGGTGAGCGGAGCGGACGTACTCGACGTCGATCCGCTGGGCGTCATCCCGATGGTGCTGCCGAGCGCCGCGCGCTCGAGAGGACTGATCTCGCCGGTGTCTCCGGAGTCGTCGGTCGCGCGGTCCTCCTGGGGCGCCGCCTGTGCGGGCGTGACCAGGTTCAGGGTCACCGCGAGCGAGCTCGCGACCGCGATCGGGACGGTGCCCAGGATGCTGCGCGATCTGCCGGTGTCTGCCAGAGCCATGTGACCCCCTCTTCGAGTGACACGTCGCCCATCACGCTGACACACAAGGAGAGAGGAGTCAACAGGAGTGACGGATGTGACACGGGTTTACATGATCGTAACAATTACTCCCGCTTCTCGCCGGACGCCAATCCGTGGCACGCTTGTGGGGTGACCGAGCACGTCCAGACCACCGAGTGGTTGACCGTACCCGACCTCGTCGAGCTGATGGGACTGAGCGTGAGCCGCGTCCGTCGGCTCATCGAGGACCGCCACCTGGGAGCCAAGCGCGTCGACGGCGTGCTCAAGGTGCCCGCGTCCTTCCTCAAGGACGGCCAGCCGCTCAGCGAGCTGCGGGGAACCCTGATCGTCCTGGCGGACGACGGCTTCAGCGACGACGAGTCGGTGGATTGGCTGCTGACGGAGGAGGAGAGCCTCGGCACATCGCCGATCGAGGCTCTGCGTGCCGGCCGCAAGGCCGAGGTGCGCCGCGTGGCCCAAGCGCTGGCCTGAATCGCTCCCGGCTCAGGGATGGGGCCTACGCGCTCCGGCGCGTGACCGCGACCGCGAGCTCGCGGAGCTGCCCCTTCGCCGCCGCCCCGAGGGGCGCCGCATCCAACGCCTCGATGGCGCGCGCGACGTTGTCGGCGATCATCCGCTCCACCGTGTCGACGGCCCCGGACTCCCGGATGGTCAGCTGCATCGTCCTGATCTGCTCCGGCGTGAGCTCGGGGTCGCCGAGCAGTTCGTCCAGGGCAGCACGCGCGCCCGAAGGGATGGACTGGCGCGTGAGCGCGATGAGGACGGTCCGCTTGCCCTCGCGGAGGTCGTCTCCGCTGGGCTTCCCCGTCACGTCGGCGTCTCCGAAGACGCCGAGCAGGTCGTCGCGCAGCTGGTAGGCGATGCCGAGGGGGAGTCCGAACGCCCGGAGCGACTCCAGCTGGCCGACGGTCGCTCCCGCCAGGCTCGCGCCGATGAGCAGAGGGGACTCAATCGAGTACTTGGCCGACTTGTAGACGATGACGCGCTCGGCGCGCTCCAGCTGCTCCGAGTCGGGGCGGCCGGACCAGCCGATCTCCTCGAAGATGTCGAGGTACTGGCCCGCCGTGACGTCGATCCGCATCCGGTTGAACTCCGCCCGCGTCGCCCGCCGGGCCGGTGCGCTCACCAGCTGGGTGAGCCCCTCGTCGAACAGCTCGTCGCTGAGGATGAGCAGCAGGTCGCCCAGGAGGGTCGCCGCGCCCGTGCCGAACGTGGCGCCGGAACCGCCCCATCCCTCGTTCTCGTGGAGGTGCTCGAAGCGCTTGTGGGCGGCCGGCTTGCCGCGCCGGGTGTCCGAGTTGTCGATGAGGTCGTCGTGGACGAGCGCTGCGGCGTGGAACAGCTCGAGCGCGCTGGCGACGGAGACCACGGCATCGAGGGCGCCGCCGGCCGTGACGGCGCCACTGTCCGACCCGTCGTCGCCCTCGTCTCCTGCGGTGCGGACGGCCTGCCATCCCCAGAAGCAGAACAGGGCGCGGAAGCGCTTGCCGCCGCTGAGAAATTCCCTTGAGAACGCCGCTACGGGAGAGAGCTCGTCGGCGATCGAGACGAGAATGGAGGCACGCGCATCGAAGAATCCATCGATTCTTGACTGGATGAGGTCGACGAATCGGATGCTTTCAGACACACGCCTAGCCTAGCCAGACACGTGAGGTCTAGAATCGACCTCACTGAAGCCTCGAACCCGCGAGAAAGAGGGGGAATCGGATGCCGCTTTCGGAACACGAGCAGCGCCTCCTCGAAGAGATGGAACGCAGTCTCTATCAGAACGACGCAGATTTCGTCGCGAAGGTCGGGGGCAAGCGGGCACGTCCCGCCTACCGGTCGATCGTGCTCGGCATCCTGCTCGCCGTCGTGGGCGTCGGCGTACTGATCGCCGGGGTCTACTACCAGCAGCCGATCGTCGGGATCCTGGGCTTCGTCGTGATGTTCGCGGGCGTCCTCGTGTCCATCGCGCCGGGTAAGCGCGTCGCGGTCGAGCCGGGCGCCGCCGAGCCGAAGAAGGCGAAGGCGCGCGGCGGTCAGACAGGCTTCATGGACCGCATGAACGACCGCTGGGACAAGCGCAACGACGGCGGCGAGGGCTAACCCTCCACTCCGCTCCACACGTTCTTCGACGAAGGGCCGATCTTCTGATCGGCCCTTTTTTGTTGCTCCAGGAGCCGCCTGATCGCTCCACTTTCCTCCACCCGCGAGTTCCGCGTCTTTCCGGGCCTTGACGTACCCACTTCGGGGCAATCTGTCCTCAATGCGAGATTTTGTGGATGGAAGTGGAGTAAAGTGGAGCCACACCGCAACCTGGGCCGGGAGAGTGGGGGTGGCAGCCGATGTTCCTCGGTACGCATGCCCCCAAGCTGGACGAGAAGGGGCGCATCATCCTGCCGGCGAAATTCCGGGATGAGCTCGCGTCCGGCCTCGTCCTCACCCGTGGCCAGGAGCACTGCGTCTACGTCTTCTCGCAGCGCGAGTTCGAATCGCTCCACGAGAAGATCCGCCAGGCGCCGGTGACGAGCAAGCAGGCCCGTGACTATCTGCGCGTCTTCCTCTCGGGGGCGAGCGCAGAGGTCCCGGACAAGCAGAACCGGGTGACCATCCCGTCCGCGCTCCGCTCGTATGCGGGACTCGATCGCGACCTCGTCGTGATCGGCGCCGGCAGCCGCGCGGAGATCTGGGACGCCCAGGCCTGGGAGACCTACCTGGCCGAGCAGGAAGCAGCATTCGCCAACACGGAGGAGGAGGTGATCCCGGGACTCTTCTGAGCCCGCGTCCCTGGCGCCGGACTCCCAGCCATACGCCCTGACACCACTTCCCCGGTGCCAGGTCGGAATGGATGGGGATCCGGGATCAGGGGCAGGCGACTCGTCCCGAACGACCATGACCGACTCCGACGACAACTCCCGCATCCACACTCCGGTCCTCCTGGAGCGCTGCATCGAGCTGCTCGGCCCCGCGCTGACGCGGCCCGGCGCCGTCTTCGTCGACGCGACGCTCGGGATGGGCGGCCACTCCGCCGGCATCCTCGAGCGCTTCCCGGACGTCACGCTGGTCGGGCTCGACCGCGACCCCGAGGCGCTGGCGATCGCGGGGGAGCGCCTGGAGCGTTTCGGTGACCGCGTGCACCTCGTCCACACGGTGTACGACGGCATCCGCGAGGCCATCGAGGGGCTCGGCTTCGAGGCGGTCGACGGCGTGCTGTTCGACCTCGGCGTCTCCTCCCTCCAGCTCGACCGGGTGGAGCGCGGCTTCTCCTATTCGAAGGACGCGCCGCTCGACATGCGGATGGACCGCACGAGCGAGCTCACCGCCGCGACGGTCCTGGCGGAGTACTCCGAGGCCGACCTGCGGCGCATCTTCCGCGAGTACGGCGAAGAGAAGCTCGCGGGCCGCTACGCCTCCCGGATCGTGGAGTCGCGCGAGCGCGAGCCTCTGGTGCGCTCCGGACAGCTGGTCGACCTCATCATCAAGGCGACTCCGGTGGCCCTGCAGCGGCAGGGGCATCCCGCCAAGCGCGTCTTCCAGGCTCTGCGCATCGAGGTCAACCAGGAGCTGGCGGTGCTGCAGCGGGCGATCCCTGCGGCCATCGACTCCCTGTCGGTGGGCGGGCGCATCGTCGTGGAGGCGTATCAGTCGCTCGAGGACCGCATCGTGAAGCGCGAGCTGCAGGCCCGCTCCACGTCGAGTGCTCCCGCGGGGTTGCCCGTCGAACTCCCCGAGCACCGGCCGGAGCTCAAGCTCCTCATCCGCGGTGCGGAACTGGCCGACGACGACGAGAAGGCCGCCAACCCGAGGGCCACCCCGGTGCGCCTGCGGGCGGCCGAGCGGGTGCGCCCGGCGAGCGGCGCATCCCACAGCAAAGACGAGACGAGGAGGCGGTCGTGAGCGGCAATCTGGCAGAGGCGGCCCCGGTCACCGGGCGCAGACGTCCCGCGACACTGCGCCCCGCGGCGCTCTGGCGCGGCGGCGCCCTCCCCGCACCGGTGGAGGAGCCGAAGCGGACCCACCTCGAGGTCGTCCCGACCCGGTCCCAGCGACGTGCACGCCCTCGCGCCCTGTACGCGGGGATCGCGGTCGCCACGCTGCTCGCGGTCGTGGTGGCCCAGCTCCTCCTCAGCATCGGAATCTCGCAGGGCGCCTACCAGCTGCAGACGCTGGAGTCGAAGCAGACCGAGCTGCAGCGTTCGTACCAGGCGGTGTCGGAGGACCTCAACCGGGTCGCGTCGCCGCAGAATCTGGCCGCGAACGCCAACGCGCTCGGGATGGTCAGCAACAGCAACCCCGCCTACCTGCGCCTCTCCGACGGAGCGGTGCTGGGGGCGCCGCTGCCGGCGAGCGGGGCCGCGGGCACGGTCACCGGCACGCAGGGCAACCTCGTCCCGAACGCACTGCTCGCGGGCGTCTCGCTGGTGACGCAGCCGCAGCAGACGGCGAATCCGTCCCCAGCGGCGGGGCAGGCTGGGAATTCCACAACTTCGGGTGGGGCTACCGGATCCGGGGCCGCGCCGACCGTACCGTTGCAGGGAGCGTTGCCGACTCCGGTGACGCACTGACGACGGGACGGATGCGGGGCATGGTCAGCAAGAAGATGCTGCGGCGGCGGACCGCCATGACGGTCCTCGCCGTCGCAGCGACCGTCGGCATCCTCGGCGCCAAGCTGGTCGACATCCAGGTGGTCCGGGCGGATGCGCTGCAGAAGCAGTCGGTGACCGCCAAGGAGGTGTCGACGCCGCTGCTGGGCAACCGCGGCGACATCATCGACAGTGACGGCACAGTGCTGGCCACCACGATCTACACGTACACGGCTGCGGCATCGCCGAAGGATGCGATCGCCGGCGGCCGGGCGAAGATGGTCGAGGCGGCCGCGAAGATCGGTGCGATCACCGGCCAGGGCGGCGATGCCGTCGTCGCGCTTCTCGACGCGGCGCTCAAAGAGAATCCGAAGTCGCAGTACGTCCTCATCAAGGCCGGTATGGATGTCGGGACGTTCGACAAGCTCGACAAGCTCCCGTACCCGTGGCTCACCTTCACCAAGAAGCAGGCCCGCAGCTACCCGAACGGCGCCGTCGCGGGCAACCTGCTCGGCTACCTCTCTCAGGGCGGCGACGCGGGGCTGGAGGCCAGCGAGAACGGCTGTCTGGCAGGGGAGAACGGCGAGGAGACCTACCAGCGCGGAGCCGACGGCGTCGCCATCCCGGGCAGCACCGTGGTACAGAAGGAGGCGAAGGACGGCGGCACGCTCAAGCTGACGATCGACTCGGATCTCCAATGGTTCGCGCAGCAGACCCTCGCGCAGCAGGTCGCCGCGACAGGCTCCAAGTTCGGCTTCGTGACCGTGGCGGAGGCGAAGACGGGGAAGATCAAGGCGATCGCGCAGGTGCCGTCGCTCGACCCCAACAACATCGATGCGACGGACCCGTCGTTCTGGCGGCTTCAGCCGCTCACCGACCCGCGTGAGCCGGGCTCGACCTTCAAGGCGCTGACCGCCGCGATGCTCATCGACCAGGGCAAGGCGACGCCGACCTCGCAGGTGCTCGCCCCGTACTCCTGGCAGTCGGGCAACGGGGCCGACCTGCACGACTCGGGATTCCACGCACCGCTCCGGCTCACCCTGACCGGCGTGCTCATGATGTCGTCGAACACCGGCATGTCGCAGCTGGGCCGCGCGCTCAGCGACCAGACGCGGTACGACTACCTGAAGAAGTTCGGGATCGGCGATCCGACCGGTCTGCCGTACCCCGACGAGTCCGCCGGCGAGCTCCACCCGGTCAAGGACTGGGACGACCAGACCAAGTACGCGACGATGTTCGGCCAGGGCGTCTCGGCGACCCAGCTGCAGATGGTCGGGGCGTACCAGGCGCTCGCCAACGGCGGCACCCGCATCCCGCTGTCCCTGGTCGAGGGATGCGAGCACCCGGACGGCTCGGTGACGGACATCCCGAACAGCAAGCCGACGCCGGTCGTCTCCGCTCAGGCGGCGGCCACGACACTCGGGATGATGGAGTCCGTCGTCACCGACGGCGAGCTGAAGAAGCAGCTCCAGATCCCCGGGTACCGCATCGCCGCGAAGACCGGAACGGCCCAGCAGCCGGACGGCAAGGGCGGGTACCTGCCGTCGTACTACGTGTCGGTCATGGGCGTCGCGCCGGTTGACGATCCGCAGTACGTCGTTTCGGTCAACCTCGGGTTCCCGACTACCATTACTTCGTCGGCAGCCGCCGCTCCGCTGTTCCACACGATCATGAGTCAGGTGCTGAAGACCTACCGGGTGAAGCCCTCCACGTCGAGCCCGGCGGACTATCCGCCCTACTACTAGAAACACCGTCAACGGAAAGTGAGCCACGTGACAGGACCGGCGCCCTCTTCACTGCGCCCCGAGCATCCCGTCGCCCGCCCGCTCGCCCAGCTGGTAGCGGAGTTCGGGCTGGATTGCCGCGGCGACCTCGACGGGGTCGAGGTGACCGGTGCGGCTCTCGCGAGCTCCGCCGTCGAACCCGGTGACCTCTATGTCGGCGTGCCCGGCCGCAACGCACACGGCGCGACGTACGCGACCGCCGCGGCGGAGGCGGGAGCCGTCGCCGTGCTCACCGACGAGGAGGGTGCGGCCCTCGCGGCCGAGTCCGGCCTCCCGGTCATCGTCACGCCGGAGCCCCGGGCCGCGCTCGGCGCGGTCTCCGCCTGGATCTACCGCACCGACGAGAACTCGGCGACCCTGTTCGGCGTCACCGGCACCAACGGCAAGACCAGCGTCGTGTACCTGCTCAACGCCATCCTCGGGCAGCTCGGAGTCGTCTCCGGCCTCAGTTCGACGGCGGAGCGCCGCATCGGCGACACGGCGATCACGAGCAAGCTGACCACGCCGGAGGCGAGCGAGCTCCACGCGCTGCTCGCCCGGATGCGCGAGGAGGGCGTCCGCGCCGTCGCCATCGAGGTGTCGGCGCAGGCTCTGACTCGCCACCGCGTCGACGGGATCGTGTTCGACGTCGTCGGCTTCACCAACCTCAGTCACGACCACCTCGACGACTACGCCGCGATGGACGACTACTTCGCCGCGAAGCTCGAGCTCTTCCAGCCCGACCGCGCCCGACGCGGCGTCGTCACGGTCGATTCCGACTGGGGCCGCGCCCTGGTCGAGCAGTCGCGCATCCCGGTCGCCACGCTGTCCAGTTCGCCGGGGGCCGACTCCGAGTGGCTGCTCACCGTGCTCGAGGAGACGCTCACCCGGACGTCGTTCGCGCTCGAAGGCCCGGACGGACGCCGGCTGGAGACCAGCATCCCGCTGCTCGGCGCCTACAACGCGGCGAACGCGGCGCTCGCCATCGTCATGCTGGTCGAGTCGGGGTACGACCTCGACGCGATCGGAGCGGCGCTGGAGCGCGACGGCGGGATCGACGCGTACATCCCAGGCCGTGCAGAGCGGCTGTCGGGCGATCGCGGCCCCGTCGTCTTCATCGACTACGGCCACAGCCCCGACGCGTTCCTCTCGACGCTGAGCGCACTGCGCAAGGTGACCGACGGCCGCATCGTCATGGTGTTCGGCGCCGACGGCGACCGCGACACCACGAAGCGCACCGACATGGGGGCCATCGCGGCCCGCGGGTCGGACGCCGTGGTCATCACCGACTTCCACCCGCGCTGGGAGGACCCGGCGAGCATCCGTGCCGCCCTCCTCGACGGAGCGCGCAGCGCCGTCCCCGACCTCGAGCTGTACGAGGTGCCCGACCCGCGCGCCGCGTTCCGCACCGCGCTGTCCCTGGCCGACGAGGGCGACGTGGTCCTGTACGCCGGTCCCGGCCACGAGGACTACCAGGAGGTCGCCGGACAGCGTCTGCCGTACTCGGCCCGCGACGATGTGCGCCTCGCGCTGCGAGAGGCCGGGTGGCTGTAGATGATCGCCCTCACCCTGGCCGAGATCGCCGAGGCCACCCGCGGCACCCTGCTGCTCGACGGCACCCACGTCTCCCCGGAGACGGTCGTCTCCGGACTGTCCACGACCGACTCGCGCGAGGTCGTCCCCGGCAGCATCTTCTTCGCGAAGCCGGGGGATGTGACCGACGGCCACCTCTTCGCCCCGCAGGCGGTCGAGGCGGGCGCCGCGCTCGTCGTCGTCGACCATCCACTCGAGCTGCCCGTCCCGCAGCTGCTGGTTGAGGACACCGTGGTCGCCCTCGGCGACCTCGCCACTGAGGTCATCGCCCGGGTCCGGGCGCTCGGACTGCTCAAGATCGTCGGCATCACCGGGTCCAACGGCAAGACCACGACCAAGAACCTGCTCCGCGCCGTGCTCGAGCAGGTCGGACCGACGATCGCGCCGCGCGCCTCCTTCAACAACGAGGTGGGCGCACCCGTGACCATGCTCCAGGTGACCGAGGAGACGCAGTTCCTCGTCGCCGAGATGGGCGCGAGCGGAATCGGCGAGATCGCCCGCCTGGTGCGCATGGCGCGCCCGGACGTCGGAGTCGTCCTCAAGGTCGGCCTCGCGCACGCCGGCGAGTTCGGCGGCATCGAGAAGACCCTGCAGGCGAAGACCGAGATGGTCACCGACCTGCTGGAGTCCGACGTCGCCGTCCTGAACATGGACGATCCGCGCGTCGCCACGATGGCGGACAAGACCGTCGCCCGCGTGCTCTGGTTCGGCCTGGACGAGCGCGCCGACGTGCGCGCGACCGACGTCGTCTCGGACCGGAGGGGCACGTCGTTCACGCTCCACCTGCCGCCCCGGAACGGGGCCGAGGGTCCTGGCACCGAGGCGCAGTCGCGCCCGGTGCGGTTCCAGGTGCTCGGCGAGCACCACGTCATGAACGCCCTGGCCGCCGCCGCCTCCGCGTACGTGCTCGACGTCGACATCGACACCATCGTGTCCGCGCTCCAGACCGTGGAGACGGCGGAGCGCTGGCGGATGGAGGTCATGGGCGGCAGCGACGTGACGGTCATCAACGACGCCTACAACGCGAGCCCGGACTCCATGGCCGCAGCGATCAAGACCCTGGCGCAGATCGCCGAACCGGACGGCCGCACGATCGCCGTCCTCGGCGAGATGAGCGAGCTGGGGGAGTTCTCCGGCGAGGAGCACGACCGCATCGGCCTGCTGGCCGTCCGGCTCGGCATCGATCAGCTCGTGATCGTCGGACCGGCGGCGCGCCGGATGCACATCTCCGCCATCAACGAGGGCTCCTGGGATGGCGAATCCCTGTACTTCGACACGCAGGACGCCGCGTTCGAGCACCTCCGGGGCGCTCTGCGTCCCGGCGACACGGTGCTCGTGAAGTCCTCCAACTCGGCCGGACTGCGCTTCCTGGGCGACCGACTGGGAGAATCGTTCTCGTGAGAGCCCTGCTGACATCCGGTGCGCTGTCGATGGCGTTCACGCTCTTCCTGACCCCGCTCTTCATCCGGCTCTTCCGCCGGCTGCAGTGGGGACAGTTCATCCGCGACGACGGACCGCAGAGCCACCACGCGAAGCGCGGCACGGCGACCATGGGCGGCATCGTCGTCATCCTCGGCACCCTGTTCGGCTACTTCACGGCCCTCCTGCTGACGGGGGACGAGACGAGCGTCTCGGCGCTCCTCGTGCTGTTCCTCATGGTCGGCCTGGGCGTCGTCGGGTTCATCGACGACTTCCTGAAGACGCGGCGCGAGCGCAGCCTCGGTCTCACCGGCTGGGCCAAGGTGGCCGGCCAGGTCATCGTCGCCACCGTCTGGGCCTTCCTCGCGATCCGCTTCCCGAACGGCAACGGCTACACGCCGGCGACGATGACGGTGTCCTTCATCCGCGACCTGCCGGCGATCGACTTCGGCGAGATCACCCGGTACGGCGCCATCGGCGTGATCGTCGGTTACGGCCTCTACCTGATCTGGATCAACTTCCTGGTCGCGGCGACATCGAACGGTGTGAACGTCACGGACGGCCTCGACGGGCTCGCCTCCGGCGCGTCCATCCTCGCGATCGGCGCCTACATCATCATCGGGTTCTGGCAGTCGATCCAGTCGTGCGCGAGCATCAACCTGAACCCCGAGAACGTCGCGAAATGCTACGACGTGCGCGATCCGTTCGATCTCGCGATCGTCGCGACGGCGATCGTCGGCGCGGTCGTCGGCTTCCTCTGGTGGAACACCTCGCCCGCGCAGATCTTCCTCGGCGACACCGGCTCGCTGGCGCTCGGCGGCGCGGTCGCGGCCCTCGCCATCCTGAGCCGCACCGAGCTGCTGCTCATCCTCATCGGCGGCATCTTCGTCATCGAGGCCGGGTCGGTGATCGTGCAGCGGGCGTACTTCAAGCTCACGCACGGCAAACGCATCTTCCTGATGAGCCCCATCCACCATCACTTCGAGCTGAAGGGATGGGCGGAGGTGACGGTCGTCGTACGGTTCTGGATCATCGGCGGACTCCTCGTCGCCGCCGGCGTCGGGTCCTTCTACCTGGAGTGGCTGGCGACGTGACCGATTCCGACGACACCGCCCGCGCGGGCGACGCCCTGGCGGAGCGCCTGGCCGCTCTGACCAGCTGGCACCACGATTGGAGCGGCCTGCGGGTCGCCGTGTACGGCCTGGGCGTCACCGGCTTCTCGGTCGCGGACACCCTCGTCGAGCTGGGAGCCGACGTGCTGGTCGTCGCGGCGAAGGCCGACGACGAGCGGCGGATGCTGTTGGAGGTCATCGGCGCCGAGCTCCTCGAGGAGCCCGACCTCACCGCGCCGCCGGAGCGTCTCGTCGCGTTCGACCCTGACCTGGTCATCGCCTCGCCGGGCTTCCACTGGGATCACCCCCTCCTGCTCTGGGCGGAGCAGCGCGGCACGGCCGTGTGGGGCGACATCGAGCTCGCCTGGCGTCTGCGCGACAAGGTCGCCCGTCCCGATGGCGCCGAAGGCCCCGCCGACTGGATCTGCGTCACCGGCACCAACGGCAAGACGACCACCGTGCAGCTCACCGCGACGATGATCCTCGCCGGAGGCAACCGCGTCGCACCGTGCGGCAACATCGGCGTCCCCGTCCTCGACGCCATCCGCGATCCCGAGGGATTCGATGTCCTCGTGGTCGAGCTCTCCAGCTACCAGCTGCACTGGGTCAACCGGAACGTCGGCGGCGAGCTGTCGCCGTTCTCGGCGGCGTGCCTCAACATCGCCGACGACCACCTCGACTGGCACGGCTCGCTCGAGGCGTACATCGCCGCCAAAGCGAAGGTGTACGACAACACCCGCGTCGCCTGCGTCTACAACAAGGCCGACGAGAACACCCTGCACATGGTGGAGGAGGCGGAGGTCACCGAGGGCGCACGCGCCATCGGCTTCGGCCTCGGCGTGCCCGGCCCGAGCGACTTCGGGATCGTGGACGGGATCCTCTGCGACCGCGCCTTCCTCGACGACCGAGCGAACGCGGCGCTCGAGCTGACCACTCTCGACGAGCTGCAGGAGGCCGGGCTCTCGGCGCCGCACGTCGTCGCGAACATCCTCGCCGCCAGCGCGCTCGCGCGGTCGTACGGTGTCGCCCCACAGGTCATCCGCGACGTTCTCACGGCCTTCCGGCTCGACGCCCACCGTATCGAGCTGGTGCGCGTCCAGGCCGGCGTGAACTGGGTGGACGACTCGAAGGCCACGAACCCACATGCGGCCGACGCATCCCTCCGCGCCTACCCCTCCGTGGTGTGGCTGGTCGGCGGCCTGCTCAAGGGTGTCGACGTGGATGCGCTGGTCGGCCGACATGTCGGCCGCCTCCGCGGCGCTGTGCTCATCGGCGTCGACCGGGAGGCGCTCCTCGCCGCATTCCGGCGACACGCGCCGGACCTTCCGGTGCTGGAGGTCGTCGCCGACGAGACTGATGAGGTCATGCCGACGGCGGTTCGGCTGGCCGGTGGTCTCGCGCACGAAGGAGACACCGTGCTGCTCGCTCCGGCGGCGGCATCGATGGACCAGTTCGCCGACTACGCAGAACGAGGCCGCCGCTTCCAGTCGGCCGTGAACGAGTATTTGGGAGGTGAGGCGGATGACGAGTCCGCCCCGCGTCCCGACGCGCAGGACTGAGCGTCCGAGCGCCCGGTCTCAGCAGAGCGCTGCTCCGTCGGCCGCGTCCCGCCCCAGCGCCGCCGCACGCATCGGTGCGCTGACCACCCGCATCCAGCTGGGCCGGGGGATGACGTCCGAATCGGCCAACTACTTCCTCCTGCTCGGAATCACGCTGTTCATGGTCGTGTTCGGCCTCGTCATGGTGCTGTCCTCCTCCTCGGTGGAGGCGCACAACGACGACGACAACTTCTTCTCCCGCTTCTGGTCGCAGGGCGCGTACACGCTGGTCGGCCTGCCGCTGATGTTCCTCGTCTCGCGCATCCCACGCGGGTTCTGGAAGAAGACGATCTGGTTCTTCCTCGGCGCCGCCTGCTTCCTGCAGCTGCTCGTGCTGCTCACCCCGCTCGGCGTCGAGATCGGCGGCAACCGCAACTGGCTGCGCATCGGCTCGGTCACGGCCCAGCCGTCGGAGGCGATCAAGCTCGCGCTCGTCGTCTGGCTGGGCGTCGTCCTTGCGCGCAAGCGGGATGTGCTCGACCAGTGGAAGCACGTCGCCGTCCCCGTCGTCCCCATCGCGGGTGGCGCGGTGGCGCTCGTGCTGCTCGGCGGCGACCTGGGCACGACCATGATCATGGCGGCGCTCATCCTCGGCGCCCTGTACTTCGCAGGCGTGCGTCTCCGCTACCTCCTCACCGGTGTCGTCGCCGTCGGCGCGCTCGCTGTCATGGTCGCGCTGTCGAGCGCCAGCCGTGTCGGCCGCATCGCCGCCTACTTCGGCGGGACGAGCGTCGCGAACCCGGACGTGGACTGGCAGATCAAGAACGGCTTCTACGCGCTCGCCTCCGGGGGCGTCTTCGGGGTCGGACTCGGCAACTCGCACTCCAAGTGGTCGTGGCTGCCCGCCGCCGACACCGACTTCATCTTCGCGATCATCGGCGAGGAGCTCGGCCTCATCGGCGCGGTCGTCGTGCTCCTGCTCTTCGTGATGCTCGCGGTCGTCTTCCTGCGCATCATCCACGCGTCGACCGACCCGTTCGCGCGGGTGACGACGGCGGCCATCATGGTGTGGCTGATCGGCCAGGCGTTCGTCAACATCGCCGTGGTTCTGGGGGTGATCCCGGTGCTGGGCGTCCCGCTCCCACTGATCTCTGCGGGAGGGACTGCGATGATCAGTTCCATGATCGCCATCGGAATCGTGCTGTCGTTCGCCCGGCAGTCTCACCGTGACTCCCAGGCCGCCTCCGAGACCGGTTCGGCGGGTCCGCGGGCATGACGCGGTACCTTCTCGCCGGCGGGGGCACCGCCGGCCACGTGAACCCCCTGCTCGCCGTCGCCGACCGTCTGCGCCGTGACCAGCCGGATGCCGAGGTGCTGGTTCTCGGGACGAAGGAGGGGCTCGAGGCGCGTCTGGTCCCGCAGCGAGGCTACGAGCTCGCGACCATCCCGAAGCTCCCGTTCCCGCGCCGCCCGAACGCGGCCGCGCTGCGCTTCCCTGGCGAGTACCGGCGCAGCATCGCGACCGTCCGCGCCCTGATCCGCGACCGCGGGATCGACGCCGTCGTCGGCTTCGGCGGCTACGCCGCGGCCCCGGCCTACTCGGCGGCCCGGCGCGAGGGCGTCCCGCTCGTCCTGCACGAGGCGAACGCGCGGCCGGGCCTCGCGAACCGGCTCGGTGCCCGGTACACGCCGTGGGTCGGCGTGGCGTTCGAGGGCACGCCGCTGCCGCATCCCACCTTCGTCGGGATGCCGCTGCGGGTGGAGATCGAGCAGCTGGATGCGGCCGCCGTCCGCCCACAGGCCGCGGCCGAGTTCGGGCTCGACCCCGAACGCCCGACGCTGCTCGTCACAGGCGGCTCGCTCGGCGCGCGCCGGATCAACCAGACCGTTTTCGCACGCGCCGCCGAGCTGACGGCTGCCGGCTGGCAGGTGCTGCACATCCAGGGCGGCCGCGGCGAGCTGACGGACCCCGGCATCGAGCACTACCGGCTGCTCGACTACTGCGACCGCATGGATCTCGCCTTCGCCCTGACCGACGTCGCCGTCGCCCGCGCGGGCGCCGCGACGGTGTGCGAGTTCGCCGCGCTGGGCATCCCGGCGGTGTACGTTCCCTTCCCGATCGGCAACGGCGAGCAGCGGTTCAACGCGGCCGGGGTTGTCGAGGCGGGAGGCGGCGTGCTCGTCGACGATGCCGCCTTCGCTCCGGACTGGGTGGACGGCGAGCTGCTTCCGCTGCTGTCCGACCGTGCCCGTGTTGCCGAGATGGCGCGCCGGGCCGCGTCGGTCGGGGTCCGCGACGGCTCCGACCGCATGGTCGCCCTCATCCGCTCGGCCCTCTGACAGCTCCACTCCGGTGAGCCTCGGGCCGATCCGCAGGGTCGCCGCGTAGCCTCATACTGGATGGAGTCCCTCTCGCGTAACCGAAAGCTGTACCTGTGACGATCAAGCCCGACCTGACCCTCGCCCTCCCGGAGGAGCTCGGAAAGCTCCACTTCGTCGGCATAGGCGGTTCCGGGATGAGCGGCATCGCCCGCCTGTTCCTCGAGGCCGGCTACACCGTGACCGGATCGGATGTGCGGCACTCCGCGAACATCGACACCCTGCGGAACCTCGGCGCGACGATCGCCATCGGACACGACGCCGCCAACGTCGGCGACGCCGACACGCTGGTCGTCACCGGCGCCCTCTGGCAGGACAACCCGGAGTACCAGCTGGCGCTCTCCAAGAGACTCCCGGTGCTGCACCGGTCGCAGGCCCTCGCCTGGCTGATCAACCGCTCGCGGCTGGTCGCCGTGGCCGGCGCGCACGGCAAGACGACCTCCACCGGCATGATCATCACCGGGCTGCTGGGCCTCGGCGAGGACCCGAGCTTCGTGAACGGCGGCGTCATCGCCTCCCTCGGCACGAGCTCCAAGACCGGCACCGGCGAGCTGTTCGTCGTCGAGGCAGACGAGTCGGACGGCTCGTTCCTGCTTTACGACACGGCCGTCGCCCTGATCACCAACGTCGACCCCGACCACCTCGACCACTACGGTTCGCTGGAGGCGTTCGAGGACGCCTTCGTGTCGTTCGCCCGCGAAGCGGACGAGTTCGTCGTCGTCTCGTCCGACGACGTGGGCGCCCTGCACGTGACCGGCCGGCTGCGCGAGCAGGCGCCGGACAAGCGGGTCGTCACGTTCGGCGAGGCGGAGGACGCCGACGTCCGCGTCCACTCCATCGTGACCGACGGCCCCGTCTCGTTCTCTCTGCGCTACCAGGGCGAGGACTACTCCGCGCGGCTGCGCGTGCCCGGGCGGCACAACGCCATCAACGCCGGCGGCGCCTTCGCCGTGCTGACCGGCCTCGGATTCGACCCGGCCGCATCCCTCGCCGCCATCGCCGAGTTCGGCGGCACCGAGCGCCGCTTCGAGCTGCACGGCACGGTGGGAGGCGTCAGCGTCTACGACGACTACGCGCACCACCCGACCGAGGTCGCCGCCGCGCTCTCCGCCGCCCGCACGGTTGTCGGAGACGGACGCATCATCGCCGTCCACCAGCCGCACCTGTACAGCCGGACGCGTCTGTTCGCGCAGGAGTTCGCCGAGACGCTCGAGCGCTACGCCGACGAGACCGTCGTGCTCGACGTGTACGGAGCGCGCGAAGACCCGGAGCCCGGAGTGACCGGAGCGCTCGTCGCCGACCGCTTCGAGCATCCCGAGCGGGTGGCCTTCATCGCCGACTGGCAGCAGGCCGCCGACCACACCGCTCATATCGCCCGGGAGGGCGACTTCGTGATCACCCTCGGCTGCGGCGATGTGTACCGCATCGTGCCCCAGTTGCTCGACTCGCTGCGCCGGGAGCACCCGGACGCGCCCAGCGCTTAGCGGGCCGCTCGGTGAAGCGTCCCCAGGGTTTCGACCGGCAGGAGGTGCCGGCGTCCGCGCCCGCGCCGATGCGGCACGAGCCGGAGGCGCGCGACGAGCAGCGGCTGGAGTCCGCGCCCGCGCGCGGCGTCGGCACGGTGACCGAGCCCATCCCGGTGATCGCCGATCCCTCGGCCGCGCAGCCCGTTGACGCCGAACCCGCGCGTTCCCCCCGGGCGGAGCGCCCGACGGACACCTCGCCGTACTCGCGGCTCCCCACGAACCGGGAGATCGACAAGGCGCTGCGAGCGGCCCGCCGGGAGCGGAAGCGGCTCGAGCGGGGCGAGGTGCGCCGCTTCACCAAGCGCTCGCGCCGCCGCCGCATCGCCTGGCTGGCCGCCGGCGCCGTCGTGGCGGGGCTCGTGCTCTCCGTCGCGCTCATCGCGTACTCCCCGCTGCTCGCGCTGAAGCACATCCAGGTGACCGGCACCTCCCGGCTGGATGCGAAGGCCGTCGAGAAGAAGCTGTCGGATCAGCTCGGCACCCCGCTGCCGCTGCTCGACCAGGCCGGCATCTCGAGCGACCTGGCCGCGTTCCCGCTCATCCGCAGCTACACGGTGGAGAGCCACCCGCCCGACTCGATCATCGTGCGCGTGGTGGAGCGGCAGCCGGTGGGCGTCATCCAGCAGGGCGCCGCGTACACGCTGGTGGATGCAGCGAAGGTGCCGATCTCGAGCAGCGAGAAGCGGCCGGACGGGTACCCCCTGATCGCGGCGAGCGGCGGGGCGGCCGACGTGGATGCCGACTCCGGCTTCGCGGCGGCGGCCAGCGTCCTTAGCGCCCTCCCGGCCGACGTGCTGGCGCAGGTCGACACCATCGCGGCCAAGACGAAGGACGACGTGAGTTTCACTCTCCGGGGCAACGGTGCGACCGTGGTCTGGGGGAGCGCGGAGGACTCGTCGCTCAAGGCGGCGGACCTGGGCGCCCTGCTGAAGAGTGCGCCGGGATCGTCGCGGTACGACGTCTCCTCGCCCCACAGCGTGACGACGGGATGACCGGGTTGGGCACGACTTTTCCGACACGCCTGACCGGATACCGGGGCGGCGGCCCGGCCCACCTAACGTCGGATCGAGAATTGCATACTCAGCAAGACTTTAAGCCTCAGCTAGAGGTTGAAGGTTCCAGTGGAGGCCGGACGTGACAGCACAACAGAACTACCTCGCCGTGATCAAGGTCGTCGGCATCGGCGGAGGCGGCGTCAACGCCGTCAACCGCATGATCGAGCTCGGCCTCCGCGGCGTCGAGTTCATCGCCATCAACACGGACGCCCAGGCGCTGCTGATGAGCGACGCCGACGTGAAGCTCGACGTCGGCCGTGAGATCACGCGCGGCCTCGGCGCCGGAGCGGACCCCGAGGTCGGCCGTCGCGCCGCCGAGGACCACGCGGAGGAGATCGAGGAGGCCCTCGCGGGCGCCGACATGGTCTTCGTCACCGCGGGAGAGGGCGGCGGCACCGGAACCGGTGGCGCACCCGTCGTCGCGCGCATCGCGAAGTCGATCGGCGCACTGACCATCGGTGTCGTCACCAAGCCGTTCTCCTTCGAAGGCAAGCGCCGCCAGCAGCAGGCCGAGGCCGGCGTGCAGCGCCTGAAGGAAGAGGTCGACACCCTCATCGTGGTGCCGAACGACCGGCTGCTGGAGATCAGCGACCGCGGCATCAGCATGCTGGAGGCGTTCTCCACCGCCGACCAGGTGCTCCTCGCCGGTGTCCAGGGCATCACCGACCTCATCACGACCCCCGGCCTCATCAACCTCGACTTCGCCGACGTCAAGTCGGTCATGCAGGGAGCCGGCTCCGCCCTCATGGGCATCGGCTCCTCCCGTGGCGCCGACCGGGCGATCAAGGCGGCGGAGCTGGCCGTGGCCTCCCCGCTGCTGGAGGCGTCCATCGACGGCGCCCACGGCGTCCTGCTCTCGATCCAGGGTGGATCGAACCTCGGCATCTTCGAGATCAACGACGCCGCCCGTCTGGTGCAGGAGGCGGTGCACCCGGAGGCGAACATCATCTTCGGTGCGGTCATCGACGACACGCTCGGCGACGAGGTGCGCGTGACCGTGATCGCGGCCGGATTCGACGGCGGCGAGCCGAGCACGCGGCCGGCCGCGGTGGATGCGCGCCGCGCCAGCTACATCGAGGCCGGTTCCGAGGAGTCCCAGGTGGCCTCCTCCGCCGAGGTCGAGGCCGGCGAGATCCCCGCGCCCGTGACGACCGACGCCTGGCAGACCGGCGAGAGCCCGGTCACCGAGGCCGCCCAGCAGAAGGACCCGGCGTTCGACGACGAGAATGACGACCTCGACATCCCCGACTTCCTCAAGTAGTCCGCTGGCCGAGCGGCTCGCCGCGGTCCGGGAGGGCGTCGCCGACGCCGCCCGGGCCGCCGGCCGTTCGCCCGACGAGCTGACGACGATCGTGGTGACCAAGTTCCACCCGGCCTCGCTCGTCCGCGAGCTGGGCGCGCTCGGCGTGCACGACGTGGGGGAGAACCGCCACCAGGAGGCGCAGGAGAAGGCGGCGGAGCTCGCCGACCTCGACCTCACCTGGCATTTCGTCGGCCAGCTGCAGAGCAAGAAGGCGCGGCAGGCGCGGCGCTACGCGTCCGTCATCCACTCGGTCGACCGGTTCTCGCTCGTCGACGCCCTCGCCGCGCGCGAGGGCGAAGGCGACCCGGATGTGGACGTGTTCGTCCAGCTGAACCTCACCGACGACCCCGCGCGCGGCGGTGTCGCCGACCGCGACCTCGAACCGCTGGTGGAGCACGTGCTCGCCGCGCCCGGGCTCAACCTGCTCGGCGTCATGGCCGTCGCCCCGCTCGGCGAGACGCCGGCCAGCGCCTTCGAGCGGGTCCGTGCCGCCTCCGACCGCGTCCGTACCCTCGCGCCGGAGGCCGCGTCGATCTCCGCGGGGATGTCGCAGGACTACCGCGAAGCCATCGCGGCCGGCGCGACACACCTTCGGATCGGGACCGCCATTACCGGGAATCGGCCGGAGCTTCGTTAATCTCGAAACGAAGAGTTCGAAGTGCGTGGCGAGGCGTCGACGCGCAGGTCTGTACGGAGGAACCATGGCCAACCCGCTGAAGAAGACGATGGTCTACCTGGGCCTCGCCGACGAGGAACTGGAGTTCGAGGAGCAGCCGCAGGAGCAGGCTCATCACCAGCCGCGCCGCGAAGCACCGGTCCACACCCCGGCCCCGTCGCCGGTCCAGGCCGTCCCCCACCCCGCTCCGGTCGCTCCCGCGGCCGGTCGCGCTCCGGTCACGCCGCTGCGCAAGTCGTCCACCGCACGGAATGGATCGGTACAGGAAATGAACGAGATCCTCACGGTCCACCCCCGCCAGTACCGCGACGCCCAGGCGATCGCCGAGTCGTTCCGGGAGGGCATCCCGGTCATCATCAACCTCTCGCAGATGAGCGAGGGCGACGCCCGCCGCCTCATCGACTTCGCCAGCGGCCTCTCGCAGGGCCTCTACGGCAAGATCGAGCGGGTCACCCCGAAGGTGTTCCTGCTGTCGCCCAGCCACGTCGTCGTCTCGGGCGAGCACGGCGGCCAGGACGCCGAGGTCGACGCCTCCTTCTTCGCCCAGGCCTGAACCTGCGGGCTCCGGCCCGTCGACGCTCGAAGCGCACCGCCTCCCTCGTCGTCCATTGCGGACGCTCAGGGGACGCGGTGCGCTTTCGTCCATACTGGGAAGGTGTTTGTCGTCTCCCTCATCGCGACCGTCCTCTACTATGCGTTGCTGCTCTACTTCTTCGTTCTGTGGGCCCGGTTCGTGCTCGATCTGGTGCGCGTCTTCGCGCGCCAGTGGCGCCCGCGGGGCTTCGGGCTCGTGCTCGCCGAGTCGACGTACGTGGTGACCGATCCGCCTATCCGCTTCTTCCGCCGGATCATCCCGCGCGTCTCGATGGGCCCGGTGGCGATCGACTTCGGCTGGAGCCTCACCATGCTCGTGGTGATCATCGGCTTGTACGTGACCCTGGGATTCCGCTGAGCGTCGGTCCGCGGTTCGGGGGAAGGCCCGTTGTATCGTTGACGAGCCGACGCGCCGGACAGGCGCTGGAGTGCGCGACTCCCGCCCGCTTTGCTAGCGTTGGCTGAACGCGTTTCTGTTCCAATTTCACGATCTAAGGTGGCTTGCCATGGCGCTGACTCCGGAAGATGTAGTCAACAAGCGGTTCCAGCCGACGAAGTTCCGCGAGGGCTACGACCAGGACGAGGTCGACGACTTCCTCGATGAGGTCGTCGTCGAGCTGCGTCGCCTGAACCAGGAGAACGAAGAGCTCAAGCAGCGCCTCGTGGCGGCCGACTCGCGGATCGCCGAGCTGCAGCGCAGCGGCGGTCAGGGCGGTGCCGCCCCGGTCGCCGCCGCAGCGCCGCAGGCGGCCGACAACGCCGAGACCGAGCGCCTCCAGCGCGAGAACGAGGAGCTCAAGCAGCGCCTCGCCCAGGCCCAGCAGGAGGCCGCGCAGGCGAAGCAGCAGGCCGAGCAGCAGGCGCAGGCCGCTCCGGCCTACCAGGCGCCCGCGGACGACGCGAACGACCCCAACGCCACCAACAACCTGCTCCAGCTCGCCCGCCGTCTCCACGAGGAGCACGTGCGCGAGGGCGTCGAGAAGCGCGACCAGCTCATCGCCGAGGGTCACGCGACGGCGGCCCGGATCGTCGCAGAGGCCGAGTCGAAGCAGCGCGCGCAGATCAGCGCCCTCGACCAGGAGCGCAGCGGCCTCGAGCGCCGCATCGACGAGCTGCGCACGTTCGAGCGCGACTACCGCAAGGGCCTCAAGAGCTACATCGAGGGCCAGCTCCGCGACCTCGACGCTCCGGTGCAGGGCGGCGGAGCCCAGCCCGGCGGTGCGTCCGGCAGCCGTTCCGCGGCGCCCGTGAGCGGCTCCGTCCCGGCGCCGGTCCCCGCGGGCGGCTCCGACGACTCCGGCCAGGGGCAGCAGCCCCCGGCGTTCCCCGGCTTTGGAGGCTAGTCCCTCCCGGTCCAAGGTCAGCATCAGGGCCTTGGCGGTCCTGGCGGTGGTCGCGCTGTGCGTGTACCTCGTCGATCAGATCGCCAAGGTCCTGGTCGTCTCGAACCTGTACGAGGGCCAGCAGATCGAGGTCCTGGGGCAGCTGCTCCAGTTCCATTTCGTCAAGAACGCCGGCGCGGCCTTCTCCATCGGCAGCGGCTCGACGTGGATCTTCTCCATCGTCGGGGTCGGGGTCCTGGGCTTCGTGATCTGGTACGCCCCGCGCATCCGCTCCACCGCCTGGGCCGTGCTGTTCGGCCTCCTGCTGGGCGGCCTGCTCGGCAACCTGACCGACCGCCTGTTCCGCGAGCCGGGCTTCGGGGTCGGCCACGTGGTCGACTTCCTGCAGATCCCGCTGCTGCCGGCGATCTTCAACCTGGCGGACGTCGCCATCGTGTCGAGCATGGCGCTCTTCCTCATCCTCACCCTCCGTGGTGTCGGCCTCGACGGCCGGCATGCGCGCGACGAGGACGAGGATGAGGTGGATGCGGACGACGTGGATGCGGAGGCCGTGGATGCGGATGCTGAGGCCGCGGATGCAGCGGCCGTTGACACCGTTCGCCCCGCGCCCGAACCGCACGACGACAAACCGCAGGCCTAGATGGAGTCGCGCAGCTTCCCCGTCCCGGACGGCCTGGAGGGCTCGCGGGTCGATGCGGGCCTCGCCAAGCTGCTTGGCTTCTCCCGGAGCTTCGCCGCCGAGATCGCCGAGGCCGGCGGGGTCACCGTCGACGGCCGCGAGGCGGGCAAGTCCGACCGCCTCTCCGCCGGCTCCTGGCTCGAGGTCTCGTGGCAGCCGAAGTCCGACGTCGAGATCGTGCCGATCGCGGTCCCCGAGCTGACGATCGTCCATGATGACGACGACATCGTGGTCATCGACAAGCCCGTCGGCGTCGCTGCGCATCCCTCCGTCGGCTGGGAGGGCCCGACCGTGCTCGGGGCCCTGGCCGCCGCGGGTTTCCGCATCTCCACCTCCGGCGCCGCCGAGCGAGCGGGCATCGTCCACCGGCTCGACGCGGGCACCAGCGGGCTCATGGTCGTGGCCAAGTCGGAGCACGCCTACACGGTGCTGAAGCGCGCCTTCCACGACCGCACGGTCGAGAAGATCTACCACGCGGTCGTCCAGGGGCACCCCGACCCGCTGACCGGCACCATCGACGCCCCGATCGGCCGGCATCCCCGATCCGACTGGAAGTTCGCGGTCGTCGCCGGCGGCAAGCCCTCCGTGACGCACTACGAGACCATCGAGGCGTTCCCCTCCGCCAGCCTGCTGGAGATCCACCTGGAGACCGGGCGCACGCACCAGATCCGCGTCCACATGGCCGCTCAGCGGCACCCGTGTGTGGGGGATGCGATGTACGGCGCCGACCCCGTCCTCAGCGCGAAGCTCGGCCTCACCAGGCAGTGGCTGCACGCCGTTCAGCTCTCGTTCGACCACCCGGCGACGGGGGAGTGGGTCACCTTCACGACGACGTATCCCGCCGACCTGCAGCACGCTCTGGACGTCCTCCGAGAGTCGTAGGGCCGACGTCGGAGGACGGCCTTAGGCTTAGATCGATGTCCGACTCCTTCGTCCACCTCCACGTCCACAGCGAGTACTCGATGCTCGACGGGGCGGCGCGTGTCAAACCCTTGGTGGAGTCCGCGGCCGCCCAGGGAATGCCCGGCGTCGCGATCACCGACCACGGCAACATGTTCGGCGCGTTCGACTTCTGGCGCACGGCGACCGACGCCGGGATCAAGCCGATCATCGGCACGGAGGCCTACCTCACCCCGGGTACGCACCGCTCCGACAAGACCCGCATCCGGTGGGGCGACGGCGGCGGCGACGACGTCTCCGGGTCGGGCGCCTACACGCACATGACGCTCCTCGCGGCGACGACCGAGGGGATGCACAACCTCTTCCGGCTGTCGTCGTACGCCTCGATGGAGGGCTACTACTTCAAGCCGCGCATGGACCGCGAGCTGCTGAGCAAGTACTCCAAGGGCATCATCGCGACGACGGGGTGCCCGTCCGGCGAGGTGCAGACCCGCCTGCGGCTGGGGCAGTACGAGGCGGCACGGGCCGCGGCGGCCGACTACCGCGACATCTTCGGCAAGGAGAACTTCTTCGCCGAGATCATGGACCACGGCCTCGGCATCGAGCGCCGGATCATGTCCGACCTCATCCGGCTGGCGAAAGACCTCGGCCTCCCGCTCGTGGCGACCAACGACCTCCACTACACGCACGCGGAGGACGCCAAGAGCCACGCGGCGCTGCTGTGCGTGCAGTCCGGTTCGACCCTCGACGACCCGAACCGCTTCAAGTTCGACGCCGATGAGTTCTACCTGAAGACCCCGGAGCAGATGCGGCAGCTGTTCCGCGACTATCCGGACGCCTGCGACAACACGCTCGCGATCGCCGAGCGCTGCGACGTGAAGTTCGACACGGCGGCCAACTACATGCCGCGCTTCCCGGTGCCCGAGGGCGAGACCGAGCAGACCTGGTTCGTCAAGGAGGTCGAGAAGGGCCTCGAGCAGCGCTACCCGAACGGCATCACGCCCGAGGTGCGCAAGCAGGCGGACTATGAGATCGGCGTGATCTCGCAGATGGGCTTCCCGGGCTACTTCCTCGTCGTCGCCGACTTCATCAACTGGTCGAAGCGCAACGGCATCCGCGTCGGTCCGGGCCGTGGCTCCGGCGCCGGCTCGATGGCCGCCTACGCGATGCGGATCACCGACCTCGACCCGCTGCAGCACGGCCTCATCTTCGAGCGCTTCCTCAACCCCGACCGCGTCTCCATGCCCGACTTCGACGTCGACTTCGACGACCGTCGCCGCGGCGAGGTCATCAAGTACGTGACCGAGAAGTACGGCTCGGAGCGCGTCGCCCAGATCGTCACCTACGGCACGATCAAGGCGAAGCAGGCGCTCAAGGACTCGGGCCGCGTCCTCGGCTTCCCCTTCTCGATGGGCGAGAAGCTCACGAAGGCGATGCCCCCGCCCGTCATGGGCAAGGACATCCCGCTGACCGGGATCTTCGACAAGAACCACCCGCGCTACAAGGAGGCCGTCGACATCCGGGCGGTCGTCGAGACCGACCCCGAGGCGAAGACCGTCTTCGACACGGCGCTCGGGCTCGAGAACCTGAAGCGCCAATGGGGTGTGCACGCCGCCGGTGTGATCATGTCGTCCGACCCGCTGATCGACGTCATCCCGATCATGAAGCGGGAGCAGGACGGCCAGATCGTCACGCAGTTCGACTATCCGGCCTGCGAGTCGCTCGGTCTGATCAAGATGGACTTCCTGGGGCTCCGCAACCTCACCATCATCAACGACGCCCTCGACAACATCCGCGACAACCGCGGAGAAGAGCTGGTGCTCGAAGACCTGGAGCTCGACGACCGGCCCGCCTACGAACTGCTCTCGCGCGGTGACACGCTGGGCGTGTTCCAGCTCGACGGCGGCCCCATGCGGTCCCTCCTGCGCCTGATGAAGCCGGACAACTTCGAGGACATCTCGGCACTCATCGCGCTGTACCGCCCGGGCCCGATGGGCGCGAACTCGCACACCAACTACGCGCTCCGCAAGAACGGGCAGCAGGCGATCACGCCCATCCACCCGGAGCTCGCCGAGCCGCTCGCCGACATCCTCTCGACCAGTTACGGCCTCATCATCTACCAGGAGCAGGTGATGGCGATCGCGCAGAAGGTCGCCGGCTTCTCGCTCGGTCAAGCAGACATCCTGCGCCGCGCGATGGGCAAGAAGAAGAAGTCGGAGCTGGACAAGCAGTTCGAGGGCTTCTCGCAGGGCATGCAGGCCAACGGCTACTCGATGGACGCCGTCAACAAGCTGTGGGAGATCCTGCTCCCGTTCTCCGACTACGCGTTCAACAAAGCCCACTCGGCGGCCTACGGGGTCATCTCGTATTGGACGGCGTACCTCAAGGCGCACTACCCGGCGGAGTACATGGCCGCGCTGCTCACCAGCGTCGGCGACTCCAAGGACAAGATGGCGCTCTACCTCAACGAGTGCCGCCGCATGGGCATCAAGGTGCTCCCGCCGGACGTCAACGAGTCCAACCTCTACTTCGCCGCCGTCGGCGAGGACATCCGCTTCGGCATGGGCGCCGTCCGCAACGTGGGCGCCAACGTCGTCGAGGGCGTCCGCGAGGCGCGCGAGAGCAAGGGCCGCTTCGAGTCGTTCCACGACTTCCTGAACAAGGTGCCCATCCACGCCGCGAACAAGCGCACGGTGGAGTCGCTGATCAAAGCGGGCGCGTTCGACTCGCTCGGCCACACCCGCCGTGCGCTCGTCGAGGTGCACGAGGATGCGGTCGAATCGGCCGTGAAGATCAAGCGCAACGAGGCCAACGGCGACGTCGGGTTCGACTTCGACAGCCTCTGGGGCGAGGACGAGGTGTCGCAGACGCAGCACCACATCCCGCAGCGGCCGGAGTGGGCGAAGCGCGACAAGCTGGCGTTCGAGCGCGAGATGCTCGGGCTGTACGTCTCCGACCATCCCCTCGCCGGCCTCGAACTACAGCTGGCGAAGCTCGCCAGCACAGGGATCGCCGAGCTCGTGGCGTCGGAGAACATCCAGGACGGCGAGACGGTGACGATCGCGGGCCTCGTGACGAGCGTGCAGCATCGCGTGGCGAAGGCGTCGGGCAATCAGTACGGCATGATCCAGGTCGAGGACTTCGGCGGCGAGCTGACCGTGATGTTCATGGGCAAGGCGTACCAGGAGTACTCGGCGCAGCTGCAGGGAGACGCGATCGTCGTCGTCCGCGGCCGGGTGAGCCTGCGCGACGACGGGATGAACCTGCACGCGTTCTCGCTGATGACGCCCGACCTCGGGCAGGCGAACGACTCCGGTCCGCTCGTCATCACGATGCCCGACCAGCGGGCGACGACCGACACGGTCATGTCGTTGAGCGAGGTGCTCGCGCGGCATCCGGGCGAGAGCGAGGTGCGTCTCCGGCTGGTGAAGGGGCAGGTCGCGCGCGTGTTCGAGGTGCCGAAGCCGGTGACGGTGAGCGCCGATCTCTACGGCGAGCTGAAGGGCCTGCTGGGCCCGCACTGCCTGGTCTGACCGGGGTCCGGAGGGCGCCGGGTCAGACCGGGGTGCCGGGACGCCAGTAGGTGCGCTCGTGGTAGACCAGCGGCGCGTCGTCCTCGCCGAGTCCGCCCTGTTCGATCTGCACGATGACGACGGCGCTCTGGTGCACCTGCACGCGGTCGACGATCCGTCCGATCATCCACGCCGTCGTGTCCTTGATCACCGGCAGGCCGTGCGGGCCGCGGTACCAGTGGTCGCCGAGGAACCGCTGGCTGTTGTCGCCGGACAGCGTCTGGGCGACCTCACGGTTGCGCACACCGAGGGTGTGGATGACGACGCGATCGGTCTCCGCGATCGCCGGCCAGCTCGAGGCGGACAGCGCCATGTTGAACGTCGCGAGCGGCGGGACGGCGGCGAGTGAGGCGAGCGAGGTCGCGGTGAACCCGACGGGCGTGCCGTCCTCCCGCTGGGCCGTGATGATGGCCACCCCGGCCGCGTGCCGCCGGAACGTCTGCCGGAAGGCCGCGAGGTCGGGGGTCGCGTCGGCGATGGCGCCGTCGGTGGGGTCGGGGGATGCGCTGTTCATACTGTTGGATACAAGCCCGAATCTGTGTGGACCATTCCGCGGGGGAGGGACTCGCCCGAGCGGATAAGGTGGATGGGCCATGATCCAGACCATCGACCTCCGCGGTGTCCAGCCTACTCGCGCCGCCTTCCAGCGACTCGTGCCCCGTCCCGTCGTGGACGTGCAGGTGGCGATGTCGGTCGCCTCCGAGCTGATCGACGACGTGCGCCATCGCGGCGTCGCCGCCCTCGCCGAGCAGGCCGAGCGTTTCGACGGCGCGGCCCCGGCCTCCGTCCGTGTTCCTCAGGCCGAGATCGATGCGGCAGTCAAGGCGCTTCCCGCCGACGTCCGAGAGGCGCTGGAGGAGGCGATCGCCCGCGTGCGCGAGGCGACGGCCGCGCAGGTCCCGCCGCCGACCGAGACCGTCATCCGCCCGGGCGCCTCCATCGTGCAGCGCTGGGAGCCGGTCGAGCGTGCCGGACTCTACGTGCCGGGCGGAAAGGCCGTGTACCCGTCGAGCGTGGTCATGAACGCCGTGCCGGCGCAGATCGCCGGCGTCGCCTCCGTCGCCCTCGCGAGCCCTCCGCAGCGCGAGTTCGGGGGAGCGGTCCACCCGGTCATCCTCGGCGCGGCGGGCCTCCTCGGCATCGACGAGGTGTACGCGATGGGAGGCGCGGGTGCGATCGGCGCGCTGGCGTACGGCGTCGAAGAGGTCGGGCTCGACCCGGTCCAGGTCATCACCGGCCCGGGCAACATCTACGTCGCCGCCGCGAAGCGTGTGGTGCGCGGTCAGGCGGGCATCGACTCCGAGGCCGGAACCACCGAGATCCTCGTGATCGCCGACGACACGGCGGACCCCGCCTACGTCGCGGCAGACCTCGTGTCGCAGGCCGAGCACGACGAGGCCGCCGCATCCCTGCTGGTCACCGACAGCCCGGCGTTCGCCGAGCGAGTCGTGGCCGAGCTGGATGCGCTGGCCGGCGCCACCAAGCACAGCGAGCGGGTGCGCACCGCGCTCGGCGGCCCGCAGTCCGCGGTGGTGCTCGTGGATGACCTGGCCGCTGCGGCCGCGTTCAGCAACGCCTACGGCCCGGAGCACCTCGAACTCCAGACCGCCGACCCGCAGGAGCTCCTCGCCTCCATCCGCAACGCCGGCGCCATCTTCCTCGGGCCGACGTCGCCGGTGAGCCTCGGCGACTACCTGGCGGGGTCGAACCACGTGCTGCCGACCGGCGGTCAGGCGCGGTTCTCGTCGGGACTCGGCGCGTACTCCTTCCTCCGCCCGCAGCAGGTCGTGCAGTACGACCGCGAGGCTCTGCAGGAGGTCGCCGACCGGATCGTCGCCCTGTCGACGGCGGAAGACCTGCCCGCGCACGGCGAAGCGGTCACCCAGCGGTTCCGCACCCGCTGAGCGATAGAATCCCTCCATGTTCTGCCCCTTCTGCCGTCACCCGGACTCCCGCGTCATCGACTCTCGGACGAGCGACGACGGGCTGTCCATCCGCCGCCGCCGGCAGTGCCCGGAGTGCGGCCGTCGTTTCTCGACGACGGAGACGGCGAGCCTCAGCGTGATCAAGCGCAGCGGGGTGGCGGAGCCGTTCAGCCGCGAGAAGATCGTGCTCGGCGTCCGCAAGGCCTGCCAGGGCCGGCCGGTGACCGACTCCGATCTCGCCGTGCTGGCGCAGAAGGTGGAAGAGACCATCCGCTCGACGGGTGCGTCGCAGATCGAGGCCAACGACATCGGCCTGGCGATCCTTCCGGAGCTGCGCGAGCTCGACGAGGTGGCGTACCTGCGCTTCGCGAGCGTCTACCAGGGCTTCGACTCGCTCGACGACTTCGAGGAGGCCATCCGCTCGCTGCGGCTGGCGCACCACGCGGAGCCGGTGCAGGTCGACTAAGCCAGGTATTCTCTTACCGGCATGTATCGCGCACTCTTCGACCTCGTCCTGTCCCGACTCGACCCCGAGCGGGCCCATCACCTCGCCTTCGTGGTGATCCGCGCCCTCCCGGCCGTCGGGCTCGGCGGGCTGGCCCGGCGCTTCACGGCCCCAGATTCGTCGCTCGCCGTCGAGACGCTCGGTCTGCGGTTCGACTCGCCGTTCGGCGTCGCCGCCGGCTTCGACAAAGACGGCGAGGGCGTGCTCGGTCTCGGCGCACTCGGTTTCGGCCACGTCGAGGTCGGCACGATCACCGCGCGGCCGCAGCCCGGCAACGACAAGCCGCGGCTGTTCCGTCTCATCCCGGACCGTGCGGTCATCAACCGGATGGGCTTCAACAACCACGGCGCCGGTGCCGCTGCCAACCGGCTGCTCCGCGTGCGACGCGCATCCCGGCGTCCCGTGCTCGGCGTGAACATCGGCAAGTCGCGGGTCGTCGCCGTCGAGGACGCGACGGAGGACTATCTCACCAGCGCCCGCGCGCTCGCACCGGTCGCCGACTACCTGGTGGTCAACGTCAGCTCCCCGAACACCCCCGGCCTCCGCGGTCTGCAGGAGCTCGAACTGCTCGGCCCGCTCCTCACCACCGTCAAGGATGTCGCCGGTACGACGCCGCTCCTGGTCAAGATCGCCCCCGACCTCACCGACGAGCAGGTCGAGCGCATCGCGCGCCTCGCCGTGGAGCTCGGGCTCGCGGGCATCATCGCCACCAACACCACGATCTCGCGCGACGGGCTCCGCACCGATCCCTCCGTCGTCGAGGCGGCCGGGGCGGGCGGCCTCAGCGGCGCCCCGCTCGCCGCACGCTCCCTGGAGGTGCTGCGACTCATCCGGGCCGTCGTGCCCGCCGAGCTCTGCGTCATCTCCGTCGGAGGCGTCGACACCGCGGAGGACGTGCAGGAGCGGCTGGATGCCGGGGCCACGCTCGTGCAGGGTTACACCGCGTTCCTCTACCGCGGCCCGCTCTGGGCCCGGCAGATCAACCGGGGGCTGCTACGCCTCCGGCGTGCCCTGGTGGAAGCGTAGGCGCCAGCGTCCGGAGCTGCGCACCCACAGCGAGCTGCGCAGGGTCGCCCCGCGGGCATCCGTCGTCCGTGCGGTGAGCAGCAGCGTCTCCGAGGCGACGCGGTCGACCGCGAGCACCTCCATGGCGGCCGCCTGGTCGTCTTCGACGGCCAGCTCGGAGATGATCGCATCCCGACCCCAGAGCCGGCCGGAGCGCCCGATCTCCTCGAACGAGGGATGCAGCAGCTCGGCGAGGCGGGATGCGTCCGAGCGAACCGCGGGCTCCAGCAACTCGCGCTCCAGTCGCGCGACGACCTGCTCGTCCGTCTCGTCGGCCGCGAGGTCGGCGAAGAGGTCGAGCTCGAGAGAGGCGTCCTGCGCGGGGGCGGGTGCGGCGGCTGCAGCGGCAGCAGCCGGTGCAGTCGCGGGCGCCGCTGCCGCGGGTGCCGGAGCCGGCTCCTCCACGGCGGCCGCGCGACCCGGCCAGCCCGGACCGATCGGGATGGGATCGCCCTTCTGATACGCGAGCGCGACGGCGCGAGCACGCTCGTCCGCCGCTTCGTTGAGCTCGTGGCCCGCGTGGCCCTTGACCCACTCGAAGCGATAGCTGCGGCCCTGCAGGGCACGGTCGAGACGCTCCAACAGCTCGCGGTTCAGCACCGGAGCGCCGTCGGCTTTGCGCCATCCCTTGCGCTTCCAGCCCGGCATCCACTTGGTCACCGCGTTGATCACGTACTGGCTGTCGCAGAAGATGTGCAGGTCGTCGCCGAGGTGGGCGGTCGTCTCCAGCAGGTCGATGACCGCCATGAGCTCGCCCTGGTTGTTGGTGCCGTGCGGCCAGCCGCCCGCGGACCAGTGGTCGTCGTCCACGTACCAGGCCCAGCCGGCCGGGCCGGGATTGCCGAGGGCGGAGCCGTCCGCCGCCGCGACGATCGCCACGTCAGCTCGGGAACTGGCCGCGCTTGACCTGCGGCTTCGGCAGGCGCATGACCCGCAGTTGCAGTGCGCGCATCGCGGCGTACCAGCGCAGGCCGCGCTCCACCTTCGTCGTGCCGAACTTGGCGCCGATGCGCTTGCGCACCAGGAAACCGAGCACGAAGCAGTCGATCACCGCGATCAGGAAGAAGCCCCAGAGCGCGAACAGGCCGTAGACCTGCATCTCCGGCCACGGCAGGAAGGTCAGGATGATGACGATCAGCATCACCGGGATGAGGAACTCGCCGATCGAGAACCGGGCGTCGACGTAATCGCGCACGTACCGGCGCTGCGGTCCGCGGTCGCGAGCGGTCAGATAGCGGTCGTCGCCGGCCGCCATGCCGATGCGCGCCTTCTCGCGTGCCTCCGCCTGCTTCTGCCGGGCGACGCGTGCCGCCTCCTTGCGGTCCGTCGGCACCAGCGGGCGCTTGCGGGCGGCCTCCTGCTGGCGGCGCGAGGGCGTCGGTGCGCCCTTGCCCTGCTTCAGCCGGGCAGCCGTCTCTTCGGGGGTCTCGGCGACGGGCGTCTCCGCCTCGCTTGCCGCATTCTGTCGTTTCGCCAACTTCGAGCCTTCGCTTGTGGGGTCCGCTTAAGATTACCCGCATGACAGACAGCCAGCAGACCCCAGTTCCCGCGGCCGCCGACGATGCGTCGGGCGGAGCGACCCCCGGCGTCGAGGCGGAGGTCCGCGCCGCGGTCGAGGCGGGGTTGCCGTCGGCCGTCGCCGACCTCTCGCAGCTCGTCCGCATCCCCTCGGTGTCGTGGTCCGCGTTCGACCCGCAGAACGTGCGCCGCAGCGCCGAAGCCGTCGCCGCGCTTCTGACGGACACGGGGATGTTCGACAGCGTCGAGATCAAGCAGGCGCCGATCGGCGACGGCGACGCGCTCGGGCAGCCGGCCGTGCTGGCGACACGGGCCGCGAAGAACGGCCGCCCGACCGTGCTCCTCTACGCGCACCACGACGTCCAGCCCGAGGGCGACGAGGCGAACTGGGACACGCCGCCGTTCGAGCCGACCGTGCGCGGTGACCGCCTCTACGGCCGCGGCGCCGCCGACGACAAGGCCGGCGTGATGACCCACGTCGCGAGCGTCCGCGCCCTGCGCGATGTGCTGGGCGACGACCTGGAGGTCGGTCTCGCCGTCTTCATCGAGGGGGAGGAGGAGTTCGGCTCGCGCTCGTTCGCGAACTTCCTGCAGCAGAACACCGCGGCCCTCGCTGCGGACGTCATCGTGGTCGCCGACTCCGACAACGTCGACGTGAACACTCCCGCGCTGACCGTGTCGCTGCGCGGCAACGTGACGTTCCGGCTCACCGTCTCGACCCTGGAGCACGCGTCCCACTCGGGCATGTACGGGGGAGCGGCACCGGATGCGATGCTCGCCATGGTCAAGCTGCTCGCCACCCTGCACGACGACGATGGGGCGGTGGCCGTCGAGGGGCTCACCTCGTACGACGCCGCGGCCGAGCCGCCGGCGTTCACGGAGGAGCAGCTCGCGGAGGACGCGGCGTTCCTGCCCGGCGTCACCAGCGTCGGCCGCGGGCCGATCCTGTCGCGGATGTGGTCGCAGCCGACCATCACCGTCACCGGCATCGACGCGCCCAGCGTGGCCAACGCATCCAACACCCTGCTGCCCAGCGTCGCCGTGCGGATCAGCTCCCGCGTCGCACCCGGCCAGCCCGCTCGCGAGGCGTACGAGGCGCTCGAACGCCACCTGCGGGCGCACGCGCCGTTCGGCGCGCACATCGCGATCGACGACGTCGACCTCGGCGACCCGTTCCTCGTCGACACCGACGGATGGGCGGCGACCGAGGCGAAGCGCGCGATGACCGACGCCTGGGGCGCCGAAGCGGTCGAGACCGGCGTCGGCGGCTCCATCCCGTTCATCGCCGATCTCGTCCGCGAGTTCCCGGCCGCGCAGATCCTCGTGACCGGCGTCGAGGACCCGGACACGCGGGCTCACAGCCCCAACGAGTCGCTGCACCTGGGCGTGTTCAAGCGCGCCGTGCTGACCGAGGCGCTCCTGCTCTCGCGGCTCAACGGGCGCACCGCATCCTGAGCAGATCCCGCGCTCTGCCGAATTTCCAGTTCGGCGACGTACAATCGACGCAGATTTCGTTCCGAAGTCCCGTTTCACCTTCGTGAGGAGTCCCATGACCGACACAACGCTGACCGCGACCAAGGCCCACGGAGTCGGCCTGACCGACGCCGCGGCATCCAAGGTCAGGAGCCTGCTCGAGCAGGAGGGCCGCGACGACCTGCGTCTGCGCGTCGCCGTCCAGCCCGGCGGATGCTCGGGTCTGATCTACCAGCTGTACTTCGACGAGCGCATGCTCGACGGGGACGCGACCGTCGATTTCGACGGAGTGGAGGTCATCGTCGACAAGATGAGCGTCCCGTACCTCGACGGTGCGTCGATCGACTTCGAGGACACGATCCAGAAGCAGGGCTTCACGATCGACAACCCCAACGCGACCGGTTCCTGCGCGTGCGGAGACTCCTTCCACTGAGCCTCATATAGCACAGAGAAACACATCGGGCCGCCCTCCACAGGGCGGCCCTTTTGTTCGGATCAGGGTGTCAGTCGGAGTAGGGTAGACACAGCCACATACAGTTGCATGTGAACTGTCCAGTAGTCACTCGAAAGGTCACCGGTGCGTCACAATCGCCGTCTCCGATGGGCTGCCATCCCGATCGCCGCGACGCTCGTCGTGGCACTCGCGGGCTGCACGCAGGCTCAGCTGCACGGATTCCTCCCGGGCTTCGTCGAGGGCGAGCCGCCCGTCACGAACCACACCGACCGCATCAGCGGCCTCTGGGTGACCAGCTGGATCGTCCTGCTCATCGTCGGCATCGTCGTCTGGGGCCTCACGCTCTGGGCGGTCATCGTGTACCGCCGCCGGAAGGGCCAGACCGGCCTCCCCGTGCAGCTGCGCTACAACATGCCGATCGAGATCTTCTACACGATCGTGCCGCTCATCCTGGTGCTCGGCTTCTTCGCCTTCACCGCGCGCGACCAGAACGCCATCGAGCAGCCCTACGCGAACCCGGACGTCAAGATCCAGGTCTACGCCAAGCAGTGGGCATGGGACTTCAACTACGTCAGCGACAACGTCTACGACCCGGGAATCCAGGTCCAGCCGGATGACAACAGCGCCACCCCCGGATCGGTCCAGGAGGGCGAAGTCCCGACCCTGTACCTCCCCGAGAACAAGAAGATCACGATCCAGCTCGACTCGCGCGACGTGATCCACTCCTTCTGGGTGCCGGCGATGCTCTACAAGAAGGACGTCATCCCGGGCAAGACCAACTACATGTACTTCGAGACGACCGACCGCACGGGCACCTTCGTCGGCAAGTGCGCCGAGCTCTGCGGCGAGTACCACTCCGCGATGCTCTTCAACGTGAAGATCGTCCCGCAGTCCGAGTACGACGCACACATCAAGAGCCTCCGCGCCCAGGGCTACGAGGGTCAGCTGGGCTCCGAGTACGACCGCAACCAGAACCTGCCCGGAACGGGCGCCCCGCAGGGCAACGAGTAGGACGCACAGATGACGACGACAGCACCGGCACCGGGAGCGACCACCGCCCCCAAGCCAGCGCCCACGTTCCTCACCGCGAACGGTGTGGAGCGCAAGGGCAACATCCTCGTGAACTACATCACGTCGACGGACCACAAGACCATCGGGTACATGTACCTGGTCTCGTCGTTCGTGTACTTCCTCATCGGCGGCGTGATGGCGCTGATCATCCGTGCCCAGTTGTTCGAGCCGGGCCTGCAGGTGGTCGCCACCAAGGAGCAGTACAACCAGCTGTTCACCATGCACGGCACGATCATGCTGCTCATGTTCGCGACGCCGCTCTTCGCCGGTTTCGCCAACGTGCTCATGCCGCTGCAGATCGGCGCACCCGACGTGGCGTTCCCGCGTCTGAACGCGCTGGCGTACTGGTTCTACTCGTTCGGTTCGCTGATCGCGGTCGCCGGCTTCCTCACCCCGCAGGGCGCAGCGTCCTTCGGCTGGTTCGCCTACGCACCGCTCTCGAGCACGACGTTCTCGCCAGGAATCGGCGGCAATCTCTGGGTGCTCGGCCTCGGTCTGTCGGGCTTCGGCACCATCCTCGGCGCGGTGAACTTCATCACCACGATCATCACGATGCGTGCCCCGGGCATGACCATGTTCCGCATGCCGATCTTCACCTGGAACACCCTGGTGACGTCGATCCTCGTGCTGATGGCCTTCCCGGTGCTCGCCGCCGCCCTCTTCGCCCTCGCGGCCGACCGCGTGTTCGACGCGCACATCTACGACGCGGCGAACGGCGGAGCCCTGCTCTGGCAGCACTTGTTCTGGTTCTTCGGCCATCCCGAGGTGTACATCATCGCTCTGCCGTTCTTCGGCATCGTGTCCGAGATCTTCCCGGTGTTCAGCCGGAAGCCGATCTTCGGATACAAGACGCTGGTGTACGCGACGATCGCGATCGCCGCCCTGTCCGTGACGGTGTGGGCGCACCACATGTACGTCACCGGCTCGGTGCTGCTGCCGTGGTTCTCGCTGATGACGATGCTCATCGCCGTCCCGACCGGTGTGAAGATCTTCAACTGGATCGGCACGATGTGGCGCGGGTCGCTCACGTTCGAGTCGCCGATGCTCTGGTCGATCGGCTTCCTGATCACGTTCACCTTCGGTGGTCTGACCGGCGTCATCCTTGCGTCGCCGCCGCTCGACTTCCACGTGTCCGACACGTACTTCGTCGTCGCGCACTTCCACTACGTGGTCTTCGGAACGGTCGTGTTCGCCATGTTCGCCGGCTTCTACTTCTGGTGGCCCAAGTGGACGGGCAAGATGCTCAACGACCGGCTGGGCAAGTGGCACTTCTGGCTGCTGTTCATCGGCTTCCACACGACCTTCCTCATCCAGCACTGGCTGGGAGTCGTGGGCATGCCGCGCCGGTACGCCACCTACCTGCCGTCGGACGGCTTCACCTGGATGAACCAGGTCTCGTCGATCGGCGCCGGCATCCTGGCGATCTCGATGATCCCGTTCTTCGTGAACGTGTACCTGACCGCGCGCAACGCGCCCAAGGTCACGGTCAACGACCCGTGGGGCTACGGCCGTTCGCTCGAGTGGGCGACCAGCTGCCCGCCGCCGCGGCACAACTTCACGTCGATCCCGCGCATCCGTTCGGAGTCGCCGGCGTTCGACCTGAACCACCCCGAGGCGGGCATCCCGATCGGTGTGGGTCCCGCGAAGGACGCCCCCGACGCCCCTGTGCACGATGTCGCGAACGACGAGGTGAAGTAACCCATGCGCGCCAATGCCATCCTGTTCTGGATCCTGTCGATCTTCTTCCTGCTCTCGGCGGTCGTCTATACGCTGTGGAACCTGCTCGACCAGTCCCACCGCAACGTCGAGTGGGTCGGCACCATCGGCATGCTGCTCGGTGCGATCCTCGCCGCGTTCATCGCGTTCTATGTCGGCCGCTCCCACGCCTCGCAGGGCGGGGAGCTGCCGGAGGACCGTCTCGACGCGAACATCGACGACGGTGACCCCGAGCTGGGTCACTTCAGCCCGTGGAGCTGGTGGCCGGTCGCCCTCGCGTTCGGCGCGGGCCTGGTCGTCCTGGGCCTCGCCGTCGGTTTCTGGATCTGCTACATCGGCGTCGCCTTCGCCCTGGTCTGCATCGTCGGCTGGGTCTACGAGTACTACCGCGGCTACTTCGCGCGCTGAGCGCGCCGTCCGCGCCTGTTGAGGGCCGTCTCCCACGGGAGGCGGCCCTCGCTGCGTGTCCGAGCACGTTGTCTATGGGACGCAACACGCCGTTATCCCGCCGCTATAACGGCGTGTTGCGACCCCCGGATGACACGGACGTGGGCACTCGGCGTGTGTGGCGCGCACTCCTCGCGTGTGGGACGCAACACGCCGTTATCCCCCTGCCCAAACGGCGTGTTGCGACCCAGGGATGGCGCGGTCGCGGGCACTCAGCGTGTGTGGCACACTCCTCGCGTGTGGGACGCAACACGCCGTTACCCCCCTGCCCAAACGGCGTGTTGCGACCCAGGGATGGCGCGGTCGCGGGCACTCAGAGTGTGTGGCACACTCCTCGCGTGTGGGACGTGACACGCCGTTATCCCGCCGGCATAGCGGCGTGTCACGACCCAGGGATGACACGGACGTGGGCACTCAGCGTGTGTGACGCGCACTCCTCGCGCGCGGGACGCAACACGCCGTTATCCCGCCGGCATAACGGCGTGTTGCGACCCAGGGATGGCGCGGTCGTGGGCAACGAGGGTTGCGCCTCTAACTGGCGCTGCGCACGAGTGCGGCGTCGCGTCGTCCCGCCTGGCGCCCTGCGCACGTGAGACGCGAGTCGCAGTGTGGCCCGCGTTTGTCGCTCTGTGGGACGCAACACGCCGTTATCCCGCAGCCGTAACGGCGTGTTGCGACCCACGGATGATGTCCCGCGCGGGCTGGTCTCGTGCTCCGGCCGGGGCGGAGGTGGCCGCCGGGCGCGGCCTGCTCCACCCAGTGGACGCAACACGCCGTGGCTGCGACGCCCTGGACGGCGTGTTGCGTCCACCAGGTGCTGAGGACGGGGCCTTCAGGGTGAAGGCGAGGCAGGCGGCTTCAGCGGCGGGTGAAGCGGAGGACGTCGACGGAGACGCGCGTGGCGTCGACGTCGGCCGGAACGGCAGCGCCCGCGGCCGCATGACGGGCCGAAGGCCCCATGCCCGCCAGAGCCTCGCGCAAAGACGGCGCGAGCGCCAGGTCATATGCGACCGGTTCGCGCGCCAGAAGGGCGTACAGCGGCTCTGCGGCGGCGATCACGTCGTCCGCCTTATCGGAGGGGATGTCGAGCATGGTCCCCGCGGCGCGCAGCGAGCCGAGGTGGTCGGCGCGGGGGACCACCACCACGAGGGTTCCGCCGGAACGCAGGACGCGGTGGAACTCCGGGAGGTTGCGCGGGGCGAACACGTCGAGCACGGTGTCGGCCGTGTCCGAGCGCACGGGCAGCGGACGCCAGGTGTCGGCGACGAGGCCGTCCATCCGGTCCGAGGACCGCACGGCGCGAGCGACCGCCTGCGGGGACAGGTCCATGGCGAGCCCCAGGGCATCCGGCAGGGCCGACAGAGCCGCGCGGAGGTAGTGGCCGGTCCCGGCGCCCGCATCCAGCACGCGCGTCCCGACGGCAGAGGCCGCCACGGCGTCGGCGATGGGGGAGTAGGCGCCGCCTTCGAGCACCAGGTCGCGCGCATCCAGCATCTCGGCGGTGTCGCCCAGGTGTTTGGTGCCTCCGCCCAGAAGCGAGACGTAGCCGCGCTTGTTCACGTCGTGACGGTGCCCGTTGACACAACCGAGTGTGAGGCGGTCGACCGGCTCCAGGTCGGCCTCGCAGGCGGGGCAGCGCAGCCAGGTCGAGAGGCGGGACGGATCAGCGGACATCGGCAGCCCCTCGGTCAAGGAACGGGAACAACGGGCGGGAACACGAAAGCGCCGGCGCGAATGAACGCACCGGCGCTTCCGACGGAGGCGGGCCTCAGTGGTGGTCGTGACCCGACTCGAGCTCGTTCCGGGTCGGCGGAACGATGCGGTCCTCGAAGAACCAGCGGGACAGGCCAGCGCGCATGCGGTTCGCCGCCGTGATCTTGCCCCGACGGTTCGGACGCAGCATCAGCGGCTCGTAGGACTCGAACGACACCAGACGCCAGCGCTCGTAGTCGCTCAGCTGCTCGTGCACCTCGATGAACTCGCCACCGGGCAGCTTCACGATGCGGCCGCTCTCGTAGCCGTGGAGCGCGATCGAGCGGTCCTTCTTCTGCAGCGCCAGGCAGACGCGCTTCGTCACGACGTACGCGACGACAGGACCGACGAACAGCAGCGCCTGCAGGGTGTGGATGACACCCTCCATCGTCAGCTTGAAGTGCGTCGCGATGATGTCAGAGCTCGCCGCTGCCCAGAAGACCGCGTAGAACGTGACACCGGCAGCGCCGATGGCGGTGCGGGTGGCCGCGTTGCGCGGGCGGTCCAGGATGTGGTGCTCACGCTTGTCGCCGGTGATCCACGACTCGAGGAACGGGTAGATCATGACGGTCACGATGAACAGACCGAGGATCGCCACCGGGATGATGATGTTGAACGACCAGGTGCGGTCGAGCCACACGAACTCCCAGCCCGGCGGGACCAGACGCAGGGCGCCGTCCGCGAAGCCGATGTACCAGTCCGGCTGGGTACCGGCCGACACCGGGGAGGGGTCGTACGGGCCGTAGTTCCAGATCGGGTTGATCGTGAACAGCGAGGCCATCAGCACCAGGACACCGAAGACGATGAAGAAGAATCCACCGGCCTTCGCCGCGTACACCGGGAGGACCGGGTAGCCGACGACGTTGCCCTGGGTGCGACCGGGAGCCGCGTACTGCGTGTGCTTGTGGATGACCACGAACATCAGGTGCAGCGCGATGAACGCCACGACGAACGCGGGCAGAAGCAGGATGTGCAGCGTATAGAGGCGCCCGACGATCGCCGTGCCCGGGAACTCGCCGCCGAAGAGCAGGAACGAGATCCACGTTCCGACCACCGGAAGGCCCTTGATGAGGCCGTCGATGATGCGGAGGCCGTTGCCCGAGAGCAGGTCGTCCGGGAGCGAGTAGCCCGTGAAGCCCTCGGCCATCGCCAGGATGAACAGCACGAAGCCGATCACCCAGTTCAGCTCACGCGGCTTGCGGAACGCGCCCGTGAAGAAGATGCGGAGCATGTGCAGGCCGATGGACGCCACGAACAGCAGAGCCGCCCAGTGGTGGATCTGACGGACAAGCAGACCGCCGCGCACCTCGAACGAGATGTTCAGTGTGCTCTGCATCGCCGAGGACATCTCGATGCCCTTCAGCGGCACGTACGAGCCGTTGTAGGTGACCTCGGCCATCGACGCCTGGAAGAAGAACGTCAGGAACGTGCCGGACAGCAGGATGACGATGAAGCTGTAGAGCGCGACCTCACCGAGGAGGAACGACCAGTGGTCGGGGAAGATCTTGCGACCGAACTCCTTGACGGCCCCTGAGATGCTGGTGCGGTCTTCGAGGTAGTTCGCGGCTGCCGCCGTGAAGCCACCCTTCTTGGCCGTCGTCGTTGCCGCGGGTGCGGCGGTCGTGGTGCTCAATGGCGCTCCCAGAAGCTTGGGCCGACGGGCTCGGTGAAGTCGCTGCGGGCGACCAGGTAGCCATCGGCGTCGACGGTGATCGGCAGCTGCGGCAGCGGCCGCTTCGCCGGTCCGAAGATGACCTGCGCTTCGTGCGTGATGTCGAACTGCGACTGGTGGCACGGGCAGAGCAGGTGGTGGGTCTGCTGCTCGTAGAGCGCCACCGGGCACCCGACGTGCGTGCAGATCTTGGAGTAGGCGACGATGCCGTCGTAGTTCCAGTTCTCACGGCCCTTGGACACGTGCAGGTCCTCGGGCTTGAGGCGCATGAGGAGCACGGCCGCCTTGGCCTTCTCCTCCAGCATGTTCTCCGACTCGTTGAGGCCTTCCGGGATCACGTGGAACGCGCTCCCGAGGGTCACATCCGAGGCCTTGATCGGGGTTCCGGTTGGGTCGCGGGTGAGGCGGACCCCCTTCGCCCACATCGTGTTCGAGAGCAGCTCGACCGGGTCCTCGTTCTCGGGCGCGAGGCCGCGGAACAGGACGACGGCGGGCAGCGGGAACGCGATCAGCGCGCCGATGAGGCTGTTGCGCACGAGCGTGCGTCGGCTGAAGCCGGACTCCTCGTCGGCCTGGCGGAAGATCTCCGCGGCGCGCTCGGTGGTCGCCTCGCTGCCGCGCACCGGGTGGCGGAGGTCGACGCCCTCCTTCTCGTGCATGAGCGCCTTGCCCCAGTGGACGGCGCCGATGCCGATCGCGAGGAGCGCGAGCGCCCCTCCGATGCCGATGAACAGGTTGTTCAGGCGGACCGAGCCGGGGTCGCCGTCGACGATCGGGAAGGCGAGGTAGGCGGCGACCGCCCAGACCGAGCCCGCGATCGACAGGTAGAACAGCGTGTAGACGGTGCGCTCGGCGCGCCGTTCCTTCCGCGGGTCGAGGTCGGTGACGCGCGGGCGGTGAGGCGGGAAGCCGGGGTTCTCGACGGCGTCGCGGATGATCACCGCCGTCCCGGGGTCGCCGGTGCGGTGCGCCTCAGACGAACTGGCGGGCGTCAGCTCGCGACCGCCGTTCTCGTCCTGTGCCATTGCTCTCCTTCTTACGCTGTGGTTCGTGCCTGTGCGGGCCGACTAGTTGGACTTGGCCGTGATCCACACGGTGAGGGCGACGATGGCGCCCAGACCGAAGATCCAGAGGAACAGGCCCTCGGCGACCGGGCCGAGGTTGCCCAGCTCGAAGCCGCCCGGGGACGGGTTGTTCTGGATGTACTTCAGGTACGTGATGATGTCGGCCTTGCCCTGCGGCGTGATGTTCAGGTCGTTGAAGACCGGCATGTTCTGCGGGCCGGTGACCATGGCCTCGTAGATGTGCTCGGCGCTGACGCCGGTGAGCGGCGGGGCGTACTTGCCCTCGGTGAGCGCTCCACCCGCGCCGGCCACGTTGTGGCACATGGCGCAGTTGATGCGGAACAGCTCGGCGCCGTGGGCCGCGTCGCCCTTCCCGTCGAGGTACTTCTGCTCGGGGATGGACGGCCCGGGGGCGAGGGACGCGACGTAGTCGGCGAGTGCCTTGACCTGGTCGTCGGTGAACTGGACCGGCTTCTCCTGCGCCTGCGGGCCCTGCATCTGCATGGGCATGCGGCCGGTGCCGACCTGGAAGTCGACGGCGGCGGCGCCGACGCCGATCAGGCTCGGGGCCACCGAGCTGCCCTGGGCGTCGAGCCCGTGGCAGGTGGCGCAGTTGGCCTGGAAGAGCTTCTTGCCCTCGTCGACCGAGTTCTGGCTGGCGGCGGCCACCTGCGGCTCGTCGGCGGACGCGGTGGTCGTCGTGAACGCGGCGTACGCGCCGCCGGTCAGCCCGAGGCCGATCGCGAGCAGCGCGACGGTGGCCAGAGGGTGTCGACGGCCGGCCTTGCGGGCGGGCTTGCCCGTGCGAGGCTGGGTGGCCGGGCGGGGGTTTTTCGGACGCATGGGGTGAAGAACGCTCCTGTTTCCTATCGGATGATGTAGATGACCGCGAACAGTCCGATCCACACGACGTCGACGAAGTGCCAGTAGTACGAGACGACGATGGCGCTCGTCGCCTCCTTGTGGCCGAAGATCTTGACCGCGAACGCGCGGCCGATCACGAGGAGGAAGGCGATGAGGCCGCCCGTGACGTGGAGGGCGTGGAAGCCCGTCGTCAGGTAGAACGCCGATCCGTAGGCGTTGGAGCTGAGGGAGATGCCCTCGGAGACGAGGGTCGCGTACTCGAGCACCTGGCCGGAGACGAAGACCGCGCCCATGAGGTAGGTCAGCGTGAACCACTCGACCATGCCCCAGCGCCAGAACTGCAGCAGACCGCCCGTGCGGCGCGGCTGCATGCGCTCAGCGGCGAAGACGCCGAACTGGCAGGTGACCGAGCTGAGCACCAGGATCAGCGTGTTGGTCGCCGCGTACGGGATGTTGAGGTGCTGCGTCTCGGCGGCCCACAGATCGGGCGACGTCGACTTGAGGGTGAAGTAGATCGCGAAGAGCCCCGCGAAGAACATCACCTCCGAGCCGAGCCAGACGATCGTGCCGACGGCCACGACATTGGGCCGGTTGATCGCCGGCGCACTCGCTGAGGGAGAAATGGAGGTGCTCGTCACGTAACCCATTATGGCTGAAAAGAACCCTTGGTTTTCCCACCTGAGGGGCGTGAATCGACCGGATTTCCGGTTAGGACAGCCTTACCAGGCGTCCAGCGGCCGCTATCGCCGTGGCGTGTCGCCCGCCGATAGGATCGCTTCATGGTCCACACGCAGTCCTGGTCGTCCGTGCTGACGTCTCTCCTGGCGGGGGAGCACATGAGCGTGGCGGACGCAGCCTGGGCCATGGACCAGGTGATGACCGGCGAGGCGACCGACGCCCAGCTGGCGGCATTCCTCATCGCATTGCGCGCCAAGGGCGAGACGGTGGATGAGATCGTCGGGTTCCGCGACGCGATCCTGGACCACGCCGTGCCGCTGGTGGTGGATCCGATGGCGCTCGACATCGTCGGAACGGGCGGCGACCGCTTCGGCACCGTTAACGTGTCGACGACCGCGTCGATCGTCGCGGCGGCCGCCGGTGTCCCCGTCATCAAGCACGGGAACCGCGCCGCGAGCTCGTCGTCCGGCTCCTCGGATGTGCTGGCCGCCCTCGGCATCGACCTCACACTCCCCGCCGACCGCGTCGCCGAGGTGCTGAAGAAGGTCGGCATCACGTTCGCCTTCGCCAGCGCGTTCCACCCCGGGTTCGGCCACGCCGGTCCCGTCCGCGCCCAGCTGGGCGTCCCCACCGTCTTCAACTACCTCGGACCGCTGTGCAACCCGGCGCGCCCCGAGGCGTCCGCGGTCGGCGTCGCGACGCTCGACCGCATCCCGCTCATCGTCGGCGTGTTCCAGACCCGCGGCGCGACCGCGCTGGTCTTCCGCGGAGACGACGGGCTCGACGAGCTGTCGACCACCGGTCACAGCCACGTCTGGGAGGTCTCGAGAGGCCTCGTCACCGAGCACGACATCGACCCGCGCGATCTGGGCATCCCCCGCGCGCGGATCGACGACCTGCTCGGGAAGGACGCCGCGTACAACGCGGCGGTCGTGCGTGCCGTGCTCGCGGGCGAAGAAGGCCCCGTGCGCGACATCGTCCTGCTCAACGCGGCGGCCGGGCTCGTTTCCTTCGAGCTCGCGTCCGACCCGTCGAGGGTTCAGGAATCCATCCTGGATCGGTTCCGTTCGCAAATGGCGGTCGCTGCTCGAGCGATCGACTCCGGGGCTGCGGCCGCGAAGCTCGACGAGTGGGTGGCGGCGACGCACTGACAAAGTGGAGCATTCCACTGGAATGGAAGGAAGGGTTTCGATGAAGAAGCTCATCAACGACGTACCCGACGTCGTGGCCGAGTCCCTCGCGGGGTTCGGCCGGGCACACGCGGACATCGTCACGGTGTCCCAGGATCCGCGCTTCGTCTCCCGGGCCGATGGCCCGGTGCAGGGGAAAGTCGGCCTGGTCAGCGGCGGTGGCAGTGGTCACGAGCCCCTCCACGCCGGCTTCGTCGGCAAGGGGATGCTCGATGCCGCGGTGCCGGGCGAGGTGTTCACCTCGCCGACGCCCATGCCGATCGTGGAGGCCACCAAGGCCGCCGACGGCGGCGCCGGCGTGCTCCACATCGTCAAGAACTACACGGGCGACGTGCTCAACTTCGAGACGGCGGCCGACCTGGTGGCGGCGGAGGGCATCACGGTCCGCTCCGTGGTGACCAACGACGATGTCGCCGTGCAGGACTCCCTGTACACGGCGGGCCGGCGCGGTGTCGCGGGCACTGTCCTGGTCGAGAAGATCGCCGGAGCCGCCGCGGACCGCGGTGACGACCTCGACGGGGTCACGGCCATCGCGGAGCGCGTCAACGCGAATGTGCGCTCGATCGGCCTGGCATTGACCGACGGCACGGTGCCGCACGCCGGAGAGCCCGGTTTCGTGCTCCCGGAGGACGAGATCGAGTTCGGCGTGGGCATCCACGGCGAGCCGGGTCGCGAGCGCATCAAGCTGGAGCCGGCGGACCGCCTGGTCGACCGGATGATGGATGCGGTGCTCACCGACCTCTCGTTCGACGGCTCGCAGGTGCTGCTGTTCGTCAACGGCATGGGCGGCACGCCGCTGTCGGAGCTGTACATCCTGTTCCGGCGGGCGGCCGAGGTGCTCGACGAGCGCGGCATCACCCTCAGCCGCTCCCTCGTCGGCAACTACGTCACGTCGCTCGAGATGCAGGGCGCATCCATCTCGCTCCTCAAGCTGGACGACGAGCTGACGCAGCTGTGGGACGCCCCCGTCCACACCGCGGCTCTGCGCTGGGGCCTGTAGGAAGCCGGAACGACAACGAGGAGGAGGCGTCGATGACGCTGGACACGAACTGGGTGAGGCAGTGGATCGCCGCCGCGGCGGCATCCATCGGCGAGCACAAGCAGGAGCTGAACACTCTCGACCGGGAGATCGGCGACGGCGACCATGGCGAGAACATGGACCGCGGGCTGCACGCATCGGTCATCGCCCTGGAGAAGCTGCCGGACGACACCACGCCGAACGCGGCGCTGCGGTCGGTCGCCATGACCCTGATCTCGACGGTGGGGGGTGCGTCCGGTCCGCTCTACGGCACGGCGTTCCTGAAGGCGGCCGACCCCGTGGGCGACGCCGCCGCGATCGATGAGAAGGCGCTCGTCGCGGCCCTGGCGGCCGCGCGCGACGGCATTGTGTCCCGCGGAAAGGCCGAACCCGGCGACAAGACCATGATCGACGCATGGACGCCCGCGGTGGACGCCGCTGCGGCCGCCCAGGAGTCCGGGGCTTCGGCCGCGGGCATCCTGGCGGCTGCCGCGGAGGCCGCCGAGAAGGGCGCGGAGGCGACCGAGCCGCTCGTCGCCCGGAAGGGCCGCGCGAGCTACCTCGGCGAGCGGTCGGCCGGGCACCGCGACCCGGGCGCCCAGTCGACGGCGCTGCTGCTGCGCGCAGCGGCCCAGACCGCCGAGGCGGCCGGATGACCGGGAAGGTCGGCGTCGTCTTCGTCTCGCACAGCTCCCAGATCGCCGCGGGGATGGTGCAGCTCGCCGGTCAGATGGCGGGCTCGGTGCGGCTGGTCGCGGCGGGCGGAACCGACGACGACGGGATCGGCACCAGCTTCACGAAGGTGATGTCCGCCGTGTCGGAGGCCGACGGCGGCGATGGTGTCGTGGTGATCAGCGACCTCGGCTCTGCTCTGCTCACCGCGGAGACGGTGCTGGACATGCTCGACGAGGCGCAGCGGTCTCGCGTGCGGGTCGTGGACGTGCCGTTCGTCGAGGGCGGTGTCGCTGCGGCGGTCGCCGCGGAGTCCGGCGGGAGTCTCGACGAGGTCGTCGCTGCCGCGGAGGGTGCGGTGGATGCGTGGGCCGGGAGGTCCGGCGGCGAGCCGGCGGCCGCATCCACTCCGGCCGAAGCGGCCGAGCCAGTGGTAACCGAGACCGCCGGCCCGTACGAGCGCGAGGTGCTCGTGCGCAACCCGGAGGGGCTTCACGCCCGCCCTGCCGCGGAGTTCGTGAAGCTCGCGAACACCTTCCCGGTGAAGGTGACCGTCAACGGCAAGGACGCGAAGAGCCTCCTCGGCATCATGTCGCTCGGGCTCACCGCGGGCTCCACCGCGCGCATCTCGTCCGACGACCCCGACGGTCGCACCGCGGTGGACGCTCTCGCCGACCTCGTCGACACCGGCTTCGGCGAGGTCTGACCGCATCCACGCCATCAGCTCCTGAGTTTTTCGCCCGACACGCCGTCGGGAACGCGAAAAACTCAGGAGCCGGCGCTGGGGGACGTGGGGGAGTCGTCGGTCAGGGGGAGCTGCATCTCGCGCTCGTCGGCGGTGCGGTCGAGCGGATACGGCTGCGTGCGGCCGGTGAAGGTGAAGCCGCGGCGGAGGTACGAGCGGATGGCGGGCTCGTTGTCCTCGTGCACCTCCAGCAGCAGGCGGCTGCCGCGCCCGCGCGCCCAGTCGATCACCGCATCCAGCAGGGCGTCCGTCATGCCGTGGCCCCGGCCCCGCCACGCCGGCGACACGTACACGCCGACCAGGTACGGCTCCCGCGACGGCGCGGACTGGAATCCGCCCATGCTGCCGAGCCACCGGCCGTCATCCGCGACCGCGGCGAACAGCCGGCTCGTCGACGACGTGTTCGCCGCGCGCCTCCGCCAATGCTCGTCGGGGTGCGCGCGCGCCTGCTCGAGCGTCTCCAGGAACGCGATCGGCGCATCCTCGAGCATCTCGAACCGCAGCGCGCGGTACGCCTGCCAGTCGTCCTCCGTGCTGGCGCGGACCGTCCAGCCGGCCACGCTGGTCAGTCCCGCGCGGACAGCAGGGTCTCCGCCTCGGCGAGGAGGATCGCCGTGCAGAGCCCGTCGAGCGCGGCCGTCAGCTCGTCGAGCGGCGGGAACGTCGGGGCGATGCGGATGTTCGCGTCGCGCGGGTCGTCGCCGTACGGGAACGTCGCCCCGGCGGGCGTGACCGCGATCCCGGCCTCCTTGGCGAGCTGCACGGCGCGCTTCGCGGCGCCGTCGATCACGTCGAGGCTCACGAAGTACCCACCGCGCGGTGCCGTCCAGGTGCCGCCGCCCCACGGTGCGAGCCGCTCGCGGAAGGCCGCGTCGACGGCGGCGAACTTCGGCTCCAGGATGGCGCGGTGCTTCTCCATGTGCGCCGCCAGGCCGTCCGCATCGCGCAACAGCTCGGCATGCCGCAGCTGGTTGAGCTTGTCGGGGCCGATGCTCTGCGCCGACAGGTTGTGCCGCATCCACTCGATGTTCGCGGGGGAGGCGCCGAAGAACGAGACGCCCGCGCCCGGGTAGGTGACCTTGGAGGTGGAGGCGAACACGAGCGGGCGGTCCGGGTTGCCGGCCTCCGCGGCGAGGGCGAGCACGTCGATCGGCTCTGGACGTTCGTCGGTGAGGTGGTGGACGGCGTACGCGTTGTCCCAGATCAACCGGAAGTCGTCGGCGGCGGGCAGCGACACGAGCGCCCGCACGACCTCCTCCGAGTACACGGCGCCGGTCGGGTTCGAGTACACCGGGACGCAGAACATGCCGCGGATGCTGTCATCCGTCTCCAGCAGCGACGCGACCGCATCGATGTCCGGGCCGTTGTCGTCGGACGGCACCGGGATGAGCCGGATGCCGAGACGCTCGGCGATGGTGAAGTGCCGGTCGTAGCCCGGGACGGGTGCCAGGAAGCTGATCGGGCGGCCGGCCCACGGCAGCTCGCCGCCCGGAACGCCGTGCAGCAGGGCGAACATGACGGTGTCGTGCATGAGGGTCAGGCTGGAGTTGCCGAGCGCGAGCAGCTGCTCGACCGGCACGCGGAGCGCGTCCGCGAAGATCGCACGGAGCTCGGGCAGCCCCGCCGCGCCGCCGTAGTTGCGCAGGTCGGTGCCCGCCGCATCCCGATAGCGGCCATCGGGCAGGTGCAGCAGGTCGTTCGAGAGGTCCAGCTGCTCGGCCGACGGCTTGCCGCGCGTGAGGTCGAGCTTCAGGCCGGCGGCCTTCAGGTCGTCGTACGCGCGGGCGAACGCGGAGTGCGCCTCGCGGAGCGCGGCGGTGTCGAGGTCGGCCAGAGAGGAGGGCCGGAGAGCGGAGGCGGAGTGGGCTGCTGACGTCACGACATCGATCGTACCGGCGCTGCTTCCCGGCGCGCTCAGGCGGCGTGTGCGAACATCCGGAGTGTGACCGACGATCTGCACAAGGGCCGCGGCCGGACCCGCGCGAAGATGACGACCGCCGTCGCCGCCGGCGTCGTGGTCGCCGTGGCCGTCGGGCTGCTGAACGCCTGGCATTACGCGATCATCGCGGGCTGGGCGGCCGCCTGCATCGTCTACATCGCCTGGGTGTGGCTGTCGGTCTGGCGGCTCGACGGCACCTCCACGAAAGACCACGCCACCCTCGAGGATCCGGGCAGGCGGACCACCGATCTGGTGCTCCTCCTGGCGTCGCTGGCGAGCGTCGTCGCCGTCGTGTACATCCTGGTCGATGCGAAAACTCTCAAGGGCGGAGCTCAGCTCGGAGTCGCGCTGCTGGCCGTCGTCAGCGTCGCGCTCTCGTGGACGCTGGTGCACACCGTCTACGCGCTCCGGTACGCCCGCATCTTCTACCGCACCGGCGGCGGCATCGACTTCAACCAGAAGGAGCCGCCGCGCTACAGCGACTTCGCCTACCTGGCATTCACGCTCGGGATGACGTTCCAGGTCTCCGACACGAACATCCAGAACGCGTACATCCGGGCGACGGTGCTCCGGCACACCCTGCTGTCGTACCTGTTCGGGACGGTCATCGTCGCGGCGACGGTGAACCTGGTGGCCGGGCTGACCTGACGTGCTTCAGCGCGTGTAGGTGACGAAGCGGTACCGCATCCCGTTGGAGCCGGTGAGCCACTCGCCCGCGTCGACCGTCCAGCCGTCGCCGGGCTCGGGGGCGTACGTGTCTCCCGCGACGTCGAGGTCGATCTCGGTGACCTCCAGCCGGTCTGCCGTCGGAAGCGTCTGGCGGTACAGCTCGGCGCCGCCCATCACCCAGACGGTGGGGGCGTCTCCCGCGGAGGCGAGCGCCTCATCCACAGAATGCGCCACGATCGCGCCGGGGGCCTTCCAGTCGGCCTGCCGGGTGACCACGATGTTGTCGCGGCCGGGGAGGGGCCGGTAGCGCTCGGGCAGCGACTGCCAGGTGCGGCGGCCCATCACCACCGGATCGTCGCCGGTGAGCGCGCGGAAGTGCCGCAAGTCCTCGGTGAGGTGCCAGGGCATGACGCCGTCGACGCCGATCACCCGGTCGTGGGCCTGCGCCCAGATCAGTGCGATCGTCATACGGCGACGGCCGCGCGGATCGCCGGGTGGTGCTGGTAGTCCTCGACGACGAAGTCCTCGAACCGGTAGTCGAAGATGCTGTCGGGCGTGCGGGCGAAGCGCAAGGTGGGCGCGGGATAGGGATCGCGCGTGAGCTGCTCGGTGACCTGCTCGACGTGGTTGTCGTAGATGTGGACGTCTCCACCGGTCCAGACGAACTCACCGGGCTCGAGGCCGACCTGCTGGGCGACCATGAGCGTGAGGAGCGCGTAGCTGGCGATGTTGAACGGGACGCCGAGGAACATGTCCGCGCTGCGCTGATACAGCTGGCAGGAGAGCTTGCCGTCGGCGACGTAGAACTGGAAGAAGGCATGGCAGGGGGCGAGCGCCATGTTCGGAATGTCGGCCACGTTCCACGCCGACACGATGATGCGGCGGGAGTCCGGGTCGCTGCGCAGCGTGTCGATGACCTGCTGGATCTGGTCGATGTGCCGGCCGTCCGGGGCCGGCCAGGAGCGCCACTGCACCCCGTACACCGGGCCGAGCTCGCCGTCGGCGTCGGCCCACTCATCCCAGATCGTGACGCCGTTATCGCGCAGCCAGCCCACGTTGCTCTCGCCGCGCAGGAACCACAGCAGCTCGTACGCGATGGACTTGAAGTGGACGCGCTTGGTGGTGACAAGCGGGAAGCCGTCGGCGAGGTCGAACCGCAGCTGCCGGCCGAAGACGCTGCGCGTCCCCGTGCCCGTGCGGTCGGATTTGTGGGCGCCGTTCGTCAGCACGTCGCGCAGGAGGTCCTCGTACGGGGTCGCAATCTCGCTCACACCCCCGATGCTACTTCCCCCGCCCGCGCATCCCGGCCCGCCACCGCCGAGTCCGCAGAGACTTACCGTTTCTCGGCGCGAAACGTGCAAAATGTGCGGACTCGACGGTGGATGGAGTCGGTGGGTGGGGCGGCGGGTGGTGCGGCGGCGGGAGGGAGGCTCTGCTGCTGGGAGGCGGCGCGTCGTAGTCTGGGGGCCATGGACCGGGGAGCGGCCGATCGGCACAGCGACGACGAGCTGGCGAGCGTGCTCGAGGAAGAGGTCGCGCGCATCACGTCCGCCATCCCGATCATCCTTCCCGAGGCGCTCCGCGGGGGTGCGAAGGAGGCGTCCGAGGGCGGCGCGCCCGGCGAGACCGGGCCCGACGTCGTGGCGCCCGACGAGGTGGATGCGGACGAGGCGGATGCCGACGCCGGAGATGACGAAGGGGACTGGATCGGGCCGCCCACGCAGGCGATCAGTTTCGACGACCTGCCCGTTCGCCGGGAGCCGACCGGACCCGAGCCGACGTTCAGCCCGTGGGTGGCGACGGCGGCCATCCCGATCCAGCGCAGCGAGCCGGAGCCGGAGGCGGTGCCCGAGGCGGTGCCCGAGGCGGTGCCCGTGACGCGGGAGGCGCATCCCACCGGCGCGCACGCCCTGCCGATCGGCGAGCGCGAGCCGGAGGACGAGGACGAGGCGCACCGGCCGGGGCGGCACGCGTCGGCGGCCGCCGACGCCGAGCCGGAGCCGGAGCCGGAACCCGTCGCGGCCGTCGCGCCGCCCGCGTACCCGCCGCTCGCGCGGGCGGAGCCGCTCGGGCTGGTGCCGGAAGAGCTGGCGCCGCGGGATTCGGAACCGGTTCCCGTCGTCCCGGTGGTGACGGCGGTCGCTCCCGCAGCCCCTCCGATCGAGTCCAAGGCAGCCACGCCGGAGGCCGACGGCGACGAATCGACCGATATCGACCTCCCCGCTCCCGTAGCCGCGTCGGCAGCCGCGACCGCCACTCCGCCGACGACCGGAGAAGCGCCGGCACCCGAGCCCTCCGCGAAACGCCGTCCAGCGATCTTCATCCCCGAGGCCGCCGACCTCGAACCGACGGCCGTCGAGCGCCGCGTCGGACGCGCCTCCCGGATGTTCTGGCTCTGGTTCGCCGGCACCTCCTCCCTCATCAGCGTGGGAGTCGGCGCGACGCTGTTCGCTCTCGGGCTGAGCCTGCGCCAGCTGCTCGTGGCGACCCTCGTCGGCGTCGCACTGTCGTTCCTGCCGCTCGGCCTCGGCACGCTCGCCGGCAAGTGGAGCGGCCAGCCGACGCTGGTCGTCTCGCGTGCGTCGTTCGGGTTCCGCGGGAACATCATCCCGACGGTGCTCGCGCTGGTCGTGAAGCTGTTCTGGGGGTCGGTCCTGCTCTGGCTGGCCGGGTCCGCGGCCGGGTCGCTCACGGTCGCAGAGCAGTGGCCGGGGGATGCGGTGCTCGCGACGTCCGCTGGCCTGGCTGTCACCATCCTGGCCGCCGTCGCCGTGGCCTACTTCGGGTACGCTCTCGTCGCGCGGGTGCAGCTGGTGCTGACGATCGCCTCCGCCGTGCTCATCGCGCTGATGGTGGCGGCGACCTGGCGGCACGTGGATGTGTCGCGAGCGCTCGCCGTGCCCGATGCGCTGTGGACGCACGTCGTCACCGGTGCCGTCATCGTGTTCAGCTACGTCGGACTGGCATGGGCGATGAGCAGCGCCGAGGTCGCGCGCTACCAGCGGCCGCTCTCGTCGGGCGGTGCGGCGATGCTGTGGGCGACGTTCGGCGCGGGCGTCCCCCCGCTTCTGCTGGTGTCGTACGGGGGACTGCTGGCCGCATCCAATCCGGGGCTCGCGGGGGAGCTCGCGCGCGACCCGGTGGCGGGTCTGGTGCAACTCGGGCTGCCCGCCTGGTACCCCGTGCCGCTGCTGCTCGCGGTGGGGCTGTCGCTCGTCTCGGCGCTCGTGCTGACCGTGTATTCGGCCGGTTTCACGCTCGACGCGCTGGGCGTCCGGCTGGGGCGGCGATGGAGCACGCTGATCGCCGGTGCGGCGATCGCGGCGGTGGGTGTCGTGCTGGCCGCGACGGTGACCGACCTCTCCTCCGTCATCCGTGGCGTCCCGACCGCCCTCTCCGTGCCGGTCGCGGCGTGGGTCGGCGTGTTCTCGGGCGAGATGATGCTGCGCACGCGGCGGTTCCACCAGGCGTCGCTGCTCGCCCGTGGCGGCGTCTACCCGGATTGGCGGTGGATCAACGTGGGCCTGCTGGTGGCCGGAACGGCGGTCGGGTGGGGCACGATCAGCTCGCCGTTGCCCTGGCTGGCGTGGGAGGGGTACCTCTTCCGGCTCGTCGGCATCGACCCGAACGCGGGCATCGGTGCGAGCAATATCGGGGTGGTCATCGCCCTCGTCATCGGGATGTTCGGAGTGCTCGTGAGCGCGGTCCCCGCCGTCCGGCGGCAGGAGCTGGCCGCCGCGTGACGCGAAGGGGATTCCGTCCACAGGGTTGGGCGCTGGCGCGTTGTCCACATCTCCGACCCCGTCCGGTGCCGTTCGGACCGCATCCCGTAGGCTGAACGACGTGCCCCACACCCTCGCCTCCGCCCGTGACACCATCGAGCAGCTCTGGCCGCTCGCCGGTGCCGAGAGCTGGGATGCGCCCGGGCTCGTGACGGGCGATCCGGCTGCCGCGATCGAGCGCATCCTGCTGTCTGTGGATGCGGTCGCGGCGACCGTGGGCGAGGCGGTCGAACTCGATGCCGACCTGCTGATCGCCCACCATCCGCTTCTGCTCCGCGGCATCACCAGCATCGCGGAGGACGGCTACAAGGGCGCGCTGCTCGCCCGACTGATCCGCGGCGGCGTCGCCCTGTACGCGGCGCACACCACCGCCGATGTGGTCGCCGACGGCACCAGCGACGTCCTGGCCGCGCGGCTGGGGCTCCGCGACACCCGCCCGATCTCACCGGCGGCCGACGGCACGACGGGCATCGGGCGCGTCGGTGACCTCGCGCAGCCGACGACGCTCGGACAGCTCGCTCGCGCGCTCGCCGACATCCTCCCGCCGACGGCCGGGGGAGTCCGGGCCGCCGGCGACTACCACCAGCCGGTCACGCGCGTCGCCGTCTGCGGCGGAGCGGGCGACTCCCTGCTCGGCAGCGACGCCGTGCGCAGTGCGGACGTCTACATCACTGCCGACCTGCGGCACCATCCCGCCTCCGAAGCACGCGAGCAAGCGGTGCTCGGCGGTGGTCCCGCCCTTCTCGACGTCTCCCACTGGGCGAGCGAGTGGCTCTGGCTCGACACCGCCGCCGATCAGCTGCGCGCCGCGCTGCCCGGGGTGGAGGTCGTCGTCAGCGAACTCCGCACCGACCCCTGGGATTTCGTGATCCTGCAATGACCACCTCGCACGAAGGAAGCACCACACCGTGAAAGCCAGCCCCGCCGACCAGAACGAGCTGCTGCGCCTCCAGGCGGCCGACACCCGCCTGGCGCAGCTCGCCCACGCCACCAAGAACCTGCCGCAGGCGGCCGAGCTCCTGAAGCTGCAGCCGGAGGTGGAGGCGCTCAGAGCGCGGTGGATCGCCGCGACCGGAGAGCTCGAGGATGCCCGGGCCGAGCTCAAGCGCATCGAGTCCGACGTCCAGGTCGTCGATGCGCGAGCGAAGCGCGACTCCGACCGCGTGCAGCAGTCGGCCTCGATGAAGGACGTCCAGGCACTCGAGGCGGAGCTCGCCTCGCTCGCCAAGCGCAAGAACGACCTCGAAGAGATCGAGCTGACCGTCATGCAGCGCGTCGAAGACCTCGAGCAGGCGCTCGCCGCAGTCGAGGCGGAGCGTGCCGAACTGAACGGCCGCGTCGCCGCGCTCGAAGGCGAACGCGACGAGGAGGCCGGCAAGCTGGAGGCGCAGCGCACGGCGCTCGCGAAAGATCGGGCAGCCATCGCGGAGACGCTCCCGGCCGACCTGATCGAGCTGTACGAGCGCCAGCGCACCCGCTACGGCATCGGCGCGGCGGCGCTGATCCGCGGCGTCTCCATGGGCTCCAACGTGAAGCTCACCGAGTCCGACCTCTCCGACATCCGTCGCGCTGCGGCCGACGACGTGGTGCTCTGCCCCGACAGCGGCGCCATCCTGGTGCGCGGGGAGGACTCCGGGCTCTGACCCCGTGATCCGAGGCCGGGCGGCGGTCTACCTCAGACGCCTGCGCTATCGTTGAGCGCGGAATGGGTCGGCAAGACGGTCGCGTCGGTCCGCGAGAGCGGGCCGCCGAGGAACGTCCGGGCTCCGCAGAGCAGGGCGGTGGGTAACACCCACCCGGGGCAACCCGCGAGAAAGTGCAACAGAAAGCAGACCGCCGCAGGCTTCGGCACGCGGTAAGGGTGAAACGGTGGTGTAAGAGACCACCAGCGGCCGGGGTGACCCGGCCGGCTGGGTAAACCTCGCCCGGAGCAAGGTCGGACAGGGGACCATGAGGCTGCTCGTCTCGTCCCCGGGTAGACCGCTGGAGGGCGGCGGCAACGTCGTCCCGAGATAGATGGCCGTCCGCGGTGTTCGCACCGTGACAGAACCCGGCGTATCAGCCGGCCCATTCCCTCGCGACATTCGTGCCGAATGTGCGCTTTCGGGCGCTCAAAACGCACATTCGTGCCGAATCTTCGGCGTCAGGCGTCGTCGGGCGTGAAGCGGTAGCCCATCCCGGGCTCCGTGAGCAGGTAGCGCGGCCGCGACGGCTCCGGCTCCAGCTTCTTGCGCAGCTGCGACAGGTAGAGCCGCAGGTACCCGGTGTCCGTCGTGTACTGCGGTCCCCACACCTGGGTCAGCAGGGATTGGCGCGTCACCAGGCGCCGCGGGTTCCGCAGCAGCACCTCCAGGATCTGCCACTCGGTCGGCGTGAGCCGCACCGCATGGGCCCCGCCGTCCCCGTCCCGCCGGGTCACCTGGCGCGCCGCGAGGTCGACCGTCACGTCACCGAATGTGATGACCGGTTCGTCCGCCGTCGTACTCTGCCGCCGGGTGAGGGCGCGGATGCGCGCGAGCAGCTCGTCCGCCGCGAACGGCTTCGTGACGTAGTCGTCGGCGCCGGCGTCGAGGGCGTCGACCTTGTCGGCGGAGCCCGTGCGGCCGGAGACCACGAGGATGGGCACGCTCGACCAGCCGCGGAGCCCTTCGATGACCTCGATGCCGTTGAGCTCCGGCATCCCCAGGTCGAGCATCACCAGCTCCGGATGCTGGTCGACCGCGACACTGAGCGCCTCGGCCCCGCTCCGCGCGGTGAGCACCTGGTAGCCGCGGGCGGTGAGCAGGATGCGCAGCGCGCGCAGGATCTGCGGGTCGTCGTCGGCGATGAGGATCTTCACGCGTCCGCCTCCCGTGCCGCGGGCAGGGAGACGACCATGGTGAGTCCGCCGCCGGGCGTGTCCTCCGCTTCGAGTGTGCCGCCCATCCCTTCGACGAAACCCTTCGACAGGGCGAGCCCGAGACCGATGCCGGCATCGTTGTCGGTGTCCGACAGCCGCTGGAACGGCGCGAAGACTGCCTCGCGGCGCTCGGCGGGGATGCCCGGCCCGCGGTCGATGACGCGCAGCTCGACCGTCCCGGCGAACTCGCTGGCGGCGAGCACAGGCCGCGCGTCCGGAGGGCTGTAGCGGAGGGCGTTGCCGAGCAGATTCACGATGACACGTTGGAGCAGAACGCCGTCGGCCAGCATCGGCGGCACGTGGGCGCCGAGATCCAGCTCGACGTCGCCGGGGCCGGCCCCCAGTTCGTCGAGCGCGGGAAGCACCACGTCATCCACCTCGGTCGGGGCCAGCGAGACCGCCAGCGCGCCGGCCTGCACCCGGCTGGCGTCGAGCAGGTCGGTGACGAGGGATGCGAGGCCGTGGAGGCTGTCCTCCGCGGTCTCCAGCAGCGCCTCCCGGTCGTCATCGCCGAGCGCGAGGTCCGACTGCCGCAGGGTGGTCACCGCTGCGGTCGCGGCCGCGAGCGGTCGGCGGAGGTCGTGCCCGACCGCGGCGAGCAGCGCGCTGCGGACGCGGTCGGCTTCGGCGAGGGGCGCGAGCTCCGCGGCCGTGGCGGTGAGGCGGCGGTGTTCGAGCGCGGCCTCCAGTTGCGCGACGATGGCAGACAGCAGCCGGCGGTCGCTCGCCTCCAGGTCGCGCCCGTACAGCTCCAACGTCGCGATCTCGCGCAGCGCGGACGAGGTGGACGCGCGGCCCGTCGTCCCGCCTCTGTCGTCGCCCGCCGCCGGCCCGACCGGGATGCGCTGCACCGGGTCCGACGCGCCGGCCTCGCCGTCCTCGGCCACGATGGTCTGTCCGCCGTCCTGCGCGGCGACCACGAGGCGCACCGCACTCAGTCCGAACGCCTCCCGGGTGCGAGCGACGAGCGCCTGCAGCGCATCCTCGCCGCGGATCACCCCGCCGGCGACCGTGGCCAGCAGTTCCGCCTCCGCTGCTGCCCGGATCGCCGCACGGCTGCGGCGCGCCGCCTGGTCGACCACCAGGCTGACGAGCGCCGCAATGACGACGAACAGGATGAGCGCGAGCAGGTGCAGGGGCTCGCCGACCGTGATCGTGTAGAGCGGATCCACGAAGAAGAAGTCGAGCGTCAGCCCCGAGAGCAGCGCCGCGAAGAGCGCCGGCCAGATGCCGCCGACAAGGGCGACCAGCACGACGAGGAGCTGGTAGCTGAGGACATCCGCCGTCATCGACTCGCTCGACCGCACACTGGTGAGCAGCAGGGTCAGCAGAGGGCCGCCGATCAGGGCGAGCGCGAACCCGTACACCCGGCGTCGCACGGTCAGCCCGCCGCGCGGACGCGGCAACGAGAACCGCCCGCCGGCGCGCGCATGCGACACGATGTGCACGTCGATGTCACCGGACTCGCGGATGACGGTCGCGCCGATCCCCGGACCGGTCAGCAGCGCGGCGAGCCGGCTGCGACGGGAGACGCCGATCACCAGCTGGGTCGCGCTCTCGCCGCGGGCGAACTCCACCAGGGCGCGCGGGATGTCGTCGCCGACCACCTGGTGATAGCTGCCGCCGAGCTGCTCCACCAGCGCGCGCTGCGCCGCGAGGACCCCGGGCTGGGCCTCACGGAGGCCGTCCTGGCTGGTGACGTGCACGGCGAGCAGTTCGCCGCCGGCGCTCCGTGCGGCGATGCGCGCTCCGCGGCGGAGCAGCGTCTCGCCTTCCGGGCCGCCGGTGAGCGCGACGACGACGCGCTCGCGCGCCTCCCAGGTGCCGGCGATCCCGTGCTCGGCGCGGTACGCCAGCAGCGCGTTGTCGACCTCGTCGGCGAGCCACAGGAGCGCCAGCTCGCGCAGGGCGGTCAGGTTGCCGAGGCGGAAGTAGTTCGACAGGGCGGCATCCACCCGCGCCGCCGGGTACACGAGGCCGTCGGCCAGCCGGTCGCGCAGCGCCTGCGGCGCCAGGTCGACCAGCTCGATGCGGTCCGCCCGCCGGAGCACGGCATCCGGGATGGTCTCCCGCTGCGGAACACCGGTGATCTGCTCGACCACGTCGTTCAGCGACTCGATGTGCTGGATGTTGACGGTCGAGATCACGTCGATCCCGGCCTCCAGCAGGGTCTCGACGTCCTGCCAGCGCTTCTCGTGCTCCGAGCCCGGAGCGTTCGTGTGCGCGAGCTCGTCGACCAGGGCGACGCGGGGATTGCGGCGCAGGACCGCATCCAGGTCCAGCTCGGTGAGCGTCACCCCGCGGTGCTCGATGGTGCGCCGGGGCACGACCTCGAGCGTGTCGACGAGAGCGGCTGTGGCCGCGCGGTCGTGCGTCTCGACGATGGCGACGACGACGTCCTTCCCGAGCGCGCGGAGCCGTTCGCCCTCTTCGAGCATGGCGAACGTCTTGCCCACGCCCGGGGCGGCACCCAGCATCACCCGGAGGCGACCCCGCGGCATGGGATGTTACGCCGGGGTCGGCGCGGGCGCGTCCTGGGGCGTCCCGGCCTCCGCGCTGCGGCCGCGCTCGCCGGCGTCGCGGCGCTCGTTGCGGACGGTCAGGGCCGCGGCGCCGAGGATGCCCGCGTTGTTGCGGTGCACGGCGGGGACGATCGGGGTCTTCAGCTTCAGCAGAGGAAGGAACTCCTCGTAGTGCTTCGAGACACCGCCTCCCACGATGAAGAGGTCGGGCGTGAACAGGAACTCGACGGTCGAGTAGTACTTCTGCAGGCGCTTCGCCCACTTCTCCCAGCTGAGGTCTTCGCGCTCCTTGGCGGAGTACGCGGCGCGCGACTCGGCGTCGTGGCCGTCGATCTCCAGGTGGCCGAGCTCGGCGTTCGGGATGAGGATGCCGTCGTAGATCAGCGCGGAGCCGATGCCCGTGCCCAGCGTGGTCATGATGACCAGGCCGTCCTTGCCCTTCGCCGCGCCGAAGCGGGTCTCGGCGTATCCGGCGGCGTCTGCGTCGTTGACGAAGTGGATGTCGCGACCGAGAGCCTTCTCGAAGAGGTCCTCGGCGTGCAGACCGATCCAGTCCTTCGCGACGTTGGCGGCCGAGAGGGTGACCCCGTGGCTGACGATCGCGGGGAAGCAGACGCCGACCGGCGCATCCGGCTCTTCCTGGGCCAGGCGGTCGACGATCTCTTTCGTGGTCTCGACGATGTCGTCCGGCTTGCCGCCCTCCGGAGTGGGCAGCTTGACCCTGTCGCTCACGAGCTCGCCGGTCGACAGGTCGACCAGGCCTCCCTTGATGCCGGTTCCGCCGATGTCGATGCCGATCGCGTGCTTCTGCGAAGTCATGCCTCGAATCTACCGCGCCGCGAACCTCACTGCGTGCCGCCACCCGGCCGACGGGTCGCCAGCGCGAGGGGGAGGAACGCATCGTCGACGAACGACTGGAGCGTCGCGTCGTCGGCCGGCGTGAGCCGCATCAGCATCTCGTGGCGGACGAGGGTGAGCGGGAGGTCGGCGACGACGGGGGAGAGCCGGGCGAGGTCGATCTCGCCCCGGGCGTCCGCGCGCTCGAGGATGGCGCCGAGCTGTGTCGGCTGGTCGCCGATCAGACGTTGACGGAGGCCGGCGATGCCGCCGTCGGCCTCGGTGACGACGCCGGAGAACCGGAGCAGCACCTCCGTCACCAGTCCGCGCCGCCGGGTGTTCATCTGGCGCAGCAGGTCGAGCGTGTCCTCCCGCAGGCTGCCGTGGTCGGGCACCTGGATCGGCTCGGCGGCGAAGTGGTGGCGGATGGCCGCGAGCGCCAGGTCGCTCCGGGTCGCCCAGCGGCGGGCGAGGACGGGGCGGCTGGTGCCCGCGCGGGCGGCGACGGCCTCCATGGTGAGGGCGGCGAAGCCGTGTTCATCGAGCTCGTCCCAGGCGGCGTCGAGCAGCGCGCTCTCGAGGGCCGCGCCGCGGCGTCGACGACCAGCGGTTTCTTTAGAGTCCATTTGCGCATCTTATCCGATCGTCGTACGATCTCGTTAAGATACAAACGCGCATCTTAAGGAGCGGATATGGCGGACAAACTGGACCGGACGGTCGTGCGGACGGCGACCGCACTCGTCATCGGCGCGCTGGCGGTGGTCTTCGACACGACCATCCTCAGCGTCGCCCTCCACACCCTGGCGAGCGACCTGCACACGACGGTCGCGCAGATCCAGTGGGTGACCACCGGGTATCTGCTCGCGCTCGCCGCGACGGTGCCGCTGTCGGCGTGGTGCCTGGCGCGCTGGGGCGGAAAACGGGTGTGGATGGTGGCACTGGCGATCTTCCTCGCCGGCTCGGTGCTCTCGGGCCTGGCCTGGAACGCGGACTCCCTCATCGCCTTCCGCGTGCTCCAGGGCGTCGGCGGCGGTCTCATGCTGCCCGTGATGACGACGATGGTGATGGAGGTGGCCGGCGGCCGTCAGCTCGGCCGCGTCTCGGCGGTGATCGGCCTCCCGGCGATGGCCGGCCCGATCCTCGGACCGGTTATCGGCGGCCTCATCCTCGCGCTCGGCGACTGGCGCTGGGTGTTCTGGGTCAACATCCCGTTCTCGGTCGCCGGTCTCCTGCTGGCCTGGCGGATGCTGCCATCGGACCGCGGCCGCGACCCGAAGCGCCGTCTCGACCTGGTCGGCGTGCTGCTCCTGGTGCCCGGGCTCGCGGGACTGCTGCTGGGCCTGTCCGACTCGGTGCTCGACGGCGGGTTCGCGCGGCTCGACGCGTGGCTGCCCCTGGTGGGAGGCGCGATCCTCGTCGCCGCCTTCGTGTTCTGGGCACTGCGGCGGAAGGGCGCTGCGCTGGTGGATGTGCGGCTGCTGCGCGTCCGCTCGGTCTGGTCGGCATCCACTCTGCTGTTCCTCTCCAGCGTCGCCCTGTACGGCGCGATGCTATTGCTGCCGTTGTTCTGGCAGCAGGCACGGGGGACGGATGCGCTCGGCGCCGGACTGCTCCTCGTGCCGCAGGGGCTCGGGACGCTGGCGTGTCGCCCGATCGCCGGGCGCCTCATCGACCGCATCGGTGCGCGGTGGATCGCGGTGGCCGGATTCGCGGTGGTCGCGGTGGCGACCATCCCGTTCGCGCTCGGTCCGACGTCGGCGGCCGATCCGCTGCTGCTTGTCGCCCTGTTCGTGCGCGGGTTCGGGCTCGGCGCGATCACGATGCCGCTCATGGTGGCGTCGTACCAGGGGCTCGCGGGGGAGCAGATCGCGCACTCCAGCATCCTGACCCGGACGGCGCAGCAGCTGGGCGGATCGTTCGGTACGGCGCTGTTCGCCGTGCTGCTGCAAGCGGCGGTGCAGGGCGGGGCGTCGGTGTCGTCGGCCTTCGACACCGCGTTCTGGGTGGCGACGGCGGCGACGGTGCTCGGCGTGGGGATCGCGTTCGTGCTGCCGTCGCCCGCGCGGGCGACGGCCGACGACGCAGTTCCGGCGCCGGTCGCGCCGGCTCCCGTGGACGTCAGGGGAGCGTGAGCACCTCGGCGCCGCGCTCGGTCACGACCAGGGTGTGCTCGAACTGTGCGGTGATGCTCCGGTCACGGGTCACCACCGTCCAGTCGTCGGCCCACATCTCCCACTCGTGCGTGCCGAGGGTGAGCATCGGCTCGATGGTGAACACCATCCCCGGCTCCATCACGTCGTCGTGGGCGGGCGCCGAGTCGTAGTGCGGGATGATCAGGCCGGAGTGGAAGGCCGCGCCGACGCCGTGACCGGTGAAGTCGCGGACCACTCCGTAGCCGAAGCGCTTGGCGTACGACTCGATCGCCCGGCCGATGACGTTGACCTGCCGCCCTGGAGCGACGGCCTTGATGCCACGGTTCAAGGCTTCGCGGGTGCGCTCGACGAGACCGGCGACCTCGTCGGAGGCGGTGCCGGCGATGAAGGTCTGGTTGCTGTCGCCGTGGAAGCCGTTCTTGTAGGCGGTGATGTCGATGTTGACGATGTCGCCGTCCTCGATCACCGTGTCGTCCGGGATGCCGTGGCAGATGACCTCGTTGACCGAGCTGCAGATCGACTTCGGGTAGCCGCGGTAGCCGAGCGTCGACGGGTAGGCGTCGTGGGCGAGCAGGAACTCGTGCCCGATCGCATCCAGCTCCTCCGTCGTCACGCCGGGGCGGACGGCCTCGCCGACGCGCTCGATCGCCTGCGCGGCGATGCGCCCGGACTCGCGGATGAGCTCCACCTCGTCGGGCGTGTAGACGTCGCCGCGGGTGTACGGAGCGGGCCCGGGGCGGCCGACGTACTCGGGGCGCGCGATCCGGCTGGGCACGGGCCGCATCGGTGTGACGCGACCGGGGATCAGGTGACCGGCGGAATCCTTGGGCATACGATCAACCTTATGACGAGCGACGAGTACGGCATCAAGCAGGATGCCGAGCACAAGTACTGGTACAACATGAAGACCGGCGAGGTGGAGCAGGGTTTCCTGTCGCCCGCGCCGAACCGCGTCGGCCCGTTCGACACCCGCGACGAGGCCGAGCACGCCCTCGAGAAGCTGCGCGAGAACTCCGCGAAGTGGGCCGAGGAGGACGCCGAGGACGGTCGCTAGCCCCGCGACGGTCGGCCGCTCTGCCGCGGCCGGCCGCGCCGAGGCGCCCTTCGCCGGCGCCGGCGGCCGCTAGAAGCTGTGCTCGTCGGTCGGGAACGTCCGCTCCTGCACATCCGCCTTGTACGCGCGCGCCGCATCCGACAGCACGGTCTTGATGTCGGCGTACTGCTTGACGAAGCGCGGCACCCGGCCCGTCGTGAAGCCGGCCCAGTCGGTCCACACGAGCAGCTGGCCGTCGACGTGCGGCCCCGCACCGACACCGATCGTCGGGATGCGCAGCTCGGCCGTCACGCGCTTGGCCACCTCGGCCGGCACCATCTCGAGGACGACCGCGAACGCGCCAGCCTCCTCGACAGCGTGCGCGTCGGCGAGCACGTCGTCCGCCGCCTGGCCGCGTCCCTGCACGAGGTGACCGCCGAGCCCGTGCTCGCTCTGCGGGGTGAAGCCGATGTGCGCCATGACGGGGATGCCCGCGTCGACGATCCGGCGGATCTGCTCGGCGCTGCGCCGGCCGCCCTCGAGCTTCACCGCGTGCGCACCGGTCTCCTTCATGAAGCGGACCGCGGTGTGCAGCGCCTCGAGCGGGCCGGTCTCGTACGAGCCGAACGGCATGTCCGCGACGACGAACGCCCGCTTGACCGCGCCGGCGACCGCACGCGTCAAGGGGATGAGGTCGTCGACCGTGACCGGGAGCGTGGTGTCGTAGCCCAACACGTTGTTGCCGGCGGAGTCGCCGACGAGGAGGAAGTCGATGCCCGCCTCATCGAAGATCTGGGCGGTGAGCATGTCGTAGCTCGTCAAGCCGGTGAACGGCGCCCCCTCCTCCTTCGCCGCCTGGAAGTGGCGGGTGCGCACCCGCTTCAGCGACTGCATCGACGAGGTCGCGGGATGGACGGAGGGCACCGGTGACTGCTCACTCATGCGGCTCAGTCTAGTGACGGACATCGGGGCGCCTGGGCTCAGGCCGGAACCGGCTCCAACAGGCTCCGCTTCTCGGTGTTGCACCGACGCGTTGCGGGGTGGACGCTGCCCGCAACCAGTAGTCTGGACACGGCCGAGGAAAGGGGCAGGATGGACAAGCAGCGCGACTTCGTTCTTCGCACGATCGAGGAGCGTGGCGTCAAGTTCGTGAGGCTGTGGTTCACGGACGTCGTCGGCACACTGAAGTCCGTCGCGATCGCCCCGGCCGAGGTCGAGGGGGCGTTCAGCGAGGGGCTCGGGTTCGACGGTTCCGCCATCGAGGGCCTCACCCGCGCCTACGAGTCCGACCTGCTCGCCCTTCCGGACGCGACGACCTTCCAGATCCTTCCGTGGCGGGGCGAGATCGACCCGACCGCGCGCATGTTCTGCGACATCACGACGCCGGACGGTCAGCCGGCCGTCTCCGACCCGCGGAACGTGCTCAAGCGGACGCTGGAGAAGGCGGCCGACCGCGGCTTCACCTTCTACACGCATCCCGAGATCGAGTTCTACCTGCTCAAGTCGTCGTCCTTCGGCACCGAGGGGCCGGAGCCGGTCGACTCGGCCGGCTACTTCGACAACGTCCCCGGCGGCACCGCCCACGACTTCCGCCGCCGCTCGGTGCGCATGCTCGAAGACCTCGGCATCTCGGTCGAGTTCAGCCACCACGAGGCCGGTCCCGGGCAGAACGAGATCGACCTTCGGTACGCCGACGCGCTCACCACGGCCGACAACATCATGACGTTCCGGACGGTCATCAAGGAGGTGGCCATCGAGCAGGGCGTGTACGCCACCTTCATGCCGAAGCCGCTCTACGGTCACCCGGGATCCGGGATGCACACCCACATGTCGCTGTTCGAGGGCGACACCAATGCGTTCTTCGAGCCGGGTGCCCAGTACCAGCTGTCGAAGATCGGCCGCCAGTTCATCGCGGGCCTGCTGCGTCACGCCCCGGAGATCACCGCGGTCACCAACCAATTCGTGAACTCGTACAAGCGGCTGTGGGGCGGAGACGAGGCGCCCAGCTTCGTCAGCTGGGGCCACAACAACCGGTCTGCGCTGGTCCGCGTCCCGCTGTACAAGCCGAGCAAGGGCCAGAGCTCGCGCGTCGAGTACCGGGCGATGGACTCGGCAGCGAACCCGTACCTCGCGTTCTCGCTCCTGCTCGCGGCCGGCCTGAAGGGCATCGAGGGCCAGTACGAGTTGCCGCCGGAGGCAGAGGACAACGTCTGGGCCCTGTCCGACGCCGAGCGCCGCGCCCTCGGGTACAGCCAGCTCCCGGCCAGCCTCGACCACGCCATCTCCCTGATGGAGGACTCGGAGCTCGTCGCCGAGACGCTCGGCGAGCAGGCCTTCAACTACGTCCTGCTCAACAAGCGCAAGGAGTGGGCGGAGTACCGGGCGCAGGTCACCCCGTACGAGCTGCGATCCAACCTCGAGATCCTCTGACCCCTTCGTCGTGACGCGGCAGCAGCTCTCCCTCACCGCCCTGGCGCGCGCCGGGTTCGTGGGGCTGAGTTCGGTCCGTGACGCGCTGGACGAGCTCGCCGACCTCACCGGACTGACTCCCGAGACGCTGATCTCGGCGCTGTCCGCTGCGGCCGATCCCGACACCGCGCTCGCCTCCGCGCTGCGGCTGCTGCGGCAGGCGCCGGAACAGGCGACGGCGGCTCTCCGCGCCGAGGAGGACGCCCGCCGGGTGTTCCGCGTGATCGGGGCGTCGGAGGGCGCGGCCGAGTTCTTCCTCCGCCAGCCGTTCGAGGTGGATGCGCTCGCCGCGCCGATCGCCGAGCTCCCGTCGGCCGACGAACTGCGTGAGGACCTGCTCGCCGTCGTCGGAGCGGTCGACGGCGTGGCCGCCGACGGCGAGGAGAGCGCGTGGACGCGCCTCCGCATCCGCTACCGCCGCCGCCTCGTCCAGGTGGCGAGCTTCGACCTGGAGCAGGCCGACCCCGTCGGCGGGTTCGACGCGGTCGCCGCGACGCTCTCCGACCTCGCCGCGGCGGCGCTCGAGGCCTCGCTGGCCGTGGCACGGCGGATGACCATCGGCACCGGTCCCGGCCGCTTCCCCGAAGAGCAGGTGCGCGCGACGCGCTTCGCCGTCATCGGGATGGGCAAGGCGGGCGCTCGCGAACTGAACTACGTCAGCGACGTCGACGTCATCTTCGTCACTGAGGGCGACGACGCGGCCGGACTGGAGCCGGGCCGCGCGGTCGACATCGCCACCCGTCTCGCGATGCTGACGATGCGCGGCATCCACGAGCCGGCCATCGAGCCGGGGCTGTGGGAGGTCGACCCCAATCTGCGGCCGGAGGGCAAGGACGGCGCGCTCGTCCGCACGCTCGACTCGCACATCGCCTACTACGACCGGTGGGCGAAGGGATGGGAGTTCCAGGCCCTGCTCAAGGCACGTCCGCTCGCGGGCGACCCCGGGCTCGGCGAGCGGTACGTCGCGGCCCTCGCGCCGAAGGTGTGGAGCAGCGCCTCCCGCGAGAACTTCGTGGAGTCGGTGCAGCGGATGCGCGAGCGCGTCACCGACCACATCCCGGACGACGAGGTCCACTACCAGCTGAAGCTCGGCCCGGGCGGGCTGCGCGATGTCGAGTTCACCGTCCAGTTGCTGCAGCTCGTCCACGGCCAGACCGACGACGCCGTGCGGCAGCGCGACACGCTCTCCGCGCTGGCAGCCCTCGCCGAGCAGGGCTACGTCGGGCGGGAGGAGGCGGCGACCTTCTCGCGCGACTACCGGTCGCTCCGCCTGATGGAGCACCGGCTACAGTTGCGCCGCCTGAGCCGCACCCACCTGATGCCGCGCGACGAGGCGGATGTGCGCATCCTCGCACGCGCCACCGGCTTGGCGCCCAGCGCCGATGGGCTCCTCGTGCAGTGGAACGAGATCAAGCACCGCGTGCGCGGGCTGCACGAGCGGCTCTTCTACCGCCCTCTGCTCAGCGCGGTCGCGGCGACACCCGCCGACGACGCGCGGCTCGGCGGGGGAGCGGGGCTCACCAGCGAGCAGGCCGAGGCACGTCTCGCCGCGATCGGGTTCCGCGACCCGCGCGGGGCGCTTTCGCACATCGGCGCGCTCACCTCCGGCGTCTCGCGGCGGGCGGCGATCCAGCGGCACCTCCTCCCGGTGATGCTGCAGTGGTTCGCGAGCGGTCCGGATCCCGACTACGGCCTCCTCACCTTCCGGCGACTCAGCGAAGAGCTGGGCAGCACGCACTGGTACCTGCGGATGCTGCGCGACTCCACGGGGGCGGCCGAAGGCCTCACGCGCGTGCTGTCCGGCTCGCGGTTCGCCGGCGAGCTGCTGGGACGCATCCCCGAGTCCGTTGCGTGGCTTGAGGACGAAGACGAGCTGCGGCCCCGCCCGGCGGCGCTGCTGCGGGAGGAGACGGCCGCGATCCTCGCCCGGCACGAATCGGTCGACACAGCCGCCGCGGCGCTCCGCGCGGTGCGCCGACGGGAGATCCTGCGGCTCGCGTTCTCCGGCATCCTCGGCTTCGCCACGATCGAGGAGCTGGCGCACGGGCTCACCGACGTCACCGAGAACATCATCTCGGGTGTGCTGGAGGCCATCCGGCTCGCCCGAGGGGATGCGGACCAGCTGGAGTTCGCCGTCATCGGCATGGGGCGCTTCGGCGGTCGCGAGCTCGGCTTCGGTTCCGATGCCGACGTGATGTACGTGTTCCGGCCGCTGGCGGCGGAACAGGAGGCCGCGAACCGGAGCGCCCTGGCGATCGTCTCGGAGCTGAACCGGCTCACCGAGGACAACCGGCTCCCGCTCGACCTCGACATCGGCCTGCGCCCGGAGGGGAAGAACGGACCGCCGGCGCGGTCCCTCGACTCGTACCGTGCCTACTATCAGCGCTGGTCGCTCACCTGGGAGGCGCAGGCGCTCCTGCGCGCCCGCGGGATCGCGGGGGACACCGGCCTGCTCGCCGACTTCACGGAGCTCGCCGACGAGGTGCGCTATCCGCAGAGCATCGGCGAGCAGGAGATCCGCGAGGTGAAGCGCATCAAGGCGCGCGTCGAGAACGAGCGCCTGCCGCAGGGCGCCGACCCGTCGCGCCACCTCAAGCTCGGGCGCGGTTCGCTGAGCGACGTCGAGTGGTTCGTCCAGCTGATCCAGCTGCAGCACGCCGCCGAGGTGCCCGCGTTGCGGACCACATCCACTCTGGATGCGCTGGCTGCGGCCGCTGAGCACGGGTTCGTCTCCGCCGAGGACGCCGCGCGGCTGCGTGACGCGTGGGTGTTCGCATCCCGGACCCGATCGGCGATGACCCTGTGGGCGGACAAGACCGCCGATGTGCTGCCGTCCGACCGCGTCGCGCTCGACGGCGTCGCCCGGCTCATGGAGTACCCGCCCGGCTCCGCCTCCCGCCTCGAGGAGGACTACCTCGCGGTGACGCGCCGCGCCCGTCAGGTCTTCGAGCGCGCCTTCTACGGCCTCCCGCAGCGCCCCGCCCCCACCGCCTGACCCGCCCGCGCCCCTTCCCCCCACCGTCGAGTCCGCAAACTTTGCACGGTTTCGGGGCGCCCAGCGTGCAAAGTTTGCGGACTCGACGGTGGTGGGGAGGGCGCGGAGGGCGCGGAGGGGTCAGGCGTCGCGGAGGCGGGCGGCTTTGGCGAGCAGGACGTCGCGCTCGCGTTCGTTCGCGGTGAGGGCCGCCGCCGCGGTCAGCTCCGAGGCCGCCTCCTCGGTGCGCCCGAGGCGCGCCAGCAGTTCGCCGCGGACGCTCGGCAGCAAGTGCGACCCCGGGAGGGCGCCGCGTGCGGCGAGCTCGTCGGCGATCCGCAGCGCGTTGGCCGGACCGGTCGCCATCGACACCGCCGCGGCCCGGTTCAGCTCCACCACCGGGCTCGGGGCGATCCGGCCGAGCGCTTCGTAGAGGATGACGATGCGGTCCCAATCGGTGTCGTCGGCGCTCGGCGCGACCGCGTGGCATTCGGCGATGGCGGCCTGCAGCGCGTACGGCCCGCGCCCGCGACCCAGCTCGTCCGCCCGGGCGAGCGCCGCCCGTCCACGGAGGATCTGCGCGCGGTCCCATCGCGTCCGGTCCTGCTCGGTCAGCAGCACCGGAGTCCCGTCCGGCCGGGTCCGCGCCGGGAAACGGGCGGCCTGCAACTCCATGAGAGCGACGAGCGCATGCGCCTCGGGCTCCCGGGGCAGCAGGGCGGCGACCATGCGTCCCAGCCGCAGCGCCTCGTTCGCGAGGTCGGCCCGCATCCACTCGCGTCCCGTCGTCGCTGCGTAGCCTTCCGTGAAGATCAGGTAGACGACGCTGAGCACGCCGGCCAGCCGTTGCTTCCACTCGGTCGGCTCGGGGGAGGCGAAGGGGATGCGCGCGGCGGCGATGGTCTTCTTGGCCCGGACGATCCGCTGCTGCACGGTGGCGACCGGCACGAAGTACATCCGGGCGATCTCCGCCGTGCTGAGCCCGGCCACCACGCGCAGGGTGAGCGCGACCTGGCCTTCCCTCGACAGGGCAGGATGGCACGCGGTGAACACGAGCCGGAGCACGTCGTCGTCGATCGGCTCCCAGGAGTCTTCGGCCGTCTCCTCCAGTGTCGCCGCGATCGCCCGGTACCGGTCGTCGAGCCGTTCGCGCCGCCGCCACTGGTCGATCGCGCGGCGCTTCGCCACGGCGACGAGCCAGCCGCCCGGGTTCTCGGGCACGCCATCCCGGGGCCATTGGTTCAGCGCCTCGACGAGCGCCTCCTGCGCGAGATCCTCGGCCAGGCCGACGTCGCCGGTCACCTTCGCGAGCGTCGCGACGACGCGCGCTCCGTCGATGCGCCAGACGGCGTCGACCCGTGCCGGGATCCCGCTCATCTTCTGCTGCTTCCCGCTCTGCTCAGGCCTTGTCGGAGGCCGCGCGCCACTCGGCCTCCTTCTGGATGTACTCGTTGTCGGCGAAGGCGGCGAAGTCGCTCTCGTCGGTGACGCGGCGCACCTCCAGCTTCGAGCCGGGGCCGAGCGGGCATCGGCTGGCCCACTCCGCTGCCTCCTCCTTCGAGCCGACCTCCAGGATCCAGAAGCCGTTGAACAGCTCGTGGGTCTCGCCGTAGGGGCCGTCCGTGATCGCCGGGGGCGTCGACGAGAAGTCCACGACGAATCCCGTCTCGGCGACATCATCCGCGAGGCCGTCGCCCGACAGCAGGACGCCCGCGGAGATCAGCTGCTCGTTGTACTTGCCCATCTGGGTGATGACCTCGTTGAAGTCCATCTCCTGGTAGGCCTGCTTCGCGGCGTCGTCCGAGCGCATGATCAGCATGTACTTCATGGGGTGTCTCCCTCAGATCCGGGGTGCTTCGGTCGCACCCTCCTACCATGGTGTCGAACGGCGGCAGGAAAGGTCGACAGAGCAGTGCAAAATCTTCGGGATGCCGACCTCAGACCGGCTGCGCGACCTTACCCCGGGCGCCGTCGCCGCTGTCGCTGGTCTCCGGCTCTCCGCCGTCCACCGTCGCATCGGTGTCGCCGGCCTCCGTGGCGTGCGCCTCATCCTCGTCGGTGAACGGCACGCCGGAGCGCGGCGCGTTGTACAGCTCGAGGTCCAGGATGCCTTCCCGCTTGGCGACGATCGTCGGCACCAGCGCCTGGCCGGCCACGTTGACCGCGGTCCGGCCCATGTCGAGGATCGCGTCCACCGCGAGCAGCAGGCCGACACCGTCGAGGGGCAGGCCGAGCGTCGAGAGCGTGAGCGTCAGCATGACGATCGCGCCGGTCGTCCCGGCGGTCGCCGCCGATCCGACGACCGACACCACGATGATGAGCAGGTACTGCAGGATGTTGAGCTGGATGCCGTAGAACTGCGCGACGAAGATCGCGGCGATGGCCGGGTAGATCGCGGCGCAACCGTCCATCTTGGTCGTCGCCCCCAGCGGCGCGGCGAATGACGCGTATCCGCTCGGCACGCCCAGGTTGCGCTCGACGACGCGCTGCGTGAGCGGGAGCGTCCCGATCGAGGACCGGCTCACGAAGCCCAGCTGCACCGCCGGCCACACGCCCGAGAAGTACTGGCGGATCGAGAGACCGTTGCTGCGGACGATGATCGGGTACACAACGAACAGCACGATCGCGAGGCCGAGGTAGATCGCGAACACGAACCAGGCGAGCGATCCGATGGTCGTCCATCCGTAGGTCGCGACAGCGTTCCCGATGAGGGCGAACGTGCCGAGCGGGGCCAGCCGGATGATCCACCAGAGCACACGCTGGACGATCTTCAGCGCCGAATCGGTGAAGGTGAGGAACGGCTCCGCCTTCCTGCCCACCTTCAGGGCGGCGATGCCGATAGCCGCAGCGACCACGATCACCTGCAGCACGTTGAAGCTGACGGCGGAGGTGGCAGTGGCCACGCCATCCACCACATCCACATGGGTGTTGACCTGAGCGCCGACGAAGTTCGCCGGCACCAGGCCGAGCAGGAAGTTCCACCACGTCGCGGTGACACCGGGATCGGCGGCGGCGAGTTCCCCGTGCGACGCCCGGCTGCCCGGCTGGATGACGACGCCCAGTGCGATGCCGATGCTCACCGCGATGAACGCGGTGATCGCGAACCACAGCAGCGTCCGCCCGGCGAGGCGCGCAGCGTTCGAGACGCGGCGCAGGTTGCCGATGCTGGAGACGATCGCGAGGAAGACGAGCGGGATCACCGCGGCCTTCAGCAGAGAGACGTACGACTGCCCGATCGTGTTGAGGGTGGCAGTGAGCCCGTTGGGCTGCCCGCCCGGTTCGCCGAGCTGGCGTGCGATCAGGCCGGCGACGACGCCGAGCACGAGCGCAGCGGTGACCTGGACGCCGAAGGAGCGAAGCCAGCGGGGGCCGCGCCGGGTCCGTGGCGCAGGGGAGGAAAGCGAAGTGGAAGTCATGCTTCAACGCTAGGAGCGGGGGAGGTGGACTCCCAGTTCTACGGCAACATACCGAAACACACGAAAGGGCCGCACCCGTGATCGGATGCGGCCCTTCGCGTGAGAACGTGCGGATCAGACCCCGTAGTACAGCTCGTACTCGAACGGGTGCGGGCGCTGCGCGAGCGGCTTGATCTCCTTCTCGCGCTTGTACTCGATCCAGGTCTCGATGAGCTCCGGGGTGAACACGCCGCCCGCGGTGAGGAAGTCGTGGTCGGCCTCGAGCGCGTCGAGCGCCTCGCCGAGCGACGCCGGCACCTGCGGGATGTTGCGCGCCTCCTCCGGGGGAAGCTCGTAGAGGTCCTTGTCGACCGGCTCGTGCGGCTCGATGCGGTTCTTGATGCCGTCGAGGCCCGCCATCAGCTGGGCTGCGAACGCGAGGTACGGGTTGCCGGACGCGTCGGGGGCGCGGAACTCGATGCGCTTCGCCTTGGGGTTGGAGCCCGTGATCGGGATGCGGATCGACGCCGAGCGGTTGCCGGCCGAGTAGACCAGGTTGACCGGGGCCTCGAAGCCGGGGACCAGGCGGTGGAACGAGTTCACCGTCGGGTTCGTAAACGCCAGGACGGCCGGAGCGTGCTTCAGCAGGCCGCCGATGTACCAGCGGGCGATGTCGGAGAGCCCGCCATAGCCGGCCTCGTCGTAGAACAGCGGCTTGCCGTCGTTCCACAGCGACTGGTGGGTGTGCATGCCCGAGCCGTTGTCGCCGAACAGCGGCTTCGGCATGAACGTGGCCGTCTTGCCCCACTCGTTGGCGGTGTTCTTGACGATGTACTTGAACTTGAGGATGTCGTCCGCCGCGTGGACCATCGTGTCGAAGCGGTAGTTGATCTCCGCCTGGCCGCCGGTGCCCACCTCGTGGTGCGCGCGCTCCAGGATGAGGCCGGCGTCGATCAGCTTCAGCGAGATGTCGTCGCGCAGGTCGGCCTGCTTGTCGACGGGGCTCACCGGGAAGTAGCCGCCCTTGTACGGGGTCTTGTTGGCGAGGTTGCCGCCCTCTTCGACGCGGCCCGAGTTCCAGGCGCCCTCTTCGGAGTCGACGGAGTAGAAGCTGGAGTTCTGCTTCACCTCGTAGCGCACGTCGTCGAAGATGTAGAACTCCGCCTCGGGGGCGAAGTACGCGGTGTCGGCGATGCCGGTGGAGGCGAGGTACTTCTCGGCCTTCTTGGCGACCTGGCGCGGGTCCTTCGAGTAGATCTCACCGTTGCGCGGGTTGTAGATGTCGAAGACCATGATCAGCGTGCGCTCGGCACGGAACGGGTCGATGTAGGCCGTCGACACGTCCGGGATCAGCTGCATGTCGGACTCGTGGATCGACGCGAAGCCGCGGATCGAGGAGCCGTCGAAGAGCTGACCGACGGAGAAGAACTCCTCATCGACCGTCGAGGCGGGGATGTTGAAGTGCTGCTGCACACCGGGAAGGTCGGTGAAGCGGATATCAAGGAACTTGACGTCGGTGTCCTTGATGAACTTGAGCACCTCAGACGAATCACGGAACATACGGACGACTCCCAATGGCTTTGCGGGTGACCGGACTGCGCGTGCAGCCCACGTCAACGCTAAGGGGAGGCCGTTTCCCGGGGGTGACGCAAATGTTTCCGGCATGTTACGGGTACCCGGGCAGGGGATGCGTGATCGCGGTCAGCAGGGCTCAGGATGCGCCGGGGAGCTCTCGATAGACTCGGCGGGTGCCGCAGAATCCCGCCAACCGCCCCGGCGACATCGCCCCCAGTCGTTACCCGGGGGAGCGCCTCGGACTCCCCGAGGCCGGTCCGCGGTCCGTCGGACGGGTGGGACGCCGGATCGCGGCGATCGCCATCGACTGGGCCATCGCATCCCTGCTGTCGTTCGCGTTCTTCCGTTACGACTCGTGGGCGACGATCTCGATCTTCGCCGTGCTGCAGATCGTGTTCATCCCGACTCTCGGGGGCAGTGTCGGCCACAGGGCGCTCGGGATGCGCGTCGTCGCCGTGCGCGGCGGCTGGGTCGGGGTGTGGCGCCCGATCGTCCGGACGCTGCTCCTCTGTATCGTGATCCCGGCGCTGGTCTGGGACTCCGACCAGCGCGGCTTCCACGACAAGATCGCCGGCACCGTCCTCATCCGCGCCTGACGCGGTTCCCACCCGCCGCCGAGTACGCAAAAACTGCACGGTTTCCGGGTGGAATCCGTGCAGTTTTTGCGTACTCGACGGCGGGCGGAGCGGCCCGACGGAGGGGGAGTGCGAGGGTCAGCGCGCGCGCTGAGCGCGCACCTTCATGGGGTCGATGCCCTTCGGGATCGGCATCTGGTTCTCCATCGACTGGAGGCGGTTGCTGATCGCGAGCACCTCGGCCTTGGTGAGGGTCGGCTTGATCTTGGCGAGCGTGCGCGGCACCTTGTGCAGCGGCACGGAGTCGGCGTCCGGCCCGACGCTGATGACGGTGACCGGAACGTTCGGGAGCACGCGGTTCACCTTGCGGCGCTCCTCGTCGATCATGCGCTTGGTGCGGGTCACCGGGCCCTCGCTGATGAGCACAACGCCGCCGCGCCCGGTCGCCCGGTACACCGCATCCTGCGTCTTGCCGTTGACGGCGACGGGCATCTCGGAGCCGCGCCAGCTGCGCTTCAGCGACGAGCGGAGCACAGCGCCGACGGCGCCCGGCTGTCCCTCGATCTGCGAGTACGCGGCACGCTCGGCACGACGACCGAGGATGATCAGCGCGATCAGGACGCCCGCGAGCACACCCGCGAGGATCCACAGCACCATCGTGAAGATGTTGCCGCCGGAGAGGAACACGGCGAGCAGGATGCCGAGGATGATCGGCAGGACAGCCCCGAGGACGATGTACAGCACCGCGCGGTTGTCGTACCGGCGGGTCATCTGGAACACCTGCCACATCTGCTTCAGACGGCCGGGCTCCTTGGTGGACTTGTCCTTTGCCATAGCTCCAAGGATACCGGCTCGGCGGCGTTCCAGATGACCCGTTCGCTGCGGGGAGAGGGCTCTCAGGAGACGGCCTGCGCGAAGCCGAGCGTCGCGTCGGCGAGGTGCCTCAGCTCGTCCGGCACCGGCCGTCCCTTCGCCTGCATGGATTGCGCCCACAGCCGTCCCGCTCGGTACGACGAGCGCACCAGCGGTCCCGCCAGGACGCCGAGGAATCCGATCTCCTCCGCCTCCTGCTTGAGCTCGACGAACTCGTCGGGATGCACCCACCGCGCCACCGGCAGATGGCGCGGGCTCGGCCGCAGGTACTGCGTGATCGTGATGATGTCGGTTCCCGCGTCATGGAGGTCGCGCAGGGCTGTGCTGATCTCGTGGCGCTCCTCGCCCATCCCGAGGATGAGGTTGGACTTCGTGATCAGCCCGGCGGACCGGCCCTGTGTCAGCACGTCCAGCGAGCGGTCGTAGCGGAACGCGGGCCGGATGCGCTTGAAGATGCGCGGGACCGTCTCCACATTGTGGGCGAACACCTCCGGACGGGCGGAGAACACCTCGCCGAGGTGGTCGGGGTTGCCGGAGAAGTCGGGCACGAGGATCTCGACCCCGGTGCCCGGCGACTGGCGGTGGATCTCGCGGATCGTCTCCGCGTACAGCCACGAGCCCTCGTCCTCCAGGTCGTCGCGCGCAACGCCGGTCACGGTCGCGTAACGGAGGCCCATGCGCTGCACAGACTCTCCGACGCGACGCGGTTCATCGCGGTCGAACTCCGCCGGCTTGCCGGTGTCGATCTGGCAGAAGTCGCAACGGCGCGTGCACTGCGAGCCGCCGATGAGGAAGGTCGCCTCCCGGTCCTCCCAGCACTCGTAGATGTTGGGACAGCCGGCCTCCTGGCAGACCGTGTGCAGTTCCTCGGACTTCACCAGGCTCTGCAGATGCCGGTACTCCGGCCCCATCTTCGCCTTGGTCTTGATCCACTCGGGCTTCCGCTCGATCGGCGTCTGGGCGTTGCGGACCTCGAGGCGCAGCATCCGGCGCCCCTCGGGTACGGCGCTCACGCGACGGCCTCCGCAGCGGTGAACTCCAGGTCGAAGGCGTCCATGACGAGCGGCGCGACGTCCTGCGGTGTCACGGTGCGGCCGAGGACCCGGGAGATCGTGGTCACCCCGGCGTCGCGGATGCCGCAGGCGACGATGCGGTCGTAGGCGTCGAGGCTGTTGGAGCAGTTGAGCGCGAACCCGTGCATGGTGACGCCCTCGGCGACGCGGATGCCGATGGCGGCGATCTTCTCGTCCCTGGTGGCTCCGGGGTTGTGCTCGGGTCGCATCCACACGCCGGAGCGGCCCTCGATCTGCACCCCGGTGACGCCGACGCGCGCGAGCACGTCGATGAGCACCCGTTCGAGCGCGCGGACGTAGCCGACGACGTCGATGGGGTCGTGGAGGCGGAGGATCGGGTACCCCACGAGCTGACCCGGCCCGTGCCAGGTGATCTTGCCTCCCCGGTCGACCTCGACGACGGGGATGCCGTCGTCGGGACGTTCGTCCGGTGAGGTCCTTTTGCCCGCGGTGTACACCGGCGGGTGCTCGAGGAGGATGACGGTATCGGGCGCCCGGCCTGCGACGACGGCGGCGTGCAGGGCACGCTGCTGTTGAAGGGCCTCGAGATACGGCACGGAGTTGGCGCTTAGCCCCGTGACGTCATACGTGGTCACGGGGCCAGTCTATGCGCGGGGCGCGTTCGGTGTTCACAGGCGGACGAGTGGATGCGTTATGCACAGATCCGCGGACGGGCGACCTCGTCGGCCGGCGGTGGGATGGGATCGATGTGTGACTTCCTCTCCCGTCTCCCTTCGTTCAGCATCCAACCGATTCCCGGCGTCCGCGCGTTCTGCCGACCGCGCCCCGGCCGAGGCCGAACTCCTGCGTGTGGCCCGGACGATCGCCGCCGCCGAAGGGTGGGAGGTGGATGCGCCGACCTGTCAGGTGCGCGGCGAGCCGCCGCACGAGATCCGGGTGGCGGTGTCCGGTGGGCGGCTCCCGGGGCGGCGTCTCTTGCGGGTGCGGGAGCGTGCCCCCGGGGTGGCCGCCGACAGTGCCGACATCGATGCGCGTGTTGCGGCGGTCAGCGAGCATGTGGTCGGAGTGGTGGCACAGCTTCCGGACCGGCGCGTGCGGGGGAGAGAGGTGGATGCTGTGCTCCTGGACTATCCGGAGCACGGAGACCTCGACGGCCTTCTCGCACGGAGGGGCGGCGTGCGTTCGGGCGAGGCGGCGACCATCCTGCTCGGGGTCGCTGCCGGGCTGGCCGCCTTGCACTCCTCCGGCTGGGCCGGACCGGGACTGACCGGTTCGGGGATCGTATTCCTCGGCGACGGCTGTCCGGCCCTCGACGCGCTCGACGACGTGGGGCCGTGGACCGCCGACGCCGCCGTGACGGACGCTGAGCGCTTCTACGCCCTTGCTCGGACGATCTGCCTGAAGGTGGTGGACGGGTTCGGGATGCGGCTGCTGGCCGCTGTGGAAGCCGGGCTCCGTCGCGGGCGCTGGCCGGCCGTCGCGGACTCTGTCCTTCGCGTGGTGGCGCCGGAACCTGTGGGGCTGGAACCGCCCACGCTCGACGACGTCGAGCCCGTCGAACGTCCGACGTCTTCGAGTCGCGTCGGGCGGGCCGCCGTGCTGGTGAGCCGGGCCATGGACCTGCTCGACGGTCGACCGGGGCGTGCTCTCGGTGAACGGATCCGGACGACGCTACGGCGGAGGCCCACGTTGGTTGCGGCTGCGGCGGTGCCGGTGGTGGCGGCGCTCGCGTTCGTCGCGCTATCGCCGGCACCCGGCTCGTCGCCGCAGACGGCGGCGACGCGGAATCCGTCGCCGGCTCCGTCGCCGTTCGGCCGGACGGTGACGGCTACGCCGACGCCGACGTCTTCGTCGTCCGCGGTTGCGTCTGCGGCTGCTGTTGCTGAGGCCCCCGCCGGGGCAGGCGAGGCCGCCGGCGGCTCGGCGACAGAGGATCCGGTGGATGCGGCCCGTGCCGTGCTCGACGCTCGGCATTCGTGCTTCACGGCGCGGCCCGCCCATTCCGACTGCCTGACGGGCGTCCTCGACGAGGGCTCGCCCGTGGTCGCGGAAGAGACGGCTGCGTTGGGTGCAGAGGGTGCCGCCGCGAAGCGCGACTTCAGCGGCGCGACGCTGTCGCTGGTCGAACGGTGGGGCGGTGCCGCGCTCGTCAGCGCCGCCCCGGACTCCACCCGCACCCCGAAAAGCGAACCGGCCTCGCTCCTGCTGGTGAGGAGCGAGGCCGGTTGGCGGCTACGGGCGGTGTACCCGTGAGCGGATCAGATTCCGAGGTTGGCCTCGAAGTTGCCGCCCTCGAGACGGTTCTTGACCGCGACGAGGAAGCGGGCCGCGTCGGCGCCGTCCACGATGCGGTGGTCGTACGAGAGAGCCAGGTACACGGTCGAACGGATCGCGATCGAGTCGGTGCCGTCGGCCGAGATGACAACCGGCTTCTTTGTGACGATGCCCGTGCCCAGGATCGCGACCTGCGGGAGGAAGACGACCGGGGTATCGAACAGGGCGCCACGCGAACCGGTGTTCGTGAGCGTGAAGGTGCCACCAGCGAGCTCGTCCGGCTTGAGCCGGTTGTCGCGGGTGCGCTCGGCCAGGTCGGTGATCTCCTTCGCGAGACCCGCGATGTCGAGCTCGGACGCGTTGCGCACCACCGGGGTGAGCAGGCCGCGCTCGGTGTCGACCGCGATCGACATGTTCTCGTGGTCCGGGTACACGATGCTGTCGCCGTCCACCGTCGCGTTGATGACGGGATACGTCTTCAGCGCCTCGGCCGCGGCCAGGGCGAAGAAGGGCAGGAAGGAGAGCTTCACACCGGTCTTCGCAAGGAAGTCGCCCTTCACGCGGTCGCGGAGAGCGGCGACCTTCGTGACGTCGACCTCGACGACGCTGGTGAGCTGCGCGGTCGACTGCATCGAGACGACGGCGCGCTCGGCGACGACCTTGCGGAGACGCGACATCGGCTGGGTCGTGCCGCGGAGCGGCGAGACCTCGGGAGCCGGAGCCGCCTCAGCAGCGGGCGCGCCACCCTGAGCCGCGGCCGGGGCAGCAGCCGAGAGGATGTCCTCCTTGCGGATGCGACCGCCGACACCGGTTCCGGTGACGGTGGAGAGGTCGACGCCCTGCTCGTTCGCGAGCTTGCGGACGATCGGGGTCACGTAGCCGGCGTTGCCGGCGTGGGCGCCCGATGACGAGCCGCCGGCGGCCGCGGGGGCCTCCTGGGCGGGCGCGGCCTGTGCGGGAGCGGCCGGTGCCGCGGGAGCGGCAGGAGCCGCCTGCGGCGCGGGCGCGGCCTGCGCGGGTGCCGTCTGCTGGGCAGGAGCGGCGGGAGCAGCCGGGGCCGGAGCCGCGGGAGCAGCCGCAGCGGGGGCCTCCTGGGCGGGAGCGGCCTGCTGGGCAGGAGCGGCCTCCGCAGGAGCAGCCTGCGGTGCGGGCGCGGCCTGCTGCGGGGCGGGTGCGGCCTGCTCGGCGGGAGCCGGTGCGGCCTGAGCCGGTGCGGCCTCCGCGGGAGCGGCCTCCGCGGGAGCAGCCTGCTCGGCCGGAGCCGCCTCGGCCGGAGCTGCCTCGGCCGGAGCTGCCTCGGCCGGGGCGGCCTCGGCCGCCGGAGCAGCGGGCGCCTCAGCGCCTGCACCGGAGCCGTCACCGATCGTCACGAGCGCAGTGCCCACCTCGACCGTCTCGTCCTCCTGCACCAGGATCTCCTCGATGACGCCGGCGACCGGCGACGGGATCTCGGTGTCGACCTTGTCGGTCGAGACTTCGAGCAGGGGCTCGTCCACCTCGACACGGTCGCCAACGTTCTTCAGCCAGCGGGTGACCGTGCCTTCCGTGACACTCTCGCCGAGCGCCGGGAGGCTGACGGATTCGCTCATGAGCTTCTCTCCTTCAAAACCTGATCGTTCAGTAGCTTATTGCAGCCGGGTCCGCGCGGCGCGGACCCGGCTGGTCGTCCTAGAGGGTGTGCAGCGGCTTGCCCGCGAGGTACAGGAACGCCTCGCCGAGGGACTCGTTCTGCGTGGGGTGCGCGTGGATGAGAGGAGCGATGTCCTCCGGGTACGCCTCCCAGTTCACCGCCAGCTGCGCCTCGCCGATGAGCTCTCCGACGCGGGCGCCGATCATGTGCACGCCGACCACGGGGCCGTCGTTGACACGGACGACCTTGACGCTGCCGTTCGTGCCGATGATCTCGCTCTTGGCGTTGCCCGCCAGGCTGTAGTCGTAGCTGCTGACGCTGTCGGCACCGTACTTCTCGGCCGCCTTCGCCTCGGTGAGGCCGATCGAGGCGACCTCCGGGTCGCAGTAGGTGACCTTGGGGATGTTGACGTCGGGGATGACGATCGGGTTGAGACCCGCGATCTCCTCGGCGACGAAGATGCCCTGCTGGAAGCCGCGGTGCGCGAGCTGCAGGCCGGGGACGATGTCGCCGACCGCGTAGACGCCGGGGATGTTCGTGTGCAGGCGCTCGTCGGTGATGACGAAGCCGCGGTCCATGGTGACCCCGACCTCCTCGAAGCCGAGACCCTGGGTCAGCGGGCCGCGGCCAACGGCGACGAGCAGGACGTCGGCCTCGACGGTGTCGCCGTTCTCCAGGGTGACGACGACGCCGTTCTCGTCCTGGGTGACGCCCTGGAAGCGGATGCCGAGACGGTAGTCGATGCCACGGCGGCGGAACGCGCGCTCCAGCGACTTGCTGATCGACTCGTCCTCGTTCGGGACGAGGTGCGGCAGCGCCTCGATGATGGTGACCTCGGAGCCGAACGACTTCCACACGCTGGCGAACTCGACGCCGATGACGCCGCCGCCGAGCACGGCCACCTTGCGGGGCACGAAGTCGAGTTCGAGAGCCTGCTCGCTGGTGATCACGCGGCCGCCGATCTCGAGGCCCGGAAGCGAGCGCGAGTAGGAGCCGGTGGCCAGGATGACGTTCTTGCCGACGATCGTGTCGTCGCCCACCTGCACGGTGGTCGGGGAGGTCAGACGACCCTCGCCCTCGATGACGGTGATGCCGCGCGCCTTCACCAGGCCCTGCAGGCCCTTGTACTTCTTGGCGACGATTCCCTTGCGGTACTCGCTCACGCCGTTAATGTCGACGCCCTGCAGCTGGGTCACGATGCCGTACTTCGACGACTCCCGCGAGTAGTCGGCCACCTCGGCCGCGTGGAGCAGCGCCTTCGTGGGGACGCAGCCGCGGTGCAGGCAGGTGCCGCCGACCTTGTCCTTCTCGATCATGCCGACGGTGAAACCGAGCTCGGCCGCACGCAGCGCTGCTGCGTAGCCTCCACTCCCACCGCCGAGCACCACAATGTCAAAGTTCTGCTCAGACACCCAGCTACTCCCTCGCGCATCAGGATCATGTGACACGATTTGCCGCCCAGAGGGGTGGCTCCGGGAGACGTGTTGATGGGCGGGATTTCCCGCCCATACGACCCTACTACTTCCGGGAAAAGCTCTCGGCCAGACGGATGAGCGCCCTTACGCTGACGGCGGACGGTCCCTTTCCGGTGAATCCGTACGGCGCCGCGGGGCTCTTCGCCGGGCCCGCGATGTCGAGGTGCGCCCACGGGATGCGCGGGGCGTCGTCCGCGTCGCCGATGCGTCCGACGAACTCCTGCAGGAACACTCCCGCGAGCAGAGCGCCGCCCGCGGTGTTGCCCGGGTTGGCGTTCGCGATGTCGGCCACATCCGAGTTGATCGTCGCGCGCAGTTCGCCGGGGAGCGGCATCGGCCAGAGCAGCTCGCCGCTCTCCTTGCCCGCGGTGAGCACCTGGTCGACGAGGTCGTCGGAGCCCATCACGGCCGCGTACCGGGTGCCGAGGGCGACCATCGCCGCGCCCGTCAGCGTGGCGACGTCGACGATCGCGTCGGGCTGCTCCTCGCTGGCGGCGACCAGGCCGTCAGCGAGCACGAGCCGGCCCTCGGCGTCAGTGTTGAGCACCTCGACGGTGCGTCCGCCGCGGATGCGCAGCACGTCGTTCGGACGGATCGCCGATCCGGACGGCATGTTCTCCGCCAGGCACAGCCACGCGGTGACGCGCACGGGGAGGGCGAGACGGGCGGCGGCGAGCACGACGCCGAGCACCGTCGCGGCGCCGGTCATGTCGTACTTCATCCCGACCATCCCGGTCGCCGGCTTCAGCGACAGGCCGCCGGAGTCGAAGGTGATGCCCTTGCCCACCAGCGCGAGGTGCCGCTCGGCGCCGTCGGGGGAGTAGGTGACCTTGACCAGCCGCGGCGGCCGGGTCGACCCCTGTCCGACCCCGAGGATGCCGCCGAACCCCTCGACCGCGAGCTGCTCCTCGTCCCAGACGGTCACCGTCACGGGGAGGTCCGACGACGCCGCCTGCGCACGCTCGGCGAACGTCTCGGGGTAGAGGTCGAGCGGGGGAGTGTTCACCAGATCCTTGACGAGCGCAGCAGCCTCGGCGATGGCGGTGGCGCGGGCGATCAGCGCTCCGCTGTCCGACGCGGCGCCGAGCACCTCGACGGACCCGACGGGATCCTTGGTCGCCGCACGGCTCTTCTCCCGGTACTCCGTGAAGGCGTAGGCGCCGAGAGCCGCACCTTCGAGCACCGCGCCGAGCTGTGCATCGCCCTCGGCGGGGAGATCGAGCGCGACCGCGGCGGTGCCCGCCAGCTGCCGCACGGCACTTCCCGCGGCGTAGCGGAGGGCGTCCTCTCCGCCCTCGGGCACCCCGATCACCGCGAGCGACGGACCGGAGCCCTGCCCGGGCAGCCGGACCAGCTCGTCCTTTCCACCACTGAATCCGACATCCCGCAACTGCTGCGCGAGCTGGTCGCGGTCGGCGCCCGACAGCACGGTCACGCTGTCGCGCGCGACTCGCGCGGCGACGACGAGCACGTCGGCGGGGCCGGAGGGGGTGGATGCGTCGGTCACGGTCAGCGCAGGAACGGTCATACCTCGACCCTAACGCGCACGCGCGTTCCGTCCCGGCCGCCGGCCGTGTTCGCTGTGGGCGTTCCCGCACCCGGCGCGGACCCGGCTCCCCTCGCCGGGGTCCGCTCTAGAGTTGAGGTATGCGTGACCCCGGCGAACTGTTCGAGCTCAACCCGGCACTGGCCGTGCCGGAGGGATTGCCGCTCGTCGCGGGGCTGACCGGCTTCGCCGACGCGGGCTCCGGCGTGAGCCAGCTGGGCACCTACCTGCTCGGCACGCTCGACAGCGAGGTGGTCGCCACCTTCGACGCCGACATCCTCCTCGACTACCGTGCCCGTCGCCCCATCATCTACTTCGATCAGGACCACCTGACCGACTACCAGCCGGCGACTCTCAAGCTGTACCTCGCCTACGACGAGCTGCGTCAGCCGTTCCTCCTGCTCTCCGGGTTCGAGCCTGACTTCCGTTGGGAGGCCTTCACGGAGGCCGTGCTCGGTCTGATCGAGCGCTACAAGGTGAAGAGCGTGACCTGGGTCCACTCCATCCCGATGCCCGTGCCGCACACCCGGCCGATCGGCGTGACGGTGAGCGGCAACCGCACCGACCTGATCGACTCGATGTCCATCTGGAAGCCGCACACGCAGGTCCCCGCGAACGCCCTGCACCTGCTGGAGTACCGCCTGCAGCAGCTGTCGTACCCGATCGCCGGCTTCATCCTGCTCATCCCGCACTACCTCGCAGACACCGAGTACCCGGCCGCGGCCATCGCCGCGCTCGACTCGATCAGCGCGGCGACGGGGCTCATCTTCCCGACCGACCGCCTGCGGCAGGAGGACCGGGAGTTCGTCGCGAACATCGACGAGCAGGTCGCCGGCAACGCCGAGCTCGGCCGCCTGGTGGGCACGCTGGAGGAGCGGCACGACTCCTATATGGAGGACACGCAGCTGCGCTCGCCGCTGACCGACAGCGACGGCGAGCTCCCGAGCGCCGACGAGATCGCCGCCGAACTCGAGAACTTCCTCGCCTTCCGCCGCCACGGCGACGAGGAGAACGGGCGCGGCGAGCGCTGAGCGCACACGCCCGAGTGGCAGCCGCGTCGCCTCGGAGGAGCCCCTCCGGACCGCGGGCATAGGATCATTCGGTGAATTCGCGTCGCTCCTGGGTCGTCTACGGGATCGGTGTCTTCGCCTACCTGATCGCGGTCATGCAGCGCACGACCATCGGCGTCGCCGGTGTGGCCGCGACCGACCGCTTCCACGTCTCCGCGTCCGTCCTGTCGACGCTCGCGGTCGTCCAGCTGATCGTCTACGCCGGGATGCAGGTCCCGGTCGGTGTGCTCATCGACCGGATCGGGTCGCGCGTCCTGATGATCGCGGGAACCGCACTCATGGTGGTCGGGCAGGTCGCCGTCGCACTCGCGCCGAGCATCGCCATCGCGATCGTCGGACGCATCCTGGTCGGGGCGGGTGACGCGACCGTCTTCACGTCGCTGATGCGGCTCACCAACTCCTGGTTCCGCGGGAAGATCGTGCCGCAGCTGTCGCAATGGATCGGCAATGTCGGCCAGCTGGGACAGGTGCTGTCGGCGGTTCCCTTCGCGCTGCTGCTGCACCTCTCCGGCTGGACGGTCGCGTTCCTCACCGCGGCCGGCCTCTCCGTGATCGCGTTGGTGGGCATCGTGGCTGCGGTCACCGACCGGCCGGTGGGGGCGAGCGAGGGCCCCAGGCCGGTCTCCTGGTCGGACTCCCTGCGGCAGCTGCGGATCAGCTTGGCGCGCCCCGGCACGCAGCTCGGGTTCTGGTCCCACTTCGTCACGCAGTCCTCCGGCACGGTGTTCAGCCTCATGTGGGGCATCCCGTTCCTCGTCTTCGCGATCGGCATCGAGCCGGCGGAGGCGTCCGCCCTGCTCACCGTGCTCGTCGGCGCCGGCCTCATCTCCGGGCCGATCCTCGGCATCCTCACCGCCCGCTTCCCGATGCGCCGCAGCAACCTGGTGCTCGGGATCGTCGCCCTGATGGCCGCCGCCTGGACGCTCGTGCTGCTCTGGCCGGGGAAGCCCCCGCTCTGGACGGTGATCGTCCTGATCGCGGCGATCGGCATCGGCGGCCCCGGATCGCTCATCGGCTTCGACTTCGCGCGCACCTTCAACCCGCTGCACAGCCTGGGGTCCGCCAACGGGATCGTCAACGTCGGCGGCTTCCTCGCGAGCTTCGTGATGATGTTCCTGATCGGCGTGTCGCTCGACGTGCAGGCGCACGGAGCGGGTGGGGATGCGGAGCTCTACCAGCTGGACCACTTCCGCTGGGCGTTCGCCATCCAGTACGTGATCGTCGGCATCGGGGTGGGTTTCCTGGTGCACGCACGACGCCGCACACGACGCAGATTGAAGGACGACGAGGGAATAGAAGTGGCCCCTCTGTGGGTTGCACTCGTCGGAGCGTGGAGGAGGCGCGGCGGGCGCGAAGCGCTGTAGGGGCGCAGGCGGCGTCCCGATTCGATCCGATATGGCCGTACGTGGTCGGGGGCTCACGTGGAACGTGCAATAATTGACGTCTGGACCCGTTCATGTCCCTGGGCCGGAGCATTCGACGATGCCCGGCGCAATCACCCAGGACTTGACATGGGTCTTAGTAGTGTCCGCACGCAAACCCTGAGCCAGGCTCGGCCGTCAGGATCCCGGCCCCTCTGCTTGGTATGAAAGGTGTTCACATGGCAACCCGTGCAGCAACGAAGACCCGCGATGCGGAGGTCGAGGTCGAAGAGACCGTGACCGTCGCCGCGGACGAGACGGCGAAGCCCGCCACGAAGGCGGCTCCGAAGAAGGCTGCGACGAAGACGGCTGCGAAGAAGCAGACCGCGTCGAGCAAGGCGAAGGGCAGTGCGGCGGACGACGACGACGAGATCGACGACGACGCCGAGGTCGAGATCGACGTGGAGGACGTGGCCGTCGTCGCGGACGACGACGCGGCGGCGGACGACACCGACGACGCGGAGACGACCGACGAGGCCGACTCAGACGACGCCGATGGCGACGAGACCGAGGGCAAGACGCCCGCGATCACCATCCCGGTCGGCGACATCCCGCTGCCGACGGACGCGCTCGTTCTGCGCGCCGTCGACGAGGACGACGACATCCCCGTCTACTCCTCGACGATCACCGGCGCCACGGCCGACCCGGTCAAGGACTACCTGAAGCAGATCGGTAAGGTCCCGCTGCTGAACGCGGCCGAAGAGGTCGAGCTCGCCATGCGCATCGAGGCCGGTCTGTTCGCCGAGGACAAGCTCGCGAACACCCCGAACCTGAGCAAGGAGCTGGAGCGCGAGCTGAAGTGGGTCGCCCGCGACGGCCAGCGCGCCAAGAGCCACCTGCTGGGCGCGAACCTGCGCCTCGTGGTGAGCCTCGCCAAACGCTACACCGGTCGCGGCATGCAGTTCCTCGACCTCATCCAGGAGGGGAACCTGGGCCTCATCCGTGCCGTCGAGAAGTTCGACTACACGAAGGGCTTCAAGTTCTCGACCTACGCGACGTGGTGGATCCGCCAGGCGATCACCCGCGCGATGGCGGACCAGGCGCGGACCATCCGCATCCCGGTCCACATGGTGGAGGTCATCAACAAGCTGGCCCGCGTGCAGCGCCAGATGCTGCAGGACCTGGGCCGCGAGCCCACCCCCGAGGAGCTGTCGAAGGAACTCGACATGACCCCGGAGAAGGTCATCGAGGTGCAGAAGTACGGCCGCGAGCCCATTTCGCTCCACACCCCGCTGGGTGAGGACGGCGACAGTGAGTTCGGCGACCTGATCGAGGACACCGAGGCGGTCGTCCCGGCCGACGCGGTGGGCTTCACGATGCTGCAGAAGCAGCTGGAGAGCCTGCTCGACTCGCTCTCCGAGCGCGAGGCGGGCGTCATCCGCATGCGCTTCGGCCTCGGCGACGGCATGCCGAAGACGCTCGACCAGATCGGCGACACCTTCGGTGTGACGCGTGAGCGCATCCGCCAGATCGAGTCGAAGACGATGGCGAAGCTGCGTCACCCGTCGCGCTCGCAGTCGCTGCGCGACTACCTCGAGTAAACCGGTGCGCTACCGACTGGCGGTCATCGCCGGCCGCCTCGCCCGCTGGCTTCTGCGCCTGCGGGGAGGCGGCTCCGCGGTCCCCGGCCGTGTCGCGCTGGCCATCGCACCGAAGTTCCTGGAGCGTGCGGTCAGCCGCCTTCCGCTCGGCGTCGTCTTCGTGTCCGGCTCGAACGGCAAATCCACGACGACGAACATGCTCACCGCGATCCTGCGCGAGCACGGTCTCGAGGTGTTCACGAACCCGTCCGGCGGCAACCTCCCGCAGGGCATCGCGTCCGCGCTGCTCGCCGACGTGCCGCTCGACGGCTACGTCCGCGGCGACGTCGGTGTGATCGAGGTGGATGAGGCCTACGGCGTCGACCTTGCGCGCGTGCTGAAGCCGCGCGGCTCGCTGCTGCTCAACGTCCAGATCGACCAGCTGAACCGCTTCTTCGAGCCGACCCGGGTGATCGGCATGCTGCGTTCCATCGCCGAGGGCTCCTCGGAGTTCGTGGTCGTGAACGCGGACGACGACAGCCTCGCCCGGGTGGGCGCCGAGCTGGCCGCGCAGGGGCGCGACGTCTCCACGTTCGCCGTCGCGCCGTCCATCATCGAGTCGTCGCCCAATGGGCTGGCCAACGTCAAGGACCTCACGGGCGCGGCCGCCGGCGCCCTGCCCATCCCGTCGGTCTTCGTCAGCAAGCTCGAAGTGCAGAGCGCTCAGCTGACCATCGGCGGCGAGAACGTCCGCATCGGCCTGCCCGCGCGTGGCCTGCACTACGCGGTGGATGCGGCGGGCGCGACCGCGATGGCGCGCCGGCTGCTCGGCGACCGCTTCCAGCCGAACGCCGTCGTCGCCGCGATGGCGGCCCTCCGCACGGTCTACGGCCGCGGGGAGACGCTGCACGTCGGCGACGAGGACATCGAGATCATCATGATGAAGAACCCGCCGAGCCTCCAGCTGAACCTCGACTACCTGAGCGAGTCGCCGGAGCAGGTGTTCGTCTCGGTCGACGAGGGCACGCCCGACCCGTCCTGGGTGTACGACATCGACCTGTCGAAGCTGACCCACGTGGATGTGGTGTCCGGCACAAAGGCGTGGCAGTTCGCGACGCGCTTCGCCTACGCGGGCATCGACGTCGACCAGGTCGTGCCGGAGCTGAAGCCCGCGCTGCAGGCGTTCCTGGCGCTGCCGAAGCCGTCGCGCGGCACCAAGACGATGATCGTGAACTACGAGCAGATGATGCTCATCCGCAAGCAGCTCGGCTTCCTCGACCTGGAGGGCGGCGAGCGATGACCGTGTTGCGCATCCTGCACCTGTACCCGGCCGAACTCGGGATCAACGGCGACGCGGGCAACGTGCTCGCGCTGGCCGAGCGGGCTCGTTGGCGCGGAGTCGACGTCGATGTCGTCGATCACGCACCCGGCGCCGAGCTTCCCGCCGCTGTGGACCTCGTCCACATCGGTTCGGGTCCGCTGTCCGCACAGCGCGCCGTCCACGACGACGTTCTCCGGATCGCGCCGCAGCTGCGCCAGTGGCGGGATGCCGGGGTGCCGTTCGTGGCGATCGCCGGAGGCTGGCAGCTGCTCGGCACGCAGCTCGAGACCCCGGAGGGTGAAGTGCTCGCCGGTGCCGCGGTCTTCCCGACGCGCGCCGCTCTCGGTGGCAAGAGGCACGTCGGCGAGATCGTGGTGCGGCTGGCGGACGGCACGACCATCGCCGGCTTCGAGAACCACTCGGCCCGTACCGTCCTCGACGGCGCCGAGTCGCTCGGCCGCGTCGTGCGCGGCACGGGCAACGACGGCTCGGTGGAGGGCGTCCTGGTCGGATCCTCGATCGGCACCCACCTGCACGGTCCGTTGCTGCCGATGAATCCCGTCCTGGCCGACCGGCTGCTCAGCACGGCCCTCCGCGGCGAGCTGCCGCCGGTGCCGCAGACGGAGCGCGTCGACCGCTACGCGACAAACGCCCGGCGCGCGATCGCGGATCGCCTCGGCGTCTCCCTCTGACTCCCGCCGACAGCTCCTGAGTTTTTCGCGTCCGTGCCGGCGTGTCGGCCGAGAAACTCAGGAGCGGTCGGCTGGGGTCAGTTGACGTAGACGCGGGGGACCCGGGTCGCGACGCCGGTGATCATCTCGTCGGCGATCGTCTCCGCCCAGTCGGCGTATTTCTCGGCGGTGGGCTCGCCGTCCGTGCCCGGTCCGAACAGGATGGCGGTGTCGCCGACCTCGACGCGGTGCGCGCCCGCGTCCACCAGCATGCTGTCGGCGGCGACCTCGATGACGGGGCAGCGGCGGCCGTTCAGCTGAATGGATGTCTTGGCGATTCCCAGCGTCGGAACGCCGTCGGCGTAGCCGATCCCGAGCCGGGCGTGCGTCGTACCGCCGACGTGCACCTCGGTGACGGGAGCCTCCAGCCGCATCGCGGGGATGAGGCCCAGCTCGCCGCCGGTCGAGTCGTCGAACGGGGAGAAGCCGTACGCGGCGATGCCGAACCGCACGAAATCGAATCGCGCCGCCGGCATCCGGATGCCGGCGGAGCTCGCGGCCAGGTGCAGCACCTGGAACGATGCTCCCAGGCGCTCCGCCTGGACGACCGCGGAGCGGAACTCGGCAAGGGCCGCCTCGTCGTCGGCGAGCGAGGCGTCGGCCAGGTGCGACCAGGCGGCACGGATGCGGATGACGTCGCGCTCCTGCAGGTCGAGGGCGGCACGGATCAGACCGGGCCACTCCTCGCGGGTGGCGCCGTTACGGCTGAGGCCGGTGTCCACCTTGAGGTGCACGACGGCGGGACGGTCGGCGCCGGCCGCAGCGATGGCCTCCAGCTGCCAGAGCGCCGAGATGCCGAGTTCGATGTCGGCCTCGATGCCCGCGCGCCAGTCGGTGTCCTGACCGTGCAGCCAGGCGAGGAGGGGGACGGTGACGCCCGCATGCCGGAGGACGATCCCGGCCGGGATCTCGAGCACGGCGAGCGAGGTCGCTCCGGCCTCCAGGCCCGCCTCGGCGACCGGGAGGAGTCCGTGGCCGTAGGCGTCCGCTTTCACGGCGAGCATGGTCTGCGCCGGCGCGATGAGCCGCGTCAGATGGGCGACGTTGTGCCGCACGGCGGCGAGGTCGATGACGGCGCGGGGGAGCGGCTCGGCGACGGCGTCCACGATGGTCACGCGCTGTACGTCCTCTCGATGCGCCGACCCAGCCGGCTCGTGATGACCGGAGCGGCGACGCCCAGCGCATCCGCCCAGTCCCGAACAGTCGGTTCTCCGCGGTCCGGGTCGCCGAACAGGATGACGGAGTCGCCGGGCGCGGCGGAGTCGTCGCCGATGTCGACGACGAACTGGTCCATGGCGATCCGTCCGGTGATGCGGCCGACGCTGTCGCCGACCTTGACGGGCGCCTTGTTGGAGGCGACGCGCAGGATGCCGTCGGCGTAGCCGAGCGCGACCAGCACGAGGGTGCTGGGCCGAGCGGTGCGGTACGTGTAGCCGTAGGAGACGCCGCGATCGGCGGGGACGCGCTTGACGGCGATGATCTCGCCTTCGAGGCGCATGGCCGGGGCGGACGGGCGGTCGGCGTCGAGCCCGAAGAGCTCAGGGCCGAGGAGAGCGCCTGTGGGCGTGGATGCGGGGCGGCTGCCGACGGTCGCCTCGACGGGCAGACCCTCGTCGGCGATGGCCGCGGCATCCTCGACCCGGGATACGAGAAAACCGCCGACCCCCGCATCCGTCAGCGCACGAGCCACGGGGATGAGCCCGTGTCCGTACGCGTCGGCGCGGAGATCGGCGGTGCAGTCGGGGAGCGATGCGATGGCGGCGGCTGCCGTCGAGCGGATGACGGAGAGGTCGATGTGGGCGCGTCTGCGCACACCCGTTCCTGGTGTCATCCTCCGGTCAGCCTCGCGATTCGCGATGCGGCCGCGTTACGCGCGCTGCTCTTCGAACAGGCGAGCGGTCTCGTCGTGCCAGCTGTGGGCGATCTGAGACAGCTTCTCCTGGTGCTTCTTGCCGTGGTGGGCGCAGAAGAGAAGTTCGCCGTTATTGACAACGACACGGATGTACGCCTGCGCTCCGCAGCTGTCGCAACGGTCCGCGGCCGTCAACTGCGGCCCCGATGCGAGCTCGTCAACCGCCCCGTTCTCCGAGGTGAGTGTCGACATGTGATGCTCCTTTCCGTCGCAACCGCTTGAACTCGGTACGTCTATAGAACCACGGATGCCGGGCAATCAGGCGCGCATTGGCTGCTATTTCGCTCAACGCGTAGCCTCGGCGCCCGACTCGTGTCGGTGACGTAGGCTGCGCCGCCCGGCGCTTACTCTGGAGAGGCACGTGCGTCCGCACCCGGATGGGCGCACCGGAACCACAAGGAGCACCCGTGGCGAGTTCGGACTATTCGGCCAGGCACCTCTCGGTGCTCGAGGGGCTGGAGGCCGTGCGCAAGCGCCCGGGCATGTACATCGGCTCCACCGACTCCCGCGGTCTGATGCACTGCCTGTGGGAGATCATCGACAACTCGGTGGACGAGGCCCTCGCCGGTCACGGGTCCGACATCGAGGTCATCCTGCATGCCGACGACAGCGTCGAGGTGCGCGACCGCGCCCGCGGCATCCCCGTCGACATCGAGCCGAAGACAGGCCTCTCGGGTGTCGAGGTCGTCTTCACCAAGCTGCACGCCGGCGGCAAGTTCGGCAGCGGGTCGTACGCGGCCTCCGGTGGCCTGCACGGCGTCGGCGCGTCCGTCGTCAACGCCCTGTCGGAGCGCCTCGACGTCGAGATCGACCGCGACGGCAAGACGTGGGCCATGTCCTTCCACCGCGGCGAGCCCGGCATCTTCGACGACAAGAAGGGTGAGCCTGGCCCCGACAGTCCGTTCACCCCGTTCGTCAGCGGCAGCGAGCTGCGGGTCGTCGGCAAGGTGGCGAAGGGCGTCACCGGGACGCGCATCCGCTACTGGGCCGACCGCCAGATCTTCACGAAGGGCGCCGAGTTCTCGACGGACGACCTCGTCGGTCGCGCTCGGCAGACGGCGTTCCTCGTCCCCGGCCTCTCCATCTCCATCGACGACAAGCGCCCAGGAGCCGACGGCGCGGAGACGGGCCGCACAACGTTCCGCTACGAGGGCGGCATCTCGGAGTTCGTCGACTTCCTCGCGCCGGACAGCCCCATCACGGACACGTGGCGGCTCACGGGTGAGGGGCACTTCACCGAGACCGTCCCCGTGCTGTCGGAGACCGGCGCCATGCTGCCCACCGAGCTGAGGCGCGACTGCCAGGTGGACATCGCACTGCGCTGGGGCACCGGGTATGACACGGTCATGCGCAGCTTCGTCAACATCATCGCGACGCCGAAGGGCGGCAGCCACCAGGCCGGGTTCGACCAGGGGATGCTGAAGTTCCTCCGCCAGCAGGTGGAGCAGAACGCGCGGCGGCTGAAGGCGGGGAACGACAAGCTCGAGAAGGACGACGTCATGGCCGGTCTCACCGCCGTCCTCACCGTCCGCCTTCCGGAGCCGCAGTTCGAGGGTCAGACCAAGGAGATCCTCGGGACACCCGCCGTGCGTGCGATCGTCGCCAACGTCGTCCAGAAGGCCATGGCCGAACGGTTCGGGTCGTCGAAGCGCGACGACAAGGCGCAGTCGGCGCTCGTCCTCGACAAGGTCGTCGCCGAGATGAAGTCCCGGATCTCGGCGCGCGCTCACAAGGAGACGCAGCGCAGGAAGAACGCTCTCGAGACCTCTTCCCTCCCCGCGAAGCTGGTCGACTGCCGCTCCAACGACGTCGCCAACAGCGAGCTGTTCATCGTCGAGGGCGATTCGGCGCTCGGCACCGCCCGGCGGGCGCGCGACAGCGAGTACCAGGCGCTGCTGCCCATCCGCGGCAAGATCCTGAATGTACAGAAGGCGTCGATCTCGGACATGCTGTCGAACGCCGAGTGCGCGGCGATCATCCAGGTCATCGGCGCCGGCTCCGGCCGCAGCTTCGACCTGTCGGTCGCCCGGTACGGCAAGGTCATCATCATGTCGGATGCGGATGTCGACGGTGCGCACATCCGCACGCTGCTGCTGACGCTGTTCTTCCGCTACATGCGGCCGATGATCGAGGAGGGCCGGGTGTTCGCCGCGGTGCCGCCGCTGCATCGCGTCGTGGTCGTCAACCCCGGGTCGAAGCCGAACGAGACGATCTATACGTACTCGGAGGCGGAGCTGCAGGCCGTGCTCGCCGACCTCAAGAAGCGCGGCAAGAAGTACCAGGAGCCGATCCAGCGGTACAAGGGACTCGGCGAGATGGATGCGGACCAGTTGGCGACAACGACGATGGATCGGGCGCACCGGACGCTGCGGCGCGTGCGCGTCCCCGACGCCGAGGCGGCGAACCGCGTCTTCGAGCTGCTGATGGGCAACGACGTCGCCCCCCGCAAGGAGTTCATCATCGCGGGCGCCGACGACCTCAGCCGAGCCCGCATCGACGCCTGACCCGCTCCGCTCTTCGCCCCCCCGTCGAGTCCGCAGACTTTGCACACCACGCGCCGCGTAGGCGTGCAAAGTTTGCGGACTCGACGGTGGGGGGTTCGGCGCGAGGGAGAGGCGCGGGGTCAGCCGATGCGGCGGCCGATGGAGCCGACGACGGTGTCGAGCGGGGTGCCCGAGCCGTCGCGGCGCGAGCCGCCCTCGGGGAGGTTCCGCGCGGCACCGTCCGGCGCGACCGCGTGAGCGGGTGCCGGGCCGGCCCAGGCGAGCACGAGCTCGTTCTCGCCCTTGAGGAACCGCTGCGCCCGCACACCGCCGGTCGCGCGCCCTTTCGCGGGGAACTCCGCGAAGTCGCTGACTTTGGCCGTGCCGGGGTCGGCGCCGGGCAGCGTGGCGTCGCTGGCCGCGATGGTCGCGACGACCGCTGTCTCGGCCTCCTCGGCGGAGACGGCACCGAAGTAGATGACGCGCGCGCCCGCACCGAGGTTGATGCCCGCCATTCCGCCGGCCGCCCGGCCCTGCGGACGGACGCTGGACGCGGCGAACCGCAGCAGCTGGGCGTCGCTGGAGACGAACACGAACTCGTCCGCGTCCGTGACCGTCGTGGCCCCGACCACCTCGTCGCCGTCCTTGAGCGAGATGATCTCGAACTCCGGCTTGTTCGCCCAGTCGCCCGCGGCCACACGCTTCACGACGCCTTGGGCGGTGCCGAGCGCGATCGTGCGCTCCGAGTCGAGTGAGGCGAGGGCGAGGATGCGCTCCTTCTTGTCCGCGAGCGCGAGGTAGTCGCCGACTTTCACCCCCGCGGCCAGCTGGATGGAGTTGGCCGGCACAGCGGGAAGGTCGACGGGGGAGAAGCGGATGAGCCGGCCGCGGTTCGTCACGGCGCCGATCTCGCTGCGGCTGGTGGTGTCCAGCTGCGACAGGATGGCGTCGTGCTTGCTGCGGCGGGCTGGCGCCTGGATGCGGTCGAGGCCGCCCTCCGCACCGTCGGCGCCGGCGACGGCATCCACGCGCAGGATGCGCCCGGTCGTCGACAGGAACACACGCGCGGGCACGTCGGCGACCTCGAGCTGCACGGTGGCCGCCTTGCTGCGCGAGGCGCCGGCGATCGACGGCTTGGCCTCGGTGAGCAGGGTGCGGCGCGGGGTGCCGAACGTGGCGGCCACCCGCTCCAGCTCGTCCGACACCAGGTCGTTGATGGCCTGGCGCGACGCGAGCAGCGCCTCCAGCTCGTCGATCTCACGGCGCAGCTGGTCGCGCTCGGTCTCGAGCTCGATCCGGCTGAACTTCGTGAGGCGGCGCAGCCGCAGCTCGAGGATGTAGTCGGCCTGCAGCGTGCTGAGGTCGAACACCTGCATCAGGCGGCCGCGCGCCTGCTCCGTGTCGTCGGACGTGCGAATGACCTGGATGACCTCGTCGATGTCGAGGATGGCGATGAGCAGGCCCTCGACCAGGTGCAGCCGCTCTTTGCGGCGGGCGAGGCGGAACTGCGAGCGGCGGGTGACCACGCTGATGCGGTGGTCGAGATACACCTGCAGCAGGTCGCGCAGGCCGAGCGTCTGCGGTCCGCCGGCGACCAGGGCGACGTTGTTGATCGCGAAGCCCTCTTCGAGCGGCGTGTACCGGTACAGCTGCTCGAGCACCGCCTCCGGGCTGAACCCGGTCTTGAGGCCGATGACCAGCCGGAGGCCGTTCTGGCGGTCGGAGAGGTCGGTGACGTCGGAGATGCCGTTGAGCTTCTTGGCGTTGACGCCGTCCTTGATCTTCTCGATCACCTTCTCGGGGCCCACCAGGTAGGGCAGCTCGGTGACGACGAGGCCGCTCTTGCGCGCGGTGATGGATTCGACGGTCACCTTGGCGCGCATCCGGAAGCTGCCGCGACCGGTCGCGTAGGCGTCGCGCACACCGGCGAGGCCGGCGATCGTCCCACCGCCGGGGAGGTCGGGGCCGGGGACGTACTCCATCAGGTCGTCGAGGGTGGCGTCCGGGTTCTCGAGGAGGTGCCGGGCTGCCCCGACGACCTCGATGAGGTTGTGCGGCGCCATGTTGGTGGCCATGCCGACGGCGATGCCGCTCGCGCCGTTGACGAGCAGGTTCGGGAAGGCCGCGGGCAGCACATCCGGCTGCATCAGCTGGTTGTCGTAGTTGGGGACGAAGTCGACGACGTCCTCGTCGAGGTCTTCCGTCATCGCGAGGGCGGCGGCGGCGAGGCGCGCCTCGGTGTACCGGGCGGCCGCGGGGCCGTCGTCGAGCGAACCGAAGTTGCCGTGGCCGTCGACCAGCGGGACGCGGAGGGTGAAGTCCTGCGCCATCCGCACCAGGGCGTCGTAGATGGCGCTGTCGCCATGCGGGTGCAGCTTTCCCATGACCTCGCCGGTGACACGCGCCGACTTCACGTGGCCGCGGTCCGGGCGGAGGCCCATCTCCGTCATCATGTACAGGATGCGCCGCTGCACGGGCTTGAGGCCGTCGCGGGCGTCGGGGAGGGCCCGCGAGTAGATCACCGAGTAGGCGTATTCGAGGAACGAGCCCTGCATCTCGGTCGTGACGTCGACGTCTTCGATGCGTTCCGTCGTTCCGGCGGCGGGCTTGTCGTCTGCAGGTGTCATTCGGGCATTCTGTGCGGTGCGAAGGGGCGGGGGCGGCTTGTCGGGCGGCGGGATCGCTGTGCCAGACTGGGCCGGATGCCCCCCATGCTACCGGCCGCGTTCACGACGAGAGCGAGCCTCGCCACAGTTCTGCCGAGTTCGCTCGCCGCGCTCTCGGGAGAGACGAACGACCTCGGCCTGCCGCGGATGGAGCACGTCGTCGTCATCGTGGTCGATGGGCTCGGCGCAGCGGCCCTCCGTGCCCGCGCCGGGCACGCGAGGACGCTCGCCCCGCTGCTCGGGAAGACGACCACGATCGACGCCGGGTTCCCGACGACGACGGCCGCAGCGCTCGCCACCCTGACGACCGGGACGACGCCCGGCGAGCACGGCCTGGTCGGCTACCGCGTGCGTGACGGCGCCGGCCGTCTGACGAACCAGTTGACCGGCTGGGACGAGCGGATGGATCCGCAGACCTGGCAGCGGTCGCGCACGGTTTTCGAGCAGGCTGCGGAGCGGGGCGTCACGCCGCGCGCGATCGCGCTCCCGAAGTTCGCCGGCACCGGCTTCACCGCGGCCGTGCTGCGCGGAGCGGAGTTCGTCGGCGTCCAGTCGATGGCCGACCGGTTCGCCGCGGCGGCCGACGTGCTGGCGACCGCGGGGCCGGGCCTCACCTATCTCTATGTCGCCGAGCTCGACCAGCTGGCGCACGCCCGCGGCTGGGAGTCGTCGGAGTGGACGGCCGCCCTGGAGACCCTGGATGCGCTGGTCGCCGACTTCGCCCGTCGCCTCGGCCCGGGGCGCGGCGCGCTGCTGACCGCCGACCACGGCGCGGTGGATGTGCCGGAAAGCGGCCACATCCTGTACGACACCGCGCCCGAGCTGCTGCAGGACGTGGCGGACATCGCCGGCGAGCCGCGGCTGCTGCACCTCTATGTCGAGGACGGCGCCTCACCGGTGGCCGTCGCCGAGCGCTGGCGCGACGCCGAAGGCGACCGGTCGTGGGTGGCGACGCGCGCCGAGGCGGTCGACGCCGGCTGGTTCGGTGAGCGGGTCGACCCCGAGGTCGTACCGCGGATCGGGGATGTGCTGGTCGCCGCGCGCAAGCGCATCGCGTACTACGACGGCCGCGACCCGCAGCGGACCGGCCGCAACATGGTCGGCCAGCACGGCTCGCTCACGCCGGAGGAGACGCGGGTTCCGCTGCTGCGGTTCGGAGCGGCAGGCTAGGCGAGGTCGTCGTCCGTTCGGGCGCCGAAGACGATCTCGTCCCAGCTCGGCATGGCCGCTCGACCCTTCTTGCGCGACGGCTGCGGGCCCGAGTCGTTCGACGGGCCGGCGTTCGACGGACCGCTCGGCGGCGCCGGAACGTCGAGGGGGAGCGGCGGCTGCTCGGCCGCGGGCGGACGCTCGTCGATGAGACGGAACGGCGTCGCGGCGGGCGTCGGGGCGACCGGGGCCTCGGTCGACGCCGTCGGCACGACATCCAACGGTGCCGCATCGGTCGGCGTCGGGCGGTCCTCGTAGCCGGCGGCCTCCCTCTCACCGCGGCGGCGGCGCAGGGCCTCCAGCAGGTCGGCGGTCTGGTGCAGGTCGCGCGGGGCACCGTCGTCGGCGCGCTTGATAGCCGAGACGGTGATCGAGTTGTTGGCGCCGGGCGTTCGGCCTTGCGGCAGCGGCTCGATGGGCGCGGTGATCTCCGGACCCATCAGATCGGCGGCCGGTGCGGGGAACGTGAAGGCTCCGCTGTCGAAGCGGGAGCTGTCCGGCTCGCCCTCGTGCGGGAGCACGGCACGCAGCCGGGGGATGAGTGAGCCGCCGCGCAGCTCTCCGGCCTGCGACAGCGTGGTCGCCTCCGAGTTGAGCGGTGCGAGTGCGTGCTTGCGCGCGTCGTACGACCAGCGGGCGTCGTGGTCGATCGTGTCGGCCGTGAACTCCAGCTTCACGATCCAGCCGGTCTCGCTGTCCTTCCAGCTCGCCCAGCGCTCGCCCGCGACACCGAGCGATGCGAGGCGGTCGCGGATGACCGAGCCGAACGTCTCGGCTTCGCCGAGCGGGTCGACGGCGTCGGAGGTGTGCACGGGGACGCTGAGGGCGCTGGCGACGATGTGCTCGCGCTCGGCGATGATCGGTCCCTCGAAGCGCTGCACGTACTCCAGCGGGGCTCCGGTGACCGCGGCGACGTCCTCGGCGGACATGCCGGAACGGATGTGGGCCTGCACTTCGCGCGGTGAGAGTTTGGGCGCGTCGGCGGGCGTCTCCTGCCGCACCTGGCGCACTTTCGACTGCAACGCCTCGTCCACGGCGATGCGGAAACGCTCACCGTCGTCGCCGACGGCGACCAGCGCGCCGTTCTCGACCCCGATGACCTTCAAATCCTGCATGTGGATTGCCTTCCGAGCTCGTTCGTACGGCCCCAGGATGCCACGGAGCAGAAGGCATTCCGGGGAATACAGCGGGCGTGCCGGAAGTTGCACACCGAGCAATGCTGAGAGGCTCCTGTTTGGTTTTGCTATTCAGGGGCGATTGATGCAAACTATGGCCGCCGATTGCGAGAATCGGCCGTTACGACGAGAAGTGGATGGGCATGGCAACGGATTACGACGCACCGCGGAAGACCGAGGACGACTCCGAGTCGATCGAGGCCCTCAAGGAGCGTGTCCCGGACAAGATGTCGGGGGTCGTCGACGTCGAAGATGCTGACAACCCCGGTGGATACGAGCTCCCCGGTGCCGACCTCTCCGACCTCGACCTCGACGTCGTGGTGCTGCCTCCTCAGGCGGACGAGTTCACGTGCGTGAACTGCTTCCTGGTGAAGCACCGCTCCCAGATCGATCACGAGACGAAGCTCGGACCGATCTGCGTGGAGTGCGCCGCCTGACGTCGAACGAACTAGGAACTGAGGCGAGCCTCATCGAGAACCCGGACCAGCTGGTCCGGGTTTCTTGTTGAGAGGAGCCAGTAGGGCGCCGGGTCGTCCTGATCCACGACCGGGACCTTCACGACCGGCTTGATCCAGCCGCGGATGAGCAGCCACGCCCGCGCGTCGAGACGGCGGCCGCGCTCCAGGGTCGCGTCGTCGCCGCGGAAGGCCGTCGGCTCGCCGACCAGGTCGAGCGGGATGCGCGCGTGGCCGGCGACCAGCTCCTCCTTCGTCACCCGGATGACGGGCGCCGTCGCGACCAGGAAGATCGCGAAGGCGACGTAGATCGCGATGGCGAGGACGACACCGACGGCGAAGTTGATCGGCGCGAAGACGAGCATGACCGCGGGGATGACGAGCAGGGTGGAGATGAACAGCCAGGGGGTCGCCCAGAGTCGCTCTCGGTACAGGTCCATGACCTCTATTCGATCAGACTTCTGCACTAGCCTCTGACACGTGACCGATACCGTCGACGTCCCGATCATCGCCTCCGCCCTGCCCGCGTACGCGCACCCGGGCGACGCCGGCGCCGACCTGTGCGCCGCGGAGGCGGTGACGCTGGGGCCGGGGGAGCGCTTCACGATGCCGACCGGCGTCTCCATCGCCCTCCCCGACGGCTATGCCGCGTTCGTCGTCCCGCGCAGCGGCCTGGCCATGCGGCACGGCCTCACGATCGTGAACGCGCCGGGGACGGTGGATGCGGGATACCGCGGCGAGATCCGGGTGACCCTTCTCAACACCGACAGGTCGATGCCGTACGATATCGCCGTCGGCGACCGGATCGCCCAGCTGATCGTCATGCCGGTCACGCGGGCCCGGTTCATCCCCGTCGACTCCCTCCCGGACAGCCACCGCGGCACCGCGGGCTTCGGCTCGTCCGGGTACACCGTGACCGAGTCAGGAGAACACGCGTGAGCGACATCAGCGACACCCCTCGTGGAGCCGAGGAGGGCGCAGAGCTCGAGCAGCAGGACGACGGCCTGGAGGCGGAGTTCGAGAAGTCGGCCCCGCCGGACCGCGAGACCGAGGGGCCGCTCGACGAGAGCGAGGCCAACCCGGTGCGCCCGTACGTCGACCTCGGCGGGGTGAAGATCCTCCCGCGCGAGGGTCTGCACCTGCGCCTCGAGGTCGAGGAGGAGACCCAGCGCGTCGTCGCGGTCGGTCTGGACTACGCCGGCTCCACCCTGCAGGTGCAGCCGTTCGCGGCGCCGCGGTCGACCGGACTGTGGCACGAGATCCGCGAGCAGATCACCGACCAGATCCAGCGCCAGGGCGGCCGGGTCTCCGAGCGCGACGGCGCGTTCGGTCCGGAGCTCGTGGCCGAGATCCCCGTTGCGGCGCCCGACGGCGGTCCGGTGGAGACGCGCGTCGCGCGCTTCGTCGGCGTCGACGGCCCGCGCTGGTTCCTCCGCGGCGTGATCGCGGGCGACGCGGCGGTGCAGCCGGAGGCGGCCGCGCTCGTCGAAGACCTGTTCCGCAGCATCGTCGTGGTCCGCGGCTCGGTGCCGATGCCGCCGCGCGACCTCATCCCGCTGCGGATGCCGGCCGCGCCGACGACCGGCAACGAGAACGACTACTCCTCTCTCTAAGGCGCACGCATGACCGATCAGGACCGGCCCGACCGGAAGAGCACGCCGGCCGACCCGGCCGCCACGGCGGAGGACACGACAGGCACAGACCGGACAGGCACAGACGCGCCGACTCCCGCCCTGGGCGACAGCATCGCCGCGGCCGCCCGCCGCTCGGGCCTGGGGCAGCTGGCGGAGACCGACGCCTCCACGGGCGCGGCGCTCCTCGGCGCGCTCGGCGGCATCCGCGGGCTGTGCGAGACGATCCTTCCCGGGCTCGTCTTCCTCATCCTCTTCACCTTCACGCAGAACGTCCCGCTGTCGATCGGCTGCTCGGTCGCCGTCGCGGTCGTCTTCACCGCGCTGCGCGTGATCGGCAAGACACCGCTCACGCAGGCGTTGGCCGGCCTGATCGGTGTGGGCATCTCGGCGATCCTCGCGCTTATCACGGGGCGGGGCGAAGACAACTTCCTGTTCGGGATGTGGTTGAACGCCGCCTACGCCGCCGGCATCCTCATCTCGATGCTGGTCCGCTGGCCCATCATCGGGCTCGCCGCCGGCTATCTGATGGGCGACGGTGTCGCCTGGCGCAGCGACAAGCGGAAGTTCCGCGTGATGCAGGCGCTCACCTTCCTGTGGCTGCTGCTCTTCGTCGCGCGGCTCGTCGTGCAGGTACCTCTCTATCTGGCGCACACGGATGAAGCGACCAGCGCGCTCGCCCTCACCAAGCTCCTCATGGGCGTTCCGCTGTACGCGCCGCTGCTGCTCGTGACGTGGTTCGTGGTCAAGGCGCAGTTCCCGCAGAAGGCGGCCGCGCCGCGCCGCACGGCCTCGGGCCGCTAGGGGCGGTCGCAGGCTCGCGGGCGACGGAGGGGGACGGATGCTGGACGCGGGGACGCAGACCGGGCTGACGGCCGCCCAGGTGGCGGAGCGGGTCGCGGCGGGTCGCGCGAACACGCAGACGCAGCCGAGCTCGCGGTCGCTGGGCGACATCCTGCGCGAGAACATCTTCACGCTGTTCAACGGCATCCTCACCGCCTGCTTCATCGCCGTCGTGCTGCTCGGCGACCTGCGCGACGGGTTCTTCTTCGGCATCGTCGTCGTCAACGCGCTGATCGGCATCGTGCAGGAGTACCGCGCCAAGCGCGTGCTCGACCGTGCGGCGCTGCTGGCCGCACCGCACAGCCGCGTGCGCCGCGACGGAGTGGTCGCCACCGTCGCCCTGGAGGACGTCGTGATCGACGACCTGCTCGTGCTGCGCCCCGGCGATCAGATCCCCGCCGACGCCGTGGTGGTCGAGAGCACGGGGCTGTCGCTGGACGAATCGATGCTGACGGGGGAGTCGGACCCCGTGTTCAAGGATGCGGAGGCGCCGCTCCTCTCCGGCTCGCACGTCGTCACCGGCACCGGACTCGCGCTCGTCACGGCGGTCGGGGCCGACTCGTACGCCAGCCGGCTGACCAGCGAGATCCGCAAGCACTCGCTGGTGCGGTCGGAGCTGCGCGAGGCGACCAACCGCATCCTGGTGTACCTGTCATGGATCCTCGGCCCGCTCATCATCGTGACGGTGATCGGGCGCGTGCTCACCTACGGCGGGTTCTCGGAGATCTTCGTCGACGACCGCTGGCGGCGCGCGCTGCTCGACGCCGTCGCCGCGGTCGTCGGCATGATCCCGGAGGGGCTCGTACTGCTGACGAGCCTCGCGTTCGGAGTCGCCGCCATCCAGCTCGCCACCAAGAAGGTGCTCGTCCAGGAGCTCGCCGCCGTCGAGGTGCTCGCCCGCGTGGATGTGCTGTGCCTCGACAAGACCGGCACCCTGACCACCGGCGAACTCTCCCTGCACGGCACGGAGGCCATCGGCGACGCGGCCGTCGTGGAGCTGGCCGAGACGGCGCTCGCCGCGTTCGGATCGGATGAGGCGGGCAACGCGACGTCCGGCCTGCTCGGATCGCGGTTCCGCAGCGACCGGTTCCGGGTGACCCGGCGCATCCCGTTCAGCTCGGCCACGAAGTACAGTGCGGTGGCGATCACGGTCGACGGCGCCGAGAGCGCGTGGGTGCTCGGCGCTCCCGAGCGTGTACTGGAGGAGCACCCGGAGGCGCTGGCCCGCGCGACGGAGCTGGCGGCCACCGGGCTGCGGACGCTTGCGCTGGCGCGGGCGGTCGATCCGCTGCCCGCGGACGTCCACCGGCCGTTGACCGGGACGCGGGTGGAGCCCGCGCTGCTCGTGCTCCTCGCCGAGACCCTGCGGCCGGAGGCGCGCGACACCCTCGGCTACTTCCGCGAGCAGGCGGTGCGCGTCGTGGTGATGTCGGGCGACAATCCGGTCACCGTCGCGGCCATCGCGCGCGAGCTCCAGCTGGAGGGCGAGGCCGTGGATGCGTCCACGTTGACGACCGACGAAGCGCTCGCCGAGGCGCTGGACACCGCGAGCGTGCTCGGCCGCGTCAGCCCCGACCAGAAGCGCACGGCGGTCCGGCTGCTCAAGGAGCGCGGCAGGACGGTCGCGATGACCGGCGACGGCGTGAACGACGCGATGGCGGTGAAGGATGCCGACCTCGGCATCGCGATGGGCACCGGCACGGCCGCGACGAAGGCCGTGTCGCGGGTCGTGCTGCTCGACGACCGCTTCGACCGGCTGCCCGATGTGCTCGCCTCCGGACGGCGCGTGATCGCCAATGTGGAGCGCGTCTCCAACATCTTCCTCGCGAAGACGACCTACGGCATCCTGCTCGCCCTCGTCAGCGCCGTCGTGCTGTGGCCGTTCCCGTTCCTCCCGCGGCAGCTGACGCTCGTCTCGACGCTCGCCATCGGCATCCCCTCCTTCTTCCTCGCGCTCGCTCCCAACAAGCGCATCTACACGCCCGGCGTGCTCGGCCGGGTGCTGAAGTACTCCGTGCCGACCGGCCTCATCGCCGGAGTGACGGCGATCGTCGCCTACGCGCCGCTCTACGGCAGCATCCCGCTGCACGAGGCCCGCAGTGTGACCACCGTCGCCCTGTTCTGCGTGTCGCTGTGGATCCTGTGCGTGCTCACGCGGCCGCTGACCGGGATGCGGTGGCTGCTCCTCGCCGCGGTCGCCGCCGCGTTCGCGCTGGTGTGCCTCATCCCGTTCACCGCATCCTTCTTCGAGATGCATCTGCAGGCGGACGGGGCGCTGGCGTGGGGCATCGCGGTCGGCGCGGTGGGGGCCGCAGGCGTCGAGCTCTTCTACCGCTTCGCGAAGCGCCGCTCGCTGGTCTTCGACCGGCTCTGAGCGTGCTAGATTTATCTCGACGTCAAGATACTTTCCGGTTCGGCGATTTAGGGTTACCTTGCTGGAAAGGCGCTTCGACGGACGAGGAAGATGGACGAGGCGTGCGTGGACATCGCCTGCCGATGAAGGAGAGGGCATTGTGACTGCAACCGAGAACGCAGGACACGGCAGCTTCGGTGCGAAGCGGACACTGACGGTCGGGTCCAAGGACTACACGATCTTCGGTATCGACACGGTCGAGGGGTACGAGCGGCTCCCGTTCAGCCTCAAGATCCTGCTCGAGAACCTGCTCCGCACGGAGGACGGCGCGAACATCACCGCCGACCACATCCGCGCTCTGGGTGGCTGGGATCCGGCCGCCGAGCCGGACACCGAGATCCAGTACACGCCGGCCCGTGTCATCATGCAGGACTTCACCGGCGTCCCCTGCATCGTCGACCTCGCCACCATGCGCGAGGCGGTCTCCGCCCTCGGCGGCGACCCGAAGAAGATCAACCCGCTCGCCCCGGCCGAGATGGTCATCGACCACTCCGTCATCGCCGACCTGTTCGGCACGGAGAACGCGCTGGAGCGGAACACCGACCTCGAGTACGAGCGCAACGGCGAGCGGTACCAGTTCCTCCGCTGGGGCCAGACCGCCTTCGACGACTTCAAGGTCGTCCCGCCGGGCACCGGCATCGTCCACCAGGTCAACATCGAGTACCTGGCGCGTGTCACCATGACCCGCGAGGTGAACGGCGAGCTGCTCGCCTACCCGGACACCTGCGTCGGCACCGACTCGCACACCACGATGGTCAACGGCCTCGGCGTGCTCGGCTGGGGCGTCGGCGGCATCGAGGCGGAGGCGGCCATGCTCGGCCAGCCGGTCTCCATGCTCATCCCCAAGGTCGTCGGCTTCAAGCTGACCGGCGCCATCCCGACCGGTGTCACCGCGACCGACGTCGTGCTGACCATCACGCAGATGCTGCGCAAGCACGGCGTCGTCGGCAAGTTCGTCGAGTTCTACGGCGCGGGCGTCGCCGAGGTCCCGCTCGCGAACCGCGCCACCATCGGCAACATGAGCCCCGAGTTCGGCTCGACCGCCGCGATGTTCCCGATCGACGACGTCACCCTCGACTACCTGCGCCTCACCGGCCGCAGCGACGAGCAGGTCCAGCTGGTCGAGGAGTACTCCAAGGCGCAGAGCCTGTGGCACGACCCCTCGGTGGAGCCCGTCTTCAGCGAGTACCTCGAGCTCGACCTGTCGACGGTCGTCCCGTCGATCGCCGGTCCGAAGCGCCCGCAGGACCGCATCGAGCTGAGCCACGCGAAGGACCAGTTCGAGAAGGACCTCGTCGACTACGCCGACGTCTCCCACGACCTGGTCGACCTGACCATCTCCGAGTCCTTCCCGGCGTCCGACCCGGGGGAGCTCCAGCCGGAGGATGCGCGCAGCACCCACCAGCACAGCCACCACAGCCACGCACCGAAGGCCGCATCCAACCCGGTCCCCGTGCGTCTGTCGGAGAACGGCGAGGACTTCGTCCTCGACCACGGCGCCGTCGCCATCGCGGCGATCACGTCGTGCACCAACACCTCCAACCCGTCGGTCATGCTCGCCGCGGGCCTCCTCGCCCGCAACGCGGCGAAGAAGGGCCTCAAGGCGAAGCCGTGGGTCAAGACGACCCTCGCGCCGGGCTCCAAGGTCGTCACCGACTACTACGAGAAGGCCGGCCTCACGCACGACCTCGAGGCCCTCGGCTTCTACACGGTCGGCTACGGCTGCACCACCTGCATCGGAAACTCGGGCCCGCTGCCCGAGGAGATCTCGCAGGCCGTCAACGACAACGACCTCGCCGTCACCGCCGTGCTCTCGGGCAACCGCAACTTCGAGGGCCGGATCAACCCCGACGTCAAGATGAACTACCTGGCGAGCCCGCCGCTGGTCATCGCGTACGCCCTCGCCGGCTCGATGAACTTCGACTTCGAGGTCGACCCGCTGGGCACCGACACCGAGGGCAACGACGTCTTCCTCAAGGACATCTGGCCCGACGCGGCCGAGGTGCAGCAGACCATCGACTCGTCGATCAACGAGGGGATGTTCGTCCACCAGTACGCGTCCGTCTTCGAGGGCGACGAGCGCTGGAAGTCGCTGCCGACCCCGACCGGCTCGGTCTTCGAGTGGGACGAGAAGTCGACCTACGTGCGGAAGCCCCCGTACTTCGAGGGCATGACTCTGGACACGACCCCGGTCACCGACATCGTCGGCGCCCGCGTGCTCGCCAAGCTGGGCGACTCGGTCACCACCGACCACATCTCGCCCGCCGGCTCCATCAAGGCGGACAGCCCGGCCGGCCAGTACCTCACCGAGCACGGCATCGACCGCAAGGACTTCAACTCCTACGGCTCGCGCCGCGGCAACCACGAGGTGATGATCCGCGGAACCTTCGCGAACATCCGCCTGCGCAACCAGCTCCTGGACGGCGTCGAGGGCGGCTACACCCGCGACTTCACCCAGGAGGGCGCCCCGCAGTCGTTCATCTACGACGCGTCGCAGAACTATCAGGCGCAGGGCACCCCGCTCGTCATTCTCGGCGGCAAGGAGTACGGCTCCGGCTCGTCGCGCGACTGGGCGGCGAAGGGCACCAGCCTCCTCGGCGTCCGCGCGGTGATCACCGAGAGCTTCGAGCGCATCCACCGCTCGAACCTGATCGGCATGGGCGTCGTGCCGCTGCAGTTCCCGGCCGGCGAGTCCGCCGACTCCCTGGGCCTCGACGGCACCGAGGTGTTCACGATCACCGGCCTCGAGGCGCTCAACGAGGGCACCACGCCCAAGACGGTGCACGTGGTCGCCGAGCCGAGCGAGAACTCGCCCGCGGGCAAGCAGACCGTCGAGTTCGACGCGGTCGTCCGCATCGACACCCCCGGTGAGGCGGACTACTACCGCAACGGCGGCATCCTGCAGTACGTGCTGCGGAGCCTCGTCTAAGCTCGCCGCCGGGAAACGGAGGTGTCGGCGGCCAGAACGGCCGTCGCCACCTCCGTTTCCCGCGTCTGCGGGCGTGTCGGTCTGGCTTCTCCTCCGTTTCGCACATCGCGGCCGGACGCCTGCGTTCGCGGTGCCGCGGGAAAGGAACATATGTTGTCAAGGGGACCGTCGAACGGCAGCTTCCGAGCCTCTCTTGACGATGGCGCGCCTAGACTCGAATCCATGGGAATCCTCGAGACCATCCACGGTCCCCGCGACCTCGACAGGCTGACCGAGCGGGAGCTCGTCCAGCTCGCCGCCGAGGTGCGCGCGTTCCTGGTGGCCAACGTGGCGAAGACCGGCGGGCACCTCGGACCGAACCTGGGTGTCGTCGAGACGACCATCGCCATCCACCGCGTCTTCGACTCCCCGCACGACGCCGTCGTGTTCGACACCGGACACCAGTCGTACGTGCACAAGCTGCTCACCGGCCGTCAGGACTTCTCGCAGCTGCGGCAGCGCGGCGGGATGGCGGGCTACCCGCAGCGGTCCGAGTCCGAGCACGACATCGTCGAGAGCTCGCACGCCTCCTCGTCGCTCTCGTGGGCGGACGGCATCTCCCGGGCGTTCGAACTGACCGGCCAGCAGGACCGGCACGTCGTGGCCGTCGTCGGCGACGGCGCGCTCACCGGCGGGATGACGTGGGAAGCCCTCAACAACATCTCGGACGACAACAACCGCAAGCTGATCATCGTCGTCAACGACAACGGGCGCTCCTACGCGCCGACGATCGGCGGCATGGCGCGGTTCCTCAACACGGTGCGGACCCGCAAGAGCTACCGCAACCTGTACCTCACGTCGCGCAAGGCGTTCGACAAGCTCGGCACGCCCGGGCGTTCGTTCTACCGCGGCGTGCGGGGCGGACTCCACGGGTTCCTGAGCCGCTTCTCCAACAACGAGGCGCTGTACTCGAACCTCGACATCAAGTACATCGGCCCCATCCACGGCCACGACATCGAGGCGATGGAGGAGGCGCTGCGCCAGGCGAAGAACTACGGCGCCCCCGTCATCGTCCACGCCATCACGCAGAAGGGTCGCGGGTACGAGCCGGCGCTGCGCGACGCGGCCGACCAGTTCCACTCGGTCGGCCAGATCGACCCCGAGACCGGCGAGCCGATGGAGGGGTCGAGCAAGCCCTCCTGGACCGGCGTCTTCGCCGACGAGATCGTCGGGCTGGCCGAGAAGGACCCGAAGATCGTCGGCATCACGGCCGCGATGCTGCGTCCCACCGGCCTTCACAAGTTCGCCGAGCGGTTCCCCGAGCGTGTCCACGACGTCGGGATCGCGGAGCAGCACGCGGCGACCAGCGCCGCCGGCCTCGCGTTCGGCGGGCTGCATCCCGTCGTCGCCATCTACGCCACGTTCATGAACCGCGCGTTCGACCAGGTGCTGATGGATGTGGGCCTCCACAAGGCCGGCGTCACGTTCGTGCTCGACCGCGCCGGTGTGACCGGTCCGGACGGGCCGAGCCACCACGGGATCTGGGACCTCGCGATCCTGCAGGTCGTCCCGAACATCCGGCTGGCCGCTCCGCGCGACGGTACGCGGTTCCGGGAGGAGCTGGGGGAGGCCGTGGCCGTGGATGACGCCCCGACCGTCCTGCGCTTCCCGAAGGGCTCCGTGCAGCCCGACATCGAGGCGCTCCGCCGGCTCGACGACGGGGTCGACGTGCTGCGCGAGGGCGACCGCAAGGACGTCCTGCTGGTCACCGTCGGACCCATGGCCGACCTCGGGCTGAAAGTCGCCGACCGGCTGGCCGCGCAGGGGATCGGCGCGACCGTGGTGGACCCGCGGTGGGTCGTCCCGGTGCCGAAGAGCATCCTCGCCCTCGCGGCGGAGCACCGGATCGTCGTCACGATCGAGGACGGCATCCGTGTCGGCGGCATCGGCACACGCGTGCGGCAGGACCTCCGCGAGGCGGGCATCGACACGGCCGTCGACGAGTTGGGCCTCCCGGACGCCTTCATCGACCACGCGTCGCGCGACCAGATCCTCGAGGACGCCGGGCTCACCCCGCAGAAGATCGCGCGAGACCTGGTCGCCCAGGTGCTCGGCAGCCGCGTCCCGATCGCGCGCCCGTTGCCCGACGACGAGGCCGCCGCCGATGCCGAGGCGCCCGCCAAAAAGCGCCGCGCCTGACGCTGCCCTCCCGCGCCCCGCTCGCGACCCCTCCTCCCGCACGATTTGCGCCAAATCTCGGTAATGGCCTCTGCATAACGACGATTTGGCGCAAATCTTCGCGGTGGGTGGGGCCCGGTTGACTTGGAGTGCGCTCGAAGTTCTACTGTGGCGATATGACCGACACACGGACGGCGATGTCGATCTCCGACGTCGCCGAGCGGACCGGGCTCACCACCCACACCCTGCGCTACTACGAGCGTGAAGGGCTGATGCTGACCCCGGTCGGGCGCGCATCCTCCACCCATCGGCGCTACACCGAGGCGGACGTCACCTGGGTGACGTTCCTCACGAAGCTGCGCTCGACGGCCATGCCGATCGCGACGATGCGCCAGTACGTGGTGCTCGCCCGCGACGGCGATGGCACGCAGGCGGAACGGCTGGAGCTGCTGCTCCTGCACCGGATGGCCGTCGTGCGGCAACTGGAGGAGATGACGGCGAGCCTGGCGGCCATCGACTACAAGATCGACCTGTACCGGCAGAGCGTCGGCCAGGTCACGGAAGGGAACGACGCATGAAGACGATCGCATTGGGAACCGAGAAGCTGGAGGTCTCGCAGCTGGGCCTCGGCTGCATGGGGATGTCCGCGTTCTACACCGGAGCCGGTGCCGACGAGGCCGGCTCGATCCGCACCATCCACCGCGCCATGGACCTCGGGGTGACGTTCTTCGACACCGCCGAGATGTACGGCCCCTACAAGAACGAAGAGCTGCTCGCGAAGGCGTTCGCCGACGGCCGCCGCGACCGCGTCGTCATCGCCACGAAGTTCGGCACCATCAAGCACCGCCAGAACGACGAGCGCGGGATGGACGGCTCGGCCGAGAACGTGCGGCTGTCGGTCGAAGGCTCCCTGCGCCGGCTGCAGACCGACCACATCGACCTGTACTACCAGCACCGGATGGACCCGGACACGCCCATCGAGGAGACCGTCGGGGCGTTGAAGGAGCTGATCGAGGAGGGCAAGATCCGCCACTACGGGCTGTCGGAGGCGGCGCCCGCGACGATCCGCCGCGCCAACGCCGTGCACCCGGTGACCGCAATCCAGACGGAGTACTCGCTGTGGACGCGTGACCCGGAGGCGGAGGTGCTGCCGACAGTCCGCGAGCTCGGGATCGGCTTCGTGCCGTACTCGCCGCTCGGCCGCGGCTTCCTCACCGGCACGATCCGGTCGCTCGATCAGCTGTCGGACGACGACTTCCGCCGGTTCAACCCGCGCTTCGAGGGCGACAACCTGGAGTCGAACATCCGGATCGTCGAGCAGGTCGACGAGGTCGCGCGCGAGCTGGGCGCGAAGCCCGGCCAGGTGGCCCTGGCGTGGCTGTTGGCGAAGGGCGACGACATCGCCCCGATCCCGGGCACCACGAAGGTGGAGAACCTGGAGCAGAACGTCGCCGCCGCCGACCTGCACCTGAGCGACGAGCAAATCGCCCGCCTGGATGCGGTGGCCGCCCCGGTGGGCGACCGCTACCCGGACATGTCGACGGTCAACCGCTGACCCATCCCGCTGCCTGACGCAGCACGCTGCCCAACGCAATACGCTGCTTGACGCAACACGCCGTCCGCCACATCTGGCGGACGGCGTGTTGTGTCAACTCGGCGGTGCTTAGGCGACGCCCTTGACGGGCGGGTGGTGGAACGTGTCCCCGAACACCCGCTCGGAGGCTCCGACGCGATCCAGGTAGGGCGTGATGCCGCCCATCTGGAACGGGAAGCCGGCGCCGAGGATCATGCACAGGTCGATGTCCTCGGGCGCCTCGACCACGTGGTCGTCGGCGAGCATGCGGTGGATCTCGTCGGCCAGGCCGTCTTCGAGGGTCCGGAGGATCTGCTCCTTCGTCCACGGGTTCGTACCGCCGGAGACGATCTTCGCCGCGCCCTTGTCGAGACCCTTCACCTTGCCCTTGGCGTCCTTCTCCAGCAGCGTGCCGTGCTCGGCCAGCTTGTGGAGGTTCTCTGACCGGTAGAACCGGTCGGGGAACGCCGCGTGGTGGGTGTCGAGCACGTGTGCGCCGACCTTGAGCCCGACCAGGTCGAGCAGGGCGGACGGCGCCATCGGCAGGCCGAGCGGCGCGATGGCCTCGTCGACGACGTCGAACGGCGTCCCGTCGTCGACCGCGTGCATCGCGTCGCCGAGGATCTTCGCGAGGATGCGGTTCACGACGAAGCCGGGGGTGTCGGCCGTGATGACCGCGTTCTTCTTGAGCGCGGCGGCCGTCACCATCGCGGTCGACAGCGTCGCCTCATCCGTGAGCGGCGTGTTCACGACCTCGATCAGCGGCATGACCGCGACGGGGGTGAAGAAGTGGAAGCCCACCAGGCGCTCGGGATGCTTCAGCTTCGCGCCGATCTGCTCCACCGACAGGGACGAGGTGTTCGTCGCGAGCACCGCCTCGTCGGAGATGAACTGCTCCACCTGCTCGAAGACGTCCTGTTTCACGCCGAGCTCCTCGAACACCGCCTCGATGACCCAGTCGCAGTCGGCGAAGTCGGCCTTGTCGGTGGTGCCGGTGACCAGCGCGCGCAGGCGGTTGGCCTCGTCGGGGGAGATGCGGCCCTTCTCCTGCAGCTTGCCGATCTCGTCGTGGATGTAGGCGACGCCCTTGTCGACGTGAGCCTGGTCGAGGTCGGTGATGACCACGGGCACCCGGAGGCGGCGGACGAAGAGCAGCGCGAACTGGCTGGCCATGTACCCGGCGCCGATGACGCCGATCTTGGTGACCTTCTTGGCGAGCTTCTTGTCCGGGGCGCCGGCCGGGCGCTTCGCGCGCTTCTGCACCAGGTTGAACGCGTAGATGCTCGCCTGGAACTGGTCGCCGGCGATGAGCTCCGCGAGCGCGTCGTCCTCGAGGGCGAACCCGGCCTCGCGGTCGTTCGACTTCGCGGCCTTGAGCAGGTCGAGCGCCTTGTACGGGGACTTCGGGACGGTCCCGATGCGCGACTCGAGCATCTTCCGTGCGATGCCGATGGCGGCATCCCACTTGACCATCCGCTCGATCTTGCCCGGCTCGTTCGGACGCTTGACGACGATCTCGCCGGTGAGCACCTTGTCGGCCCAGCGGAGGGAGTCCTCGAGGAAGTTGGCCGAGTCGAAGATCGCGTCGGCGATGCCGAGGTCGAACACTTCCTGCGGCTTCAGCATCCGGTTCTGCTTCAACGGGTTCTCGACGACCACCTTGAGGGCGTTCTCGATGCCGATCAGGTTCGGCAGGATCGTCGCGCCGCCCCAGCCGGGGATGAGACCGAGGAACACCTCGGGGAGGGCGAACGCGGCCGCATTGCGGTCGATGGTGCGGTAGTCGGCGTTGAGGCCGATCTCCACACCGCCGCCCAGCGCCAGGCCGTTCGTGAAAACGAACGACGGGACGCCGAACGTCGCCTGCTTGCCGAGGACGTAGTGGCCCAGCTGCGGGAGCAGCTTCGCCACCTCGACGCTCGGGATGGCGTCCACCCGGCTGAGGTCGGCCCCGGCGGCGAGGATGAACGGCTTGCCGGTGACGGCGACCGCGTCGATCTCGCCGCGCTTCGCCCGCTCGGTCAGCTCGTCGAAGGTCTTCCCGAGCTCCAGCAGCGTCGCCGGTCCCATGGTGTTGGGGCGGGTGTGGTCGCGGCCGTTGTCGAGGGTGACCAGGGCGAGGGTCTTGCCGCTGGGGAGCGGCACATCCCGGACGAAGGAGTGGGTGACGACTTCGTCGTCGGTGAGGTCGGCGAGGGGGGAGAAGTCGATCTTGCTGTAGTCGGTCACGTGCGTGTCAGCCCTTCCGTGCGGCGCGCTTGTCGTAGTTCGGGTTCTCCCAGATCACGGTGCCGCCCTGGCCGAGGCCGACGCACATCGCGGTGACGCCGTAGCGCACCTCCGGGTGCTCCTCGAACTGGCGGGCCAGCTGGATCATCAGGCGGACGCCGCTCGCGGCGAGCGGGTGCCCGATCGCGATCGCGCCGCCCCACTGGTTGACGCGCGGGTCGTCGTCGTCGATGCCGAAGTGGTCGAGGAACGACAGCACCTGGATGGCGAACGCCTCGTTCAGCTCGAACAGCCCGATGTCGTCGATGCTGAGGCCGGCCTTGCGCAGCGCCTTCTCGGTCGACGGGACGGGGCCGAGGCCCATGATCTCCGGCTCGACGCCCGCGAAGGCGAAGCTCACCATGCGCATCTTCGGGGTGAGCCCGAGCTCCTTCACCGCGTCGGTGGACGCGAGGAGGGAGGCGGTGGCGCCGTCGGTCAACGGCGACGAGTTGCCGGCGGTGACCCGGCCGTGCGGCCGGAACGGGGTCTTGAGGGTGGCGAGACCCTCCATGTTCGTCTGGGGACGCATCCCCTCGTCCTGCGTGGCGAGGCCCCAGCCGGACTCGGAGCGGATGGCGACCGGCACGAGGTCCGGCTGGATCTTGCCGGCCTCGTACGCGGCGGCCACCTTGTGCTGGCTGCGCATGGCGAAACGGTCGGAGCGCTCCTTGGTGAGCGCCGGGAACCGGTCGTGGATGCGCTCGGCGGTCATGCCCATGTTGAGCGCGTCCTCCGCGACCATCTTCTCGGAGAGGAAGCGCGGGTTCGGGTCGGCCCCGAAGCCCATCGGGTGACGGCCCATGTGCTCGACGCCGCCGGCGATCGCCAGGTCGTACGCGCCGAACGCGATGCCGGACCCGAGGGTGGTGACGCTGGTCATGGCGCCGGCGCACATCCGGTCGATCGCGAATCCGGGGACCGACTTGGGCAGTCCGGCGAGGAGGGCGGCGGTGCGGCCGAGGGTGAGGCCCTGGTCGCCCTGCTGCGTCGTCGCGGCGATCGCCACGTCGTCGATCCGGTCCTTGGGCACCTGGGGGTTCCGCTCCAGGAGTCCGATCATCGCCTTCACGACGAGGTCGTCCGCGCGGGTGTTCCAGTACTGCCCTTTTTCGCCGGCCCGTCCGAACGGAGTACGGACTCCGTCGACGAACACGACATCGTTCCTATCGGCCACAGTGCCCTCCCAAATCAAGGTCGGAAACGATCCTAGGTACACCGCTGTGCACGAAAAGAATCGTTTGATCCTTCCTACGAAGCGGGCTCGGACCCCTCGTCGGCGCTTTGGCTGCTTTCCACAAATGCCTGGGCGATCACCTGTGAGGTTGCGGCAACCTGCCACGGGCGTGCACCGTGCGCCGCGAGTGCTTCGCCGACGCTCTCGGGGGTGATCTCGGAGGGCGGAGCCCAGGCGACGCGGCGCAGCGTGTCGGGGGTGAGCAGATTCTCCAGGGGGATGCTGCGCTCCTCTGAGACCGCCGTCAGCGCCGCCCGCGCGGCCTTGAGCCGTGCATCTGCGTCCGGGTTGCGGTCGGACCACGCTCGCGGCGGCGGGAGGGTGTCGCCGTTGCCGCGCGGCACGGGGAGGTCGTCGGTGGTGCGCCCGGCTTCGATGGCCGCCCACCAGCGGTCGATCTCGGTGCGGCTCGCGCGGCCGGTGAACTCCCGCATCGCCGCGAGGGCGCGCTTCGACTCCGGCATCGCCTTGGCGGCGGCGGTCAGCGAGGCGTCCGGCACCAGGCGGCCGGGCGCGGTGTCGATCTCACGGGCGAGCGCATCCCGCGCCTGCCACAGCTCGCGCGCGACGGCGAGGTTGCGGATGCCGCGGATCGAGTGGATGCCCGACAGGCGCCGCCACGGCTCGTTGCGGACGGGCACGAGGTCGCGGACCAGCTCGTCGGCGAACTCCTGGTGCGCGATGTCGGTCTTGCCGGCCTCGTCGAGGAGCGCCGCGATGGCGTCACGCAGGTCGGGCAGCAGCTGGACGTCGAGGGCGGCGTAGTCGAGCCACGGCTGGGGGAGCGGACGCGTCGACCAGTCAGCCGCGCTGTGCTCCTTCGCCAGGTGGATGCCGAGGAGCTCCTCCACGACCGTCCCGAGCCCGACGCGCGGCATCCCGAGCAGACGTGCGGCGAGTTCCGTGTCGAAGACGATCGACGGGTCGAGGCCCACCTCGCGGAGGCAGGTGAGGTCCTGCGTCGCCGCGTGCAGCACCCACTCGTCGTCGTGGATGGCCTCGTTCAGCTCGTCGAAGCGTCCGACGGCCGGCGGGTCGAAGAGGAACGTGCCCGCCTCGCGCCGGAAGACCTGGATGAGGTAAGCCCTCTGTGAATACCGGAAGCCGCTGGCACGCTCGGCGTCGACGGCGATCGGGCCGGTTCCTGCGGTGATGCGCTCGACCGCCGCCAGGTAATCGGCACGGGTCTCGATGACCGTGTACTCAGCCACGCGGCGCCTTCCTGGGCGTGGCCGCCCGGGCGCTGAGCAGGCTCACCCCCTCGCCGGTCGGGGGGAGGCCGGCGAGCATGCACAGCAGCTCACCCCATCCCTCGACGTGGGCGGAGACATCCGCCTCGAGCGGGCTCCACGAGGCGCGCAGCTCGATCTGCGAGCCGTCGCCCTGGGCGGCCAGCTCGCCGAAACCGGTGGAGATGATCTTGGTGGCCGTTCCGCTCGCGGCCGTGTAGCGCGCGTGGCGCGCATCCAGCGCATCCACCAGCCACGACCAGGCGACGTCGGCGAGGAACGGGTCGAGGCCGATATCGGTCTCGAGCGGCGCCTGCGCGAAGCAGACGATGCGGAACGGGCCGCCCCACGCCTCCGGCTCGTCCGGGTCGTAGAGCAGGATGAAACGGCCGGTGCCGAGGTCCGAGTCGCTTCCGTGCCGTGCGGGCCGGACGTCGGCCGCGAGCGCGACGGAGTACGGCGCCAGCTGCGCTGGCGCGGGGATCTCCTCGATCACGAGCTCCGGACGCGACACTGCGGTGCGGATGGACTGCAGCGCCGTGGCGAACTCCGCCGGGTGCTGCGGTGGGGATGTCGGTGTCGGCACGCTTCGAACACTAGAAGCCTTTGGCGTCCGGCGGCAGTAAGGCACGCCGCCTGGGGAACTCCTGAGTCCGCGTGCGGGCCGCCGCCGGTACGCTGCCGTTATGGCGGCAGGCGGCTCGGATTCGGCATGGGGCAAGGCACTCGGAACGGCGGCGTTCGTCGCGGGCGGGCTGGTCGTCGGCACCGCCCTGATCGCCGGATGGGCGACCGCCCGCGTCGCGCGCACCGTGATCACGCCGGTGCGGCGCCGCCCGCAGAACCAGACCATCCGCTCGTTCGACGAGAGTGTCGGAACGGTCACCCTGCGCGAGACCCCGGACGCGACGATGCCCGGCCGCCTCGGCCTCTGGTGGGGCGGCGACACCGGCTACGCCAAGCTCGGCGGGCTGATCGAGCGCGCAGACGGCTCGGTGACGCGCGAGCTGGAGCGCGTGGAGTTCGGCGACCTTCGGGTGGGACGCTCGCGCATCAGCGGGTACTACTATCTCCAGCCCGGCGAGCTCGGGCTGCCGGTCAGGTCCGTCGAGATCTCCACGGAGCTCGGCCAGGCGCCCGCGTGGGTGTTCGCGGCCCCGGAGGACGCAGGCGACGAGCGCTGGGTCATCCAGGTGCACGGCTGGGGCGCCAGCCGCCAGGAGGGCCTCCGGGCCGTGCGGGTGTTCCACGACGCCGGCTTCACCTGCCTGCTCGCCTCCTACCGCAACGACGGGGATGCGCCAGAGAGCGCCGACCGCCGCTACGGGCTGGGCGGGACGGAGTGGCGCGACATCGAGGCCGCGATCGACTACGCGGTGTCGCAGGGCGCGCGCTCCGTCGTCCTCATGGGCTGGTCGATGGGCGGCGCCGTGGTGCTCCAGACGATCACCCGGTCGCCGTCGGCGCGGCACGTCGCCGGTATCGTGCTCGAGTCTCCCGTCATCGACTGGATCGACACCCTCGGCTACCAGGGCAACCTCCTGCACCTCCCGGACATGATGACCCGCGCCGCCATGCGCCTCATCGAGTCGGAGTGGAGCGGCCCGATCACCGGTCAGGGCGCGCCGATCGACCTCCGCAGCATGGACTTCGTCGCCCGGGCCTCCGAGCTCAGCCTGCCGATGCTCATCCTGCACAGCGACGACGACGGGTTCGTGCCGTCCACCGGGTCGCGCGCGCTCGCCGAGGCGCGGAGCGACATCGTCACGCTCGTGCCGTTCGACGTCGCGCTCCACACCAAGCTGTGGAACTACGACGAGGCCAAGTGGACGGGCGCCATCGCCGAGTGGCTGGGCGCGAACATCCCCGCCGAGGCTCCTGCCGCTGCTACCGCATCCAGCGCCGACTAGTCGTGCGGCGGTAGCTCGCCCGCGGTGAGGGCGATCATGCGCGAGGTCGAGCGCAGGTACTTCTTGCGGTAGCCGCCGCCGAGCATCTCGTCGTCGAAGACATCGCTAAGTGGAACGCCGGACTGCACGATCGGGATCTCGGCGTCGTACACGCGGTCGATGAACGCGACCAGACGCAGGGCGGCCATCTGGTCGTGCAGCACCTCCACATCCCGGAGGCCGATCACATCCACACCGTCGATGATCTTGATGTAGCGCGAGGGGTGGACGGTCGCGAGGTGCGCGATGAGGTCCTGGAAGCCGTCGCTCGTCACGGTCTCGCCGCGGCCGGCCAGCGCGGTCACGACGCGCTCGTACTCCGCCGGCTCGACTGTGATGGCGCTGCCGGTGGTGTCGCGGCGGCGGTAGTCGAGGCCGTCGATGCGGACGGTCTGGAAGTTCGACGAGAGCGACTGGATCTCGCGCAGGAAGTCGCTCGCCGCGAACCGGCCCTCGCCGAGCGCGTTCGGCGGGGTGTTGCTCGTGGCGGCGATGCGGGTGCCGGAGGCGACCAGCTCGCCGAGCATCCGCGTCATCATCATCGTGTCGCCCGGGTCGTCGAGTTCGAACTCGTCGATGCAGATCAGGGTGGACCCACGCAGCAGGTTGACGGCGCCCGCGTAGCCGAGCGCGCCGACCAGGGCGGTGTACTCGATGAACGTGCCGAAGTACTTCGGACCGGGCGCCTCATGCCAGAGCGCCGCGAGGAGGTGCGTCTTGCCGACGCCGAAGCCGCCGTCGAGGTAGACGCCCGGCTTCATCGCCTCCACCTTCTTGCGGCTGCGGCTGAACAGGCCGGCCGGTCGCTGCGGCTCCCACGTCTTGGCGAACAGCTTCAGCGTGGCGACGGCCTCGGACTGCGAGGGGTAGTCGTGGTCGGGACGGTACGAGTCGAACGTCGCGTGCTCGAACTGCGACGGCGGCACCAGGCTCTCGGCGATCTCCGCGCCCGTGATCTCGGGCGAGCGGTCGGCGAGACGGGGGAGGGCGCCGGTCTGTTCGAGGGTCATGACGGGTTCTGCACCTTTGTGTCGAAGTCTTACCGCGGCTGTTCCGAGCCGCTTACGCTGGACGTAGATTCCAGCTGTCGCAGGCTTCCCAGCCTAGTCCTGCGCCACCGACCGATTCCCTGGAGGGCATCACAGACATGACCATCGAGACCGACCCGTCGCCCGAGTTCGCCGGCTATGCGCACCCCGAGCGCCTCGTGAGCACCGACTGGCTCGCCGCGCACCTCGGCGAACCGGGACTCGTCGTGGTGGAGTCGGATGAGGACGTGCTGCTGTACGACACCGGGCACATCCCGGGGTCGGTCAAGATCGACTGGCACACCGACCTCAACGACCCGGTGGTCCGCGACTACGTGAGCCCGGAGCGCTTCGCCGAGCTGCTCGGCTCGAAGGGCATCGCCCGTGACACCACCGTCGTCATCTACGGCGACAAGAACAACTGGTGGGCCGCCTACGCGCTGTGGGTGTTCACGCTGTTCGGGCACGAGGACGTCCGCCTGCTCGACGGCGGCCGCGACAAGTGGATCGCCGAGGGCCGCGAGCTGACCCGCGAGGTGCCGCAGCCGACCCCGGTCGAGTACCCCGTGGTCGAGCGCGACGACACCGTCGTGCGCGCCTTCAAGGACGACGTGCTCGCCCACTTCGGGCAGCCTCTGATCGACGTCCGCTCTCCCGAGGAGTACAGCGGGGAGCGCACCGAGATCCCCGGGTACCCGACCGAGGGCGCCCTGCGCGCCGGGCACATCCCGTCGGCGAAGTCGGTGCCGTGGGCCCGCGCTGCCGCACCCGACGCCACCTTCAAGCGGCGGGCGGAGCTCGAGGAGGTCTACCTCGACGGCGCGGGGCTGAAGCCGGGGGACGACGTGATCGCGTACTGCCGCATCGGCGAGCGTTCCAGCCACACCTGGTTCGTGCTCACCCACCTGCTCGGGTTCGAGAACGTGAAGAACTACGACGGCTCGTGGACGGAGTGGGGCTCGGCCGTGCGCGTCCCGATCGTCACCGGCTCCGAGCCCGGCGAGGTGCCGACCCGCTGACCGTGCGCGTCGCAATCGGACGTAGCCTTAAGGGATGACCGAACTGACGGGAACCCTCGCCGAGATCCGCGACGACTTCCAGGCGCTGGAGCAGAACGACCGGCTGCAGCTGCTGCTGGAGTTCTCCGACGAGCTTCCCGACCTGCCCGAGCGCTACCGCGACCACCCGGACCTCCTGGAGCGCGTGGAGGAGTGCCAGGCGCCGGTCTACATCTTCGTGGAGGTCGACGGCGACGGGATCGTGCACCTCTACGCCACCGCGCCGGCGGAGGCTCCGACGACCCGCGGCTTCGCCTCCATCCTCGTGCAGGGCCTCGCCGGTCTGACCGCCGACGAGGTCCTCGCGGTGCCGGACGACTTCCCGCAGACGCTCGGCCTCACGCAGGCGGTCTCGCCGCTGCGGTTGCGCGGGATGTCGGCCCTCCTCGGCCGCGCCAAGCGGCAGGTGCGCCAGAAGCTCGCCGCCTAGGAGGGTCGCAGCACCCGCCGAGCACATCGGCAGCATCCCGAAACACAGTGTTTACACACCGCCGGGATGCGTAACACTCGCGAAACACGAGCATCCCTCTCACGAAACCTCTCCCGTCGAGACTGGCTCCACCCCGAAAGCGCCCCCCACCCGGATCGGGATCGCGTCACCCCGCGGGGCTATGCACAGAGAGGTAGACAATTCGCATGGTGCTCCACACAGCAGCGGACTACGCGGAGGCAGGGACGGTCAACGCCCTCTGGCTCCTTGTCGCCGCAGCCCTCGTCCTGCTGATGACCCCCGGTGTCGCCTTCTTCTACGGCGGCATGGTTCGGGCCAAGAGCGTCATCAGCATGATGATGATGAGCTTCGGCGCGATGGCCCTGGTCGGCGTCCTCTGGGTGCTCTACGGCTACGGTCTCGCGTTCGGCCCCGCTTCCATCCCTCACTTCCTCGGAACCCCCGACTGGTTCCTGTCCAGCCTGATGGGCAAGGACGGCATCACCCCGGACCTCGGCGGCCTCGCGTTCGCCGGCTTCCAGGCCACCTTCGCGATCATCACCGTCGCGCTGATCTCCGGCGCGATCGCCGACCGCGCCAAGTTCGGCTCGTGGATGGTGTTCGCCGGCATCTGGGTGACCATCGTCTACTTCCCGGTCGCGTACTGGGTGTTCAACCTCGCTGACGGCTGGGCGCCGGCCGTCCTGCACGTGAACGACTTCGCCGGTGGCACCGCGGTGCACATCAACGCCGGTGCCGCGGGTCTGGCTCTCGCGCTCGTCCTCGGCAAGCGCGTCGGATTCCAGAAGGGCATGAGCAAGCCGCACAACGTGCCGCTCACGCTCCTCGGTGCCGCCCTGCTGTGGTTCGGCTGGTTCGGCTTCAACGCCGGCTCGGAGGCCGCGGTCGACGGTGTCGCTGCGATCGCCTGGGTGAACACGCTCGCCGCCCCGGCCGCCGCCACGATCGGCTGGCTGATCGTCGAGAAGCTGAAGGACGGCAAGCCGACCTCCATCGGTGCTGCATCCGGAGCCGTCGCCGGTCTGGTCGCGATCACCCCGGCCTGTAACATCCTGACTCCGGGCTTCGCCATCCTCCTCGGCCTCGTGGCCGGTGCGGTCTGCGCCCTGGCGATCGACCTGAAGTTCCGCCTCGGCTTCGACGACTCGCTCGACGTGGTCGGCATCCACCTCGTCGGTGGTCTCATCGGTACCCTGTGGATCGGCTTCTTCGGCTTCACCCACATGTACAACAGCAAGGGCGAGGCGACCTCGCAGTTCTCGAGCCTGCTGTACGGCGGCAGCTTCTACCAGTTGGGCGTCCAGGCCGTCGGCGCCTTCGCGGTGCTGATCTACTCCTTCGTCCTGGCCTACGCCATCGGCTGGGTCATCCAGAAGACCATGGGCTTCCGGATCAAGAACGAGGACGAGCTCGCCGGTGTCGACACCGTCGTGCACGGCGAGGAGGGCTACTCGCTCGAGACGGTCTGATCGGACCGTCACTCGACCGCAACGGACGGGGCGTCGCCGGAAGGCGGCGCCCCGTTCTGTCGTCGCTAGGGTGAGTGCAGGCATTTCGACCGAGGGAGCCCATGGCACACGCCACGCCGGACCAGGTGGATGCGCTGCTGCTGTTCTTCTGCGGCGCGCTGGTGCTGCTGGCCGCGTTCGGCCTGGCGTTCTTCGCCGGCGGCATGGCCGGCCGCGCCCGGGCCGCCCGGGCGCTGCGGTTCGTGCTGGTCGGCGCGGCCGTCGTCGTGCTGCTCGCCGTTCTGGGCGGGTACGGCATGATCGTCGGCGACCCGCTCATCCCACACCTGGTCGGCCGTCCGGACGTCGGGCTGGCGTCGATGGCCGGGCCCGACGCGGCCGACGCGTCACCGTATCCGCTCGCCCGCGCCGGATACCTGATGGCCCTTCTGGTTCTCTGCACGGCGATCGTCGGCGTCGCGGTCGCCTCGCGGCTGACGTTGCGGGCGTGGATCGTGTTCACGGTGCTCTGGTTCCCGGTGGTGATCGTGCCGGTGGCGTACGGCGTCTTCGCCCTCGACGACGGCTGGGCGGTCGCCGGGCTGAAAGTCGTCGACTTCGGCGGATCCCTGGCGGTGCTCGCTGCGGGTGGGAGCGCTGTCGGCATCCTGCTCGCCTGCGGTCGTGGCGAGCACCTGCCGACGCATGCCAGCCGGCCGTCGCTGGTCGCGATCGGCGTGGCCCTGGTGTGGGTGGGCTGGCTTGGGCTGATCGTCGGCTCGGAGGGCGCCCTCGACGCGTACGCGCCGTTGATGGCGTTCGGCGGCTTCCTCGCCTCGGCGACGGGCGTCCTGATGTGGATGCTGGTGGATGCGGTGGTGCTGCGCCGGCCGACCCTGACGAGCGCCGCCTGCGGGGCACTCGCCGGTCTGGTCGGAGCCACCGCCGCGTCCGGTGTGCTCACGCTCGGCTGGGCGATGCTCGTCGGCGCGCTGTCCGCTCTGGCCTGCGCCACGATGGTCGATCTGGCCGCCCGCGCCCGCTTCGGGCCGGCCCTGACGCTGTCCGTCGTAACGATCGTCGGGAGCCTGGTGGGACTCCTGTTCCCCGGGCTGTTCGCGATCGGGAGCGGGATGGTCGACAGCGGGAACTTCGACCTCTTCATCGCGCAGGGGATCGCCGGGATGTCCGTGCTGCTGTACGCGACGACGGTCTCCCTGCTGCTCGCCCTCGCGCTGCGGTTCACCGTCGGGCTCACGCGGGTCCGCTATGGTGCCGATCGTGGCATCCGTGAGAAGCGTCCTGTCGGCCCTGGGCGCACTGTTCCGTCCGTCGCGAGCGGATCGGACTCCGAGCCGGCCGGCTGAGACCGTCCAGGTCGATCCGTCTCGGCTGGGCCGCATCCGGACGTCGTACAACCCCAGCCTCGACGGCGAGGCAGACCCCGGCGAGATCGTGTGGACGTGGGTGCCGTACGAGGAGGCGGACGGCCGCGGCAAGGACCGCCCGGTGCTCGTGGTCGCCACCGAGCCGTCCGGTTCGGTGCTCGCGGTCGCGCTGACCAGTCAGGAGCATCCCGGCCGGCCGGAGTACCTGCCGATCGGATCGGGGGAGTGGGACGGACGCCACCGCCCCAGCTTCGTCCGGCTCGACCGGGTGTTCCGGGTGCAGCAGGGCGGCATGCGCCGTGAGGGGGCCGCGCTGGACGCGCGACGGTTCGACACCGTGCGCCGGGCTCTGGCCACGCGCTACGGGTGGCGGTGAAGATCGCCGGTTAGCGGTCTCACTGGCCGATCAGGGGTTCCACTGACCGATCAGGGGTTCCACTGGCGGATGGCGTTGGCCGACCAGCCGATCTCCTTGCGGGTCCAGATGGGGGCGCCCTCGGGATCCGGCTGCTGCGAGGCGTCCGCGGTGATGCGGTAACCCTGCGCGGGCACGGCACGGCGGCTGGCGCGGAACAGCAGGATGGCGGCCCCGCCGAGCACGACCGCGGCTGCGACGAGCAGCCAGCCGAGGCCGTCGCCGTCGACCAGACGGAGCACGCCGAGAGGTCCGGTGAGGAACACCCCGACGATCGCCACCACGACGCCCACCATCAGCCAGCGGGCCCGCAGGTGGATGGCGCGGTCCCGGTCGTACTCCTCGATAAGCGTCGGCACGATATCCCCCGATCGACGATGCGATCAGCGTAGTGGATAACGCCCGGCTTTCCACAGGGTCGCGGGAGGGCGTTTGCGAGAATCGGTCGTCCGGTAGGGTCGTGTCACCGAACGAACGGGGGATTCGTGTTCAGTGGGCTCGTCGGATGGCATGTGCTGATCCTGGGGATGTTCGTCGTCCCGTTCATCCTGTGGCTGATCGCTGTGATCCAGATCGCCGCGATGCGCGCCGCCGCCGGTCCGACCGTCGGGTGGCTCCTCCTGGTGACGCTGGCGCCGCTCCTCGGAGCGATCCTCTGGTTCACGATCGGGCGACGGTCGCTGCGACAGGAGACACCGCCGACGCGGGCGGGCTGAGCGGGGAACCGATAAGACGCTCCCCACTTACGGCGATGAGCATCCAGACGTTGAGTGCCAAGAGCACTCGCCGCATAGCGCGAGAGACCGGCATCCCGACGATCACCCGCGCATGGGTCGACAACGAGGCGGACCACCATCTCGTCCTGTTCGCCACCTGGGACCACCTGCACGGCCGGTACGACCGTCGTACCGGCGACACAGAGGAGCAGACCGCGGACGACGACGTGAGGCACCTGCCGTCGTGTCTGGCCCAGGACGGCACGCTGCTCGTCGAGCTCGAACCGTTCGACGACGACGGCCGCTGGCCGACGCTGCGGAGCTGAGCGCGCCGACATTCGTGCCGAATGTGCGTTTTGGCGGCGCCTTTCCGCACATTCGGCACGAATGTGGCGCGGGCGGCGCTACGCGAGCAGTGGCAGCGACATCAGCGCGACGGAGGCCGCCCCGAGTGCCGCCTCGGCGCGCGGGAGCGGCGGGAGCCGCCGCCGGAAGGCCAGGAGCCCGGACGCCACCGCGAAGACGAGTGCGGCGACTCCGAGCGCCGCGATGACGTTCACCCCGTGCGCGGAGTGTCCGCCGCCCGCCGCGCCATGGTGCGCCCCCGCCGCGACGATCAGCCCGCCCATCAGGATCGCCTGCAGCGCGCGGTGCAGCGCCATCGCCCGGACGGGATGCGCGGGATGCGCCGGATGCGCCGCCTGCGCGTCCCCCGCGCCACCCCGGCCCGCCGGCCGCAACCGAAGCGCCACCGCCGTCGCGACCCCCGTCGCCACCAGCAGCGCCGCCCACACCACGGGAGCGACGAGGGGATGCGGCAGCAGCATCGTGTCCGCCATCGCCGCGAGCATGGCGAGCATCCCGAACCACGCGAGCGGGGAGCGGCGGTCGGCGCTCCCCGCGACGCAGCATGCCCCCAGCGTGGCCGGGAGCATGCTGCCGAGGTGCAGAGCCTCGATCATCCGTGGTGCGCGTGGTGCGCGTGGTCGCCGTGCGCGTGGTCGCCGTGCCCGCCGTGCCCAGCGTGCGCCTCCCCGTGCCCGTGGTGCCCCGGCGCGCAGTGCGCGGGCGCCTCCGCCGGCACGTTGAGGGCGGGGTTCCGGCCGAAGAAGCCGTACGGCTTGAGCGTGAACTTGGCGTAGTCGACCGGCATGACCGGCCAGTCCTCCGGGCGGGGGAAATGGGTCGGCCCGAAGGTGTGCCAGAGGACGATGTCCTCGCCGTCGAGCGGGCGGTCCGCCGCCATGTAGGCGGGCAGTCCGTCGCCTCCCGGGTTCTGGTTGACGAACTCGCCGGCGGGGTAGCGCTCGTCGCTGGCGTACTGCGTCACCCACAGTTGCTTCGTCGTGAACGCGGCCCGGGCGGTGACGGTGGCGGAGGGGTCGGCCATCAGCGTCGGGTTCTGCTCCGCGTGGAGCACGTACCCGGTAGGCCGGCCGAGCCGGTTGGATTTCTCCGTGTTGACGATATGCCAGGTGCGGCCGACGGACGCGTCCGCCTCCCGAGCGCCGTCCGCCTCGCTCAGGATGCGCGTGGCGCGCTTCGTGAAGGCGTTGCCGTACGGGTTGCTCTCGCTGACCGGCAGACGCACCGCATCCACCTCCTCCACGGCGTTCGCCAGCCCGTCCACCATCATGTCGAGCCGTGCCGAGAACAGGTGCTGGTGGTAGGGCGCACCGAGCCCGGGCGCCACCTCGCTCGCGGTGGCCGAGCCCTCGACGTAGGACGACGTGAAGAGGATGCCGGTCAGCTTGGCCTCGCACTCGATCGTGCCGTCGAGGTACAGGTACCAGTAGAAGCCGTAGTCGTAGTTGCCGACCGTGGTGAAGAACGAGATCACGAGCCGCCGCGACCGTCGCACCTCGTTCGCCGAGGTGAACAGGTCCGTGTGCTTCCACAGCGTCCCGTAGTCCTCTTCGTGCATGCAGATCGCGTTCTCGATCGTCTTCGGCCGGCCGAACTCGTCGGACAGCACCGCGTCGAAGTAGCGGATCTCGCCGAGGCAGTCGCAGCCGAGCGTCAGCGAGTTCGCGAACCGGCCGAACAGGTATTCGCCGGTGTCGAAGTAGTTCTGCCAGTACCGTGTCGGCGAGGGGTCCGCGTAGGGCACGACCATTTCGGCGATGGACGCGCGGTAGACCACCGGACGCACCTCGCCGCCCTGGTCGGGGTCGGCGAAACCGAGGTTCCGCAGGATGAGTCCCTCCCGGGCATCGAACCCGAGGGAGAACGTCCAGTTGGCCCAGGTGACCGTGTCTCCGTCCACCGCGAAGCTCGGTCCCTCCGGCTGGGTGATCGAGATCGGCTTGAGCGTGTCGAGCGGGGCGGGGCGCTCCGACTCCAGGTGGAAGTTGCCCGGCTCCTCGGGGACGGGGAGTTCGAACGCGTCGACCACCTGGGTGACCTCGCGGGCGATGACGTCGACGTACGCGCACAGCCCGTCCACCGGGTGGGCCCAGGGGTGGTCCTCGGCGTGGTCCATCCGGAAGGCGAAGACGCGGATGATCCGTCGGCCCTCCTCGCCGGGGATGTCGTACGAGCCGGGGGAGAGCGGAGCGTAGACGACCTGCTCGCTCACCAGCCCGCGCTTCTCGAGCGCCGCGAGCCAGCCGGCGTCCGCGGCGAGGATGCCGCCGATCGCCTCGAACTCCTCCTCGAGGATGGGCACCTGGCCGCGCGAGCCGTCGATCGGCATGAGCGCGATCACCTCGTCGCGGGTGAGGGAGACGGCGGCGTCCAGGCTCTCGCCGGTGGCGACGTCGAGCAGCAGGATGCGCGCCTCGCGGTCCGGCGTCGGTGCGTCGCCCGCCAGCGCGGCCAGCACATCCGCCTTGTCGGGCTCCAGCAAGCCGACGTAGACGAAGCGGGTCGTGTCTGTGACGGCACCGGCCGAACGGAGGATGCGCGCCACGGCCTCGATCTCGGCCGCCGTCAGGCTGGAGAGCGGACCGGGGCTAGTCGTGTCGTCGTCGGGGAGGGTCAGGGGCAGTTCGGTCGTCATGTCAGGTCTCCTAGGCGCTGATGGTGTCGATGATGTTCTCGTAGGCGGCGCGCTTGCTGCGGCGCAGGATGAGTGCCTGCACCACGCCGATCACGGGGACGGCGAGCATGGCTGCGAAGAAGGCGATGGACAGCGGGCCGACCACCGGGGTGCCCTTCGCATCCACATCGCCGATGAGCAGAGGGAAGTTGTCGACGATGATGAGCGTCACCCCGATCAGGCCGAGCAGGCCGATGACGGGGGCGATCACCGTGCGCCAGAGACCGGCACCGGTCTTCTTCCGGGCGAAGTAGACGATGACGGCCAGGCAGGTCAGCGCCATGAGCACGACGATCGCGAGGGTCGCGATGCCGCTGAACCAGGTGAACACCTGCAGCACGGGGTCGAGGCGGAACAGCGCGAACGCCACGATCAGAACCGCCGCTGTGGCGGTCTGCACCAGTGACGACACGTACGGAGACGAGTGCTTGCCGTGGACGCGCCCGATCGCCGCCGGGAACACCGACGCGTTCGACATCGAGTGCTGGTATCGCGTGACCACGTTGTGGAAGGAGAGCACGCAGGCGAACAGGCTCGTGATCAGGAGGACGTTGACGATGACCCCGCCGACGGATCCGAGGTAGTGGACGGCGGTGTTCACGATGAAGCCGCCGGTGTCGGCCGCGACCACATCCACGATCTTCGCGGGGCCCCATCCCATCACCAGCGCCCACGAGGCGAACGTGTAGAAGACGCCGATGGCGATCACTGCGATGTAGGTCGCCCGAGGGATGGTCTTCTCCGGCTCCTTGGCCTCGTCACGGAAGATCGCCGTCGACTCGAACCCGATGAAGCCGGCGAGGGCGAACATGAGTCCGATGCCGGGGGAGCCCGAAAGCACGGTGCTCGGCTCGAACGGCACGAGCGACAGGCCCTCCGCGCCTCCCGTCCCGATGATCACGAAGCTCAGGACGATGACGATCCCGACCTCCGCGATGAGCAGGATGCCGAGCACGCGCGAGCTCAGCTCGATGTGCCGGTAGCCGAGGACTCCGACCAGCGCGATCATCGCGAGGGAGTAGACGTACCAGGGGATGTCCGGCCCGTGCAGCGCGACGACCGACGATTCCAGCGTCGCGCCGAGGTAGCCGTACACCGCCACCTGGACGGTCGTGTAGGTGAGCAGCGCCAGATAGGCGGCGGCGAGGCCGAGCGGGCGCCCCATTCCGTAGCCGACATAGGTGAAGAACGCGCCCGGCCGGGGGATGAACCGGCTCATCGCGCTCAGCCCGACGGCGAAGAACAGCAGGATGACGGCGCCGATCGCGAACATGCTCGGCACGCCGGCGCCGTTGCCCAGCAGCACGGCGACCGGGAAGCCGCCGCCGATGACGGTGAGCGGCGCCGCAGCGGCGACCACCATGAACACGATCGAGCCGACGCCGAGTCGGCCGGAGAGCTGGCGCGCGGCGCCGGGACCACGGATGGCGATCGGATCGCCGAGCAGAGCCTGGGGCTCCTGTGCAGCCGTCATGGGTTCCTCCAGGGGGAATGAGAGGGTGGGTGCCGCCAGTCTCGCGAGACGGTGTTGCGCGGTCGTTCCGCCGCTGTGAAGAGTCGGCGCTCGCCGAATGGGACGGACCGTGTCGCATTCGGGGGTCACGTGCCCGTGACGCCGACGAAACGCGGACGCAACACGCCCGCCGTAGCCTCGCGGGCGAGGAGCACACCGTGACAGCACAGCCCCCCGTGACGGCCCTGAGCCGAGCGATCGCCGACCCGACACCGGTCGACGGCCTGGCTGCGCGCTCGCCGATGGCCGGCCTCGACCGCCGCAGCCTCGGTTTCGTGGATGTGCTGGCCCAGTCGGTCGGCGCCGTCGCGCCCTCCGCTGCCGCGGCCACCTGCCCTGTGCTCGTCGCGGCGCGTGCCGGATCGGGCACGCTGCTCGCGTTCCTTCTCGCGGGCGTGCTGATGGCGCTCGTCGCCTACGCCGTCAACCAGTTCACCCGGCGGATGGCCGCCACCGGCTCCCTCTACACGTTCGCCGCGCGCGGCCTGGGGGTTCGGGCCGGGTTCGCGACCAGCGCCGCCATGATCGTCGGCTACGGATTCGTCGCGATGTTCGCCCTGCTGGGCGCTGCGTACTACGGGCTGACGCTGCTCGCTCATGCCGTCCCGGGTGTGACCGGCTCGCGCGGGCTGGTGCTCCTGCTGCTGGCCGGGTTCGGCGCCGTCTGCCTGCTGGTGCTGTGGCGTGGCATCCGGCTGTCGACCCGGGTCACGCTCGTCATCGAGCTGCTGTCGATCGTGGGCATCCTCGTGCTGATCGTGGTGCTGCTCGTCCGCGTGCCCGGCTCGTCGTTCGCGGCGGTCGCGCTGCCCCGCTCGGTCGGCATCCCGGAACTCGCTGCCGGAACGACCGTCGCCGTCACCGCCTTCGTCGGCTTCGAGAGCGCTGCGACGCTCGGCGTGGAGTCGCGGCGGCCGTTCGCGACCATCCCGCGCACCATCCGCTGGACCGTGATCGCGGCGGGACTGCTGTACCTGCTCTCCGCCTACACGCAGCTGGCGGGTTTCCAGGCGCTCGACGGCGACCTGGTGGCCAGCGACAGCCCGGTGAACGACCTGGCGGCGCGCGCGGGGGTCGAGTGGATCGGGCTGCTGCTGGATGCGGCGCTCGCCTGCTCGTTCCTGGCCTGCGCCCTGGCCTCGACGACGGCGCTCGCCCGGGTCCTGTTCTCCCTCGGCCGCGAGGGGATCGCGCCGCGCGCCCTCGGGCGCACGCATCGCCGCTTCCGGACCCCGCACGTCGCGCTGGCGGTGGGCGTCGCGGTCGAGGTCGCCGTACCCGCTGTCCTCGTGCTGGCCGGAATGGGGGCGTGGCAGGCGATGGGCGTCGTGGTCGTCTGCGCGGCGGCCGGGTACATGACCGCGTACGCGCTCGTCTGCGTCGCGACGCCGTTCTTCCTGCGCCGGATCGGCGAGTTGACGGTCGGTCCGGCCGTGGCCGCTGCGGTCGCGGCCGCGGGTCTCGTGGCGGCGCTCGCGCTCGACCTCTGGCTCGAGGTCACGGGCGACCGCGCCCTCGCCGTCCTGCTGCTGGCCGGGGTGGCGGCCGTCGCGTTCGCGCTGTGGGCGGTGTGCCGACGCCGGAGGCCGGACGCCCTGCGCCGCATCGGCCTGTACGACGAGCCGACGATGGGGGACGTGCTCGGCGGGGCGCCATGAACGCCATCCCGGAGCTGAGCGGACGACAGCCGGGCGCGGTGCACAGTGCGTTCGCGGTGCTGGAGGAGGTCGCGCACGCGGGGCCCGGGATCACCGCGCAGCAGCTGTCCGCGCGCCTGGGCCTGCCGCGGGCGACGGCGTACCGCATCCTGAATCTGCTGGTGCAGGACGAGTACCTCGTACGCATGCCCGACCTCCGCGGCTTCGCCCTGGGCCGCAAGGTCGCCGAGCTGGCGGATGTGGCGCAGGCACAAGATGCGGCCGCCACCGCTCGGGAGGCGGTCGCCGACCTGCGGGGGCGCATCCGCGGTGGCGTCCACCTGGCCGTCTACCGAGACGACCGAGTGGTGCCGGTCGACGTTGACCCGGACTTCCCGCTCTCGGACCCCAAGCGCATCCAGTCGGACCTCAGCGTCTCCGCCCTCGGCCGGCTCCTCCTGGCGGAGCAGGCCGCGCGGGCCGTGCCGTCACCCACCCGGTTCACGACGCAGGAGGGCGAGCTCGTCCCCGGTTTCGGCTGCCTCGCCGTCCCAGTGCGCGGCGACGACCAGCGCCTGGTCGCCGGCCTCGCGCTGGCGCTCCCGGCCGCGCGCCTGGCGGACCGTGACGGGCTGGTGTCGCTGGTCGCCGACACCGCGGTGCGGCTGGGTCCGCTGCTCAGCCGGGTGTGAGGCAAGGGCGCTGGTAGCCTGCGGGAGCAGATTTCTGACGGGAAGGCAGCATGACATCGCGCGATACCGATCGCCAGGGCGCTGACGTGACCTGGTCCCAGCCGGTCCTACAGATCGCCTTTGCGCTGTTCGTGATGACCGTGTTGGTGATCGCCGGGATCTTCCTCGCGGTTCGCACCATCAGCGGGCAGCCCGGGCCACCGGTGTGGTTCGGCGCGTTGTGGATCCTTGCGCTCGGCTGGAGCATGTACTGGTGGCTTTTCCGAGTCGCGTACCGGGTCGAACTCGTCGGCCGCACCCTCAACTGGCGAGCGCCGCTTCGAAGCGGCAGCATCCCGGTGGATGCGATCGAGCGCGCCGGCCGATTCTTCGGTGCACCGTCCACGTGCGTGCTACGCGGGAGCGGCTACCCACCCGTCGTGGTCTCCGCACAGCGCCAGGACTTCACGCCGATGCTCCAGGCACTGAACCGCCTCAACCCGGCGGTTCCCGTTCACCTGTAGGACGCTGCGCTCGCCGACCTCGGCCGCCCCAGCTGCGACGATGATCCCCGTCGGCAGTACCCGCCCGCACGACTCAGCGCACCTTCTACTACGCCCGCATTCACCGCTACGACGGCCAGCTGGACCTCTTCGAGTGGCCCAGCCGACGGCACACCCGCTGAGTGGATCGACGTCAAGCACGACGACGGAGTGCTGCGCCGGTACGCTCTCGCGCCCGAGCGCCAGGAGTTCGATATCTGGGAGTACGTGCTCGAAACCCCCGCATCCTGACTCACGAGGGGCCGTTGTCTCACGTCTGTCTGACGACGCTCTGAGCGCCCGAAGTGGGGAAACAGAAAACCCCCGGCGGACCGGGGGTTTTCTCTGGTGGGCGATACCAGACTCGAACTGATGACCTCTTCCGTGTGAAGGAAGCGCGCTACCAACTGCGCCAATCGCCCGTGTGCTGCGAGATTCGATACTAGCCGACTCCGGGGCCCCGATGCACATCGACACGGAGCGCCCGAACGCGGCCGCAGGCGACACACCCGGCGGGCGTAACCGGTTTTGTCTTGCGCCTCCGGATCGGCTAGAGTCTTTCAAGTGCCGCAGGGAACTGCGGGGCGAAATGCGGATGTAGCGCAGTTGGTAGCGCATCACCTTGCCAAGGTGAGGGTCGCGAGTTCGAGTCTCGTCATCCGCTCGAGTCGGCCCGGTCTACGGATCGGGCCTCTCAGGTACGGTACGGGTTTTTCCGTGTTGTGGCGTTCGGTGGATTGGCCGAGAGGCGAGGCAGCGGCCTGCAAAGCCGTATACACGGGTTCGAATCCCGTATCCACCTCGATCCTGAGCTTCGCGTTCAGGCTCGGGCGATTGGCGCAGCGGTAGCGCGCTTCCCTGACACGGAAGAGGTCACTGGTTCGATCCCAGTATCGCCCACAGAGAGAAACCCCCGGAGACCCGGGGGTTTCGTCGTTTTGTGAGCGTCATAGCGCCCCAAATGGACGCGTCGTGGTCAACGTGGGGTCGCGAAATAGCCTGCTTCGTGGGTTAGACAGTTTGCGTCAGTAGCGATCCTTTGTGATAACGCCCACGTCATACAAATGAACAGCGCGAAACGAAAGCGCAGAGACGGGAAGAACCGCCTCGAGAAAGGACACGCACCACCCGGTGCGCAGACGCCAGAAGGCCGGAAACACGACCAGGCGACCTGGTTCCTGGATAGCTAATCGCTTCCAAGGAGACAGGTATGCCCAGTGCAGCCAACCGTGCAGTTCTCGACACCGTGGTTTGGCTTCGGCGCCCGCGCCTTGGTGTTCGATATCGCTCATGATCAGGGAATCTACCGCGCTGAAGAGTTCTCCCTTTCGCCCCTCGCAGCCTAAGTCGCGTTCTACCTCGTATACGTGCAAGAAAAATCCTGCGATTTTCCGTACCGCGCGTGTCGTCGGTTCGCGCGCACGCGGTCGACGGCCTTCCGTCCTTGTCGGCGTCGGACCGACTGCGTCAGCGTTCCGGCCCGTCTCGTCACTCTCGCCCCCGATTGGGGTCCTGAGTCTTCCGCGTCGAAATGACACGATGAAGGTGATCATGAACAAGCTCACACCAATCGCAATCGCAGCAACCATCACCGCAGCCCTCGCCCTTACCGGATGCAGCACCGGTTCGGACACGGCATCGTCGTCAGCATCTTCGTCATCGGGCTCCAGCAACTCCACCCCGGAGCCGACCAAGGAGGTCGACAAGCCGGCTGACCTGACGGGCACCTGGAAGCAGACCAACTCGGCAGCCGCCGACAGCTACCAGGAAGCCGAGATCACCGGCAACGTCATCACCATCAACTGGGTGACCGACAACGGCGACACCAAGTCGATCTACTGGGTCGGAAGCTTCGCGGCACCGACGGATGCCTCGACGCCGTACAAGTGGACCTCTACCCGCGACGTCGCAGCGACCGAGTCGGCCATGCTCGCCTCGAGCGACGCCACCAAGGAGTTCACCTTCCAGAACGACTCCATCAGCTACTCCGCCAGCGCCCTGGGCACCACAACGACGATCAAGCTGAAGAAGCAGTAGCTCGCCCGCTTAACGAACCCCTGTCGCCTCCCGGCGGTGGGGGTTTCGTTTTTCTCACCGCGAGCTGCAGCTCGCGGTCACGTCATCCCCTGGCCGCGATCCGAGGATCGCCTCGCCTGTAAATGGGCCGCCCGGCCGCTCTGCGAACCGGATCACGTCGCGGTCGCCGCGAGAAACCAGGTCGTACTGCCCGGCAGCGAAGGCGTCGTAGCCATCTACCGGAATTCCCTCGCCGCAGATCGCGACCTCGTGGAACAGCAGCCCGTCCTGCTCGAGCAAGTCGAGGCTGCGGTGATGCCAGGTGAAGGATCGGACGACGACGTTGTGCCCAGGGGCGGCGATGGGTTCGTACGCATGCACGCTGGAGAACGCGGCTAAGAGCATCAGCAGGTAGCCCACCGGAAGAGCTGCCAGAAGCAAGAGCCCGGAGACCGCCCGCACGAGCACCCGGAGGAACGGCCGCCGGAGCCGGCCAGCCAGGACCGCCGCCTGGATGGCGGCGACGACTCCGCAGGCGGCACCGATGGCGACGAGCAGCACGGAGAGCTGCCCGCTGTCGAGCGTTCCAACGAGGAGCACACCCGGGATTCCGGTCCTGGCGGCGTCAAGCCAGATGGCCGCGGCGACGAGCACGATGCAGAGCGTGGCGGGCACCCACCCCAGAACCGTTCTCCACCGCACTGTCTTACTCTGGCCATCCGCAGCGGTGAGAGCGTCACACCAGCGGAGGAGCTGCCTCGCTCGTCAGGATGATCCGCGGTGCGGCCACGAGATCTCCGGATACGGGTAGGGCGCATCCGGGACCGCCCAGACGACGAGCGTCGCGATCATCCAGGCGCCGACGACGCCGAGCGAGATGAAGGTCAACCAGTACGGCCGCAGGCACACCGCTGTGATCACGAGCGCGACGGGGAGCCAGCCGACTACGAGGAGCGTGCCGAAAATGAAGAACCTCGTCACCGGGTTCAGCTGGATGAGGAGGTACCAGTCGACGGCCGCCATGAGCAGCAGCACGAGCGCGGCGACCGCGACGAGGATGTTCGCCGCGATGGTGCGCCGGCGGAACCGCGTCGTCGCCCGCGCGACGGCGAGGCCGCGCTCCGATACCGTCATCCGATTCCCCCGATCGTCCCCGGTCAGCCTCATCTTTGCAGAAGTGCCGGCGGTGCCGCGACTGGTGGTGGATAAGCTCGCGCGGTGCGAGCACACGAGACAGTTCACGCCGAACCGCGACGAATCGTCGGCCGCCCGACCTATCGAGTGAACTTCTGGGAACGTCCCGGACCGGACACCGGCTGGCAGCTCGAGGCGTTCGCGTTGACCGAGGCGGACGATGTCGACGCGGCGATGGCGTGGGCGAACGAGCACTCCCGTGGGCGCCGGTTCGAGCTGTTCGTCGAGATCGAGGACGAGGCTGTCCACGACTTCCAGACTCCGCGTCGCTCGGACCTGATCCGCCTGGCCGGGACGGATCCGAATGACGGCGTGAGCGTCGAGGTCTTCATCGAGAAGGTCGACTGAGCCAGGACCGAGGCCGCGACGGTGAACCCCAAGCACCGATCGGCGGCCGCGCCTGCGCCGCCCCATATTGAGCTCGGCCTTCAACCGATGCTCCGCCCCCGGAGCGCTCAACTGGTCAAACGAGTAGCGCGCCGGCCGTAAGCGGAGAGGAAACCAGGTGTCGGCCGGCCGCTCTGCGTGGAGCGGCGACTAAGCACCGAACACGACTGACCGGATCTCGGAGGCGATCGCGGTCGGGTCTTGAACGGTGTGCGGAAGCAGCCCGTGCTTCTCGTACGGCATGAGCGGGAGACTCTCACCGTGGCTGGTCACGATGACAGCCTGCGTCCAGGTACCGCGGCCGTTGTCCGATGGGCCGGTTCCAACGTCCTCGATCTCAGGGATCTCGATGACGTCCTTGCCGCGGACCAGCCAGAGCCGGCCCGGTGCCGCGTGCAGCGTTGCCCAGAAGCCGGCGCCTGCACGGAGGAGACCCGGTGCGCCGAAGCGGTCGTGCAAGAACATCGCGGCGCCCGGGGGCACGGTCACACGCCATGAAGGTTCGGTTGTCACAGCTCCGCTTCGTTCTATCGGGGGCTCGGTGTCAGATTAGCGAGGTCGACCAGCGATCGCTGAGCCAGTCGAGCCAGGAGGCGTACCCCGCTGGCGGTTCAGGGCGCCAGCTCCCATCAAGCTCCTCGGGCCCCGGCTTTTGGAATACCGCTCGCCATCGATCGAGCGTTGCTGCATCCATCTCCCATGTGCCACTCGGGTCGTCGACGAAGCGCTGCTGCACATGCTCGAGCTGAGTTCCCGGGTCGACCGGGACGAAGACCGTCTGAACGGTAGCGCCGAGGGAACCGGCCAACCAGTGCAGCCCTGCGCGCTCGTCACGGCCCCAGAGGCCGAAGTCGAGGATCGCGTTGTTGCCCAGTCGCAGTACCTGACTCGCAGTCCAAATGAGCCGCCCTTCAAGTACGTCCCGACGGCCATCCATGTCGCTGACCCCGAAGAGCGGTTTCATCCACTCGTCCGGGCTCATCCGGATCGCAGCATGCTCGCGTTCGAGCTCTCGTGCTCGTGTCGTCTTGCCGCTGCCCGGCTGTCCGACCATCAGGAAGAGCGTCGCCATCGTCAATCCGAGAACCGCGCCCGCACCACGGTCGCCTGGTCGTCATCCAGCTTCCACCGTGCGCCGTGCTCGTGCTCCGGGTACTCCTCGCGCAGGAGCGCTCGGATGCTCTTTGCGGAGGTGTCGAGCTCGGCTTCGAGCTCGCGGGGCGTCGTGGTCATGGGGCCAGCGTATTGCCGTGACGCTGCGCTTCCGGTCGGTCACGCGATCACGTCGCAGGCGATCAGAAGAAATTCGCTGCATCCGTGTCACAAAGCCTCCAGTTGGCGCACTTCCTAAGAGCGAAGGGCAACCGCGACCGAAGCTCACTGCGCGCTCGGCACCTCTAGGTAGTGAGGGCCAAATCTGTGCGACTGCGCGGCTCGGCCCATCCAGAGGTGAGGGCACCCGCATCCGGCGGATGCTCCACCAGGACCGTGGAGGAAACGTATGAGCACCATCCCCGACCGCTTCAACTTTGCATTTTTTCGCTGCCGCTGCGCCGTAGAACCTATTGGGCGCGGATCCACCGAAGCGTTGGACTCGGCGGCCTCGTCATCCGTAGAAGAGATTGACCGGACCTCGGTCGCCGAACCAGCAGAAGGACGTCATGAGCACACATGCATTTCCGCCGCATCTACCCGGTCAAGGGGCACCCGCAACCGGCGGGAGCCCGCCCTTGACCGAGAGGCTCACATGCCCACCTCTAGCACCCCCCATGTTCCCGACAACGGCGCCTCCATCGAGGAGCTCATCAAGTGGGGCTACGACCGCCTCATCGACCTCCACGGCACCGCGCAGACGAAGGGAGATGACGCGGCAGCCGGGGACTGAGACCTAGGCCGCCGCGTGGATGCTTCGACCCTACGCGGCGGCCGCGCCGCCCACCTAACTAGAGTGAGCGTCGATGACTTCAGCGAGCCCCTCCACGACGCAGCGCACCTACTCTCCGGCGGCGATCGTTCTTTCCTCGGCAGCGATCATCGTCGCTTGGTGCTGGTTCGCGCTGGTGCTAGGCGACACGTACGACGATGAGTGCAAGGCGCGCGCGGCAGGGACGAGCGATCTACTGTTCCTCCTGATCTTCGGCGTCGCGCCTCTCGTGCTCGTGAGCGCGGGGGCTCTGATCGCGCTGCTTCTCACGACTCGCGGAGAGATCGCCCGCCGGGTTCTGCTCGCCGTCGAGGTCTTCCTCGCAGCGACAGCGGCTGGCGTACTGATCGCCTGGGCGATGAGTGGTTGGACGCTGTTCGCGGAGTTCGCGATCGGAACCAACTGTTACCTCTGAGCGGGCCAGCGGCTGACCGCCAATCGGTCACGCCGCGGCACGCCTCGCCCACGGAGGGCTCGCTCGCGATAGTGAGTTGACGCGCCTGCTCGGAGCCGTCCGCCTTGTGACCGATGTTTCCGAAGAAGCACTGCTCGACGCATACCTCGGCGCAGCGATCGAGCAGTTGGGCTTGATCCTGCAGGAGCATGTCGATGATGAGTACCCGGAACTCACCGGCGCGCGCCGAGGCGACGTCGACTGGAGCACTGCTTCGGTCGAATTGGAGTGGATTGACGTTGCGGTGGACAGGCAATCATGTGAGTGCGAAGCGACAATCAGCGTCGCTGGGACGCTGTCATTCCCGATCCGCCGGGGTCGGGACGATGAGGCGGCCGTCGTCGGCCCCGCCCACCTGAACCTTCCCGTCCGTCCCGACGAGGACGATGCGGCTCCACTGGTCCGGCATAGGACACGGTGCACCCTTCTGCCCCGGGATGAGCTCGAGCGCCATCCGCGCCGTCTCAGTCGTCGTCCCCGTCCGATCGGTCAACGTGACCACAAGGTCGTGCTGCTTGCTGAGATTCGCGGTGCGAGGGACCACGATTTCGAAGGACGGCCTCACTCCGTCCTCGTCGTCGCACGCGCCGGCGTAGCAGGCGTGAACCGTGCCGCCAGGATGCGTCCGCAGCCAGATGGCAGCGTCGACGGTGATGTGAGGCGGCCGAATGTCGGGCATAGAACACAGAGGGAACAGTGGGGCGCAGCCCGCAAGGAGCGTGACGGCGACGATACTCAAAGCAACGGTTATTGCATGCCGAACCCGCGTCGCCTTCACCTCACCGACGTCCGGCAGGGCGGCCCTGCTCACCCTTCCGTGCGAAGTAGTGCAGACCGAGCCACGCCCAAGCGGCGAGCATGCCCCACAAGAGGCAGACGACGACGAACCAGGGGTTGGGCGGCGGAGATGCTATGACGATCGACCCATTGAGCGCGAAGATGGCTGTGTACCACAGAGCCATATTCGCGAGTTCCGCAGGCTGGCGGCAGGGACCCACCACGGCCGCTTGCCTGGCGGCTTGCCCTGGGTGCTCGGGATCATGAGTGTCAGCGTAGCGAGGACGGCCCGGGAAACAAGAGCTACCTCTTGCGAGCAGCGCCAGCTCTGTGGTCAGGTGGCGACCGTGAGCTTCTGGCCGCTTCCTCCGGAGGGCCCCCTCGAGGTGGTCGTCCAGTGGTCGGCGTTCGACATCCCTGAGTCGCACGTCGTGCTGGATACCGCACCACTTCTCGCGCGGGCCTCTGAGGCCCGTCCGGTGTGGGGTTCCGACTAGATCCTGGTGATCATCACGGAAGAGTGCCGACGGCAGTGCTCGGCTCCCTCGAGTCCGCGTGCAGTCGCCTCGGTAGGAGAAGCAGCACCAGCGGTACCGCTGCCGCCACGATGATCGCGGAACCGATCAGGTTGTCGAGCAGCGGGTTCCCGGACGCGATATCGATCGATTCGCCGATGAGACCGAACAGCACGAGCACAGCGAGAGGGATGATCGCTGAGAGGCCGCGGCGACCCCTCACGGCGTTTCCCGCACCCGCCGCGAGAGCGATGGCGCCGCCGACGCAAACGACGACGAGGAAGGCGACGCCGCGATTTGCGGCGTTGCTGGTGAGGTTGCCGATGGTGCCCTGCCCTGTGACCCATTGCACGACAAGTGCGACGGCCAATAACGTCAGCACGAATGAGTAGCAGAACGATAGAACCGCCGCGACGATCACCGCTCCTGTCCGGCGGAACCGCGCCGGTGACCGAGAGGACGACACAGCGCGATCGTAGCGCTCGTCCGCGCTATCACCGTGGTTCATGAACCACCGATCTCGCCGCCCGCAGTCCCGAATGGAGCGCGCCCTGGATCGACGGCGACTCGCGGTGGTCGCCCGCGAGATGCAGGCCAGGGCCGATGCGGGCGGGAGACGAACGTCGCATCGGCGGGGGCAGAGCGGGGAGCGCGTGCGGGATGTCGTCGCGACGAAGGAGCCGCCACGATGACGAGGCCGGGCCGTACAGCCGTGTGAGCTGGTCACGCACGTCGGCCTCGCTCGCCACGCTGCCGGGCGTCAAGAGGCAAGTCGCCTGCACGAGGTGGCGGCCCGACGGCGCCGCCTCCGGGATCGTGGCGGAGATCGCCAGCGCATTGACGATCGGGCCTTCGCGACTCCCATCAATCGTCAGCAACCCGGAGACCGGAGCTTCCTCCGCCGCGAACCACCACGTCTGCAAGCCCCGTGTGGATGGGGCGGACGCGTCCACGAGCCCCGTGAGGGCCTCCGCACCCACCGCCACGACGACGTCGCGCGCCCGCAGGGTCTGCTCCCCGAGCGCATCCACATCCCATCGACCGTCGTGCCGGCGCAGTCGACTCACCGCGCGGCCGAGCCGGATGTCCGCTCCCGCCGCACGAGCGCGCGAAGCGAGCGCGTTCGGGAGCGCGGCGATGCCCTCGCGGGGGAGGCCCGCAGCAGCCGGAAGGAACGATCGTGCGAGCAGGCGGACATACGTGTCTGACGTCATTTCAGAGGAGTCGGCGAGGACTCCCGCGAAGAACGGCGACAACACCTGAGTGCGGAGCGGCCCAGTCAGACCGGCCTCGTCCCAGCCCCGGCCGACGGTGCGATCCGGGCGCGCGACCGTAGCGCGGGGGCGGAAAGCCACGGGACCGAGCCACCGGACGAGCCCGACAAGGTCACGCGGTGTGACGAGACCGCTGGCGAGTGTCGCCGGAATCAGGCCCGGATGCCGAAGCGGATGCGCGAGGGAGGCCATCGAGCCGTCCGTGCGACGCACCCGGACCGCTGTCGGAAACGCTGCGACGGAAAGACTGTGGACGTCCACTGCCGCGCGGACCGCCGGGTAGGCGGTGTTCAGCACATGGAAGCCGCGGTCGAGGGTGAAGCCGTCGACGCGGTCGGTCCGTTGCCGCCCACCGACACGGTCCGAGGCCTCGAGCACGACCACCTCGCGGCCCTGGGCGGCCAGCTCGGCGGCACATCGCAGCCCCGCGAGCCCGGCACCGATCACGATCACGTCATGCGTCCGCATGTGCCGAGTGTACGAGCGCACGATCGACGGAGAGCGGAGAGACCTCGTCGCAGGTGCCTGTGTCAGTCCGCCGACGGCGGGACCGTGATGCGCATCACCGTCTTGCTCTTGCCGATGTGCCGCTCGAAGGTGAATCCGGCCTTCTCGAACATCGCCCTCGTGCCGTTGTGGAGGAACGACGACGACGTCCGCTTCCCGGGGGCGAGCTCGTTGGGGAACGAGACCACCTCGCCACCACCGGCCTGCCCGATCAGCTCGAGCGCCCCATCCAGTGCCTCCCGGGCCACCCCCTCGCGACGGTGGTCGCGGTCGACGAAGAAGCACGTGATGCGCCACGGCGCAGGACGGGTCTCGCCGGCGTCGTACTGCTTGCGGTGGTAGATGTTCGGCAGTTCGGCGGGACTGCCGTATTCACACCAGGCGATCGCATCGTCACCGTCGAAGACGAGCGCTGCGTGGGCCACGCCCTCCGCCACGAGCCGCTGCTTGAAGGTCGGACCGTCGTATTCGCGCTTGACGGTGGCCTCCGTGTCGCCGTGGAAGTAGGAGCAGTAGCACCCGCCCCAGACGCCGTTGTGCTTCTGCGCGAGCGCCAGCCAGGCCGGGAAGGTCTCCAGGGTCAGCGGCTTGATCGCATGCTGAGCGGTCACCGTCATGCGGAACCTCCCTCGTCCTCTCCGTCAAGTGTGACGGGACCGATCGCCGTGCACCAGGGGTACGCATCCAGCGTGAGAGTCTCCTGGGCGACGGAATACATCGAGGAGAACGCCCGTTGCCGCCAAGGTCGCGCTTCGACCGCGCACCTGCTGACCCCGACCGGTCTCACGCATCCGCACCCCGAAAGGCATCCCCTCGATGGATCTGTTCTCTCCCGTCTCGCTCGGAGACCTCCACCTTCCCAACCGCGTCGTGATGGCGCCGCTCACCCGCACCCGCGCGGGCGAGGCGGGCATCCCGGGGCCACTGGTGGCGGAGCACTACGCGCAGCGGGCGAGCGTGGGTCTGATCATCTCCGAGGGCACCTATCCGAGCCACGAATCCCGCGCGTACCCGGGCCAGCCGGGCATCGTCACAGACGAGCAGATCGCCGGGTGGCGTGCCGTCGCCGACGCGGTGCACGTCCGGGGCGGGCGCATCGTCATGCAGCTGATGCACGGCGGCCGCGTCTCGCATCCGCTCATCACCGGCACCGAGCGCATCGTCGCCCCGAGCGCTGTCCCCATCGACGGCGAGACGCGCACAACGACCGGGAAGGTCGCCTACCCGGTGCCGCACGCGCTCACCGCCGAGGAGCTCGCGACGGTCCGTGATGAGTTCGTCGCCGCGGCGAGGAACGCCATCGCGGCCGGGTTCGACGGGGTCGAGGTGCACGGTGCGAACGGCTACCTGCTGCACCAGTTCCTCTCACCGGTGTCGAACATCCGCGACGACGAGTACGGCGGCTCCCCGGAGGCGCGCGCCCGCTTCGTCGTCGAGGTCGTCGGCGCGATCGCTGCCGCTGTTGGTGCGGGGCGGGTGGGCATCCGACTGTCGCCGATGCACAACATCCAGGATGTGTTCGAGACCGATCTCGCCGACACCACCGCCACATACCGGGCCGTCGTCGACGGGATCGCGCCGCTCGGCCTGGCCTACGTGAGCGTGCTGCACAGGGAGCCGACCGGCGAGCTCGTGCAAGACCTCCGGCAGCGTTTCGGCGGCCCGTTCATCGTGAACAGCGGATTCGGCTCGATCACGACGCGCGACGAGGCGATTTCGCTTGTCGAGGACGCGCATGCGGACGCGGTCGCCGTCGGCCGGCTCGCAATCGCCAACCCGGACCTCGTGGAGCGGTGGAAGGGCGAGCACCCGGAGAACCAGCCCAACCCGGCCACGTTCTACGGAACCGGTGCCGAGGGCTACACGGACTACCCGCGACTCAGCGCGTAGGCGTCGGCGGCTCCTGAAGCGGTCAGTCCACGAGCCAGCAGATCGTCGTCCGCCACGTGGCCGGATCGGGCTGGCTCTGCGGATCGCTCAGGTAGCACTCCCACATGACATCGCCGGGAGTCAGGCCGGCGTCGGCGGCGAAGCGCCGGATCTCGTCGTAGGTCTGCCGGATCGTGTTGTACGGTCCGACATGCGTGGCCTCCACCACTCGTCCTCCGGGCAGCGTCCCCGGCACGACATCACCCGATGCCGTGATCGGTCCGGAGGCCGGGAAGCCCGCCTCGACCTCGACGGTGTCGGTGGGCATCCCGGAGTACTTGCCGAACGGGGGCCCCGCCGGATGACGCCCCTGGACCTGCAGTTCCGCCGCGGTCTCCTGGAACGCGCGGGCGAAGAATGCGGGGAGGTCCGCGAGGGGGACGCGCTCGTGCAGGACGGCGGTCGGTTGCTCCCAATGCTGGACGACGGCGATATCGGTCATGCCGCAACGATGGGCGAGGGGGAGACGGCCGACGAGGGCCGAACGTCCCGCCAGGGTGCACGGAACCCGGGCGCGAGCCAGGGACCTTCGGCCTGAGGGGCGCGTCCGGCCCGCCGTAGCGTTGGTCCATGAGGACCGCTCGGGTGGAGCCGACGCCGATGGCAGGGGTGGATGCGGCCAACTTCGCCGTGGAGCAGGGACAGCCGAACGTCGTCACCCTGGTCGGCCTTCTCGCCCCCGGCGGCTTCGTGAACGCAGCCGGTGCCCCCGATGTGGACGTCCTCCGCGACACGCTGGCCCCTCGGGTCGCGCGGCTGCCCGCTCTTCACCGTGTGCCGGTGGACGCCGGCGGTGAGTGGACGTGGCGGACGGTCACTCCGGACCTGACGCATCACGTCCGGGTGATCGGTGCGGAGACCGCGGCCGCAGACGGAGACGTGTCGACAGCGCTCGAGCGGACCTGCGCGCGCGTCGCCATGACTTCGCTGGACGACGGACGCCCGCTCTGGGAGCTTCTCCTGGTTCCGCGCGTGGCCGGTGACCGCTGCGGGATGCTGTTCCGGCTGCACCACGCGGTCGCCGACGGCCTGGGCGCAGAGGAGCTGGTCGCCGCCCTCTCCGACCCCCTGCCGGCGGACACGACCGACGTGGCCGGCCCTGGGCACGCGGATACCGTTCCACCCCCGCGGAGGTCGTTCATCCTGCGACTGGGGGACCTCGTGGTCCAGACGCTCGCCGTCTTCCGCCGCCGTGTCCGCTCGCAGGTCCTGCTCGGACCGCTGGGCACGACGCGCGATGTCGCGTTCCTGGATGTCGATCTCGCCTCACTGCACGAGGGTGCCCGGCGCGCCGGCGGCACCATCAACGACGCGTTCCTCACGGCGTTCGGGCGAGGGATTCGCGCGGCGCTCGTCGATGCAGGGGAGGTGCCGCCCGCGTCGGTCCCCGTCTCGTGTCCCGTCCGGCTTGCGCGGTCGGCAGGGGAGGGGAATGCGACAGGAGTGATGCTGGTCGACATCCCGCTCGGAGGTCCGCAGACCGATCCCCGCTCCGACGGCTCCATCGCGCAGGTTGCCGCTGCGACGCGCTCCGAGAAGGCGCGGGCGCGCGCCATCGGGACGTTCCGGTTGATGCGCAGCCCCCGCGCTGCGCGCTTTCTCATGCGGTTCGCGCGGAGTCAGCGCGCTGTGGCGGCGATCGCATCCGAACTGACCGGGCCGCCGCGCGCGTACCGCCTGGCCGGCACGGAACTCGTCGCCGCCTGGCCGTTGGCGCTGCTGTCAGGGAACGTCCGCGTCGGAGTCCTCGCCGTGTCGTATGCGGGTCGGTTCCGCGTCAGCGTGCAGACCGACGGAGAGCACGTGCCGCCTGCTCGGGTGGTCGCCGACGCCATGGCGGAGGCCCTCGGGCGCATCGCCGGGCGGGTGCACGACGAGAGCGCGCCCGTCGGCGGCCGCTCCGTCCGGCATCCCCGGTCCGGCTAGAGTTGGAGGGTTCCCAAATCGACCCACGAACAAGGAGTGGACAGGTGGCCGACGGCTTCGAGCTCTTCACCGACCGTTCCGTTGTCGCGATGCGCGTCAACGGTGAGCTGAAGGACCTCGCGACCACCGTCACGACGACCGACGAGGTCGAGCCGGTCACCATCGACTCGCCCGACGGCCTCAGCATCCTGCGCCACTCGACGGCGCACGTCCTCGCCCAGGCCGTGCAGGCCGTGAACCCCGACGCGAAACTGGGCATCGGGCCGCCCATCACGGACGGTTTCTACTACGACTTCGACGTGCAGGAGGCGTTCACCCCGGAGGATCTGAAGGCTCTCGAGAAGGAGATGTCGCGCATCCAGCGGGCGGGCCAGCGGTTCGTCCGCCGTGTCGTCACCGACGAGGAGGCGCGCGCGGAGCTCGCCGACGAGCCGTACAAGCTGGAGCTCATCGGCCTCAAGGGCGGGGTCCAGCACGGCGACACCGCCGCCTTCGACGAGAGCGAGTCGGTCGAGGTCGGCTCCGGCGAGCTGACCATCTACGACAACGTCGACCCGAAGACGGGGGAGACGGTCTGGAAGGACCTCTGCCGCGGCCCGCACCTCCCGAACACCCGCATGATCGGCAACGGCTGGGCGCTCACCCGCGTCGCCGCCGCCTACTGGCGAGGCAACGAGAAGAACAAGCAGCTGCAGCGCATCTACGGCACCGCCTGGGCGAGCAAGGAGGAGCTGCGCGCCTACCAGACCCGCATGGAGGAGGCCGCCAAGCGCGACCACCGCAAGCTCGGCGCCGAGATGGACCTGTTCAGCTTCCCCGACGAGATCGGCTCGGGCCTGGCGGTGTTCCACCCGAAGGGCGGGATCATCCGCAAGGAGATCGAGGACTACATGCGCGACCGGCTCATCGCCAACGGCTATGAGCTCGTCAACACGCCGCACATCACCAAGGCGCACCTCTTCGAGACCAGCCAGCACCTCAACTGGTACAAGGAGGGGATGTTCCCGCCGATGCACCTCGACGAGGAGCGCGACGCGGAGGGCAACATCACCCGGCAGGGCCAGGACTACTACCTGAAGCCGATGAACTGCCCCATGCACAACCTGATCTTCCGTGCGCGCGGGCGCAGCTACCGCGAGCTCCCGCTCCGGCTGGCCGAGTTCGGGACGGTGTACCGGTACGAGAAGTCCGGCACCCTGGCCGGTCTGACGCGCGTCCGCGGGCTCACCCAGGACGACGCCCACATCTACGTGACGGAAGACCAGATCCGGGACGAGGTCGCCCGCCAGCTCGAGTTCGTACTGGACACCCTGCGCGGCTACGGCCTCACCGACTTCTACCTGGAGCTCTCCACGAAGGACCCGGACAAGTACGTCGGCAGCGACGAGAGCTGGGAGACCGCGACCGAGACGCTGCGCCAGGTGGCGATCGAGTCCGGTCTGGAGCTCGTGGACGACCCGGGCGGGGCGGCGTTCTACGGCCCGAAGATCTCGGTGCAGGCGCGCGACGCGATCGGCCGCACCTGGCAGCTGTCGACCGTCCAGCTGGACTTCAACCAGCCGGAGCTGTTCGAGCTGGAGTACAACGCGGCGGATGGCACACGCAAGCAGCCGGCGATGATCCACCGGGCGCTGCTCGGCTCGATCGAGCGGTTCTTCGCGATCCTGCTGGAGCACTACGCCGGCGCGTTCCCGGTCTGGCTGTCGCCGGTGCAGGTCGTGGGCATCCCGGTCGCCGACCAGTACGCGCCGTTCCTCGACGACGTGATCTCGCGGCTCCGCGCCCGCGGGGTGCGCGCCGAGGTCGACCACTCCGACGACCGCATGCAGAAGAAGATCCGCACCCACACCAAGGCGAAGGTCCCCTTCCAGCTGATCGTGGGAGAAGAGGATGCGTCGGCGGGCACGGTCAGTTTCCGGTTCCGAGACGGCACGCAGCGCAACGGCGTGACCGTCGACGAGGCGATCGAGCGGATCGTCGAGAGCATCCGCTCGCACGAGCTGGTCGACACGGCATGGCACGACTGAACCTCGACTCGTACGGGACGTCGGACGACCCGAACGGAGACGGCGCAGCCGATGGGGCGATCCGGGACAGCGTCGACGCTGCGCGCATCCGCGTCGACGACCCGTCGTACCTCGTCGGCGTTCCGGACGAGTTCCAGCGGCTCTGGACGCCGCACCGGATGGTCTACATCCAGCACGGCCAGCAGCCGGGCAAAGACGACTGCCCGTTCTGCGTCGCCCCGAGCATGAGCGACGAGGATGCGCTGATCGTCGCGCGCGGAACGCACGCCTACGCACTGCTGAACCTGTTCCCGTATAACAGCGGCCACTTGCTCGTGTGCCCGTACCGCCACATCGCCACGTACGACGAGGCGACGCCGGAGGAGGTCGCCGAGATCGGCAGCCTCACCCAGACGGCGATGCGCGTCATCCGTCAGGTGTCGAAGAACGACGGCTTCAACATCGGCATGAACCAGGGCGAGGTCGCGGGAGCCGGGATCGCGGCGCACCTCCATCAGCACGTTGTGCCGCGGTGGGCTCAGGATGCGAACTTCCTGCCCATCATCGCCAAGACGAAGGCGCTGCCCCAGTTGCTCGGAGAGGTCCGGGCGGCCATCGCAGACGCCTGGCCGCGTCCCTAGCCAACAGCTCCTGAGTTTTTCGCCGTTTTAGCGGCGATTTGCCCGAAAAACTCAGGAGCTGATGGTGGGGGAGGCGGGTCAGCGTACGCGCGTGACCGCGAACTGCTCGCGCGGGTTAGCGTAGGAGTCCTGCGACTCGACCAGCTGCAGCTCGCGCTCGCCCGACTCCAGGGTGCGCGTGAGCAGGTCGAACACGCTCGACACGGTCTTCCGCAGGGCCAGCTCGGCATCGCTGGTGCGCACGTAGTGCGCCGTGAACAGCGCCGCCGTCACGTCGCCCGATCCGTTGGCCTTCAGCGGGAGGCGCGGGGTCTGCACGATCCACGCGCCCGCGTCGTCGACGGCGAGCATCTCGATCGTGTCGGCCGGTGCATCCGGACGCTCGACGCTCGTCACGAGGATGGTGCGAGGGCCCATGGCGCGCGCCGCATCCACCGATTCCAGCGTCGACTCGAGGGTGTCGGGCGAGGTCTCTGTCAGGAAACCCAGCTCGAACTGGTTCGGCGTGATGATGTCGGCCACCGGAACCACACGCTCGCGCAGCAGCACCGGGATGGCCGGGGCGACGAAGCAGCCGGACTTCGCGTTGCCCATGACCGGGTCGCACGCGTAGACGGCGTCCGGGTTGGCCGCCTTCACGCGGGCGACGGCGTCGATGATGATGTCGCCGATGCCCTCGCTGCCCTGGTATCCGGAGAGCACGGCGTCGATCTGGCCGAGCACGCCGCGCTCCTCGATGCCGGTGATGACCTCGCGGACGTCGTCGGGGGAGATGAGCGGTCCACGCCACGCGCCGTAGCCGGTGTGGTTGGAGAAGTTCACCGTGTAGACGGGCAGGACCTCGACGCCGATGCGCTGCAGCGGGAAGACGGCGGCGGAGTTGCCGACGTGACCGTAGGCGACCGCGGACTGGATCGAGAGGATCTTCATCCCTCGATCCTCTCATCTGGTCCGGGGCTCAGCGCGCCGCATCCACCAGGTCGTCGAGCAGCCGCGCGCTCTCCTCGGCGGTGAGGTCGTGCACGGTCAGGCGCAGGTGATGTGACGGTTCGGGATGTTCGGCCAGCTGGAACTCGTCGCCCGTCCGCGCCAGCCAGCCGCGCCGCATGAGGCGCTCCGCCACCGTCCGCGCCTGCACGGGAAGCTCGACCCACAGGTTGAGGCCGTCGGCCGGTTCGGCGGGGAGTCCGCGCACGGTCAGCTCCGCCGCGAAGTCGCGGTTCCGCTCGGCGTAGTGCCGGCCGGCGTCGGCGATCTCGCGGAGGGCCGTCTCGTCGGTCAGCTGGGCGAGCACGAGGCGCTGAAGGATATGGCTGACCCAGGTCGTGCCCGGGCTCAGCCGGAAGGCGAGGCGCTCGGCCGTCTCCGGGTCGGTGGCGGCGACGGCGAGGCACATGTCCGGGCCGAGGAACTTCGACACCGAGCGGATGAGCGCGAAGCGCCGGTGCCCCGGCCCGATCAGCGTCTCGTAGCGCCGCTGCGAGAGCATGGAGAAGTGGTCGTCCTCGATGACGAGCACGTAGGGATGGTCGGCGAGCACCGCGCGCAGTTCGGCGGCGCGTGCGGGGGAGAGGGTCGCGCCGGTGGGATTCTGGGCCCGCGGCGTGCAGATGACGGCGCGGACGCCCGCGGCGAGAGCGGCACGCAGGCCGTCCACGGTCATGCCCTCCGCATCCACCGGCACCGGGACGGCCCGATACCCGCCCAGCCGGACGGTGTGGATGCTCGCCAGGAAGCACGGATCCTCCAGCGCCACGGCGTCGTCACGGAGCAGAGCCTGCGCGAGCAGACGCTCGACCGCATCCACAGCGCCGTTGGTCACGGTGATGCGCACCGTCTGGTCGGGCAGGTCGTCGCGCACCCAGGCGAGCGCGCGCTCCTCGAGGGCCGGGTCGATGACGGGCTCCCCGTACAGGACGGGTCGTCCGATGGCGCCGGCGAGCGCTGCGGACGGCTGCGGGATGCGGCGCGGGTCCGGGTTGCCGGTTCCGATGTCGCGGAGGACGCTGTCCTGCGCGTAGCCCTCCTGCGCGACCGCCTCGACCCCGGCGATGACGGTGCCCGCCCGGCCGCGCGCCGTGACGACGCCCGCATGCGCGAGCAGACGGTAGGCGGCGACGGCGGTGTTGCGGTTGACCTGCAGCTGCGCCGCCAGCTCGCGCACCGGCGGCAGAGCGTCGCCGCGGCGCAGCGCACCGCGTTCGTGCAGCGCGCGCACGCTCGCCGCGATCTCCGACGCCGTGGCGCCGGTGATGCCGTTTCCGTCCATTACGCTCCCCGCCGATGGTCCCGCGGTCGAGTCTATCCAGCTGCGAGGGGGATGCTATCGTTCGGCATAGGCCAAAACATTCTTTGTTCCGCACGAGAGGGCGATGATGACAGACAACGTACAGGGCAGCGCGACCGGTTCGAGCCGGGTCAAGCGCGGCCTCGCCGAGATGCTGAAGGGCGGCGTCATCATGGACGTCGTCACCCCCGAGCAGGCCCGCATCGCCGAGGACGCCGGCGCCGTCGCCGTCATGGCGCTCGAGCGCGTCCCCGCCGACATCCGCGCCCAGGGCGGCGTAGCCAGGATGAGCGACCCGGACCTGATCGAGGCCATCATCGCCGAGGTGTCCATCCCCGTCATGGCGAAGGCCCGCATCGGCCACTTCGTCGAGGCGCAGGTGCTCGAGGCGCTCGACGTCGACTACATCGACGAGTCCGAGGTGCTCTCGCCCGCGGACTACGTCAACCACATCGACAAGTGGCGCTTCACCGTGCCGTTCGTGTGCGGTGCGACGAACCTGGGCGAGGCGCTCCGCCGCATCAACGAGGGCGCGGCGATGATCCGCTCGAAGGGCGAGGCCGGCACCGGCGATGTCTCCGAGGCGACGAAGCACATCCGCAAGATCACCTCGGAGATCAACGCCCTGAAGTCGATGACCAAGGACGAGCTGTACGTCGCGGCCAAGGAGCTCCAGGCCCCGTACGAGCTGGTGGCCGAGATCGCCGAGACGGGCAAGCTGCCGGTCGTGCTCTTCACCGCGGGCGGCGTGGCCACCCCGGCCGACGCGGCGATGATGATGCAGCTGGGCGCGGACGGCGTGTTCGTCGGCTCGGGCATCTTCAAGTCCGGCAACCCCGAGCAGCGCGCGGCGGCGATCGTCAAGGCGACCACGTTCTACGACGACCCGAAGGTCATCGCGGAGGTCTCCCGCGGCCTCGGCGAGGCCATGGTCGGCATCAACGTCGGCGACCTCCCCGCTCCGCACCGTCTGGCCGAGCGCGGCTGGTAAGCGTGGCCGGAACGACGACGCGGGTCGGCGTCCTCGCCCTGCAGGGGGATTTCCGCGAGCACATCGCGGTCCTGCGGGGCCTGGGCGCCGACGCCGTCCCCGTACGCCGTGCGTCCGAGCTGGAGGAGATCGACGGCCTGGTGATCCCGGGCGGCGAGTCCAGCGTGATGGACAAGCTCTCGCGCGCATTCGGCGTCGCGGAGCCGTTGCGCCAGGCCATCGCCGACGGTCTGCCCGTGTACGGGACGTGCGCCGGGCTGATCATGCTCGCCGACCGCATCCTCGACGGCATCGCCGGCCAACAGAGCCTGGGCGGCCTGGATGTGTCGGTGCGGCGCAACGCGTTCGGCTCGCAGGTGGACTCGTTCGAGACCGACCTCGACATCCCGGCGGTCGGCGAGGAGCCGATGCACGCGGTGTTCATCCGCGCACCCATCGTCGAGAGCGTCGGCGAGCGGGCGACACCCCTGGCAACGGTCGCGGACGGTCGTGTCGTCGCCGTCGAGCAGGGCAACCTGCTCGGCACGTCGTTCCACCCCGAGATCACCGGCGACACCCGCTTCCACGAGTACTTCCTCGGGAAGGTGCGCCGGGCGGCTCTGCGGGCGGCCTGACCCCGCCGCGAGGGTCGGTGCGGGAGCGGGGCGGGCAGTCGTCCTACAATGGTCAGGATCTTCAGACGTGAGACGAGGGAGCACCAGTGTCCGGGCATTCCAAGTGGGCAACGACCAAGCACAAGAAGGCGGTGATCGACGCCCGCCGCGCGAAGTCCTTCGCGAAGCTGATCAAGAACATCGAGGTTGCGGCGAAGACCGGCGGTGCCGACCTGTCGGGTAACCCCACGCTCGTCGACGCGGTGCAGAAGGCCAAGAAGACCTCGGTCCCGAACGACAACATCGACCGCGCCATCAAGCGCGGCGCAGGCCTCACCGGCGAGTCGATCGACTACACGACGATCATGTACGAGGGTTACGGCCCCGGCGGCGTCGCACTGCTGATCGAGTGCCTCACCGAGAACAAGAACCGGGCGGCGGCCGAGGTCCGGACCGCGATGACCCGCAACGGCGGCACCATGGCCGACCCGGGCAGTGTCGCCTACAACTTCCACCGCAAGGGCGTCATCGTCGTGCCGCACGCCGACGGTGTGGATGAGGACACGGTCCTCACCGCCGTGCTCGACGCCGGTGCGGAGGAGGTCACCGACCGGGGCGAGAGATTCGAGGTGCTGACCGAGGCTTCCGACCTGGTCGCGGCACGCACCGCGCTGCAGGAGGCCGGTATCGACTACGACTCGGCCGACGCGGAGTTCGTGGCGACCGTCAACGTCGAGGCCGACGCCGAGGTGGCCCGCAAGGTGTTCCGCCTCATCGACGCCCTCGAGGACTCCGACGACGTGCAGAACGTGTACACGAACCTCGACATCAGCCCTGAGGTGCAGGCGCAGCTCGACGAAGACGACGAGTAGGTCGCGGCCGTGACGATCCGGGTGCTCGGCATCGACCCGGGTCTGACGCGCTGCGGTGTCGGGATCGTCGACGTGCAGGCGGACCGTCGCGCCACGCTGGTGGATGTGACGGTCATCCGCACCCCGCCGGGCATGGCCCTGGAGGAGCGGCTCCTCGCGGTCGGGAACGGCATCGAGCGCCTGCTCGATGAGCATCTGCCCGCGGTCGTCGCCATCGAGCGCGTGTTCGCGCAGCACAACCTCCGCACCGTGATGGGAACCGCGCAGGTCAGCGGCGTCGCCCTGCACTCGGCGGCGAAGCGCGGCCTCCCGGTCGCCCTGCACACGCCGAGCGAGGTGAAGGCGGCGATCACCGGCTACGGCTCTGCGGACAAGAGGCAGGTCCAGGCGATGGTCGCGCGCATCCTCGGGCTCGCGGAGGCGCCGAAGCCGGCGGATGCGGCGGACGCCCTCGCGATCGCCATCTGCCATGCCTGGCGCGGCGGCCCGGTGGCGGCCGACGCCGGGGGAGCGACGGACACCGCGCTCACCCCCGCGCAGCAGGCGTGGCGCGCCGCGGAGCGCTCCAGCCGCACGTCGGCGGTGCCCCGTAGGCTTGCACGGTGATCTCCTCCCTCCGCGGTACCGTGCTCTCGGCGAGCGGCGGCACCGCCGTCGTCGAGGTGGGCGGCGTCGGCTTCGCCCTGCAGCTGACGCCCGACCACGTGCTGTCGCTGCGCGTGGGTGAAGAGACCTTCCTGCACACCTCGCTTATCGTCAGGGAGGACGCCCTGCAGCTGTTCGGATTCGCCGACCGGGAGCAGCTGGACGTGTTCGAGCTTCTCAACGGCGTGTCGGGCGTCGGTCCCAAGTCGGCCATCGGCGTGCTGTCCGTGCTGTCGCCGGACGACATCGCCACCGCGGTGGCAGCCGACGACGACGCCCCCTTCCGCAAGGTGTCCGGGATCGGGCCCAAGACCGCGAAGCTGATCGTCGTCTCCCTGGCCGGCAAGCTCACCGCCGTCCGCCGTCCGGCGCCCGCGGTGAAGACATCCCGAGCCCCGTCGTCGGTCGGCGACAGCGTGCTCGTCGCCCTCGTCGGGCTCGGCTGGCCGGAGCGGGTCGCCGCCGAGGCGGTCGCCGAGGTCACGGCCGAGACCGAGGAGAAGGACCGCGACAGCGTCCAGGCCCTCCTGCGCCTCACCCTCTCGCGGCTCGGACCGGCGCGATGAGCGACGATCTGACCACCCCGGAGCTCGAGTCGGAGACCGAGCTCGCCTTCGAGGGAGCCCTGCGGCCGCGCACGCTGTCCGAGTTCGTCGGGCAGGCGACGGTGCGCGGTCAGCTCCAGTTGCTGCTTACTGCGGCACGGATGCAGGAGCGGACGGCCGACCACATCCTGCTCGCCGGCCCCCCGGGGCTCGGAAAGACGACGCTCGCGATGATCGTCGCGCACGAGAGCGAGCGGCCGCTGCGCCTCTCCAGCGGTCCGGCCATCCAGCACGCCGGCGACCTCGCGGCGCTGCTGTCGTCGCTCACGCCGGGCGAGGTGCTCTTCATCGACGAGATCCACCGCATGGCGCGGTCGGCGGAAGAGATGCTGTACCTCGCGATGGAGGACTTCCGCATCGACATCATGGTCGGAAAAGGCGCGGGCGCCACGTCCATCCCGCTCGATCTGGCACCGTTCACGCTGGTCGGCGCGACGACGCGCTCGGGGCTGCTGCCCAACCCGCTGCGTGACCGTTTCGGGTTCACCGCACACCTCGAGTTCTACGACGAGGCCGAGCTGACCCAGGTGCTCACGCGGGCGGCGACGATGCTCGACTTCGAGGTCGACCGGGAGGCGCTGGCCGAGATCGCCGGGCGCTGCCGAGGCACGCCGCGCATCGCCAACCGGCTGCTGCGCCGGGTGCGCGACTACGCGCTCGTCCACGGCGGCCGGGCCGATGTGAATGCGGTGCGCGCGGCGCTCGAACTTTACGATGTCGACCCGCTCGGCCTCGACCGCCTCGACCGTGCGGTGCTGCAGATCATCCTCGAACGTTTCGACGGCGGACCGGTGGGATTGAACACCCTCGCGGTCTCCGTCGGGGAGGAGGCGGAGACGATCGAGTCGGTCGTCGAGCCCTTCCTCGTGCGCATCGGACTGCTCTCCCGAACGCCCCGCGGCCGCATGGCGACCGCTGCGGCATGGCGTCATCTCGGAATTCCGAGCCCGCGGCGGGATTCCTCCCAGCCTCCGACGCTCGTCGATGACATATAATCCAAGCTGGCCGTTCGGCCAACCCCCTTGCCCCCATCGAAAGGTTCGGCAGCTTCATGGTCTTTGACCCGTTGACCATCCTGATGGTCGTCATCCTGGCGGCCCTCGTGTTCTTCATGTTCCGGAACAGCCGCAAGCGGCGCCGGGAGCAGGAGGAGACGCGTTCGAAGATGGTGCCCGGCGCCGAGGTCATGACCAACTTCGGTCTCTACGGCACGCTCCTGTCCGTCAACGAGGACGACAACACCGCCACCATCGAGACGAGCCCCGGCCACGTCGTCAAGGTGCACCGCCAGGTGCTCGCCCGCGTCGTCGAGCCCACGAACGCGGAGGCCACGAGCGACGACGCCGAGGCCCCCGGTGTCGAACTCAACGAAGACCACGCGATCACTCACGACGCGTCGGACTCCACGACGCCGGAGTACGGCGAGCGTCTCGACGACTCGCCCAAGAAGCCCGGCTCGAAGAGCGACGACTGACACATCCCCTGTGCTCCGGCCCCCACGCGGGGCCGGAGCGCTCGTAGAAAGCTGAGTTCCTGGTGGCAAAGTCGACCCCGGTCAAGAAAGCCTGGCGTTCGCTGACGTGGCTCGGCGTCATCGTGGTGGTGCTCCTCGGCACCCTCACGGCAGGCGTCCTGTTCAGCAACGCCACGTGGCTGCCGAAGCTCGCCCTCGACCTCGAGGGGGGAACGCAGATCATCCTCGCCCCGCAGGTCGAGAACGGCCAGTCGGTGCAGCAGCAGCAGCTGGACCAGGCGGTGTCGATCATCCGCCAGCGCATCGACGCGTCCGGCGTGTCCGAGGCGCAGATCTCCACCGAGGGCTCGAAGAACATCGTCGTCTCGCTTCCCGGCAAGCCGGACCAGGCGACGCTCGACCGCGTGAAGTCCAGCGCACGTCTCGACTTCCGTCCGGTGCTCATCGCCGGCGGCCCGACGAACGAGGTCGTCGGCGCCGACGGCAAGTCCACCCCGGCGCCGTCACCGGCGCCCGACCTGCAGGCGACGCCCTCGACGAAGCCGACGAACGGCAGCGACCTCGCCTGGGTCACGCCGAAGCTCCAGGCCGACTTCAACGCCTACGACTGCAAGGCGAACGCGAACAAGACGACGAGCTCCGCGCCGACGGACCAGCCGCTGATCACGTGTGACGACAAGAACACGGTCAAGTACCTGCTGGGCCCGGTCGAGGTCAAGGGTCAGGACATCAGCGACGCGAACGCCGGGCTGGTCCAGAGCTCGCAGGGCGTGACGACCGGCCAGTGGGCCGTGAACATCGTCTTCAACGGGGCGGGCACCAAGGCCTTCTCCGACGTCACGACGCGCCTCGTCGGCCTCCAGGGATCGCAGAACCAGTTCGCGATCGTGCTCGACGGCAAGGTGATCTCCGCGCCGACGACGCAGGCGGCGATCACGGACGGCAAGCCGCAGATCACCGGTAACTTCACCGAGACGACCGCGAAGGCCCTCGCCGATCAGCTGAAGTTCGGCGCGCTGCCGTTCAGCTTCAAGGTGCAGAGCCAGGACACCATCTCGGCGACCCTCGGTACCGCGCAGCTGCTCGCCGGTCTCATCGCGGGTCTGATCGGCCTCATCCTGGTCGCGATCTACACGTTCTTCCAGTACCGACTGCTCGGTCTCGTCACGATCTTCTCGCTGGTCGTGGCCGGCGTGCTGACCTGGTTGACGATCTCGCTGCTCTCGTGGCACTACGACTACCGGCTCTCCCTCGCGGGTGTGGCGGGTCTGATCGTCGCGATCGGCTTCACGGCCGACTCCTTCATCGTGTACTTCGAACGCATCCGAGACGAGTTGCGCGATGGGAGGGGTCTCGAATCCGCCGTGGAGGCCGGCTGGGGACGCGCCCGCCGGACGATCTACGCGTCGAAGGCCACCAACCTCCTCGCGGCCGTCGTGCTGTACGTGCTCGCGGCGGCGAACGTGCGCGGGTTCGCCTTCACGCTCGGACTCACGACCATCATCGACGTCATCGTCGTGCTGCTCTTCACGCACCCGACGCTGCAGCTGCTCGCGCGGACGCGCTTCTTCAGCTCCGGTCACCCGCTGTCCGGCCTCGACCCTCAGGCGCTCGGCGCAGTGTATCGCGGCGCCGCACAGTTCCGGGCGCCGACGGCAGCCGTCAAGGCGGGAACGGCCGCGCGAGCGGGCAAGGAGGCGGCTCGCCGCCAGACGATCGCCGAGCGCAAGGCGGCAGAGCTCGCCGGCGCTTCGACGTCCTCGGATCGATCGACCGAGGGGAAGGACTCCTGATGGCCAGCCGTCTCGTGCAATTCGGTAACGACCTCTACACCGGCGCGCGCTCGATCGACTTCGTCGGCCGCCGCAAGATCTGGTACTCGATCGCGGCCGTCATGGTCGTGCTCTCGATCCTCGTGCCGATCGTCCGCGGCGGGTTCAACTTCTCGATCGAGTTCCGCGGCGGTTCCCAGTTCCAGGTGAGCGACGTGTCGAGCACCGACACCGGCAAGGCGCAGGACGCTGTCAGCAGTGTCGTGCCGAGCGCCGTCTCGCACGTCAGCGTGGTCGGCGACAACGCCGTGCGCGTGCAGACCGACCAGCTGTCGGAGACGCAGACGCGCGAGGTGTCGGACGCGCTGGCGAAGGCGTACGACGTCGACGCGTCGGAGGTCTCTGCGACCTTCATCGGGCCGTCGTGGGGTGCGGATGTGACGCAGCAGTCCATCCAGGGCCTCGTGGTGTTCCTGCTGCTGGCCTTCATCGCCATGGCGCTCTACTTCCGCACCTGGAAGATGTCCGCCGCCGCGATCATCTCGCTGTTCCACGACCTCATCATCACGGCGGGTGTGTATGCGCTCGTCGGGTTCGAGGTGTCGCCGGCGACCATGATCGGCTTCCTGACCATCCTCGGCTACTCGCTGTACGACACCGTCGTGGTGTTCGACAAGATCCGCGAGAACACCAAGGAGGAGATGGAGCTGACCCGGCGCACGTTCGCCGAGTCGGTCAACCTGGCGGTCAACCAGACTTTGGTGCGGTCGATCAACACGGCCGTCGTGGCGGTGCTGCCTGTCGCGTCCATCCTGTTCATCGGTGCCTACGCGCTCGGTGCGGCGACGCTGCGCGATATCTCCCTCGCCCTGCTGATCGGCATCATCGTCGGCACGTACTCGACGATCTTCCTGGCCGCGCCGATGTACTCGCAGTTCCGTGAGAAGGAGCCGGCGATCCGGAAGCACGACCAGAAGGTGCTGTCCATCCGTCCGAAGGCCGAGGTCAAGACCGACGCAGTCGCTGCGGCCGCGGAGTAGCCTGGCCGGATGACCGACGCCGCCCCGCAGACGCCTTTCCTCCCCGAGGACGAGATCACCGTTGCGCGTGCGCGCGAGCTGACCGACGCGGGTGACGCGTGGCTGCTCGACGTACGCGAGCCCTTCGAGTGGGAGGCCGGGCACGCGCCCGGTGCGCACCACATCCCGCTCGGTGAGCTGGGGGAGCGGCAGCATGAGCTTCCGGAGGACCAGCAGCTGCTGGTCATCTGCCGGAGCGGCGCCCGGTCGCGGAGGGTCACCGATGCGCTCATCGAGGCGAACTATCCCGTCGCCAACGTCGCGGGCGGGATGAGCGCCTGGCACGCCGAGGGCGGTCCCGTTCTGCGCGACGACGGTACGCCAGGAGCGATCGTCTAGGGCCGAGATCCCGCATCGTGACAGAACGGTGTTCCGGAGCGGTCATAATGGACGACAGGAGGCGCGCGAATGGTTGACACGACGACATCGCAGAGCGCTTCCCTGCGCCGTCTCGTGCCGCGCATCTTCTCCCGAGCGCAGCCGTCCGGCGGTGCTGTCGAGACACTGATGCGCACGGTGCGGATGCACCACCCGAAGGCCGACCTGTCGCTGATCGAGCGCGCCTACTCCGTTGCGGAGCGGGCGCACCGCGGCCAGAAGCGTCGTTCGGGCGAGCCGTACATCACGCATCCCGTCGCCGTCGCGCAGATCATCGCCGACCTGGGCATCGGCGCCAAGACCATCGCCGCTGCGCTCCTGCACGACACGGTCGAGGACACCGAGTACACGCTCGACGAGTTGCGGGACCAGTTCGGCGACGAGATCGCGATGCTGGTCGACGGCGTCACCAAGCTCGACAAGGTCAAGTACGGTGACAGCGCGCAGGCCGAGACGGTCCGGAAGATGATCGTCGCGATGTCGAAGGACATCCGGGTGCTGATCATCAAGCTCGCGGACCGCCTGCACAACGCGCGCACCTGGGGCTTCGTCCCGGCCGCATCCGCGACGCGCAAGGCGACCGAGACTCTCGAGATCTACGCACCGCTCGCGCACCGTCTCGGCATCCAGGCGATCAAGTGGGAGCTCGAGGACCTGTCGTTCGCGGTGCTGTACCCGAAGCTGTACGCCGAGATCGAGAGTCTCGTGAAGCAGCGCACGCCGGAGCGCGAGCGCCTGGTGCAGCAGGTCATCGACGCGATCAACGACGACTTGAAGTCCGCCAAGATCCGCGGCAAGGTCGTCGGCCGGCCGAAGCAGTACTACTCGATCTACCAGAAGATGGTGGTCCGCGGCCGCGAGTTCGACGACATCTACGACCTGGTCGGCATCCGCGTTCTGGTGAACACGGTGCGCGACTGTTACGCGGTGCTCGGGCAGATCCACGCGCGTTGGACCCCGATGCCCGGCCGCTTCAAGGACTACATCGCGACGCCGAAGTTCAACCTGTACCAGTCGCTCCACACGACCGTGATCGGTCCGCAGGGCCGCCCGGTCGAGATCCAGATCCGCACCGAGGAGATGCACCAGCGCGCCGAGTTCGGTGTGGCTGCGCACTGGAAGTACAAGGAGCAGACCACCGGCAAGAGCTCCGGCGGCCCCGCGAAGGTGGACACCGACCTGGCCTGGCTCGCCCACATCTCGGACTGGCAGGCGGAGACCGCCGACCCGAGCGAGTTCCTCGACTCGCTCCGCTTCGAGATCGGCGCGAAGGAGGTCTACGTCTTCACGCCGAAGGGACGAGTGATCGGCCTGCCCGCCGGTGCGACCCCGGTCGACTTCGCGTATGCCGTGCATACCGAGGTGGGCCACCGGACGATGGGCGCGAAGGTGAACGGTCGCCTCGTCCCGCTGGAGAGCAGCCTCAACACGGGCGACGTCGTCGAGATCTTCACCTCGAAGAACCCGGACTCCGGCCCGAGCCAGGACTGGCTCAACTTCGTCAAGAGCCCGCGTGCGCGCAACAAGATCCGCCAGTGGTTCACCAAGGAGCGCCGCGACGAGGCGATCGAGCAGGGCAAGGATGCGATCGCGCGCGCGATGCGCAAGCAGAACCTGCCGCTCCAGAAGCTGATGACGCAGGACGCCCTGGTCGAGGTCGCCTTCTCGCTCAAGTATCCGGACGTGTCCGCCCTGTACGCGGCCGTCGGTGAGGGGCACGTCTCCACGCAGTCGGTCATCGAGAAGATCGTCGCCTCCCTGCAGACCGAGGTCGAGTCGGACGGCGAGCTCGAGATCCCGGTCAAGGGCCGCCGTCAGCTGCGCAACAGCGACTCCGGAGTGCTCGTTCGTGGCGCCCCCGACATCCTCGTGAAGCTGGCGAAGTGCTGCACTCCCGTCCCGGGCGACCCGATCGTCGGGTTCATCACTCGCGGCCAGGGCGTCTCGGTGCACCAGGCGAACTGCCACAACGTGCAGTCGCTGCTTCAGGAGCCCGAGCGGATGATCGACGTCGAGTGGGCGCCGAGTTCCAAGAGCGTCTTCCTGGTGCAGATCCAGGTCGAAGCCCTCGACCGCTCCGGCCTCCTCAGCGACGTCACCCGCGTGCTGTCCGAACATCACGTCAACATCCTCTCGGCCACGGTGACCACCTCCAGCGATCGGCTGGCCCTCAGCCGCTTCGTCTTCGAGATGGGAGACACCACCCACCTCGACCGCGTCCTCAACGCGGTGCGCCGCATCGACGCCGTCTACGACGTCTACCGCGTCAGCGGCGGCTGACCACCGACGACCGCCGACCCGACCGCCGGCTCCATCGCGAGCGGCAGCCGTGCGCGAGCCACGGCGGGCAGCCGTTGCCGCGCAAGGCCGCATCCCTTCTGCCGACTGCTCCGCAGCCGGTCGTCGAGCTCAGACGGTGAGACTCCGGCGAGCAGCAGGAGGTGCCGGACTTCGAGCGCCTCCGTCTCGCCGAAGCGCGTGCCGGAGCAGAGCAGATCGACCGCAGTGCGCAGGGGGCTCGTGACCCGCACACCGTCGTAGACGACGGTCTCGCCGTCACCGAGCACGCGATGTGAGGTGTCGACAGCGGGGAAGAGCGCGCCTCCCCGGCGATGGGGCGGGACGCAGACCTGGGGGACCGGGGGCGCCATGGCGCGGGTGCCGTGGATCCAGGCCGCCGACCCACGGTCGGCGACGGCCCAGCCGGGCGCGGTGCGCGCGAACGCCTGCGACCGCAGCGCCGGCCCGTCGACCGCGTCGGCCGGGGCGAACGCGTCGCCGACACGGAACAGGTGACCGTCGAGACAGAGGGAGAGCAGCTCGACCACAGGCAGGATGTCGGCGTCGAGCAGGGGAGCGGAGATCGTGTTCATGCCTCCAGCCTCGTCCGGGAGGATCCCGGGCGGGCCGGGATTCTCGGAACGGTGGAGAACGTCCTCGTCAGGCGTGCTGTGGAGAAGTGCGACGCGGCGGTGAGCTCACCGCCGCGTCATCACGACGGCTCAGCCCAGCGCGTCGAGCCAGATCTTGCGGGCGTCGAGGGCCTCCTGCGCTGCCTTCACCTTGGCGCTGTCGCCGGTCGCCTGCGCATCGGCGAGCTCCTGCTCCAGCTTCGCGATGGCCGCGTTGAGCTGGCTGGCCAGTCCTTCGGAGCGAGCCTTCTTCTCGGGGTTGTTCTTCTCCCAGTGCTCTTCGTCCAGGCGGCGGACAGCCGCCTCGACGCGGCGCAGGCGGTCTTCGATCGGCCGCACCTGCTCGCGCGGCACGCGGCCGATCTGGTCCCAGCGCTCCTGGATCGACAGCAGCTGCGCGCGGGCAGTCTCACGATCGGTGGCCTTCAGCAGCGGCTCGGCCTCGTCGAGGAGCGCGAGCTTCTGCTGGAGGTTCGCCTCGTACTCGGCGCTGTCGCGCGCATCCACTTCGGCCTTCGCCGAGTAGATCGCGTCGCCCGCGGCCTTGAAGCGCGCCCACAGGGCGTCGTCGTTCTTCTTGCCGGCGCGGCCGGCGGCCTTCCACTGGTCGAGCAGGCGGCGGTACTCCGGCACCCCGTCCGCACCGAGCGGGATGAGCTTCTCGGCTTCCTCGATGAGCGCGTTCTTGCGGTTGCGCACGTCGCGGTGCTGCGTGTCCAGTTCGGCGAAGAACGCCTTGCGGTTGTGCTCGATCGTCGAACGGGCGGCACGGAAACGCTTCCACAGCTCGTTCGCCTCGTTCTTGGGGATGCGCGGGCCGTCGTGCTGGTGGGCCTGCCAGCGCGCGAACAGGGCGTCGAGCTCGGCGCTCGTCGTCTTCCACTGCGTCCGCGCCGGGTCCTGGGCCGCGAGGGCCTCCGCCTGCTCGACGATCGCGGTGCGTTCGGCGATGGCGGCGTCGAGCGCAGCCTTCGCCTCGGCGCTCTGCTGCTCGGTGAGCTCCTCCACGGTGCCGCCCAGTGCATCCAGGCGCGTCAGGAGGGACGCGAGGTCGCCGACCGCGTTCGCGCCCTCGACGGCGGACCGCAGGTTGGCGACGGACTTGGCGACGTCGCTCGCGGGGGCTCCCCGGCGCGCACGCTGCTCCAGCAGGCCGACCTGTCCGGCGAGATCGGTGTACTTGCGCTCGAAGTACGCGAGCGCCTCCTCCGCCGTACCGTCGGGGTACTCGCCGACGACGCGTTCGCCGTCGCCCTCGCGGACGTACACGGTTCCGGTGTCGTCGACACGTCCCCAGGGGTGCTGTTCAGAAGTAGCCAAGAGCCTCACCTTGCTGCTGCGCGATCGGGCGGGATGCCGCCCCTCGTTTGGGAATCAGCCTATTGCACGTGCCACGGTCACTGCAGGGTGAAGCTGTCGATCGTCGTCTTCACCGCGGGGGTGCCGTCGGTCTTCCCGCCTTCGATGCCCTTGTCGGTGACCTGCGCCTTGAGCTGGTCGAGGCCGCTGGTCACCGACCCGATGACGGTGTAGCCGCCGGCGTCGTCCGAGGGGATCTTCGTGTCCTCGTAGACGATGAAGAACTGGCTGCCCTGGCTCTCGGCGTTGTTGCCCTGGCGGGCCATCGCGATCGTGCCCGCCTTGTAGACGTCGTCGGCAGGCGCGTTCTCGATCGGGCCGTACTCGTAGCCCGGTCCGCCGGTACCGTCGCCCTTCGGGTCGCCGCACTGCAGCACGTAGAAGCCGCCGTTGGTCAGGCGGTGGCAGGTCAGGCCGTCGTAGAACTTCTTCTGCACGAGCGACACCGTGGACGAGACGGCCTGCGGGGCCGCGGCGCCGTCGAGCGAGACCCCCAGCGGGACGCCGTTGATCGTCATCGTGCCCGTCCAGGTGCGGTCCTCGGCGAGTGTCTTCGGCGGGACGCCGCCCGCGGAGGGCGACGTGGACGGGGACGACGAGGACGAAGCCTTCGCCGCGCCGGGTCCGGCGGAGAAGTACAGGAGCTGCGTGCCCACCGCGAGGGCGACGATCACGATGGCCGCGATTCCGGCCACCCAGTTGTCACGCTTGCGGCGCTTGACCTTGTGCTCGTGCACGGTCTGTCGCGCCTGGTAGGCGCGCAGCCGCTCGCGTGCCTGTCGCGCTTCGCGGTCGTTCTGCTTCGGTGCCACGTGTGTCCTCCGGCGTCGGTACGGGGGATCTCCGCGAGGCGTGCGCCCGCTGGATCATGGAGAACCCTATCCGGCGGCCCTATGGACGACAAACTCGCCGCTCCCAGGCGGACTGTCGGTGGTCACGACTAGCCTGGACGGGTGGTCGACGTGCAACCTGGGCTCCGCACCGGAGCGACTCCTCTCGCGGTGCGCATGCGCCCGAAGTCGCTCGACGAGGTGGCCGGTCAGCGTCACCTCCTCAAGCCGGGTTCGCCGCTGGTCGCGCTCGCCTCCGACAAGGAGGGGCAGTCGGGGTCGGTCTCCGTCATCCTGTGGGGTCCGCCCGGCACGGGCAAGACGACCCTCGCGCAGGCGATCGCGCACTCCTCGGGCCGCCGATTCGTCGAGCTGTCGGCCGTGACGGCCGGCGTGAAGGATGTCCGGCTGGTGATGGACGAGGCGCTCTCGACGCGCGATCTCTACGGGGTCTCGACCGTCCTCTTCCTCGACGAGATCCACCGCTTCACCAAGGCGCAGCAGGATGCGCTGCTGCCCGGCGTCGAGAACGGCTGGGTCATCCTCGTGGCTGCGACGACCGAGAACCCGTCGTTCTCCGTCATCTCGCCTCTGCTCTCGCGCAGCCTGCTCCTCACCCTGGAGACGCTGAGCGACGACGACCTCGGCGTCGTCATCGACCGCGCCGTGGCAGACGACCGCGGTCTCGGCGGCCAGTACACGCTCGACCCGGAGGCGCGCGCCGCCCTCATCCGTCTCGCCTCGGGCGACGCCCGACGGGCGCTGACGGCACTGGAGGCCGCTTCGGTCACAGCGGCGTCGGCCACGCCGGCGACCTCCAAGAAGAAGCCGGTCATCACCGCCGAGCTCGTCGCGCAGGCCGTCGACCGCGCGCTGCTCCGCTACGACCGCAACGGCGACGAGCACTACGACGTCATCAGCGCCTTCATCAAGTCGGTGAGGGGCTCCGACGTCGACGCGTCCCTGCACTACCTCGCCCGCATGATCGAGGCGGGGGAGGATCCGCGCTTCATCGCCCGCCGCATCATCGTGCTGGCGTCGGAGGACATCGGGATGGCCGACCCGCAGGCACTCGGCGTCGCCATCGCCGCGGCCGACGCCGTGCAGTACATCGGGATGCCGGAGGGCCGCATCCCTCTCGCCCAGGCGGTCGTGCACCTGGCCACGGCACCGAAGTCGAACGCGGCCTACATGGCGCTCGACGCCGCGATCGCCGACGTGCGCGCCGGCAAGATCGGACGCGTGCCCAAGCACCTTCGCGACGCCCACTATCCCGGCGCAAAACGGCTCGGTCACGGCAAGGGCTACAAGTACCCGCATGACGACGCGCTCGGCGTGCTCGAGCAGCAGTATCTGCCGGACGAGCTGGCCGGCACGACGTACTACACGCCCACCGAGCACGGCAACGAACGGGACGTCTCCGCACGGCTGGCGAAGCTGCGCCGCATCGTGCGCGGGCGCTGACCACGATCTGTTAGACTTTCTGCGCCTAGAAGCGTGTTCGGGGTGCGGCTGCCGCGTCCACGATTCGATGGGAAGAGCCCTGTAGCCGGGCGTCCCTGGCGACAATCCCTCTCTCTGCGGGCGCACACGTATGCCCGCATCCATCACGTCAGAGAGAACTTTCGAAAGGAAACCGTGTCTTCACGTTCCCGCAGCAAGACCCGCGAGTCGCGGGCCCTGGGCATCCCGCTCACCCCGAAGGCGGCGCGCTACATGGAGAAGCGCCCCTACGCTCCGGGTGAGCACGGCCGCACCAAGCGCAAGGCCGACTCGGACTACGCCGTGCGTCTGCGCGAGAAGCAGCGTCTGCGCGCCCAGTACGGCATCCGCGAGAAGCAGCTCCGGATCGCCTTCGAGGAGGCCCGCCGTACGCAGGGCCTGACCGGTGAGAACCTGGTCGAGCTCCTCGAGATGCGTCTGGACGCCCTCGTGCTCCGCGCCGGCTTCGCCCGCACCATCACGCAGGCGCGCCAGTTCGTCGTGCACCGTCACATCCTCGTCGACGGCCAGCTCGTCGACCGCCCGTCCTTCCGCGTGAAGCCGGGCCAGCTCATCCACGTCAAGGCCCGCTCCGAGGGCACCGAGCCCTTCCAGGTCGCGGCCGCCGGCGGTCACCTCGACGTTCTGCCGAAGACCCCGGGCTACCTGGATGTCGAGATCGACAAGCTGCAGGCCCGCCTCGTGCGTCGCCCGAAGCGCGCAGAGGTCCCCGTGACCTGTGAGGTCCAGCTGGTCGTCGAGTACTACGCGGCTCGCTGAGCATCAGCACCACCCCGGACGGGGTCGCGACTCTTCGTCGCGGCCCCGTTCGTCGTTTCCGGGCACGCCTTTCCTGCTCGCGCCGTTCCCGCCGCCCGCGCGTGCGACTACGCTTGTGCCGTATGCCTGAGGCGGAATGGAAGGAGCCCACGTGTCCGGAGGAGACATCGCAGGGTTGATCGCGGCCGTCGTGTTCGCGGTCCTCGTCGGCTTCATCGCCATCCCCCTGATCAAGCTGGGGCGGGTGCTCGACTCGACGCGCGACGCGATCAAGGAGGCGAGCGACGGCATCACGCCGATCCTCGACGAGACCGCGACGACGCTGCAGGAGACGAACAAGCAGCTCGCCCGGGTGGATGTGATCACCAAGAACGTCGCGGACGTCACCGGCAACGTGTCAGCCCTGGTGGCTTTGTTCGCCGCGACGGTCGGCGGCCCGCTGATCAAGCTCGCCGGCTTCAGCGCCGCGGCGCGGGCGGCGTTCCGGGCCGCTGGAGGATTCGGCTCCAGGAAGGGACGCGGCGGCTCGCACTAGACTTGACTCTCGTGCGCCGCGCCCGCGCGCGGCGGCATCCAGAGAGGGAGGATCAGCATGAAGAGTTTCCTGTGGCTGCTCACCGGCGTGGCCATCGGCTTCGCCGTCGCCCACAAGGTCAACGAGACCGCCAAGGGTCGCGAATTCTTCAGCAACATCGACCAGAAGGCGCGCGACTTCGGGGAGGCCGTCACCGACGGATACCGTCAGCGCGAGGCCGAGATCCGCTCGGCCATCCAGGGCGACTGACGCCCCCTTTCCCTCCCACCCGCAGACTTCGATCGACCGGAACCCATGCAGACCGCTGAAATCCACCGCCGCTGGCTCGACTTCTTCGCGCAGCGCGGCCACACCGTCGTCCCCTCCGCCTCCCTGGTCAGCGACGACCCGTCGCTGCTCTTCACGGTGGCCGGGATGGTGCCCTTCGTCCCGTATCTGACCGGTGTGGTGCCGGCGCCGTTCCCGCGCGCGACGAGCGTCCAGAAGTGCATCCGCACGCTCGACATCGACGAGGTCGGCAAGACGCCGCGGCACGGCACGTTCTTCCAGATGTGCGGCAACTTCTCCTTCGGCGACTACTTCAAGGAGCAGGCGATCACCTTCGCCTGGGAGCTGCTGACGACGTCGGAGGACGACGGCGGCCTCGGCTTCGACCCGAAGGACCTGTGGGTCACGGTCTACGAGGAGGACGACGAAGCGCGGGAGATCTGGCAGCGCGTCTCGACCCTGCCGGCGGACCGCATCCAGGGCCTCGGCAAGGACACCAACTACTGGTCGACCGGCCAGCCCGGCCCCGCGGGCCCGTGCTCGGAGATCTTCTTCGACCGCGGCCCCGCCTACGGCATCGACGGCGGACCGGCGACGGACGACGACCGCTACGTCGAGATCTGGAACCTCGTCTTCATGCAGTACCTGCGCGGCGAGGGCGACGGCAAGGAGTTCGAGATCCTCGGCGACCTGCCGAAGAAGAACATCGACACCGGCATGGGTCTCGAGCGCGTCGCGTTCCTCAAGCAGGGCGTCGACAACATGTACGAGATCGACCAGGTGCGTCCGGTGCTCGACCGCGCGGCCGAGCTCGCCGAGAAGCCGTACGGCAACGAGGCGCACGAGGACGACGTGCGGCTGCGCGTCGTGGCCGACCACGTCCGCAGTGCGCTCATGCTCATGGCCGACGGCGTCACCCCGTCGAACGAGGGACGCGGCTACGTTCTGCGCCGCCTCCTCCGCCGCACCGTGCGCGCCATGCGCCTGCTCGGCGTCGAGACCGCGACCTTCCCGGAGCTCTTCCCCGTCTCGCGCGACGCGATGAAGGCGGCGTACCCGGAGGTCGACACCGAGTTCGACCGCATCTCGCAGCTCGCCTACGCGGAGGAGGAGACCTTCCTCCGCACCCTCACCGCGGGAACGAGCATCCTCGACACCGCGGTGGCGACCACGCAGAAGGAGGGGCGGAAGCAACTCGCGGGCGACACCGCGTTCCTCCTGCACGACACTTACGGTTTCCCGATCGACCTCACCCTGGAGATGGCGGAGGAGGCCGGGCTCACCGTCGATCGCGGCGCGTTCGACAAGCTCATGGCCGACCAGCGCTCCCGGGCGAAGGCGGACGCGAAGGCGAAGAAGACCGCGCTGGCCGACCTGTCGGTGTACAGCAGCTTCCGCTCGCTCGGCGAGACCGTGTTCACCGGGTACACCGAGCTGCAGACGGAGTCGAGCATCCTCGGCCTCATCGTCGATGGGCGCTCGGTGAACAGCGCCCGCGAGGGCCAGGTCGCGGAGGTCATCCTCGGCGCGACGGCGCTTTACGCGGAGTCCGGCGGACAGGATGCGGACGCGGGCTCGATCGTCGGCCCCGGCTACGAGCTCGACGTGCTCGACGTGCAGAAGCCCGTGAAGGGCCTGATCAGCCACAAGGTGCTGGTCCGCAGCGGCGAGGTCGGCGTCGGCGCTCCGGCGACGAGCATCGTGGATGCGGACTACCGCCGCGGCGCGCGACAGGCGCACTCGGGCACCCACATCATCCACGCCGCGCTCCGCCAGGTGCTCGGCTCCAACGCGCACCAGTCCGGCTCGTACAACAAGGCCGGCTACCTGCGTCTCGACTTCTCGTGGAACCAGGCGCTCTCGGCTGAGACGCGGAGCGAGATCGAGGAGATCTCGAACAACGCCATCCGGCAGAACCTCGAGGTCACCACCCGCGAGCTGCCGCTGAGCGAGGCGAAGGCGCTCGGCGCTATGGCGCTGTTCGGCGAGAAGTACGGCGATGTCGTGCGCGTCGTCGACATCGGCGGCCCGTGGTCGCGCGAGCTCTGCGCGGGCACGCACGTCTCGACGAGCTCCGAGATCGGGATGATCAACCTCGTCAGCGAGTCCTCCGTCGGCTCCACGAACCGCCGCGTCGAGTCGCTGGTCGGCCTGGAGGCGTTCAAGGACCTCGCGGTCGAGCGCACGATCGTGTCGCAGCTGTCGAGCTCGCTCAAGACGCCGCGCGAGCAGCTGCCCGAGAAGATCGCCGACTTGATGGCGAGCCTCAAGGCGGCGGAGAAGCGCATCCAGGCGTTCGAGGCCCGTGCGGTGCTCGACAAGGTGCCGACGCTGCTCGAGTCGGCGTCGCGTCGCGGAGCGGTCACCGTCGTGGCCGAGGACGCGGGCACGTTGAACAGCGCCGATGACCTGCGGATGCTGGTCACCACGGTGCGCGAGCGCCTCGGCTCGGACGCCGCGGCGGTCGCCCTCGCGGCCCGCGCCGGCGGCAAGCCGGTCGTGATCGTCGGCACCAACCAGGCCGCTCGTGACGCGGGCGTCAACGCGGGTGCGCTCGCGAAGACGGCGGCGGGCGTGCTCGGCGGCGGTGGCGGCGGCAAGGCCGACCTGGCGCAGGGCGGCGGGACCGACGCGGACGCGATCCCCGCGGCGCTGAGCGCCGTCGTCTCGGCGATCGGATAGCACCGCGTGCGTAGCGGGGTGCGGATCGGCATCGACGTCGGCAAGGTCAGGATCGGAGTGAGCCGGTCCGACCTGCACGGGATGCTGGCCACCCCGGTCGAGACGGTCCCTCGCTCCGAGGACGCTGCGGACCGCCGGCGGATCGCCGACATCGTCGGCGAACTCGGAGCCTTCGAGGTTATCGTCGGACTGCCGTTGGCGCTCTCGGGCGCGCACACCGCATCCACGGCGGACGCGATCGGTTTCGCCGAGTCTCTGGCCGTCGAGGTCGGGATCCCGGTACGGCTGGTCGACGAACGCCTGTCGACCGTGTCGGCGGCCTCGGCGCTCCGCGCGTCGGGCAGGAATGCGAAGAAGGCGCGTCCGGTGGTGGATCAGGTCGCGGCCACGATAATTTTGCAGCACGCCCTCGATGCGGAACGGGCCACAGGCCGTCCGCCGGGTGACCCCGTCGAATCGAGCATTGGACAGTAGCTTGGCTCAGAACCCCCCAGAGCGGCCCGAGCCGCCCGCCTTCCCGGCCGTGAACCGGCCGCCGTCGCCGCCGCAGACGCCGGCGACGGACAGCGGCGAGCGTCCGCCGATGACGCGCCGCGAGGCGCGGGCCGCCCGCGAGGCGCAGGAGCGCCGGGCGGAGGAGTCGCAGGCGCAGGCGGAGCAGGTGCAGCAGCAGCCAACCTCGGCGCAGCCCGAGGAGCCGCAGGAGCCGTCGGCGCCCGTCGCCGGAGCTCCCGTTTCGGCCGCGCAATCCCCGTCCGCGACGCCGTGGTCGCTGTTCGACGACAGCACGCCGATCTCCTCGCCGATCCCGTCCCAGGAGACGCCAGCAGATCGCGCGGCGCTCGACGGCCTCGACTTCGACGCCGTCATCACCGGCCCCATCGCCCACGTCGAGGAGCCCGAGACGGTCTCCGTCGCGGCGCGCCACGGCTCGGACGATCAGACGCCATCGCACCATGACCATCCTGCGCGTACCATCTTCGGAGTGCTGGAGGAGACCGAGGATGATTCCGCCCAGGACGAGCATCCACTCGTCTGGCGGCAGCAGAACTATCTGTCGCATGACGAGCCGCCGAAGAAGCGCCGGTGGGTCAAGCGGCTGATCGTGACCATCGTCGTGCTCGGCATCCTCGGCGGCATGGCCGGCGCCGCGTACGCCATCTTCCAGCCGCAGATCGCCAAGGTGCAGAACGCGCTCTTCCCGCCCGAGAACGACTACAAGGGCACAGGGACCGGCGAGGTCATGTTCACGATCAAGTCCGGCGACGACGGCTCGACGATCTCGGAGAACCTCGCGAAGGCGGGTGTCGTCAAGACCTACGACGCGTTCTACTCGCTGCTTTTGCGGCAGAAGCCGGATGTGGAGTTCCAGCCCGGCGTCTTCAAGCTCGCGAAGCAGATGAGCGCGGCAGCGGCGCTTGCCGCCCTGAAGGATCCGTCGTCGCGCGTCGAGAACACCGCGGTGATCCCGGAGGGGACTCCGGAGAAGGACATCCTGCAGACGGTGTCGGACGCGACCAAGATCCCGCTCGCCGACCTGCAGACCGCGGCCGCGAACCCGGCCGCGTACGGGCTCCCCGCCGAGGCCAAGTCGCTCGAGGGCTTCCTGTTCCCGGCGACCTACACCTTCGCACCGGGGACGACGGCGCAGCAGGCGATCAAGACCATGGTCGACCGGATGTTCCAGGCACTCGACGAGGCGGGCGTCGCCCCGCAGAACCGCTGGAACACCGTCGTGCTCGCGTCCGTCGTTCAGCGCGAGGCCGGCCTGAAGGACGACTACCCCAAGGTGGCTCGGGTCTTCCTCAACCGGCTGGCCCAGGGATGGGACCTGCAGTCGGACGCGACGGTCGCCTATGGCACCGGCCACACCGACCGGGTGGAGACGACCGACGCCGAGCGCGAGGACGCCGGGAACCCGTACAACACGTACGTGCATCCCGGCCTGCCGGTCGGCCCGATCTCGAACCCGGGCGACCTGGCGATCAACGCGGTGCAGCATCCCGCCGACGGCACCTGGATGTACTTCGTGACCTGGAACCTCCAGACCGGAGAGACGATCTTCTCCACCACGCAGGCAGAACACGAGGCAGCGGTGGAGAAATGGCAGCAGTGGATGAGGGACAACCCCGGCTATGAGTGACACGAGCAAGCAGCGGCGCGACGAGGACCTGGCGGAGCCCGCGGTGCTCGAGGACGACACGGTCGAGGAGTCGCAGACGGACGAGGCCGACGAGCGGGCCGCGGTCGAGGACGGCGTCTCGGAGGCATCGGCGGAGGCATCGATCGCTGCGCTCGTCGAGGCCGAGCGGAAGCGCGAAGCCGAGGAGGCAGCGGTCGAGGAGGCGGAGGAGGCCGTCGAGCGGGAGGCCCCGCACGACGAGCCGGAGGATGAGGCAGAGCCGGAGCCCGAGACGGCCTCCGAGCCTGAGCCCGCGAAGGCCCCGACGAAGCAGTCGACCAAGGCCCCCGCGAAGTCGACAGCATCCAAGCCCCGCAAGCCGAAGGCTCCCAGCCGCAAGCTGGCCGTGCTCGGTTCGCCGATCGCCCACTCGAAGTCGCCGCTGCTGCACCGGGCCGCGTACGAGGCGCTCGGGATGGACTGGTCGTACGAGGCCATCGACGTCACCGAGGACGCCTTGCCGGAGTTCATCGCGGGCCTCGGACCGGAGTGGCGCGGGCTGTCGCTGACTATGCCGCTGAAGAAGGCGGTGCTCCCGCTCCTCACCGAGACCGACCGCATCGCGGAGCAGACCGGGGGAGCGAACACCGTGCTCCTCGACGGCGAGGCGGTCCGCGGCTTCAACACCGACGTCGCCGGCATCGTGCGCGCCCTGCAGGCGGCCGGGCTCGAGCAGGCGCACTACGTCCACATCCTGGGCGGGGGAGCGACCGCGGCGTCGGCGCTCGTCGCGGCGGCGGAGCTCGGCGCCGACCGGGTGGATGCGCACGTGCGCGACCTGGAGCGCAGCGCATGGATCGAACCGCTGGCGAACCAGCTCGGCCTGCGCGTCCGCATCCGTCCGTTCGCGCAGGCGGACCGCTCGCTCGACGTGCCGGACCTCGTGATCAGCACGCTGCCGGGCGGCACCACCACCGAGGCGGTCTACACCGACTCCACGCGGCGCCGGTCCGTCCTGTTCGACGTCGCGTACGAGCCGTGGCCGACGCCGCTGGCCCGCCAGTGGGAGTCCGTGGGCGGCCGTGTCGTCTCGGGCCTCGCCATGCTGGCCCACCAGGCCCTTCTGCAGGTGCGTGTGTTCGTCTCGGGCGACCCACTGCAGCCGCTGGAGGACGAGGAGGCCGTGCTCGCGGCCATGCTGGACGCGGTCGGCATCGACGCGCAGGGCGCTCCGTTGGAGGTCTGAGGGCGGAGGCCCACGTGCTCCGAGCGGAGAACTCCGGCGCTCAGAGCGTTGAGAGGAGGACGAGACCTGGTCTCGGCCGCTTCTCAGGTCGGGAAACGCGGTGCTCAGAGTCCTGGCAGGGGTTGGAATTCGCTGGCGGTCGGAGTGACCAAGACGATGACGGTGTTGACATGCCCTGGGCCTCTGTAACGGAGGTCATAGATCACTTCGAACCCGAGCTTGTAACCAGGCTGAAGCGCAACTTTGAAACCGCGATCGGGGTCATTCTTCATGTACTTGATTTCGCGTTCCGCGCTGGTCTTGTCGAAGCCGTAGGCTTCGGCGCCGTCGCGGATGATGGTGAAGAACTCTTCCGGGGTGTCTGCGGTCAGGAAGTACGAGATCTCGCTAACCCCCGCTTCTTCTGGGACCGTGAAGAACCGGATGTGGTCGGAGTGGGCGGTGAGTGTTCCGTGGGAGCCGTGGAGTGTGAGAGTCATCGGGCCATCGGTTGAAAGGTTGGGCGGGTAGCCGGTGGCGGCGATGCCGAGATCCTCTTTGAGGAGTTCGTTTCTGGTGAGGTCGAAGGTGACCTGGCAGGTTTTGTAGATCTCCTTCCGGCCCGCCTCGTCCATTCGGGAGCTTTTCGGGTCGTTCATGGTGGTTCCCTGTTGCGTTGGGTTGTCGCATTGCGGTCGCGAGGACTCTGCTGTGAGTGCCTGGACCACTCCGCACCCGGTCAGTGTGAACACCAGCATCCCCACCACCGCAGCGCGGGCCAGTCTGTATCTCGTGGTTCTTGCTTCCGTGCATGCCTGTCGCGTGCGGTCCACGATCTCAGGAGGTCGGCTCAGAATAGGAATGCGGCCTCGGTTCGCTGACCGCCGGAGTGACCAAGACGATGACGGTGTTGACGTGCCCTGGACCCCTATAGCGGAGGTCATAGATCACTTCGAACCCGAGTTTGTAGCCGGGATCAAGTGCAATTTTGAAACCATCATTGGGACGGTCTTTCATGGCCTTAATCTGATATTCCGCGCTGGTCTTGTCGAAGCCGTAGGCCTCGGCGCCGTCGCGGATGATCGTGACGAACTCTTCCAAAGTCTCGGCGGTCAGGAAGTACGTGATATCAACCCAAGGTTCTTCCTCCACTGAGAAGAACCTGATGTGGTCAGTGCGTGCAGTGAGTGTCCCTTTGGAACCCCGAAGGGTGAGGGCTATGGGGCCGTCGGTCGTGATGCTGGGCACATAACGGGCAGTGGCGGGGAGGGCGAGGTCTTCCTTGAGGAGTTCGTTCCTGCTGATGTCGAAGGTGACCTGACAGGTTTCGTAGATCTTCTTCAGTCCTGTCTCGTCCAGTTGCGAGTTTGTCGCGCTAGTCATGGTTGCTTCCTGTTTCGGTCGGGTGTCGCATTGCGGTAGGGAGGTGTCAGCCGTGAGTACCTGGACAACTCCGCACCCAGTCAGTGTGAACACCAGCATCCCCGCCACCGCAGCGCGGGCCGGTCTCGTGTACCTCATGGTTTCTCCTTCCCGGTGAACCCCTGCCGCAACCGGCCCACAATCTCGGGAAGCCTGTTGGGGATGCGCATCCCCTCGGTGCGGTTGGTGAAGTCGGACTCGATGATCTCCCGCACCTTCTCTGGCTGGTTCTTCAGCAGTTCCCGATAGACGGGCAGGGTGTCTTCCTTGATCAACGACCAGCGGTCCTCCTTGACGGAGATGTTCCCTTCGGAGAACACCTCGGGGAACGTCTTCGCCCCCGGTATCGACGCGGCGCCGATCAGTGTGATCAATTGCGTCATCGCCCCTCCCGTGGGCGCGTGATTCCGCATGGCATCGTAATTGTCATTGATGATTTCGTTCTGCTCACGCTCGAGCAGGTACCCGTTCCCCTGAGAGACCTGTGCCGGATCTCCGGATGCGATCTGACCCCAGGCAATCTCCGTCTTTTGGTCGATCGCACCGGAGGCGCGGAGGCGCTCGATCTCTTTCATGCCGCCACCGAGGAACGCCTCGTGCTGACGGGCCTGATCGAGGAAGATCTCCTTCTGCATCCCCAGAAGAGTCGTTTCGTAGAACCGCAACTCCTCGTCGCTGAACTGCTTCAGGACCGCCCAAACGTTGTCCGGGATCAATGGGGGCTGTACCCCGGATTTCAGGATGCTGCGCAGCATGGCCAGATCACGGAACCCGCCGGCGAATGACGGACCGATCATGTTCGCCATGCCTGCCCACTGAAGGTCGGGGTTCTTCAGATAGAGGCGGCCGTAGTAGTCGTAGACCTTCTTGATCGTCTCCCAGTTCGCCTCCGTTCCGCGACGGAGGTCCCAGGTCGCCGGGTCGATCCCCGCCTTGAGGAGAGCCTTGTGGTTCCAATATCCGGTGAGGAAGTGTGCATATTCCGGCGACTTCACGGCGATGAGACCGGAATCGGCGGCCGCGTCCATCGCGACTTTCGCGCCCTCCCAATGCTTTGACGCCCACTCCCGAAACTGCGGACTGTTGAGATACGCAGACCGTTGCTCCGGAGTCATCCCCTTCAAGAGTTCCGTCAGATACTGTGCGTCCTTCTTCGGGTCCGGCTTCGCCTCCTTCAGGGCGAACATGTCGACGCCTTTTCCCTTGGACACGGTCTTATGGAAGAGCCCGGTGGTCCCCTGATGGAACCCACGGAGAGCATCGAGCCTGTCCGTCAGATCGCGGAGGTCGCTCTCCAGTTGCGTCAACACCAGGTCCAACTGGGAATTCACGGCGCCCAAGGCTTCCGCTGTGCCAGGCAGGACAGCATTCACCGCAGTGACGAGCGCGCTGTTCATCTCCTTGAGACTCTCGGTGAGATCCCGCTGCGCCCGGGTGGCGGTGAGCTGTGCGTTCAGCTCGTCTTCTTTCAGGACGCCGAAGCGATTGACCTTGCCGTCTTCGTACGTGTACTTGGTGAGGTCGTTCTGGATGAGGTCGATCTCATCCCGGGCAGCCGTGATCTGAGGGATGATGTCCCGCGTAAGAACGAGCTGCGCGGCCGAATAGCCCTTACCGGACAGCTCACCGCCACTCAGTGCCTCGACGAGACGACGAGAGGCATTCTCCGTCGCCTGCAACACTGACAACGCCGAGGTCAGATTCCCGGTGAGTGCGGTCTTCAGGTTGTTCGAGTCGGCCGCGTCATAAATCAACCCCATCAGGCACCCACTTCCGAGGACGACGTGATCGCCCGTTCGGCCTCGTTCAGGAGCTCCGTCTGCTGATACGTGAGTTGGCCGACGTAGCTGTCGAGCTCTCTTCGCGCCGCCAGCCCTTTCTGTACGAAGTAGTTCGTCGGGCCCAGGGCAGCGGCCGCCTCTTCGAACCGGGAGGTGTGCTCCCTCATCGCGCGCCGATACTCGTCCCACCGCTCTTCCTGCACGCGAACCTGTGCAAGAGCCTCCGCGGTCTCCTCCTCGGACGCGCTGGATCCCTGGCTCTCACGGTCGTGACCGCTCATGACTCAGCCCCCCAGATCGCTGCGTCCAGACTGTCGCGCTGCTCGATCTTCTTCGCGAGCGAATCGACATTCCGGGAGTGACTGATCAATGTCGCAGACAGCTTGAGGATGCCCTCCAGTGCGGTGTTCGTCACGACTGCCGCATCCTTCATGCTCGCGATATTGCTGGAACCGAGTTCCACTTTCTGCGCCTGCATATCCGTTTTGATCTCAGCGATACCGGCTACAGCATCCTGTGCGGCAGCGACATTAGACGTTAGTTTCAATGGATCATTCCTCACCCCTGGTCCGTACAGGGTAAGGATTGCGGCCGCCCACGACTTGTCCGGGTCCAGTCCGCCCGGATTCAGCGCCGACTTCGAAAGCCTGGAGAACCACCCTTCGGAACTCTTCTTCCAGAGCGGGGCGGGGTTCGCGGCGGGTGTCGTCCCGCAAGCGATCCTCAGAGGCCACCGCCATTAGCGGCCCAATTCAGGACACTTCGGAGCCGACGCGTTGGGCCGTCACGCTGCCGGCGAAGTCACTGCGCTGTGCCAGAATCGAATCATGCTTCGTTGGCTCACGGCCGGGGAATCCCACGGTCCCGAACTCATCGCTGTCCTGGAGGGTCTTCCCGCCGGGGTCCCGGTCTCGCTCGACGCGATCCGTGCCGATCTGGCGCGTCGCAAGCTCGGGTACGGCCGCGGTGCGCGCATGAAGTTCGAGCAGGATGCGCTGGAGGTCTCCGGCGGCGTCCGTCACGGTCTGAGCCTCGGCAGCCCGATCGCCCTGCGCATCGGCAACACCGAGTGGCCGAAGTGGGTCGACGTGATGAGCCCCGAGCCGGTCGATCCGGAGGTGTTAAAGTCCGGCCGCGGCGCCGCCCTCACGCGTCCGCGTCCCGGTCACGCCGACCTCGTCGGCATGCAGAAGTACGGCTTCGACGAGGCCCGACCGATCCTGGAGCGCGCGAGCGCCCGCGAGACGGCCGCCCGCGTGTCCCTCGGCGCCGTCGCGCGCTCGTTCCTGAACGAACTGGGCATCACCCTGGTCAGCCACACCCTTTCCATCGGACCGGTGCGCGTGCCGGAGGACGCCCCGCTTCCGCGCCCGTCCGACGTCGACACGCTCGACGCCGACCCGCTGCGCTGCTTCGACCCGGCCACCTCCGAGCGCATGGTCGCCGAAGTGGATGCCGCACACAAGGACGGCGACACGCTCGGCGGCGTCGTCGAGGTGCTGGCGTACGGCGTCCCGCCGGGGCTCGGCTCGCACGTCCACTGGGACCGCAAGCTCGACGCACAGCTCGCCGCGGCGCTCATGGGCATCCAGGCGATCAAGGGTGTCGAGATCGGCGACGGGTTCCTCACCACGACGCGTCGCGGGTCGGAGGCGCACGACGAGCTCGTCGCCGCTGACGGCACGATCGCGCGCACCAGCGACAAGGCGGGCGGCACCGAGGGCGGAATGAGCACCGGCGGCGTGCTCCGCGTCCGCGCCGGCATGAAGCCGATCGCGACCGTCCCGCACGCGCTGCGCACAGTGGATGTGGCGACCAGCGAGGCCGCACCGGCGCACCACCAGCGCTCCGACGTCTGCGCGGTTCCGGCCGCGGGAGTCGTGGCGGAGGCCATGGTCGCTCTCGTCCTCGCGAACGCCGTGCTCGAGAAGTTCGGCGGCGACTCGATCGGCGAGACGGCCCGCAACCTCCACGCGTACCTGGCCAGCATCCCGGAGAACCTCACGACCGAGCGCGTCAGCGCCCCCTACGCCTGACGCCGTGTCGTCCGAGCTCACGACGCCCGTCGTCCTGATCGGCCCGCCCGCGGCCGGCAAGACGCGGGTCGGCAAGCGTCTGGCGCGCCGGCTGCACCTGCCGTTCGTGGACACGGACGCCGTCGTGGTGGCGCAGCACGGCCCCATCCCTGCTCTCTTCGCCGAGCACGGGGAGCCGTACTTCCGCCAGCTGGAGCGAGCTGCCGTCGCCGAGGCGGTGCGCGAACCGGGTGTCGTCTCGCTCGGCGGGGGAGCCGTGCTCGACCCCGCGACGCAGGCGGACCTGGCCGAGACCCGCGTGGTGCTGCTGACCGTGCGCCCGGAGGCGATCGCCCGCCGCATCGACAACTCCAAGCGGCCGCTGGTGACCGACCTCGAGTCGTGGAAGCGCCTCGTCGCCGCGCGTAGCGACCTCTACCACTCGCTCGCCGACTACACGGCCGACACCTCGTCCCGTCCCATCGACACCATCGTCGAGGAGATCGCGACCTGGGTCGAGTCGCAGAAGGAAGGACACGCATGACCGACGCCCCCACCGAGATCCTGGTCCCGGGTGCGCATCCGTACCCGGTGATCGTGGGCCGCGGACTCCGGCTGGAACTCGCCGACCACCTCGGGAACGCGGTCAACAAGGTGCTCGTCGTGCACCCGCCGACGCTGGGCGCTGCGGCCGCCGAACTGCGCGAGTCGCTCGTCGGGCGCTACGAGGTGCTGCTCGCCGAGGTGCCGGACGCGGAGGCGGCCAAGCGCGTAGAGGTGGCGTCGTTCCTCTGGGGCATCATGGGGCAGGCCGACTTCACCCGATCGGACGCCGTCATCGGGTTCGGCGGCGGTGCCGTCACCGATCTGGCCGGATTCGTGGCCGCGACCTGGCTGCGCGGCGTGAAGCTGATCCAGGTCCCGACGACGCTGCTCGGGATGGTGGATGCGGCGGTCGGCGGCAAGACCGGCATCAACACCGCGGAGGGCAAGAACCTCGTCGGGGCGTTCTACGCGCCGGACGCCGTGATCTGCGACCTCGACACGCTCACATCCCTGCCGAAGAACGAGATCCTCGCCGGCTTCGCGGAGGTCGTGAAGTACGGGTTCATCGCCGAGCCGGAGATCCTGGACATCATCGAGGCCGACGTCGACCGGGCGACCGACCCCGAGACGCCGGAACTGCGCCGGCTGGTGGAGCTGTCCATCGGCATCAAGGCGCGGGTCGTGGGGGAGGATTTCACCGAGCAGGGGCTCCGCGAGATCCTCAACTACGGCCACACCCTCGGGCACGCCATCGAGCACGCCGAGCGGTACCAGTGGCGCCACGGCGCCGCCGTCTCCGTCGGGATGGTCTTCGCGGCGGAGCTCGCCCGGCTGAGCGGGCGGCTGAGCGACGAGGTCGTCGACCGGCACCGCCGCATCCTGGAGTCGCTGACCCTACCGGTGTCGTATCCGCTGGGCCGCTGGCAGACCCTGCTCGCCACGATGCAGCGCGACAAGAAGGCCCGGGGCAGTATGCTGCGGTTCATCGTGCTCGACGACGTCGCCCGGCCCACCGTGCTGGCCGGCCCCGATCAGAGCCTGCTGTTCGCCGCATACCAGGAGGTGGGCTCGTGAGCGAGAAGACCGTGCTGCAGAGGTTCCAGGCGAAGCCCGGCGACGGGATCGCGCTGGTGGTCGCAGAGGACGGCGACCGCGCACTGCTGGGCGCGCTCCCGGACGGTGCGACCGAGGCGCCGGTGGAGTCCGCCGCGATCGTGGTGAGCGTGGTCCGGACGCGCGACGACCTGCTGGCGCGCTACGCCGAGCAGCTGCCGGTGGCATCCGGAGCGCGCGCCGTCTGGGTCGTGTACCCGAAGGGCGGGCGCGCTGACGTCAACCGCGACGTGGTCGCGGGCGAGGCCCGCGCCTACGGTTGGCGTGGCGTGAGCAACATCGCGGTCGACGACACCTGGTCGGCGGTACGCGTGCGCCCGCTCAAGGACGGGGAGGAGTGACATGACGAGCATCCTCGTCCTCAACGGCCCCAATCTCGGGCGCCTCGGCACCCGCGAGCCCGACGTCTACGGCTCCGGCACCCTCGATGACCTGCGCGTCGTCCTCGCGCAGGACGCCGGCGACGACACCATCGACCTGCGCCAGACCGACGACGAGGGCCAGCTGCTTCGCTGGCTGCATGAAGCGGCGGACACGGGTGCGCCCGTCATCCTGAACGCCGGGGCGTGGACGCACTACTCCTACGCCGTGCGGGATGCGGTGTCGCTCGTGACGAAGGCGGGAGGCACCGTGATCGAGGTGCACCTGTCGAATCCGCACGCCCGGGAGGAGTTCCGCCACACCAGCGTGCTGAGCGCTGTGGCGACCGGCGTCATCGCCGGGTTCGGCTTCGAGTCGTACCGGCTGGCGCTCGCGTTCATTCGCCGAAACGCCCGCTGACGTCTAGAATCTCTGGGGGCCGCCGTGCGCGGCCGACCGTGGGCCGCTTCCCGTAGCGAAGCCGGCACCACCCGAAACTTCTCATCGAGCGAACGGAAACATCCCCTTGGCCTCAACCGCTGACATCAAGAACGGCGTCGTCCTCAGCATCGACGGACAGCTCTGGACCGTGATCGAGTTCCAGCACGTCAAGCCGGGCAAGGGCGGCGCGTTCGTCCGCACCAAGCTGAAGAACGTCACGACAGGCAAGACGGTCGACCGCACCTACAACGCAGGCGCCAAGATCGAGATCACCAACGTCGACCGCCGCGACTACCAGTACCTGTACCAGGACGGCGCCGACTTCGTGTTCATGGACACGTCCGACTACGACCAGATCACCATCCCGGGCCCGGTCGTCGGCGACGCCGCCAATTTCATGCTCGAGAACCAGAACGTGACGGTCGCGCTGCACGAGGGCTCGCCTCTGTACGTCGAGCTCCCCGCCTCCGTCGTTCTCGAGATCACCTACACCGAGCCGGGCCTGCAGGGCGACCGCTCCACCGGCGGCACCAAGCCCGCGACGGTCGAGACCGGCTACCAGATCCAGGTCCCGCTGTTCCTCGAGACCGGCACCAAGGTCAAGGTCGACACCCGCACGGGCGACTACCTCGGCCGCGTCAACGACTGAATGAGCGCTCGGACGAAGGCGCGCAAGCGCGCGCTCGACGTGCTCTACAGCGCCGACCTGCGGCAGACGCCGCTCCGGCAGGCGCTGGCGACCGAGGCCGAGCGCGCGGCGAACGAGCCTGCGCGTGAGGCGTCGTGGCTGTATGCGCGCGAGATCCTCGACGGGGTCATCGAGCACGAGGATGAGATCGACGAGCTGATCGAGACGTACGCGCAGGGCTGGACGCTGGCGCGCATGCCCGCCGTCGACCGCGCGATCCTGCGCATCGGCGTGTGGGAGGTTCTGTTCAACGACGAGGTGCCCGAGGGCGTCGCGATCTCCGAGGCGGTCGAGGCGGCCACGGTGCTCTCGACGGATGACTCGGCCGGTTTCGTGAACGGACTGCTCGCCAAGATCGCCCAAACGAGGTCGGTATGAGCGGCGTGCGGACGAGCCTGCGTCGCCGGGTCGCCCGCGCGGCGGCTGCCGCCGTACTGGCGGTCGGCATCGTCTCCGGCGTCGCGGCGTGCTCGCTGTTGGGCGGAGCATCCAATGTCCCGGTGGCCACCGACAAGCCGCCGACCGGCACGGACGGCGCTGTCGACTTCGACGGAGGCTTCATCACGGCGGGCGACGGCGAGAAGAAGGTCGACATCTGGTTCGACGCGATGTGCCCGGTGTGCGGCGCGTTCGAGCAGACGAACGGCGGGACGCTGGCGAAGGCCGTCGACGACGGGTCGATCACCCTCCGCTTGCACCCTCTGACCTTCCTCGACGCCGCATCGAACGGCACCGGATACTCGACCAGGGCGGCCGCGGCGCTGACCTGCGTCGCCGTGACGGACCGGAGCGCGGTGCTGCCGTTCTACCAGGCGCTGTTCACCGACCAGCCGGAGGAGAACTCCGACGGGCTCACCGACAAGCAGCTTGCGAAGCGCGCGAGCGACGCCGGTGCGGGGGACATCACGTCGTGCCTGGCCGACAGCGGGCCGTACCAGGCGTGGGCGCAGGCGAACACCGCGCACTCCCAGAAGGGCCCGATCGAGGTCGACGGCACCAAGGTGCTCGACACGATCAAGGGGACGCCGACCGTGCTCGTGAACGGCAAGCAGTATCCCGGCGGCGTCACGGACAAGAAGGCGTTCACCGCGTTCCTCGCCGACCATTGACCCCGTCTGAAACGGGGGAGATCGCCGGGTGCAAGCCCGCCGGCTCCTCCGTTTCGTGCATCCCGGCGGCGTGTCGCCTCCCGTCTCCTCCGTTTCGCCCATCCCTGCCGGTTGGCGGGCGCTGCGGAGAAACGGAGGACTTCCGACGTCCCGCCCGGAGTGTCGGCGGGAAAGGGAGGGGATACGAAGGGCGGACACCCGCGGACTCCTCCGTTTTCGGAGTGGGGGACGGCGGCGACTGGCGGCGGGAGGCTGATAGGGTGGGCGACGTAGGCATCCTTTAAGAGCCGTCCTGTGAGGCGGGGAAGGAGGTCGGCATGACAGCGCGCACCGTGCTGCAACAGGCTGACATCGCCCGGGCGTTGACTCGGATCTCTCACGAGATCCTGGAGTCCAACCGGGGAACGGACGACCTGGTGATCCTCGGGATCCCGACCCGCGGCGTCGTGCTCGCGCGGCGGATCGCCGAGAACATCCAGCGCATCGAACCGGCGGCCATCGCGTTGCCGGCGGACATCGTGGGCGCGCTCGACGTGACCATGTACCGCGACGACCTCTCGCGGCATCCCACGCGCACGCCGCAGCCCACCTCACTGCCCGGCCCGATCGACGGCAAGACCGTCGTGCTGGTCGACGACGTGCTGTTCTCGGGCCGGACCATCCGCGCAGCCCTGGACGCGGTGAGCGACCTCGGCCGCCCCCGGGCCGTACGCCTCGCGGTGCTGGTCGACCGCGGCCATCGCGAGCTGCCGATCCGCGCCGACTTCGTGGGCAAGAACCTGCCGTCGGCCGCGTCGGAGCGTATCTACGTGCGGCTCGCCGACGTGGACGGCGACGAGTCGGTCACCATCGAGGACCCGAACGCCGAACCGAACGCGACGCAGGAGGCCGACGCATGAGGCACCTGCTCTCCACCCGCGACCTCCCGCGCGAGGACGCCATCCGGCTGCTCGACATCGCCGAGGACATGGCGGATGTGCAGGACCGCGAGGTCAAGAAGCTCCCGACCCTGCGCGGCAAGACCGTCGTCAACCTGTTCTTCGAGGACTCCACGCGAACGCGCATCTCGTTCGAGGCCGCCGCGAAGCGCCTCTCGGCCGATGTGATCAACTTCTCGGCGAAGGGCTCCAGCGTCTCGAAGGGCGAGAGCCTCAAGGACACCGCCCAGACGCTGCAGGCGATGGGCGCGGACGCCGTGGTGATCCGTCACGGGTCGTCCGGCGCTCCGCAGACGCTCGCGGCGAGCGGCTGGATCGACGCGGGCATCGTCAACGCCGGCGACGGCACGCACGAGCACCCGACCCAGGCGCTGCTCGACGCGTTCACGATGCGCCGCCGCCTCCACGGCACCGCATCGCGCGGCAAGGACCTCGACGGCGTGAGCGTCGCGATCGTCGGCGACATCCTCCACTCGCGCGTCGCGCGCTCGAACGTGTGGCTGCTGCGCACGCTCGGCGCCCACGTCACGCTGGTCGCACCGCCGACCCTGCTGCCGGTGGATGTGTCCGGCTGGCCGGCCACGGTCGGCTACGACCTCGACGCGGCGATCGCGGAGGGACCCGACGTCGTGATGATGCTCCGCATCCAGGCCGAGAGGATGAACGCCGCGTTCTTCCCGACCACACGCGAATACACGCGACGCTGGGGGCTGGACGAGGAACGGTTGGGCCGGCTGCGGGCCGATAGCATTGTGATGCACCCGGGACCGATGAACCGCGGGCTGGAGATCTCGGCCGCGGCCGCGGACTCCCCGCGCTCGACGGTCCGGGAGCAGGTCGCGAACGGCGTCTCCGTGCGGATGGCAGCCCTGTACCTGCTGCTGTCGGGTGCAGGTCCCGAACAGGTACGGCCCGGCGGTGTGAGGTGAGTGTGGACGAGAGATTCCTGATCGGCGGCGCGACGCTGGCCGACGGCACCCGGACCGACCTTCTGGTCGAGGGCGGCCGGATCGTGGAGACCGGTACCGGGCTGAGCGCTGCGGGCGCGACGGCGATCGACGCGGACGGGCTGCTCGCGCTGCCCGGACTGGTCGACCTGCACACGCACCTGCGCGAGCCCGGCTACGAGCAGAGCGAGACCGTCCTGACCGGTACGCGCGCCGCGGCCGCGGGCGGTTTCACGGCGGTGTTCGCCATGGCGAACACGTCGCCGGTGGCCGACACCGCTGGCGTGGTGGAGCAGGTGCTGAGCCTGGGCGAGGCCGCCGGCTACGCGACCGTCCGCCCGATCGGCGCCGTGACGGTGGGACTCGCGGGCGAGCGCCTCGCCGAGCTGGGCGCGATGGCGCAGTCCCGTGCCCGTGTCCGGGTGTTCTCCGACGACGGCAAGTGCGTCTCCGACCCGCTGCTGATGCGCCGGGCGCTGGAGTACGTGAAGGCGTTCGACGGCGTCATCGCCCAGCACGCGCAGGAGCCGCGCCTGACCGAGGGCGCCCAGATGAACGAGGGCGCGCTCTCGGGCGAGCTGGGTCTGGCGGGCTGGCCGGCGGTGGCCGAGGAGTCGATCATCGCCCGGGATGTGCTCCTCGCCGAGCACGTCGGCTCGCGCCTGCACGTCTGCCACGTCTCGACGGCCGGTAGCGTCGACGTGATCCGCTGGGCGAAGGCCCGCGGCATCGACGTGACCGCCGAGGTCACCCCGCATCATCTCGCTCTCACCGAGGAGCTGGCGACCGGTTATGACGCGCGCTACAAGGTGAACCCGCCGCTGCGCAGCCGGGAGGACGTCGAGGCGCTCCGCGCCGGCCTCGCCGACGGCACGATAGACATCGTCGCCACCGACCACGCTCCGCATCCCGTCGAGTCGAAGGACTGCGAGTGGGATGCCGCCGCGTTCGGCATGGTCGGCCTCGAGTCGGCGCTCTCGGTGGTGCAGGCGTCGGTCGTGGACAACGGGATGCTCGGCTGGGCCGACATCGCGCGCGTCCTGTCCGCCACCCCGGCGAAGATCGGCCGGCTGGACGGCCACGGCGCGCCGCTGGCCGCGGGCGCTGCGGCGAACCTCTTCCTCTACGACCCGACCGCGTCGCGCACGTTCTCGACCGGCGACCTCGCGGGCAAGGGCGTCAACTCGCCCTACCTCGGGCTGACGCTGCCCGGACGTGTCGTGGCGACCTTCCACCAGGGCCGGGCGACCGTGCTCGACGGCACCGTGGTCGACGCCGGGCGTCTGGCCGCCGGAGCGGGGGTGACGGCGCATGGATAAGGTGCTCCCCACCCTCGGGATCCTCGCGGTCGTCGTCATCGTGCTCGCACTGGCGGTCGTCGGCTGGCGCCGGCGCGTGCGGCGCGACACGGCATCCGGCGGCGGCTACTCCACCCCGGGAACGCTGAGCGCGCCGACCGCCTCCACCGAGGTGCTGTACGTCGCGACGACCCGCGCCGGTCAGCCCCTGGAGCGGCTCACCCTGCCGGGGCTTGCGTTCCGCGGGACGGCGACGGTGACCGTCCGGCCGGAGGGCGTCGAGCTCGCGGTGACGGGGGAGCAGCCGGTGTTCATCCCGGCCGCCGTCGTCACCGGCATCGGCGCCGCGAGCGTCGCCATCGACCGCGTCGTCGAGAAGGACGGCCTGCTCCGCCTCGGCTGGACCACCAGCGGCGGCACCGCCGCCGACAGCTACGTCCGGGTCGTCGACCCGGCCGGCCGCGCGCAGCTCGCCGCGGCCATCGAAGATCTCGTGCCGCGGTCGGACACCGCAGGCACGGCCGGTGCGGAGACCACCGGCGACGACACGACGGGCGTCGACCGCCCGAACGACAAGGAGGTGTGACGTGCTCGCTGCAGAACCCGCAGTGCTCGTCCTCGAAGACGGAAAACGGTACGTCGGCCGGGCCTACGGCGCCCGTGGGCGCACGCTCGGCGAGGCCGTGTTCGCCACCGGGATGACCGGGTACCAGGAGACGCTGACCGACCCGTCGTACGCGGGCCAGATCGTCCTCATGACGGCGCCGCACATCGGCAACACCGGCACGAACGACGAGGACATGGAGTCGCGCCAGATCTGGGTCGCCGGCTACGTCGTGCGCGAGCCCAGCCGCGTCGTCTCCAACTTCCGCGCCCAGCGGAGCCTCGACGACGACCTCGTCGCCCAGGGCGTCGTCGGGATCAGCGGCATCGACACGCGCGCCGTGACCCGTCACATCCGCTCGGCCGGTGCCATGCGCGCCGGCGTCTTCTCCGGCGACGACTTCGCGCTGAGCGACAGCGAGCAGCTGGATCTGGTGCTCGCCGGAGCGCCCATGAAGGGCCGCAACCTGTCGGCCGAGGTGTCGACGATCGAGCCGTACACCGTCCCGGCCGTCGGCGAGAAGGTCGGCTCGGTGGCCGTCCTCGACCTCGGCGTGAAGAAGTCCACGCTGGAGAACCTCGCCGCCCGCGGGCTCGACGTCCACGTCCTCCCGCAGCAGGTGTCCGCGCAGGATGTGCTCGACCTCGGCGTCTCGGCACTGTTCTTCTCGAACGGCCCCGGCGACCCCCAGGCCTCCGACAAGCATGTCGCGCTCCTGCAGGAGACGCTGCGCGCCGGGCTGCCGTACTTCGGCATCTGCTTCGGCAACCAGCTGCTCGGCCGCGCGCTCGGCCTCGACACCTACAAGCTGCCGTTCGGCCACCGCGGGATCAACCAGCCGGTGCTCGACAAGCGCACAGGCCGTGTGGAGATCACCGCGCAGAACCACGGCTTCGCGGTGAAGGCGCCGATCGACGCGTCCTTCGACTCGCCTGCCGGTTTCGGCCGCGTCGAGGTGAGCCACTTCTCCCTCAACGACAACGTCGTCGAGGGCCTGAACTGCCTCGACCTGAACGCCTTCAGCGTGCAGTACCACCCCGAGGCGGCCGCGGGCCCGCACGACGCCAACTACCTCTTCGACCGCTTCCTGGACATGGTGCGCGCTCAGCACGCCGACCAGTCCGCCGGCACCGAGAACCAGGAGAACGCCTGATGCCCAAACGCGCGCGGTGGAGCTCAAGAGGAGCGCGGAGCGGTCCTGCGAACCCAGCGCCGAGGGAGCTTGCGACCGAGGTTCAAACAGACAAGCGAGATCAGAATGCCTAAACGCAACGACATTAATTCGGTCCTGGTCATCGGCTCCGGGCCGATCGTCATCGGCCAGGCGGTCGAATTCGACTACTCCGGCACCCAGGCCTGCCGCGTGCTGAAGGCGGAGGGCGTCCGCGTCATCCTCGTCAACTCCAACCCGGCGACGATCATGACCGACCCCGACTTCGCCGACGCGACTTACGTCGAGCCGATCACCTGGCCGGTCATCGAGACGATCATCGCCAAGGAGCGCCCGGACGCGATCCTCCCGACCCTGGGCGGACAGACGGCGCTCAACGCGGCCATGCAGCTGCATGAGCACGGCATCCTCGAGAAGTACGGCGTCGAGCTGATCGGCGCGAAGTTCGAGGCGATCCAGAAGGGCGAGGACCGCCAGATCTTCAAGGAGCTCGTCGTGGAGGCGGGCGCCGAGGTCGCGCGCTCCCACATCGCCCACACGGTGGATGAGGCCCTCGAGTTCGCCGAGGACCTCGGCTACCCGCTCGTGGTCCGGCCCTCGTTCACGATGGGCGGACTCGGCTCGGGCTTCGCGCACACCCCGGAGGAGCTCCGCCGCATCGCCGGCGACGGCATCCACCAGAGCCCGACCAGCGAGGTGCTCCTGGAGGAGTCGATCCTCGGCTGGAAGGAGTACGAGCTCGAGCTCATGCGCGACACGGCCGACAATACGGTCGTCGTCTGCTCCATCGAGAACGTCGACCCGGTCGGCGTGCACACCGGCGACTCGATCACGGTCGCCCCGGCGCTCACGCTGACCGACCGCGAGTACCAGCGGATGCGCGACATCGGCATCGACATCATCCGCGCGGTGGGTGTCGACACCGGCGGCTGCAACATCCAGTTCGCGGTGAACCCGGAGAACGGCCGCATCATCGTCATCGAGATGAACCCGCGCGTCTCCCGCTCCTCGGCGCTCGCGTCGAAGGCGACCGGCTTCCCGATCGCGAAGATCGCGGCGAAGCTCGCCATCGGCTACCGCCTGGACGAGATCCCGAACGACATCACCAAGGTGACCCCGGCGAGCTTCGAGCCGACGCTCGACTACATCGTCGTCAAGGTCCCGCGGTTCGCGTTCGAGAAGTTCCCGGCCGCCGACCCGACGCTGACGACGACCATGAAGTCGGTCGGCGAGGCGATGGCCATCGGCCGCAGCTTCAGCTCGGCGCTGCAGAAGGCGCTCCGGTCGCTCGAGAAGCGCGGCTCGTCGTTCCACTGGGGGCCGCAGACGCGCACCGTGGACGAGCTGCTCGACTCGATCGCGACGCCGACCGACGGCCGCATCGTCGACGTCCAGCAGGCGTTGCGCCTCGGCGCGACGCCGGAGCAGGTGTTCGAGGCCACGAAGATCGACCCCTGGTTCATCGACCAGATCGTCCTGATCAACGAGGTCGCCGACCAGATCCGCGACGCCCCGACGCTCGACACCGACACGCTGCGCTACGCCAAGGACCACGGGTTCTCGGACGCGCAGATCGGCGAGCTGCGCGGCTTCGGCGAGGCCGACGTGCGCGAAGTGCGCCACATCCTCGGCGTCCGGCCGGTGTACAAGACGGTGGACACCTGCGCGGGCGAGTTCCCGGCGCTCACGCCGTACCACTACTCCAGCTACGACCTGGAGACCGAGGTGGAGCCGAGCGACAAGCGCAAGGTCGTCATCCTGGGCTCCGGTCCGAACCGCATCGGGCAGGGCGTCGAGTTCGACTACTCGTGCGTGCACGCGTCGTTCGCGCTGCACGACGCCGGGTTCGAGACGATCATGATCAACTGCAACCCCGAGACGGTGTCGACCGACTACGACACCAGCGACCGGCTCTACTTCGAGCCGCTGACGCTGGAGGACGTGCTGGAGATCATCCACGCGGAGTCGCAGTCCGGCGAGCTCGTCGGCGTGGTCGTGCAGCTCGGCGGCCAGACGGCGCTGGGGCTCGCGAAGGGCCTCGAGGCCGCGGGCGTCCCGATCCTCGGCACCACGCCGGAGGCCATCGACCTGGCGGAGGAGCGCGGACTGTTCTCCGGGATCCTCGACGACGCCGGCCTGGTCGCGCCGCGCAACGGCACCGCCGTCGACTTCCCGAGCGCTTCGCACGTCGCCGAGCAGATCGGCTACCCGGTGCTGGTGCGTCCGAGCTTCGTTCTCGGCGGTCGCGGCATGGAGATCGTGTACGACAGCGCGTCGCTCGCCGACTACTTCGAGCGGGTCGCGGGCCAGGGCATCGTCGGCCCGTCGCATCCACTGCTGGTCGACCGCTTCCTCGACGACGCGATCGAGATCGACGTCGACGCCCTGTTCGACGGCGAGCGGCTGTACATCGGCGGCGTGATGGAGCACATCGAGGAGGCCGGTGTCCACTCGGGCGACTCGTCGTGCACCCTCCCGCCGATCACGCTCGGCCGCCGCGAGATCGACCGCGTGCGCGAGGCCACACGGAAGATCGCCGAGGGCATCGGCGTGCGCGGCCTGCTGAACGTGCAGTTCGCGATCGGCGCGGGCGTGCTCTACGTGCTCGAGGCCAACCCGCGCGCGTCGCGGACGGTGCCGTTCGTCTCGAAGGCGCTCGGCATCCCGCTCGCCAAGGCGGCCTCGCGCATCATGGTGGGCGAGACGATCGCCGACCTGGTCGCCGAGGGCCTGCTGCCCGATCAGGACGGCTCGCGCATCCCGATGGATTCGCCTGTCGCCGTGAAGGAGGCCGTGCTGCCGTTCAAGCGGTTCCGGACGAAGGAGGGCACCGTCGTCGACTCGGTGCTCGGCCCGGAGATGCGCTCGACCGGTGAGGTCATGGGCATCGACAAGGACTTCCCGACGGCGTTCGCGAAGAGCCAGTCGGCCGCGTACGGCGGCATGCCGCTCGGCGGGACGGCGTTCGTGTCCGTCTCCGACCGCGACAAGCGGGCTGTTGTGCTCCCGGTGCTCCGGCTGCACCAGCTCGGCTTCGAGATCGTCGCGACCGAGGGAACGGCCGAGGTGCTGAACCGCAACGGGATCGCGGCGCGCATCGTGCGCAAGCACAGCGAGGCACAGGAGAGCGGCGGCGACTCGATCGTCGACATCATCAACCGTGCCGAGGTGGATGTGGTGATCAACACCCCGAGCGGGCGGTCCGCCCGCGCCGACGGGTACGAGATCCGTGCCGCGGCGGTCGCGGCGGACAAGCCGCTCTTCACGACCATCGCCGAGCTCAGCGCCGCTGTCGCGTCGCTGGACGCCATCCGCGAGGGCTTCGACGTGAAGTCCCTCCAGGAGTACGCCGTCGAGAGGGCCGCCCGAGCATGACGACCCCCGCTCCCGCAGCCGACAGTTCCGGAGTTTTTCCGTCCGACACGCCGGTGGCGGGCCGAAAAACTCAGGAGCCGTCGGCCGGGCGCCGGGCGCGGTTCGGGGAGCGCCTCGCGGGGGTGTTCGCCGAGGAGGGGCGGCTGTGCGTCGGCATCGACCCGCACGCGCACCTGCTCGAGGCCTGGGGGCTCCCGGCGTCGGCCGACGGCCTCCGCTCCTTCGGGCTGACGGTGGTGGAGGCCGCAGCCGGCCGGGCGGGGATCGTCAAGCCGCAGGTGGCCTTCTTCGAGCGTTTCGGCGCCGCGGGCTACGGCGCGCTGGAGCAGGTGCTGGCCGCCGCTCGTGCCGCCGGTCTCCTGGTGATCGCCGACGTCAAACGCGGCGACATCGGAACGAGCGTCACGGCCTACGCGGAGGCGTGGCTGACTCCCGGGTCTCCTCTGGAGGCCGACGCGATGACCGTCGCCGCCTACCAGGGGGTCGGGTCGCTCGCCGACGCCATGGCGCTGGGGGAGCGGGCCGGCAAGGGACTCTTCGTCCTGGCCGCGACCTCCAACCCGGAGGCGGCGGATGTGCAGCAGGCCGTCGTCCGCTCCGGGCCTCGGGCGGGACAGTCTGTCGCTCGTGCGATCATCGAAGACGTGCATTCGTTCAATCAGGAGCAGCCGGGCGGCGCGCCCTTCGGATCGGTCGGGCTGGTGCTCGGCGCGACCGTCGAGCTCGCCCACTACGGGATCGATGTGGCGACGGCGGGGGAGCGGACACCTGCACTCCCGGTGCTCGCGCCCGGATTCGGGCACCAGGGCGCCCGGGTCGAGGACGCGCCGCGGCTGTTCGGTTCGCTCGCGACCGGTGTGATCGTCAGCGAGTCGCGCGGGCTCCTCACGGCAGGGCCCGCGGGTCTGGCCGACGCGATCGCGCGTCGCGCCGAGGAGGTGCGGTCCGCGCATGTCTGAGGCCGCATCCACCCGGGAGGCTGCCTCCCTGCGCCCTGCACCGCCCGAGGTCGACCGTCAGGCCGCCTCGCAGGCCGCCGTCGCCGCGCGCCGTGCTCGTGCCGCGGTGAAGGCCGCGATCGCCTCGCGCGAGGTATCGCCGCTCGTCGTGCTCGACCGCGCGACCGCCGACCCGGAGGGCGTCGAGGGGCGCCTGCGCGTGACCGAGTTCCTGCTCAGCGTGCCCGCCATCGGCACGACGAAGATGAAGGAGGCCCTGGACCGCCTCGCCATCTCGCCTGCGAAGCGCCTCGGCGGCCTGGGGCGCCACCAGCGGCTCCGGCTGCGCCAGTACCTCATCGAGCGCGAGAACCGCAGCGCGCGCCAGCGCAACCGGCTGGTCGTGCTGGCCGGTCCGACCGCGGTCGGCAAGGGCACCGTCTCCACTTACATCCGGGAGCACTATCCCGACGTGCTGCTGTCGGTCTCCGCGACCACGCGTGCGCCGCGCCCGGGCGAGGTCGACGGGATCAACTACTACTTCGTCGATGACGCCGAGTTCGACCGGATGATCGCCGCCGGCGAGCTGCTCGAGCACGCCACCGTGCACAACGCCTACCGCTACGGCACGCCGCGCGCTCCGATCGAGAAAGCCCTCGCCGCCGGACGCAGCGTGCTGCTGGAGATCGACCTCCAGGGCGCCCGCCAGGTGCGCGAGTCGATGCCGGAGGCCCGCCTGATCTTCCTCCTCCCGCCGACCTGGGACGAACTGGTGCGGCGCCTCATCGGGCGTGGCACGGAGGATGCGGCCGAGCAGCAGCGGCGTCTGGAGACGGCAAAGGTCGAGCTGGCCGCCCAGGACGAGTTCGACTACAAGGTCGTCAACCACGACGTCGCCGAGGCGGCCCGCGAGGTCGTAGACTTGATGAAGGTCCGTGCGGCGCCAGCGCGTCCATGACCTTCCTCCGCGCCGTCGCCGGCGCGCCCACCGTCCTCGGCCGCCTCTCGCGGTCGTCCGATCCGGCTCAGCGCCCGATCGCCCAGAGCAAGGAGCATCCATGGCCACCAGCAACAACGGCATCATCGACCCGCCCATCGACGACCTCCTGTCGCGCGTCGAGTCCAAGTACGCGCTCGTGATCTTCGCGTCCAAGCGGGCCCGCCAGATCAACGACTACTACGCCGACCTCCACGAGGGCAGCCTGTTCGACAACGTCGGCCCGCTGGTCGACTCGTCCGTCGACGACAAGCCGCTGTCGGTCGCGCTCCACGAGATCAACGAGGACAAGCTCGTCCTGAAGCCGATCGCCGCCGAGTAAGACAGAGGCAGAAGACAACACCGCAGGACGACCGCAGCCGGGAGGCCCCGGCCGAGGAGAGGTGCCGCCGTTGAGCCCACGATTGACCATCGTCGTCGGAGTGACCGGCGGCATCGCTGCGTATAAAGCCGTCGGTGTCATCCGCGCCCTGGTCCTCGAGGGTCACTCGGTGCACGTGGTCGCGACGGAGGCCGCTCTGCGGTTCGTCGGGCGACCGACGCTCGAGGCGATCAGCCGCAACCCGGTCGCGACCGACCTGTACGAGGGCGTCGCCGAGGTCCGTCACGTCGCGATCGGCCAGTCCGCCGACTTGATCGTGATCGCCCCGGCGACCGCGAACACCATCGCGAAGCTCGCCGCCGGCCTGGCCGACGACCTGCTCGGCAACACCGTCCTCGCGTCCACCGCGCCTCTGGTCATCGCGCCCGCGATGCACACGGAGATGTGGCGCAACCCGGCCACGGTCGCGAACATCGCAACCCTGCGCAGCCGCGGCGTCACGGTCGTCGGGCCGGCGAGCGGTCAGCTGACCGGCGCCGACTCCGGCCCCGGCCGCATGGAGGAGCCGGAGGTCATCGTCCGGGCCGCCCTGCGTGCCGCCGGGGCGATGCCGCGCGCGGTCGAAGCCCCCGCTGACGCGCCCGCCGCCCTTCCCGCGGGGTCCGCGGCCGAGGCTCCTGCGGTGAACGACGTGGTGGTGCTCTCCGAGCGACGCCGCGCCAACGAGGCCGCCCGGCGCCCACGCGGCGGCGTGGACCTCGCCGGGAAGCGCGTGGTCATCACCGCCGGGGGGACGCGCGAGCCGCTCGATCCCGTCCGCTTTCTCGGCAACCGGTCGAGCGGTCGACAGGGGGTCGCCATCGCCAGCGCCGCGCAGGCTCGCGGCGCCGACGTGGTGCTGATCGCCGCGCACCTCGAGGTGGAACCGCCGGAGGGCGTCGAGCTCATCGAGGTGCAGACCGCGCTCGAACTGCAAGAGGCGGTCGAGGAGGCTGCCCGCGCCGCCGACGTCGTCATCATGACAGCGGCCGTCGCCGACTACCGTCCGGCCGAGACCCGCGAGGCCAAGATCAAGAAGTCGGACCACGGCGACACCCTGACGCTGGAGCTGGTGGCCAACCCCGACATCCTCGCCGGGCTCTCCGCGCACAAGCGCGACGACCAGGTCGTCGTCGGGTTCGCGGCCGAGACCGAGCCGGACCCGCAGGCCCTCATCGAGCTCGGCCGCACCAAGCTCGCCGCCAAGGGCAGCGACTTCCTCGTGCTCAATCAGGTGGGCTGGTCGCAGGGCTTCGCAACGGAGAGCAATGAGGTCGTGGTCCTGCGCAAGGGCGGCGATATAGTAATGGAGGCCTCGGGCAGCAAGCTGTCGGTGGCCGACCGTATCCTCGACGTCATCGCGTAAACACGCTTGCGCCGGAGGAATCCGGTCGTGAGACAAGCGCCCCGTCGACCAGGGAGAACAATGGCAGATCTGCGTCTCTTCACGTCCGAGTCCGTCACCGAAGGGCACCCGGACAAGATCTGCGACCAGATCTCCGACAGCATTCTGGATGCGCTGCTCACCGTCGACCCGCACAGCCGGGCCGCCGTGGAGACCCTCGTCACCACCGGTCTCGTGCACGTCGCCGGCGAGGTGACCTCGAACGGCTACGTCGAGATCCCGGCCCTGGTGCGCAACAAGCTGGTCGAGATCGGGTACGACTCGTCCGACGTCAGCTTCGACGGCACCCAGTGCGGCGTGTCCGTGTCGATCGGCGCACAGTCGCCCGACATCGCGCAGGGCGTCGACAACGCCCTCGAGACGCGCGCGGAGCAGAGCCACGACGACCTCGACCGTCAGGGTGCTGGCGACCAGGGCATCATGTTCGGTTACGCCACCACCGAGACCCCGCAGTACATGCCGCTGCCGATCTGGCTCGCGCATCGACTCGCGGAGCGCCTCGCGTCCGTCCGCAAGGACGGGACGCTCGACTACCTCCGGCCCGACGGCAAGACCCAGGTGACCATCGGCTACGAGGGCGCGGTCCCGAAGTCGGTGCAGACGGTCGTGCTGTCGACGCAGCACGCCCCGCAGGTCTCCAATGAGCAGCTGCAGGCGGAGGTCATCGAAGAGGTCATCAACCCGGTGATGCACGCCGCCGGGCTCGAGACCTCGCACATCCGGACTCTCATCAACCCGACCGGACGCTTCGAGATCGGCGGCCCCAAGGGCGACGCGGGTCTCACCGGCCGCAAGATCATCGTCGACACCTACGGCGGGGCCTCCCGCCACGGCGGTGGCGCGTTCTCGGGCAAGGACCCGTCGAAGGTCGACCGCTCGGCGGCGTACGCCATGCGCTGGGTGGCGAAGAACGCCGTCGCCGCAGGCCTCGCCGACCGGCTCGAGGTGCAGATCGCGTACGCGATCGGCAAGGCGGCGCCCGTCGGGCTGTACGTCGAGACGTTCGGAACCGCGAAGGTTCCGGAGGAGCGCATCATCGGCGCGATCCGCGACGTCTTCGACCTGCGGCCGGCCGCGATCATCCGCGACCTCGACCTGCTCCGCCCGATCTACGCGCGCACGGCCACCTACGGGCACTTCGGCCGCGAGCTCCCCGAGTTCACCTGGGAGCGGCTCGACCGCGTCGACGACCTGCGCTCGGCCGCGGGGATCTAGCGGTGGCGGCGGCCGGACGGGTCGCCCGGGTGGTCCTCGACTCGCCGCTCCCGCAGCTCGACCACCTCTTCGACTACAGCATCCCCGAGGAGCTCGCCGCCGAGGCGCAGCCGGGCGTGCGCGTGCGCGTCCCCTTGCGGTCGGCCGGCCGTGTCGCCGACGGCTACCTGGTCGAGGTCGGCGAGCCGGACGACGGGTACGACGGGACGTTGAGCCCGCTGGAGGCCGTCGTCTCGCCCGCACAGGTGCTCACGCCGAGCGTGTGGCGGCTGGCGCGGCGGCTCGCGGATCGGAGCGCCGGTACGGCGAGCGACATCCTGCGCCTGGCCGTCCCCGGCCGGATGGTGCGCGTCGAGAAGGCGTGGCTCTCGGCGCGATCCGCCGCCGCCGACAGCTCCGGAGTTTTTCCGCCCGACACGCCATCGGAGGGCCGAAAAACTCAGGAGCTGTCGGGGGCGGCCGTGGCGGTGCGCGGGTACGGAGAGCGGGTGCTGGAGGATGCGGTCGCGCGCGGCGAGCGGATCGCGCTCCGCGCCATCCCGCGCCTCGTGCCGCTGCCCGACGGCACCTGGGTCGGCGAGTGGGCGGTCACCCTGGCGGCGCTGGCCGCCGACTGCTGGCGCGGCGGCCGCACCGCGATCGTCGCCGTTCCCGATCACCGCGACCTGGAGCAGCTGGCCGCAGCACTCGCGGTCACCGCTCCCGCGCACGCGGTCGTGCGCGCCGACGCCGGGCAGGCGAACCCCGACCGGTACCGCGGCTTCCTGGAGGCGCTCTCCGGTCCGCGCATCGTCATCGGCAACCGCTCGGTCGTTTACGCCCCCGCCGAGCGGCTCGGCCTGATCGCGGTCTGGGAGGACAGCGACCCTCTGCACGCCGAGCCGCTGAGCCCGTATGTGCACACGCGGGATGCCGCCCTCGTTCGGCAGGAGCTCGATGGCTGCGCTCTGGTGCTGAGCGGCAACATCCGCAGCGTTGAGGCGCAGCGCCTGGTGGAGCTCGGCTGGCTGCGCGACATCGCGCCGGAGCGCATCCAGACCCCGAAGGTGGTGCTCACCGCCAACCAGCAGGCGCCCGAGCCGATGGCCCGCGCCGCACGCATCCCGTCGACGGCCTGGCGCGCCGCCCGTGAGGCGCTCAACGGCGAGAGCGGACGGCCGCGCGGCCCGGTGCTCGTGCAGGTCGGGCGCCCCGGCTACGCTCCGGTGATCGCCTGCGCGAACTGCGGCCAGGCGGCGCGGTGCATGAACTGCAAGGGCGCGCTGCACCAGACGCGGGCGGGCTCGCCGCCGTCGTGCACCGTCTGCGGCCGGCTCGCGACCGACTGGCAGTGCGAGCACTGCGAGCACCGGCGGTTCCGGCTGGTCACCGTCGGCTCGGGCCGCACCGCGGAGGAGCTGGGACGCGCGTTCCCCGGCACGCGCGTCATCCTCGCCGACGGCGATCATCCCGTGCAGCGCGTCGGGTCGGCGCCCGCGCTCGTCGTCGCGACCCGCGGCGCCGAGCCGATCGCCGAGGGCGGGTACCAGGCGGTGCTGCTGCTGGACGGCGAGCGGATGCTGGCGCGCGAGAGCCTGCACGTCGCCGAGGACTGTCTGCGCTGGTGGCAGAGCGCGGCCGGGCTCGCCGCACCCGGCGCCCCGACCGTCCTGGTCGGCGTCGGGGGACCGCTGGCGCGCGACTTCGCGACCGGGCGCCTGGTCGAGTTCGCGCACGAGGAGCTGGTGGACCGCCGCGAGCTGCGCTTCCCGCCCGCGGTGCGTCTCGCCTCGGTCACCGGGTCGGAGGCCACCGTGACCGAAGTGCTGGATGCGGTGGACCGCTCGCTCCTCATCGACGTGCTGGGGCCCGCGCCGGTGGAGGCGGAGGGTCCGTCGGCGCGCGCCGCCCGCTCCGGGCCCGACCTCGTCCGCGCCGTGCTGCGGTTCGAGTACGCGCACGGCGCTGACGTCGCGGCGTCCGTCCGTGCCGCCGTCGTGAAGAACGCGACCCGACGTCGTCGCGCGCCGGCGGGACGGCCGGGCTACCGTCCGGCCCCGACGCTCCGGGTGCGCTTCGACGATCCCGAGATCCTCTAGGAGCCGACCCCGGGCTGCCGCCGCTCGCGGCCGGTCATGAGCTTCGCAGAGTAGGCTGGGTCGCCGTCCCGAACCGAAAGAACCTTCTCCATGCGCATCGTCTTTGCCGGAACGCCGGCCGTCGCCCTCCCGTCCCTGGAGGCCGTCGCGGCCCGGCACGAGGTGGTCGCCGTCGTCACCCGTGAGGATGCGCCGCTCGGCCGCAAGCGCGTGCTGACCCCATCGCCCGTCGCGGAGGCTGCGGAGCGTCTCGGGCTGCCGGTGATCAAGGCGAACCGCCTCGGCGACAATGTGACCGAGCACATCGCCGCCCTGCAGCCCGACCTCGGCGTGGTGGTGGCGTACGGCGGCCTGGTGCGCGAGCCGCTGCTGTCGCTTCCGCGCCTCGGCTGGGTCAACCTCCACTTCTCCCTGCTCCCGCGCTGGCGGGGCGCCACGCCCGTGCAGCGCGCCGTGATCGCCGGGGACACCGAGACCGGCGCGGCGGTCTTCCATCTCGTGCCGGAGCTCGACGCGGGGGATGTGTACGCCGAGCTGCGACGCCCCATCGGCCCGGATGAGACGGCCGGCGAGCTCCTCTCCGCCCTGGCCCAGGAGGGCGCGGCCCTACTGGCCGACACCGCCGACGCGCTGGCCGCGGGCACGGCCGTCGCAACGCCACAGGAGGGTGAAGTCACGCTGGCGCCGAAGCTGACGCTCGAGGATGCGCGGCTCGACCTGACCGAACCGGCCGAGCGGGTCTCCGCGCGGCTGCGTGGCGTGACGCCCGAGCCGGGCGCGTTCGTGCTGCTGGACGGCGAGCGGTTCAAGGTGCACGAAGCGCGGACGACCGACGGTGAGGAGCCCGTGGCTCCTGGCGCGGTCGAGCTGCGCGGCAAGCGGGTGCTCGTCGGGACCGGGACCGCTCCGCTGGAGCTCGTCACCGTCCAGCCGGCCGGGAAGCGCGCGATGCCCGCCGCCGACTGGCTGCGTGGAGTCGCCTCCGCGTCGGCCTCCTCCGCCGGGTCGACCGGGGTGGTGTTCGCATGAACGCGCCGCGCGACGACCGCAACCGCGACCGTCGGCCCCGTCCGCGTTCTGGTCCGCCGCAGACCCGCGTCCAGCCCGCCCGCCAGGTCGCACTCGACGTGCTGCAGGCCGTCAGCGACTCCGACGCCTACGCCAACCTCCTCCTTCCGACGCGCATCGCCCGCGCCGGGCTCTCCCCGGCGGATGCCGGCCTCGCCACCGAGCTGACCTACGGCACGCTGCGGATGCAGGGCTACTACGACCGGGTCATCGCCATCGCGGCGGGCCGTGACGTCGAGCGGATCGACCCGCCTCTCCTCGACGTGCTGCGGCTGGGCGCGCACCAGCTGCTGTCGATGCGCGTCCCGTCGCACGCGGCGGTCAACGAGTCGGTCGGGCTGGCGCGCAGCGTCGGCAGCCGCTCGGGCACCGGCTTCGTGAACGGCGTGCTGCGCGAGATCGGCCGCCACACTCCCGACGAGTGGCGGGATGAGGTGGCGTCGCGGGCGAAGAACGACGACGACCGCCTGTCGGCGCTGTACTCGCATCCCGTCTGGGTGGTCCGCGCGCTGCGCCGGTCGCTCGACGCCGAGGGCCGGGTGGAGGAGTTGGAGCAGCTCCTGGAGGCCGACAACACCGCGCCGCGGGTCAACCTCATCGCACTGCCCGGTCTCGTCGACAAGCCGGACGACGCCCGCGACGACCGTTTCTCGCCTCCCGGCTTCACCGTCGGCGGCGGCGACCCTTTCGGGATCGTCGAGAAGACCGAGGGACGCATCCGCGTGCAGGACGAGGGCTCGCAGCTGGCCGCCCTCGCGCTGACCCGCGCGGAGCCGGTGCGGCCGGGGGAGCGCTGGCTCGACTTGTGCGCCGGCCCCGGCGGGAAGGCGGCTCTGCTCGCCGCCGAGGCGCTGACCGGCGGCGCGACCCTGGTCGCGAACGAGCTGGTCCCCGCCCGCGCCGAGCTGGTTCGGCGCGCGCTCGCTCCGGTGCCGCTGGAGGTGCCCGTCTGGGAGCTGGACGGCACGGTCGTCGGCGCCGAGCATCCCGAAGCGTTCGACCGCATCCTGCTCGACGCCCCGTGCACCGGGCTCGGCGCGCTCCGTCGCCGCCCGGAGGCGCGCTGGCGGAAGAGCCCACGGGATGTCGCCGAGCTGACCGCGCTGCAGTCCGCGCTGCTCGACTCGGCCATCGCCGCTCTGAAGCCCGGCGGCCTGCTCGCCTACGTGACCTGCTCACCGCACCTCGCCGAGACCCGCGGGGTCGTCGCCGACGCGCGTGAGCGCCACGGCGACCTGCTCGAACCGCAGGCGACCGCCGACACCCTGCAGTCCATCGCCGTCGAACGGCTCGATCTCGCGGGCGACGGCGACACCGTCCAGCTGTGGCCGCACCGGCACCTCACCGACGGGATGTTCATCGCGCTGCTCCGCAAGCGCTCCGCCTAGGCTGGAGTCATGGCTTCGACCCCTTCCGCCGACCGGATCGACCCGCGCGTCCGCATCAACCCCAGCATCCTGGCCGCCGACTTCGTCAATATGCAGACCGAGGTGGAGCGCATCGCGACCGCCGACCTGGTGCACGTCGACGTGATGGACAACCACTTCGTCCCGAACCTGACGTTCGGGCCGCAGATGGTGGGCCGCATCCAGGAGGTGAGCCCCGTCCCGCTGGATGTGCACCTGATGATCGACGACCCGGACCGCTGGGCGCCGGGGTACGCGGAGCTCGGGGCGTACTCGGTGACCTTCCACGCCGAGGCCGCGCACGATCCCGTCGCACTGGCGCGCCGCCTGCGCTCGATCGGCGCGCGGGCGGGCATCGCGGTCAAGCCGGGCACCGGCATCGAGCCGTACCTCGACCTGCTCGAGGAGTTCGACCAGGTGCTCGTCATGACGGTCGAGCCGGGATTCGGCGGCCAGTCGTTCATGCCGGAGACCATGCCGAAACTGAACGCGCTCCGGCAGGCCGTCGAGGCGCGGGGTCTCGACGTGTGGCTGCAGGTGGACGGCGGCATCACCGAGGAGACGATCGTCACGGCGGCCGCAGCCGGGGCGGACACGTTCGTGGCGGGCTCCAGCGTCTTCCGCGGAGAGCCGGCGGACCGCATCGCGGCCCTCCGTGCCGCCGCGCTGCCGCACCTCCACTGACCCGTACTCCGCACATTCGTGCCGAATGTGCGGAATCAGCGAGGCATACCGCACATTCGGCACGAATGTCTGACCGGCTCGGGCGGACCGGTACGCTGGAGAGGTGAAAACCTTCGACGACCTCTTCGCCGAACTCGCGCAGAAGGCGCAGGACCGCCCGGAGGGCTCCGGCACCGTCCGCGAGCTCGACGCCGGCGTGCACGCCATCGGCAAGAAGATCGTCGAGGAGGCCGCCGAGGTCTGGATGGCCGCCGAGTACGAGTCCCACGAGGCCACCGCCGAGGAGATCTCGCAGCTGCTCTACCACCTGCAGGTCCTGCTCCTCGCCAAGGGACTGACGCCGGCCGACGTGTACCGACATCTGTGATGGACCAGCCTTTTCGCCGTACCTAGGCCCATCCACTCGTCCGATCACGTCACGAAAGACCTGCGAATGCTGAAGATCGCCGTCCCCAACAAGGGCTCCCTCTCCGAGACCGCGGCGCAGATGCTGCACGAGGCCGGCTATGTCGGCCGCCGCGACCCGAAGGAGCTCATCGTCACCGACGCCCGCAATGGCGTCGAGTTCTTCTATCTGCGCCCGCGTGACATCGCCACCTACGTCGGCTCCGGCGCGCTCGACGTCGGCATCACCGGCCGCGACCTGCTGCTCGACTCGGGCTCACCCGCCGCCGAGATCAGCGCCCTCGACTTCGCCGCGTCGACGTTCCGGTTCGCCGGTCCGGCCGGCGTGTTCGCCGAGCTGGCCGACCTGGAGGGCAAGCGCGTCGCGACGAGCTACCCGGGCCTCGTGGGCGCGTTCCTCGGCGAGCACGGTGTCAGCACCTCCCTGATCAAGTTGGACGGAGCGGTCGAGTCGGCCGTGCGGCTCGGCGTCGCCGACGCGGTCGCCGACGTCGTCGAGACGGGTTCCACCCTGCGCAAGCAGGGGCTGGAGATCTTCGGACCGGTCATCCTGGAGTCGGAGGCCGTGCTCATCTCGTCCCCGTCGCCGGCCGCCGGGGTGGACACGCTGGTGCGCCGGCTGCAGGGCGTCATGGTCGCCCGCCAGTACGTGCTGATCGACTACAACCTCCCTGTCGCACTGCTCGAGAAGGCGGTCGCGCTGACGCCGGGCGTCGAGTCGCCGACCGTCTCTCCGCTGGGGGAGCCGGAGTGGGTGGCCGTGCGCGTGATGATCAAGCGCGAGCAGACCAACCACATCATGGACGACCTGTACGAGCTGGGCGCCCGCGCCATCCTGGTCACCTCCATCCACGCTGCGCGGATCTGATGAGCGTCGCGGTCCGGGTGATCCCCTGTCTCGACGTGGCCGCCGGCCGCGTCGTGAAGGGCGTGAACTTCCAGAACCTGCGCGACCAGGGCGACCCGGTCGAGCTCGCCCGGCGGTACTTCGAGCAGGGCGCGGACGAGCTGACCTTCCTGGATGTGACGGCGACCGTCGACGACCGCGCCACCACGTACGACGTGGTGCGGGCGACGGCCGAGCAGGTCTTCATCCCGCTCACCGTCGGCGGCGGCGTGCGTAGCCCCGAGGATGTGGCGAAGCTCCTCGGCCACGGTGCCGACAAGGTGGGTGTCAACTCGGCCGCGATCGCGCGCCCGGAGCTGATCTCCGAGATCGCCGCCCGGTTCGGCGCGCAGGTGCTGGTGCTGTCGCTGGATGTGAAGCGCTCGGCCGCGACGCCGTCCGGTTTCGTCGTGACGACGCACGGCGGGCGCACGGAGACCGACCTCGACGCCCTGGAGTGGGCGGCGCGCGCGATCGAGCTGGGCGCGGGGGAGCTGCTGGTCAACTCCATCGACGCCGACGGCACCAAGGAGGGCTTCGACCTGGAGCTCATCCGCGAGATGCGCGCCCTGAGCAGCGTTCCCGTGATCGCCTCGGGCGGCGCGGGGGCGCTGGAGCATTTCGTTCCGGCCATCCAGGCGGGAGCCGACGCCGTGCTCGCGGCGAGTGTGTTCCACCAGGGTGAGTTGACGATCGAGCAGGTGAAGGACGAACTGGCCGCGGCCGGGATGGAGGTCCGCCGATGAACGCGACGACGACCGATGCGGTGCTGGAGCGCATCCGCTTCACCGACACCGGGCTGGTGCCGGCGATCATCCAGCAGTGGGACACCCGCGAGGTGCTGATGATGGGGTGGATGGACGCGGAGGCGTTCCGCCGCACCATGAGCGAGGGCCGGGTGACGTTCTGGTCGCGCTCCCGCAAGGAGTACTGGCGGAAGGGCGACACGTCCGGGCACGTGCAGTACGTGAAAGGCGCCGCGCTCGACTGCGACGGCGACACCCTGCTGGTCACGGTCGAGCAGGTCGGCGCGGCCTGCCACACTGGCACACGCACTTGCTTCGACGCGGATGTGCTGGAGCCGGTCGTGGGTTCGAGCCCCGAGATCGAGGCGGCCGACCTGTGATCGACACCGTGGGCGGCACGACGACCCGGAGCGCCTTCGACGGACTCGTCGGCGACCACCGCGTCGTCCCGGTGATCCGCGAGCTCTTCGCCGACGGGGAGACCCCTGTGGGCATCTATCGAAAGCTCGCGGCCGGCCGGCCGGGCACGTTCCTGCTGGAGTCCGCCGAGCAGGGCGGCATCTGGTCGCGCTTCTCGTTCGTCGGCGCGTCGTCGTTCGGCGTGCTGACGCAGGAGGGCGAAGCCGTGAACTGGCTCGACTACGGCCTGCCCGCCGAGCGCGCCCTCGGCACGGCGGCCTCCCTCCGGCCGCTGGAGGCTCTCGCGGCGCTGCATGCGCGCTGGCAGACCGCCCGCATCCCGGGCCTCCCTCCGCTCACCGGCGGTCTCGTCGGCTTCATCGGCTGGGAGGCGATCCGGCAGATCGAGCGTCTGCCCGACGCCCCGCCCGCCGATGTCGAGGTGCCCGGCCAGGCGCTCGCGTTCGTGGCCGACCTCGTCGTCGTGGATCACCGCACCGGCACCGTGAAGCTGGTCGCCAACGCGCTGGCCGACGGCGTCGCCGACGCGGACGCGCTGTGGGCGGATGCGCAGGCACGTCTCGACCGCATGCAGCGCGAGCTCGCCCAACCTTCCGAGGCGTGGCTGGAGGACGTCGACCTCGGCATCCCGGCCGAGCCGATCTCCCGCACGCGCCGGGAGGACTTCCTCTCGTCGGTCGTCACGGCCAAGGAGCGCATCGTCGACGGCGACATCTTCCAGGTCGTCATCTCGCAGCGCTTCGAGCTGGAGTGCACGGCTCCCGCGCTCGATGTCTACCGCGTGCTCCGCGCGCTCAACCCGAGCCCGTACATGTACCTGCTGTCGCTGGAGAAGCCGAGCGGCGAGCCGTACCAGATCGTGGGCTCGTCGCCCGAGGCGCTGGTGAAGGTGCAGGAGGGACGCGCATTCACGCATCCCATCGCCGGATCGCGTCCGCGCGGCGCGACGCCGGAGCAGGACCTCGACCTGGAGGCGTCGCTGCTCGCCGACGACAAGGAGCGCGCGGAGCACCTGATGCTCGTCGACCTCGCCCGCAACGACCTGCTCAAGGTGTGCGAGGCGGGCACCGTCGAGGTGACGGAGTTCATGCGCATCGAGCGGTTCAGCCACATCATGCACATCGTGTCGTCCGTCGAGGGCGACCTGCTGCCGGACGCGACGGCGATCGACGTGTTCCGCGCGACGTTCCCGGCCGGAACACTCTCGGGCGCGCCGAAGCCGATGGCGCTGCGGATCATCGACGAGCTGGAGCCCATCCAGCGCGGCGTCTACGGCGGCGTGATCGGATACTTCGACTTCGCCGGGGATGCGGACCTCGCCATCGCGATCCGCACCGCCACGATCATGGACGGCGTCGCGCGGGTCCAGGCCGGCGGGGGACTGGTGGCCGATTCGGTGCCCGAGAACGAGTTCCAGGAGTCGCAGAACAAGGCGGCAGCCCCGCTGCGCGCCGTCGCCGTGGCGAACGCCATGAAGCGCGTGCTGTGAGGACCGAGACCGTGAACGGCCGCCGCGTCAAGTACTCCACGATGCTGCTCCTCCTCGTGGGGAGCGGTCTCGCGCTGCTGGCGGCGACCCAGCCGTGGTTCACGATCACGCTGACCGACACGGCCGAGCACTCCACCACCATCAGCGTGGCGGGGTCGGTGGCCGCGCCGGCGCTGACCGCCCTGTCGCTCGCGGGGCTGGCGCTGACCGCTGCGCTGGCGATCGCCGGTCCGGTCTTCCGGATCGTGCTCGCTCTGCTCGGCCTGCTGCTCGGCGTCTCGGTGCTCATCTCGGCGATCAGCGCGGTGTCGGATGCGGTGGGCGCGTCGACCTCCGCGATCACGACGGCGACCGGCGTGGCCGGGGACTCCTCGATCCGCCGTCTGGTGCACTCGTCCGCGATCGAGCTGTGGCCGTGGGTGGCCCTCGTGGCGGGCATCCTGGTCATCTTGGCGAGCGCGGCGGTCGTCGTCTTCTCGCGGCTCTGGCCCGGTCCGTCGCGCAAGTACCAGACCCGCTTCGCGGGGGAGGACGGGCGCCCCGCCGACGAGCTCTTCGCCGACGAGGAGCCCACCGACGACGCCGAGGCCCGCGCCGCCGCCGAGGAGCCGGCCGCTGACGCGCCGGACACTGACGCGCCCGACTCCGCGACCCCCACCACCCTCGACCGCGACACGGCGATCGACAGCTGGGACGACCTCACCCGCGGCGACGACCCCACCCGCTGACCTCCCGTCCGTTCCCCTTCCGCGTCCCCTCCCACCCCCGTCGAGTCCGCAAACTTTGCACGCCCGCGCCCGCGAAACCGTGCAAAGTTTGCGGACTCGACGGTGGGGTTGGCGCGTGGAGGGCGGCGGGGGAAGAGCGACTACTAGACTGGGTGCGTTCCAAATTCCCGTGCGCGCCGGGCGGCGCGCACCCGACGTGCAGGAGTCCCATGAGCAGCGAGTCAGTCGAGCCAGGCCACGGTCACTCGCCGGCGGCGTGGACGGCCGTGATCATCATGCTGGTCGCGTTCACCATCGGCGCCATCGCCTTCTTCTTCGACGCCCCCATCATCGTCTGGGCGGCTGCGGGTCTCGCGGTGATCGGCCTCATCGTCGGCTGGGTCATGAAGCGCGCCGGGTACGGCGTCGGCGGCGACAAGTACACCCCGAAGGGGCACTGATCCGTGCTCGCCGACCTCGTCGCCGGCGCGCTCGAGGACGCTGAGCGGAGACGCGACGAGCGTCCGCTCGCCGAGGTGGAGGCCGCGGCGCTCGCCCGGCCCGCCGCACTCGATGCCCTGACCGCGCTCGCCCCGGCGGAGCGCGTCAAGATCATCGCCGAGGTGAAGCGCGCCAGCCCGTCCCGCGGGTCGCTCGCCGCCATCCCGGATCCCGCCGCCCTGGCGGTCTCGTACGAGACCGGGGGCGCCAGCGCGATCAGCGTCCTGACCGAGGAGCGCCGCTTCCACGGCTCGCTCGCCGACCTGGAGGCGGTCCGTGATGCCGTCTCGATCCCGGTGCTGCGCAAGGAGTTCGTCGCCGATCCGTACCAGGTGTTCGAGGCCCGCGCCGCGGGCGCCGACCTGGTGCTGCTGATCGTCGCCGCGCTCGAACAGAAGCGGCTCGTCGAGCTGCACGAGCTGATCACCGAGCTGGGCATGACCTCGCTGGTGGAGGCGCACTCGGCCGACGAGCTGAGCCGCGCCCTCGACACCGGCGCGGGCCTCGTGGGCGTCAACGCCCGCGACCTGACGACGTTCGAGCTGGATCGGGACCTGTTCGGCCGCCTGGCCGGCAGCATCCCCTCCGGCGTCATCCGCGTGGCGGAGTCGGCCGTGAAGACGGCCGACGATGTCGCGCATTACCGAGCGGCGGGCGCCGATGTGGTGCTCGTCGGCGAGGCGCTCGTCACGAGCGACCCCGTCGCGACGCTCGAAGAGTTCTTGGGAGTCTGATGTCCCTCCGCACTGAGCAGGGTCCGTATTTCGGCGACTTCGGCGGGCGGTTCGTCCCCGAGTCGCTGGTCGCAGCGCTCGACGAGCTGTCGGCGGCGTGGGAGGAGGCGAAGGCCGACCCCGCGTTCCATGCCGAGCTGGATGAGCTCCACCGCAGCTACACCGGCCGCCCGTCGATCATCACCGAGGTGCCCCGGTTCGCCGAGCACGCAGGCGGCGCCCGCATCATCCTCAAGCGCGAGGACCTCAACCACACCGGCTCGCACAAGATCAACAACGTGCTGGGCCAGGCCATCCTGACGAAGCGCATCGGCAAGACCCGCGTGATCGCCGAGACCGGCGCGGGCCAGCACGGCGTCGCCACCGCGACGGCCGCGGCCCTGTTCGGGCTCGAGTGCACGATCTACATGGGCGAGGTCGACACCGAGCGCCAGGCGCTGAACGTCGCCCGGATGCGTCTGCTCGGTGCCGAGGTCGTCGCCGTCAAGACCGGCTCGCGCACGCTCAAGGACGCCATCAACGACGCCATGCGCGACTGGGTGACGAACGTCGAGCACACCAACTACATCTTCGGCACGGTCGCGGGCCCGCACCCGTTCCCGGCGATGGTGCGCGACCTCCAGAAGATCATCGGCGAGGAGGCGCGCGAGCAGGTGCAGGAGCTCACCGGCCGCCTGCCGGACGCCGTCGTCGCGTGCGTCGGCGGCGGCTCGAACGCGATGGGAATCTTCCACGCGTTCCTGGACGACGAGGATGTGCGCCTGGTCGGCTTCGAGGCCGGCGGCGAGGGTGCGGACACCCCGCGCCACGCCGCGACGATCACGAAGGGCCGCCCCGGCGTGCTGCACGGCGCGCGCTCCATGCTGCTGCAGGACGAGGACGGCCAGACCATCGAATCCCACTCGATCTCCGCCGGCCTCGACTACCCGGGCGTCGGCCCGGAGCACGCCTGGCTCGCGAAGATCGGCCGCGCCGAGTACCGGCCGGTGTCGGACGCGGACGCCATGGAGGCCCTGCGCCTGCTCAGCCGCACCGAGGGCATCATCCCGGCCATCGAGTCGTCCCACGCGCTGGCCGGCGCCATCGCGCTCGGGCGCGAGCTCGGGCCTGAGGGCATCATCCTGGTGAACCTCAGCGGCCGCGGCGACAAGGACATGGAGACCGCCGGGCGGTACTTCGACCTGATCGACGCGGACGCGGTGCAGTCGTGAGCGGCGTGGTCACGAGCCGCGTCGCCGACGCGATCGCCCGCCGCAACATCGAGGCATCGGGCGCGCTGATCGGCTACCTCCCGGCCGGCTTCCCCGACCTCGCGACCAGTGTGGATGCGGCCGTCGCGCTCGCGAACAACGGCGTCGACGTCATCGAGCTCGGCCTGCCGTACTCCGACCCCGTGATGGACGGCACGGTCATCCAGGCGGCGACGCAGCAGGCGCTCAGCGCCGGCTTCCGCCTGCGTGACGGCTTCACCGCCGTCCGTGAGATCACCGCGCAGGTCGACATCCCCGTGCTCGTCATGACCTACTGGAACCCGGTGCTGCAGTACGGCGTCGACCGCTTCGCGGACGACCTCGCCGCGGCCGGGGGAGCAGGCCTCATCACGCCCGACCTCATCCCGGATGAGGGCGCCGACTGGCTCGCCGCATCCGACCGCGTCGGTCTCGACCGCGTGTTCCTCGCCGCGCCCAGCTCGACCGACGCCCGCCTGAAGCAGGCGGTGGAGGCGAGCCGCGGGTTCGTCTACGCCGTCTCGACCATGGGCATCACGGGCGCGCGCACCGATGTGGATGCGGCGGCGCGCACGCTCGTCGGCCGTCTCCGCGAGGCGGGAGCGACCAGCACGTGCGTCGGACTCGGTATCTCGTCGGCCGCGCAGGTGGCCGAGGTGCTCGAGTACGCGGACGGCGCGATCGTCGGCTCGGCGCTCGTGAAGGCACTGGGCGACGGGGGCGTGGCGGAGGCCGGGCGCGTCGCGGCCGAGCTCGCCCGCGGCACAGCGGCCTAGCCGGGCGTTCTAGACTATGGTGGCCGCGCGCCTCTCCGCGCCGCGGCATGATCGACACGAAAGGTGAGTCATCGGGTGTTTGCGACGATGAGCGGCTGGATGGCCAGCATCCCGAGTCCTGGGCCCGAGTGGGCGCAGATCCCGCTGCCTTTCTGGCCGTACCGCATCCAGATGTACGCGCTGATCATCCTGGTCGGCATCGTCGTCGCCGCCATGTGGACCTCGCGCCGCCTCACCAAGCAGGGCGCTGAGCCGGGTGTCGTTCTCGACATCCTGCTGTGCGCCGTGCCGCTCGGGATCGTCGGCGCCCGGTTCTACCACGTCGCGACCCACCCGAAGGACTTCTTCTACCCGGGCGCCAACCTCTTCAACCCGTTCGAGCCCGGCAGCATCTGGGCGATCTGGGAGGGCGGCGGCGCCATCTTCGGCGCGCTGATCGGTGGCGCCATCGGTGTGCTCATCGGCTGCCGCTGGACCGGTCTGCGGTTCTGGACGTTCGCGGACGCCCTCGCACCGGCGCTCCTGCTCGCGCAGGCCATCGGCCGCCTCGGCAACTACTTCAACCAGGAGCTCTTCGGTCTGCCGACCGACCTGCCCTGGGGTCTGCAGATCGACGCGGGCAACAAGGCGATCCCGGTCGGTCTTCCGGACGGCACGCTGTTCCAGCCCCTCTTCCTGTACGAGATGATCTGGAATATCATCGGCGTCTTCGTGATCGTCTGGCTGCAGCGGCGCTTCCGCCTCCAGTGGGGCAAGGTGTTCGCCGTCTACCTGATCTGGTACGGCGCCGGCCGCTCCTACCTGGAGTCGATCCGCATCGACCCGAGCGAGTTCACGTTCCTCGGCATCCCGAGCAATGTCTGGGCCGCGTTCGGCGCGGTCGTTCTGGGCCTCGTCATCTTCTTCGTCCAGTCGCGCAGGCACCCGGGTCTCGAGCCCAGCCCGTACCGACCGGGTCGTGAATGGGTGAACCCGGATGCTGAGGTAGACTCGGACGATACGGACCTGGAGGACGAGGACGCCGCCGACGCAGACGGTGTGCCTGCCGGGTCCGCTTCGGCCAAGGCCACAAGCCCCACGAACGGATAAACCCGACGGCTCGAAGTACGAAACCGTCGAGGCGATCCCACGCACCTGACCGCTCCACGAGTCCGAGCCGCACACGGCCCGGAGGATGCGGCGGAACTCATAAGCACCGGGCCGATGGCGTCCCTGCACCCAACATCCCCACATCCACGACACTGTGAGGACGGTCGACAGATGGCGCTCACGCCTCCCCATTCCCGCTTCGGGACCGTGCCTGGCCCGCAGGGCCTGTACGACCCTGCCCACGAGAAGGACGCCTGCGGTCTCGCCATGGTCGCGACCCTCCGGGGCACGGCCGGGCACGACATCATCGACGCCGCGCTGGAGGCGCTGCGTCACCTCGAGCACCGCGGCGCGGTCGGCTCGGATGCCGGCACCGGTGACGGCGCCGGCATCATCACCCAGGTGCCGGACGCCTTCCTGCGCGCCGTCGCGGGCTTCGACCTGCCCGCCGCCGGCCGGTACGCGGTGGGCAACGCGTTCCTGCCGAGCGCGGAGGACGAGCGCGCCGAGGTCAAGGCGGCTCTCGAGTCCATCGCGGCCGAGCACGAGCTGACCGTCCTCGGCTGGCGGTCCGTCCCGGTGCGACCGGACGAGCTCGGCACGCTGGCCCGCCAGGCCATGCCGGTGATCGAACAGCTCTACGTCGCGTCCACCCGCGTCGACGAGAACGGCGAGGCCGTCTCCGGCATCGCGCTCGACCGTCAGACCTTCTTCCTGCGGAAGCGGGCCGAGCGCGAGCTCGACCTGTACTTCTCGTCGCTGTCGAGCCGCACGCTCGTCTACAAGGGCATGGTCACCACGCTCCAGCTGGAGCCGTTCTACCCGGACCTCTCCGACGAGCGCTTCGCATCCAAGCTCGCCCTGGTGCACTCGCGCTACTCGACGAACACGTTCCCGTCGTGGCCGCTCGCGCAGCCGTTCCGGATGATCGCCCACAACGGCGAGATCAACACCGTGCAGGGCAACCGCAACTGGATGCGCGCCCGCCAGTCGCAGCTGGAGAACGAGCTGCTCGGCGACCTGAAGCCGGTGTTCCCGATCGTCACGCCCGGCGCCTCCGACTCGGCCTCCTTCGACGAGGTCGTGGAGCTGCTGTCGCTGAGCGGCCGGTCGCTCCCGCACGCCGTCATGATGATGGTGCCGGAGGCCTGGGAGAACCAGACCGAGATCGACCCGGTCCGCCGCGCGTTCTACGAGTACCACTCGATGCTCATGGAGCCGTGGGACGGTCCCGCCGCGATCGTCTTCACCGACGGCTCCGTCGTCGGCGCGACGCTCGACCGCAACGGCCTGCGCCCCGGCCGGTACGTCGTCACCAACGACGGCCTCGTCGTGCTCGCCTCCGAGATCGGCGTGCTCGACTTCGAGCCCAGCCGCGTCGTCCGGAAGGGCCGGCTGCGTCCCGGCCGGATGTTCCTGGTCGACACGGTCAGCGGCCGCCTCATCGAGGATGAGGAGATCAAGTCCGAGCTCGCCGCCGGCGCTCCCTACGGGGAGTGGCTGGACGAGGGCCGGATCAACCTGAAGGACCTCCCGGAGCGCGAGCACATCGTGCACACCCCGGCGTCGATCACGCGCCGACAGCGGACGTTCGGCTACACCGAGGAAGAGGTCCGCATCCTCCTCCGCCCGATGGCGACCACCGGCGCGGAGCCGCTCGGCGCCATGGGTTCGGACACGCCCGTCGCCGTGCTCTCGGAGCGCCCGCGCCTGCTGTTCGACTACTTCACGCAGCAGTTCGCGCAGGTCACCAACCCGCCGCTCGACTCGATCCGCGAGGAGGTCGTCACCTCCCTGAAGCTCGGTCTCGGCCCGGAGCGCAACCTGCTGTCGGCCGGTCCGGAGCACGCCAAGCAGGTCGTGCTCGACTTCCCGGTGATCGACAACGACGAGCTGGCGAAGATCCAGCACATCGACCCGCGGCCGGGCAGCACGCTGACCACGACCGTGCGCGGCCTGTACCGCTCGGACGCCGGCCCCGACGCCCTGGAGCGCCGCCTCGCCGAGATGTGCGACGAGGTCGACGAGGCCATCGCGGCCGGAGCGCAGTTCATCGTGCTCAGCGACCGCGACTCGACGAAGGACCTCGCGCCCATCCCGTCGCTGCTGATGCTCGCCGCCGTGCACCATCACCTCATCCGCTCGGAGACCCGCATGAAGGTGGGCCTGATCGTGGAGGCCGGGGATGTGCGCGAGGTGCACCACGTCGCCCTGCTCATCGGGTACGGCGCCTCGGCGATCAACCCGTACCTGGCGATGGAGACCTGCGAGGAGCTCGTCCGCAGCGGGATGATCACCGGCGTCAGCCCCGAGAAGGCGGTCAAGAACGTCATCAAGGCGCTCGGCAAGGGCGTGCTGAAGATCATGTCGAAGATGGGCATCTCGACGGTGTCCTCCTACGCGGGCGCTCAGGCGTTCGAGGCCGTCGGGCTCAGCCAGGAGTTCGTCGACCAGTACTTCACCGGAACGACGAGCAAGCTGGGCGGCGTCGGGATCGACGTCATCGCGGCCGAGAACCTCGCCCGTCACGAGAGCGCGTACCCCGCCGAGGGCGCCGCGCTCGCGCACGAGCGCCTCGCGACCGGCGGCGAGTACCAGTGGCGCCGCGACGGATCTCCGCACCTCTTCAACCCGGAGACGGTCTTCCGCCTGCAGCACTCCACGCGCACGCGGCGGTACGACGTGTTCCGCGAGTACACGAAGCTCGTCGACGACCAGTCCGAGTCGCTGATGACCCTGCGCGGAATGTTCTCGCTCAAGGAGGGCGAGCGTCCGCCGGTGCCGCTGGAGGAGGTCGAGCCCGTCTCGTCCATCGTCAAGCGGTTCTCCACGGGCGCGATGAGCTACGGCTCCATCTCCAAGGAGGCGCACGAGACGCTCGCGATCGCTATGAACCGGCTCGGCGCCAAGTCGAACACCGGCGAGGGCGGGGAAGACCTCGACCGCCTGCTCGACCCGGAGCGCCGCAGCGCCATCAAGCAGGTCGCCTCCGGCCGCTTCGGTGTGACGTCGATGTACCTGACCCACGCCGACGACATCCAGATCAAGCTGGCGCAGGGGGCGAAGCCCGGCGAAGGCGGGCAGCTGCCGCCGACCAAGGTGTACCCGTGGGTGGCGCGCACCCGTCACGCGACCGCCGGTGTCGGCCTCATCTCGCCGCCGCCGCACCACGACATCTACTCGATCGAAGACCTCAAACAGCTGATCTTCGACCTGAAGCGCGCCAACCCGGGCGCCCGCGTCCACGTCAAGCTCGTCTCCGAGTCGGGCATCGGCGCGGTCGCGGCCGGCACCGCGAAGGCGCTGGCCGACGTCATCCTGGTCTCCGGCCACGACGGCGGCACGGGCGCATCCCCGGTCAACTCGCTGAAGCACGCGGGGACGCCGTGGGAGCTGGGGCTCGCCGAGACGCAGCAGACCCTGATGCTGAACGGGATGCGCGAGCGCGTCGTCGTTCAGGTCGACGGCCAGCTGAAGACCGGCCGCGACGTCATCGTCGGCGCGCTGCTCGGAGCCGAGGAGTTCGGCTTCGCGACTGCGCCGCTGGTGGTCTCCGGCTGCGTCATGATGCGCGTCTGCCACCTGGACACCTGCCCGGTCGGCGTCGCGACGCAGAACCCGGAGCTGCGCGCACGGTTCTCTGGCAAGCCCGAGTTCGTCGTCAACTTCTTCGAGTTCATCGCGGAAGAGGTGCGCGAGTACCTCGCGGCCCTCGGCTTCCGCACCCTTGAGGAGGCGATCGGTCACGCCGAGCTGCTCGACGTCGACCGCGCCATCGACCACTGGAAGGCGTCCGGTCTCGACCTCGCGCCCATCCTGCACGGTCCGGCCTTCGGCCCGGAGGCTCCTCGGCGCAACGGCCGGGCGCAGGACCACGAGCTGGAGCACCACTTCGACGTGCAGCTGATCGACGCGGCGCGCGACGTGCTGGAGAACGGGGGCCGCATCGAGCTGAGCCTTCCGATCCGCAACACGGAGCGGGCCGTCGGCACGATGCTCGGCCACGAGGTGACCGTCCGCCACGGCGAGAACGGCCTCCCCGCCGGCTCCATCGACATCACGCTCACCGGTTCGGCCGGCCAGTCGCTCGGCGCGTTCCTCCCCGCGGGCATCACCCTGCGGCTGGAGGGCGACTCCAACGACTACGTGGGCAAGGGACTCTCCGGCGGCCAGATCGTCGTGAAGCCCCCGCGCGACAGCGTGTTCGCCGCCGAGCGGAACGTGATCGCCGGCAACGTGATCGGCTACGGCGCGACGCAGGGCAGCATGTTCATCCGCGGGATCGTGGGCGAGCGCTTCCTGGTGCGCAACTCCGGTGCGACCGCGGTCGTCGAAGGCGTGGGCGACCACGCGCTCGAGTACATGACCGGTGGCCTCGCCGTGATCCTCGGCGGCACCGGGCGCAACCTCGGCGCCGGCATGTCCGGTGGCACCGCGTACGTGTACGACCTGAAGCCGGAGCGGGTCAACCGCGACTCGCTCGCGACCGGCGAGCTCGAGCTCCTGCCTCTCGGGAGCGCGGACATCGAGATCGTGCGCGACCTGCTCGAACAGCACGCCGCCGAGACGGGCTCCGAGCTCGCCGCCCGGATGCTGGAGGACTTCGACGAGACCGTCGCGAAGTTCGTCAAGGTGCTGCCGCGGGACTACGCCGCGGTGATGCAGATGCGCCAGGAAGCCGTCGACGAGGGTCTCGACCCCGACGGCGACATCGTGTGGAACCGGATTCTGGAGGTGACCGGTGGCTGACCCCAAAGGCTTTCTGAAGGTGACGGAGCGGGAGCTGCCCAAGCGCCGCCCCGTCTCGGTTCGGCTCATGGACTGGAAAGAGGTCTACGAAGCCCAGGACCCGGCGCAGCTGCGCCGCCAGGCCGGCCGCTGCATGGACTGCGGCGTGCCGTTCTGCCACTCGGGCTGCCCGCTCGGCAACCTCATCCCCGAGTGGAACGACCTCATGTGGCGCGGTGAGGGCCGCCAGGCGATCGAGCGCCTCCACGCGACGAACAACTTCCCGGAGTTCACCGGGCGGCTGTGCCCGGCGCCGTGCGAGTCGTCCTGCGTGCTCGGCATCAACCAGCCGGCCGTCACGATCAAGCAGGTCGAGGTCTCGATCATCGACCAGGCGTGGCAGCACGGCTGGGTTCAGCCGCAGCCGCCGGAGCGCCTCACCGGCAAGACGGTCGCCGTCGTCGGCTCCGGCCCTGCCGGCCTCGCCGCCGCCCAGCAGCTGACGCGTGCCGGCCACACGGTCGCCGTGTACGAGCGGGACGACCGCATCGGCGGCCTGCTGCGCTACGGCATCCCGGACTTCAAGATGGAGAAGAAGCACCTCGAGGCGCGTCTCAACCAGATGATGGCCGAGGGCACGCGTTTCCGCGCCGGTGTCGACATCGGCACGGACATCAGCTGGGACGACCTGCGCGCCCGGTACGACGCGGTCGTCGTCGCGACCGGCGCCATGGTGCCGCGCGACCTGCCCATCCCGGGCCGTGAGCTCTCCGGTGTGCACTTCGCCATGGAGTACCTGGTGCAGCAGAACAAGGCGGGCGCGGGCGACCAGATCGCCGACCAGATCACGGCGGACGGCAAGCATGTCATCGTCCTCGGCGGCGGCGACACCGGTGCGGACTGCATCGGCACCGCCCACCGTCAGGGCGCCGCGAGCGTCACCAACCTCGCCATCGGCAAGCAGCCGCCGTCGGAGCGCCCGGACCACCAGCCGTGGCCGACCACGCCGACGCTGTTCGAGGTCCAGTCCGCCCACGAGGAGGGCGGGAAGCGCGAGTACCTCGCGTCGACCGTCGAGTTCCTCTCCAACGAGTTCGGCGAGGTGCGCGCCCTGCGCGTGGCCGAGACCGAGTTCCTCGACGGACGCCGGGTGCCGAAGGCCGGAACCGAGCGCGAGATCCCGGCCGACCTGGTGCTGCTGGCCCTCGGATTCACCGGCCCGGAGCAGCAGGACCTGTCTTCGCAGCTGGGCCTGCCGTTCGACGGCCGCGGCAACGTCGCGCGTGATTCCGACTACCAGACGGAGCAGGAGGGCGTGTTCGTCGCCGGCGACGCCGGCCGCGGTCAGTCCCTGATCGTGTGGGCTATCGCAGAGGGCCGGGCAGCGGCGGCCGCTGTTGACCGGTATCTTGAAGGGGAGACGCAGTTGCCGTCTCCGATCCGTCCCACCGACCGCGGCATCCTCGTCTGAGCGAGGCGATGCCCGCACGACCGGGCGCCACCAAGAAATCACGCGCCGTCGGCGCAGAATCACGGAGCGAACAGAAAAGCATGAGAAGGGCCAAAATCGTCGCGACCCTCGGGCCGGCGACCTCCAGCTACGACAACATCCGCGCGATCATCGACGCGGGTGTGGACGTGGCCCGCATGAACCTGAGCCACGGCAGCTACGAGGTGCACGAGGGGGTCTACGCCAACGTGCGCAAGGCCGCCGACGACGCCGGGAAGCCGGTCGCCGTCCTCGTCGACCTCCAGGGCCCCAAGATCCGCCTCGGCAAGTTCGAGGCAGGCCCCTACGAGCTCGCCGAGGGCGACATCTTCAAGATCACCACCGAAGACATCATCGGCACGAAGGAGATCTCCTCGACGACGTTCAAGGGCCTGCCCAACGACGTCAAGCCGGGTGACTACCTGCTCATCGACGACGGCAAGGTGCGCGTGCGCGTCGTCGCGGTCGACGGCCCGGTCGTCACGACCGAGGTGATCGTCGCCGGTCCCGTCTCCAACAACAAGGGCATCAACCTGCCGGGCGTCGCCGTGAACGTCCCGGCGCTGTCCGACAAGGACGAGGCCGACCTGCGCTGGGGCCTCAAGCTCGGCGCCGACCTGATCGCCCTCTCGTTCGTGCGGAACGCCAAGGACATCGAGCGCGTGCACGAGATCATGGCGGAGGAGGGCCGCAAGGTCCCCGTCGTCGCGAAGATCGAGAAGCCGCAGGCCGTGGATGCGCTCGAAGAGATCATCGAGGCGTTCGACGCCATCATGGTCGCCCGTGGCGACCTGGGCGTCGAGCTGCCGCTCGAGGCCGTGCCGATCGTGCAGAAGCGCGCAGTCGAGCTGGCCCGCCGTGCGGCGAAGCCGGTCATCGTCGCGACGCAGATGCTGGAGTCGATGATCTCGAGCCCGGTGCCGACCCGCGCCGAGACGTCGGACGTCGCCAACGCCGTCCTCGACGGCGCGGACGCGGTCATGCTCTCGGGCGAGACCAGCGTCGGCGAGTACCCGACGGTCACCGTGCAGACCATGTCGCGCATCGTCACCTCGACCGAGGAGCACGGTCTGGACCGCATCCAGCCGCTCGGCACCCGGCCCCGCACCCAGTCGGGCGCGATCACGCTTGCCGCGGTCGAGGTCGCCGACTTCGTCGAGGCGAAGTTCCTCTGCGTCTTCACCGAGTCGGGCGAGTCCGCCCGCCGCATGGCGCGTTTGCGCAACAAGATCCCGATCCTGGCGTTCACGCCGGAGGAGTCGGTGCGCCGCCGCATGTCGCTGTTCTGGGGCGTCGAGTCGTTCGTCGTCGGCCGCGTCACCCACACCGACCAGATGGTCGCGCAGGTGGATGAGGCCCTCAAGTCGACCGGCCGCGCCGTCGACGGCGACAAGGTGATCATCATCTCCGGTTCCCCTCCCGGGATCCCCGGAACCACCAACGACATCCGCGTGCACCGGGTCGGCGACGTCCTGTAGCACCGGTCGGAAGGGCCCCGCTTCGGCGGGGCCCTTCTGCGTTCCCGGGTTGCGCTCCGGGTACCCGCCCTCGTCGCGGCGCGGGATCCGGAGGACATCCGAGCCCTCGCGCCCGCATCCACCTCCCTTTCCCGCATTCTGCGGCGCGTCGGGTCGGTATCTCCTCCCTTTCCACCGCCGTGCGAGGCGAGGGGACGCGTCCATTCGGCGTCTCGGAGGCGGCCGGAAAGGGAGGCGATCCGGCGCGACACGCCGAGGACAGAACCGGAACGGAGGGGATCGGAAGGCCGGCCCTGACCGCGTCCTCCGTTTCCGTCGACAGGCGGTTCTGAGCGGGACGACCGGGCCGGGCATCCAGGCGTCGTCCTCAGGGATGACGCGGTGTACGACCGGGGGATGAAGTCCGGCTTTGCCAGCCAATCCGGAGGGTCGGGGGCGCTCCGGCGCGCGTATCCTCGGGCTATGGAACACCGTTGGATGCGCTGGGCGCCCGCCGTCGTCGCCCCCGTGGCGATCGCCGCCGCCGTCATCGTCTCACCCCTCGCCGCCGGAGCGTCGGACCTCCCCGTGAAGTCGCCCTCCGACGTCCTGCGGCTGGTTGCCGCGAGCGACACGCGGTCGTTCTCCGGCACGGTCGAGCAGAGCTCCGAGCTCGGACTTCCCGAGCTCCCCGCGACCACGTCGAAGGGCATGGACGACGGCGATGCCGCGAGCCTGCTCGAACTGGCTCTCGCCGACCACACCGCGAAGGTGTGGGTCGACGGCCCGACGCACGTGCGCGTCCAGGTGCTCGACAAGCTGGCCGAGCGGGATGCGATCCGCAACGGCGACGACCTCTGGCTGTACGAGTCCAACGGCAAGAAGGTCGCCCACGCGACCCTCCCGGACTCCGACGCGAAGTCAACGCCTACTCCGGACGCCACGGCCCTGACGCCGTCGCAGCTGGCGCAGCGCTTCCTCGCGGCGGTCGACCCGTCCACGAAGGTGACCCTCGGCGACGAGACGAAGGTGGCCGGACGCGATGCGTACGACCTTGTGCTGACCCCGCGCACCGACGCCACCCTCATCGGCAGCGTCTCCATCGCGGTCGACGGCAAGACCGGCATCCCGCTGAAGGTCGCCGTCACCGCCCGCGGCGCGAGCGCGCCCGCCTTCGAGGCCGGCTTCACCGCGTTCAGCGACCAGAAGCCGGATGCCGGTGTCTTCTCGTTCACGCCGCCTCAGGGTGCGAGCGTGTCCGAGCAGAAGCTGCCGACCGGTGACCAGGTCAAGGATGCCGCGGGCTCGCACCCGAAGCCCGCTGTCTCGGGCGAGGGTTGGGCGACCGTCGTCTCCCTGCCCGCCGGCTCGGCTCCGGCCGGGGTGGCCGACGACCCGCTGTTCCAGCAGCTGACCCAGCCGGTCGACGGAGGCCGGGCGCTGAGCTCCTCGCTGGTGTCGGTGCTCATCACCGCGGACGGCCGCGTCCTGGCCGGATTCGTCCCGGTCTCGGCCCTGCAGACCGCGGCGGCGCAGGCGACCGCGCAGTGACCGACGCGGCGATCGCGACCAGCGGGCTCACCAAGCGCTTCCGGTCGCGGGCGGTCGTCGACGGCCTCGACCTGAACGTTCCGCGCGGTTCGGTGTTCGGCTTCCTCGGTCCGAACGGGTCGGGCAAGACCACGACCATCCGGATGCTGCTCGGCCTCGTCTCCCCGTCCGCCGGCTCGATCCGGGTGCTGGGGGAGGCGATGCCCGATCGCGGCGCCCGCGTGCTCCCGCGGGTCGGTGCGCTGGTCGAGGGGCCGGCGTTCGCGCCATACCTCTCGGGCACGGCGAACCTGATGCGGCGCGACACCGCCGACCGCTACGCTCCGGGCGCCACCCGCCGCGCGCGGGTGGAGGCTGCGCTCGAACGCGTCGGCCTGTCGCACGCGGCCGGCAAGCATGTCCGCGCCTACTCGCTCGGGATGAAGCAGCGCCTCGGGATCGCGGGCGCACTCCTGACCGACCGCGACCTCCTGGTGCTCGACGAGCCGACGAACGGGCTGGACCCGCAGGGCACCCGCGAGGTGCGCGCGCTGGTGCGGTCGCTCGCCGACGAGGGGACGACGGTGTTCGTCTCCAGTCACCTGCTGGCCGAGATCGAACAGGTCTGCACGCACGCGGCGATCATGCGCACCGGCCGGCTGGTCGCGCAAGGGTCGCTCGACGAGCTCCGGAGCGCGTCCGGTCCGCGCGTGGCGGTCGAGACGCCGGATGCGGCACAGGCAGTCGGTGTGCTGAGCCGGTTCGGTCTGGACCCCGTCGTGACGGGCAACGGAGTGGAGGCGTCCCTGGGCGACGCTGCTCCGGCGGCCGAAGAGCTGTCGGCGGCGCTGGTCGGCGACGGAGTGCGGCTGCGTGGATTCGCCGTGCGCTCCTCCAGCCTGGAGGAGCGTTTCGTGGAGCTCACGGGGGAGGGCTTCGATGTCGAGCAATGAACTGCCGAGCAGTGACCTGCCGAGTGCGGCGCCCCGCACCGACCAGGTCGGCACCGAGCGGGCGATCCAGCCGTCCGTCACGCGCCCGGCGGGCGGCGTCGCGGAACGTCGTGAGCATCCGAGCGGGGGATGGGCGCTGCTGGGATCGGAGATCTCGGTCATGTTCCGGCGCTGGCGCACCTGGGCGATGCTGGGTGCTCTCGCGGCCATCCCGCTGCTGATCGCCATCGCGGTGCGGGTCACCGGCGGTAGTTCGCGCGGTCCGGCCTTCCTGAGCGAGATCACCTCCAATGGGCTGTTCGTCGCGTTCACCGCCCTCGTGGTGTGCGTCCCCCTGTTCCTTCCGTTGACGATCGGCGTCGTCGCCGGTGACACGATCGCGGGCGAGGCGAGCCACGGCACCCTCCGCTACCTCGTCATCGCGCCGGCCGGGCGGCTCCGGCTGCTCGCGGTCAAGTACGCCGGGAGCGCCGTGTTCTGCATCGCGGCCGCGCTGGTCGTCGGGCTGGCTGGAGCACTGATCGGCATGCTGCTCTTCCCGATCGGCCCGGTCACTCTGCTGTCCGGGATCCAGGTGAGCATGGGGGAGGCGTACTTCCGCCTGCTGCTCATCGCCCTCTACATCGTGGTGTCGCTGCTCGGGCTGTGCGCGATCGGGCTGTTCCTGTCGACGCTCACCGACGTCCCGGTCGGCGCCATGGCCGCGACTGCCGTCCTGGCGGTCGTCTCGCAGGTGCTCGACCAGCTCCCGCAGCTGGAGGGACTCCACCCCTGGCTGTTCAGCCACTACTGGCTGGGGTTCGGCGACTTCCTCCGCGACCCGATCTCGTGGGACTCGTTCGGCGACAACGCGCTGCTGCAGCTCGGCTACATCGTCGTCTTCGGGGCGCTGGCGGTGGGCCGCTTCACCACCAAGGACATCCTCAGCTGATCCGTGGGGCGCAACCCGCCGTTATGCGGCGCGCAAAACGGCGTGTTGCGTCCCACAGCGGGCGCGGTTCAGGGCACGGACTCGGCGGTCTGCTCCAGCTCGGAGCGGGGATGGTCGCGCTGCGTCGCGATGGTGATCCCGGCCGCGAGGCACACCACCACGATGCCGACCAGCTGGATGAGCGTGAAGTGCTCGCCCAGCACGATGACCCCGAAGACGGTGGCGACCACCGGCCCGAAACTCGTGATGACGGCGTACAGCCGCGGTGTGATCCGACGCAGGATGAAGGTGTCCAGGCTGTACGGGACGGCCGACGACAGCACGCCGAGCGCCAGCAGGAGGAGCAGCACGCGCGCATCCACCCGGCTGTAGTCGACGACCACGAGCGCGATGGGCACGGTCAATACTGTGGAGACGATGCTCGCCACGCTGAGGCCTTCCAGGCCCGGCAGACGCATCGCGACCTGACGGGTGAGCAGGATGTATGCCGCCCAGGCGGCGGCAGCGGTCAAGGCCAGCGCGACCCCGAGAGGGTCGACCGTCCCCTCGGTCGCCGTGAGGAGCAGGACGCCCGCTGCGGCGGCCACCGCGCATCCCGCATCCAGCAGGCGACGGGATCCGGCCAGCGCGAGGGCGAACGGGCCCAGGAACTCGATGGTGGCCGCGATGCCGAGCCCGAGTCGCCCGACGGCCTCGTAGAAGCTGAGGTTCATGGCGGCGAGCACCACACCCAGCGCGAGGGCCGGCCACAGCCGCCGCCACGTCAGTTCCGCGCGGCGCGGCCGGTAGAACGGCAACACGGCCGCGGCCGTCACGACCTGCCGTGCGGCGACGACGACGACGGATCCGACGATCGGGATGAGGAGGCCGGCCAGCGCCGAGCCGTAGTTGATGCTCACTTCCGTCGCCACCTGGGTGCCCGCGCCGACGAGGCGGTCGCGACGGGTGGAGCTCACCCGGTCGAGCTTACCGGCCGGCGGAGCTCAGACCGCCCGGCGCATGATGGCTCGCGTCGCGCTCGGACGGCGCACCACCTCGAACCCGCCGTCGCGGAACAGCGCGACGGTGCCGTGATAGCGCTCCGCCGCCGACAGCGACGGACGCACCTCAGTGTCCACCGGGTACCCCTCGACCGACTCGGCGCCCTGGGCTCGGGCATGCTCCACCGCGCCGTCGAGCAGCATCCGGGCGAGGCCCTGACGGCGGAACTCCGAGCGGACCACGAAGCAGGTGACCGCCCAGGGGTCATCGGGGTCGCCCTCGCGCCGTTTGGTGATGGGGGAGCGCGCGAGCGTCGGATACGCGGAATACGGCTCAACGGCCGCCCAGCCGGCGGGCTCGCCGTCGATCCAGGCGATCACCCCGGGGGAGCCCTCCCGCACCTGGTCGTGCAGCAGCTCCCGCCGCTCGTCGACCGAGAGCCGGTCGTTCTGCGACCGCGGCACCTTGAACCACTGGCACCAGCATCCCGATGGGTCTCCCGGTGTACTGAACACGGTCTCCAGATCGCCCCAGACGGCGTCGTCGACGGGACGGACCACGGTGTCGCTCATGGTTCGACGCTAGCGCGCACGGGTGACACGGGCCAGGGGCGGTTCGTCGCCGCCTGCCTCACCGACCGCGCCCAGGCACAGTGCCGCGAGGAGCGAGGGATGCTCGACGTGCGCGAAATGCCCGGTAGCGGGCAGGATGCGCGTGCGCAGCCCCGGGACGATGGCCGCGAGTCCGGCGTCGTCCGCCGCCGTGACGAAGACGTCCCGGTCGCCGTGCAGGGAGAGTACCGGGCACCGGATGCGCGCCCAGCGCTCGGCCGCCGGGTACCGCCGCGCGCACGCGACCGCGCGCACGAACGCGGCGGGCCGCAGATCGCGCGCGAGCTCGTGCGCAGAGCCGGGGACGGGCGACGAGAACATCGGGGCGATGAGCAGCGGCAGCAACCGCATCCGCTCCAGCGCCCGCACCAGTCGGAGCCCGGCCGGTCCGAGCGCGGCCAGCACGCGCATCCCGCCGAGCAGCAGCATGAGCGGTGCGTGGCGGTACAGCAGGGATGCGGTGCCGCGCCGATCGGCCTGCCCGCCGAACGTCGTGGCCGACACCAGGACCACCGACTCCGTGGCGATCGGCTCACGCACCGCGAGCTCGAGCGCGACGAACCCGCCGAGCGAGTGTCCGACCACGCGCCACCGCTCGTACCCGAGCGCGCGGGCGACGGTCGCGACGCTCGACGCGAGCACAGCGGCGTCGAGCGACGCCACCTCGGCGGGGGAGTCGCCCCAGCCCGGAAGATCGGGGACGATCAGATCCGTGACGGCCGAGCCGCGTGCAGCCGCGGCCGCGGCGACCATCGGCTCCCACGTCGTCCACGATCCCGCCGCCCCGTGCAGCAGGATGGTCGCCACCGCGGATTCACGCGCCGTTCTGTGCACCGTCACCGGCCCGGCATCCGTCTCCACCATCGTCTGTTCCACTCCTGTTCTTCGGAGCGGACCGGCCGTAGGATTCGCGAGGAGCCCACCCTGCGCCCGGCCCCTCCGCGCGCGGGACACCTCACCGAGCAGGGAGCACCCGTTGACCGAGACCACCACTGCGTCCGACCGGCCCACCGACCAGCGCGTCCACGACCTCAGCGAGGAGACGCTCGACCGCATCGACGCCTGGTGGCGCGCGGCGAACTACCTCTCGGTCGGGCAGATCTACCTGCTCGACAACCCGCTGCTGCGGCGCCCGCTCTCGCGGGACGACATCAAGCCGCGGCTGCTCGGTCACTGGGGCACGACCCCCGGTCTCAACTTCATCTACGCGCACCTCAACCGGGTGATCCGGGAGCGCGACCTGAACACCCTCTTCGTCGCCGGCCCCGGCCATGGCGGTCCGGGCGTCGTCGCCGGCGCCTACCTCGACGGCACCTACAGCGAGCTGTACAGCGCCATCGACCAGAGCGAGGACGGCCTGCGGCGACTGTTCCGCCAGTTCTCGTTCCCGGGCGGCATCCCGAGCCATGCAGCGCCGCAGACGCCCGGCTCCATCCACGAGGGCGGCGAGCTCGGCTACGCGCTCTCGCATGCGTATGGCGCAGCCTTCGACAACCCCGACCTGCTGGTCGCGGCGGTCGTCGGCGACGGTGAGGCCGAGACCGGCCCGCTGGCCACCGCGTGGCACTCGAACAAGTTCCTCAACCCGAAGCATGACGGCGTCGTGCTGCCGATCCTGCACCTCAACGGCTACAAGATCGCCAACCCGACGGTGCTCGCCCGCATCCCCGAGTCCGAGCTGCTCGACCTCATGCGCGGCTACGGCTACACGCCGTACATCGTCTCGGGCGGGTTCGACGGCGAAGACCCGCGCGAGGTGCACAAGCGGATGGCGGCGACGCTGGACGAGATCCTCGACCGGATCGCGCAGATCAAGGCGGAGGCGGATGCCGACGAACTGGATGGGCGCCCCGCCTGGCCGATGCTGATCCTCCGCACCCCGAAGGGATGGACGTGCCCCGCCGAGATCGACGGGCACCCCGCCGAGAACAACTGGCGCTCGCATCAGGTCCCGCTCGCCAACGCGCGCGACACCGAGGCGCACACGCGCCTGCTGGAGAGCTGGATGGCCTCCTACCGTCCGCAGGAGCTGTTCGACGAGCAGGGACGCCCGGTCGAGCTGATCACCGGCCTCGCGCCGGAGGGCGAGCGGCGGATGAGCGCCAACCCGGTCGCGAACGGCGGCCTGCTGCGCCGCGACCTGCGGCTGCCCGACTTCCGCGACTACGCCGTCGACGTGCCGCAGCCCGGCGAGACGGTTGCCGAGGCGACGCGCGTGCTCGGCGAGTGGCTGCGGGATGTGATGATCGCCAACCCGCACGACTTCCGGCTGTTCGGCCCGGACGAGATCGCCTCCAATCGCCTCCAGGCGGTCTTCGACACCACCAGCAAGCAGTGGAACGCCGGCTACCTGCCGATCGACGACGACAACCACCTCGCGCCGACCGGCCGGGCGATGGAGGTGCTGAGCGAGCACCAGTGCCAGGGCTGGCTGGAGGGCTACCTCCTGACCGGCCGCCATGGCGTCTTCACGTCGTACGAGGCGTTCATCCACATCGTCGACTCGATGTTCAACCAGCACGCCAAGTGGCTGAAGTCGGCGGGCGAGGTGTCGTGGCGGCGGCCGGTCGCTTCCCTCAACTACCTGCTCAGCTCGCACGTCTGGCGGCAGGATCACAACGGCGCCTCCCACCAGGATCCGGGGTTCATCGATCACGTCGTCAACAAGAAGGCCGACGTCGTGCGCGTGTACCTGCCGTTCGACGCGAACACGCTGCTGTCGACGTACGACCACTGCCTGCGCTCGGTCGACTACGTCAACGTCGTGGTCGCGGGCAAGCAGCCCGCGCCGAACTGGCTGACGATGGAGGAGGCCATCGCGCACTGCACGCGCGGCATCGGCATCTTCCCGTGGGCCGGCACCGAGGTGGAGGGCGAGGAGCCGGATGTGGTGCTCGGCTGCGCGGGCGACATCCCGACGCTGGAGACGCTCGCTGCGGCCGACATCCTGCGCCGCCGCCTGCCGGACCTCAAGGTGCGCGTGGTCAACGTCGTCGACCTGATGCGGCTGCAGAGCGAGGGAGAGCACCCGCACGGCCTCAACGACCGCGAGTACGACGCGCTGTTCACGGCCGACAAGCCGGTGATCTTCGCGTACCACGGCTATCCGTGGCTCATCCACCGCCTTACCTACCGTCGCAACGGCCACGACAACCTCCACGTGCGCGGCTACAAGGAGGAGGGCACCACGACGACGCCGTTCGACATGGTGATGCTCAACGACCTCGACCGCTACCACCTGGTGATCGACGTGATCGACCGCGTCCCGGGGCTGGCGACGCGCGAGGCGGAGCTGCGGCAGGAGATGCAGGACGCCCGCCTGCGCGCCCGGCAGTACACGCGCGAGCACGGGGAGGACATCCCGGAGGTCGCCGAGTGGACGTGGGCCGGCGGAGAGCGCACCACCCGCTTCGACACGACCGGCGGCGACAACGACTGACCCCTGTCTCCCGTGCACTCTGGTTGACGCAACACGCCGTCCGCGCCGAGCGCGGGACGGCGTGTCGCGTCAACTCAACGGCGGCGGGGCGGCGGGTCAGAGCGGGTGGGCGGACTCCGGGTCGACCGGGGTGAGGGTTGCGATCTTCGCGGCGCGGCCGTCGCCGGAGGACCGCCCGGTGAGCCGGCGGCCGATCCACGGCAGCACGAAGCGGCGGTAGTACTCGGCTGTGCGGCGCGTGCTCTCGCCGGCCGGCGCGGCGGCGACCTCCTCCACGCCCCATTCGCCCGGAACGGGGATGCCGAGGGCCGTGAGCACGTTGCTCGCGACCCGCGCGTGGCCGAGCGGACCGAGGTGCAGGCGGTCCTCCGACCAGTAGCGGATGTCCTCCAGACCTTGGTCGGCCCAGTTGTCGACGAACGTGATCCCCTCGCGCGGCAGCATCGCCCGCACGGCGGCGGCCAGCTCCTCGCCGCGGCGCCGGATGAGACCGCCGAGGGGCAGGTGCGCGCTGGGGTTCGCGCCGCTCAGAAGGAGCATGTGGCTGCCGGATGCGACCACCCGGTCCGCCGCATCCATCAGCGTCCGCGCGACGCCGTCGATGGACACGCGCGGTCGCATGATGTCGTTTCCGCCGCCATTGAGGCTGACGAGGTCGGGATGCTGGGCGATCGCCGGCTCGACCTGCTCGGCCACGATCGGCCCCAGCTTGCGGCCGCGCACCGCGAGGTTCGCATACCGGAAGGGACCGTCGGCCGCTGCGGCCATCCCGAGCGCGACGAAGTCGGCCCAGCCGCGCACCCGGCCGTCCGGGAGTTCGTCGCCGACCCCCTCCGTGAAGCTGTCCCCGATGGCGATGTAGCTGGCGAATGCAGTGCTGGACACGGGTGCAACGCTACTCCGCACGGCTACCATGGGCCGCATCGGCAGCGACGCCAGAAGGGGGACACCCATGCAGAAGGTCAGTTCGTTCCTGTGGTTCGAGAGCGGGGTGGAGGAGGCGGCCCGGCTGTACACGTCCCTCATCCCCGACTCCGAGATCCTGGAGGTGCAGCGTTTCGGTGAGGGGATGCCGGACGGCCTCGTCGTGCTGCGCTTCACGCTCGGCGGCGTCGAGTACCAGGCGATGAACACCGGCCCCGCCGGTGGCTTCACCGAGGCGTTCTCGCTGTCGGTGCTGTGCGACGACCAGGCCGAGGTGGACCGGCTGTGGGAGGCGCTCACGGCGGACGGCGGCGAGGAGAGCATGTGCGGCTGGCTGAAGGACCCCTGGGGTGTCAGCTGGCAGATCGTTCCCCGACGCCTGATCGAGCTGCAGTCCGACCCGGATCGGGCGCGTGCGGCCCGGGTGAATCAGGCCATGCTCGGGATGCGCAAGCTCGACATCGCCGCGCTGGAGGCCGCCGCCGACGGCCGCTGAGGTGCGTCCGCATCCCGCGAGGTGCACGTTGTTGCATCCGCGCACGGCGTGTCGGCCGCAACAACGTGCACCTCGCGGAGAAGCAGAAGGGGCCGGAGCTCAGCCGATGAGGGTCTGCCAGGACAGCAGGTGCTCGACCGTGACGCCGCCGTAGCCGCGCAGGCCGCCGAGGGCCGTGCGGACCTTCGCCGTCTCCGACTCGAGCAGCGCGGCGCTGTCATCGCCGAACGTTGCGGCCGGTCCGCCGGCGACCTCCGGTGTGTCCGTCTCCACGCCGATGGTGAACGGGATGCGCTTGTTGGCGGCGGCCGTCGCCGCGGGCTTCGCGAGCGCCACGATCCCGTCGGTGCCCGCCGCGTGGTCGCTGAACGCCACGATCGCGACCGACTTCAGGTGGGGGAGCAGCGCGTCGAACGCGGTTCCGCCTCCCGGCTGCGGCTTGGCCGCGAGCCACCACGGCAGGTCGGCGCCGATCGGCACCGTCCCGGCGGCCACGCGCGCCGCGTCGTACATCGCCTGGAGCTGCGCGACGACGGCGGGGAGCTGGGCGCCCGAGGACACCACCCACGGCTCGACGTCGAACTGCACCGCATCGAACGGGGCGGCGCGCAGAGCGGCGGACGTCCAGGTGGCCGCGAGCGACGGATCATCCGCCCACGCCGGATCGCCGCCGAGGGCCGCGACCTTGGTCACGCCCGCAGCGTGCAGAGCGTTGACCGCATCCGTGAGCCAGACCCCGAACGCTCCCTCGTCGGCCGCCCACGGCACGGACAGGAAGACGGTGCGCAGGTGGTGGGCCGCCGCAAAGTCGGCGAGCGCCTGCGGCTCGAACTGCGGCAGCCCTTCGCCGCGCGCATCCGTCGCCGGGTCGATGGGGTTGCCCCACGCCCACATGCTGGTGATCGCCGAGGACGGCGTCGTGGCGTCCACGCGCTGGGTCACCGCGGTCGCCGGGGCCGCTGCGACGAGCGAACCGCCGATGACGAGCGCGAGCGCGGCCGACGTGATCGCTGAGCGGAGAGTCGGAGCTCGCATGGCACACCCTTTGATCGCGGAACGGTACGGTCACCGCAGATTCGGGTGTGCGGTACGACCATCATCGCAGTATCCCGGAATACGTCTATGCCGCATTCGGGGTACATCGTCCGCGCCGTGTGCCTCGCCTCGTCAGTCGCGCCAGCCCAGCGCCGGCGCGATCTGGGTGACGATCGTCTCCAGCAGGTGGGCGTTGTACTCGACGCCCAGCTGGTTCGGCACGGTCACCAGCAGCGTGTCCGCGTCGGCGACCGCGGCGTCCTCGCGCAGCTCCTCCACGATCCGCTCCGGGTCGCCCACGTAGCTCTTGCCGAAGCGCGCCAGCCCGCCATCGAGGTGGCCGACCTGGTCGTGTCGGTCGGCGAGGGCGGAGGCGCCGAAGTAGCGGCGGTCGAGGTCGGTCGTGATCGGCAGGATGCTGCGGCTGACCGACACGCGCGGCTCGCGCTCCCAGCCCGCGGCCCTCCACGCGTCGCGGTACTGCTGCAGCTGCTCTGCCTGGAGGTCGGAGAACGGCACGCCGGTGTCCTCCGTGAGCAGTGTCGAGCTCATCAGGTTCATGCCCTGCTCGGCGGCCCACACGGCCGTCGCGCGGGTGCCGGCGCCCCACCAGATCCGGTCGGGAAGTCCCGGCGACTGCGGCTCGATCGCCAACGCGCCGCGCTGTCCGCCCGTCATCGCGGGGTTCGCCTCGGCGACGCCCGCGCCGGCGATCGCCGCGCGGAACAGCTCGGTGTGGCGGCGTGCCATGTCCGCATCCGACTCGCCCTCCGCGGGCACGTACCCGAACGACTCGGAGCCGCGCAGCGCCGTCTCGGGTGACCCTCGGCTGACGCCGAGCTGCAGCCGGCCGCCGGAGATCAGGTCGGCCGCCGCCGCATCCTCGGCCATGTAGAGGGGGTTCTCGTACCGCATGTCGATCACCGCGGTGCCGATGTCGATGCGCGACGTGCGCGCACCGATGGCGGCGAGCAGCGGGAACGGCGACGCCAGCTGCGGCGCGAAGTGGTGCACGCGGAAGAAGGCGCCGTCGGCCCCCAGCTCCTCCGCGGCGACGGCGAGGTCGATCGCCTGGTGGAGGGCGTCCGCGGCGGTGCGCGACACGGAGCCGGGGATGGGCTGGTAATGCCCGAAGCTGAGGAACCCGATGCGTTTCACATCCACTCCAATCGGTCCTGGTCGCAGCCTATTCCGTCGGGCTAGAGTCCCGGATGTGGCGGAGTGGCTGTGTACGACCTGTGCCGTGGAGACGGCGCCCGTGATGACGGCGTCGGGGGAGGAGCCCCCGGAGCGCTGCCCGATCTGCGAGGACGAGCGGCAGTACGTGCCGCCGACCGGGCAGGAGTGGACGACGCTGCAGCGGTTGCAGCGCGAGGGCGAGCGCGTCGTGGTCGTCGAACTGGAGCCCGACCTGTACGGGCTGCGCAGCGAGCCGAAGGTGGGGATCGGGCAGCAGGGCATCCTGCTGCGCACCCCCGACGGCAACCTGCTCTGGGACCCGCCGGGCTACGTCGACGAGGCGGCCGCGGCCGCCGTGCAGGACCTCGGCGGGGTCGCCGTCATCGCGACCAGTCACCCGCACATGTTCGGCGCGCAGGTGACCTGGTCGAGGATGCTCGGCGACCCGCCGGTGCTGGTCAACGAGGCCGACCGCCACTGGGTGCAGCGGGAGGACCCGGCCATCCAGTCGTGGACCGGTGAGGAGGAGGTGCTCCCCGGCGTCCTGTTGCGGACGATCGGCGGCCACTTCCCGGGGAGCGCGGTCGTGCACTGGGACCGTGGGGTCGTGCTCAGCGGCGACACGGTGTTCCCCGGGCCGTCGCAGCGGTGGGTGACCTTCCAGCGCAGCTTCCCCAACGACATCCCCCTGTCGGCCGCCGTCGCGCGGCGGATCGCCGACACGGTATGCGACCGGCCGTTCGAGCGGATGTACGGCAACCTCGGCAACGTCATCCCGCGGGATGCGCGCGAAGCGGTGCTGCGATCGGCGGACCGTTACATCGGGTGGGTGAGCGGGGCGTTCGACCACCTCACCTGACGCTCCCGCACGCGGCGGGTCGGCGTCCGGTCACAGGAACGGGGCGAGCTCCATTTCCATCGCGGGCTTCGGCTTCGCCCCGATGATCGTCTTCACCACCTCGCCGTCGCGGAACACCTTCATCACCGGCAGGGCGAGCGCCTTGTAGGCGACAGTGCTCTCCATGTTCTCGTCCGCGTTGATCTTGACGATGCGGATGCGGTCGGCGTGCTCCTCCTGCAGCTGCTGCAGGATCGGGCTCAGCGCCCGGCACGGACCGCACCATTCCGCCCAGAACTCGACGACGGTGGTGCCCGGGGCGGCGAGCACGGCCTCCTGGAATGTGGCGTCGGTGACGCTCTCGATCGTGGTCATGCGAGCACGCTAAGCCCTGACCACGGGGGCAGGGTCAAGCGGTGCTTCCCCGATCCTGTGCGAGCATGGGAGGAGGAGGTGCGCATGGAGATCCTGAGCCCGCAGCAGATCCGCGAGTCGTTCGTCAACTGCTCCCGCAGCGAAGCAGAAGAGCTTCCGCTTCCCCCGGGGTTGCACGAGGTGGATTGGGCCAGACGCGAGTATCTCGGCTGGCGCGACCCGCGGCTCCCGCAGCGCGGCTACGTCGTCATCCCGACGGCGGACGGCCCGGTGGGCATCGTGCTCCGCGCTTCTGAGGCCTCCATGCGGTCACATGTGCCGTCGATGTGCGGCTGGTGCCAGGATGTGCACCTCACCAACGACGTCTGGTTCTGGTCGGCGCGCCGCGCCGGTCAGCCGGGCCGCAATGGCGACACCGTCGGGACGCATGTGTGCGGCGCCTTCGAGTGCAGCGCCAACGTGCGTCGTACTCCACCGCCGTCGTACGTGGGCTTCGACGCGGATCAGGTGGTCGAGGACCGCATCGCCGGCCTCGCCGAGCGCGCCCGGCGCTTCGCCGCGACCGTGGTCGGCGCCCGCATCTGAAGTCGTGCCGCTGGTGGGACTCGAACCCACACGCCCTTTCGGACAAAGCATTTTGAGTGCTCCGCGTCTGCCATTCCGCCACAGCGGCGCACAACAACCCCTGAAGAATACCGTAGGCTTTCGGACGTGACTGACCAGGAATCCACCACCACCGCACCCCGCCGCGTCGTCGTGGCGGAGGACGAATCGCTCATCCGCCTCGACATCGTCGAGATCCTGCGCGACAACGGTTTCGAGGTCGTCGGAGAGGCCGGAGACGGCGAGACGGCGGTCGCCCTCGCGACCGAGCTGCGCCCCGACCTGGTCATCATGGACGTCAAGATGCCGCAGCTCGACGGCATCTCCGCGGCCGAGCGCCTGTCGAAGGACCACATCGCGCCCGTCGTTCTGCTGACCGCGTTCAGCCAGAAGGAGCTCGTCGAGCGGGCGACCGAGGCCGGTGCACTCGCCTACGTGGTGAAGCCGTTCACGCCGAACGACCTGCTGCCCGCCATCGAGATCGCGCTCGCGCGCTACCAGCAGATCATCGCGCTCGAGGCCGAGGTCTCCGACATGGTGCAGCGCTTCGAGACCCGCAAGCTGGTCGACCGGGCGAAGGGCCTCCTCAACGAGAAGATGGGCCTCAGCGAGCCGGAGGCGTTCCGCTGGATCCAGAAGGCGTCGATGGACCGCCGCCTCACCATGCACGATGTCGCGCAGGCGATCATCGAGCAGCTCGCCCCCAAGAAGTAGTCCACCGTCGAGTACACAAACTTTGCACGCTCGCGCCCAGTTTCGCGTGCAGTTTGTGCGTACTCGATGGCGGGGCGCTAGAGGTCTTTGATCAGGTTCGTGATGCGGATCGTCGAGCAGCGGCGGCCGCGATCGTCGGTGACCGCGATCTCGTGCGTCGTCAGCGTCCGGCCCAGGTGGATGGGCGTGCACACGCCGGTCACGTAGCCGCTCGTCGCCGAGCGCGTGTGCGATGCGTTGATCTCGATCCCGACCGCCAGGCGTCCCTCGCCTGCGTAGAGGTTGGCCGACATCGAGCCGAGCGACTCGCCGAGGACGACGTACGCGCCGCCGTGCAGGAGGTCCGCGGGCTGGGTGTTCCCCTCGACCGGCATGCGCGCGACGGAGCGCTCCACGCTGAACTCGATGATCTCGATCCCCATCTTCTCGGCCAGCCGGCCGAGCCCCCTCTGCTGCACGTACGCGAGCGCGTCTTCGGTCATCCTCGGCCTCTCTCGACGGGTCGTCTGGACTGTCACCGGCCCCTTGTAGGCTGTCCTGGTGTCAGACTCCGAAAAGCCTACCCTCCTCGTCGTCGACGGCCATTCGCTCGCTTTCCGGGCCTTCTACGCACTCCCGGTGGACAGCTTCGTCAACCGTGAGGGTCAGCACACGAACGCGATCCACGGCTTCATCGCGATGTTCATCAACCTGCTCCAGCAGCAGAAGCCGACCCACATCGCGGTCGCGTTCGACATCTCCCGCTACTCGTTCCGCACGCGCGAATATCCGGAGTACAAGGGCACCCGCGGTGAGACCCCGTCGGAGTTCGCCGGCCAGGTCCCTCTGCTCGAAGAAGCACTCCATGCGATGAATGTCACGACCATCGCGAAGGAGGACTACGAGGCCGACGACATCCTCGCGACCCTCGCCCGCCGCGGCGTGGAGGAGGGCTACAAAGTCCTTCTCGTGTCCGGAGACCGCGACACCATCCAGCTGGTCAACGACGACGTGACCCTGCTGTACCCGAACGTGCGCGGAGTTTCCGAGCTGAAGATCTACGACCCCGCCGCCGTCCGCGAGAAGTACGGCATCGAGCCGCACCAGTACCCCGAGATCGCCGCCCTGGTCGGCGAGACGAGCGACAACCTGATCGGCATCGACAAGGTCGGCGAGAAGACCGCCGTCAAGTGGGTGCAGCAGTACGGCACGGTCGAGAACATCGTCGCGCACGCCGACGAGATCAAGGGCGTCGTCGGGCAGAACCTGCGCGACCAGAAGGAGAACGCACTCCGCAACCGGAGGCTGAACCAGCTGCTCGACGACGTCGAACTGCCGATCGCGCTCGACGACCTGGAGCGCAAGCCCCTCAACGAGAACGCCGTGCGCGACATCTTCGCGCGCCTCCAGTTCAAGACCCTCCTCGACCGCCTCATGAAGACCGCGGCGGAGGACGGGATGCTCGACGGCGCCATGTCCGTCGCCGAGGTGGGCGACGCCGGCGCGGTCAGCGCCCCGGCCGTGCGCACGCTGGTCGACGAGGAACTCGCGAACTGGCTGTCCAAGGCCTCGGCGGACGACACCGCGGTCGCCGTCCAGCTCGAGGTCGGCCCTGCCGGCATCACGGGCTTCGGCCTCGCCGCAGCGGACGACACCGTGTACGTGCCCTGGGTGGCCGGCCGGAAGGACTACGAGGCCCTCGAGCAGTGGCTGGCGAGCAGCGCGCCCAAGTTCTTCTTCCACGCGAAGCCGCAGTTCAAGGCGCTCAGCCGTGCCGCGTTCGTGGTCGACGGTCTGGCGTTCGATACGCGGATCGCGTCCTGGCTCGTGAAGCCGGGCGCCGCGCCGCAGTCGCTGGCGGAGCAGGTGTACGAGGTGCTCGGCGAGACGCTGCCGGTCTCGGACCCGAACCAGCTCGTCCCGATCAACGACGCCGTGAGCCCCGCGACCGAGGCGTGGTACATCCGCCGGGTCGCCGAGGGGCAGATGATCGCGCTCGACGAGGGCACCCGCGCCGTCCTCGACGATATCGAGCTGCCGCTCGTCGCCGTGCTCGCCGAGATGGAGCTCAACGGTGTTTCCATGGACTCCGAGGTCCTCGCACGCCTCCGCGGGCAGCTGACCGACAAAGCCAACGACTACGCCGCGCAGGCGTACGCGCAGATCGGCCACGAGATCAACCTCGGCTCGCCCAAGCAGCTCCAGCAGGTGCTCTTCGAGGAGCTCGGGATGCCGAAGACGCGCGCAACGAAGACCGGCTACTCGACAGACGCCGGCTCGCTCGCCGACCTGCAGGAGAAGAACCCGCATCCGTTCCTCGGGCTCCTGCTGCAGCACCGCGACGCCACGAAGCTGAAGCAGATCGTGGAGACGCTGGAGCGCTCGGTCGAGGTGGACGGACGCATCCACACCACCTACGACCAGACCGGTACGAGCACGGGCCGCATCTCGTCGAACGACCCCAACCTGCAGAACATCCCGATCCGCACGGAGGAGGGGCGCGAGATCCGCTCGGCGTTCCGCCATGGCGAGGGCTTCGAGACGCTGCTCACCGCCGACTACTCGCAGATCGAGATGCGGATCATGGCGCACCTGTCGGAGGACCCGGGCCTCATCGAGGCCTTCAACGCGGGGGAGGACCTGCACCGCTTCGTCGGCGCGCGCGTCTTCGGCGTCGACCCGTCCGAGGTGACGTCCGCGATGCGCACGAAGGTCAAGGCGATGTCGTACGGCCTCGCCTACGGCCTCAGCGCGTTCGGCCTCTCCAAGCAGCTGCGCATCGAGACCTCCGAGGCGCGCCAGCTGATGACCGACTACTTCGAGCGCTTCGGCGCCGTGCGCGACTACCTGCGCAACGTCGTCGAGCAGGCGCGCGTCGACGGCTTCACCGAGACGATCTTCGGCCGCCGCCGGCCGTTCGCCGACCTGACCTCCACCAACCGGGTGCTTCGCGAGAACGCGGAGAGGCAGGCGCTCAACGCGCCCATCCAGGGTTCCGCCGCCGACATCATGAAGGTCGCGATGCTCGGGATCGCGGGCGACATCATCGACCAGAGCCTCGAGTCGCGCATGCTGCTGCAGGTGCACGACGAGCTCATCTTCGAGGTGGCCCCCGGCGAGTGGGATGCGCTGGAGGCGATCGTACGCGCCCGCATGGCCGGCGCGGCCGACCTCCGCGTGCCGCTCGACGTGCAGGTGGGCCGCGGCTCCAACTGGGACGCCGCCGCGCACTGATCGGGGGGCGCACTGATCGCCGCGGGGCGTAGTCTCCGGATGTGAGCGAGCTGGAGCCTCGGAAGCGCCGGAAGAAGGCGGTCGTTCCGCGACGCATCCCCAGCGAGGTCGTGCCTGTTCCCCCGGCGCAGGCGCGCGACTTCGTCCGCGACGCGTTGAAGGGCACGAGTCTGCGGGACCCGTTCGCGCAGCTGCTCTCGTTCGAGCTCGTCTTCGAACAGCGCGTCCGGTATGTGCCCGTGGACGAGACGCACACGCGGATCGAGTTCGACGCGGTGGGCCAGCTTCCCGGGGCCGACGTACTGATGTACACGCGTCGTCTGGGCGAGATCGACCGCTTCTTCGTCGCCCTGCACGATGAGCTCGACCGTCGGGCGCGTCATCGTCGACCGGACGGCGGCGACAGGGCCATCGACGAAGGCCGCTGAGCGCGGCGGCGAGATATGCCCACAGCTCCCGCCGACGGGGAGTTGTCCACATTCCCGACGACACCGTGCCTCGGCCGCTGCCTCCTCGATAGGGTCGGATCATGACCAACGATCAGAAGCGCGAACCCACTCCGGTCGACACGATCGCCGAGGAGTGGGTCGACACCCAGCTCGAGTTGTACCCGGAGTTCCACGTCTGGCTCGGCCGCCCCGGCCGAGAGGGGGAGTACGCCGATTACTCGCCTGCCGGCGCTGAGCACGCCATCGGCAAAGTCAGAGAGACCCTCGCCCGCATCGAAGCGGCCGACCCGGTCGACGACATCGACCGGGTCACGAAGATGGATCTCACACGTGAGCTGCAGCTCACGGTCGAGAAGCACGAGGCGGGCTTCGCCCAGCGCGACCTCAACGTCATCGCATCGCCGCCGCAGGAGCTGCGAGACATCTTCGACCTGGTGCCGACGGACACGGAGGACGACTGGGCCAACGTCGCCAAGCGCCTCCACAATCTGCCCGCCGCGATGGACGGCTACATCGAGACCCTGCGCAGCGGCATCGCGGCAGGCAACGTCCCGGCCATCCGCCAGGTGCGCGAGGTGCTCGCGCAGGCGCGGAAGCAGGTGGCCGACACGGGCTTCTTCTATGAGTTCACCGCCGACGCGAAGCCCCTGAACGGCACGCTTCCCGAGTCGCTGAAGGGCGATCTGGCGGATGGCGCGAAGGAGGCCGCGCAGGCGTATGCCACGCTGGCCGACTTCTTCGAGAACGAGCTGGCCCAGCACGCCCCCGAGAAGGACGCCGTGGGCCGGGAGCTGTACGCGCTCGCCTCGCGGAGCTTCCTCGGCGCCACGGTCGACCTCGATGAGACGTACGAGTGGGGCATCGAAGAGCTCGCGCGCATGCGCGCCGAGCAGGAGTCGATCGCGCGCGAGATCAAGCCGGGAGCGACCGTCCTCGAGGCGATCGAGTTCCTCGACGGCGACGCGAGCCGCAAGCTGCACGGCACCGATGCGCTGCAGCGCTGGATGCAGGAGACGAGCGACCGGGCCATCGAAGAGCTCGGCAAGTCGCACTTCGACATCCCTGCCGAGATCCGCCGTCTCGAGTGCATGATCGCGCCGACGCAGGAAGGCGGCATCTACTACACCGGCCCGAGCGACGACTTCTCGCGCGCGGGGCGGATGTGGTGGAGCGTGCCCGAGGGCGTGACCGAGTTCGACACCTGGCGCGAGCTGACGACCGTCTATCACGAGGGCGTTCCCGGCCACCACCTGCAGATCGCGCAGGCGACCTACAACAAGGCGCAGCTCAACTCGTGGCGTCGCATCGCCGGCACCTCGGGGCACGCGGAGGGCTGGGCGCTCTACGCCGAGCGGCTCATGGAGCAGCTGGGCTACCTCGACGACCCGGCGGACCGGCTCGGGATGCTCGACGGGCAGCGCATGCGCGCGGCGCGCGTCGTGCTCGACATCGGTGTGCACCTCGAGAAGCCGCTGCCGGACGGCTCGCGTCCGTGGACCGGAGAGGACGCCTTCCCGTTCCTTCGCGAGAACGTCAACATGAACGACGGGTTCGTCCGCTTCGAGGTCAACCGCTACCTGGGCTGGCCCGGGCAGGCTCCGTCGTACAAGATCGGGCAGCGCATCTGGGAGCAGCTGCGCGACGAGTACGCCCGCCGCGAGGGCGCGTCGTTCGACATCAAGGCGTTCCACAAGAAGGCCCTCGACATCGGCGGCGTCGGCCTCGACACGCTGAAGGCTGCGCTGCTCGACTGAGCGGCGCGTCCTTCCACCGGTGACCTCCCCGTACCGCGCCGTGCTGGGCGCGGCGTTCGACGAGCTGCATCCGCGACTGCGGGCGTACTTCGACGCCATCCCGGCCGGCGCGGTCGGGCGGGGGAGTGGCGTGTTCGAGACGGTGGGCACGCCGTGCCGGTGGCTGTGGCCGGTACTGGCGGTGTTCGCCCGGTCGCACGTCATGTTCCCGGTGTGGGAGCGCGAGGTGCCCTTCACCGTCGAGAACCGCGCGGTCACCGCGGCCGACGGTTCGCCCGCCGTCGCGGCCACGCGATGGTTCGCACTCCGGTCCGGTGCGGCGACCATGGTGGACGAGATCGGCGTCCGTCGGGGAACGGTGATCGATCGTCTCGGCGATCCGGTGCGGGCGGAGGCGCGGTTCGCCGCAACCGTCCGGGATGGCGGACTCCGGCTGCGCTCCACCGCCGTCTGGCTGGTGGTCGGTGGGCGGCGGGTGCGTGTCCCGAGTCCACTCGCTCCGGTCGTCGTCCTGACCGAACGCTGGGACGACCAGCACGAGCACCAGCGGGTGTCCATCACCGTGCACGTGCCGCTGATCGGGCGGATCTACCAGTACCGCGGCCGGTTCCGCTATGCGATCGAGCCGGGCGGTCCGGCGGCGCAGACGCGGGCATCGCGGAACACAGATACACCAGAGAAGAGAGAAACGGGGGAGCGGTCGGAGTGAACGAGCGCATCGTCATCGCCGGAGCGTCCGGATTCGTCGGGCAGTACCTGGAGGAGCACTACCGCGCCGCGGGTTCGGAGGTCATCCTGGTGGGCCGCAGCGGGCCCGACGTGCGCTGGGACGACGCCGACGGCCTGCGCAGAGCAGTCACCGGTGCCGTCGCGGTGATCAACCTGGCGGGCAAGAGCGTGAACTGCCGCTACGGCGATGCCAACCGGGCCGAGATCTTCCGCTCCCGGCTCGCCACCACGCGGGCGCTCCGGGAGGCGATCGCCGCGAGCGACGCGCCGCCGCCGGTCTGGTTCAACGCCTCGACGGCGACCATCTACCGCCATGCCGAGGACCGCCCGATGACCGAGTCCACCGGCGAGCTCGGCTCCGGCTTCTCGGTCGAGGTCGCGAAGGCCTGGGAGCACGAGCTGTTCGAGGGCGACCTCTCGGGCACCCGTCGCGTCGCGCTGCGCATGGCCATCGTTCTCGGTGACGGCAGCGCGCTCACGCCACTCGTCAACCTCACCCGGTTCGGGCTGGGCGGCCCCCAGGTGGACGGCCGCTGGTTCGCCACGACCGCACGCCGGAACGCCGGAACGTTCCACGAGTTCCGGGCGCGCGGCGGACGACAGCGGTTCAGCTGGGTCCACATCGCCGACGTGCTCGGCGCGATCGAGTTTCTGCGCGGCCGGCCCGACCTCGACGGGCCGGTCAACATCGCGGCGCCGCACCCCACGGACAACCGCACGCTGATGGCGGAGCTGCGCCGTCTGCTCGGCCGCCCGATCGGTCTCCCGGCCCACCGGTGGATGCTCGAGCTCGGCTCGATCGCGATCCGCACGGAGACCGAACTGGTGCTGAAGAGCCGCTGGGTCGTGCCCGAACGGCTGCTCGACGCCGGCTACGACTTCGCCTACCCCGACCTCGGCCCGGCGCTGCGTGACATCCTCTCCGACCGCGGCTTGCTGCACGCCTCCGCGGCCGGGTAGACTAGAACGTCACTTGTGTGACATCCCTATCCGCCTGCCGTTCGCGGAAACACATCAGAAGAACAACGCGACCGGCCTGATTCCTGTCCATTACGGAGCACCCACTACATGACAACCGCAACGACCGACAAGGCACCCAAGCAGGTCGCCGTCAACGACATCGGATCTGCTGAGGACTTTCTTGCCGCGGTCGAAAAGACGCTGAAGTTCTTCAACGACGGAGACCTCATCGAAGGCACCGTCGTCAAGATCGACCGCGACGAGGTCCTCCTCGACGTCGGTTACAAGACGGAGGGCGTCATCCCCTCCCGTGAGCTTTCCATCAAGCACGACGTCGACCCCAGCGAGGTCGTCGAGGTCGGCGACACCGTCGAGGCCCTCGTTCTCCAGAAGGAGGACAAGGAGGGTCGCCTCATCCTGTCCAAGAAGCGTGCGCAGTACGAGCGCGCCTGGGGCGATGTGGAGAAGATCAAGGAGGCCGACGGTGTCGTCACCGGTACGGTCATCGAGGTCGTCAAGGGCGGCCTGATCGTCGACATCGGCCTGCGCGGCTTCCTGCCCGCGTCGCTCATCGAGCTGCGCCGTGTCCGCGACCTCACCCCGTACCTGGGTCAGGAGATCGAGGCCAAGATCCTCGAGCTCGACAAGAACCGCAACAACGTGGTGCTCTCGCGCCGCGCGCTGCTGGAGCAGACCCAGTCGGAGTCCCGCACCACGTTCCTCAACAACCTGCACAAGGGCCAGGTCCGCAAGGGCGTCGTCTCGTCGATCGTCAACTTCGGTGCGTTCGTCGACCTCGGCGGCGTCGACGGTCTCGTCCACGTGTCGGAGCTCTCCTGGAAGCACATCGAGCACGCCTCCGAGGTCGTCGAGGTGGGCCAGGAGGTCACCGTCGAGATCCTCGAGGTCGACCTCGACCGCGAGCGCGTCTCGCTGTCGCTCAAGGCGACGCAGGAGGACCCGTGGCAGGTCTTCGCCCGCACCCACGCGATCGGTCAGGTCGCACCGGGCAAGGTCACCAAGCTGGTTCCGTTCGGTGCGTTCGTCCGCGTCGCCGATGGCATCGAGGGCCTCGTGCACATCTCGGAGCTGTCCGGCAAGCACGTCGAGCTGGCCGAGCAGGTCGTCTCGGTGGGCGACGAGGTGTTCGTCAAGGTCATCGACATCGACCTGGAGCGCCGCCGCATCTCGCTGTCGCTCAAGCAGGCGAACGAGGGCGTCGACCCCGAGGGCACCGAGTTCGACCCGGCGCTCTACGGCATGGTCACCGAGTACGACGACCAGGGCAACTACAAGTACCCGGAGGGCTTCGACCCGGAGACCAACGAGTGGAAGGAAGGCTTCGAGTCGCAGCGCGACGAGTGGGAGCAGCAGTACGCTGCCGCCCAGGCTCGTTGGGAGGCGCACAAGCGCCAGGTTGCGAAGGGCCTCGAGGAGGCTGCCGCCGACAGCGGTACGTCGACCTACTCCTCCGACTCCGGCGCCGGCGGAACGCTCGCCGACGACGAGTCGCTCGCGGCACTCCGCGAGAAGCTCAGCTCCAACTCCTGAGCATCTGAGTACGAGCGGCCGGTCCTTCGGGGCCGGCCGCTTCGTCGTTCCCGGCGGCCGACCGCGCCACGGCTCCGCGCCGGCCTGGCTAGGCTGGGCACGTGCAGCTGATCGGACTCACGGGCGGGATCGCGTCCGGAAAATCGACCATCGCCTCCCGCCTCGCGTCGCACGGCGCCGTCGTGGTGGACGCCGATCGCATCGCCCGCGCGGTGGTGGAGCCAGGAACGCCGGCGCTGGCGGAGATCGCCCGCCGCTTCGGCGACGGCGTCATCGCACCCGACGGCAGCCTCGACCGTCCTGCTCTCGGGGCGATCGTCTTCGGCGACCCGGAGGCACTGCACGCTTTGAACGGGATCACCCATCCCGCAGTGCTCCGGGAGTCGACGGCACGGTTCCGGGCGGCCGCCGAGCGCGACCCCGACGCCATCGTCGTCTACGACGTGCCCCTGCTGGTCGAGTCCGCCAACGAGTACCCGTTCGACCGCGTGGTCGTCGCCCACGCCGACGAGCAGACCCGCGTCTCCCGGCTGGTGGAGCTGCGCGGGATGGATCGGGTCGAGGCCGAGCGCCGCATCCGCTCCCAGGCATCCGACGCCGAGCGGCTGGCCGTCGCCGACGTCGTGATCGAGACCGGCGGCACCCTGGAGCACACCCTCGAGCAGGTCGACGCCCTCTGGGAGGAACTGTGCGCGCGGCCGTGACCCGCGCCGTTCCGCTGTGAGCGAGAGCCGACCGTACTGTCGGTGGTCCTTCCTAGACTGGAGGCATGCTTCCCACGCGCTCCGTCCGTCCCTTCGAGGTCGTCAGCGAATACAGTCCGAGCGGCGACCAGCCGCAGGCGATCGCCGAACTGTCCGCCCGCATCAACGCGGGTGAGACCGACGTGGTGCTGCTGGGTGCGACCGGCACGGGAAAGTCGGCGACGACCGCGTGGCTGATCGAGCAGGTGCAGCGCCCGACGCTGGTGCTCGCCCACAACAAGACGCTCGCGGCGCAGCTTGCGAACGAGTTCCGCGAACTCCTGCCCAACAACGCGGTCGAGTACTTCGTGTCGTACTACGACTACTACCAGCCGGAGGCCTACGTTCCGCAGACGGACACCTTCATCGAGAAGGACTCGTCGATCAACGCTGAGGTCGAGCGGCTGCGTCACTCCACCACCAACTCGCTGCTCAGCCGGCGCGACGTCGTCGTCGTCTCGACCGTCTCGTGCATCTACGGCCTCGGTGCCGCTGAGGAGTACCTGGAGGCCATGGTCGCCCTCCAGGTCGGCCAGAACGTCGGCCGCGACGCGCTGATCCGCCGCTTCGTCAACATGCAGTACGAGCGCAACGACGTCGACTTCTCGCGCGGTAAGTTCCGCGTGCGCGGCGACACGATCGAGATCATCCCCGTCTACGAAGAGAACGCGATCCGCATCGAGCTGTTCGGCGACGAGATCGAGGCGCTGTACTCACTGCACCCGCTGACCGGCAACGTGATCAAGAAGATGGATGCGGTGTCCGTGTTCCCGGCGACGCACTACGCCGCGAGCCCCGCGACGATGCAGCGTGCGATCGGCACCATCCAGGAGGAGCTGCAGGAGCGCCTGCAGGAGCTGGAGCGCGAGGGCAAGCTGCTTGAGGCCCAGCGGCTGCGGATGCGCACCCAGTTCGACCTCGAGATGATGGAGCAGATCGGTTTCTGCTCGGGCATCGAGAACTACTCCCGACACATCGACGGTCGCGCGCCGGGGGAGGCCCCGAACTGCCTGCTCGACTATTTCCCCGACGACTTCCTGGTGGTGATCGACGAGTCGCACGTGACCGTGCCGCAGATCGGCGCCATGTACGAGGGCGACGCGTCGCGCAAGCGCACGCTGGTCGAGCACGGTTTCCGGTTGCCGAGCGCGCTGGACAACCGTCCGCTCAAATGGAATGAGTTCAAGGACCGCGTCGGCCAGACCGTGTACCTCTCCGCCACCCCGGGCAAGTACGAGATGGGCATCGCGGACGGCGTGGTCGAGCAGATCATCCGACCGACCGGCCTGATCGACCCCGAGATCGTGGTCAAGCCCACCAAGGGGCAGATCGACGACCTGCTGGAGGAGATCCGCCTGCGGGTGGAGCGCGACGAGCGCGTGCTCGTCACCACGCTCACCAAGAAGATGGCGGAAGAGCTCACCGACTTCCTCGCGGAGGCGGGGGTGAAGGTGCGGTACCTCCACTCGGACGTCGACACGCTGCGCCGGGTGGAGCTGCTCAGCGAGCTCCGCGCGGGCGTCTACGACGTGCTGGTCGGCATCAACCTGCTGCGTGAGGGACTCGACCTTCCGGAGGTGTCGCTGGTCGCCATCCTCGACGCCGACAAGGAGGGCTTCCTGCGCTCCTCGACCTCGCTGGTGCAGACGATCGGACGAGCGGCTCGAAACGTGTCCGGGCAGGTCCACATGTATGCGGACGTGCTCACGGACTCCATGAAGAGCGCGATCGAGGAGACCGACCGGCGGCGCGAGAAGCAGATCGAGTACAACCGCGTCAACGGCATCGATCCGACGCCGCTCCGCAAGCGCATCGCCGACATCACCGACGTGCTGGCGCGCGAGGAGGCGGACACCGCACGGATGCTCGCCGGGCGCGAGCAGAAGCGCAAGAGCCCGACGCCCAACCTGCGCAACGGCGGCATCGCGGCCCAGGGCGCGGCAGAACTCGAAGGTCTCATCGCCGACCTCAACCAGCAGATGCTGGCGGCGGCGGGCGAGTTGAAGTTCGAGCTGGCGGCCCGCCTGCGCGACGAGCTCTCCGATCTGAAGCGCGATCTGCGGCAGATGGAGAAGGCCGGGCACCTGGGCTGACCGGTCGGCACCGCTGGGCGCTCGCGCGGGCTACGGTGGCAGGGTGACCACGAAGGCGGGCGGACGGCGGCGATGGACCCTCGCCGTGTGCGTCGTGCTCGCGGCGGTCGCCCTTGTCGCCGTGGCGTTCCAGGGAGCGCCGCAGTTCAGCGGGCCGCGGATGTTCCTGCCGCCCGGCCCCGTCCGGACGCAGGCGCCGGCTCCGCAGGAGTCGGGCACCCCGGCGCCCCGCGGGACCGCGCACGAGGTCCGCATCGACCTGTCGTGGCTGCTGGTCGCCCTCGTCGTCCTCGCGGTCATCATCGGACTGGCGCTGCTCTGGCGCCTTCGTCGCCGTCCGTCGCGGCCGCTCGAACTGCCTCCGCTCGACACGGTCGGTGTGGCGGAGACCTCCGAGGTGCACGCTGACCAGGGGCCCGAGCCCGAGCCGGAGCAGGTGCGCCGCGGCCTCGACCGCGCCGCTGAGGTTCTCGCCGAACCGCGCGAGCCGCGTGACGCGATCGAGGCCGCCTGGGTGGGCCTGGAGGAGGGCGCCGCCGATTCCGGCGTCCGTCGCCTCCCCGCCGAGACGCCCGCCGAGTTCGCAGCGCGCGTTGTCGCCCGCGTGGCGGCGGACCGTGACGCCGCAGCCCGGCTCCTCGCCCTCTACCTGCGCGCGCGGTTCAGCAGCGCGCCCGTGACCGCAGCCGACGTCGCAGCCGCGCGGGACGCGGTCGAGGCGCTGCGCGCATCCTGGAGCGTCGCGTCCGGCGGCCGGTCGAGCACCCGGGAAGGCGGCCGCCGATGAGCACACGAGACACCCGCCGAACGCACCGCTCCGAGCGGCCAGCCCGGCGCGACGACGGCCGGCAGCGTGTCGCGCCGCGCCCCAAGCGCCTGCCGCCACGGCTGCTGCGCCGTCTCATCCTGAGCGCCGTGCTGGGGGTCGCGGTCGGTCTGGCGGCCTGGTCGCTCGGGATGGACGAAGCCCACGCAACCGGCCTCGGTGCTGCGGCCCTGGCGTTCACGGCCTGTCTCTCGGCCCTCGGCGAAGCGGCCGATCTGACCTGGCCGCCGGCCGCGCCGCCACTCCGCCCCGGGTCGCGACGGGATGTCGTCGCCCTTGGCTGGTCGCTCAGCTCGCGCGGCGGACGCGCGTCGCCGGAGGGGCTGCGCGCCCTCCGTTCGGTCGCGGAGCGCGCTCTCCGCCTGCGCGGACTCGACCTGGAGGACCGCGCGGCGGATGCGCAGCTGGAGGAACTCCTCGGCCCCGACATCCTCGTGCTCCTCCGCCGCGGGTCCGTCGTCACATCGCCGCGGACCTCGCAGATCTCCGCCGTGCTCGACCGCCTCGAAAAGCTCGTGCCTCAACACACTCTGTCCGTCACTCGCCTGCCCACCACCCACTCGCCCGAGGAGCCGACCCGTGCCCGCTGACCCCCGCACCGCATCCAGCACCGCATCCACGTCCACCGCATCCCCCTCGCTGCCGGTCGACGAGGTCGCCCGGCTCGGCGCGGCCGTGCTCGACCGGGTCGGGAGCGTCGTGGTCGGGATGCGCGAACCGCTGCGGATCGCCTTCGCCACGATCCTGGCGGGCGGCCACGTGCTGTTCGAAGACGTGCCCGGCCTCGGCAAGACCCTCGCCGCCCGGAGCATCGCGGCCGCCGTCGGGCTGGACTTCCGTCGCCTCCAGTGCACGCCCGACCTGCTGCCGTCCGACATCACCGGGTCGTTCGTGTACGTGCCGAGCAGCGGCGACTTCGAGTTCCGTCCCGGGCCGGTCTTCACGGGGCTGTTCCTCGCCGACGAGATCAACCGCACCTCGCCCAAGACGCAGTCCGCGCTGCTGGAGGCCATGGCTGAGGGGCAGGTGTCGGTCGAGGGCCGCAGCTTCCCGCTCCCGTCGCCCTTCCACGTCGTCGCGACGGCCAACCCGATCGAGTCGGAGGGCACGTACGCGCTTCCCGAGGCGCAGCTCGACCGGTTCATGGTGCGGCTCGGCGTCGGCTACCCCGACGAGGCGGGGGAGTCGCGCGTCCTGCTCTCCCGTGTGGCACGACGGCATGAGGTCGCCACGGTCGAGGCGGTCATGGACGCGGCGACGCTCGCGGCCATGCAGGCGGGGGTCGAAGCGGTGGATGTGGATGCGGACATCGCCGCGTACTGCGTCCGCCTCGCCGCGGCCACCCGCCGGCACCGCTCCGTCGAGGTCGGGGCATCCCCACGCGGGTCGCAGGGCCTCCTGCTCGTCGCCCGAGCTCTTGCTGTGCTCGACGGGCGCGACTTCGTCATCCCGGACGATGTGAAGGCCGTGGCCGTCCCGGTGCTCGCCCACAGGCTCACGCTCACGGTGCAGGCGTGGACGGGCGGCGTTCGTGCGGAGCAGGTCGTCCTGGAGGTGGTCAACACCGTGCCGGGACCGCCGGCCGTCGGGACGGCGCAGCGCGCGGGGGCGGAGGCGTCCGCGTGACGGGCCGCACGCAGATGGCGAGGTTCCGATGACCGAGCGAGCCGTCGCGGTCACACGGACGGGGTGGATGCCCAGCCCGGCGCTGGCGGGTGCGATCGTGGTCGGAGTGATCGGCGTGGTCGCCGCATTCGTCATGTCCCGGCTCGAACCGGCGCTGATCGGCATCCCGCTGCTGCTCTCCGCCGCGTGGGGATGGGACCGCCGGCCGGCCGCGTCCGTCGACCCGGTCGAGATCAGCACCGCCGTAACGGTTGACGAGACTGGCCGCAGCGGCGACGCGACCCTCGGCATCCACGTCGCGGCGTCTGCCACCCAGGGGCGCGGAACGCAGCGCCCCGACGCCCTGCACCTCCGCCTGGGCCTGGGCGGCGCCGGACCCGTCGAGGCCGTCGTCACCCCGCGAACGGCCGCAGACCTTCGCAGCGAGGTGCCCGTCGTGCACTCCGGTCCGCAGCGCGTCGCCGCGGTCGAGGCTCGCGCTCTGGGCGCGGACGCGGCCTGGGCGAGCACGCCCACGGACGAGGCCGCTGTCGAGCGGGTCGTCCGGCCGCGGCGCGCGCCCCTCCGCAGTCTTCCGCTGCCCGCGCGGCTTCTCGGGCTGACCGGGCAGCACATCTCCACGCGGCCGGGAGACGGCGGCGAGTTCCGCGACATCGACCTGTTCCATCCCGGCGACCGGCTGCGGCGCATCGACTGGAAGGCCACGGCGCGCGCCGGTCGCGGAATCGACCTGTACGTCCGGCGCACGACGGCGACCTCCGACGCGGCCGTGCACCTCGCGCTCGACGCGCGAGACGACGTCAGCGCGGTCGTCGCCGACTGGCCGCGCGCCTACCCGCGTCCCGCGGTGTCGTCCCTCGACCTCGCGCGGGAGGCCGCCTCCTCGCTCGCGGCCGCCTACGCCGGCGCGGCCGACCGGATCGGGTTCGACGACCTGGGGGAGTCGCGCCGCGTGCTTCCTCCGCGGGCCGGCGCGCGGCACCGGGAGCGGGTGCTGCGGGCGATCGAGGCGACCGCCGCGAACGGGGCGCCGTTCACGCGGGTCCGTTCTCCGCGGCTCGCTCCGGGGTCGATCGTGTTCGTGCTGTCGACCTTCCTCGACGATCAGCCCGTCACGCTCGCTCTCACCTGGCGCGCCGCAGGCCACAGGGTGGTCGCCGTCGACGTGCTGCCTGCTCGGGATGCGCGGGAGCTGCCCGCCCGTGATCGCCTAGCCCTGCGCACCATCGAGCTCGAGCGCTCCCTCCGCCTCGAGCAGCTGCAGTCGGGCGGTGTCGAGCTGCTCGTCTGGCAGGATGCTGCGCTGCGCGAGGCGGCGCTGCGTGTGCTGGCGTCCGGACGGGCCCGACGGTGAGCCGCGACGACGCGCGGCCGGCGAACGGGTCCGCACCCGGCACCGGGACGCCGATCGGGACACCATCCGGGTCGTCGACGCCGGCACCGGTGCTCGGCGTACGGACCGTTCCTGCCTGGACTGTCCGCGTGGTCTTCGCCGCGATCGCGCTGCTGCTCGTGTTGGTCGGCGTGCCCGAGGGTCCGTGGACCGGCATCGCAGCCCTCCTGATCGGCGTCTCGGTGTGGCGGCCGCGCTGGCTGACCGCGTGGGTGCTCATCGGGGTGCTGCTGCTGTCCTCCCTGATCGAGCCCGGCACGCTCACTCCGCGCCTGCTCGGCCTGATCGCCGGTGCGCACGCCCTCCACCTGCTGGCCGGATGGATGCTGGCGCTGCCCGCCGCCGCACGCCTGCAGCCCGCGGTGCTGCTCCCTTCTCTCCGTCGGTTCGCGATCATCCAGGTGCCGGTGCAGCTCGCCGCCGTCGCCCTGCTGCTGGTCCGGGGCGGCAGGGGCATCGGGCCGAGCGTCCCCGTCCTCGCCGCCGTCTCCGGACTCGCACTCGCCGCGCTGGTCGGACTGCTGCTCCCCGCCCTGCTCCGCCGCGCGCCGCGCTGAGCGCTCGGCCCGGCGTCCGCATCCACTCCTGCCTCCGCATCCACTCCAGCCTCCGCATCCAGTCGCCGAGGGTTGGAATGTCGGTGGTCGCGCCTAGACTCGCGGCTGCACGGGATCACCGTGCCGTCCAGGGTAGAATCGAACACACGTTCGACCTGGCGAACGGGTGCGCGGTGGGCGAACAGCCCCGATTTCCCAGTACGGATGGCGGAGAATAGAGCGAGTGAGCAGCGGGCGAGTGAACAGCGATCGGGTCGGGGAATCCGGCAACATCAGCAGGGTGACGGGGTCGCACCTCAGTGTGCGCGGCGCACGCGTTCACAACCTGCACAACGTCGACCTCGAGATCCCACGCGACTCGATGGTGGTCTTCACGGGCCTGTCCGGATCCGGCAAGTCGTCACTCGCGTTCGACACGATCTTCGCGGAGGGGCAGCGCCGCTACGTGGAGTCGCTGTCCGCGTACGCGCGGCAGTTTCTGGGCCAGGTGGACCGGCCGGACGTCGACTTCATCGAGGGCCTCAGCCCCGCGGTGTCGATCGACCAGAAGTCGACCAACCGCAACCCGCGGTCCACGGTGGGCACCATCACCGAGATCTACGACTACATGCGTCTGCTGTGGGCGCGTATCGGCGTTCCGCACTGTCCGATCTGCGGTGAGCGCATCCAGCGTCAGACCGTCCAGCAGATCGCCGACCAGCTCATGGAGCTCGAGCCCGGCACCCGCTACATGGTCGTCAGCCCGGTGGTCTCGCAGAAGAAGGGCGAGTTCGTCGACCTCTTCAAGGAGCTCGCGGCGAGCGGTTACTCGCGCGCGCTCGTCGACGGCGAGCAGATCCAGCTCTCCGAGCCGCCGACGCTGAAGAAGCAGTACAAGCACGACATCTCGGTCGTTGTCGACCGCCTCGTCGCCGGCCCGGACATCCTCGGCCGGCTGACCGACTCCCTGGAGACGGCGCTGCGCCTGACCGACGGTCTCGTCCAGGTCAACTACGTCGACCGCGAAGGGCCCGCCGCGTGGCAGAACTTCAGCGAGAAGCTGTCGTGCCCCAACGGCCACCCGATCCAGTTGACCGAGATCGAGCCGCGCACCTTCTCGTTCAACGCCCCGTTCGGCGCCTGCCCCGAGTGCTCCGGCCTCGGCACCCGCATGTCGGTGGATGACGAGCTCCTGCTCGGCGACGACGAGCTCAGCATCGCCGAAGGCGTCATCGTGCCGTGGACCACGCAGGGCAAGGGACTCTTCAATTACTACGAGAAGCTGCTCGACGGGCTCGCCCGCGACCTCAAGTTCTCGCTCAAGACGCCGTGGAAGAAGCTGCCGGAGAACGTGCGCGACGCGGTGCTGCACGGCGACAACTTCGAGGTCAAGGTGCGGTGGAAGAACCGCTACGGCCGCGAGATGTCGTACACCTCCGGCTTCGAGGGCGTGGTGCCCTACATCGAGCGGCAGTATCTGCAGGCCGAGACCGACACGCAGCGCGCCCGCTGGGCCGAGTACCTGCGCGAGGTCCCGTGCCCGGTCTGCGGCGGCAAGCGGCTGAAGCCCGAGGTGCTCGCGGTGCTCGTGCACGGCAAGAGCATCGCCGACGCCTCGCTGCTCAGCCTGAGCGACGCCCGCAACTTCATGGAGAAGCTGCACCTGACGGAGCGCGAGCAGAAGATCGGTGCGCAGGTGCTGCGCGAGATCAAGGTCCGGCTCGACTTCCTCATCCAGGTCGGCCTCAGCTACCTCGACCTGGCCCGCGCGGCCGGCACGCTGTCCGGCGGCGAGGCGCAGCGCATCCGCCTGGCGACCCAGATCGGCTCCGGCCTGACCGGCGTGCTCTACGTGCTCGACGAGCCGAGCATCGGGCTGCACCAGCGCGACAACCGCCGGCTCATCGACACGCTCGTCGCCCTGCGCGACCTCGGCAACACGCTGATCGTGGTCGAACACGACGAGGACACCATCCGCACCGCCGACTGGATTGTCGACATCGGCCCCGGCGCGGGCGTCAACGGCGGGCACGTCGTCCACTCCGGTTCGTACGACGACCTGCTCGCCAACACCGAGTCGCTGACCGGCGACTACCTGGCGGGCCGTCGGGAGATCGCCATCCCGTCCAAGCGCCGCAAGGTCGACAAGAAGCGGATGATCCGCGTCGTGGATGCGGAGGCCAACAACCTCAAGAAGGTCACGGTCGACTTCCCGCTCGGAACCTTCGTGGCGGTGACCGGTGTCTCCGGTTCGGGCAAGTCGTCGCTGGTCAACGACATCCTGTACCGGGTGATGGCCAACAAGCTCAACGGCGCCCGCAAGGTGCCGGGGAAGCACCGGACCGTCACCGGTCTCGAGAACCTCGACAAGGTCGTCCACGTCGACCAGGCACCGATCGGCCGCACCCCGCGGTCGAACCCGGCGACCTACACCGGCGTCTTCGACCGCATCCGCAACCTGTTCGCCGAGACGCCGGAAGCGAAGACCCGCGGCTACCTGCCCGGCCGGTTCAGCTTCAACGTCAAGGGAGGACGCTGCGAGGCGTGCTCGGGTGACGGCACGATCAAGATCGAGATGAACTTCCTGCCCGACGTCTACGTCGCGTGCGAGGTGTGCGGGGGTGCGCGGTACAACCGCGACACGCTGTCCGTGCACTACAAGGGCAAGAACATCGCCGAAGTGCTCGACATGCCGATCAGCGAGGCGGCGGAGTTCTTCCGGCCGATCTCGGCCATCCACCGCTACCTGCAGACACTCGTCGACGTCGGCCTCGGCTACGTCCGGCTCGGGCAGAGCGCGACGACCCTCTCCGGCGGCGAGGCGCAGCGCGTGAAGCTCGCGACCGAGCTGCAGCGCCGATCCAACGGCCGCAGCGTGTACGTGCTCGACGAGCCGACCACGGGTCTGCACTTCGAGGATGTCCGCAAGCTGCTGCTGGTGCTGAACGGCCTGCTCGACAAGGGCAACACGGTGATCGTCATCGAGCACAACCTCGACGTCATCAAGTCGGCCGACTGGATCATCGACATGGGTCCGGAGGGCGGCGCCGGCGGCGGAGAGGTCATCGCGACGGGCACGCCCGAGAAGGTCGCGGAGACCCCGGGCAGCCACACCGGCTTCTTCCTCAAGGAGATCCTGCAGGGCGAGTCCGCCCGGGGCGCCGCGTAAGAGGCGCGATGGCAGACACCGTCAGCTACCGGCCGAAGGCCGGCGAGATCCCGACGCAGCCCGGGGTGTACCGGTTCCGTGACAAGAACCGGCGTGTGCTCTACGTCGGCAAGGCGAAGAACCTGCGCGCGCGGCTGAGCAACTACTTCCAGCCGCTGCGCAGCCTCCACGAGCGCACCCGCCGCATGGTCACCACCGCGGCGAGCGTCGAGTGGACGGTCGTCGGCACGGAGTACGAGGCGCTCCAGCTGGAGTACACCTGGATCAAGGAGTTCAACCCGCCTTTCAACGTCAAGTTCCGCGACGACAAGACGTACCCGTACCTGGCGGTGACGCTCGGCGACCGCATCCCGCGCGTCATGATCACGCGCAACCGCAACATCAAGGACGCCCGCTACTTCGGCCCGTACACGAAGGTCTGGGCGATCCGCGAGACGGTCGATCTGATGCTGAAAGCGTTCCCGATGCGGAGCTGCTCCGACGGTGTGTACCGCCGCGCCGAACTCACCGGGCGGCCCTGCCTCCTGGGCGACATCGGCAAGTGCGCAGCGCCCTGCGTCGGGCGCATCTCGCCCGGCGACCACAAGTCGCTCGCCATCGATTTCGCCTCGTTCATGGCGGGCAACGACAGCGGCTACCTGCGCGACCTGAACGAGAAGATGAAGCAGGCGGCCAGCACGATGGACTACGAGTCCGCCGCGCGCCACCGCGACGCCATCCAGGCGCTCGAGGGAGTGCTCGGCAAGAGCGCGGTCGTGCTTCCGGAGAACATCGACGCCGACGTCTTCGGCATCGCCCACGACGAACTGGCCGCGGCCGTCCAGCAGTTCATCGTGCGCGGCGGCCGCGTCCGCGGTGTGCGCAGCTGGGTCGTCGACAAGGAGCTCGACATGGAGCTCGCCGAACTCGTCGAGACGGTCGTCCAGAACGCCTACGACGGACCGGACGCCCCGCCGCGCGAGATCATCGTGCCCGAGCTGCCGGAAGACACCGCGGAGCTCGAGCAGTGGCTGACCCAGCGCCGCCGCGAGACGCCGGACCCCTCCGCCGCCCGCGGCCGCCTCACCGGTCGCGTCGAGCTGCGCACGGCGCAGCGCGGCGACAAGGCCGCGATCGCGCAGACGGTCGAGATGAACGCGAAGAACGCGCTCGTCCTGTACAAGACCCGGCGGAGCTCGGACTTCGTGGCGCGGTCGAAGGCGCTGAACGACATCCAGGACGCGCTCGGCATGGACGAGGCGCCGCTCCGGATGGAGTGCTACGACGTCTCGCACCTCAGCGGCACGAACATCGTGGCGTCGATGGTGGTCTTCGAGGACGGCCTGCCGCGCAAGGACCAGTACCGCCGGTTCAGCATCCCCGAGTCGACCGACGACACGGAGTCGATCTACCAGGTCATCTCCCGCCGCCTGGCGTACCTGAAGGACGCGCCCGCAGCGGCAGCCGACGCCGCCCCCACCGTCGATGAGGAGACGGCGCTCGACGCCGAGGGCGCCGCCGGTGCCGACGAGATCGTGGATGCCGCCGAGGGCCGTCGCCGCAAGTTCTCCTATCCGCCGAACCTGCTGATCGTCGACGGAGGCCAGCCGCAGGTCGCCGCCGCGAAGCGCGCTCTCGACGAGTCCGGGGTGACCGGCATCCAGCTCGCGGGTATCGCCAAGCGCCTGGAGGAGATCTGGCTGCCGGACTCCGACTTCCCGGTGATCCTGCCGCGCAACAGCGACGCGCTTTTCCTCATCCAACGTCTCCGCGACGAGGCCCACCGCTTCGCGATCACCTACCAGCGGGCGCGCCGTAAGCGCGACATCGGGACGGTGCTGGGCGAGATCCCGGGCCTCGGTCCATCGCGCGTCAAGGAGCTGCTGAAGCACTTCGGCTCGGTGGCCCAGCTGCGCAAGGCGACGCCCGAGCAGATCGCCGAGGTTCGCGGGGTCGGTCCCACGCTCGCGACCGCGATCTTCGAGCGGCTCGCAGAGGGCGGCAGTCGGTAGGCTGGGGGAACACCACAACGGAGGAGACCGGACGATGGCCACCGACGGCGACACAGTCGCGCAGAACGCCGAGCAGCAGGAAGTCCTCATCGTCACCGGGATGTCGGGCGCCGGCCGCTCGACGGTCGCCAATGCGCTGGAGGACCTCGACTGGTACGTCGTGGACAACCTCCCGCCGCAGATGCTGCGTCCGCTGATCGAGCTCGCCAACCGCGCCGAGTCGGGTCTGCCGCGCATCGCCGCGGTGGTCGACGTGCGCGGGCGCAACTTCTTCGTCGATCTGCGCGACATGATCCAGAGCCTCCGCGAGGGCACCAAGGTGCGCGTGCTGTTCCTGGAGGCGTCCGACGCGGTGCTCGTCCGCCGGTTCGAGCAGGTGCGGAGGCCGCACCCGCTGCAGGGCGACGGCACCATCCTCGACGGCATCTCGGCGGAGCGGACGCGGTTGCGCGAGATCCGCGAGGCGAGCGACATCATCGTCGACACCACCGACCTCAACATCCACCAGCTGGCGACCAACATCACCGACACCTTCGCGGCGGAGGACGCCGCCGACGTGCAGGTGACGGTGATGAGCTTCGGCTTCAAGTACGGGCTGCCCGCCGACGCCGACATGGTCGCCGACGCGCGCTTCCTGCCCAACCCGTTCTGGAACCCCGAGCTGCGGCCGCACACGGGTCTGGAGGAGATCGTCAGCGACTACGTCCTGGCCCAGGACGGCGCCGACGAGTTCATCCAGGGATACGTCTCGGCGCTCCGGCCGATCATGTCCGGCTACCAGCGTGAGAACAAACGGCACGCTCTGATCGCGATAGGCTGCACTGGCGGAAAGCACCGGTCCGTCGCGATTGCGGAAGAGCTCGCGGCGCGGTTGCGGAGTTTCCCCGGTCTGTCGGTCAACACCAAGCACCGCGACCTCGGCCGTGAATGATCACGGCTTTTCCCTCCACGGCACCACCCCCGCCTTGAGACAGTAAGGAATCCGATTGGCTCTCACCGCCGACGTCAAGGACGAGCTCACGAAGGTCGAGGTCAGCAAGACCACGGTCCGAGCAGCAGAACTGGCCACCATCCTCCGGTTCTCGGGCGGTCTGCACCTCATCGGCGGCCGGATCGCGGTCGAGAGCGAGCTCGACACCCCGGAACTCGCACGGCGGGTGCGGAAAGACCTCGCGGAGCTGTACGGCGTCCGCAGCGAGGTGTCCGTCATCTCCGCGTCCGGACTGCGTCGCAGCAGCCAGTACCTCGTCCGCGTGCTCGAGGGCGGCGAGACGCTCGCCCGGCAGACCGGACTCCTGGATGCGCGTCGCCGGCCGATCCGCGGCCTCCCGAACCGCCTGACCACCGGCTCCCGCGACGAGCTCGCCGCCGTCTGGCGCGGCGCCTTCCTCGCCCACGGCTCGCTCACCGACCCGGGCCGCTCCGCCGCCCTCGAGGTCACCTGCCCCGGTAACGAGGCCGCCATGGCGCTCGTCGGCGCAGCAGGGCGTCTCGGCATCGCGGCCAAGGCCCGTGAGGTGCGCGGCGTGCACCGCGTCGTCATCCGCGACGGCGAGGCGATCAGCGCCATGCTCGTCGCGATGGGTGCCCTCCAGACCGTCACCAACTGGGAGGAGCTGCGGCAGCGCCGCGAGGTGCGCGCCAACGCCAACCGCCTGGTCAACTTCGACGACGCCAACCTGCGCCGCTCGGCCCAGGCCGCCGTCGCCGCGTGTGCGCGCGTGGAGCGCGCGCTCGAGATCCTCGGCCCCGACGTCCCGCAGCACCTGCGCTACGCGGGCGAGCTGCGTCTCGCGCACCGCGACTCCAGCCTGGACGAGCTGGGTCACCACGCCGACCCGCCCATGACGAAGGACGCCGTGGCCGGCCGCATCCGCCGCCTGCTAGCGATGGCGGACAAGCGCGCGAGCGACCTCGGCATCCCCGGCACGGAGGCGAGCCTCCCCGCCGATCTGGACGAGGTGTAAGTTTCGACGGGGAACGTGCGGCCGGAAGGAAGCATCCGACGGCCGCCCGGGTTGCCCTTACTAGACTCGACGAGTCGCTCGAATCACAACAACAGTGGAGATGAGTAATGGCTGACTACACGCTGCCGGACCTTCCGTACGACTACTCGGCTCTTGAGCCGAACATCAGCGGCCGGATCATGGAGCTGCACCACGACAAGCACCACAAGACGTATGTCGACGGCGCGAACACCGCCATCGCCAAGCTGGCCGAGGCGCGCGACGCCGACGACCTGACCTACGTCAACAAGCTCGAGAAGGACCTCGCGTTCAACCTCGCCGGCCACGTCAACCACACCGTGTTCTGGAACAACCTCTCTCCGGACGGCGGCGACAAGCCGGTCGGCGAGCTGGCCGCCGCGATCGACGAGTTCTTCGGCTCGTTCGACAAGTTCCGCGCCCACTTCACGGCGTCGGCGCTCGGCATCCAGGGCTCCGGCTGGTCGATCCTGGCCTGGGACTCCCTCGGGCAGAAGCTCATCATCGAGCAGCTGTACGACCACCAGGGCAACCTCGCCGCGGCCACCGTCCCGCTCCTCATGCTCGACATGTGGGAGCACGCCTTCTACCTCGACTACGTCAACGTGAAGGCCGACTACGTGAAGGCGTTCTGGAACATCACCAACTGGGGCGATGTCAATGACCGCTTCGTCCGTGCGCGCGAGAAGACCGCGGGTCTGCTGCTACTGTCGTAGGCGGGTGGGCGTCCCGGGAGGGACCCTCCCGGGACGCCGCCGTCCGCAATCAACACCTGACAAAGCGCGCCGTCCGGCGCCCATCGAGTAACTGGAGACATCTGTGTCCGTAAAGATCGGAATCAACGGGTTCGGTCGCATTGGTCGTAACTACCTGCGCGCCGCCCTGGCGAAGGGCAGCGACCTCGAGGTCGTCGCGGTGAACGACCTCACCGACAACAAGACGCTCGCACACCTGCTCAAGTACGACTCCATCACGGGCCGTCTCGACGCGACGGTGGAGCTCGACGGCGACAACATCGTCGTCAACGGCAACCCGATCAAGGTCCTCGCGGAGCGCGACCCCGCCAACCTCGGCTGGGGCGACCTGGGCGTCGACATCGTCATCGAGTCGACCGGCCGCTTCACCAAGGCCGACGACGCGCGCAAGCACATCGAGGCGGGCGCCAAGAAGGTCATCATCTCGGCTCCGGCGACCGGCGAGGACGCCACGTTCGTCATGGGCGTGAACGAGCACCTCTACGACCCGGCGTCGCACAACATCATCTCCAACGCGTCCTGCACCACGAACTGCCTCGCGCCGCTCGCCAAGGTGTTCAACGACGAGTTCGGCATCGAGCGCGGTCTGATGACCACGGTCCACGCCTACACCGCCGACCAGAACCTCCAGGACGGCCCGCACTCCGACCTGCGTCGCGCCCGCGCCGCCGCGATCAACATCGTCCCGACCTCCACCGGTGCGGCGAAGGCCATCGGCCTCGTCCTGCCGGAGCTCAAGGGCAAGCTCGACGGCTTCGCGCTGCGCGTCCCGGTCCCCACCGGCTCGATCACCGACCTCACGGTCACCGCCTCGCGCCCGGTCACGGTCGACGAGGTCAAGGCGGCCTACAAGAAGGCGGCGGAGGGCCCGCTGAAGGGCATCCTCAAGTACACGGAGGACGAGATCGTCTCCTCCGACATCGTCTCCGACCCGCACTCCTCGATCTTCGACTCGGGTCTGCTGCGTGTCCTCGGCGACCAGGTGAAGCTCTCGAGCTGGTACGACAACGAGTGGGGCTACTCCAACCGTCTCGTCGACCTGACCGAGTACGTCGCCGAGCGCCTCTAAGCGCAGGGAACCGACGTGACGCTCCGCACTCTCGACTCACTCGGTTCGCTCGCCGGCAAGCGGGTCGTCGTCCGCTGTGATCTCAACGTGCCCCTGGACGGCGCGAAGATCACGGACGACGGTCGCGTGCGAGCGTCGATTCCCACGCTGAACGCCCTGATCAACCAGGGCGCGAAGGTGGTCGTGATCTCGCACCTGGGACGCCCCGAGGGCGCCCCGGATGCGAAGTACAGCCTGGCGCCGGTCGCCCAGCGGCTCTCCGAGCTGCTGGGCGCCCCGGTGACCTTCGCCAAGGACACCGTCGGCGGCGGCGCCGAGGAGGCCGTCAACGGCCTCAACGACGGCGACGTCGCCCTGCTGGAGAATCTCCGGTTCAATCCGGGGGAGACCTCGAAGGACGAGGGCGAGCGTCGTGCCTTCGCCGAGAAGCTGGCTGCCTTCGGCGACGCCTTCGTCTCGGACGGCTTCGGCGTCGTGCACCGCAAGCAGGCGAGCGTCTACGAGCTCGCTCAGCTGCTGCCGAGCGCGGCCGGCACGCTGATCCAGGCCGAGCTCGAGGTGCTCGACCGTCTGACCGAGAACCCGGAGCGGCCGTACGCGGTCGTCCTCGGCGGCTCGAAGGTCTCGGACAAGCTCGGCGTCATCGGTCACCTGCTGCCGAAGGTCAACTCGCTGCTCATCGGCGGCGGGATGCTGTTCACCTTCCTCGCGGCCAAGGGCATGAAGGTCGGGTCGAGCCTGCTCGAAGCCGACCAGATCGACACCGTCAAGGGCTACCTGGCGAAGGCCGAGGAGCTCGGCGTCGAGCTGGTGCTCCCGCGCGACGTCGTGGTGGCCTCGAAGTTCGGCGCCGACGCGGAGCACGTGGTGCGCCCGGTCGACGCGATCGAGGACACCGACTGGGGTGACAAGGGCCTGGGACTCGACATCGGCCCGGAGACCGCCGAGCTGTTCTCGGAGTACGTCCGCGGAGCGCGCACGGTGTTCTGGAACGGCCCGATGGGCGTGTTCGAGCTGGCGCCGTTCGCGGCGGGCACGAAGGCGGTCGCGCAGGCGCTCACCGAGGTCGACGGCCTCAGCGTCGTCGGAGGTGGCGACTCCGCCGCGGCCGTCCGTGCGCTCGGGTTCCGTGACGACCAGTTCGGTCACATCTCGACGGGCGGAGGCGCGAGCCTCGAGTTCCTCGAAGGCAAGCGACTCCCCGGACTGGAGGTCCTCGGATGGCAGCAGTGAGCCCCACGGTGCGGCGTGTCCCGCTCATCGCCGGCAACTGGAAGATGAACCTGGACCACCTCCAGGCGATCGCGTTCGTGCAGAAGCTCGCGTGGACGCTGAAGGACGCCAACCACGACTTCTCGGCGGTGGAGGTGGCGGTCTTCCCGCCCTTCACCGACCTGCGGAGCGTGCAGACGCTGGTCGCGGCCGACAAGCTGCCACTCGCCTTCGGCGGACAGGACGTCTCGGAGCACGAGTCGGGTGCGTACACGGGCGAGATCTCGGCCGCGTTCCTCGCGGCCCTGGAGTCGCGGTACGTCATCATCGGTCACTCGGAGCGGCGCACGCTGCACGCCGAGACCGACGAGCAGGTCGCCGGAAAGGTGGCCGCCGCGCTTAAGCACAACATCGCCCCGATCATCTGCGTCGGCGAGACGGCGGAGGACCTCGAGACCCACGGCGCGAGCGCCGTGCCGGTTGCGCAGCTCCGTGCCGCGTTGTCCCGCGTCGACTCGGCAGCCGACTTCGTCGTCGCGTACGAGCCGGTCTGGGCCATCGGCTCCGGCCAGGCGGCAACGCCCGAGCAGGCGGAGCAGGTGGCGGCGGCACTGCGTGCGGTCATCGCCGAGGTGCTGGGCGACGACGTCGCGGCCAAGACGCGCATCCTGTACGGCGGTTCGGTGAAGTCGGGCAACATCGCCGGCTTCATGCGCGAGCCCAATGTGGACGGCGCCCTGGTCGGCGGTGCGAGCCTCGACGTGAACGAGTTCGCCGCGATCGTCCGGTATCAGAAGCACGTCGGTCTCTGACGGCTCCCGCCGGTTATACTGGTCGTTGGTCTTCCCGGGCACGGCCCGGACGTTTCCCGAAAGGTTCCACGTGCTGATTCTCCAGGTCGTCCTGCAGGTGCTGCTCGGCATCACCAGCCTCCTGCTGACGCTGCTCATCCTGCTGCACAAGGGTCGCGGCGGCGGTCTGTCCGACATGTTCGGCGGCGGCGTCACGTCCAACCTGGGTGCGTCGGGTGTCGCCGAGCGCAACCTGAACCGCATCACCGTGATCCTGGGCCTGATCTGGATCACCTGCATCGTCGTGCTCGGTCTGATCACGAAGTTCAGCGCGTAAGCGCACACTGAAGAAGGAGAGACTGCATGGCATCCGGAGGCAGTGCAATCCGCGGCTCGCGCGTCGGCGCGGGCCCCATGGGCGAGCAGGACCGCGGTTTCCACGCGGACCGCGTCGCGATCTCGTACTGGGACGCTCTCGGCAACGAGACGGTCCGCTACTTCGCGGCGAACCTCCCCGAGGAGGAGATCCCCGACATCATCGACTCGCCGTCGACCGGTCTCCCGGCCGGCCGCGACAAGGAGAACCCGCCGTCGGTCGCGAAGACGGAGCCCTACAAGACGCACCTCGCGTACGTGAAGGAGCGCCGCAGCGAAGAGGAGGCGGAGCAGCTGCTCGAGGACGCCCTCAACCAGCTGCGCGCCCGTCGGGGTCGTCCGACCACCAACTGAGCGTTCACGTCACGAAGGCCGCCCCACCCCATCCCCACGATTTGCGCCAAATCTCGGTTATCGCTCTCCCATAACCACGATTTGGCGCAAATCTCGGTCATCGCGGCTCTATAGCGACGATGTGGCGCACGTCTCGGGGCTACACTGCGGGCATGCGGGGAGCACGGGATGATCGGGCGGAAACTCCGCGTGCGCTCGGCGACGAGGTCAGCCGGCTCAGTCTGCTCGCCCTGCTGGAGGAGGCGGTCGACGCGGCCGAGAAGGCCGACATCCTGCTCGCGCGCTGCGATGATATCGACGTGACGACTGCGGCGGATGCGCGGCAAGCGCTGCGATTGCGGGTCACTTTCGCCGAACTGCACCGCTGGGTGGACGAACTCGACCTCGACGGCCGGGAGGCGGAGGTGCGCGACGAGGCGGCTCGCCTGCTCGCGTTCTACCTGCACCTTCTGACGCACGCGTTCGACCGCCGCATCGCCGCGGCAGGGCACGACCGGCGTGCGATCCGGCAACGCGGACCGTTGACCGGTGCGCCCTGCGCGCGGTTGACGACGCTGCGGGAGCGGGTCAGTAGCTGGGTGCGATGAGGTTCTCGGGCACGTCGACGGCGGCATCCTTGTCCACGAAGAACACGGTCCGCTTGCGGCCCTTGGCACCCGCGACGGGGACCTCGGTGTAGCTGGCGCCGGCGAGGGCGAGACCGAGGGCGCTGGCCTTGTCCGTGCCGGACAGCACGAGCCAGATGCGGTCGGACGAGTTGATCACCGGGCGGGTGAGGCTCAGCCGCTGCGGCGGCGGCTTCGGCGAGTCGCGCTCGGCGATCACCGACGCCTTCTCCTCGCGGATCCCCGGACGGTCCGGGAACAGCGACGCGATGTGGCCGTCCGGCCCGACGCCGAGGAAGGTGATGTCGAACTTCGGCACCGGCCAGCCCTCGTGGGCGAACGCCTCGAGCTCGGCCGCGTAGAGGCGGGCCGCCTCGTCGATGTCCGGGACCTCGTCCGACGACGGGAAGGGGTGCACGTTCTCCGGCGGGACCGCGATGTGGTCGAGCAGGGCCTCGCGGGCCTGGCGCTCGTTGCGGTCGGGGCTGTCACGCGGCACGAACCGCTCGTCTCCCCACCAGAAGTGCACCTTCGACCAGTCGATGGTGTCGCGGGCGGGGGAGGCGTTGACCGCCTCCAGCACCGCGATGCCCATCGTGCCGCCGGTGAGCGCGATGTTCGCCACCCCCAGATCGTCGAGGATGTCGATCGTCTTGGTGAGGAAGCGCGCGGCCACAGACGCGGTCAGAGCCTCCTTGTCGGGGTGAACGAGCACCCGCCGTTCGTTCGTCATACCCTGGCGCCTGCTCCTTCGTCGGAGGTCTCCAGCAGTGCGAGACCCTTGGTGATGACCTCGCCGTAGAGGTCGTCCGGGTCCAGCCTACGCAGTTCTTCCGCCAGGCAGTCCCGCAGGCTGCGGCGTGGCAGGGAGAGGTCGTGCGTGGGCTGGCCGGGCTGCGACAGGCGAGCGACGTTCGGGACCTCGCGCCGCAGCTCGATCACGCCGGACGCGCGCTCCATCTTCACGCCGTGGATGCCGCCCGAGCCGATCGCGCGCGAGGCGAGGTCGTACTGCACGGGCACCTGCAGCTGGAGCCGCAGCCAGGCGGCGAGGAGCAAGGTGGACGGCGAGTCGGCCGCGCCAGCCACGTCGACGGCCGTGATCGGCTCGTACGGCGGCTGGTCCAGCACCGCGGCGAGCTGGGCGCGCCACAGTGTCAGGCGCGTCCACGCGAAGTCCGTGTCACCGGGGGCGTAGGTCTTGCCCAGGTGGAACAGGAACTCCTGCGGGTTCGGCTGCGCGGAGGCGTCGGTGATCCGCCGGGTCGCGATGCGGCCCAGGGGAGAGGTGGAGGCCTTCTCGGGCGCGATACCCGGCCACCAGACCACCACGGGGGCGTCGGGGAGGAGCAGGCCGGTGACCAGTCCCTCCTCGTCGCTCGCCGTGTCGCCGTAGGCGCGGAGCACGATGACCTCGCTGGCCCCGGCGTCGCCGCCGACGCGGATCTGCGCGTCGAGGCGGCCGTCGCCGTTGTGGGTGCGCTCCTCCTCGGTCGACACCACGATCACACGCATCGGGTGCTCGCGGGAGGCGTCGTTGGCGGCCTCGATGGCCTCCTCCTCCTGCCCCAGGTGCGTCGCGATGATGAGCGTCAGGACGCGGCCGAGGGCGACGGCGCCGCCCTCCTCGCGGATCTTGACGAGCGCCTTCGAGATGTTGCTGACGGTCGTCGCGGGAAGGTCGACGATCATGGACGCCTCCAAACGCGGCCGTCGCGGGCGAGGAGCTCGTCGGCCGACTTCGGGCCCCAGGTTCCGGGGCGGTATTGCTCGGGCTGGCCCTGCGTGGCCCAGAAGTCCTCGATCGGGTCGAGGATCTTCCAGGAGAGCTCGACCTCCTCGTGGCGGGGGAACAGCGGCGGGTCGCCGAGCAGCACATCCAGGATGAGCCGCTCGTACGCCTCGGGGCTGGCCTCCGTGAAGGCGTGGCCGTAACCGAAGTCCATGCTGACGTCGCGCACCTGCATGCCGGCGCCGGGGACCTTCGAGCCGAAGCGGATGGTCACACCCTCGTCGGGCTGGACGCGGATGACGAGTGCGTTCTGGCCGAGCGCGCTGGTCTGCGACTCCGCGAAGAGCTGCTGCGGAGCGCGCTTGAAGACGACCGCGATCTCGGTGACGCGGCGGCCGAGGCGCTTACCGGCGCGCAGGTAGAACGGGACGCCCGCCCAGCGGCGGGTGCCGATCTCCAGCTTGATGGCCGCGTAGGTCTCCGTGGTGGACTGGGGGTTCATCCCGTCCTCCTCCAGGAATCCGACGACCTTCTCGCCGCCCTGCCAGCCGGGGCCGTACTGTCCGCGGGCCGTCGACTTCGCGAGGTCCTTGGGCAGCCGGACGGCGGCGAGCACCTTCTCCTTCTCGGCGCGCAGGTCTGCGGCGTTGAACGAGATGGGCTCCTCCATCGCCGTGAGGGCGAGGAGCTGCAGCAGGTGGTTCTGGATGACGTCGCGCGCAGCGCCGATGCCGTCGTAGTAGCCGGCCCGGCCGCCCACGCCGATGTCCTCGGCCATGGTGATCTGCACGTGGTCGACGTAGTTGGCGTTCCAGATCGGCTCGTACAGCTCGTTGGCGAAGCGCAGCGCCAGGATGTTCTGGACCGTCTCCTTGCCGAGGTAGTGGTCGATGCGGAACACCGAGTCCGGCGGGAACACCGTCTCCACGACCGCGTTCAGCTCGCGAGCCGACTGCAGGTCGTGGCCGAACGGCTTCTCGATGACGACGCGCCGCCAGCCGTCGCCGGACTGGTCGGCGAGACCGGACCGCTTCAGCTGCTCGGTGACGATCGGGAACGCCTTCGGCGGGATGGACAGGTAGAACGCATGGTTGCCCATGGTCCCGCGCTCCTTGTCCAGGTCTTCGACGGTCTGCTTGAGGCGCTGGAACGCCTCGTCGTCGTCGAACTCTCCCGGGACGAAGCGGATGCCCTGTGCGAGCTGCTGCCACACGTCGTCGTCGAACGGCGTGCGGGCGTACTGCTTGACCGCGTCGTAGACGACCTTCTCGAAATCCTGGTCCTCCCAGTCACGCCGGGCGAAGCCGACGAGAGAGAACCCGGGCGGCAGGAGGCCGCGGTTCGCGAGGTCGTACACCGCGGGCATCAGCTTCTTGCGCGACAGGTCGCCTGTCACACCGAAGATGATGAGGCTGCTGGGCCCCGCGATGCGATTCAGACGGCGGTCGGAGGGCAACCGCAACGGGTTGAACTCCGGGGTGATTTCCACCGGTGACACGTGGGTGATCTCCTTTATCGACGGCTCAGTTGACGGCCTCGAACAGCGAGACGACATCCGCCTCGGGGTTCGTGAGGGTCAACGTCAGCACCGGGCGGCCGTGCTCGCCGAGGACGCTGGCGTCGCCGGCGGCCTGGGCCTGGATGAGCTGCCCGAAGGTGAAGGGACGGCCGGGGATCTCGAGATCCTCGGAGGGCGTCGCCGTGATCTGCAGGAACACGCCGACCGCCGGACCGCCCTTGTGGAACTGACCCGTCGAGTGCAGGAAGCGCGGTCCCCAGCCGAAGGTGACCGGGCGGTTCGCCTTCGCCGCCAGCAGGTCGCGGAGCCCTAAGAGCTGGGGGAGCGCGAGGCGGTCCACGTAGGCCTGGACCGCGACGTAGCCGTCGGGTCCGAGCTGGGCGAGCAGGGCGTCCACGGCGGCGTCGAGGGTGCTCGCGTCGCCGAGGAAGGACCCGGTGGTGCGCACCTCGATGCCGCCCGCGGTGAACGCGGGGGTGACGGGCTCCGGCCGGTTGTCGAGCAGCGAGCGTGCGGCGACCTTGGCGGCCTCCACATCCGGCTGGTCGAACGGGTTGATCCCGAGCAGGCGTCCGGCGACCGCGACCGCGTACTCCCAGACGATGAGCTGGGCGCCGAGGCTGCCGGAGACGAGGATCTCGCCCTCGTGACGGTCGGCCGGGAACAGGTGGTGCGCCTCGGCGTTCGCGACGAGGCGGACGACCTGGAGGTCGGCCGGCTTCGACTCGAGCTCGGGGGCGAGCTTGTCGAGCACGACCGGCAGCAGGCCGGTGCCCTCCTTGCCGGTGGACTCGGCGATCAGCTGCTCGGCCCAGTCCGCGAAGCCCACGATGTGGGTCCCGTCGGAGACGATGCCCAGCTTGTCCTTCAGCGGGCTGGTTCCGGCGATCGCGGCGCCGAGCACGAGGCCCGGGTTCTGCTCGTTGTCGACCGCGAGCTCGATGGACGTGGCATCCGCCTCGTCGAGGAGCTCGGAGATGTCGACGCCGGCGAGGCCGGAGGGGACGAGCCCGAACGCGGTGAGGGCCGAGTAGCGGCCGCCGACGTTCGGGTCGGCGTTGAACACGCGGTAGCCGGCCTCACGGGCGGACTGGTCGAGCGGCGAGCCCGGGTCGGTGACGACGATGATCCGCTCGCGCGGGTCGATGCCGGCGTCCTGGAACCACTTCTCGTAGACGCGCTTCTGGCTGTCCGTCTCGAGCGTCGAGCCCGACTTGGAGGAGATGACCACCGCGGTGGCCTCCAGCCGGTCGCGGAGAGCCGAGAGCACCTGCCCCGGGTCGGTGGAGTCGAGCACGGTGAGCTCGGCCTCCGCCGTCCGGGTGATGACCTCCGGCGCGAGGGACGAGCCGCCCATGCCGCCGAGGACGATGTGGTTCACGCCCTTGGCGTGCAGCTCGTCGCGCAGCGCGACGATCTCGGGCACGAGCGGGCGCGAGATGGCGACCGCTTCGGTCCAGCCGAGGCGCTTGCTCGCCTCGGCCTCGGCGGCCGGGCCCCAGAGGGCCGGGTCCTGGGCGGTGATGCCGGATGCCACCTTGTCGGCGACGAGCTGCGGCACCACGGTGCGGACGGCGTCGGCCGCCGCACCGGTGACGTGGATGCGGAACGTCACTTGGCGGCTCCCTCGAGGGCGTTCTTCACGGTCTCGACGAGCTCGCCCCACGAGACGTTGAACTTCTCGACGCCTTCGCGCTCAAGGGTCTCGGTCACGTCGTCGTAGCTGATGCCGAGGTCGGCCAGCTTGTTGAGCACGTCGTTCGACTCGGCGTAGGTGCCGGTGACGGTGTCGCCGGTGATGTGGCCGTGGTCGAAGGTCGCGTCGAGCGTCTTCTCGGGCATCGTGTTGACGACGTTCGGGGCGACGAGCGCCTCGACGTACAGCGTGTCGGGCAGGCTCGGGTCCTTCACACCGGTGGAGGCCCACAGCGGGCGCTGCTCGTTGGCGCCGGCCTCGACGAGGAGCTTCGCGCGCTCGGTGGCGAACTGCTGCTCGTACACCTCGTAGGCGAGGCGAGCGTTGGCGATGCCGGCCTTGCTCTTGAGGCCCTCGGCCTCGTCCGTGCCGATCGCGCTGAGGCGCTTGTCCACCTCGGTGTCGACGCGCGAGACGAAGAACGAGGCGACCGAGTGGATGCCGGAGAGGTCGATGCCCGCCGCCTTGGCCTTCTCGAGGCCGGTGAGGTAGGCGTTGATGACCTCGCGGTAGCGCTCGAGGCTGAAGATCAGCGTCACGTTGACGCTGATGCCGGCCGCGATGGTCTCCGTGATGGCCTCGAGGCCCTCGACCGTCGCCGGGATCTTGATCATGACGTTCGGCTTCTGGATCTTGTCCGCGAGCTTCTTCGCGGCCTCGATGGTGGCCTTCGTGTCGCGGGCGAGCCCCGGGGCGACCTCGATGGACACGCGGCCGTCGACCCCGTTCGAGCGCTCGTAGACGCTGTGGAAGATGTCGCTCGCCTTGGCGACGTCGTCGGTGGTGATCTCGAAGATCGCGTCGTCGACGTCCACACCGGCGGCGGCGAGCTGGCGGACCTGCTCGTCGTAGGCCTCGCCCTTGGCGAGGGCGGCGGCGAAGATCGTCGGGTTCGTGGTCACGCCGACCACGTTCTTCTCGGCGATCAGCTTCTCGAGGTTGCCCGTGTTGATGCGCTCACGCGACAGGTCGTCCAGCCAGATGCTGACGCCCGCTGCGGACAGTGCGGCCGTGGGGGTCGCGGCGGTGGCGGTTGTGTCGGTCATTTTCTCTTATCTCCTCTTGTGCCCGCGCTCAGAGCGACGCGAGCGATTCCTTCGCTGCGGACACGGCGTGCTCGGTGGTCATACCGAACTCGCGGAACAGCGTCTTGTAGTCGGCCGAGGCACCGAAGTGCTCGATCGAGACGCTCCGGCCGTGGTCGCCGACGATCTTGTCCCAGGCGAGCGCGGCGCCGGCCTCGATCGAGACGCGGGCCTTGACGGCCGCGGGGAGCACCTTCTCGCGGTACTCGGCGGGCTGCTCGGCGAACCACTCGAGGCTCGGGGCGGAGACGACGCGGGCGTTGATGCCCTCGCCGCGCAGCTCCTCGCGGGCCTCCAGCGCGATCTGCACCTCGGAGCCGGTCGCGATGAAGATCACGTCCGGCGTGCCGCCCGGCGCCTCGGCCAGGATGTATGCGCCCTTCGCGACGTTCTTGGCCGACGCGAGGGTGTCGCCCTCGGCGTCGCCGTCTCCACGCTCGAACACCGGGATGTTCTGGCGGGTCAGCGCGATGCCGGCCGGGCCGTTGCGGCGCTCCAGCATGGTCTTCCAGGCCCAGGCGACCTCATTGGCGTCGCCGGGGCGGACGACCGTGAAGTTGGGGATGGCGCGCAGTGTCGAGAGCTGCTCGATCGGCTGGTGGGTGGGGCCGTCCTCGCCCAGCGCGACGGAGTCGTGCGTCCAGACGAAGATCGACGGGATGTTCATGAGGGCGGACAGGCGGAGGGACGGCCGCTGGTAGTCGCTGAAGATCAGGAACGTGCCGCCGAACGGACGGGTCGGTCCGTGCAGCACGATGCCGTTCAGGATGGCCGCCATGGCGTGCTCGCGGATGCCGAAGTGCAGCACGCGTCCGTACGGGTTGCCGGTCCACTCGTGCGTCGAGCGCTCGGTGGGCACGAACGAGGCTGCGCTCTCGATGGTCGTGTTGTTCGACTCCGCGAGGTCGGCCGAGCCGCCCCACAGCTCCGGCATGACCGGCGCGATGGCGTTGAGCACCTTGCCGCTCGCGGCGCGGGTGGAGACGTCCTTGCCCGGCTCGAACACGGGGAGCGCGCTCTCCAGCTCCTCCGGCGCGGCGCCGCTCAGCAGGCGGTCGAGCAGCTGCTTGCGCTCGGGGTTCGCCTCGGCCCAGGCGTCGAAGCCCTTCTGCCACTCGGCGCGCTCCTCGGCACCGCGCTCGATGGCCTTGCGCGTGTGCTCGATGACCTCGTCGGCGACCTCGAAGGTCTGCTCGGGGTCGAAGCCGAGCACCTCCTTGACGGCGCGGAGCTCGTCGGCGCCCAGGGCGGAGCCGTGGATCTTGCCGGTGTTCTGCTTCTTCGGGGCCGGCCAGCCGATGATGGTCTTGAGGATGATCAGCGACGGCTTGTCGGTGACGGCCTTCGCGTTCTCGATCGCCTGGTAGAGCTCCTCGACGTCCTCCTGGTAGACGCCGGTCTTCTTCCAGTCGACGACCTGCACGTCCCAGTGGTACGCCTCGTAGCGCGCCTTCACGTCCTCGGTGAAGGCGATGTCGGTGTCGTCCTCGATCGAGATCTGGTTGCTGTCGTAGATCGCGATCAGGTTGCCGAGCTCCTGGTGGCCGGCGAGCGACGAGGCCTCGGAGCTGACGCCCTCCTCGAGGTCGCCGTCGGAGGCGATCACGTAGATGTGGTGGTCGAACGGGCTGGTGCCGGGGGCCGCGTCCGGATCGAACAGGCCGCGCTCGAAACGCTGGGCATAAGCGAAACCGACGGCGGAGGAGATGCCCTGGCCCAGGGGGCCGGTGGTGATCTCCACGCCGTCGGTGTGTCCGTACTCGGGGTGGCCGGGGGTGAGGGAGCCCCACGTGCGCAGCTTCTTGAGGTCGTCGAGCTCGAGACCGTAGCCGCCCAGATAGAGCTGGACGTACTGGGTCAGGGACGAGTGGCCCGCCGAGAGGATGAAGCGGTCGCGACCGAGCCAGTGCTGGTCGCGCGGGTCGCGGCGCATCACCTTCTGGAACAGCAGGTAGGCCGCGGGGGCGAGGCTCATGGCGGTGCCGGGATGCCCGTTGCCCACCTTCTCCACCGCGTCGGCCGCGAGAACGCGAGCCGTGTCTACTGCCTTGTTGTCAATGGGATCCCACTGCAGTGCTGCCACGTGAAAACTGACCCTTCGTAGATGTGGTGAGGGTCGTCGTGGAACCCGCACCGGTTGAGGTAGTGCGCGCCGTGGACGTCATCGGCGCCGAGCCATTCCTCCGTCACCGTCCTACAAAGAGTGCGGCCGGAACAGGGCTTCGGCTGGCGAGCATCTCCAAGTATAGGTAACGCGCAAGAAACATGGGGTGTTCCCTCAGACGGTTGTGTCACGGGCGGACACGGGGTAGTCGGGTGGCCCGGTCCTCGACGTGACGTAGAATCGGATACCGTCTGAGTACATCGCCGACACATCACGAGGAGCAATGGACGTCGCTGTAGAGAGCCGTGTCGAACCGGGCCGCATCGGCGTCGCTCGCAAGGTGAAGGCGTACGTCGCCCTCACCAAACCGCGAGTGGTCGAGCTCCTGCTGGTCACCACGGTCCCGACGATGATCCTCGCGGCGAACGGCATCCCGAACCTGTGGCTGGTGCTCGCCACGGTCGTCGGCGGCTATATGAGCGCGGGTTCCGCCGGCGCGTTCAACTGCTACATCGACCGCGACATCGACCGCGTGATGCGGCGGACGAAGAACCGTCCGCTCGTCACCGGCGAGCTGTCCGACCGCGAGGCGCTGGTCTTCGCCTGGGCTCTGGGCATCGCCTCCGTGGTGGTGCTGGGCTTCTTCACCAACTGGCTCGCCGCCGGGCTGTCCGTCGCGGCCATCCTGCTCTACGTCGTCTTCTACACGCTGATCCTGAAGCGCCGCACCCCGCAGAACATCGTCTGGGGCGGCGTCGCCGGCTGCATGCCCGTGCTGATCGGCTGGGCGGCCGTGACCGGCTCCCTCGACTGGGCGCCGTTCATCCTGTTCGGCATCATCTTCCTGTGGACGCCGCCGCACTACTGGCCGCTGTCGATGAAGTATCGCTCGGACTACCAGGAGGCCGGTGTCCCGATGCTCGCGGTGGTCCGTGGTCGTGCCGTCGTCGGCCTGCAGGTCATCCTGTACGCCTGGGCGATGGTCGCGTGCTCGCTGCTGCTGATCCCGGTCGCGCACATGGGGCTGTTGTACACGGCCGTCTCCCTGGTGGCCGGCGGCTGGTTCATCTACGAGTCGCACCGCCTGTACAACCTGGCGATCCGTCACGAGACGGTGTCGCCGATGCGCGTGTTCCACGGATCGATCGCGTACCTGACGCTGATCTTCCTCGCCGTCGCGATCGACCCGCTGCTGCCGTTCTGATCGTCGGCCGGACACGCGTTCGGCCCGAAAAGTCGTGCCACGAGGCCCCCTCGGGCTCTAGCATGTGCGCATGACGGCACCGGTGCTGACCCTGCGTCTGACGACGCCCCGCCTCGTGCTGGACGTGCCGACGGACGACGACATCCCGGACGTGCTGGAAGCCTGCCAGGACGTCGAGACGCAGCGATGGATGCCGCTCCCTTCTCCGTACACGCGTGAGAGCGCGGAGTTCTTCGTGCGCAGCTACTGCCCGCACGGCCTGGCGAGCCGCCGGTACACGGTCTGGGCGCTGCACGCGCGCGGCGGCGGCCGCCTCCTCGGAGCGCTGGAGGTCCGCAAGGACGAGCGCGCCGGGTCGGCCTCCCTCGGCTGCTGGTCCGGCCCCTGGGCGCGCGGGCAGGGCTACATGCGAGAGGCGCTCGGAGCCGTCGCCCGCTACGCGCTCGACCCCGATGGGCTGGGCTTCGACCGGCTGAACTGGGAGTACGTCCCCGGCAACGAGTCCAGCAGGCGTCTGGCGGAGGCTGCGGGCTTCGGCTTCGGCGACGGGATGCGCACGGTCGTCAGCCTGCACGGAGAGACGCGCGAGGCGCGCGTCGGCCGGCTAGGCCGCGACGACGTCCGCCGTTCACACCCCTAGCGCAGGAGAGCCCAGAACAACCGCGCGCCACTCGCCAGCGGTCGCGCCAACCACGCGACCGTCACGATGATCAGGGCGAAGAACAGGTTCGCCGGACCCATCCAGTACGGAAGGATCGCCGTCGCGGTCGTGCCGAGGATGACGACTCCGAGGGCGACGAGCGTCGCCGTCCACGCTCTATCCGATCTTCTCAGAGCGCGAATGAAGGGCGCAGCGCGTCCTCTGAGCTGTCTCGCCACATGCCACCAGAGCCCTGCCGCAAGCGCCGCGAGCGCAATCGGCAAGACCACGAACGACGGGTTCATGACAAGGGAAGGCGTCTCGATCCAGGTGGTTTCGAACTCCGGCGGAATCGTCTGCGTGATGATCACCATGATGACGAGAAGGATGGCGCCGGAGCCGACGAGAAGGCGGTTGGTCCAGTAGCGGCCGACAAGGCCGAGGGTGCGGAGCGCTTGAGGACTGCCCGGATCGGCGGCGAGGACATCCATGCAGGCGACGGCCGCAGCAGCCGCGCGCCCGTTGCGCAGTTTCGTGGCCGCCAGATCGGTCCGGTATTCCGGGTTCTCCGGATCGAGAGCCAACGCTCGGCGGTACGCGCGCTCCGCATCCTCTACGAAACCCTGCGCCAGCGCGAGATCTCCCTGGAGATCGTGGACGGCCGCTTCGTCAGGAGCGAGGCGGAGCGCTTCGCGAGCGCTGTCCTTGGCCTCTGCGCTCACCCGCCCGGAGCGGAGATGCACGGTTGCGACCACGAAATGCGACTGCCAGTCCCCGGGAGCAGCCTTGCGGGCAGCGGCCGCCGCCGAGCGGGCGGCCGAGTGCCGACCCTGACCGGATCGGGCGATCGCCAGCAACCGGTACGGCCAGGGGTTCCCGGGCGCGAGGGCGCTGGCGCGCACGCTGGCGTCGACGGCGCCCGTCCAATCGCTCTCCGCGATCGCGATCCGTGCCTGTGTGCAGAGAGCGTCGACATCGTCCGGATCGCGCGCCAGCAAGCGCGCAAGGGACCTTCGCGCCGAGGGGAGGTTGTCGACCGCGAGATAGCGATCGGCGATGAAGAGCAGACGCGCGCGGCCGTCGTCGTCTGCGCGGTTCGCCGCGATCACAGGCGCTTGGACGTCTTGAGGAAGGCCCGAAGCTCTGCGAACGTACCGTCGTCCTCTCCGAACTCGACCATGTTCCTCGCGCTGTTGAGCCACGAGCCCGTCGAGGGGCGGATATCCGCGCGTGCGCGCTGGAGGTCCGCCATGGTGATGCGACGGGCCACACCGGTGCTGGCGCTCTCCAGGAGGGCGAATTCCGCGGCGGACGCACAGACGTGGGCGATATCCGCCCCCGAGTAGCCTGCCGTGGCGCGGGCGAGCGCCGCGATATCGATTCCGTCGGCCGGCCGATTCTTGAGGTGCGTCGTGAATATGGCTGCGCGAGCTTCCTCGTCCGGTGGCAGGACGAGGACGGTGCGATCCAGCCGTCCGGGTCGCCGCAGCGCGGGATCTACATCCCACAACTGATTCGTCGCGGCGAGCACGTACACACCGTCGTTGTTCGCATCCACGCCGTCCAGTTCGGTCAGCAACTGGTTGCTCACCCCACGAAGCGCTGCCTGGCGTGTCTGACTGCGCCGTTGTCCGAGGGCGTCGAACTCGTCGAAGAAGAGGACGCATGGCGCCTCCCGCCGCGCCTGTTGGAAGAGCTGGTGGATGTTCGCCTCGGATTCGCCGACGAAGGGCGAGAGGATGTCCGAGACCGACGCGGAAAGGAAGGCGGCGCCGAGCTCGCCCGCCAGGGCACGGGCGATGAACGTCTTACCGCATCCTGGCGGCCCGTGCAGCAGGAGCCCGCCGCCCAGCGTCATGCCGTAGAGCTCGCGGAGTTCGGGGTTCCGAAGCGGGGCGAGGAAGGCGGCATCCAGTCGCGCCTTGACGCTCGGCATCCCGCCGACATCCGCGAGTGTGACCACAGGTCGTTCGACGCCGGTCGGATCGGGATCGCGGGGTCGGGCGACGGTCGTGTTCACGACCTCACCGAGTTGACGCTCCGCTTCCGACCAGTCGAACTGCTCGGGCGAGTGGGCGGGAGCAGGATGCGTCGGCCGCTCCGCCGCCGGATCGGCTGCGGAGAGCGCGGTACTCATCATCCGCCGGGCATCGGGGTTACCGGGATCACGGCGGAGTGCTTCCCCAGCCTGCGCGATAGCCTCCGCCGTCTCGCCGAAATCGAGCAGCAGCGCGGCCAGGTGCAGCCGGAGCGTGATGTCGTCGGGTGTCGCATCGAGCGCCCGGCGAACGGCGGCAATGACTGAATCCTGATCCACCTCTGCAGGATACTGAGTGCGCGAATGTCCCGGGGAACGCGCGAGGCGCGCGTCGGCCGGCTAGGCCGCGACGACGTCCGCGGCTGAATCCTCTCGCGCGCCTAGCGCAGCCGCAGGGGCCTTGAGCGAGAGGATGACCGCGGTCATCGCGGAGGCCAGAAGCGCCGCGAGGGTCATGTGGATGCCCACGAGGATGCCCGGGAGGCCGGTGTTCGCCTGGATCAGACCGACGACGATCTGCAGCAGCTCGACCGCCAGCAGGTACTGCGTGAAACGGCGCACCGCCGTCGTGCGGTAGCGCAGGGATCCGACGACGAGGACGAGGGTCAGCGCGAACGTGACGTACGCGGGGATCGCGTGGACGTGCTGCAGGATCTCGGGATTCAGGCCGTTGCGCGGGGCGTTCGCGTCACCCGCATGCGGTCCGCTGCCCGTGGTGAGGATGCCGACCAGGATCGTGATGGCGACGACGGCGCTGGTGACATGGGCGACACCCGCGAACCAGCCGGGGACGGCGCGGACGCGCGGGCCCGGGACCGCGTAGACGCGGAAGACGAACGCCGTGCAGGTGGCGACGAGGGCGATCGACACGACGAAGTGCAGACCGACCACGTACGGGTTGAGGCCGCTCAGGACGCTGAGGCCGCCGATCACGGCCTGCGCTGGGATGGCGAGGCCGGCGATCAGGGTCAGCCAGAACAGATCCGGGCGCTGCTTGCGCATCCGGAGGATGGCGAGGAACGCCACGATGGCCACGACCGCGAGAAGGGCGCTGAGCACGCGGTTGCCGAACTCGATGAAGCCGTGGACGCCCATCTCGGGCGTGTTGACCAGTGAGTCGGCCGTGCACTTCGGCCAGGTCGGGCAGCCGAGGCCGCTGGCCGTGAGCCGCACCAGGCCACCCGTCCCGACCAGGACGACCTGACCCACCAGGTAGACCCACGCGATCACCTTCAGCCGAGTGTCCACACGGTCCGGCAGCCAGGCGATGATGCGCTTCATGGTTCGGGGGCTTTCTCGGTCGGATCGGCGGGGCCGGATGCGGATACTCGGGCAATGCGCAGGCGCGCCTCTACTAATACCGCGCCGCACCTGTAGAATTGGTGGGTTCGAGGAACGCGCAATCCAGCGCGTGCGCGCGGCCGGTTTCTCCGTCCGTGGCCGGGGCATCGTGGCCCGTCTCCACGAACAGTCTAGGTACGCACGTGTTGGTACGCAGTCACCGCCACCCGCACAATCAGGACGCTCAGCAGCGACCGGCGAAAGCCGTGCTTGCCGAGGGGAATGAGCCGGACTGATATCCGGTTACGAGTGGAAGGAAACGAGGTAGATATGTCAGACATCCTGATCGATCGGCCTGAGCTCGCCTCTTTGGGGCAGTACGAGTTCGGCTGGGCGGATTCCGACGCCGCGGGTTCCATCGCCCGTCGCGGTCTCTCACCCGAGGTGGTGAAAGACATCTCGGCCCTGAAGAAGGAGCCCGAGTGGATGCTGCAGCGCCGCCTCAAGGCCCTCCAGCTGTTCGAGCGCAAGCCCATGCCGACCTGGGGCGCCGACCTGTCGGAGATCGACTTCGACAACATTAAGTACTTCGTCCGCTCCACCGAGAAGCAGGCGCAGAGCTGGGAAGACCTGCCGGAGGACATCCGGAACACGTACGAGAAGCTCGGCATCCCGGAGGCGGAGCGTCAGCGTCTCGTCGCCGGCGTCGCCGCGCAGTACGAGTCCGAGGTCGTCTACCACCAGATCCGTGAAGACCTGGAGCAGCAGGGCGTCATCTTCCTCGACACCGACACCGCGCTCCGCGAGCACCCCGAGATCTTCGAGGAGTACTTCGGAACGGTGATCCCGGCCGGCGACAACAAGTTCGCCGCGCTGAACACCGCCGTGTGGTCGGGCGGATCGTTCGTCTACGTCCCCAAGGGCGTCCACGTCGAGATCCCGCTGCAGGCCTACTTCCGCATCAACACCGAGAACATGGGCCAGTTCGAGCGGACGCTGATCATCGCCGACGAGGGCAGCTACGTCCACTACATCGAGGGCTGCACCGCTCCGATCTACAAGTCGGACTCGCTGCACTCCGCGGTCGTCGAGATCATCGTCAAGAAGAACGCCCGCGTGCGCTACACGACCATCCAGAACTGGTCGAACAACGTCTACAACCTCGTCACCAAGCGGGCCACCGCGGCCGAGGGCGCGACGATGGAGTGGATCGACGGCAACATCGGCTCCAAGGTCACGATGAAGTACCCGTCGATCTACCTGATGGGGGAGCACGCCAAGGGTGAGACCCTGTCCGTCGCCTTCGCCGGCCCCGGCCAGCACCAGGACGCCGGCGCCAAGATGATCCACATGGCGCCGTACACGCAGTCGTCGATCGTCTCCAAGTCGATCGCGCGCGGCGGCGGCCGTGCCGGCTACCGCGGCGAGGTGCGGATGGATGCGAACGCGCACCACTCCGCCAACACCGTCCGCTGTGACGCGCTGCTCGTCGACACGATCTCGCGGTCCGACACGTATCCGGCGATCGACATCCGTGTCGACGACGTGCAGCTCGGCCACGAGGCGACCGTGTCGCGCGTGAGCGAGGAGCAGCTGTTCTACCTCATGTCGCGCGGGCTCCCGGAGGACGAGGCCATGGCGATGATCGTCCGCGGCTTCATCGAGCCGATCGCCCGCGAGCTCCCCATGGAGTACGCACTGGAACTCAACAAGCTCATCGAGATGGGCATGGAAGGCTCTGTCGGATGACGCAGATCGAGACGACGCAGACCACCGCGCCCGCCCCGACCCACATGCGAGCACCTGTCCCGGTGCAGAGCCGCGCCGAGCGGTTCACCTCGACCGAGGTGTCGGACTTCCCTGCGGTCACCGGCCGCGAGGCGATGTGGAAGTACACGCCGGTGGCGCGCATCCAGGAGCTCATCACGGGCGACCTGGACGGCTCGCCCTACGTGTACGACGCCACGACCGCCCCCGGTGTGACCACCGCGTGGATCGGCCGTGACGACGCCCGCATCGGTGCTGCAGGAAAGCCCGAGGACCGCGCCTCCGCCAATGCCTGGACGGCCTTCGAGCAGGCGCTGCTCGTGACCATCGGCGCCGACCTCAGCGGAGACCGTCGCGAGGTCACGCTGACCCGCTCCGCCCTCGGCGGACCGGCGCGTGCCGCGCACACAGTCGTCGAGGTGGCCCCGGGCGCCGTGGCGACCCTCATCCTGCAGAACACCGGATCGGCGCACCTGACCGAGAACGTCGAGTTCCTCCTGGGTAAGGACGCCGACCTCACGGTCGTGTCGCTCCAGGAGTGGGACGACGACGCCCTCCACGTCGCCGCCCACTTCGCCGAGCTCGGCGAGGGCGCGCGCATCAAGCACGTCGCCGTCACGCTCGGCGGCGGAGTCGTCCGGCTCAACCCGTCGGCCCACCTGGCCGGCGCGCGAGCGGACGCCGAGCTGCTCGGCGCCTACTTCGCCGACGCCAGCCAGCACCTCGAGCAGCAGGTGTACGTCCACCACGACGGCCCCGAGACCCGCAGCCGCGTGACCTACAAGGGCGCGCTGCAGGGCCAGGGCGCGCGCACGGTGTGGATCGGCGACGTGCTCATCGGCCCGAAGGCCGTCGGCACTGACACCTACGAGCAGAACCGCAACCTCGTCCTCACCGACGGGGCCCGCGCCGACTCCGTGCCGAACCTCGAGATCGAGACCGGCGACATCGTCGGCGCCGGTCACGCGAGCGCCACCGGTCGTTTCGACGACGAGCAGCTCTTCTACCTCCAGTCCCGCGGGATCCCGGAGGAGGAGGCGCGCCGCCTGGTCGTGCGCGGCTTCCTCGCTGAGATCGTCCAGCAGATCGGCTCGCCGGCGCTCCAGGAGCGCCTGCAGGCCAAGATCGAGGACGAGCTGGAATCGGCGTCGGTCACAGCGTCGGCGCCTTCCGCGCCGGCCGCCGGGGCCGAGAACTGATGGCGGGCCAGCGCGTCGCAGCCGTCGCGGAGCTGGTCGAGAACCAGGCCACCCGCGTCGTGCTCGACGGCGTCCCCATCGCCGTCGTCAAGGACTCGTCCGGTGCGGTGCACGCCATCGGCGACACCTGCACCCACGGCGAGATCTCGCTGTCCGAGGGTTTCGTCGAGGACGAAACCCTGGAGTGCTGGGCGCACGGCTCCCAGTTCTCCCTCGTGACCGGCAAGCCCCTCAACCTCCCGGCTTACGAGCCGGTCCCCGTGTTTCCCGTCGAGATCATCGACGGAGACGTCTTCATCGACCCCAGCGCCCCGAAAGTGAACAACTAACCATGTCAGTCCTCGAGATCCGCGACCTCCACGTCACCGTCGAGACGGACCAGGGCACCAAGCCCATCCTGAACGGCGTCGACCTCACCATCAACGAGGGTGAGATCCACGCGATCATGGGCCCGAACGGCTCCGGCAAGTCCACCCTCGCCTACACGATCGCCGGTCACCCGAAGTACACCGTGACCCAGGGCTCGATCACGCTCGACGGCGAGGACGTCCTCGCGATGACCGTCGACGAGCGTGCGCGCGCCGGCCTCTTCCTCGCGATGCAGTACCCGGTCGAGATCCCCGGTGTCACCAACACCAACTTCCTCCGCACCGCCAAGACCGCGATCGACGGCCAGGCGCCGTCCATCCGCACCTGGGTGAAGGACGTCCGGGAGTCGATGGGCGCCCTGCGCATGGACTCGTCGTTCGCCGAGCGCAACGTGAACGAGGGCTTCTCGGGCGGCGAGAAGAAGCGCAACGAGATCCTCCAGCTGGAGCTGCTCAAGCCGAAGTTCGCCGTGCTCGACGAGACCGACTCCGGCCTCGACGTGGACGCGCTCAAGATCGTCTCCGAGGGTGTCAACCGGGCGAAGGCCAACACCGGGCTCGGCATCCTGCTGATCACGCACTACACGCGCATCCTCCGCTACATCAAGCCGGACTTCGTGCACGTGTTCGTCGCCGGCCGCGTGGCCGAGCAGGGCGGACCGGAGCTCGCGGACCGCCTGGAGGAGGAGGGCTACGACCGCTACGTCGACGCCCCCGAGCCCGCGGCCGCCTCGGCGGCCGAAGTCGCCGGATCCTGAGAGAGGTAGAATCCTCACATGCCCGCCACTTTGAGCCCAGCGCTCTTCGACCAGGTCGAGGAGGCGCTGAAGGACGTCATGGATCCCGAACTCGGGATCAACGTCGTCGACCTGGGCCTCATCTACGACCTGGCCTGGGATGACGAGAACAACGCGCTCATCATCTCGATGACGCTCACCAGTGCCGGCTGCCCGCTGACCGACGTGCTCGAAGAGCAGACCGCTGAGGCGCTCGACGGCATCGTCGAGGCATTCCGCATCAACTGGGTGTGGATGCCGCCGTGGGGTCCCGAGCGGATCACCGACGACGGCCGCGACATGATGCGCGCCCTCGGCTTCGCAATCTAAGACATCCCCTTCAACAGTTCCGGACTTTTTCGACCGCGCCGTGGCGTGTCGGGCCGAAAAAGTCCGGAACTGTTTGCTGAGAACCGAGTAGAGAAGAGATCGACGTGCTTGCCGTGCAGGGGCTGGAGCTGCGCGTTGGCGCACGCCTTCTGATGGAGGACGTGAGCTTCCGCGTCGCCGACGGGGACAAGATCGGACTCGTCGGCCGCAACGGCGCCGGCAAGACGACACTCACCAAGGTCCTCGCCGGCGACCTGCTCCCGACGGCCGGCAAGGTCGACCGCTCCGGCGACCTCGGTTACCTTCCGCAGGACCCGCGCTCCGGCAACCTGGACGACCTGGCGCGCACGCGCATCCTCGACGCCCGGGGCCTCGGCTCGATCGTGCTCGGGATGCAGCAGGCGACCGTCGACATGGCGAGCACCGACTCCGCCGTGTCCGAGGCCGCGATGAAGAAGTACGGCCGGCTGGAAGAGCGCTTCCACCTGCTCGGCGGGTACGCGGCCGAGGCCGAGGCCGCATCCATCGCATCCAACCTGAACCTGCCGGATCGCATCCTCGACCAGCCGCTGAAGACCCTCTCGGGCGGTCAGCGCCGTCGGATCGAGCTGGCGCGCATCCTCTTCTCCGACGCCCGCACGATGATCCTCGACGAGCCGACGAACCACCTGGATGCGGACTCGGTCATCTGGCTGCGCGAGTTCCTGAAGAACTACACCGGCGGCTTCATCGTCATCTCGCACGACGTGGAACTGGTCGGCGAGACGGTCAACCGCGTCTTCTACCTGGATGCGAACCGCCAGGTCATCGACATCTACAACATGGGCTGGAAGAACTACCAGCGCCAGCGCGCCGCCGACGAGGAGCGCCGCAAGAAGGAGCGCGCCAACGCCGAGAAGAAGGCGGGCGCCCTGCAGCTGCAGGCGGCGAAGTTCGGCGCGAAGGCGACGAAGGCGGCCGCGGCGCACCAGATGGTCGCGCGCGCCGAGAAGCTGCTCGCGGGCCTCGAAGAGGTGCGCCAGGTCGACCGGGTCGCGAAACTGCGGTTCCCGACCCCGGCGCCGTGCGGTCGCACGCCGCTGCAGGCGAGCGATCTCTCCAAGAGCTACGGCTCGCTCGAGATCTTCACCGCCGTCGACCTCGCGATCGACCGCGGCTCGAAGGTCGTCGTGCTCGGGCTGAACGGTGCGGGCAAGACCACGTTGCTGCGGATGCTCGCGGGCGTCGACAAGCCGGACACCGGCCAGGTCGAGCCCGGCCACGGCCTGCGCATCGGGTACTACGCGCAGGAGCACGAGACGATCGACGTCGAGCGCAGCGTGCTCCAGAACATGGTCTCGTCCTCGCCGTCACTGACCGAGACCGAGGCTCGCAGGGTGCTCGGTTCGTTCCTGTTCACGGGCGACGACGCGCACAAGCCGGCCGGCGTGCTCTCCGGCGGCGAGAAGACCCGGCTCGCGCTGGCGATGATCGTCGTGTCGGGGGCGAACGTCCTGCTGCTCGACGAGCCCACCAACAACCTCGACCCGGCCAGCCGCGAGGAGATCCTGGATGCGCTGGCGCACTACGAAGGTGCCGTCGTGCTGGTCAGTCACGACGAGGGCGCGGTCGAGGCGCTGAACCCCGAGCGGGTCCTCATCCTCCCCGACGGCGTCGAGGACCACTGGTCGCGCGACTACCTCGACCTCATCTCCCTCGCCTGAGGCCTCCGCGCCCCCGTCGAGTACGCACAAATTGCACGCCCGGAGCCCCCGGGGCGTGCAATTTGTGCGTACTCGACGGTGGGGGTTGGGTCAGTGGGCGGCGTCGAGGAGTTCGTCCTCGACGTCGGCGTCTGTGCGCTTGGCGCGGCGGCGACGCTCGCGCGCGGCGGCACGCTCACGCTCCGCGGGGTCGTCCGAGTTGCGCTTGCGGTACTCCGTGACGAGCGCGTAGCCGAGGCCGAAGAAACCGATCAGGGCGAAGATGATCCACTGGATCATGTACGACCAGTGCAGCCCCTCATCCTGCGTCGGCGGGCTGGTCACGGTCGGCGTCGGCGCGGTGGCTGGCGCCGGGTCCTCGCTGGCGAGCAGTCCGTACGCGCCCGTGTAGACGTCCGCGCCGCCGAGCTTCTCCTTCACCACCGAAAGCTGGATGGTGCCCACCTGATCACCCGTCGCCGTGCGTCCGGCGATGGCCGGCTCACTCGCCTTCAGCCGCGCGACGACCGTCACCGTTCCGGCGGGCGCGGCCGGCACATGGTCGGGGGAGTCGGTGGTGTTGCCCGTCGGGACCCAGCCGCGATCCACGATGAACAGCGAGCCGTCGGCCGTCCGCAGCGGGGTGAGCACCTCGAACCCGGGGCTGCCGTTGAACGGGCGGTTGCGGACGAGCAGCTGCTTGTCGCGCTCGTACGTCCCGGTCACGGTGACGCGCTTCCACTCCTGCTTCGGCGAGTACGCGCCGAGAGTCGGCAGCTCATCGGCGAGCGGGACGGGGGACTGGTCGAAGTTCGCCGTCACCAGGGCGTTCGCCGCCGCGGCCTCCTTGCTGCGGGCGAGCTGCCAGTTGGAGAGGAATCCGCAGGCGATCGCGAACACGATCGCGAAGGCGAGGTACCCCAGCCAGCGGCGGGAGAAAGCAAAGCGCCACCCGTCGGTCGTCGATCCGGTCACGCGATCGGCCCCCCGGCGGCGACCTCGGCCGCCGGCACGACGCGCAGCGGGAAGTCGCGGGCGGCCAGGAACTCGCGCAGGAAGTCGACGTGCTCGTCGCACGCCAGCCAGACCTTCACCCGGTCGGCCGAGTGGATGCGCGGGTTGCGCCACTCGATGCGCCAGGATGCGGTGTCCCGGCAGCCGGCGCGCGAACACGTCAGCGGCTCCGGCTCGCCCATCCCGATCACTGGCCCTCCCGAGGCTCGTCCTTCGGCGCCTGCGGAGGCGGCGCAACTGGAACGATACTGCCTGGACGCTGAACATCCACTCGACCCTGCTCCACCGAGACGTTGGCGATCACGACCGCGAAGTACGGGAGGAAGATCGCTCCGACGAGCGGGATGGCGGCCCACCAGCCGGGGACGATCACCGCGGCGATGAGGCAGAGCACACGTACGCCCATGGCGACCGAATACTTGATCATCCGGTGCCGTCGCTCCTCATCGGGAGAGAGGGGGAGACTCGTGATCGACGGTGCTGAGGGCTTCTTCATGTGCGTTGAGTCCAGCGTACGTCCATAAACTTGGGTTCGGCCCTGCTGGGGTCGAATCTGCAGAAAGCCGTCTTCCTGAAGGGAATCGCATGACCACGCCACGCACCGTCCTCGTCACCGGAGGCAACCGGGGGATCGGCTTCGCCATCGCCGAGGAGTTCGTCGCCCAGGGCCACCGGGTCGCGGTCACCGCGCGGTCGGGAGAGGGCCCGGAGGGCGCGCTGACGGTGCGGGCGGATGTCACGGACTCCGCCTCGGTCGACGCCGCGTTCACCGAGGTCGAGGAGAAGCTCGGGCCGGTGGAGGTCGTCGTCGCGAATGCGGGCATCACCAAGGACACCCTCCTGATGCGCATGACCGACGAGGAGTTCGACTCGGTCATCGAGACGAACCTGGGCGGCGCCTTCCGCGTCGTGAAGCGCGCGAACAAGGGGATGCTCAAGGCGCGGTTCGGCCGCATCGTCCTGATCTCGAGCGTGGTCGGTCTGTTCGGCGGCGCCGGTCAGGTCAACTACGCGTCGTCGAAGGCCGGACTCGTCGGCATGGCGCGATCCATCACCCGCGAGCTGGGCGCGCGCGGCATCACCGCGAACGTCGTCGCTCCCGGCTTCATCGAGACCGACATGACGGCGGCGCTGCCGGAGGCGCAGCAGGCCGAGTACAAGAAGAGCATCCCGGCCGGGCGGTTCGCGTCGGCGTCCGAGGTCGCGAAGGTCGTGACGTGGATCGCCGGGGACGACGCCGGCTACATCTCCGGTGCGGTCATCCCGGTCGACGGCGGCCTCGGGATGGGTCACTGACCCACGCCGAGGTGCACGTTGTGGCGGCAAAAACGACGGAATTGCCGCCACGACGTGCACTTCGGCGCGCGTTCAGCCGCGGAGGCCGAGGAGCGGGAGCACCTGCGAGAGGTCCGGCCGGTCGATGACGAGGTCGGCCTCGGCGCGCACGCGGGGCTTCGCGTTGAACGCGACGGACAGGCCGGCCTCCGCCATCATCCGCAGGTCGTTCGCTCCGTCGCCGATGGCCACCGTCTGGCGCAGGTGGACTCCGGCGTCGGCGGCCCAGAACAGCAGCGCCTGAGCCTTGGCGGCCGCATCCACGACCGGTCCGTCGACCTCGCCGGTCAGCCGGCCGCCGTCGACGACCAGCCGGTTGGCGCGCCAGTGATCGAGGCCGAGGCGTTCGCCGATCGGGTCCAGCAGCTCGTGGAAGCCGCCGGAGACCACACCGACGACCCCACCGGCCGCCTGGACTCCGGCGATGAGCTCGGGGACGCCCTCGGTCACCCGGATGCGCTCGCCCACGTGCTGGAACACGGATGCGGGGAGCCCGGCGAGGGTTCGGACGCGTTCGCGGAGGCTCTCCTCGAAGTCGAGCTCGCCGCGCATGGCCCGCTCGGTGATCTCGGCGACCTCCGGACGCGACCCCGCTTCATCGGCGAGGAGTTCGATGACCTCGTCCTGGAGCAGCGTGGAGTCGGCGTCGAGGACGACGAGGACGGAAGCGGGCCCGGTGTGCTGTGCGGTGGTCGTCATGGAACGACGTGCACACCCTTGCCGACCACGGTGATGCCCGAGTCGGTCACGGTGAAGCCCCGTGCACGGTCCCGGTCCGGGTCGACGCCGATCTGGGCACCCTCGGCCACAACGACATCCTTGTCCAGGATGGCGCGGCCGACGAACGCGTTCGGCTCGATGATCGCGCGCTCGAAGACGACGGAGTCGACGACCTTCGCACCGGAGTCGACCTTGGCCCACGGCCCGAGGACGCTGCGCTCGAGGTGGGCGCCCGAGATCACGGAGCCGAGGGAGACGATGGAGTCGATGGTCGTGCCGAGCGCGCCGCGGCCGTCGCGCACGATCTTCGCGGGCGGCGAGTTGAGCACCTGGCTGAAGATCGGCCACGAGCGGTTGTAGAGGTTGAACACCGGCAGCGTGGAGATGAGGTCCTGGTGCGCCTCGAAGAACGAGTCGATGGTTCCGACATCGCGCCAGTAGTAGCGGTCGCGGTCGGTCGAGCCGGGGACGTCGTTGTTGTTGAAGTCGTACACGGCCGCCTCGCCGCGGGCCACGAAGTCCGGGATGATGTCGCCGCCCATGTCGTGGTTGGAGTCGGGACGGTCGCCGTCCCGCACCACGGCGTCGATGAGCGCGTCGGCGTCGAAGACGTAGTTGCCCATGGAGGCGAGGACCTCGTTCGGGGAGTCGGGCAGACCGATCGGGTCGCGCGGCTTCTCGCGGAACGCGCCGATGCGGTCCGGGCGCTCCGGCTCGACCTCGATGACGCCGAACTGGTCCGCGAGCCCGATCGGCTGGCGGATTGCGGCCACCGTGGCGGGAGCCCCCGAGGCGATGTGCGCCTCGATCATCTGGCCGAAGTCCATCCGGTACACGTGGTCGGCGCCCACGACGACGACGATGTCCGGCTTCTCATCCCGGAGCAGGTTGAGGCTCTGCAGGATGGCGTCCGCCGACCCGGAGAACCAGCGCTTGCCGAGGCGCTGCTGGGCGGGGACGGAGGCGACGTAGGAGCTCGTGATGCCGTCGAGCCGCCAGGTCTGGGACACGTGACGGTCGAGGCTGTGCGACTTGTACTGGGTGAGGACGACGATCTGGCGCAGTTGCGAGTTGATCAGGTTCGACAGGGCGAAGTCGATGAGACGGTACTGACCGCCGAACGGGACGGCGGGCTTCGCCCGGTCCGCCGTCAACGGCATCAGCCGCTTTCCCTCTCCGCCCGCGAGGACGATGCCGAAGATCTTCTTGCCTGATGCCATGACCACAACAGTAGAGGCGAACTGATCGCTGTACTAGCGTTTCGGTCATGCGCGTCGATCTGCTCACCCGGGAGTATCCGCCGGACATCTACGGCGGGGCCGGGGTCCATGTGACCGAGCTCGTGAAGGCTCTGCGGACCGACACCGAGGTGATCGTCCGAGCCTTCGGCGAGCCCCGGGACGAGCCGGATACCGCGTCGTACCGCGTTCCCGCGGAGCTCGCGGACGCGAACGGGGCGATCGCCACGCTGGGCGTCGACCTGCAGATGGCGCAGGACTGCGGGGGAGCGGATGTCGTCCACTCGCACACCTGGTATGCGAACGGCGCCGGTCACTTGGCGAAGCTGCTGCACGGCGTCCCGCACGTCGTCACGGCGCACAGCCTGGAGCCGCTCCGCCCCTGGAAGGCCGAGCAGCTGGGCGGCGGCTACCGCGTGTCCAGCTGGATCGAGAAGACCGCGTTCGAGGCCGCCGACACCGTGATCGCGGTCAGCGACGGGATGCGTCGCGACATCCTCGCGTCGTACCCGGAGCTCGACCCGACGAAGGTTGTCACGATCTACAACGGCATCGACCTGGAGCGCTGGCAGCCTCTGCGCGACGACGATCGCGCCCGCGCCCTGGGGATCGACCCCGGGCGTCCGGCGGTCATCTTCGTCGGTCGCATCACCCGCCAGAAGGGGCTTCCGTACCTACTTCGCGCGGCCAGGATGCTGCCGCCCGAGGTGCAGGTCATCCTCTGTGCCGGGGCGCCGGACACGCCGGAGATCCTGGCCGAGGTGAGCGGACTCGTCGAGGAGCTGCAGGCCGAGCGGGACGGCGTGGTCTGGATCGACCGCCTGCTCCCGAACGACGAGCTGCGCATCGCGCTGACCGCATCCACCGTCTTCGTCTGCCCCTCGATCTACGAGCCGCTCGGGATCGTCAACCTCGAGGCGATGGCGTGCGGGCTGCCCGTGGTCGGGACGGCGACCGGCGGCATCCCCGAGGTGATCGTGGACGGGGTCACCGGACGGCTCGTCCCCATCCAGCAGCTGCAGGACGGCACGGGCACGCCGATCGATCCGGAGAAGTTCGTCGCAGACCTCGCCGCGGCCCTCACCGAGGTGGCCGGCGACCCCGAGCGGGCGGCCGAGATGGGCCGCGCCGGACGGGAGCGCGCGGAGACCTCGTTCAGCTGGACGGCCATCGCGGAGCAGACGCGGGACGTGTACCGGTCGCTCGCCGGTCGTCACTGACCTGTGTCCGGCGACGGTAGGCTGGAACGCATGGCCGACAGCGTTCTCCGACTTTCCGACGTGTCCGTTGTGCGGGACGGCAACCCCGTCCTGAAGGGTATCGACTGGGCGGTCGAACCGGACGAGCGGTGGGTCATCCTGGGCCGGAACGGCGCCGGGAAGACGACCCTGCTGCAGATCGCCGCGGCGGCCCTGCACCCGAGTTCCGGCGAGGCCGTCGTGCTGGGCGAGTCGGTCGGCCACACCGACCTCGCCGAGCTGCGTCCGCTGCTCGGCTTCGCGTCGAGCGCGCTCGCCCGCCGCATCCCGCGCAATGAGCGCGTGCTGGATGTGGTGATGACGGCCGCCTACGCCGTGACGGGTCGCTGGAACGAGCTCTACGAGGACATCGACGAGCGTCGCGCGCACCGCGTGCTCTCCGAGTGGCACCTCGACCACCTCGCCGACCGCACCTTCGGCAGCCTGTCCGACGGCGAGCAGAAGCGCGTTCAGATCGCCCGCTCGGTGATGACCGATCCCGAGATCCTGCTTCTCGACGAACCGGCGGCCAGCCTCGACCTCGGCGGCCGCGAGGAGCTGCTGCAGCTGCTCGGCGGGTACGCCAGCGACCCGAAGTCGCCCGCGATCGTCATGGTCACGCATCACGTCGAGGAGATCCCGCAGGCGTTCAACCGTGCGCTGCTGCTGAAGGACGGCGAGATCACCGCCCAGGGCCCCATCGAAGAGGTCTTGACGAGCGAGAACCTCAGTGCGACCTTCGATATCGACGTCGAGATCACCGAGTCCGACGGCCGGTACACCGCCCGGGCGCGCCAGGGCGTCGAGGGCTGATCGGCCGCTGTCGATCTGCTAGACTCGATAGCTGGCCCCCGAACCGATCCTGCCTTTCCGGCTACGATCCACGGCTCTCGGGTCTGAAGCTTCCCGTCCACGCGGTCTGCGCGGACACGACCGAACCGACTACTAGCTGCAACAAGGAAGTCCTGATGAAGACTGGCATCCACCCCGACTACGCCCCGGTGGTTTTCCGCGACCTGGCCTCGGGTGCGACGTTCCTCACCCGCTCCACCGTCTCGAGCGATAAGACCATCGAGTGGGAGGACGGCAACACCTACCCGGTGATCGACGTCGAGATCTCGTCCGAGTCGCACCCGTTCTACACGGGCAAGCAGCGCATCATGGACTCGGCCGGCCGCGTCGAGAAGTTCAACTCGCGCTACAAGAGCTTCGGCAAGTAAGCCGCTCCGCGAAGGCCCCCGTCGATTCGACGGGGGCCTTCGTCATGCCGGCCGAAACACGAAGGCCCCCGTCCGGTGGACGGGGGCCTTCGGCGTTCGTGGGCGGACTCAGTTGTAGTTGTAGTTGCTCATCGCTGCGCCGAGCGACGCGAAGAAGATGATGGAGAAGATGATGCTGAAGGCGACCGACACGAAGCCGATGATGATGGCCGCGATCGCGAGGCCGCGGCCTTGTTCGCCGGTGCGCTTGATCTGGTTGAGGGCGATGAAGCCGAGGATGATGCCCACGATGTTGACGATGAAGGACAGGATGAAGGCCACGATCGACATGGTGTTCCAGCCGGGCTGCGCGCCCTGATACTGCTGCTGGTAGCCGGCGGGCTGCTGCTGCGGCGGGAGGGGCTGCGGGTTCAGGTTGGAGTCGCTCATGCGCCACAATCTAGCGGGCCAGCGCCCGGAGCAGTAGCCCCCGCATGCGGGGGCGGGGTGCGAGACCCGGTCAGCGAATGGGCCAGGCGCCCGATGTCGTGAACTCCGGGTCGCGCTCGCGCCGCATGTACTCCTGGAAGTCGGCGGCCTGCTCGCGGCACCAGTCGACCTGGCGGCGGTGCAGTTCGGCGGCCTCCAGCGCCAGAGCTTCTGCGTGGATGCGCGCGAGCGCCTGCGCGACCCGGCCGGCTGCGATGGCGTCGGCTCCCGCGTCATGTGCGGCGAGGAGGTCGACGCCGTAGTGGGTGGCGGTGACCGTGAGCGTGCGCTTGCCACGGCGGTACTTGTCCACCGCCTTGTCGATCACGAGCGGGTCGATGATCGGGCCGGGGGAGACGAGCGGCGCGACGCCGTGGCGGCGGGCCTCGCGGTCGAGGAGCGTGAAGTCGTACGGTGCGTTGTAGGCCACGACGGGGATGCCGCGATCGAACAGGCTGCGCAGCTGGGCGACGATCGCGGCGACCGCTCTGGCCGCATCCATCCCGTGCTCGCGGGCGCGCTCGGTGGTGATGCCGTGCACCGCGGTCGCCTCGGAGGGGATCTCGACCTGCGGGTCGATCAGCCAGTCACGGCGGTGCAGCACCTCACCGGTCTCGTCGAGGAGGCCGACGTGGGCGGTGACGATCCGGGCCGATTCGACGTCGATTCCGGTGGTCTCGAGGTCGAACACCCCGAGTCGCTGGTGCCACGTGCTCATGTCCTCACGCTAAGCCGACCCACCGTCATCCCCCGGGAACGGCACGCCGAGGTGCACGTAGTTGCGCGTGACACGCCGGGGGAGGGCACCGCAATGTGCACCTCGGCGAACCGGGGAACCGCGGCTCAGTCGCGGCGCGGCTCCATGTGCAGCCAGTAGAAGTTCTGCGTGCCCAGGGTGAGCGTGAAGCGGCCGTCGTCGGCGACGGTCGGGAACTCGGCGCCGCCGAACAGGTCGTACAGCGTGCGGCCGGCGAACTCCGGCGCCTCCAGCGTGACCGACACGGGATTGTGCGCGAACGAGAACACGCACAGCACGTCCTCCGGCTGGTCGCCGAAATGCGTGCCGCTGCCCGCATACGAGCGCACGAACGCCAGGACGGACTCGTGGTCGGTCGGCAGCACGCGGATGTCGCCCAGCCCGAACACGGGATGGGCCTTCCGCACGTGGATGACGTTGCGGATCCAGTGCAGCAGCGACCGCGACTGCGCGAGCTGCGCCTCCACGTTCACCTGGTTGTAGTGGAACACCAGAGACTGCACGACGGGCAGGTAGAGCTTGCCGGGGTCGGCGCTGGAGAAGCCGGCGTTGCGGTCCGGCGTCCACTGCATCGGGGTGCGGGAGCTGTCGCGGTCGGGCAGCCAGATGTTGTCGCCCATCCCGATCTCGTCGCCGTAGTACAGGAACGGGCTGCCGGGAAGTGAGAAGAGCAGGGCGTGGGCGAGCTCCAGCTCGGCACGGGAGTTGTCGAGCAGCGGGGCGAGGCGGCGCCGGATGCCGATGTTGGCGCGCATGCGCGGGTCGTAGGCGTACCAGCCGTACATCGCCTGCCGGTACTCCTCGCTCACCATCTCGAGCGTCAGCTCGTCGTGGTTGCGGAGGAACACGCCCCAGGCGGCGCCGTCCGGTACGTCCGTGGTCTCGGAGAGCACCCGCACGAGCTCGCTCGCCTGCTGCGACCGGAGCGCGTAGAAGATGCGCGGCATCACCGGGAAGTCGAAGGCCATGTGGCACTCCGGCTCCTCCTCGCTGCCGAAGAACGCCGCGACCTCGCGCGGCCACTGGTTGGCCTCGGCGATCATGATGCGGCCGGGGTACTCGCGGTCCACCCACTCGCGCAGCTTGATGATGAACTCGTGGGTCTTCGGCTCGCCCTCGCCGTTGCCCTCGTCGGACTCGTAGAGGTACGGGATGGCGTCGAGCCGGAAGCCGTCGACGCCCAGGTCGAGCCAGAACCGGACGACGTCGTACATGGCCTCGTGCACGGCCGGGTTCTCGAAGTTGAGGTCCGGCTGGTGCGAGAAGAAGCGGTGGAAGTAGAACTGGCGCCGTGCCTCGTCGAAGGCCCAGTTGGAGTCCTCGGTGTCGACGAAGATGATGCGGATGTCCGGCCACTTGTCGTCCGTGTCGTTCCACACGTAGAAGTCGCCGTACGGCCCCTCCGGGTCGGAACGCGACTGCTGGAACCACTCGTGCTGATCGGAGGTGTGGTTGATCGGCAGGTCGATGATGATGCGCATGTTGCGCTCGTGCGCCTTCGTGACGAGCTCGCGGAACTCGTCGATCGTCCCGAACTCCGGGAGGATCGACGTGAAGTCGGAGACGTCGTAGCCGCCATCGCGCAGGGGCGACCGGAAGAACGGCGGGAGCCAGAGCGCGTCGATGCCGAGCCACTGCAGGTAGTCGAGCTTGGAGGTGAGGCCGGCGATGTCGCCGGAACCGTCGCCGTTGCTGTCGACGAACGAGCGGACCATGACCTCGTAGAAGACCGACCGGCGGTACCACTGGGGATCGAGGGCGAGCCCGGGCAGCGTGATGGGCGCGGTGAAACTCACGGTTCTCCTTCAGCGGGGTGGATCGGGGGTGGTGCCGGGAGCGGGATGAAGCGGGGTGGTGCGCGGCGGCCGCCGGGGGAGCGGCATCCGGTGCAAGCGATTACATCCAGAGAAGTCTAGGGTGTGCGGGCGGTGCCCTGTCCAGTCCTGCCTAGACTGGGGAGCGATGACTGTCTCCTCACCCTACGCCGCCGCCCTGGGGCGGGTGCCCGTGCGCGAAGAGGCGGTCGCTGTCCTCGGCTCGACCACCCGGTACTGGGACTACGGCGAGCGGGATGCGACGACCACCCTGGTGCTCGTGCACGGCTTCCGCGGCGACCACCACGGCCTAGAGCCGGTGGTCGCCCAGCTCGACGGCATCCGCATGATCTCGCCGGACCTCCCGGGTTTCGGCGCATCGACGCCGATGACCGAGGCGGCGCACGACATCGTCGGCTACGGCCGCTGGCTGCGCGCGTTCGTCGATGGGCTCGGGCTGGCCGGCCGGGTGGTGCTGCTCGGGCACTCGTTCGGGTCGATCGTGGTGGCCGGCGCGCTGGCGGAGGCGGACGGCGGGGGCGGCGCGCACAGCGCGGCCGAGCGGCCGGCCGGCGTCGTTCTCGTCAACCCGATCGGCCAGCCCGCGCTGGAGGGTCCGCGTGGCGTGTTCACCCGGCTCGCGATCTTCTACTACTGGCTCGCAGCGGTGCTCCCGGAGCGGCTCGGTTTCGCACTGCTGCGCAACCGGGTGATCGTGCGCGTGATGAGCATGGCCATGGCGAAGACGAAGGAGCCGGCGCTGCGCCGCTGGATCCACGACCAGCATGACCGCTACTTCTCGGCGTTCAGCGATCGGCAGGTCGTGCTGGAGGCGTTCCGTGCCTCGGTGTCGCACGACGTCAGCGAGTACGCGGGACGCATCCCGGAGCGCACGCTGCTCGTCGCCGCCGAGAAGGACGACATCACGCCCATCGCGGCCGAGTACCGCCTGCAGACGCTGTTCCCGGATGCGGAGCTCGTCGTCATCCCGGATGTCGGCCACCTCATCCACTACGAGACGCCGGCGGCGGCGGCCCGTGCCATCCAGCGCTTCGTCGCGGAGCTGCCGGGGGAGCGCGCGTGAGGATCCTGTTCGACTGCCGCTATACGCGGATCGGCCGGCACGACGGCATCAGCCGCTACACGGCCGGCCTCGTCACCGCCCTCGCGAAGCGGCACCCGGTGACGATGCTGATCAGCGACCACCGCCAGCTCGACTTACTGCCCGACCTGCCGTGGGAGCTCATTCCGTCGCCCACGTCGATGGGCGAGCCGTGGGTGGCGCGGACGGTCAACCGCCTCAAGCCCGACGTCGTGTTCACGCCCATGCAGACGATGGGCGGCTTCGGGCGGAAGTACCGGCTCGTGCTGACCGTCCACGACCTCATCTACTACCGCCACCCGACGCCGCCGCGCGACCTGCCGGCGTTCGTGCGGGGGCTGTGGCGGCTGTACCACCTGGCGTGGTGGCCGCAGCGCCTGCTGCTCAACCGCTCCGACGCGGTCGTGACCGTGTCGGAGACGACGAAGGGGCTCATCGCCGAGCACCGCCTGACCAAGCGGCCGGTGCACGTCGTGCCCAATGCGGCCGACATGCCCGAGCTCGCACCCGGACGGGCCGAGCGCACCGCGGCGGAGAGCAAGAGCCTCGTCTACATGGGCTCGTTCATGCCGTACAAGAACGTGGACACACTGGTGCGTGCGGCCGCGCTGCTGCCGGAGTACACGCTCCACCTGATGAGCCGGGTATCGGATGCCGAGCGCCAGCGTCTGACGGAACTCGCGCCGGGTGCGCGCATCGTCTTCCACGACGGCGCCAGCGACGAGGAGTACGCGGAGACGCTTGCCGCGGCGACCGCCCTGGTGACGGCGTCGCACGACGAAGGGTTCGGCATCCCCCTGGTGGAGTCGATGACACTCGGCACGCCGGTGGTCGTCAGCGACATCCCGATCTTCCGGGAGATCGGCGGGGAGGCTGCACTGTATTTCAACGCGGATGCGCCGGAGCAGGTGGCGGCGAAGGTCAGGCACCTGGAGGAGGACGGCGTGTGGGCTGCCCGGTCGGCGGCCGCGCGCGCTCAGGCCGCGCGGTACACCTGGGACGGCTCGGCGGAGCGGCTGCTCACCGTGCTCGAGGGCGTCGCGTCGGGCTGACGACCATCTGTGGGTCGCGACTCGCCGTTATCGGCGGGCCGTAACGGCGTGTTGCGACCCCTGGATGCGGCGGAGTGGCGTTCCGTCACATCACGGAGGCGGTGAACAGGTCGCGGTCCTCCGGGCCGAGGTTGAATCGGTCCAGCGTGAGGTCGCCGTCGTCGTAGCGGAAGCGGTGGACGGACCCGTTCGGGATCAGCTCGCCCGGCCCCGGCAGCGCGTGGTCGGTGACGTGGCGTACCAGCGACGAGATGACGCCGCCGTGGCTGACGACGATGACGTTCTCACCGGGATGCCGCTCGCCGAGGTCACGCAGCGCGGGAAGGGCGCGCGCGACGACCTCGTCGCGGGTCTCGCGACCGGGCACGGGCATCCCGTCGGGCCAGCGGGCCAGGATCTGCTCGCCGGTCAGCCCCTCGGCCTCGCCGTACTGCCGCTCGGCGACCGCCGGAAGGCGCTCCGGCTCGCCCAGCCCGACATGACCGGCGATGATCCGCGCGGTGTCGAGAGCGCGTGACAGCGGGCTGGCGTAGATCGCGTCGAACCGTCCGCCCGCGAGCGCGCGTCCAGTCGCCTCCGCCTGGTCGCGGCCGGTCGCATTGAGCGGGATGTCGCTGGAGCCTTGGATGCGTTTCGCGAGGTTCCAGTCGGTCTGGCCGTGCCGCACCAGCGAGATGAAGGTCACACGCGTCCTTTCGTCACCGGGACGCGTGGGCGGTCGGGTCAGGCCAACCGCTCGGCCAACTCGACCAGTGTCTCCGTCGTCCCACCGTCCAGCTTAATGGTCGCGCGACCGTCGCCCTTGGTCGCGCCCCGGTTGACGATGACGATGGGGAGCCGGCGCCGCCGGGCCTCCTCGAGGAGGCGGATGCCGGAGTTGACCACCAGCGACGAACCGGCGATCACGAGGGCGTCGGCCGAACGGACCAGCGCGCTGGCCTCGCGGTACTTCTCGGCGGGCACGAACTCGCCGAAGAAGACCACATCCGGCTTCAGATGGCCGCCGCAGACGGTGCAGTCCGGGACGACGAAGGCGTCGATGTCGGTGACGATGGCGTCGCCGTCCGGTGCGATCTCGACGGCGCCCTCGGTGTCGAGCCACGGGTTCGCGGCGTCGATGCGAGCGGTGATCGCCTCGCGGGCGAAGATCTGGCCGCAGACGAGGCAGAGGACGCGGTCCATGGCGCCGTGGAGGTCGACGACCTTGCGCGACCCGGCCTGCTTGTGCAGCCCGTCCACGTTCTGGGTGATGACGCCGTTGGCGGCGCCCGCGGCCTCCAGCGCCGCCAGAGCACGGTGGCCGTCGTTGGGATGCGCTGCCGCGAACCGGCGGTAGCCCAGGTGGCTGCCGGCCCAGTAGCGCTTGCGGAAGCGGTCGTCGGAGAGGAACTGCTGGAACGTCATCGGGGTGCGCTTCGGGGCGCCCTCGCCGCGGTAGTCCGGGATGCCGGAGTCGGTGGACACGCCAGCGCCGGTCAGAACGGCGAAGCGGCGGCCGGAGAGCAGCTCGACGGTCTGGTCGATCCCGCGGGCGAGTTCCGGCGGGAGCTCGGTCGTCAGCGTGGTCACAGGCACCTCCAGATCCTCTCTGAGTCTAAACACCCCAGTTTTCCGATTTGTTTCGTGCGGCTGGCAGTGTTGACGTCATGTTCCTGCACCGCATCGACGACCTGGAGGCCGCAGGCCTCGCCGACTACTCGCGCCTGACCGACGTGGCGCTCCGGCGGGTGACCGAACCGGCGGGCGGGCTGTACATCGCCGAGTCGACGAAGGTGATCACACGCGCCCTGGCCGCCGGTCACCGGCCGCGCTCCGTGCTGCTCCAGGAGCAGTGGCTCCCGGACATCGAGCCGCTGCTGGAGCCGTATCCCGACGTCCCCGTCTTCGTCGGCGACGCGGCCGTGCTCGAGCGGCTCACCGGGTACCACCTGCACCGGGGCGCGCTGGCGGCGATGCACCGCCCCGAGCTGCCCGATCCCGCTGAACTGCTGCGGGATGCGCGGCGCGTGGTCGTGCTGGAGGACATCGTCGACCACACCAACGTCGGGGCGATCTTCCGCGCGGTCGCCGGCCTCGGCGCGGACGCCGTGCTCGTCACGCCGCGGTGCGCCGACCCGCTCTACCGGCGCAGCGTCCGCGTGTCCATGGGCACCGTGCTCCAGGTGCCGTGGACACGACTGCCGGAGTGGGATGAGGCGGTGCCGTTGCTCCACGGCGCGGGGTTCGACATCGCCGCGCTCGCGCTCTCCGACGAGGCCGTGACGCTCGACGCGTACGCGGCCGACCCGCCGGAGCGCGTGGCCATGGTGTTCGGAGCGGAGGGGGACGGGCTCAGCAGGCGCGCGCTGACTGCGGCGGACACGGTGGTCACCATCCCGATGCTGCATGGCGTCGACTCGCTCAACGTGGCCTCCGCTTCCGCTGTCGCGTTGTGGGCGCTCCGCGCGCGTTCTCAGCCGTCGCAGGGATAGCCGCCGCTAAAATCCGAGGGTGCCCCAGCAAGTTCTCGTCGATCCGCCGCGCCGTGTCTCCCGGAAGGTGTACCGCCGGCGCCGCATCGTGGTCTTCGGGACGCTGATCGCCATCCTCGTCGCTTTCGTCTATGTGGTGGGGTCGCTGGTCGCGCCGGTCCCGGCGACCGCAGCGGTCACGGCGCACGGCAAGCAGCTCGTGCAGCCGGCCGTGCAGCTGGCCTGGCCGGGATACGGCTCGGCCGCGATCGTCGCGCCCGACTATCCGGGAGCGTCGGCGTCGCACGGGAGCGACGCCAGCGTGCCGATCGCGAGCATCACGAAGACGATCACCGCGCTCGTCGTGCTGGAGAAGAAGCCGCTGAACGGCAACGATCAGGGGCCGGACATCTCGTTCACGCAGCGGGATGTGGACATCTGGAACGACGTCGTCGCGGCGGGCGGGTCGTGGGCGCCGGTGGTCGCGGGCACCTCCATGACCGAGAAGCAGGCGCTGGAGGCGATGCTGCTGCCGTCCGCGAACAATTACGCGATCTCGCTGGCGAACTGGGCGTACGGGTCGACGAGCGCCTACGTGTCGGCCGCCAACGACTGGCTGGCGAAGAACGGCTTCACCGGCACGAAGGTCACAACGCCGGACGGCCTCGACCCGGGGAACGTGAGCACGACGAAGGACCTGATCGGCATCGGGAAGCTGGTGCTCGCGTCGCCCGCGCTGTCGTCGATCGTGTCGCAGAAGAACGCCACCCTCCCCGGCGCCGGGTCGCAGGACAACACCAACACGCTGCTCGGGTTCGAGGGCATGGACGGGATCAAGACCGGGAACACCGACGAGGCCGGCAACTGCCTGCTGTTCTCGGCGGAGCTGCCGGTCGGGTCGACGAAGGTGCGGGTGCTCGGCGTGGTGCTGGGTGCGCCGACCCACGACGATCTGTGGGCGGGGGTTCAGGCGCTGATGACCAGCATGAAGAGCGGGTTCCACCAGGTGACGCCGGTCGAGAAGGGTCAGGTGTTCGGCACCTACACGACCGCGTGGGGAGCGTCGTCGAAGCTGATCGCGACCGAGACGAAGTCGTTCCTGGTGTGGTCGGATACGCCGATCACCGTGGATCTGCAGACGCGACCGCTGTCGTCGGGGTTCAAGGGCGACATCCTCGGTCAGGGGACGTTCACGCTCAACGGGACGACCGCGACGGTGCCGTTGGCACTCGCCCGGGACGTGCCCGACCCGGGGTTCGGGTGGCGGCTGGCGCATCCGGGCGGCCTCGGGACGTAGCGTCGCGCGTCTGTGGGACGCGACTCGCCGTTATGGGGTGGCCGTAACGGCGTGTTGCGACCCACGGAGGTGGTGGTCGCTGCGGGTGTTGGCGCTGGCGCGTTAGTCGCGGCTGAGGAGGAACGGGCCGGCCTGCGGTCGCTTCGGGGTGACGTGGTCTCCGGAGGACTGGTGGCGGATGCGGCGGATCACCCACGGCACGAGGTACTCGCGAGCCCAGGAGAGGTCCTCGGCGCGGGCGCGACGCCAGGTGCGCGGAGGGAGCGGCTCGGGCTGGAGCGGCTGCAGGTCGTTCTCGACGTTGAGTGCGGCGAGGACCATCCGCGCGACGGTGTGGTGGCCGAGGGGTGCGAGGTGCAGCCGGTCGGGAGCCCACATCCGCTGGTCCTGGATCTCGGTCAGCGACCACTGGTCGGCGACGATGCAGTCGTAGCGGGCGGCGATCGCGCGCACGTTCTCGTTGTAGATCGCGACCTTGCCGCGGATACCGCGGAAGACCGGCGAGAAGCCGACGTCGACGCCGGTGAACACGATGATCGTCGCGCCGTCGACGCTGAGCCGCGAGACGGCCTCGTCGAACAGCAGCGCGATCTGATCGGGATCGGTGCCGGGGCGGATCACGTCGTTGCCGCCCGCCGAGATGGTGATGAGGTCGGGGCGGAGGGCGACCGCCGCATCCACCTGCTCGTCCAGGATCTGGCGGATCAGCTTGCCGCGCACAGCGAGGTTCGCGTACGCGAAGTCGTCGGTCTGCTGGCTGAGGACTTCGGCGACACGGTCGGCCCAGCCGCGGTGGCCTCCGGGGCTGCCGGGCTCCGGATCGCCGATGCCTTCGGTGAACGAGTCTCCGAGGGCGACGTAGCGGGACCAGGGATGCCGTGCTTCTGTCATTGCTCCATTCTGCATCGGACTCCGCTGTCGGCGGGCTCCGGTAGATTTGATCCAAGTGGAGACGTCAGCAACACCCGAGCCGGAAGAGGCCCCCGGTGACCCCGAACTCAGTGGTCTCGAGCGTCCCGGCGTGCACGCGGGAAGCTTCGCGGCCGAGCATCTCTCGCCGTCCTTCCCGGAGCGCGCGGCCTGGGGGACCGCGGGCAAACTGCGTGCCTGGCAGGCGGAGGCGCTCGACGCGTATTTCGTCCACGAACCCCGCGACTTCCTCGCGGCGGCGACGCCCGGCGCCGGTAAGACGACGTTCGCTCTGAGGCTTGCGACCGAACTGCTGTCTCGGCGCGTTGTCGAGCGCGTGACCGTCGTCGCGCCGACCGAGCACCTCAAACGCCAGTGGGCGGAGGCCGCCGCTCGGGTCGGTCTGCACCTCGATCCGGACTTCAAGAACTCCGACGGGCGCTACGCGCGGCACTATCGCGGTGCGGCGGTCACGTACGCGCAGGTGGCAATGCGCCCGAGCCTGCACAAGGACATCACCGAGGCGTACAAGACGCTGGTGATCCTGGACGAGGTGCATCACGGCGGCGACGCGCTCAGCTGGGGCGACGGCATCCGGGACGCCTTCGAGCGGGCGACCCGACGGCTGTCGTTGACGGGTACGCCGTTCCGCTCCGACACGGCGCCGATCCCGTTCGTGACGTACCTGCCGGACAGGCAGGGCATCCGCACCTCGGTCACGGACTACAACTACGGCTACGGCCGGGCGCTCGAGGACGGCGTCGTCCGTCCCGTGATCTTCATGGTCTACGCCGGCCACATGCGGTGGCGGACCAAGACCGGCGACGAGATGGAGGCACGTCTCGGCGAGGGCAACACGAAGGACATCACGTCGCAGGCGTGGCGGACGGCCCTCGATCCTCGCGGCGAGTGGATTCCCGCTGTGCTGGCCGCCGCCGACCGCCGCCTCACCGAGGTGCGCAACTCGATCCCCGACGCCGGCGGCCTGGTGATCGCGACGGATCACTACGCCGCCCGCGCCTACGCGGATCTGCTGCACCAGATCAGTGGAGAGCCGGCCACGGTCGTGCTGTCGGACGAGAAGGAGGCGAGCGACCGGATCGCGGAGTTCTCGCAGGGCGACTCGCGGTGGATGGTCGCGGTGCGGATGGTGTCGGAGGGCGTGGACGTGCCGCGGCTGTCCGTCGGCGTGTACGCGACCAGCGCATCCACACCGCTGTTCTTCGCCCAGGCGATCGGCCGTTTCGTCCGTGCGCGTCGCCGCGGCGAGACGGCGTCGGTGTTCCTGCCGAACGTGCCGACGCTGATGGCGCTGGCGAACGCGATGGAGTTAGAGCGCGATCACGCGCTCGACCGCGTCGAGGAGAACGTCGAGGGCGACCTGTGGAACCCCGAGGACGCGATGATGGCCGAGGCGAACCGCGAGGAGCGCGCGTCGGAGGCGCTGACGGAGGAGTTCGCGTTCGAGGCGCTGGGGTCGGAGGCGAACTTCGACCGTGTGCTGTACGACGGGAAGGAGTTCGGCAGCTTCGCGGTGCCCGGAACGGACGAGGAGCTGGACTTCATCGGCTTGCCGGGGATCTTGGAGCCGGAGCAGGTGCACGAGTTGCTGCTGCAGCGGCAGCAGCGGCAGGCGCGCCGGCACTCCTCCCGGCCGGCGACGGCGGAAGGGCACCCCCCTGCTCCGCTGCACCGCACGCTGAAGGAGCAGCGCCAGTTGCTGAACAGTCTGGTGGGGTTGTATTCGAAGAACTCGGGGGAGCCGCACGGCCTCATCCACGCCGAGCTTCGCCGGGTGTGCGGGGGCCCGGCGGTGGCGCAGGCCAGCGTGACGCAGCTGCAGGCGCGCATCGACTTCCTGCGCAAGCGGCTCGGCAGTCATTAGGGTCGCCGAACCTTGCTGGCGGGCGATCGGCGTGATTCTTAGGCTGGGCGCATGGGCGACACTGGATCGGATGACCTGACAGCGAGTGGGGCGGCCGAGGACCGCGCCGCTGCGGATCGCGCGGCGGCGGATCGTGCGGCGCCGGATCGTGCGGCACCGGACCGCGCGGCGGCCGACGAGACGGCGGCCGGGCCGCACCCGGACGAACCGCACCGCGGTGGCTTGGCGCAGCGCCTGAACTGGCTGCGCGCCGGCGTGCTCGGGGCGAACGACGGCATCGTCTCGGTCGCCGCCGTCGTGGTCGGCGTCGCGGGGGCGACGGCCTCTGTTGCGGCGATCGTGACGGCAGGGCTGGCGGCACTCGTGGGTGGGGCGATCTCGATGGCTCTGGGCGAGTACGTCTCGGTGAGCAGCCAGCGTGACAGCGAACGATCGCTGATCGCGAAGGAGCGCCGCGAACTTGCGGAGATGCCGGAGGAGGAACTGGACGAGCTGACGGGTCTGTACGAGCAGCGCGGACTGACGCCTGCCACCGCCCGACAGGTCGCCGTGGAGCTCACCGCGCACGACGCCCTCGCCGCGCACCTGTCGGCGGAGCTCGGGATCGACCAGGACGACGTCGTCAGCCCGTGGCATGCCGCGCTCGCATCGGCCGTCGCGTTCACGTGCGGCGCCGTGCTCCCGATGCTGACCATCCTGCTTCCCGCTGCGTTCCGCATCCCGGTCACCTTCGTCGCGGTGCTCGTCGCCCTCGCCGTCACCGGCTACGTCGCGGCGTGGATCGGAGGCAGCTCGCGCGGTCGTGCCATGGTACGAGTGGTGGTGGGCGGCGCGTTGGCGCTGGCTGCGACGTTCATCGTCGGGTCTCTGCTCGGCACCACCGTCGCCGGCTGACCGGTGGCGGACGAGAAAGGGAGACGCAGGATGGTGGATGCGCAGGACCGCGAGGCCGCGGTGAATGTGATGCCCAGCGAGGGCGGCATGAAGGACAAGGAGGCCATCGTCCGCGACTGGCTCCCGCGCTACACGGGCACTCCGTTGGAGGAGTTCGGCGAGTACATCCTGCTGACCAACTTCGGCGACTACGTGCAGCGCTTCGCCGATTGGTACGGCGCCGAGGTGCGCGGGCTGGATCGGTCGATGCCGAATGCGACGGCGGACGGGATCACGATGGTCGACTTCGGGATGGGCAGCCCGAACGCGGCGACGATCATGGACCTGCTGACCGCTGTGTGTCCGAAAGCCGCCTTGTTTCTGGGCAAGTGCGGCGGGGTGAAGCGTAAGAACAAGCTCGGCGACCTCGTGCTGCCGATTGCGGCGATCCGCGGCGAGGGCACGTCGAACGACTACCTGCCTCCCGAGGTGCCAGCGCTCCCGGCGTTCCAGTTGCAGCGCGCCGTGTCGTCCACCATCCGCGACTTCCAGCAGGACTACTGGACGGGCACCGTCTTCACGACGAACCGCCGGGTCTGGGAGCACGACGACACGTTCAAGGAGTACCTGAAGCGGACGCGGTGCATGGCCGTCGACATGGAGACGGCGACGGTGTTTGCGGCGGGTTTCGCCAACCGCATCCCGAGCGGGGCGCTGCTGCTCATCTCGGATCAGCCGATGACGCCGGAGGGCGTGAAGACGGCGGAGAGCGATCTCGGAGTGACGCGCGATTTCGTCGAGCGTCACATCCGGATCGGCGTGGAGGCGCTCCGTCTGGTCCGCCGCAACGGTCGCAGTGTGCGGCACCTGCGGTTCGAGGAGTGACGGGACGCGCTGCGGCCTGAGGCGGCTCATCGGAAGTCCCTCGAGACGGTTCGGATGCCGGTGTCGAGTGCTTCGAGCCGGTCGGCGAGCACATTGACGACGCCTTCCTCGCTGCGCTCCAGGATGCCGCGGACGATCATCGCCGGTGCCTGGCGGGCGACCCGGCGATAGCGGTTCCAGACCCCGACCGGGCAGATGACGTTCACCATCCCGGTCTCGTCCTCGATGTTGAGGAACGTGACTCCTGCCGCCGTCGCCGGACGCTGCCGATGCGTCACCACGCCGCCCACCTCGATACGCCGGCCGGATTCGCCCGCGGCGAGCGTGTCGGCCGGGCGGACGCCGCGGGCGGCGAGCGCCGGGCGCAGGAAGCGGATGGGATGGTCGTCGGTCGAGATCCCGGTCGCCCACAGGTCGCTGGCGAGCTGTTCGGCGGGGGAGAGCATCGGCAGCAGGGGCGGCTGCACGGTGATGGCCGTGCCGGCGAGGTACTCCGGTCGCTCCTGGGCGGCGTTGCCGGCCTCCCAGATCGCCTGCCGCCTGCTCAGGTCGAAGCCGTCGAACGCGCCGGCGGCGGCGAGCGCCTCCAGCTGACCGGTGTTGAGTCCGGTGCGCCGGGCGAGGTCGCCGAGGTCGCGGTAGGGGCCGTACGCTTCGCGCTCGGCGACGATGCGCTCCGCGACCTTCTCACCGATCGAAGTGACCGCCGCGAGGCCGAGGCGTACCGCGTGACCGGCGTCGCGACGGTGCGCGGCGAAGTCGAGCGGGAGCGCGGGATCGAAGGGGTCGATCGGCGGCTGATCGGTCTGCAGGCACGGATCGGATCCGGTCGGCCCGCGCCGAGCGTCCGGGTCGTCGAGCGGCTCGAGGAGCGGGAAGACGCCGGAGCGCTGGATGTCGGGGCGGTGCACGATCACGCCGTGCCGGCGTGCGTCGGCGGTGAGGGTGCGCGGAGAGTAGAAGCCCATCGGCTGGGCGCGCAGCAGCCCGGCGAGGAACGCGCCCGGGTAGTGCAGCTTCATCCACGAACTGACGTAGACGAGCAGCGCGAAGCTGATCGCGTGGCTCTCCGCGAAGCCGAAGTTGGCGAACGCCTCGATCTTCTCGTAGATGGCGTCGGCGTCGGCTCCGGTGATGCCGTTGTTCGCCATCCCGTCGTACAGCTTCGCTTTGAGCGCCTCGATCTTCTCCACCCCGCGCTTGGAGCCCATGGCCCGGCGCAGCAGGTCGGCGTCCTCCGCCGTGCAGTCGCCGACCGCGACCGCCATCTGCATCAGCTGCTCCTGAAACAGTGGGACACCCATCGTGCGCTCCAGCACCGGCACGAGCGAGGGGTGCAGGTAGGTGACCGGCTCCTTGCCGAGCTTCCGGCGGATGTACGGATGCACCGCCCCACCTTGGATGGGACCGGGGCGGATGAGCGCGATCTCGATCACGAGGTCGTAGAAGCTGCGGGGCTGAAGTCGCGGCAGGGTGCCGATCTGGGCGCGGCTCTCCACCTGGAAGACGCCGATCGAGTCGGCACGGCAGAGCATGTCGTAGACGCCCTGCTCCTCCTTCGGGATGCTGTCGAGCGTCCACTTCTCGCCGAGTGACGCCTCGATGGTGCGCATCGAGTAGTCGAGCGCCGACAGCATCCCGAGGCCGAGGAGGTCGAACTTGACCAGCCCCATCCACGCGCAGTCGTCTTTGTCCCACTGCAGGACGGTGCGGCCCTCCATGCGGGCGTGCTCGATCGGGCACACCTCGCCGACGGGCCGGTCGGTGAGGACCATTCCGCCCGAGTGAATGCCGAGGTGCCGCGGGAACTTGAGCACCTGTTGCGCGAGACCCACCACGTCGTCCGGGATGTCGTGGTCGTCGCTGGTCTGGACGGTGCCCCACGAGTCGATCTGCTTGCTCCAGGCGTCCTGCTGGCCGGTGGAGTAGCCGAGTGCCTTCGCCATGTCGCGCACGGCGTTCTTGGGGCGGTAGGTGATCACGTTGGCGACCTGCGCCGCGTTGTGCCTGCCGTACTTGGCGTAGACGTACTGGATGACCTCCTCCCGGCGATCGGAGTCGAAGTCGACGTCGATGTCGGGCTCCTCCTCGCGCATGCTGGAGAGGAACCGCTCGAACGGCAGGTCGTACTTGATCGAGTCGACGGCGGTGATCCCGAGCAGGTAGACGACGGCCGAGTTCGCCGCGGATCCGCGACCCTGGCAGAGGATGCCGCGGCTGCGGGCGAACCGGACGATGTCGTGGACGATGAGGAAGTAGCCGGGGAAGTCCTTCGCCTCGATCACATCCAGCTCGCGTTCGATGCGCTCGCGTTTCGCCGGGTTGCTGTCGAGGTCGGGATACCGTTCGGCGGCGCCCTGCCAGGTGAGCTCGCGCAGCCAGCTCATCGGCGTGTGGCCCTCAGGGACGTCCTGTTTCGGCAGCCGGGGGCGTGCGCTGCGGAGACGGAAGGAGAGGTCGTCGGCGATCTCGACGGTGCGTTCGACGGCGCCGGGGTAGCGCGCGAACCGGCGGGCCATCTCGGCGCCGCTGCGCAGGTGGGCCGCTCCAGCGGCGGGCAGCCAGCCGTCGAGTTCGTCGAGGCTGCGGCGGGCGCGCACGGCGGCGACGGCGGTCGCCAGGGGGTATTGCGCCGGGCTCGCATAGTGGACGTTGTTGGTTGCAACGGTCGGCAGCCCGAGCCGGCCGGCGATACGGGTGAGGATGTCGTTGTCGGTCGAGTCGCGCGGGGCGCCCTGATCGATCAGCTCGACGAGCACGTTGTCATGCCCGAACAGGTCGGCGAGCCGCGCGACCTCCCGCTCCGCTGCACGTTCGCCGTGCTCGGCGAGGGCCAGCCGGACGTCGCCCTTCCGGCATCCGGTCAGCACCATCCATTCGCCGCCCGACTGCTCGGCGAGCTCGTCGAGCCGGTACACCGGCCTCCCCTTCTCCTCTCCGGCGAGCTGCCCCGCGGTGATCGCGGCGGCGAGCCGATGGTAGCCGCCCTGCCGGCGGCCGAGCACGACCAGGTGGCTGCCCTCTGGATCCGGCTCGCCGTTCTGCGGCTTGGTGAGCGACAGCGACAGCTCGGCGCCGAAGACGGTCTTCACCCGGTCGTACGCCTCTGCCGCTTCGGCCAGGTGCACGACCCCGTACATGCCGTCATGGTCGGTGAGGGCGAGCGCGTGCAGGTTCAGCCGGGTGGCCTCTTCGAGCAGTTCCTCCGGGGAGGACGCGCCGTCGAGGAAGCTGAAGTTGCTGTGCGCGTGGAGCTCGGCGTACGGGACCGCGTCCTCGGGCGTCTCCGGGATTGCCTGCGGCACGTATTTCTGCCGCTTGCGCGATGACGGGCGTTCGTCTGCCTGCTGTCCGGTGCGTCGTCCGGAGAGCCGCCGCTCGAACTCGGCCCACGGGATCGGCGGATTGTTCCACCCCATCAGGCATCACCTCGCTCAGTCATAGCGCGCCTCCGCGAACCAGCCGGAGCCGGCCAGTGCGAGCAGCCAGGCGGTGCCGTCGGCGTCGACCAGCTGGAAGCGGTGCATCGCCCGGGAGAGGGTGGCGTCCCACCACCGCTCCCGCACGGGCCAGGGCCCGGCCCAGGAGTCGACCGGCCGGGCGTCCCGTGCCTGGCCGGTGGCGGAGAAGCGGGCGATCGGCGCGGTCACGTCTCCGCGATCGGTCACCTCGACCGGCGCACCCTCTTCGGTGAGCACCGCGACGGGACGCGGGACCTCGAACACGGTCGACGGCGCGGGTGCCGGCAGCGATCCGGGCCACGGCTGGTCGGCGCGGGCCACCCCCACAGGCCGGTCGCCCCACGGCACCAGCACCTGCCGTTCACCGGGCGCGCGGCCACCGCCGATCGTGGCTGTGACCACCGCTTCGTGCCCGAGCATGCTCTGCACCCGGGTGAGGCCGTGGTGGATGCGCTCGTCGGCGCCGCCGCCCCACAGTCCGTCTTCGTGGTGGCCGATGTCGTCGACCGCCTCCGGCTCGAGCACCACCCGGGAGATCGGGGACGCCAGCCCGGAGTCGATCGCGCCGGAGCCCTGCAGCTGCCAGCGGACGCGGTCGACCACGTCGGGCGGAGAGAACAACCGGGGGTGGAGCCAGGTGCGCTCGCTGACCCGCCCAGACTCGTCGGTGACCTCCACCCGCAGTGACGTGCACACGAGTCCGGCCTTGGTGAGCCCGCCGATGAACTGCTCGGCCGTGCCGCGCACGGCGAAGGTCACCTGGTCGACACGGTCGAGGGGAGGTTCGAACTCGATGGAGCGGTCGAGCTGCTTCGGCGGAGTCCGCGGCACCACCGCCGTGCCGTCGAGTCCGCTGGCGAGGGTGTGCGCGAGCTCGCCCCGCTCGCCGAACCGCTCCCGCATGTCCACGCGCGAGAGCGCGGCGATGTCGCCGAGGGTATGCAGCCCCAACCGGCGCAGCAGCGGCGTGAGCTCGGCGAAGCCCAGGTGGGCGACCGGGAGCGGTGCCAGGAACCGCGGGGAGTCGCCGGACGGGATGATGCGCACACGACTGCGGGCCAAGAAGTGCGGGGCGGGGAAATCAGCGGCGCGACCGGTGGTGGCATCGGTCAACGTCGTCCCGGTGGGGGTGGCGCTGCTGAGAGGCCGGGCGGCTCCCGTCGAGCGCGCGGCCTGCTCGGCGGCGAAGGGACCGTCGGCGATCCCGACCCGGGCATCCGGCAGGCCCAGCCCTTCCAGGCAGCGCAGCAGCTCGGCGGCCGCCTGCTCCTCGCCGCCGTAGTAGCGCGCGGGTCCGCGCGCCCGGAGCACGCAGGTGCCGGGGCGGACCGGCTGTACGCCGGGGGTGATCTCCTCGATCGCGGCGAGCACCGGCTCGAACGCCCGGGCATCGAGCACCGGATCGTACGGCAGCACGTTCAGCTGGGGGCAGCGCGCCTGCGCCTCGCGCATCCGCAGCCCGCGCTTCACCCCGTCGGCTCGTGCGGCCGGGGAGCAGGCGAACACGACGCCCTTCTCGACCAGGGCGAGCGGCTCGTCGGGTGGCAGGTCGAGCGCCTGCTGCGCAGCGATGACCGGCCAGTCGGGGCACCAGAGCACGATCGCCCGGGTGACGACGGCTTCGCGTGTTCCGTTCGTCATCTAGCTCACCGCCTCGAGCCGCGTGGGCCCGGAGGCGCGGAAGCTCTCGTCGACGGCCGGCAGCCACAGCTCGGCGGTGCGGCGTGGCCCCGTCCCGCCGCGTGGCGCCGACTCCACGGTGACGCGCCGGGACGACAGGTAGCCGTTCCCGGTGCCGAGGCCGTCCCACCCGCTGCGCGCGACGGTGAGCGTCGCTTCCACCTGTGGCCAGTCGCCGGCGACGATGAGAGTCGCTTCGCGCTGCCGCAGCCGGGCGGTGAGCCGGGCGACGTCGCCGTCTTTCGCACGGGCGGGCGGCGCGACGACCACCACGCTGAGCACATCGACGACCGCCGCGGTCACGGTGAGCCAGTGGTCGCCGGGGTGGGGCACCAGCACGAGCCGTTCGAGGTCGATGCCGAACCGCCCGGCGGCCTCTGCCCCGAAGTCGGGCATCCCGATCACTCCGCACCATGCCCCGGCCGCGCTCGGACCGGCCAGCATGGCCATCAGCAGTGTCGTGGAACCGCGGACCGAGTACGCCGCCCCTGCCTTGAGCGAACCTCCTGGCAGGAGGGGCGAGAGCGCTGGATGCGTCTGCAGGGTCCGGCTCTCGAGCTTGGTCGCCTGCATCTGCCGGATGCGGGTCTGCAGCTCGTGCACCTGCGCCCGGTCGGCGACCGGTTCATCGAGGTGTGGAGCTGCGAGGGACATGAGTCCATTTTCGAACGTATGTTCGAACAACGCAAATGGAATTTCGACGCTGTGGACAACCGCCCCGTGTGGAGAAGAACAGTACGCCACCCAACCGACAGTCGTCGGCGCACAATGGACGCGTGCGCCCGACCTATCCCGCCGCCGTGTACCTGTGCCTGTTCGACGGCGACCGCATCCTGCTGCAACGCCGCGCGGGGACGGGGTATCGGGACGGCGAGCTGTCGCTCCCCGCCGGACACATCGAGCCGGGGGAGTCGGCCACGGCCGCGCTGCTCCGCGAGGTGCAGGAGGAGATCGGCCTCGTGCTCGGTCCCGATCAGGTGCGGCTCGCCCTGGTCCAGCATGGTCGCGCGGACGGTGACGCCTACATCGACTTCTTCTTCGCTGCCGCACTCCCCGCGGGTGCGGTTCCCGTGATCGGGGAGCCGGAGAAGGCTTCCGAGCTGGTCTGGGCGCCGCTGCGCGCGCTCCCGGGCGATGTCATCCCGGTGATCCGGCATGGCATCGAGGCGCTCGAACGGGGCGAGTCGTACACCGAATACGGCTGGTGAGCGTCGCCAGCCAGGCCGCGTCTACCGCGCTTGGGGTTCGGTGACGAAGTCGATCAGCTGTTCCACCCGGCCGAGCAGCTCGGGCTCGAGATCGGTGTAGGAGCGGACCTGGCCGAGGATGCGCTTCCAGGCGCGTGCGATGTCGGCCTGCGTCTCATGGGGGAGGCCGAGGGCGGCGCAGATGCCGTGCTTCCAGGAGATCGAGCGGGGGATGCTCGGCCAGGCGTCGAGGCCGACCCGCTGCGGCTTCACCGCCTGCCAGATGTCGATGTAGGGGTGACCGACGACGAGGACGTGCGCGCCGTACGGCCCGCGTGCCACCTGTTCGGCGATCCGGCTTTCTTTGGACCCGGGGACGAGGTGGTCGACGAGGACGCCGATGCGCCGTCCGCGGTCCGGCTGGAACTCGCGGACGATCGCGTCGAGGTCGTCGACGCCTTCGAGGTATTCGACGACGACGCCTTCGACGCGCAGGTCGTCGCCCCAGACCCGCTCGACCAGTTCGGCGTCGTGGCGACCCTCCACGAAGATGCGGCTGGCGCGGGCGACGCGTGCCTTCTGGTCGCCGACGGCGAACGATCCGGATGCGGTCCGCGTGGGGCCGGCCGGGGTGCGGGACGGGACGACCAGGCGTACCGGCTCTCCGTCGATGAGGAACGAGCCCGTCAGCGGGAAGACGCGCTTCTTGCCGAAGTAGTCCTCGAGTTCGACCGTCTGCGCCTCGAGTCGCGTGATCGCGCCGCAGAAGCCGGATGTGGCGTCCTCGAGGACGAGGTCTCGTACGGCTTCGACGGTGGGGACGGGCTTCTTGCCGGCGCTTCTCCAGTCGCCGGCGAGCACATCGGTTCCGTAGCGGTCGTCCATCACCCGATGGAGGCTATGCGACGGGATGCGCGGCGCGGGTGAGCCACGCTGCGGTCAGTCGAAAACACGGACCAGCCGCCACGATCGGGCGCTCGCGTCGTGCCGGACGTCGAAGACGTGGGCCTCGCCGTCTTCGCTGGTCCCCTGGAATCGCCAACCGCCGATCGAGCGGGGGACGCTGCCGATGGGGTAGCGATGCTCGCCGAAGGGGCGCCACCAGGCACAGACCTCCGCCCAGACGGTCGGGGTGTCGGACACCCGGTATCGAGTGGATCTCCACACGAGCCGGATGGGGACGCCCTCGTCGGTCGTCCAGACGGCGACGGTCTCGTCGATCTCGGTCATGCTGCTCACCTCGTCTATCGAACGTATGTTCGAACGAGAGTGTACCTCTACCTCGCGACATCGCACCTCCTGTCACCGTTCGTCGCCGACTTCGCATGCTCATCCGGACACCGCGGGGAGTGACTGTCGCGAGAGTGGAGTGTCGACCGAAGCGGGCGGAGTGGTGGTTCTCTCACCGGACGGAGGAGTACCCACCGCGACGGCGGTGTTCTGGACATGGCCCGCAGCGAGGTCGGCGTTCGTGAGTCGATATTCGGCCGTCGCCGTCACCGATTGCCCCGGTTCCAGCCGCCCGGCAACGCCGGGCCACGCGTATGTCAGCGACGACAGCCCGGCGAGAGGATCTGCGACCGACACTCCGTCGATCGTCACGTTCCCCGTATTGCTCACGACGAAGCGATACGTGACGGTGTCGCCGACCATCGCGGGGGACTGCACCCGGCCGGCATCGGCCGTCTTGATCAGCGTGAGCCGAGGTTCGGCCGCCAGCGGCACTTCTGCCGACGCTTCGTCCGTGACGGCGACGCCCGAGGGCGGCGTTCCCACGGTCGACGCCGTGTTCGCGATGTGGCCGGAATCGATGTCCGCCTGGGTGAGCGGGTAGGTCGCGGTCGCGGTGACGCTCTCGTCGGGGGCGAGGACTCCCGGCGCTCCTGGCCACGAGTACGCGAGCTCGGACAGCCCGGCGAGCGGATCCGTGATGGTCACTCCGGTAAGGGTGACGTTTCCGTCGTTCTTCGATCGGAACGTGTAGGTGACCACATCACCGGGACGAGCAGGCGACTGCACGGCCGCCGCGTCGGCGGTCTTGACCAGCTCGATCGAGGGGAAGGGAGCCAGTGGCGTGTCGGTGCTCGCGGGCGGCGGCGTGACGACGATTCCGGACGGCGGCGTTCCCGTTGCCCGTGCCGTATTCGCCACGTGCCCCGCGTCGATGTCGGCCTGGGTCAACACGTAGGTGGCCGTGGCGATCACGGTCTCCCGTGGCGCCAGCGTTCCCGGCGCGCCGGGCCAGGCGTAGGTGAGCGGTGAGAGGCCGACCATCGGGTCGGCGACGCTCACTCCGGTCATCGTCACGTTCCCCGTGTTGGTCACCGTGAACGTGTACGTGATCGTGGTGCCGGCGCCGGTCGGAGTCTGTATCCCCATGGTGCCCGCGGACTTCACGACGGTCAGGGCGGGATCGGCGGGGAGAGGGATCGTGACGGTGGCCACGTCTGTCACGTCGTCTCCGGACGGCGGGGTCCCGGTCGTGGTCGCGGTGTTGACCAGCTCTTCGGCGTCGAGGTCCGCCTGCGTCAGACGATAGGTCGCCGTGGCCGTGACGGTCTCACCCGGCGCGAGCACTCCCGGTGAACCCGGCCACGTGTACGTGAGTGATGACAAGCCCGGCAGGGGGTCCTGGATGACCACGTTCGTCAGGGTGACGTTCCCGATGTTCTGAGACGCGAACGTGAAGGTGACCGTGTCGCCGCTCTCGGCCGGTGATTGGACGAGTGCGGTATCCGCCTTCTTCACGAGCCGGATGCCTGGCTCCGTGGTGAGCGGGATGTCGACGGAGGCTTGGTCGGTGACCTTCGTGCCGGTGGGCGGGGTGCCCTCGGTGCCTGCGGTGTTGGCCACATGCCCGGCGTCGATGTCCGCCTGCGTCAGCTGGTACGTCGCCGTGGCGGTGACCTTCTCCTTCGGAGCCAGCGTGCCCGGGGTGCCCGGCCAGGTGTAGGTCAGGGCGGACAGGCCCGGCTTCGGGTCGGTGATCGCGACACCGGTGAGGGTGACGTTGCCGGTGTTCTCCGCCACGAAGGTGTAGGTGACGGTGTCACCCGCCCGGGGCGGCGACTGGACCGCGGCGAGGTCGGCCGCCTTGACCAGGTCGATGCTCGGGACCGTCACCAGCGGCAGGTCCGCCGATGCCCCGTCGGTGACCTTCGTGCCGGTGGGCGGGGTGCCCTCGGTGCCGGCGGTGTTGGCCACATGCCCGGCGTCGATGTCCGCCTGCGTCAGCTGGTACGTGGCCGTCGCGGTGACCTTCTCCTTCGGGGCCAGCGTGCCCGGGGTACCCGGCCAGGTGTAGGTCAGAGCGGACAGGCCCGGCAACGGGTCGGTGATGCTGACGCCGGTCAGCGTCACGTTGCCGGTGTTCTCCGCCACGAAGGTGTACGTGACGGTGTCGCCCGCCTGCGCCGGGGTCTGCACCGTCGACGGATCGGCCAGCTTCGTGAGATCGATGCTCGGCGCTGGCGGAAGGTCCACTGTGGCTGTTCCCTCATCGGTCACCGGGGTGCCCACGGGCGGCTTTCCGATCGTGGTGGCCGTGTTGACGACCGTCCCGGCGTCGATGTCGGCCTGGGTGAGCTGGTAGGTCGCTGTCGCCGTGACCTTCTGGCCCGGGGTCAGAGTGCCCGGGCTGCCCGGCCAGGAGTAGGTCAGTGCCGACAGACCGGGGAGGGGGTCGTCTATCACGACGTCGGTCAGCGTGACGTTCCCGGTGTTCTGGGACGCGAATGTGAACGTCACGGTGTCGCCGGCATGCGCCGGAGTGCTGACGGCGCTGGTGTCCGCCTTCTTCACGAGTTCGATCGCGGGGGCGACTCCGAGCGGGGTGTCGGTCGACGCGGGTGGGGTGGTCACTCTGGTTCCGGTCGGCGGGATGCCCGTGGAGGTCGCCGTGTTCGCCACATGCCCGGCGTCGATGTCAGCCTGAACGAGCTGGTACGTCGCGGTCGCAGTGACGAACTCCTTCGGCTGGAGGGTGCCGGGAGTTCTCGGCCAGTCGTAGACGAGCGCGGACAAGCCGATCAGGGGATCGGTGATCGTGACACCCGTCATCGTCACGTTCCCGGTGTTCCGGGCGACGAAGGAGAAGGTGACGGTATCGCCCACCTGAGCCGGGGACTGGATCGCGGTCGCGTCGGCGTCCTTCGTGAGCTCGAGCTTCGGCTCCGGCGGAAGTGTCACCGTCGCGGTCCCGTCGTCGGTCACCGGCGTTCCCGACGGCGGTGAGCCCGTGGTCCTCGCGGTGTTGACCACTGTGCCTGCGTCCAGGTCAGCCTGAGCGAGGCGGTAGGTCGCCGTCGCGGTGACGTACTCGCGCGGAGCGAGTGTCCCCGGATTTCCCGGCCACGTGTACGTGAGCGCGGACAGGCCAGGAAGCGGGTCGACGATCGAGACGTCCGTCAAGGTCGTGGTGCCGTTGTTCGTCGCGACGAACGTGTAGCTGACGATGTCGCCGGCCGTAGCTGGGGAGGAGACCGCGCTCGTGTCTGCCGACTTGACCAGCTCGATCGCGGAGGTGGAGACCAGCGGAGTGTCCGTCGACGCCGGTGGGGTGGTCACCGGCGTTCCGGTCGGAGGGGTGCCGGTCGCCGTGGCGGTGTTTCCCAGGTGCCCGGCGTCGATGTCGGCCTGAGCGAGTTGGTACGTCGCTGTCGCGGTGACGAACTCCTTCGGCTGCAGCGTGCCCGGCACTCCCGGCCAGTCGTAGGTCAGCGAGGTCAGACCGGCCATCCGATCGGTGATCGAGACATCGGTCAAGGTGGTGTTGCCGCTGTTCCGGGCGACGAAGGCGAAGGTGACGGTGTCGCCGACCTGAGCCGGGGACTGGATCGCGGTCGCGTCGGCGTCCTTGGTGAGTTCGAGCTTCGGTTCCGGCGGAAGTGTCACCGTCGCGGTCCCGTCGTCGGTCACCGGGGTTCCGGTGGGCGGCGTTCCTGAGGTGGTGGCGGTGTTCACGACGGCGCCCGCGTTGAGGTCCGATTGGGTGAGGCGGTAGGTCGCCGTCGCGGTCACGACGTCCGATGGCGCAAGAATCCCGGGGACTCCAGGCCACGTGTAGGTGAGTGCGGACAGTCCGGGAAGGGGGTCGGCGATCGAGACGTTGGTCAGGGTGGTGGTGCCCGTGTTCTTGGCCACGAAGGTGTAGGTGACGACATCGCCGGCCGCCGCGGGCGAGCTGATCGCGGTGGTGTCGGCCTTCTTGTCCAGTGAGATCGAGGGCGTGACCACCAGTGGCGAATCGGTGCCTGCGGGCGGCGGCGTGATCGGCGGTCCGGACGGAGGCGTGCCACGTGTCGCTGCGGTATTCGCCAGGTGTCCGCCGTCGAGGTCCGCCTGGGTCAGGCGGTACGTCGCGGTTCCATGGACCTCCTCCTTCGGGTGCAGGGTCCCCGGAGTCCCTCCGGACGGCCATGCATGTGTGATCGGAGACAGCCCCGGCAGTGGATCAGTGATGGCGACATCGGTGAGCGTCACGTTGCCGTCGTTCTTGGCTACGAAGTGGAAGGTGACGTTGTCTCCGACCTGAGCCGGGGTGGCGACGGTCGTGAGGTCGGCCGCTTTGACGATGCTCAACGCGGGAGCCGGCGGGAAGGTGATGTCGACGTCCGCAGGCGGAGAGGTCGTGTCCGGCCCGGTGGGCGGCGTACCGGTCGCGGTCGCCTCGTTGGACAGCCGACCGGAGTCGACGTCTGCCTGGGTCAGGACGTAACTGGCCGTGCACGTCATGACGTCATCCGGGTCCAGGCGTGGGGTCGGCGGGCAACTGACCGGTGACAGGGCGCCGGAGCCGGTGAATCGCGTCTCGTCCACCCGCGGGTTCGAGAGAGTGACGTTGCCGGTGTTGGTGACCACGAACGTGTAGGTGATGGTCGACCCGACCGAGAGGCGCGAACCGTCGGAGGGAGTCGCGGACTTCGCGACGCTGATCGACGGCGCGGAGCCCAAGGGGGTGTCGGTGTTCGCCGGCGGCGGCGTCACAGCCGGACCTGAGGGGGGCGTTCCGACCGCCGTCGCCGTGTTGGCGAGATGTCCGGCGTTGAGGTCGGCCAGGGTGAGGCGATAGGTCGCGGTCGCGACGACGGTCTCCTTCGGCTGCAGCGTTCCCGGAGTTCCCGGCCACGTGTACGCGAGGGCGGATAGACCGGGCATGGGGTCGGCGATGCTGACGTCGGTCAGGGTCACATTGCCGATGTTCTGCGCAGCGAAGCGGAAGGTGACGAGGTCGCCGACCTTGGCGGGACGGGACAGGCCGTCGGTGAGAGTGACCTTCGTGAGGTCGAGTCCCGGACCGGTTGTGAGCGGGACGTCGTTGAGCGCAGGTGGCGGAACCACCGCTGGACCTGTCGGCGGCGTTCCGGTGGTTGTCGCAGCATTGGCGACGTGACCGGTGTTGAGGTCTGCTTGGGTGAGCGTGTAGGCGGCGGTGGCCGTGACCTTCTGGTCCGGGAGGAGCGTGCCGGGAGCTCCGGGCCAGGAATAGGTCAGTGGCGAAAGCCCGGGCAGCGGGTCGACGATGTCGACGTTCGTGAGCGTCACGTTGCCGGAGTTGTGCGCCGTGAAGTGGTACGTGATCTGGTCGCCGACACGGGAAGGGCTGTTGAGCCGATCACGATCGGCCGTCTTGACCAGGGTCATGTCGGGGTTGGCGACGAGTGGTGTGTCGGTCACGGAGGGAGGCGGCGTCACATCGGGCCCGGCCGGGGGAGTGCCGCGCGTGGTGGCCGTGTTGACGACGTGGCCGGTATCGATGTCGGCTTGCGTCAGCGTGTAGGTCGCCGTCGCCGTGACCGTTTCTCCGGGCAGCAGCGTGCCCGGAGTTCCCGGCCAGGTGTACGTCAGCGCGGACAGTCCCGGGAGCGTGTCGGTGATCGTCACACCGGTGAGGGTGACGTTGCCCTCGTTCTTCGCCGAGAACCGGTAGGTGACGGTGTCTCCCACCGTGGAGGCGGTGCCGGCCGGCAGGGGATCGGTCGTCTTGGTGGAGGTGAGTTTCGGGCCGGCGGTGAGGGGGACGGGGACGGTGGCGGGGGGTGTGGTGACGTTTGGGCCGGTGGGTGGTGTGCCGGTGGCGGTGGCCTGGTTGATGACCTGGCCGGTGTTGATGTCGGCCTGGGTGAGCTGGTAGGTCGCGGTCGCGGTGACGGTCTGGCCGGGGGTGAGGGTGCCGGGGGTGCCGGGCCAGGTGTAGCTGATCGCGGACAGGCCCGGGAGCTGGTCGGTGATGCTTACCCCGGTGAGGGTGACGTTGCCGGTGTTGGTGGAGGTGAAGGTGTAGGTGATCGTGTCCCCGACCGTCGCCGGGTTCTTCACCGCGGACGCGTTCGCGGTCTTGATCAGGTTCAGGGTGGGGTTCGCCACCAGCGGGGTGTCGGTCGCGGCCGGGGGCGGGGTGACCGTGGTCCCGTCCGGGGTCTTCCCGGAGGTGGTGGCCTGGTTGTTCACCTCACCGGCGTCCAGGTCGGCCTGGGTGAGCCGGTAGGTCGCGGTCGCGGTGACCTTCTCCTTCGGCTGCAGGGTGCCCGGGGTGCCCGGCCAGGTGTAGGTCAG